>NZ_AP019551.1:527500-1957762 GCF_009936215.1 Athalassotoga saccharophila | reverse complement strand
ATGACCCCTCGACATCATTATGAATAAGTATAACACATAAAAATGAAGGTCTATTTTCCAATCTCTCTCTCTATTTGTTGGATCATGAACAGTCTGTGGTACAGTCCGTTGAGTTTCATGAGTTCATCGTGGTTACCCGATTCGACTATTCTTCCCTCATCCATAACAAATATTATATCGCTGTTCTTTATCGATGCAATGTTGTGGGTTATCACGATTGTCGTCATGTCTTTGAACTCTTTTTCTATGTCTTGAAGGATCATGGTCGCGGTCTGGGAGTCTACGGCCGAGAGTACATCATCTAAGATTA
The DNA here is from genome assembly GCF_009936215.1 of Athalassotoga saccharophila. GTDB lineage: Bacteria > Thermotogota > Thermotogae > Mesoaciditogales > Mesoaciditogaceae > Athalassotoga > Athalassotoga saccharophila. Next base: position 1,957,452 of record NZ_AP019551.1, on the reverse strand, counting down.
TAACCTGTGCGTCTTTAAAAACTCCCCTCGACAGGCTAAGGCGCTGTCTTTGACCTCCAGAAAGCGTTACACCTCTTTCTCCAACAAGCGTATCGTACTTTTCTTCGAACTTAACAACTTCTTCATGAAAATGGGCCACTTTTGACGCATCTTCAACCTCATCTCCAGAAAATTCTTTAAGGCCAAAGGCTATATTTTGAGAGATCTTCGTGCTGAAAAGGAAAGATTCCTGTGGAACAAGCAAAACATTGTCTCTTAGTGATTTTGCGCTGATCTTGTTTATATCCACACCGTTGTAAAATATTTTACCATCTTCCACGGTGTAAAGTTTCGTCATTAACTTTGCGATAGTCGATTTGCCCGAGCCTATCTTTCCTATTATCGCGACCTTTTGACCTGCTTGGATCTTCATGCTTAAATTTTTAATGACGTTCTTCTCATTGTAAGCAAAATCGAGGTTTTTTATCTCTAAAGTTTGAAACCTGCCCGGAAACTCTACCCCATCATCGTCTCTTTCCGGAGTCTTCATGAGAACATCTATTCTTTCCTGAGATGCCCTTCCCATCTGGACGACATTTATAACCTGACCGATCGCGACAAATGGCCATGTAAGCATTCCAAGATAACTTATAAATGCGACAAAATCGCCGAGATTTACAGACCCGCTTATAACCATTTGGCCTCCAAGGAAGATGGCTATTGCCATTGTAAGAGCGGCAAGAAAACTTATCAAAGGTCCGTAAACGGCAGAGATCCTTAAAAGGATGAAATTATCCTTGGCAAATTTATCACACGTTTCTTTGAAAAGACCGTTGAACTCTTTTTCGACACCGTAAGATTTTATCGTTTTTATGTTCGAAAAACTTTCCTGAGCCCTCTCGCTTATAAAAGAAAAATCGCTTTGGACCATTTTAAATCTTTGATGGATCTTCCCTCCAAAGTACCATGAAGAAAGCGCGACAAAAGGTAAAGGAATCAAAGAGATAAGAACGAGCCTAAGATCCACAACCATTAACATACCGCCAAAGACAAAAGCGGTCATCGCTATTGCATCAACTGTCATTATGATGCCTTGGCTTAACATCTGACTGACGGCCTGCACATCGTTTGTGTAATAAGCCATAAGGTTACCGACGCTTGTAGAATCAAAAAAAGAAATTGGAGATCTCAAAAATTTGTCAAACAATTTTTGCTGTGCGTATGCTTGGAACTTTCTTGCACTTCCAACTATGAGCATTCTCCATATAAATCTTCCGATTACAACCCCTCCGGCGATAAGTATTATCAAAATAACGTATTTAAGTATAATGTCAAGATCGACGGGAGGCTTTATGACAAGATTTACCACGTTACCTATATATTTGGGTACAAGTATTTGAAGATAATCTATTAGAACAAGAAAAAGCACGCCTGTCAGGTAATGCTTCCACCTGTTTTTGAAAAATTCAATTATCAAAGTTCGATCACTTTACTTTCCGAATTCACAGGATTGAAAAGCACACACGTTGCTTTTCCAGTCAAATAGCCACAACTTTCTCCGGGATTTATAACGATCGTCTTACCGTATTTCTTTATAATCAACCTGTGGGTATGACCAAAGAGTACAAGATCGTATAAATTAGATCTTATGGCCGGATAAAGAGATCTTGGCTCGTGCATGAGATAAATCTTCTTTTCTTCAATATTTAGCCAGTTTGGCGAATTTTTTATTCTACCATTAGATCGTTTTTGGAGAAAAAGTTTTTCTCCGTCATTATTACCAAAGATTCCGTTGAATTCCCAATTCTCATTTAAAAATGGAATAATTGCAAATGGAGAAACAAAATCTCCAAGATGAATGACCCTTGTTACGTTGTTTTCTCTGGCAATCTCGACGGCTTTTTTTATTTTTTCCATGTTATCGTGAGAGTCGGAAATAATCATCCACATGATCTCTACCTCTTGTAAACTCTCGGGCCGAAGATCTTGGTTCCAATTCTTACGAGATTTGATCCTTCTTCTATTGCCACAATGTAAGAGTCTGACATGCCCATCGAAAGGATTTTCATTTCCACATTTTCTATTCTTTGATCTCTTATATGATCGAAAAGTTCCTTTGTGAGTTTGAAATAAGGCCTTAGTTTCTCGGCCTCCACGGCAGGACCCATCGTCATAAGGCCCATGATCTTTACATTTGAAAATTTCGATATTTCTCTTACGATCCCTTCTACCTCCTCGGGCATTGCACCGGACTTTTGAGGCTCCTTTCCGCTGTTAACCTCTATGAGAATATTCATCTTCTTTCCAAAGATCTGACATTTTTTATCGAGAACTTTCGCCATTTCAACAGATCCTATAGTCTCTATCATGTCGAAAAGGCGTATCATTTTGTTTAACTTGTTTTCCTGAACTGATCCTATAAAATGCCATTCGGCCTGGCTTTTTACCATCGGAATAACCTTTTCAGCCTCCTGGACGTAATTTTCTCCAACGATTCGTGCTCCAGCCCGGATTGCCTCTTCGATCTCATAGGCTTCTCTCGATTTTGCGGCTATTTCGAGATTAACGCCTGCCGGCAATTGTGAAAGTATGTTCCTGACATTCTCGCCTATACCCATCTAAAACACCCCGAAGGATCAAAATTCACAACTTAAAATATAATATCTCAAAAATCGAATTTGGTCAACTTGCAAAGTGTGTGTAAAGTAATGGGGTATAAAGATTATGTAAAATGTGGATTTAGAAGAGTCTTAATTTTGTCTTCCACATAAGAATTATTCAGAGTTGCTAATGTACAATCAATATATCCCAAATGAGTGTCTTGATCATCAATGTGTTTCTTCTGTGCTTTAACCTCGTGAATCTTTAGCACTTTCTCAGAGTTTAAAGATATCATCATGTGCCTTATCATGTTAAATAACCCTCTTTTTGACCAACTCCTACCCTTAAGCCTTTGCTTTACTTTTTTGACGTTGCTTTCGCATGAACCAAAATATCCCTTGTATTCAAAAGATTTGACCAGTTTTTCCTCTTCTTGATCCTTAATACCTTGTATCCCTTTTCCAAATAAGCGGAACATAACTCCTCATCCAATTCTTTCATGACCGTGTCAAGAAATTCTTTTATTAGAAGCCTTTTTCTCCCTCCTTTCATCTTCACACCCCTATATTATATACGCACCTCTTAATGGAATTTTAAAATTTGTATTATAATATATGAATATAAGAATATGAGGTGAGAAATGATCACAAAGAATATCGGTATCGTTGATATTTTGAAAGTACTGGCAGACGAGACAAATTTAAAAATGCTTTCGTTTTTAAAGTTAAGGGGAGAACTTTGCGTTTGCGATCTCCAAAATTTGATCTCCACAAATCAACCAAATGTTTCGAGACATCTGAAGGAATTGATGAACGTAAATCTTGTAACCGTAAGGCAGGATGGAAAATGGCATTATTACGCTATTAAAGAAATCCCTTCATTTTTGGAAGAAATTCTTAAAGTTGCAATACAAGAGTACGATCTTGAGAGTGTAAAATTCGAATCTCAAAAATGCAATTGAGAAGGAGGAAATCATGAAAAAAAGTGTTCTCTTTATATGCACCCATAATTCTGCGAGATCACAAATGGCAGAAGGATTTTTAAGGTCTATGTATCCAGACAAATATGAAGTTGCAAGTGCCGGAACGATAGCCTCTCATGTTAATCCATACGCCATAGAGGTTATGAAAGAGATCGGAATTGACATATCAAATCACAGATCCAAGAGTATAGAAGAATTCAAAGGGAAGACATTCGATTACGTAATCACCGTCTGCGACAGGGCAAATGAAACATGCCCGTTTTTCCCGGGTAAGGTTCATATCCACAGAAATTTTGAGGACCCAGCCCTCGCTATAGGATCTAATGAAGAAAAACTTAAAGTATTTAGAAAAGTGCGCGATGAGATAAGAGAATGGATAGAAGAAAGTTTTGGTAAAGGTATGATCGATTCTAAAGATGTATCATCTTTTAAAATAGAATGATAAAATGGACAAAGCGAATAACAAAAGCCTTGCAAAGCAACTTGGATTGAAAAATATTCTTTTTCCTGTTTTTGTCGTAGTTGCCATAATCATCGGTCTTTTGCTTGGAAGATACACTAAAGGCAACGAGGAAATATCGACGTATGGTATACCTGCCGGATTGTTTTTCATGATATATCCGGCGATGGTCAAAGTCAAGATTTCCGAACTTGGAAAAAGTTTTAAAAACATAAAAAGCGTTGGCTTAATGGTTGTTTTGAATTATCTCGTTGCCCCATTTCTTGTTGCGGGTCTTGCCTATGCGCTTTTTTACATTTTTTACGCTTTAGGATTAATCTCTTCAAATATGACACAGCAGGCAATAGTTGGGATAATATTGCTTGGAGTGGCTCCGTGCATAGCGATGGTCATGGTTTGGACGGATATTTCAAAAGGAAATATGTCGATGGCTGTGTCTTTTGTGGCATGGAATTCTATAATTCAAATAATAACGACGCCGTTTCTCATATATCTTCTTGCAAGAACGAAAGTATCGATAGATCCGTCTTTGATACTTCAAAGCATTCTTTTGTATTTAGCCCTGCCTTTTTTAGGTGGAATACTGACAAGATACCTTTTACAAAAGAAATCCTATTTCGCAAAAGTCACGAATTTGCTCGGAAACGTGCAAACAATAGCCTTGCTTTTCACAATTCTGGTGATGTTTTGGAGCGAGGGATATGGAATAATTGAATATCCTTCTTTGATATGGATGGTCGCAATTGTCATGCTTTCATTTTACTTTTTGCTTTTCAACGTTGGATACCTTACTGCAAGAAGGTTCAAGTTCAATTATGAGGACTCAACATCTATAGGATACACAGTTGCGGCAAGGGATTTTGAAGTTTCAATTGCAATAGCCATAACGGCTTTTTCAGCATACCCATTTGTTCCAATTGTGACAGCAATAGGGCCTTTACTCGAGATTCCTCTTATGCTTTTGCTCGTTATGCTTCAATTGAGAAGAAAAAGGAAGATAGAGGGATAGAAATTTTTAGTAATTTTTCACTTTTGTGAAAAAAATATCTAATATGGGAAGTTCATCTTGAAGTTTGTTTGTCATTGCTGGTGGGTCGGATAAAATATACTTAAACTTGTTTTAGCATAATTTCCGCATAGAGTTTTTGTGTGACTAAATTTATGGCAAGGAGGAAATTTTAATGGCAAAGAACTGGTATCCGATCATCGATTATGAAAAATGTATAGGTTGTCTTTCTTGTGTTCAATTTTGCCCTCATGGTGTTTATGATATCGGAGAAAATGGAAAACCAGTTGTCGTCAATCCACAAAATTGTGTAGAGTTTTGCATGGGCTGCCAAAAAGGTGCTTGTGACAACGAAACTATAACTTATTTCAGAGGCTAAAGGAGGAAATAAAATGGGTAAAACAGGATTATTACTTTGTGTTTGTCAGGGAACATGTCCGTCATTTCATAAAATGGATGTTTTTGAAGTTCTAAATGCTTTAAGACGAGAGAATACCTTTGATTTTGTTGCGCTTCATCCACAACTTTGCGCAGATGATGGAGAGGAGTATCTTAAGACACTTACGAAAAATCATGAAATAGATAAACTTTACGTTGCAGGATGTGATCCAAAAATGCAATCAAAGATGTACAGAGATGCTTTTGAAGAAAGTGAATTTCCCCGTGAAAAACACGCCGGTGTTGATATAAGAAACATGACCACAAAAGAAGCAATCAAAGCGATAAAAGATCTTAAAAAAACAAATTAGCCCCCTTGTGGGGCTTTTTTGTTACAAAAGTGGTAGAATAGTTATGGTCATAAGTTCATTATTATTCTAAAGAAGGTGAAATCAGTGAAAGAAATGGAATTTGATGTTGTAGTCATCGGTGGTGGCTCTGGAGGAACACCTGGCGCGAATTTACTTGCGAAAAACGGTCTTAAAGTGGCTCTTGTGGAAAAAGGGAAAGGTCTTGGCGGTACATGTCTTTTTGAAGGATGCATCCCTTCGAAGATCTACATCGAAAGTGCCTCAAGGTATAATACTTTGCGTGAGATGAAAGACTTTGGAATCGATGGCACTTTTGATTTTAAAGTTGATTTTCGCAAGATAAAAAGCAGAAAAGAAGAGATTCTCAAGGCAAGAACAGAAAGGGCAAGTAAAGGTGCCGCCAAAAACCATTTGAATGTTTTTTACGGTCTGGCCAAGGTATCGGGCCCAAATACGGTTGACGTTGAAGGAAAAGACGGAGATATAAGGTTTAAGTTCAAAAAACTCATTATAGCAACCGGATCTGAAGGAGTAAAAATACCCATTCCGGGTAATGAATTGTGTTTGTCTGTTGAAGATATCTTTGAACTTGAAGAAAAACCTGAATCAATCGTGGTAATTGGCGGTGGATACATAGGCGTGGAAATGGCTTCGATGTTTAGAAGGTTGGATACAAAGGTTACCATAATAGAACTCTTGCCAAGGCTTTTGTCAACTGAAGATGTAAATGTGAGTATGGCTGTGGCAGAAGGACTTCAAAATTCAGGAATCGATATTCACGTCAACTCAAAGGTGATCTCGGTAGAAAAATCATCATCTGGATTTGCGGTAAAATATTCTGAAAATGGAGAAGAAAAAGTTGCCTATGGTCAAAAGGTCTTGATGGCAGCAGGCAGAAGGCCAAGAACAAACGGTATAGATCTTGGAATACTTGGGATAGAAAAAGGCAAACGTGGTGAGATCCCCGTCAATGATTACATGCAAACCGTGAATGAGAATGTTTATGCTCCGGGTGATGTAAATGGAAAACTTATGCTTGCCCATGCTGCGACGGTTGAATCTTTAACCGCAGCCTATAAGATCCTCGGGAAAAACGTGGAGATCAATTATACCGCTATACCACATGCGATCTTTAGCGATCCGGAAAGCGCAAGTGTCGGGATGGATTCGGCAAAGGGAAAAGAACTTGGATACGAAGTTTTTAGATTTCCCTATTCAGAGGATGCTAAAGCACTTATAATGGGAGACAAAAAAGGATTTGTTCAATTTGTAATAGATCCACAAAATCACAGACTCATGGGCACCCAGATAGTTGGAAAGGAAGCCTCCGAATTGATAGCAGGACCCACACAGGTGATAAAGATGAACGGTACACTTGAAGACATAACATCTTGTGTCTATACACATCCAACTTTGAGCGAAGTTATCCTTGAAGCGGCAGAAAGCGCTTTAAGTTTGCTCGGGAAAAAAGTATCAAAAACAGAAAAAGTATAATCACTTATTTGTGAAAAAAGCCCCCCGACGGGGGCTTTTTAGTCAGTTAAATTGATCGCATGCGTCTATTACCAATTTTATATGTGCCACCGCCCATTACACCTGCAACCATCGCAGATTCTATATAAGAGATGCAATGTTGTTCATTCTGAGTTTCGGACATATTCTCACTCTTCATTCTTTCGAATTTTTTCCAATGGGAAAACTTTTTCTTTGGGTTTCATAAAGTATTTTTCTATTGGCTTTTCAAGGTGTATGTACACGACGAGTATTACCATCTGGAAGATGGGCAAAACTGCCGCCGGAATTGCCACCAGCGGATCAAAGGCCATTGTTGCTATGGCAACAGCCGTGCTGTTGTTCTTGCTTGTGCTTAGAAAAACTATGCCCATATGATCTTTGTAAGATAAACCTGCTTTTTTATCGACAAAGGTTGTCAATGGAAGCATTATTCCAAGATACAAAAGCGTCACAAGAGATAGATCCACAAGAATATCCCATCTTTGAATCAGTAATTCACCTTTCATAAAGAATATAAGGCCTATAACTCCAAACATGAAAAGCATCGTACTTGTCGAAAGCAAAGAATTTATCTTTTTTAAGCCATTATTCCCCATGAATTTTATGACGGCGAATCTTGTCAGTATTCCCAAGATCATTGGAAGAATTATGAGTAAAAGGATACTTTGTAAAATAAGCATCATCGGTATATCAACACCCTTTGTCATGAAAGAAAGGTAAATGGGAGTTAGAATCGGAATCAATAAGAAACTTATCGTCTGGGCTATCGTTGCGGTCTCAACACTCCCTTTGACAATGCCAGTGTAGCCAACGCTTGAGGATCCAACCGGCATAAGCATCACAAGCATGAAGCCTAACGAAAGCATCACATTGCGAATGAAAAGGTAAGACAAAGCAAATGCGATAACGGGAGTGATTGCGTAATTGTATATAAGACTAAGGCCAACGGCTTTGGGCTTTCTTATCATTTTTGGTATTTCTTTTAAATCGAGATTAACCATCATTGGGTATATCATGAAGAAAACAAAAATGGTAACAAGATTTTTGAATATCACAGTATGATCTTTGGCGACGGGAGCATACATTATGCCCAGTCCCCATCCAATGGCCAGCGCTATGATCGAATATACAATAAGATACTTTTTGAGATTTTTAGCAAAGGATTCAAACAATTGAATCACCTTCTCTTTCTTCGATATTTTCGATTTCTACTCTTTCAATCTTTCCAAAGATTTCAACTGAATCTTTCAATGTATTGTAAGTTGTACTGTATTTGGAAGTATAATCGAAAAGTTTTTCAAGTTGTTCTTCACTGCCGTCTGTTTTTATGTGAATTGTGTATTCTATTTTGACAACTTTTGGTATATCTTCCTGCCTGTAAACGTTCAAATCAATGCTCAGATCGGAAAAATTCATTCTCATCTTTTTTGCTATTCTTTGTGCGTTTATCAAAAGACACGATCCGAGTGCATTGCCTATAATCTCTGCCGGTGAAAATCCGTAAGGGTGTGTACCATCGTCCCGCACGTCAGAGATGACCTTTATGTCTCTTGCCTGAGCGATGGCAATACCGTCTTGAACGAGATCTTCTTTGATTTTGAATGTCTTCATATCTAACCTCCATATTGTTTTGGTCTTATGCTCATAATCTATTCTAAAATACTCTCGTTTCGTAACAATTAAAATATGAATAAGATTTTGGGAATCTCGGCAAATTTTTTAGGGTCCTAAAAATTGACAAAATGACTTTTGTGTGGTATCATAAAGTAAATTAATTATGAATGGAAGGAATGGAATGAACGAAAGGTACTTAATCGAGAAAAACTTTGCGAATAACAATAATAATCCGATCGACACTGGTCGATTGGGTTGAGTTTTTTTGGATTTCCCAAGAGGCCGGTGAAAAGACACCGGCCTCTATCTTTATATATAAGGAGGAATTGTATGAAGGAAGAGGATTTATTGAAGGTAATTAAAGAGAAGAATGTCAAGATATTGAGACTTCAATTCACAGATCTCGATGGAACCCTAAAACAGGTAAGTGTTCCCACCTCTGACATCAAAAGGGTACTCGATGGCAAGGTCATGTTCGACGGATCATCTGTAGAAGGTTTTGCAAGAATTCAGGAGTCGGACATGTATTTAAGGCCCGATCTTTCAACATTCACACTCATACCATGGGAAGATTCAAAGTCTGCAAGGATAATATGCGATGTCATGGAGCCAGATGGTAGAGAATGCGAAGAATCCCCAAGGTACATCCTCAAAAAGGTTGTGAATGAGGCGAGGAAAATGGGATTCGAAGCGCAAGCAGGCCCTGAACCGGAGTTTTTCATCTTTGAGGCAGATGGAGATAATCCTCGGGAGGCGCTTGTGGATTCCGGAAGTTATTTTGATATGCTTCCGTTAAGCAGGAGTGAACTTGTAAGGCGCGAGGTCGTTCAGGATCTTGAAGAGATGGGCTTTCAGGTTGAGGCAGATCATCATGAGGTCTCTCCTTCCCAGCACGAGATCGATTTTAGATATGCAGATATCTTGACGACTGCCGATAGGGTCCAGACATTTAAATTGGTCGTAAAGACTGTGGCTTTGAAGAACGGGCTAAGGGCAACATTCATGCCCAAGCCAATAGAGGGAATAAACGGATCTGGAATGCACGTTCACATAAGTCTTTTCAAGGATGGCCAAAATGCCTTTTACGATCCGAAGGGTGAATATGAACTGAGCGAGGTCTTTATGCATTTCGTCGCCGGCTTGATGGAACATTCAAGGTATATAACGGCGATAACGAATCCGACGGTTAACTCTTACAAAAGACTTGTGCCCGGTTATGAAGCGCCCGTGAACGTTGCTTGGGCCGTAAGCAACAGATCGGCTCTCATAAGGATACCTCAAGCAAGGGGAGAAAGAACAAGGCTTGAGTACAGAAGCCCGGACTCTTCATGCAACGCTTACCTCGCATTTGCGGTTATTCTTGCCTCCGGTCTTGATGGATTAAAGAGAAATTTAACACCCCCAAAGCCTATAAACAAAAATATCTTCAAGATGAGCGATTCGGAAAAGAGGGGAAACAAGATAAAATCTTTGCCATCGAATTTAATGGAGGCATTAGAACTTGCCAAGAAGGATAAATTGGTCGTTGACACTCTTGGACAGAAAGCCTTTGAGATATTCGTCAGAATGAAGGAAACTGAATGGAAGAGATTTTCAACGGCCGTTACAAACTGGGAAATAAAAGAGTACTTTGAAAACGTATAACTTTTATGGGTAAAGACACAAAGCGTTTTCACCCGTCTTTCGCGAATTTTGTGAGTGGAAGAAAGACCAAAAGGAATATTCCAAGTGATATCCATCCAAAGGTGAAAGAAAATCGCGCGGCCGTAAGGGTGAAGAGATAAGGGGCAATCGATCCTACGGATATTTGGACCGAGTTTATCAAAGATATCGAAAGTGGAAGAAGACGTGGAGATATTTCTTTGTATCCCGCAGGTATTGCGTAGAGTATCGAGAAAATGCCCGCCGATAAAAAACCAAGAAGGAACGTGTAGATCCATATAACAAAGGCATTTGCCAGAAAGATAGTGGATATCAGGAAAAACATGACAAGAGAAAGCAAGATCATGAATTGCTTTCTCTTTTTTATCTTGTCAGATATCATACCTATCAAGGGGCCACCAACGGCACCGGCGATGAGCGTAAGAGAAGAGATCAATCCGGCAAGATCACCATTCATACCCTTCTTCACAAGATAAGGACTTAAAAATTGAGCCGTTGCGAAAAATGCGCCCCAAAAACCGGCAAGACTAAGGCCTATAAGCCATACATCTTTGTTTCCAAGCACCTTTTTCCATTCTACCTTTTCTTTTGTCACTTCGTCTGGGGGGAGTAAAAGGTTATTCTCGATCGTTATCGCAAGACCAATAATTCCACCTATGATGAGTGCTACTCTCCAGCCTGTGAAAATCGCTACCGCATTCCACGCGGCAATTCCTATCCCTGCACCAAGGTTAAAAGCGCCATTGTAAAATCCCATTGCCATTCCACGATTTTTTTCTGAAAAAACATTCTTTATTATTCCCAGCGCCGGCGAAAAGTACATGGCCGCTCCAACACCGACGAAAAATCTGAAGAACATCATCGATTCAAGGCTCCATGAAAAGCCTGAAAGCAAGGACATAATTGACAGCAGATACATCCCCGCCATCGCAACACGTTTATTCCCTATTTTGGCAGCCAGTAAACCCGACGGAATCTGGAAAATACCAGCACCCAAAAGAAAAGATGTCGGAATTTCTCCAAGTTTAGAGAGTGGAATGGCTAAAGAAGACTCTATAAAAATGTAGAGTGGAGAGATGTTGTACCAGTTAAGGGCATACGCCGCTCTTGAAGAAATAAGAGATACAAAGTTTATCATGAATTTTTTGTTCATCTTGAATATATTCTCACATAGGATGTTTACTTGTCAAGCATCATGTTGACAAAGCCTTAAAATTGTGGTAAAATAAAATTGTATTCGAGGGCAAAGCCCTCGAATTTGTTTTCAAGTTAAGGAGTGTTTGATGTGGAAAACATTGAGATTATCAAAAAATTGGCCGAAGGTGTGGCCAGAAGAATGAATTTGGAAATCTTTGAGGTTGATTTTAAAAAAAGAAAGGGAAGGTCTCTTTTGAGTATAGTTATCGATGATCCATCAGGATATGTAAGCATAGATCAGTGCGAGGCCTTTTCTAAAGAGATAAGTCCTTTGCTTGATGCCGAAAGTGAAATGGAGAATTACATCTTGGAAGTTTCTTCTCCGGGTCTTGATAGGCCCTTGAGAAAAATACAAGACTTTGATAGATTCAACGGAAAACTTGTAAGGATAAAGTTCGAAAATGGCGATGAGAAAAGCACTGTAACTGGAAGAATAGTGAATTGTGACATAGAGGCAAATACATTTTCTCTCGATGTTGATGGTACGATATCTTCATATGATTTTTCGAAAATAAAATCTGCAAATCTCGTTGTAGAGTTTTAAGGAGGATGAAGAATGCTTAATTTAAATCTTTTAGAAGCGTTGGAACAACTTCAGGGTGAGAAAAACATAAGTCGTGATGAACTTTTTGAAATACTTGAAAAGGCCCTTACAACGGCCTACAAAAAGAATTTCAACGTTCAGGATGATACTCTCTCGATAAAGATAGATGGCGTAACGGGAGAGATAAATGTCGTTCAAAATATCACCGAAACGGCCGAAGATGGCACTGTAGAGGTTAAAACCATAAAGAAAGAGACCTTAAATACCAAGAAATTCGGAAGAATAGCGGCCCAAACCGCAAAGCAGGTCCTTATCCAGAAATTAAAAGAAATAGAAAAGGAAAATCTCTTCAACGAATACATGGATCTTTATCACGCCGTGGTTACAGCGGAAGTTGTGCGTCCATCTACGGGAGACGTTGAGTTAAGATTGAACAAGGTTGATGCGATTTTGCCCGCGAAAGAAAGAATTCCAAATGAGAAGTTCAAAGTTGGAGATCTCGTTAAGGCTTACGTTATAGCCGTTGAAAAAAGAAATAAGGGACCGGTTGTGATTTTAAGCAGAGTTGCAAATGAATTGGTTCAGAAATTATTCGAAAAGTACGTTCCCGAAATCGAAGGTGGTATAGTAAAAATAGTCGCGATCGCGAGAGAGGCCGGATCGAGAACAAAGATAGCCGTGATATCGACAGATCCCAATGTAGATCCTGTCGGTGCTTGTATAGGAGAGGGAGGAGGCCGTGTCAATCAGGTTATAAAAGAATTGAACGGTGAAAAGATAGATATAATTCCATTCTCTTCCGATCCGGTCCAATTCGTTTCGAACGCTCTTTCTCCCGCGAAGGTTATGGACATATCCTTAAGCGAGGAAGATCATAAGATGTACATAACGGTCTCTCCAACCCAGATCTCTCTTGCAATAGGAAAAGATGGGCAGAATGTAAGATTGGCGTCAAAGTTGACCGGATGGAAGATAGAGATACGTCAGTTCATGGGAGAAGGTTTTAAGAATTGAAAAGAGAAGAGAGTATACTTAGTATACTTGGTATAGCATCCAAAACGGGTAATTTGATTTTGGGACAGAAGGCATTGAAGACCTATATTTCGAGTTTTCAAAAAGAAAAGTTAGTCATCTTTGCCCGCGATCACGGAAGCAGCGTCGATGCGTTGATAAAAAAATGCCAGAATCAAGGAGTGCCTTTTGTGAAATTAGACGTTGATAAGGCGAGATTAGGCAAGGCTATTGGAAAGGGAGAAGTTTCTGCGGTTGGAATAATCGAAGAAACTTTTATAAGAGGAATAAATAAATTGGTAAGTGAAAAGGTTAATGGAGGGATTTAATGGATAAAAAGATAAGAGTTCATGAACTGGCTAAACGTCTTAACATGACGAGCAAGGAATTGTTAGCCGAACTGGAAGATCTTGGCGTTGATGCCAAAAATCACATGTCCACATTAGATGAATCCGTTGTTAACATGTTAGTCGAGATATATAACTCGGAAGACGATGAGAGTGAAACAATCGTAAAACAAAAGAAGCCATCAAAGCCCAAAGAACATGTTGAAGAGGAAGTCTTTGAAGAGAAACCCAAAAAGGCCGATCAAGAAGAAATTGTCCATGTAGAAAAAACAATCGAAATAGAGGAAGGAAAAAGTATAACTTTACGTGATTTTTGTGATATGACGATGATTCCTCCCACTAAAATCATAAAGGATCTTTTCATGGAGGGAAAGGTCCTAACTATAAACACCATTCTTGAAAAGTCTTTGCTCGAAGAGATTGCGAATAAATATTCGATACACATAGAATTTAAATCTCCCAAAAAAAGTGAAATTTTAGATCCTCTCAAGGAAGAGTTTGACAAATTTTACCGGGAACATCCCGATAAATACTTACCAAGACCTCCAATAGTCACAATAATGGGCCACGTCGATCATGGAAAGACAACTTTACTCGACAGAATAAGAAAGACTCATCTTGCAGAAAAAGAGGCCGGTGGCATAACTCAATCGATAGGTGCTTACAAAGCGACAATAAATGGTAAAAGTATAACCTTCATAGATACCCCCGGTCACGAGGCCTTCACTGAAATGCGGGCACGTGGTGCGCAGGCTACAGACATAGTTGTTTTGGTTGTCGCTGCCGATGATGGTGTAATGCCACAAACTGTTGAGGCTTACGATCATGCTAAAAATGCTGGAGTCCCGGTTATAGTTGCCATAAACAAGATAGACAAGCCAAATGCGAATATTGAACTTACCAAGCAAGATCTTGTAAACAAATTGAACATAATTCCAGACGATTGGGGAGGAGATGTACCGGTCGTTCCAATTTCTGCAAAGACCGGTAAAGGCATAGATGAATTGCTCGAGATGATATTGTTAGTCGCAGAATTAAAGGAGATTAAAGGCTACTGGTATGGAAGGGCGAGAGGGGTAATAATAGAATCCAAACTCGATAAATTCAAAGGCCCGGTTGCCACTGTCATAGTAAAGGACGGGATTCTCAAACTCGGTGATTATTTCGTTGCCGGAAATACTTATGGAAAGGTAAGATCTATCTTTGATGACACCGGAAAAAGTGTAAAGGAGGCCAAACCTTCAGATCCTGTCGTTATAATGGGATTCGAAGAATTGCCAGAGTCTGGATCCATTCTCTACGTTATGCCTTCTCAAAAAGAGGTACGTGATTATATGGAAACAAGAAAGGTTGAACAGCCACAAAGTGTGAAAAGAGTCAGACTTGAAAATATACATGAATTGTCTGAAACGGAAGGCAGAAAGGTCTTAAACATCATAGTTAAAGCAGATACATTCGGAGCCCTTGAGGCTTTGAAAAATGCTATTGAAAAGATAGAGCCTGAAGAGATCAAAATAGATATAGTTCATGCAGGTATAGGAAATATAAATATAAACGATGTTTTGCTTGCGTCGGCAGATCAGGCCGTCATTCTTGGGTTCAGAGTGGGAATTGAGCCGAAAACAGAACTCAAGGCAGATCAACTTGGAGTTCAGATAAAAACGTACGAGATAATTTTCGATCTTACAGAAGACATAAAGGCTGCCCTTGCAGGTATGATGGAGCCCGAATTCGTCGAAGAGGTCATAGGTCATGCAAGAGTTTTACAGGTTTTCAACATATCAAAAGTTGGGAATATAGCGGGCTTCCAACTCTACGATGGACATGCCGAGAAAAATGCAAATGTCAAAATCTTAAGGAATAAAAATGTCATATTTGATGGGCACATAGAGGCTTTAAAGCATTTCAAAGACGATGTCGATGCTCTCGAGGCTCCGCAAGAAGGAGGCCTAAAAGTTGAGAATTTCGAAGATTTCAAACCCAATGACGAGATAGAATTCTACATCAAAAAAGAGGTAAGAAAGTCTCCTACTTACAAAGAAGACAAAAAAGCGTGAGTTAACTCACATTTTACATTTAAAACATTGTTTCTTCACCTTTATTTGATAGGATATTTCTCGGTTCGCGATTTTTGGAAGTTCTTTTAAAGGTAGGTCATTGAAAAACGGGCAGCAACGAAGGTAAGGTTTGGACGGAGAGTTCGATCCTGGCTCAGGACAAACGCTGGCGGCGTGCCTAACACATGCAAGTCGAACGACAGGCGAGGAATCCGCAAGGAGGAATCGTGCTGAGTGGCGAACGGGTGAGTAATACATGGGGACGTACCCTCAAGAGGGGGATAGCATTCCGAAAGGGATGGTAATACCCCGTAAGCTCGAGAGAGGGAAGGTACAAAAGTACCGCTTGAGGAGCGACTCATGGCCCATCAGTTAGTTGGTGAGGTAAAGGCCCACCAAGGCGATGACGGGTAGCTGGTCTGAGAGGATGGTCAGCCACACTGGGACTGAGACACGGCCCAGACTCCTACGGGAGGCAGCAGTGGGGAATTTTTCCCAATGGGCGAAAGCCTGAGGGAGCGACGCCGCGTGGAGGAAGGAGTCTTTCGAGATGTAAACTCCTGTTGTAAGGGAGCAAGGGTATATGGAGTGGAAAGTCATATACTCGGATAGTACCTTACGAGGAAGCCCCGGCTAACTACGTGCCAGCAGCCGCGGTAATACGTAGGGGGCGAGCGTTGTCCGGAGTTACTGGGCGTAAAGGGTGCGTAGGTGGCCGATAAAGTCAATTGTGAAATTCCACGGCTCAACTGTGGGAGTGCGGTTGAAACTAATCGGCTTGAGGTCAGGTCAGGAAGATGGAATTGTCAGTGTAGGGGTGAAATCCGTAGATATTGGCAAGAACGCCGGTGGTGAAGACGGTCTTCTGGGCTGATACTGACACTGAGGCACGAAAGCTAGGGGAGCGAACGGGATTAGATACCCCGGTAGTCCTAGCCGTAAACGATGTTCACTGAGTATGGGAGGCGTTAGCCATCCGTGCTGAAGCAAACGCGTTAAGTGAACCGCCTGGGGAGTACGGCCGCAAGGTTGAAACTCAAAGGAATTGACGGGGGCCCGCACAAGCGGTGGAGCGTGTGGTTTAATTCGACGCAACACGAAGAACCTTACCAAGGCTTGACATGTAGGTGGTAGTGAAGCGAAAGCGGAACGACTCTCGAAAGGGAGAGCCTACACAGGTGGTGCATGGCTGTCGTCAGCTCGTGCCGTGAGGTGTTGGGTTAAGTCCCGCAACGAGCGCAACCCCTGTGCTTAGTTGCCAGCAGTTCGGCTGGGCACTCTAAGCAGACTGCCGGAGAAGATCTGGAGGAAGGTGGGGATGACGTCAAGTCATCATGCCCTTTATGCCTTGGGCGACACACGCGCTACAATGGCATGTACAGACAGGAGCGAAGCCGTGAGGTGGAGCGAATCTGAGAAAACATGCCCCAGTACAGATTGCAGGCTGAAACCCGCCTGCATGAAGTCGGAATCGCTAGTAATCGCGGATCAGCCATGCCGCGGTGAATACGTTCCCGGGCCTTGTACACACCGCCCGTCAAACCACCCGAGTTGAGGATACCAGAAGTCGCTGGCCTAACCGCAAGGGGGGAGGCGCCGAAGGTAGACTCAGTGAGGGGGGTTAAGTCGTAACAAGGTAGCTGTACCGGAAGGTGCGGCTGGATCACCTCCTTTCTAAGGAGAGAAGATTGCTGCCCGTTTTTGAGTGGACTAAGGGCTCATAGCTCAGATGGTTAGAGCGCACGCCTGATAAGCGTGAGGTGGGTGGTTCGAATCCACCTGAGCCCACGGGGATGTAGCTCAGTGGGAGAGCATCTGCTTTGCAAGCAGGGGGTCGTCGGTTCGAATCCGATCATCTCCAGCGGTCATTGAAAACTGAATAGAGTGAAGGTTAAGGTATGAAGGGCGCGCGGTGGATGCCTTGGCAACGGGAGGCGAAGAAGGACGTGGCAGGCTGCGAAAAGCGACGGTGAGTTGCGAGCGAACGTTGACCCGTCGATATCCGAATGGGGAAACCCACTTGACGAGAGTCAAGTATCTGGAAAGAGGCGAACCGGGTGAAGTGAACCATCTCAGTAACCCGAGGAAAAGAAATCGAAGAGATTCTCCAAGTAGCGGCGAGCGAAAGGGGAAAAGCCCAAATCGAGTACGTGAGATAGCCCACAGGCGTTGCGTACTTGAGGTAATAGGTACATCTGAGGCACTGCTGTGGAAGTGTCGGGGAGAGGTATCTGTTTAGTTGAACGGTCTGGGAAGGCCGACCGGAGAAGGTGAAAGTCCTGTAGGCGAAAAGCAGGTACAGCCCTAAGGTGTAACCTGAGTAAGGCGGGGCTCGAGGAACCCTGTCTGAAGTAGGGGGGACCATCCTCCAAGGCTAAATACTACCCGTTGACCGATAGTGAAGTAGTACCGTGAGGGAAAGGTGAAAAGTACCCCGGGAGGGGGATGAAAGAGAACCTGAAACCGCGTGTCCACAAGAAGTCGGAGCACGAAAGTGCGACGGCATGCCTTTTGATTAATGCGCCTGCGAGTTGTGCTGTGTGGCGAGGTTAAGTCGAGAGAGACGGAGCCGAAGGGAAACCGAGTCCGAAGAGGGCGGGAAGTCACATGGTGCAGACCCGAAGCCGGATGAGCTACCCATGACCAGGATGAAGGTGGGCTAACCCCCACTGGAGGTCCGAACCAGTTGCTAGTGAAAAAGCATTGGATGAGTTGTGGGTAGGAGTGAAAAGCTAATCGAATTCGGTGATAGCTGGTTCTCCCCGAAACGTATTGAGGTACGACCTTGCATGGTCAGTCATGGAGGTAGAGCACTGGATGGGGTAGGGGGCGTGAGCCTTCCGAACTCAACCAAACTCCGAATGCCATGACTTAAAGTGCAGGAGACAGACTACGAGGGATAAGCTCCGTGGTCGAGAGGGAAAGAGCCCAGACCGTCAGTTAAGGTCCCCAATGCCTGACTAAGTGTGAAAGGAAGTAATGTGCCTGAGACATCCAGGAGGTTGGCTTAGAAGCAGCCATCCTTAAAAGAGTGCGTAACAGCTCACTGGTTGAGGCACGTTGCGCCGAAGATGTAAGGGGGCTGAAGTCAGGAGCCGAAACTGCGGAACTGAGAAGTTGGTAGGGGAGCGTTGGACAGTAGGGAGAAGGCGTACCTGTGAGGGGCGCTGGACGAGGTCCAAGTGTGGATGCAGGCCCGAGTAGCGAGAGGGAGGTGAGAATCCTCCCCCCCTGAAGCCCAAGGGTACCTGGGGAAGGTTCGTCCACCCAGGGTTAGGCGGGACCCTAAGGAAAAGGCGAAAGCCGTATCTGATGGGAAACAGGTTAATATTCCTGTTCTTGGGAGCTGGAGTGATGTGGTGACGCAGGAGGAGAAGTACCGTGGTCAAGTGGCAAGGCCATCTAAGCGGCGAGCCATGGCGCGCAGGCAAAACCACGCGCTGAAGGTAAGCTGTGACGGGGAGTGGCGCAGCGATGCGTTGCGACGGTATAGATTCACACTGCCGAGAAAAACCGCTAAACGATGAAGGCTTTCAAACCGTTCTGTAAACCGACACAGGTGGGCTGGCATAGAATGCTAAGGGGGACGAGATAACTTCCGCTAAGGAACTAGGCAAAATAGCCCCGTAACTTCGGGAGAAGGGGTGCTTACGATTGTGGGCAACTGCAATTGTAAGCCGCAGTGGAAAGGCCCAGGCGACTGTTTACCAAAAACACATGACTCTGCGAACTCCGAAAGAGGAGGTATAGGGTCTGACGCCTGCCCAGCACCGGAAGGTTAAGGGGAGCCGTGATGAGCGGTGAACTGAAGCCCCGGTAAACGGCGGCCGTAACTATAACGGTCCTAAGGTAGCGAAATTCCTTGTCGGGCAAGTTCCGACGTGCATGAATGGCGTAACGATCTGGGCACTGTCTTAGCGGGAGGCTCGGTGAAACTACAATCCGGGTGAAGATGCCCGGTACCTACGGCTAGACGGAAAGACCCCATGAAGCTTGACTGTACCCTGATATTGTGCTTTAGCGCATCATGTACAGGATAGGTGGGAGGCTGAGAACCGTTCTCGTCAGGGGACGGGGAGCCGGCGGTGGGATACCACCCTTGATGTGTTGGAGTGCTAACTTGAGCCACTGAAGGTGGCAGAGGACAGTGTCAGGCGGGCAGTTTGACTGGGGCGGTCGCCTCCCAAAAGGTAACGGAGGCGTACAAAGGTCACCTCAGGCTGGTTGGTAATCAGCCGTTGAGTGCAAAGGCAAAAGGTGGCCTGACTGTGAGAGCGACGGCTCGAGCAGACGCGAAAGCGGGTCTTAGTGATCCTGTGGCACTGAATGGAAGGGCCATGGCTAAACGGACAAAAGTTACTCTGGGGATAACAGGCTGATACCGTCCGAGAGTTCACATCGACGACGGTGTTTGGCACCTCGATGTCGACTCATCGCATCCTGGGGCTGAAGCAGGTCCCAAGGGTTGGGCTGTTCGCCCATTAAAGCGGTACGTGAGTTGGGTTCAGAACGTCGTGAGACAGTTCGGTCCCTATCTACCGTAGGCGAAGGAGACTTGAGGGGAGTCGCCCCCAGTACGAGAGGACCGGGGTGAATGTACCAATGGTGTACCAGCTATCCTGCCAGGGGTATAAGCTGGGTAGCCAAGTGCAAATTGATAAGCGCTGAAAGCATCTAAGCGCGAAGCAAACCCCAAGATAAGGTCTCCCACTCGAAAGAGGTAAGGGTGGTTCGAGAACAGGACCTTGATAGGCCGGAGGTGGAGGCATGGTGACATGTAGAGCCGACCGGTACTAATAACCCGAGGCCTTAACCTGAAACTCTATTCAGTTTTGAATGACTGTTATGCCGGGTGAGGATACCGGACTGGGAAACACCCGTTCCCATTCCGAATACGGCCGTTAAGCCAGTCCGGGCCGATGGTAGTAAGGGGGCGACCCTTTGCAAGAGTAGGTTATTGCCCGGCTTATTTGTAACGGGACCTTATAGGTCCCGTTTGTTTTTTATGTTGATCTTTCCTATCACAAAAATTATTATTCCAAGGCCTATCATGACGATGAAGGATTTCCAGAAAGCGTTGGCTGCTATTACGTATGGATTTGTTCCCTGAAGAGCACTTTGAAGCAAAAATGTTCCAGCAATGGCCGATGCAATTTGCCCTGCGGCATTTGCAGAAAGGGCAGCGGGCAATAAAAAGGCTTTGTGATTCTTTTTTTGAGTGTAACCGTGAACTACCCTTGAGGCCATTGGAAAGGCACTGTTGCCGGCCGCGCCTATCGAGGGATTGAATGATCTGTCGAAAATATGAAAGACTTTTCCGGCAAGTACACCAAAGATAAGGTTTAGGATGAATGCAACTATTCCAAGTAAGAAGATCATGAGAGTATCGAATCTGAAAAAGGTCTCAGAAGACATATTTGATCCTATGAGGATCGCTATGAGAAGCGTCAATACCATTGCCATTTCATTTTCCGCAACATCTTTCAATTTTTGAGTCTGGCCATTTATTCTTAAAAAATTTCCGAACATCAAAAATCCGATCAGCGGAAGGGCTATTGGAGCCATAAAACCTACAAGAATTACGAGTATGAAAGGAAAGATCATCAATGTCAATTTAGAAACATTCTGCTTTGTAAGAGTTGCGGCTTCCATTTCATTTTTTGAGACAAGGATCTTTAAAATCACAGGAATAAGAAGAGGTATTATAGACACATAGGTATAGGCTGCCAAAGAAACTGAAGGGACGAGTTCTGGCCTGAGCATGGATGTTACGTAAATTGCCGTCGGGCCATCGGCCGTACCTATCGACGCTATTGATGCTGCAGATTTTATGTCAAAGCCGAAAAAATTCGCCATCAAAAAGGTAAGAAATATCCCTACCTGTGAGAAGGCCCCTATTATCGTGTAAAGCGGATTTGAAATCAAAAGATTGAAGTCCATCATCGCACCAATCGAGATGAAGATCAAAAGCGGTAATAGTTCTGAACCTATAAGGATATTGAACAACTGTATCAGAAGCCCATGTGAACCGATTAGAGGATTTCCGGGTATATTTGAAAGAAATATAAAAAATCCTATGGGAACAAGCAAAAGAGGCTCTAATTTGAATTTAAGTGATAAAAGCACTATGAGAACACCTATTACAAGCATGAAGATCCACATGAAATACCCTCCTTTTTATTTGGCCCATTCTGCCCTTTTTCTCATCACAGGCTACTTAACGCTATAAATCCAAAGATTAAGACAAACAAAAAACTCGACCAGTAAAATATTTTCCATTTTTTGTTAGACGCATATTCGCCCATGATCTTTTTGTCAGAAGAAATAATGCCAACCATTATTCCCGGTCCTATGAGAACGAAGACGAATATGACCATAAGATCCAGCATGAAATTTATAAGATCTGAACTGAAGATCATTGGAACAAAGACAGCCGGCAAACTTTCAAGCACATAGACTATCCATGCCTTATCCTTTGGAATATTTGCGGCCTCCACAAATCCCCACGCGCTTCCCAAGGACACAACCACAAGCGCAAGAAAACCTGCGGCAGCAAGGCCTATGCCGAATATGTAAGGAGAGAAGGGACCGGCTATCGATGAGAGTATCGTCGAGAGTTCTTTGGGAGACATGAGATTATCAGATGGATCGATGCCGGTTGCGACCATTTCGACTACAACCATCAAAAACTCTGTGACTATTGCCCCTATCAAAGTTTCTTTTTTTGAAAGAGAAAGAGCCTTTCTTTTCAAATACGTCTCTCCCTCTTCACCAAAATGATCGCGCGCTATCGAAACCTTTTCTCCGGCCGCCGAGGCTTGAAAGAAAAGCATGAAAGGCATTACCACCGCCCCAACGGTTACTGCAAGCATATAAAAGAAAGAAGTTGATGGAATGAAATAGACGGGCGAATAAGGCCTAATTCCACGAAAAATCAAAGTGATCACAAATGTTGCTATAAGAACACCGGAAATGGCAAGCAATAATTTCTCAAATTGGGCGTACTTTCTTTTTGTTATCAAAAGTATATGTAAGACAAAAACGACTGGTAAAGATACAAAAGGAGATATTCCAAAGATTTTAAGACCTATGGCTATTCCTGCATATTCGGCGATGTAGGTTATAACATCTGTTATTACCATCGGGATTGTAAGTGCAAGAGCAGTTCTTTTTGAATAACGTTTTCTTATCACCGTCCCAAGCCCTTGCTGTGTCACAACGCCTATTCTGCCCGCCGCTTCCTGAACAAAAAAGAGTGGAACCGTAAGCAATAACATAAACCATATCAGTCCGTATTTGAAGGTTGCACCCACTTCTGCCGCACTTATCGTGCTTGCTGCATCCATATCGGCCATCATCGTAAGCCATGCAGGACCAAAAAAATGAATGAAATGATGACGATGACGGCGCCTATGATTAGAGATTAAGTGATCTCTGTCTTTGATAGATTTGCTCTGCATCTTCCTTCTCCTTTCATTTTTGATCTTAGCAAATCTAAGTGAAGATCACAAATTTAATGTCACCTCAAAGTTAAGCAAAAATTTCACAAAAGTGATCAAATCATAATATGGTCAATTTGCGATTTTCACTGTTCACTTCTAACTCTTTACTTTTGCCCGTCACTTTTTAAAGTGGTATTATATGTATTAACGTCGACAATTTGGAGGTATTATGAAAGAACGTGTACTTATAACAGGATCTTCGAGCGGAATAGGATTGGAATTTGCGAAATTGTTTGCAAAGGATGGTCATGATCTCGTACTCGTCGCACGGCAAGAAGACAAACTCAAAGCAATAGCAAAGGATTTAGAAGGTCAATTTGGTGTGTCTGTGATGACCATTGCAAAGGATCTTTCTATTCCTTCTGCTTCAGATGAGATCTTTGATGAATTGAAGAAAAGTTCTGTAGAGGTAGAGATACTTGTCAACAATGCAGGTTTTGGAAGTTACGGCGCCTTTGTAAAGACAGATCTAAAAACCTCTCTTGAGATGATAGAGGTAAATGTTTCTGCCCTTACGCATCTTACCCGTCTCTTTTTGCCTTCGATGATCGAGAGGGGACACGGAAAGATTTTAAACGTTGCTTCTCTCGCGGCCTTTCCGCCTGGCCCTTACATGAATGTTTATTATTCGACAAAGGCATACGTGCTTTCATTTTCCGTGGCCCTTAACGAAGAGTTAAAGGGATTGGGTGTGCAGGTTACGGTCTTATGTCCGGGACCGACAGATACGAACTTTCAAAAAAGAATAGGACTGACGAGTGCGGAAACTTTTAGCATAAAGAGTATGAGCGCGGAAAAAGTTGCCAAAATAGGATACAAAGGCCTAAAGGATGGAAAACTCATAGTCATTCCGGGATTTATAAACAAATTAACGGCCTTCGCGCTGAGATTTGTTCCCAAAAAGACAGCCGCTCACTTTGTGGCGATAGGACAGATATCAAGAAAGTAAAGGCTTACGTGGATCTATTCGTTTTCCCTTTATACCCTTACGTCCATCTTCAAAGCCTTTGAATATGTAAGATCTGGCAGATGGATCGACGTATGACCATATGTATCTGTCGATCGAGAGGTATAAAGTTACGGCTAAATTTATTATTTTAAAATTTCTCGTCGCGAGGATTGGATTTCTGAAAAGATAGTAAGTTTTCCAAGCCGGTACCTGTGGTTTAGAAAATGGAAAACGAAAGACGCGCTTTTGCTTTATCCAGTCTTTATGATCTATAAGGCTTGAATGAACTCTTAAAATCTTAAAGCCGGCCTTCCTTATTCTAATTGAATAATCGTAATCGTCCGCGTATATAAAAAATTCAGAATCGGGAAGGCCTACTGATTTGACGACTTCTTTTCTTACTGCAAAGCCCACGAATGTGCCAAACCATGCCGATTTTATCTTTTCTTTGGGCTTTGAATTTGAATCAGACACGAGTTGGCTTAAAAAAACGCCGGCATCGGGTCTTTTATTGATCGCATCTTCAAGCGCTTTAAGTGCGTCATTGTATGGTATGGCATCATCGTCCATCATCCATACCCAATCTGCGCCATTTTCTATCGCGTAATTGAGACCATAAGAGAATCCTCCGGCTCCGCCTGTATTCTCAGAAAGCCTTACAAATTTGACTTTCTGATCTTTTAAAAATTCGTAAGTGCCATCGGTACTTGCGTTGTCTATTACGATTATCTCATCTGGCTTTCTCGATTGATCGAAAAGCGCCGCGAGATTTTTCTTGAGGTATTCTAATCTGTTGTATGTTACAACCAAGGCAGTTATTTTCATCTTCATCTATGCTTGAAAAACGTGTAAGAAGGAACATTGTCCTGTGGAACGAAGAATGCGAAGTCAAAAGGCTCAAATTCTACAACAACAGATCCGGATGAGATCTTTGCTTTTCGATCCGGGTTAAGCGCATCTATGAGTTCTAAACCGTCAAAAGCGTAGGAGTATGGAATCATTATATTCGAAACATTCGCGGAATTCGAAATATTCCCGGTAAAGATCACGAAATCTTCCCACGAGCCGTATCTTAAAATCGTGAGGGCACTGCCTGATTTCCATATCTTTGTTTTACCCTTTGAGAGCGCATCGAATTTTTTCCTCACATTTTCCATCTGCCTGTAGAAATCTATTCTCTCGCTTTTTTGATCCCATTTCATAGGGGCTCTATTGAATGGATCGGGTCCCCCGTTCATCTCGACCTCCTCACCGTAATAGACCATAGGAATGCCGGGAAAGGCGTACTGAATGGCAATTCCCAGACGTACGCGCCTTTCGTCTCCGAGGACGTACGAAAGTCTTGGCGTATCGTGAGAAGAAAGTATTGTCCATGATTTTAGAAGTTTGTCGTAAGGATATTCTTCCATCATCCAGTTTATAAAGTTTGCATAATCTCCGACTGACAACTCACCCCTTAACAGAGAAAGTGTTGATTTCCTGAAGAAATAATTCATCACGCCGTCCATATGATAGAGCCAATCTTTTGCGTAAGTCATTACCTCTCCGATCATCTCTCCATTGAAATGGTGAATTGTATCCATAATTCTGTCTAAGTGTTTCATACCCACATCATTTGCGCAATCTATTCTAAATCCATCGATTCCACGCCTCATCCAGTATTCGACAACCGAGATTACGAAGTTCATGACATCCTTTCTATCGAGATCGAGTTCTACAAGATCGAAATTCCTCCATCTGTTTTTTGTTCCGAGTTTTTCTGTCATCTCTGAATTCACACTCACATGGTTAAAGACTCCATCCAAAAATACTTTTATCTTTTTTAAATGGAAAATTTTTATCATTTCATCGAAATCTTCATCATTTCCAACGATGGGATCTATCTTGAAATAATCGAGAATGTCATATCTGTGATACGTTTGCGATGCGAATATAGGGGTAAGATAAATTGCGTCTGCGCCA
Organism: Athalassotoga saccharophila; assembly: GCF_009936215.1. Lineage (GTDB taxonomy): Bacteria > Thermotogota > Thermotogae > Mesoaciditogales > Mesoaciditogaceae > Athalassotoga > Athalassotoga saccharophila. Next base: position 1,931,315 of record NZ_AP019551.1, on the reverse strand, counting down.
AGAGATGAGATGTAATCTGCTTTTGAAATGATTCCCTTTATATTTCCACCGTAAAACTCATTTATCGCTCCCTCAACCGGGGAATCCCACGGCTTGACCGGCACGTTTTGATCTGATTTTGCAAATCTATCGACGAATATCTGATATATCACCTTTTTCACCTCATAACTTGCTTATGTCGTTGAAACCTTCTCCAAAGACTTTGTCTATATCTTCAACTATCACGAAGGCAGACGGATCTATGGACTTTATGACCTCTAAGATGGCCGAAATTTCCCTTCTTTTGACAACGACCATTATCATTTTGTACTCTTCTTTATTGTGTGCTCCTATTGCCGGAATGTAGGTTACGGTGTGTCCAAGTTTTTGGGTTATATAATTTTCTATTTCTTCGTTCTTCGAGGAGATTATGAAAAGTTGCTTACTCATCTCCATACCGCGCATGAGGAAATCTATCGACAATCCGTTTAAAACGATGGCGAGGATCGCGTACATACCTATATTTATCCCGTATTGAAATCCCGAAAGCACACCTATCGCCACGTCTGCGATCAAGACTCCTTGTCCGAGCGGTATGGAAAAGAAGCGGTTAAACAACTTTGCCACGATATCCGTCCCACCTGTGCTTCCATTTTGCGAGAAGGCTATCGCCATCCCAAAGGCCGTTATTATAGATCCGAATATCGTCGCAAGCATTAAATCTCCTCCGTTGTAGACTGGGATTGGGAAGATGTTATCGAGAAGATCTACAAAGAAAGAAAGCAAAAAAGTCGAATAAATCGTTTTAAAACTGAAATCTATGCCGAGTATCAAGATGGAGATGAGTATCAGAATGCCATTTATTATGTACATCCATACGCCAATTTGAATAATCGGCAAAAGTCCATGAAGTATTATTGCCAAACCACTTGCCCCACCTGCCGCTATGTTGTAGGGTACAAGAAAAGCGACAACACCTATTGCGGTTATAAGGTCTCCTGCCGAAATCAAAAAATATTCTTTCGTAGTTATCCATATCTTGTTTTTCAACTTCATCACCAGAGGAATTTTATCATAAATTTTTATCAAATGCGATCTGGTTTGCAAGATGATTTGTTATAAATCGTTTTCAATCGTTAGTCTATTGAAAAAAAACAATTTTGGTGGTATTATATTATTTGCCTGTCAAGGCTTCTTTACTTTAAATTCATATTTGAAGGGAGGAATTCAGATGAAACGTTGGTTTATCTTGACTCTGATCATCGCTTCTTTAGCGGTGATGAGCGTTTTCGCAGCCACACCCGGACAGTTACTTATCTGGGCTGACTCTACAAGGGCTCCTATTTTGACGCAACTTGGCAATGAATTTCAGTCTGTTTACGGAATACCTGTAAAGGTTGTAGAAATGAACTTTGGTGATATCAGAACCAAATTCGTCACGGCTGCCGCGGCTGGCGAAGGCCCCGATATAATAGTCGGTGCAAATGACTGGGTTGGAGAATTGGCGGCAGATGGACTTTTAAGTCCTATTACCTTCCTCTCGTCCGATCAAATCAATCAGTTCGCTCCATCATCTCTTCAGGCCTTCTCCTACGGTGGCAAACTTTACGGTCTTCCTTACGGTATAGATGTGCTTGCTCTCTTCTATAATAAGGACTACGTCACAAATCCACCGACAACCCCGGATCAACTCTTTACGATGGCACAGCAGATGACATCCGGTGGATTCTACGGACTTGCCTATCCTGTCTATGGTAATCCTTATTTCTCTGCACCATTCATTCAGGGATTTGGCGGTTACGTCTTTGGGACAAATCCGAACGGCTCACTTAATCCAAATGACATAGGCCTCGCGAATGCAGGAGCAGTTAAGGGATTGGATTACATCGTGAGTCTCTTTAAAGCCGGAATAATTCCACAGGGAGAAGATTACAATACCGCAGTTAATCTCTTCACATCCGGTAAGGCTGCCATGATGATAAATGGAGAATGGGCAGTGCCACAAGTTCAACAGGCAGGTATCAATTTCGGAGTTGCACCTATCCCGGGTGGAGAACCATTTGTCGGAGTTCAGGGCTTCATGATCAATTCCAAATCTCCTAATCAGATTCAGGCAATTGAATTCCTGTCAGATTATGTTAATACCACAGATACAATGTACAAAATATGGCAGGCCGATCCAAGAATACCGGCCCGCTACGATGTTGCCGCCAAGGCCGAAAAAGTTGCCCCATGGCTTAAGGGATTTGTTGATGCTTTGAGCAACACGACTCCTATGCCAAATATTCCTCAGATGGCCTCTGTTTGGAATGCATGGACAAATGCGATTAACCTTGCAGTCGACGGGAAAGAATCTTCTCAGGCCGCTTTAACGACGGCTGTCGAGCAAATAAAACAGGCTATAGCGCAGTAAATCATCGCATGGCGGGATCCTCCCGCCATGTTTTTATGTGGAGGGATAATCTTTGGTGAAAAAGGCTATTCTATGGATATTGGTGGCACTTATAGATGCCATTCTTGGATGGTCAATAACTTTATTGTTTATCGATGGATCTTACGCGCTTGGAGTTATTGTTATATTATTGCTTGTGTTTATAGATTATGCGCTCATAAATCCGAAGGGATATCCTTTCAGATATATGTTGCCCGCTCTTATAATTCTGATGATTTTGACCGTTTATCCGATATATTTCACCTTTCAGATAGCCTTTGAGAATTACGCAACGGGATACATGTGGACAAGAGATCAGGCAATAAACATCTTACTCGACAAGGTTGTAATAAGCCCAAATCCAAAGTTTTTCAATTATTCCGTCTACACCCTTTACAAAGATTACAAGCCCACAAATGATTTTGTTTTGCTCTTGAAAGATCCGGATGGCAAACTTTACATAGCCTCATCGCCTCAGCCTTCTAATGGTAGATACACAAGTTCATTTGAAATGCTTACAAATGGTTCGGTTTCGATAAATGGCATCACTTATTCCATAGTAAGATCTCTAAAGGATCCTTCACAGATAATAGCGATATCTGTCAATGGAGAAAATTACAATTACTTTTACAGTCCTTCAGATCAAAGTACTTTCCCCAACCTTAAATTTTTCAATTCCAATTACGGATCCATCTTAAGCAATACCGAATTTGTAAATCCAGAAATAGGAACATTGTTTTTCACGACAACTTATGGCTTTAACAAACTTGTGACGGCAAAGTACGAGTATACGCTTTCTACAATGCCCGTTATAGAGAATGGCCATCAGATCCAAAAGACCGTTTTGATTAACACTCTAACTGGCCAGCCAGTACTCGAGCACGATTCGGCCTTTTGGGATATTGATCCTTCTACCGGAAAACAAACCATGATAATAGGATATTACGGATACATAGGGCTCGGAAACTTTTCATCGTTGCTTACGAACAAACAGATAATGTCCCCATTTTTGAGTGTTTTTGTATGGACGTTCGAATGGGCCGCCTTAAGCGTCATCTTTACCTTTTCCGTTGGACTAATCCTTGCGATAGTTTTGAACAACAGAAATATGAAGTTCAGAACTATTTACAGAACTCTTTTGATAATCCCGTGGGCAATACCGGGATTCATATCCATAATAATGTTTAGAGTTGGATTTTTCAACGTGAGTTTTGGAATAATAAACAGGATTTTTCTCGGAGAATGGCTCCATCTACCACCGATAAACTGGTTCGGAGATGCCTTCTGGGCGAAGGTTGCCCTCTTTTTGGTCAACACTTGGCTTGGCTTTCCTTACATGATGGTCATATCTCTCGGAGCACTTCAATCTATACCCGACGATCTTTACGAGGCCGCCTCGATAGACGGATCTTCTAAATGGCACTCATTCTGGACTATAACCTTTCCTTTACTTATGACGCCACTCGCTCCTTTGCTCATAGCGTCCTTTGCTTACAACTTCAACAACTTTAACGTCATATACCTTTTAACGGGAGGAAGTCCACCCATTCCAAATTCAATAACGCCGGCCGGCCAAACGGACATACTCATAAGTTATACCTACAACCTTGCATTTGGAGGAGCGTCGGGCCGTAACTATGGCCTTGCGGCTGCGATATCCATTTTGATATTCGTTATAATAGCGACTATAAGTGCTATAAACTTCAAACTCTCAGGATCCTTTGAAGAGGTGAACAAATGATGTTCAAAGTTCATCCGATAAGACATATAATAATAATTGCCGTTATAGTTGTGGTTTTATTCCCTGTTTTGTGGATCTTCACAACTTCGATAAGAAGGGACAATTCTTCCATAAGCCCGGATCTTTTCTCGGGACAAACGACATGGCAAAATTACATAGATCTTATATTTGAAAAGCCAAATGTACCATTATTGTACAACGATATTGCCAACATTTACAGTCTTGGAAGCCCTTACAACAAGATGAGCGATAAAGAGATTCTTAACGCTCTTAACGGTGATTTTAACGCTTACGAAGGTTATTTCAAATCAACTTACCAAATGAGTAATTCCATAACATCTAATGCTTCGTGGATATCTGTGAATTTCATTCCAAAGGCAAAATCTCTTGCCATAGAAAGTGTGAAAGAAAATTCCGGTGCCGATCTTAGATACATCTCAATTGTCTCTTCCGATCTTGGGGCTAAATTCAACTCTCTCGATAAAAATTACAAAATGGCAGGTCTTGTTGATCTTCTTAACTCTTTGAAATCTTCTCCAGATTCTGACGTTATCATACTCGGAGAATATTTTCCAGAAATTACTCAATCGTGGAACAATTATAAAGATTCTATGTCTAAGGCCGCATCGGCCCTTTCAAATGTTCCCGGAAATGTCTCGGAGATACTTTTGGAAAGCGGCATCGATAATCAGATGGCCAAAGACCTCGTAAATGCCTATGAAGAGACTTTAAATTCTTTAAAGAATGGAACCTTCACTTATGGAAACTGGTTTGCCCCGATTTACTTAAGACGTATCAACATGGACACGATAAATCTTTCGAATACGGTTGGATCGACTAATGCGGCCAAACTTCAAAACATAAAATCAATGGTCTTCTCGACAGTTCAGAATGTTAATTCTGCCTTTTCATCTTACGATCAAAGCCTTTCGAACGCGATTTCAAAGGCCCAAGTTGCAAAGAATCTTTTGTTAAGCACACTTCAATCTTCTCTTACAACTCTTTCCAACAATTACAATTCACTTCAAAATCAATTGAGCACGATGACCGCAAGCGCTGTCTCATATCTCGGTGCTATGTCCTACGATGCATCGCAGATTTCGATATTTTCAAATAACATAGTTCCAACTGCCATGGCATTGGATAACATGGTTTCCCTTGTAAAAAGTATCATAAGTCAGAGCAAACCATCGACGCAAAGCGGCGTCTTTTACGATGTCTCATCCTACATATCTCAGGCAAAAGAATGGATTTCGATCTCTTCGAAATACAGTCTTTTTGATCCTATAACGAAACAGGTCCAAAGGATATTAGACGATCTTAACTACATTCAGAATAACCAATCTATAATTTACGCGAATATGAACTCAAATGCCATCGCTAACGTCAGGACCTCTCTTCCATTTGTGCTTCTTAAATTGCAATCGGGCCTTTCCATGTCCATACCGGTCCTTCAAAACTACGATATGAATGCACAGAAATACAAAAATATATCGGAAGAGATTCCGAATATAAGAAAACAAATAGCAGAGATTTCATCACAGATTGGTCCAATCCAGCAAGAGATAAATTCTATAAATGATAAGATCTCGATCTCTTCTCTCTACTTTGCCACGCTCAAATATTCAAGGGTGATAGATAGAGAGGCAAAACAGATAAATTCATTTGAAAGTGCCGGCGCATTTTTGAATGATCTCAATAAATACTATTCAACTTTACAGAATTCGAATATCTATTCTCAATTGCCGCCTATGCCTTCATCTTCAAGATACGATCAATTCTTCAACACTCAAAAGTTAATCGATACGGTGAATCTTACCATCCAGACTGGCATCAGCCTGAACAAATTCACAGATCAGTACTCTTATTACATCTCACATTTAAAAGATAGAAGCAAAGATTACGTGAATATAAATGTTCTCGGATTTCCATTCAGTGTCAACGAGATAAATTCTATAAATAATCTTTACCAGAATCAGTACGTTTCAACCATAGGACCGAACCTTGGAATAATCTCAAGAAGAACAAATGAACTCGCCGGTCTTCCGTACTTTAAAGAGATAAGCGGAAAACTCGGCTCGATAAATAACACCTCATATTACATAACACAGATATGGATGCAAAAGTACATACCTCCTTTGATGAGATGGCTGCTCAACAGTATAATCGTTTCAGGTTCGGCTGCCGTCATAACTGTCTTCCTCTCCGCTTTGATGGCATATCCATTCTCAAGGCTTAGATTTAGAGGAAGAAAATATGGCCTGATAGGAATTTTGCTCATACAGATGTTCCCGACAATGATGGCTATGGTCGCGCTTTATCTCTTGCTTAATTTCATAGGTAAGTTCTTCCCATTCCTCGGGTTGAACACTCTTGGGGGTCTTACCTTCCTCTACATCGGAGGCGGAATCGCCTTCAATTCATGGCTTATAAAGGGATTTTTCGATACAATACCCATGGAACTTGAAGAGGCGGCAATGGTCGATGGCGCGACAAGGTACCAGACATTCTGGAGGATAATATTGCCACTTTCGGCACCGGTCCTTGCCGTTACGATGATACTTGGCTTCATAGGAAATTACGGTGATTACATACTTGCATCGATAGTCATGACTGGGCTTAACAACTACACATTTGCCGTTGGACTTCAGACATTCTCAACGGGCGCCTATTCGACTAACTGGGGACTTATGACCACGGCTGCGCTAATAGGCATGATTCCAATACTCGTGTTATTTTTAAGTTTACAAAGATTCATAGTTGGAGGTCTGACGCAGGGATCGGTGAAAGGATGAAAATAGATTACGAGAAATCACTGCTTGGCCTGATAAATTCAATTGTGGCAAAGTTCGGCCTGCTTCCATTTCATAAGCCTTTGCCGGGATCTTATTTTGGAGAAAAGTTTCAAAATTCGAAAAGGGTTGTTTTGATTCTCATCGATGCTCTTGGTTACGATCAGGCAAAGAAGGTAGTCACAAATTCGAATTTGAAATACATAAAAATGCCTCAAAAGATATCTTCTGTCTTTCCGTCGACGACAGTCAACGCTTTAACAACGCTTTCGACTGCGAGATCTCCAATAGAGCACGGTATGTTGGGGTATATACTTTATTTGAAAGAATTTGGAACACTTGCGAACATGATAGAATTTTCTCCCATAGGAATGGCGAGAGATTCGTTGATATCTCGCGGTGCAAATCCTTCTTCATTCTTAAGCGTTCCTTCCATATACGAGCCTTTGAGAAATTATGGCGTGAATCCTCTGATAATAATTCCTTCCTCTTTCAAGGAAAGTGGCCTTTCGAAATTGCATAACCGTGGATCGGCAGTTCAAGGATACCTTGATCTCGTAGACATGATGATCAAATTGAGAAAAAACCTTGAGTCAGAAAAATTTTCTTACATTTACGCTTATTGGCCGATGGTAGACGCAATGGGACACACTTATGGACCAAACTCCGAGGAATACTTTGAAGAAGCAAAAGAGGTTTTTGAACTTTTCGAAACCCTTGTCTATGAAAGATTGCCTTCAGACATAAAAGATGAGACCACATTTTTGATAACCGCAGATCATGGCCAGATACATACGCCTTGGCAGCACGAGTACAAAATAAATCCAGAAGATGAGTTTGTCTCAACTCTTCAGATTTTGCCAGCCGGTGAGCCACGGGTGATGTATCTTTACACGAAGGATCCTTCAAAGACGATTGAAGAAGGCGAAAAAATTTTTGGATCGAATGTCGAATTCGTCTCATCATCGAAGATGATCGAAGAGGGCCTTTTTGGACCAGGCAATGCGGATCCAAGATCGATATTAAGAATAGGAGATCTTGTCGCCATTCCGCGTGATGATTACTCTTTTTCGGTGAAATACACCGGTAACGAGCATCAGATGAAAGGAAAACATGGAGGGTTATCGAATCAAGAAATGGATATCCCCCTTTTTGTGATTTAGATGGATAAAATAGAACTTTACCGTGAAGAAGATATGAGAAATTCCGTCAACTACATATGGATAATTCTTTCCGTTTTTGTGCCATTTGTGATCTATTACGTCATGTACAAGATGTCCAAATCGGTAGACGATCACATAAGACACAAAGTAGAAATTTACAAAAATCTTAACATTCCGTCAGATCTTTTAAAGGCGATGGAAGATTTCCCGGTGAATACCATTGTCTATTACTGGATTTTTCTGATTTCTGGCATCTTTGAATTTCTAATGGGCTTAATCTTTTCAATAAATTTGCAACCTCTCTACATTCCGATGCCGGTCATCCTCGCGCTTTTGATCAATTTCTTTTTCCTTGTGATTCTTGTAGACGCTATCTCAAAAAGACTTTACGTCCACCAGTTGATAGAAGAGGATATAAATAAGTCCATGAATATTCAATCTAATCTAAGAACATTCAAAAAGCGGAATGGACTTTCTTTTATGATCCTCTCGATCATAACTCTTACGATATACGCATATATCTATCTTGCGCTTGTAACTAAAGAATATCTTAACCATATCGAGATAGACTACCGGATTTTGGAAGAGATGAAATGATAGTAGGAATAGGAATAGACGTAGTTGATATAAAACGAGTAAGTGAAAAATTGGGAAATAGGATCCTCTCTTCAAAGGAATTTGAAATATGGCAAAAAAGGAAAAAGATGGAATTCGTCGCTGGTCGATTTGCGCTCAAAGAGGCTTTTTTCAAAGCGATCGGGACTGGGATAAGGGGCGTCGATCTAAAATCGATCTCATTTGTTCCTGACGAAAGTGGAGCCCTTCATTTAGAGGAGAATGAGGTTATACTCTCTTTAAAAAAAATTTATGAATTTGACTTAGTTCACGTTTCTCTTTCTCACGATGGAGACATCGCCGCCGCGGTTGTCTTGATCGAGAGGAAAACTTAGGCATTAGTATCCACCCTGAACAAGTACACTATCGACTCTTTTGACATTTCCCGCTATTATTTCGTATTTTATTGGTCTTATGGTTATACTTGCTTGCGTCATCGTTGGATAAACTGTTATTTTGACAAGTCTCATGTAAACAGTGGCACCTTTTGATGTGCCAAAGAATTGAGCATTTATAACGGGAGTTGATGCCTCAAGTGCTGTGGCGGAAGAAGAAATACCCTGTCTAAGTAAGTATTGTGAAACATAACTTTCGAAATTATTTAGCCTCGACATTGAAACGGCAAAATCGCTCTGGGCTATTGTCATGGAAGTTATTGACCAGATCATAAGTACACCAAAAAAAACTATTAAGATAGCAAGAATTGCGTCTATCAAAAGAGATCCTTCTTTCATACTTCACCTCAAATTCATACTTGTTACGGCAGATGTGTAATCGAAATTTGTTTTTCCCTTTGAGAGGATGAATTTGTATCTTATGGATCCATTCTGCGGTTGATAAAACACCAAAGACGCAACATCAGATGCTATTTGAACTGTTTGAATTTTGGTTGGAGTAATTTGATTTGCAAACTTCAAAACAATTGACGATCCTTGCATTGTCATCGTTGCAATTTGCGTGTAGGGTGAGTAATAAATTCCGTTAATTCCAAAGGGAACCTGAACCTGATATGAGATCCATTTGCCTTTTGAATCCACATTTATCGACGATATCGACGGTCCCATCTTTATAAGTTGTGCCTGAATTCTTTGATTTATAACCAAAGCCCTCTGGGCGAGATTTACCTCGTTAAGGGCCTGAGGCCCGAGAATCGTGAATTGATTCATCATAAAAATTATCGCGCCAAGGGCTATTAGCCCGACAGCCATTGAGATAAGTAATTCTATAAGCGTGAATCCATTCTTCATATCGATCACCTAAAAGGTCGTTCTTACGGCAAGCAAAAGTGCCTTGCCCTGTGCCGATGGTGTGCCGTACATATTAGACGGCATTCCGGAAAGATTTCGCCAGTCGAAGGCGTAGTAAGCATGATAACCAGTATTAAGAGAATTCCCTGAATATGTTCCGAAAAATTGTCCGCCTTCATATTGAGCCATTGATCCAAAAACGAAAAGTTGGCCTGTTTTCCCATTCCATTGAGCATATTCATAATTTGGATACCAAAAACTTCCATTGAACGCGTAAATGCTCGCCATAACTTTTGCGTATTGCGGCATTGAGTCAGCAAGTGCAATATCGTAATTCGATACTATATTTAGGGCATCCGTTCCTGTGGCAGCACGTATTTGGGAAACGGTTGAAGTTGATACCGGAGAATTTTTCCAGTTACTTTGTGAATTGTTCGATCCAAGCAGTTGATTTGCGTAATTGTAGATGATATTTCCATTTATGATAGAACTTCTTGTCGTGTACAATGTGTATTTTCCTGAAACGATTTGATTTGTGCCATCTCCTATGACAAGATCGGAAGTTGTTTTTATAACCCCGTTGAAGTTGAAATTAATTGGCCCAGAACCATTTGGTAATCCAAGTAATCCATTTGATCCACTTTCAATTGTAAGTTTAGAATTTCCTGGAATTGAATTTGCAGGATTTATCTGCAATAATGTTTGCCATTGCGGATTTGAATAGCCCAATTGAAGTACATCATAAACATTTGGATTGTAATAATTGGGATAATAATTTCCTGAATAAAATTGTCCATTGTAAAGATATGGTCCTATTGAATATAAGTCATACTCGTAAGAATACATGTTAACATCTGTCCTTAAATGATCAATAGCGGCAATTGCATTAGATGTATCTATCCCATAACTTACAGTTATTGTGTTAGCATTGGATCCAGAATTTCCAGGAGAGAATGTAACTTGCAAAGATGGAATTCCATAAATTGCTGAAATAACGTTGTTATAATCATTGTATATAACAGAAGGGAGTTGATTCCATAAAATATTTCCATTTTGATCGGTATAGCCACTATCTGAAGCCCAATAGTTAAAATCGCTTACAAACATACTTACAAGTTTTGATAAGGTGTAATATCCACCGCTTTTCCATTTATAGTTATTACTGTAACTAAATCCATAATTTCTCCACAATTGATTTATAAGATTATTATAAACTCCAGAAAGATCCAGTCCTACCGGCGTTGAATAATTTGAAAGATTGGAAGGAGAAGCAATTTCAGAATTTATTTGAGATGAGTATTGATTTGCTATCATCGACATGTTCATAGAATTTATATCTGATTGACTGAGTTGTGATGAGCCACTTTCAAAGATGGGACTTCCATAACCTGGTACTTGATAAAGTCCTCCATATTGCACGTAAGATTTGAAATCCGGATTACCGAGCGTTATAAGAGTGCCATTTGTTCGAACAGGGCCATCAAGAATATCTCCAGTCATAAAAGTAACATTGTTAAATGGCGGAGCATAAGGCGGTTCCATTTGCGTAAAATATACATATCTGTTCAGTCCGTTCGCGACGACGAAGCCGCTTGCGTAGGCGACCGATCCTCCAACCTTTGATCTTGCAACGACAAAATATTTTGAATTATTTATGTATCCTCCAACCTTTGTCTGAATTATTACTATATCAGGCGTGGAAGTAAAAATCCCTGTAGCCTGAAGTGTTTTAAGAAAACTTTGGACCGCAGGGATCTTGTTCAGATACAAAACATTATTCGTACCAGTCGCAAGCGTTGAAAGTGCTATTTTCCACCCCGCACCGTCCGTAGATGAATAGATTGCGCTAAAGAAATTATTTGAAGTATTCGGTTGTAACCATATGATAGACGAAAATGGAACAAGACCTGGTCCCGAATTGAAATTAAGGCTAAATCCTCCTATTGAGTTGGCATAGTGAGCGATAAAAGATGTTCCCATTTGCAGGCCATTCATCGCATCATTCGAGGCTATGACAAGTTTTTCTTGAGATACACGAAGCATAGAGGTGCTTGAAACAAAATTAACTATGGCCGCTACAAAAATAGCAACCGCTATTAAAAGTATTAAAGCCGCTTCAAGCACGTATCCTTTTTTCATGGTGATCACCGATTAAAAGTTTATCAAACTCCTGTGTACATGAAGTTAAATATTTTGTAAATAAAAGTTAAATGATATGGATTGTTTTTTACGAAAAAATAGTTACGCGTAATCGAAAAATGGCATATAGACTATTGATTTATTCGTTTTTTGATCTCGTCTATCAATTGGTTTTCATCGGGATATTCCACATTCAAAACTTTTCCGTCTCTGAGAAAGAAGATAGTTCCACTTAATTTTTGATTTGTCAGTTTTTGATATGAGAAGAGATAGAATTTTATTTGAAATTCGTAATCTTTCAATTTTGAATGGGAATAGGTGGCATATTTAAAATCTATTATCCTCTCTTTTGTCGCTTTGTCTATTTTTCCTATGAAATTTCCTATTTCGGGTATCTCTATCTCTATTGCAATTTCGCTTGCAACCGTGGAATTTTCTATCTCTTTTAGGACAGGGTGATCTACAAGTTTTAAAAGGTCCCCTTTGACTTCTTCAACCATTTCCTTCGGGTACAGGGTGAAAAGATCCATTTCGAGCACATCTTGGAGTTTGTATGGTCCGACTTTTTCTAAAATCTCGTGCGCTATATTTCCATAGTCCATTTTTTGGCTTGAAATTTCTTTTTCGAATAATTCCGTTACATTGTAAGATTTTGGTCTTGAGGAAATCTTTGGAGTCTTGAGATATCTGTCTTCTAATTCGAATTTTTCGTCCGATTTGTTCTTTGGCTGTGGCATCTTCGGCTTTCTTATTTCTACAAGATCTTCCATTTCTTTTGGAATTTGCCATTTCATTCCATTTTGAAACCCTGCCGCAGAAAAGGTGCTCATCCATACATTATTTCTTCTATTACCCTCAAAGTTAATCTCTTTGCTAAGGACAAGGTATTCTTTTGCCCTTGTCATCGCGACGTAGAGCAACCTTTTTTCTTCTTCCAAATCTTCTTCTGTTTTATCGCCATTTTGGGGTTTTGTGTCCATCTGTGCGATTATGACGATTGGAAATTCGAGGCCCTTTGCTTTGTGAACTGTCATTATTTTGACGACATTTTCTTTTTCTGAAAGGGCTGACGCTTCCTGTTCGTCTTCTGGAGATCCTTTTTCGAGTAAAGCACTGATGCCATTCATGTCCCAAGAGGGTATGTCCATCGTGTCAAGAGTTTCTATGAACTTCAAAACATTTGCTATTCTTTTATCCCCGTCCTTTTCTATGGCTATCTTTCCAAGGTAATTCGTTTCTCTTATCGCAAGCCTTACCAACTTAGAGGCATCTGTTATGTTTTTCAATTTTATCAATTTTTCGATCAATTCATGAATTTCGGGATATTTTTCTTTTAGGCCATCGTAGAGCGAGGTATATTCTATTTTTAACTTCAGCACCTCGTCGATGTTCATATCGAAGAATGGAGATAACAAAAGACCTGTCATTGCCTTTTGATCGTAAGGATCGAGTATGACGCCCATAAGGTTTTTTATGGCAACAATCTCTTTTTTGTCAAAGAAGTTTTTGCCTCCGACTATGTGGTAGGGTATCCCGTATTTGACAAGTTCATTTTCTATCGCCCATATATTCGTGGTCTGTTTTAAAAGTATCGCTATGTCAGAAAGGTTTCTCCCCGCTTCAACGAAATCATTTATTATTCCGCATACTGCCTGCGCCTCGACGATTCTTGCCTTCATTATGTCTGTATCGCCCGGATTATCTAAAAGAATTACTCTTTTCTCATCATCCTTTTCTGCCTTCAAAATCTGGGGTGAATACTTTATCCTTCCGTTAAAGACTTGAGAGAAGAATTGATTGTAAAATCTCACAAGGTTTGGCTTTGATCTGTGATTTTCATTCATTTCTTTCAAAGACACTGATTTTTCGAGAGATTTCTCAGTTATTTCGAGAAATACGTCCACGTCGGCCCCTCTGAATGCATATATCGACTGCTTGGGATCTCCTATGTACCACACTCTGTTTGTCGAAGTTCTTAAAAGTTCTATTATCTCGCTTTGAATTCTATTTGTGTCTTGGAATTCGTCTATAAAGATGTATCTAAAATAATTTGCGTATCTTTCTCTGAGATCATTATTTTCTTTGAGAAAGTCTCTTGTGAATATGAGCAGATCTTCAAAATCGAGTGTTGATTCTTCCCTTTCCATCTTCTCGTAAGATTCCAAAATCTTTCGAGCATGGGCTTCAAATTCTTCTTTTATTCCATCATCTATATTGGAAAGATCGTCAGTTGTTCTCTTTTCAATGACATTGGTTAGCCAATCTCGAAGATCTGAAAATTTAATCGTCGGATCTGCCTCGAAAATTTTCTTTATTTCTTTTACATTTTCGATTATGTAGGACTCAATGAATCTTTTTCTTCTTCTTGAAGCGCTTAATCCATTTATTATTTTGAAGTCCGGGTCTATGTTGATATACAGTGCGCTTTCTCTGAGTAAACGTGCGCAAAAGGAGTGAATCGTCGAGATGCGCGAGAAGGCGAGATCCCTTTTTATCTTTTGATAAACTTCGTTTTTGGGATCGACCCTTAAGCCTTCCTGGGCTATCTTCATTACCCTCTCTTTCATCTCTCTCGCGGCCTTATCGGTAAAGGTCATTGCTACGACCTGATCTATAACAAGGGATGGATCGTTTCTAAAGACATCTATGTATTTTTCAACAAGCACCCTTGTCTTTCCGCTTCCCGCCCCCGCCACGATTATTAAGTTATCACGGCTTTGGTATATCTCATTTTGAACACTTGAAAGTTCCATCCGGCCACCTCACAGCGCATATATCTTTAAAATCACATTTATCGCAAATGCCTTTACAACTTTTCGTGTGGTGCTTTCTTATATAGATACACTCTTATCCTTGTTAAATTATTCTTGCTTACCGTTCTACCTCCAACCATGCTTTGTTATATACACACGAACCAAAAACAAATGACACTGATCCTATGCCCGCAGATATGACAGCGTTTTGAACTTTTTGAATGTAGTATTCGAGCAACGGGGGTATTTCTTCTCAATACTATAATTTCTTCTTCCCAACGCTTTTACGATTCAGAACTCAATGCATTTTCCTCTCCATCCGGCCATCTCACAGCGCATATATCTCTAAAATGACATATGCTGCAAATCTTTTTGCGGCTTTCTCTTTTTGATTTCCCGATCAGTTTTAACTTGCTACTTGTCAAGAATTCACCCATCCTTACGCCTTTTACAAAAAGGTGTATATTATCGACAAGATCTTTCCACATTTCATCTATATTTGCCTTATCGAGTACGTTTTGAATCTGTGCATCCTCGATTACAGAGAAGGCTGCCCTTATCACAGGTCTTTCAAGAAGTGCCTCGCATATCTTTGAGTAAAGCACAAGTTGTGCTTTTTCTCCCGGATGTTTTGCCTTGTAATCGATTATCATAAGGCCTGACGGCACTTCATCTATCCTGTCTATTCGTCCAGAGAACTTTATTCCTTCAACTTCGGCCCCTGACTTTGTAAATGAGTATTCGAATTCTTTCGGCAAGAACTCCTCACCGCTATCTGTCTCGAACCTGTATTTTTTGAGATTTTTCTTCTTTCCATCTATTTCAACTGGAAATTCCACATTTCTAAGATAATTTATCAGGGTATTCGATACTTTCAAAAGATTTATTTCAAATATCTCGGGCTCAAAAAAGCTCATCTTCTCAAGTTCGTCCCTTGCAATTTTTTCGACATATCCTGTCAATTCTTTTTCAGGCATCTTTCTTAGTTTTTCTCTTCCGTAACTTATCAAATGTTTCAAACTGTTGTGGTAGACCGTCCCTATCTCTATGCTGTTAAGGTCAAGATCATAGGTGATATCTTGTGGAAGTTCCATAACGTATCCAAAGAAATATTTTAATGGGCATTCGTCGTATGTATGGTACCTGTAAAAACTCACGGGCATTCTCGAAAGTTTATCGCAGTATTCAAGGCCTTTTTCATCTTTTATGTGGAAATCTTTTTTGCGTGAGACCGTTATTCCAAATCTTTTCTCGATTGTATTGTCTCTTCCGTTCCACCTCGCCCATTTAGAGTAGGATATAATCCCTTCCTGAATGCTCATGTAAGGGTAGGACTGTGCCGGCGTTACATCTTCGAACTTTTGAGTTATCTCTTCGAGGTAGACAGACGGTATTATCCCTACTCCGCTTTCGGATGCCTCTGCAAAGGTTATGTACGCTTCATCCGCGTGAGATAGCGCCGTGTAAAGGTCAAGTTTGTCATCGGAGATTCTTTTTCTCGTTTTGTTTATCCCAAAATGTTTTTCTTCTTCTAAAGAGTTGTAAAAGTAATTCGGATGAAATTCGGGGTAATTTCCTTCTGTAAAGTCAACGAATATCTTTATCTTTTTGTGGCTAAACCTCGATGTCAATACGTCGGAAATCCTTACCGATTCGTATTTCAACGGCGGGTTGTAGTCTATCTCTTTTATCTGCATTTCGAGATAGTATCTGTAATCGCCGACATTTATTTCTTTTATTCCGGTAAAGTTCAGAATATTCTCGATTTCCCATACAATTTCTTTTAATCTCTCGAGTGCCACAACGTCTTCTTCCATCGCATTTACTTTGACTGTCTCTATTGCACGCTCGAGAATCTCAGAATATTCTCGCGGCTCTTTTGCATCTTCGAGGCCCTTCAAAAATTCGAACAGGGTCTTTACACTCTTTTTTGCCCTTTGCAAAGATTCAAAAAGACTTTTTGCTTCTTTTTTTATATCTTCGGCCTCTTCGTCTTCAAGATCTTCGAGATTCTCAAGATATTTTTCAAAATTTCCAAGCCTTCTTTCCCAGTCTTCAAGCCTTGATCTGTAAGAAAGTTTCATAGGACCTCTGTCTAAGTGGGCCTTGCTGTAGATAAGGGGAAATTCAGCCACCTCTCCTCCAAATCCTGCGATGATCATGCTCATAAGCAGATCCTGTGGATATCCTCCGCTCGCGACTCTTAAAGGAAGCATGACCTTTTGGACGGCCGTGTTTTGATTCAACTTCTTCTTTCCAAGGTAGGAAAGAGTTATAGAGTACTCTTCCAGTTTGTTCTCTATTTCCTTTATGTAATTGCTGTTTTCGGATTTCACGACTATTTCGAAATCTTGAGGATCGTATCCTTCCAAGAGCAGTGATTTGGCTTTTTTGCACACCCATTCTATCTCTTCAGATGGCTTTCCAAATTGGTGTATCTTTACACCGTCGCCGTCTTTTCCAAAAAGGCCTTTTGCCACTCCGTTTCCCGAAAATTCTTTCTTTATTATGGAAGGATTGAAGTCTTTGACGGCATTCATTATCGTTGAAGATCCAAATTCAAATATCTCGCCCGTCGTTACGGTTATGTACGTGTTCTCAAATGAAGAGATGACCGCTTTGAAGAATTCTCCGACAACGGGGGTGAAGTCGTAGAATCCATCTATGAAGAGATTCTTCCCGCCAACCTTTACCTTTCCTTCTGCCACTATTCTGTAAGCGTCGTACGTGTCGAAAAGTTTCATCGATTCCATCTTCTCTTTGAATCTTCTCATAACTCCTTCTATGAACATGTCGCGCAAATTGTCGGGATTTGAAAATTCTTCCTCTTTCATGTATGTCTTTATATCGTCTATTAAAGAGAGCAATTTTTCGACAGTTGATTTATGGCTTATCATGCCGGCTTCCATTCTCAATTCCTCGGGCATGTTCAAATTTCTTGTGGCCATATCCTCTATTACAGAAGAGAGTATGACTATCTTAAGAGACCTATCTGCAAAAGCGAGGTTAGTCTGCGATTTAACAAGGCTAACTGCAAACTGGTCGATCGTTTTAAAGGCCGATCTGTTTATAGAGCCTATTTTATGTGCGGCATAACTTGCCGTTGATTTTACGAACTCTCCTTGGCTTCCTATGAAGGTGTAATCGAAAGGGTCCAATTTGGATATTTCGGAGATTATGTGCGCGGTCTTTCCAGAAAACGGCGGTCCCGAGATTATGGTAACTTTACCCATATCTGCCTCCTCTATTTAGATTGTACGCCCAAAAAATTTTTTGATCAAGGTATGCTGGTGGGTTGCATTTTTTAAAATTTGTGCTATAATTCACATGTAAGCCAATCTCTTTTGGGGGTGAACAGATGAGCGATGTTTCCATTGTGATAAATGGAAGGACTTACACTGTAGATTCGCAAATGACCGTACTTGAAGCGTGCCAAAAAGTGGGCGTTTACGTTCCAACGCTCTGTCATCATCCGTTGCTCGAAGACGTCGGTGCGTGCAGAGTTTGTGCAATCGAGATAGAGGGCGCGAGAACTCTAATGACTGCCTGCACGACAAAGGTTGCAGAAGGCATGAAGATAAAGACATCGAGCGATAGAGTCGAGAGGGCTCTCAAGGACAACCTTGCGCTTCTCCTGTCGAGACATCCAAATGATTGTATGACCTGCGACGTTAACGGAAGGTGTGAATTTCAAAACCTTATAAATCTTTACGATATCCACGATATATATCCAAAAGACCTTAGAAATGTCGAATTCGACAGTTCTTCAAATGCCATCTTCAGAGATCTTAACAAATGTATAAATTGTGGAAGATGTGTAAGGGTATGCCAGGATGTTCAGGGATTGAGTATCTACACACTTTCTAATCGTGGATCGGAGTCACTTCCCGTGCCTGCCTTTGGCCTTGAGATGAAATACACCGATTGTATAGGATGCGGCCAGTGCAGTGCGGTATGTCCTGTTGGAGCGATAACGGAAGAGCCTGATTACAAGAGAGTGGATGTTCATCTCAGAAAGCATGACAAGATCATGATAGTTCAGACGGCTCCAGCGACAAGGGTTGCTATAGGGGAAGAATTTGGGATGGAACCGGGTCATGTCTCGACCGGCAAAATGGTTGCGGCCTTAAGAAGATTGGGCTTTGATTACGTTTTTGATACAAACTTTGGAGCCGATTTGACGATCATGGAAGAGGGAAGTGAACTCATAGAACAGTTGATGGGTCATGGCGAACACCCTGCGCCAATGTTCACCTCCTGTTGTCCGGGATGGATAAATCTCGTCGAGAAGCATTTCCCAGAGTTCATCCCAAACATTTCGACGGCCAAATCTCCTCAAGAAATGCTTGCTTCCACTATAAAGACGTATTTTGCGAAAAAGATAAATGTTGATCCAAAGGATATCTTCGTTGTTTCAGTTATGCCATGCACTGCAAAGAAGGATGAGATCGTCAGGCCACAGCACATCTACGATGATATCCAGATGATAGATGCAGTTATAACGACGAGAGAACTCGGAAGACTTGTAAAGAATCACAGGATAAATTTCCTCGATCTACCTGATGAGGATTACGATGCACCGCTCGGTCTTTCTACCGGTGCGGCCGCGATCTTTGGAGTCACGGGTGGAGTAATGGAGGCTGCTTTGAGAACGGGATATGAACTCGCAACGGGTAAAACTCTTCCAAAAGTTGAATTCAAAGACGTTAGAGGATTTGCAGGCGTGAAGGAGGCAACAGTCGATCTCGATGGTAAACAGGTCAAAATCGCCGTTGCCCATGGAACAGCGAATGTTATAAACCTGCTTAAAAACATAAAGGCTGGAAATGTGAAGTACGATTTCGTTGAGATAATGGCCTGTTACGGTGGATGTATAGGCGGAGGAGGACAGCCAAAATCAACGGATCCAGACATTCTCAAGAAAAGATCTGCGGCCATTTATTCAATAGATGAAGCGAGTAAATTGAGAAAATCTCATGAAAATCCGGCAATCCAACAACTTTACGTAGAATTCTACAAACAGCCGTTGAGCGATCTTTCAAAGAAATTGCTGCATACCCATTACACAAACAGAAAGAAATCGGTTTTAGAAAGGGTTAAAGAGGTACAAAAGGTCTAAAATCTGATCTTATTTCTGAGATGGAGGGTGCACCTGACATCGAGGAGGTTAAAGATGGAAAATCACCTTAAAATAAAAGACCAAAAGATCTCTTAGTAGATCTTCTGGTTTTTTTTCTTATATATCAACAGGCAGGTGATTTGCAGGTGATTTGGCACGCAGCGTGTAGCAGTTACTTCGTTTACACTAAACTATAAAGAAATAGGTTTGCTTTATTTGTGAAAATTATAACAGGAGGTGGTAAAGATGAGAACTGAAGCGAGATGGATTGAGAATGTGATCAAGACGGAAGAGTATGAAAAGTACATGAAAGACGGGAAGGATTTCATAAATGACGATGAGATATGGGAAAAGATAGAAAAGAACAGATCACCGGATCCTGCAAGGATAAGATCGATCATACAAAAATCTTTCAATCTCGATTTGCTCTCTCCCGATGATACCGCGGCGCTTTTGAACGTTAAGGATCCACAACTGTGGGAGGAGATCTTCGATGCCGCCGGTAAGATAAAAAGAAAAGTGTACGACAACAGGATAGTGACATTCGCACCGCTTTATTGCAGCAATTTTTGCGTTAACAACTGTCTCTACTGTGGCTTTAGAAAGGACAACAAGGATGAAAAGCGTCTAAAACTCACTCTCGAGGATGTAAGACGCGAGACAGAGATCCTTGCCGGAAAGATAGGACACAAACGTCTCATAGTCGTCTACGGAGAGCATCCAGTCTCCGATGTAAGGTACATGATCGACACGATAAGAACGATTTACGATGTCAAGGTGAAAACCCGCAATGGAATAGGCGAAATAAGGCGTGTCAACGTGAATGCCGCTCCCATGTCTGTTGAGGATCTGAGAGCCCTCAAAGATGTGGGCGTCGGAACCTATCAGGTCTTTCAGGAAACGTACCATCACAAGACCTATTCAGAGGTCCACCCGAAAGGCACTCTGAAATCAAATTACCAGTGGAGACTTTACTCAATGCATAGGGCATTGGAGGCCGGAATAGATGACGTCGCCATAGGAGCACTTTTTGGTCTTTACGACTGGAGATTTGAGGTGATGGGACTTTTGTACCATGCCATCGAACTCGAAAAGCAATTTGGCATAGGCCCTCACACGGTCTCCTTCCCAAGACTTGAACCGGCACAAAATGTCGCATTTGACACCCAAAAGTACAAGGTCTCCAACGAGGATTTCAAAAAGTTGGTTGCCGTCATAAGGCTTTCCATCCCTTACACCGGCATGATCCTGACGGCGCGCGAGAATGCACAAGTGAGAAGAGAAGTTTTACCACTTGGCGTAACCCAAACAGATGCTTCGACGAGAATAGGCATAGGCGCATATTCGGAGATATACGGTGCCGATAAGATGATCGATAAGACCGAACAGGATCTTGCAAAGCAGCAGTTCATGATAGGCGATCCGCGCGATCTAGATGATGTCATAAGAGAACTTGCCCAGATGGGATACATAACATCTTTCTGCACGGCAGGTTACAGGTGCGGAAGGACCGGCACCAATATAATGACGCTTTTGAAAAGTGAAAAGGAAGGACAATTTTGCAAGTTAAACGCCATTTTGACATTCAGAGAATGGCTCGACGATTTTGCCTC
Organism: Athalassotoga saccharophila; assembly: GCF_009936215.1. Lineage (GTDB taxonomy): Bacteria > Thermotogota > Thermotogae > Mesoaciditogales > Mesoaciditogaceae > Athalassotoga > Athalassotoga saccharophila. The sequence continues at coordinate 1,909,723 of NZ_AP019551.1, read as the reverse complement.
GGATGAGACCAAAAAGATCGGCGAAGAGTTGATAAAAAAAGAGATGGCAGAGGTAAAGGCGAGAGTTCCAAAAATTTATTCGGAGAAGACATTCAAAGCACTCGAAAATTATCACGAGAGGATAAAAAATGGAGAAAGAGATCTTTATTTCTGAATGTGAGAAAATTTATAAAAAATATGGTACAAGGCTGTGGATCGCCGAATCTTTGGGAAGAAGATGGTCTTACCTTACCGGATGGGGAGAAGAAAAATTTTTGCCTCCAAAACTCGTCGGTAAGATTGGAAGATATGGTATCTTTATAGAAGGAGAGGATCACAAAGAGGAGATAATGAACGATGTTGGAAAGATACTCTCAAGATTCTCTGACATTCAAGAAAGTTGAAGAGATTCTCAATTCAAATCTTTCAGACACTTTGAAATCTGTCGCGTCAAAGGTGATCAAGGAGAGGCCTCTTTCCCGCGATGAAATAGTCTATTTGCTTGGACTAAGGGACTCTGCCGAGAGAAAGTGCCTCTTCGATCTCGCCTCATGTGTAAGGCATGACAATGTTGGAGACACGATATTCATCAAAGGAATAATAGAATTTTCGAACTATTGCAAAAGAGATTGCCTTTATTGCGGAATAAGGGCTTCGAATAAGATACCAAGGTACAGAATGAAAGAGGAAGAGATCGTTAAAACGGCGATCGAAGCGGCAAATTGTGGCGTTGATACTGTAATTCTTCAATCCGGTGAGGATCCTTTTTACACGACCGAAATGATAGAAAGGATGATAAGAAAGATAAGGGAGACGACTCGCAGATCCGTTTCTCTTTCCATTGGAGAGAGGGATCCGGAAGAGTTTGCGATCTTTAAGGAGGCAGGCGCTTCAAAGTATCTTCTCAAACAGGAAACGGTTAACAAAAAGATCTTCGAGATGGTCCATGGAGATGATTATGAAAGAAGGATATTTTTGATAAAAACCCTTGTTTCTTTGAAATACATAACCGGCGGAGGAGACATAATAGGTCTTCCGGGTCAAACTCTCGAGGATATAGCGGACGATATCATTTTCATGAGAGAGATCGGAATCAAGATGGCAGGAATTGGTCCATTCATTCCTGCGCGCGGTACTCCTCTTGAGAATTATCCGGTAGGGAGTGCCGAGATAACTTTAAACGCATACGCTTGCACGCGCCTTATGATACCTCTGATTCAGTTGCCGGCGACGACAGCCCTTGGCACGATCGATAAAAATCTTCAATACAGGGCCTTTGATGCCGGATGCAATGTAATAATGGTGAATTTCACACCGGATATTTACAGATCGAATTACAGGATATACGATAACAAAAGAAAGGTCGAATTTTACGAAACGGTAAGAGATCTATCCAAGATGAACAGGAGACTGACAACTCTCGTCAAGACCCAATCTTCATCATAGCCTCGAGCATCTTTACATCTTCGTATGTCGTTATCTTTAAGTTTCTTTTTTCTCCTTCGACTATTTCGACTTCTAAATTTGCGAGTTCAAAGGCCGCGGCATCGTCCAAAAGATCGAGATGTGAAAATCTTTTGTACAGTTGTGAAAGTTCTCCGGCGACGCATCCCTGAGGTGTTTGAATTCTAAAGACCCTGTTTCTGTCAAAGAGAGCGTACTTTCCACCATTTTCTATTCTTATCGTGTCTTCGCTCTTTATGGCCGGAACGATACACCTGCCCGGTCTTATTTTTGAAAAAACTTCTTCCACCAGTCTTTCAGTCAGAAAAGGACGTGCCCCGTCATGGATAAGGACGGGGCTATTTTGCGGGATTAGATCGATGGCATTCAGAACTGAATCCTGTCTTCTCGATCCTCCGTACGCTATTTTGATGTTTTCTGAGATTTCCTCTTTGAAAAACTCTTCTTCTTCCCTTTTTACGACGAGAATTATGAGATCGAAGTTCAACTTTTTAAAAATATCTAAAGAATAGGAAAAGACCCTCTTTCCACCCAAAGGGTAGAGGACTTTATTCATCCCTCTTGAAAATCTCGTTGAATTTCCAGCACAAACTATTACCGCAGATTTCATGATTTCGGGTTTATTCTTGCAAACAAAAGTTTGCCGGCATTCGTTCTTAAAATATTGGTTATCACGACTTCCTGTGTTTCGCCGACATTCTTTCCTCCATCTTCGACGACTATCATCGTTCCATCTTCGGTAAATCCTATACCCTGATCTTTGTTCTTTCCATGCCTTATTATCTGCAACTTTATTCTCTGTCCGGGCAAAAGTGTTGGTTTGAGTATCTCGGCAAGATGGTTAAGATTCAATACCCTCACTCCCTGCAATTGGGCGACCCTTGTGAGATTGTAATCGAGGGTTACGAGACGGCCATTGTACTTTCTCGCAAGGTTAACAAGATCTTCGTCTACCTTTCCGGTTCTGTAGGCTATCGAATCGTCTATCGTGATTTTCAGATCTTCGAGTCCTTGCATCTTTTCGATTATTTCGAAACCCTTTCTTCCCTTTTCTTTTTTCTCTTCGTCGGCGCTGTCCGCGAGTTTTTGCATCTCGATAAGGACGAATTGAGGTATAACTATTTTACCGTTGAACAAACCTATATCGAAAAGATCAAGTAATTTGTCGTCTAAAAGTATAGACGTATCGAATATGAAACTTCCGTAATTTCCGGATATGTCACCGACTTTGAATACGGAAAATATGAGTTTTTGAGATATGAGCCAAGATCCGAGGAATGAAAGAATGACTATTATGGACTTCCCGATCGTTATTGACAAAAAGTTGTAATTCGTGAAATCAGTCATGATGTAATTTCCGATTACCATGAAGACCACAAAGGCAGCGATCGAAATAAGGAAATTAAATGCGTTTACCTTGTTTTCCTTAACGCGTTTTGCCAAAAAGTAGAGTACTATCCCTACCAAAAGTCCGGCTACGCCTCCTATCAAGATAACGAAGTAAGGATACCACCATCTCGAATCAAAAAGCGCGTAATTTGGAAACCAGGCATAACCGAAATAAAGGCCCAAAAATAAAGGCAAAAACAAAAAGAGCCATTCCATAATCTATTTCCCCCTTTGATTGAATTAATTTACGTTGTTTTTGGTTTTCAAAGACTCTATACCACTCATAATTATCGTTGCACGTTTTTCCGCGATACCGTCTATCTGTGTGAAATCTTCAAATGAGGCATTGAGAAGTCCTTGAATATTTTTGAATTTTTTTACGACGTCCATGGTTATGTTCATCGGTATCCTCGGAATGCTTCTTAATAATCTGTATCCTCTCGGTTGCAAAACCATCTCAAAGATTTGATCCTTTTTTATATCATACCCCAATTTGTGAATAAAAAATATAAGATCGAGATTTTCTTCTTTCTGTGATAAAAGTACTCTTATGATTTTTTCTGGATTGTGATTTCGTCCTATGACTTCCTCGCTCGCGTAGTCCATTATCATCAACTTTATATTTTCCATTACCCCTTCTTTTAACTCATCCATGTGGTACTTCGTCAGATATCCTTCGTTTCCAAGTTCTGAGAGGTAAAAGTTTAGTTCATCTGAAAGTTTCATTATCTTTAATCCTCTGCTGATTATTTCGTAAACATCTAAAAGAGTTACACGATCTTCGATCTCTTTTGCGTTTAGAGAATTTATCAGATTGTCAAAATTCGTTCTATACCTTTCCATAAGCCTTAATCCTTGATTCATCTGCAAGACTATCGTTGAAACATCGTTTAGCATGTATTTCCAATCTCCCTGATAAAGTGTTATAGCCTTTCTCCTTTGGGAGACCGCGATCACGAGTTTTCCAGTTTGTATCGCAAATCTCTCGGCCGTCCGGTGCCTTGTGCCAGTTTCATTTGTCGGAATGGAGTTGTCTACTGCCAACTGGACATTCGCGTACCATATGTTATTTAAATCTTCGGAGATTATTATTGCTCCATCCATTTTTGCGAGTTCATACAATCTGTTTGGATTGAAAGCGCAGTTAAGATAAAATCCTCCCTGAATTATGCCGGATTTTACGTATTCGGAAGGATCCTGTACAAGACATATTAAGGCTCCTTTATCTGCCCTTATTATGTTGTCAACGGCATCTCTTAAAGGCATCCCTGGCGCTATTATTTGAAGAGTTTTTTCTATCTTTTCATGTCTCATAAATTACCCCCAAAAGATTTTAAAATGGCCTCTTTTAACGTCTTTACCCCATTTCCGCCGTATTTTGAATCGTTCGATACTATTATATTCTCTATACCCATTCTTTTTGCTTCCGAAATTCTTAATTGCATCTGTGGCACATTTCTAACCCTTCCATCGAGTCCAAGTTCGCCTATGAAGGCAACCTTTGGGGAAAATTTGAGTTTTTTAACGGAGGAGAAGATCGCCATCGCAACTGCGAGATCTATAGCCGTATCTGTCGTTTTGAGACCCCCGAGGATGTTTAGATATATGTCTCGGTTGTCGAGAGAAATCCCAAGATGGCTTGAGACTATCGCGGCAATGATCATAAGTCTCGTGTTTTCGAATCCTCTTGTTATCCTTATGGCACCATTTTTGTAATTGACACTTGTAAGTGCCTGAACATTTACCATAAGAGGTCTCGATCCCTCGACTATTACCGAAAGAGTACTGCCGGGATCCTCTGTGTCTATATCGGCAAAGATTTTTGAAGGATCTGGTATTTCTATCATTCCATTCTCTTCCATATCGTAGACTGCGATCTCGTCTGTGGGACCAAATCTGTTCTTCATCGATCTTAGAATCCTTCTTCCCGATCTTGGCTCTCCCTCAAGGTAAAGGACTCCGTCGACCATATGCTCGAGAATCATCGGTCCGGCTATGCTTCCAGACTTTGTTATATGACCTATTATGAATATGGCCGTATCATTTGATTTTGCGTAGTCTATCAATTTCATCGTGCATTCACGCATTTGAGGAACAGAACCTGCAAGTGCACTCATGCCGGAGGTGTAAAGCGTCTGAATAGAATCGAAGACCATCGCAACGGGCTTATCTTTGACAGAGGAAAGGACGGCATCGACATTTACTTCTGACGAAAGAAAAAGGCGTGGATTTTCAACTCCAAGCCTCTTTACCCTCATGAGAATCTGGGAGATGGACTCCTCTCCGCTTACGTAATACACATTTCCATAATCAGTAAGGGCGCTTGCGTATTCGATGGCAAGCGTTGATTTGCCTATTCCGGGTCCACCAGAGATGAGAATGACGCTACCAGGCACGACGCCTCCGCCGAGCGTTCTGTCCGTTTCTTTCATTCTTGTCGTCATTCTTTTGGGAATGGAAATATTCGAAGTTGAGGATTCAAAATTTATTAAAGAAGGGGTACCTTTTTGTACCCCTTCTTCAATTCTGACGGCAGAATCCCACGCTCCACAATTGGGGCACTTACCGAACCACTTTGACGATTTGTAACCACATTCAGAACAAACATAGACGATCTTACTTTTGTCCTGATTCACTCAATGCAACCTTTCTTTCTCTTTTCCTTTTGAAAACGATCTTTCCGTTGGAAGCGCCAATTATTATCGTGTCACCTTCTTCGAATCTGTTGGAAAGCAAATCTTCAGACAACGGATCTTCTATCATCCTTTGGATCTCTCTTCTCAAAGGTCTTGCACCGTAGACCGGATCGAAACCTTTCGATATTATGACTTCCTTGGCCTGATCGCTTATGAGTAATTTCATATTCCTTTCTCCGAGTCTCTTTCTCAAATCGCCCAACAATATGTCTATTATCTTTTCTATATGATCCTTTGTGAGAGGATGGAAAACTATTATTTCGTCAAGCCTGTTAAGAAACTCTGGCCTGAAGGTTCTTTTCACTTCATCCATGACGATTGATTTCATGCTCTCGTATGTCGCCTGATTATTTTCTTCTATAAAGCCCAATCCTCGTTTTGTCTTGTTTATCAATTCTCCTCCAAGGTTAGAAGTCATTATGAGTATCGTGTTTTTGAAATCGACTATGTGTCCTTGAGAATCAGTTAGCCTTCCATCATCGAGTATTTGAAGGAGAAGGTTGAAAACGTCCGGATGGGCCTTTTCTATCTCGTCGAGAAGAACGACCGAAAATGGCCTTCTTCTTATCTTTTCAGTTAAGGTGCCACCCTCTTCGTATCCGACATATCCAGGAGGCGCGCCGACAAGCCTTGAGACGGAGAATCTTTCCATGTACTCGGACATATCTATCCTGACTAAGGCATTCTCGTCTCCGAAAAGATATTCAGCAAGAGCCTTTGCAAGTTCTGTCTTTCCAACACCGGTAGGACCGAGGAACATAAATGATCCGGTAGGTCTTCTCGGATCTTTAAGTCCAGATCTTGCACGTCTTATCGCGCTTGAGACGGCCTTTATGGCCTCTTCCTGGGCGACTATGCGTTTATGAAGTTCGGCCTCAAGATTTAGAAGTTTATAACTTTCGCTCTTTTCGAGTTTTGTGAGTGGAATGCCAGTCCATATTGATATCGTGCGCGCTATGCTATCGGAATCTACAGTTATTATCTCCGTCTCTCTCCGTTTTTTCCACTCGTTGTATTTTTCATTCAACAACTGCTGAAGATCTCTTTCTTTGAATCTTATCTCGGCCGCGCGATCGTAATTTTGCTGGGCTATGGAGAGTTCTTTCTCTTCCTGTATCGTTTTTATCTTCTTTTCGAGTTCTTTTATTTCGTCTGGCACGGTCATGCTGTTCAATCTTGCGCTTGCACCTGCCTCATCTATCAAATCTATGGCCTTGTCTGGCAGGTAATGATCGGTTATATACCTTTGAGAAAGTTTGACGGCCATATCGAGCGCTTCATTTGTGTATTTGACTTTGTGATGTATTTCGTACTTTGCCTTTAGACCCTTGAGTATTTCAAGAGTTTGATCGACTGTCGGTTCACCAACGTAGATTTTTTGGAATCTTCTCTCTAAGGCCGCATCTTTTTCTATGAACTGTCTGTATTCATCTGGCGTTGTCGAACCTATTAACTGGATCTCGCCTCTCGAAAGAGCAGGCTTTAGGATGTTTGCCGCATCGACGGCCCCTTCGGCCGCTCCCGCTCCGACTATCGTGTGAATTTCGTCTATGAAAAGAATTATGGATCTATCGTCCTTGACCGTACTTAAGACTTTTTTAAGACGTTTTTCGAACTCTCCCCTGTACTTGGTTCCGGCAATCAAGGCCGCTATGTCGAGAGAAAAGATAACCTTTCCTTTGAGAAGTTCTGGCACCTCACCGCTTGCTATCCTCTGGGCAAGCCCTTCTACTATGGCCGTCTTACCAACACCGGGATCCCCTATGAGGACTGGATTGTTCTTCTTTCTTCTTGTAAGTATTTGCATTATTCTCTCGATCTCTCTTTCCCTTCCTATGACCGGATCGAGTTTGCCAGCCTTCGCCTCTTCTGTGAGATCGACACCGAGTCCTTCCAAGTTTTTGACAGACCTCATCACATCCTGAGAAGGTCCCGGTCTCATGAAATCATCGTCGTCAGAATCTTCATTGTTTTGAGATCCCCCTATTTCGTCTATCAATTCTCTTCTAAGATCAACGAGATCTATGCCAAACTTTCTCAAGACATGCGCCGCAACGCCTTCTCCTTCCCTTAATATGGCAAGGAGTATGTGCTCTGTGGATATGTAATTTTGTCCAAGCAATTGAGCCTCTTCATAGGCGAGTTCTATTATCTTTCTCGCTCTTGGCGTCATCTGTGGAGATGATACATTTTCTCTCGGGATACCTGCCCCGACAACCGCTATTATTTCCTGCTTCAAAGAAGCATAATCAAGTCCATGCTCTCTTAAAACGTTGTAGGCTTCTCCATTTGCAGACTTCATAACTCCTAAAAGCAAATGTTCGGTCCCAACGTAAGAATGACCAAGCGCTTTCGCTTCATCTTGAGCAGCCACAAAGACCTGGGCTGCGCGTTTTGAAAATTTATTAAACATATAAAATCACCCTCTTTCAACCCTTTGGCAAGTAAAAAATCGAGATGTAAATCAGGTTAACCATCACGTGTACCGTCGAACTTACCGTCAGGGTTCCTCTCTTATAGTATAGCAGATTTAGAAGCATTCCAAAAACGAATATTTTCATCCATTGTTCGAAAGGATGCACGACTGCGAACGCTATGGAAGTAAGAACCATCGAAAATTCCGGAGAATAAAATCTCTTTATGTATTCATAAATTGCTCCTCTAAAAATCACCTCTTCCATCACCGGAAGAAATAGTCCCAATGATATGACGGCTATAATCTCATTCGGGTTCATTAGAATCGCATTTGCGTCATTTCCACTCCATATAAAGGAAGTTAAAAAACCCATCAAAATGTATATACCAAAAACCGCCGGAAATGTGATAATGCTCCATATCAGATCCGGACCAAATGACGAGATTTTGAACCACAAACCTATACCGTGATCTTTTTTCTTCAAAGATAGGTGAAAACCCCATATGGTCATTACGGAGAGTGGTATAAGCAGAAAAGCGTTGATAGAATCGGAATTAAGACCGAAGTATTTAAGAATCACAGCCAAAAAGATTATCGGAAAATCCAAAGCCAGAATGAAAAGTAAATCATCCAAATCAACGTATCTTATCTCTTCATTATCCTTCACAAATAAATTATACTACATTGGAAGACATTAAACAAGAAACCCTACAAGTACCGATCCTTCCCCTGAATTAAGCGCTATGGCAGGATCAACTTCGGCAACTGTGCATGTATATTTATCTTTGAACTTCGAAAGTAGATACTCCACGCTTTCTTTTGCGTTAACATGGGCAATGTAGATCTTTCCATCTACAACCTCGTGAGATTCGGTGTAATTGACGATTTCTTTAAGCACTCTTTGAAATCCCAACACTATTTTGTGTAATTTTATTTCTCCATCTTCTCCTTTTAAGACAGGCTTGACATTTAGCAACGTTACAAGTTTTCCAGCTATAAGATGGGCCCTTCCACCTTTTACAAGATTTTCAACAGTTTGGACGCCGAAGATGGTCTTAACGTTTTGGGCATATCCTCTCAACTTTTGCGCACTGCTTTGTAAATCTTCTTTTTTTGACAATTCTACGGCCTTTGCAACCATGGCGCCAAGTGCGGAGGTAGTCGTTAGAGAATCTATGACCTCGACCTTTTGCGAAAACTTTCTTGCCGCAACGGCCGCGCTGTTGAATGTTCCACTCAACTTGGAAGAAAGATGAACGGAGAGAATGCCATCATAATCCCTTAGAAAACTTTCATATATCTTTTCGAATTCATTTGGCGTTGGCTGGGATGTTGTTATCTTTTTCCCGTTCCTCCATTCGTTGAGCAATTCTTCCGTTGAAATGTTTTTCAACTCTCCATCGACGTATATTTTTAAGTTGACAATTTCCACGTCATTTTCTTTGAACCATTCGGGAGGTAAATCACAGGAAGAATCCGTTATGACCTTTATCTTCATACTCTATCTCCTACATCTACGATCTCGTTGTCTATAAGCCTTGTCTTTCCTATGAAAATCGCGGCGGCGACAATGACTTTTGAAGAAATCTTTGATACCGGTACAAGGGTTTTTTCGTCTACAATCTCGAAATATTGAACCTTTATTTCTGGATACTTCCTTATTATTTGAATAGCCTCACGCTTTATTTTGAAGGCATCCCTTCTTCCATTCTTTATCTGATCAGCGGCATACTTTATGGCTTCGTGCAAAATAGGCGCCCTTTTCCTTTCCTCGGGAGAGAGATACGCATTTCTCGAACTCATCGCTAAACCATCACTTTCTCTAACGATGGGCATCTCGACCATTTCGATTCCCATATTCAGATCTTCTACCATCCTTCTTAAAACTCTGAATTGCTGCGCGTCTTTTTGTCCAAAGTAAGCCCTCTTTGGCCTTACGATGTTAAAGAGTTTATTGACGACAAGGACAACTCCATCAAAATGACCGGGCCTGTAATAACCGCAGAGATAATCCGTGAGATTTGCGACGTGAATGGATGTCGAAAATCCTTCGGGATACATCTCTTCAACGGATGGAGAAAAAAGGTAATCAACATTTTCTTTTTCAAGCAAATTTTGATCTTTTTCAAGTACCCTCGGATAGGCATTAAAATCCTCATTTGGTCCAAATTGCTTTGGATTTACGAAAATACTTACCACAACGACCTCATTTTCCTCTCTCGCTTTTCTTACAAGAGATAGATGTCCCTCATGTAAAGCGCCCATCGTTGGCACAAAACCAACCGTTTTGTCTTTATATCCACCGGCTATAGATACCATCTCGTTAACCGTTCTTATTAATTTCATCTTTTTCTCCTTTCAAATGATCCTCGACGAGTTTTTTGAGGGTGGGAAGTATCTCATCCCTGTTAACTGTCGAAATGATTTTACCATGGAAATAAATAACGCCTCCACTTTTGGTACCAAAAACGGCCACATCTGCCCCTTTTGCCTCGCCGATTCCATTGACAACACATCCCATAACCGCAACTTTTACCTTTCCTTTAACGTTTATGAGTTCTGATCTAACCTCTGCAGCGAGTTCTTCGACGTTTATTTCGGTGCGGGCACAGGTCGGACACGCAATAATTTCTGGACCTTCAAATCTTTTTACGCTTTGAAGAATTGAATAGGCCGCACCGACTTCTCTGACGGGATCTCCGGCTATTGAGACCCTTATCGTGTCTCCAATGCCTTCGTAGAGTAAATGGCCGAGTGCAAAGGCAGATCTGACTATCGCATCTTCGTAAATGCCGGCCTCCGTAACGCCTATGTGAAGCGGATACTGTGTCATCTTTGAAATCATCTCATTTGCCTGTATAGTCTCGACGGGATCGGAAGATTTCACGGCCACAACTATGTCTTTAAATCCCACAGACTCGAGTACGTTCACCTCGTCAAGAGCGCTGTAGACAAGAGCCTCTACTTTGCTTTTGAACTTTTTTATGTAAGATTCATCCATAGAACCTTCGTTGGAACCAACTCTTATAGGTACTCCATGTGTCATGGCAACCCTTGCGACCTCTTCGACCTTCCACTTTGCACCTATATTGCCGGGATTTATCCTTATCTTATCGGCACCGGCAAGGATAGATCCGATCGCGAGTTTGTAGTCAAAATGTATGTCTGCAACCAAAGGAACGCTTACGCGTGATTTTATTTTCTTCAATGCATCGACACATTCGCTATCGTAAACGCTTAACCTTACTATTTGACATCCTGCCTTTTGAAGTTTTTCTATCTGTTCAACAGTTGATGGGATGTCTTTTGTGTCAGTGTTCGTCATCGATTGGACGGCAACTGGGTTTCCACCACCAATCATAACATTTCCTATTTTAACGACCTTTGTCATTGAATCATCTCCAACGAATATAATATACCAAAATCGGTGAAATATTTAGAAAAGTTTAGTTATGTTTATCATATTATTACATGAAAATAAGACGAGATACGATATTTTGAGAAATTGATTTCACATTGTATATATAGTATAAATTTGGGTTTTTTAGAAGAAAATGAGTTATTTTTATGAAAACTTTTTCATGATAAATTTATTGTGATCGTAAAATTTGGAGGTGTTAGGCGTGAAGAAGATCGTTTTGATGACGGCTGTTGTTTTGTTGGTCGCATCTGTGGCGATGGCATTAACATTGCCAAGAAATGAAACACTTTACTTTGGTGGATCAATGTGGGGACCATTGACGAACTTCAATCCTCTTAATCCAAATCATGGCTGGGGTGTTGACCTTGTGTATCCAACTCTGTTTATGTATAATCCATTGACAAATCAGATGGTTCCGTACCTTGCCGAAAGCGGGAATTGGGTCAACAGTACAACTTACGATGTTAAATTAAGAAAAGATGCCCAGTGGACAGATGGTCAGCCAGTTACCGCCCAAGATGTGAAATACACGTTCGAATTGCCTCTTACGGTAAGCCAACTTGTGCCGGTCATAGGACTGAAATCAGTCAACATCATAAATGATTACGAAGTGCAATTTGTATTTTCACAGCCGAATTATCCAAACTTTTACGGAGCACTTTACGGATCTTATATAGTGCCCGAGCACATCTGGTCAAAGATGGCAACGAGTGATATATTCTCTTACGCAAACCTTACAAATCCAGTTGGTTGTGGACCTTACAAGTTTTTAACCTATAACCCTCAGGAAATAGTACTTGAAAGAAATGACAACTGGTTTGGAAATAACTTCATTGGAAAGCCAGCCCCAAAGTATGTTGCTGAACTTGCAGTCTCATCGAATAACGTTGCCCTCGGATTGCTTTTGCAGGGTCAACTTGACATCTCCAATTTCTACCTTCCCGGCATCGAATCTCTTATAAAGCCCTACAATCTTGTTGCATGGAATGATAAACCGCCTTACATGTTGTCTTCGAACACAGCATTACTGTTTCTTAACAATTCTGTAGCGCCATTGAACGATCCACAATTCAGAAAAGCCCTTGCTTACGCTATAGGACCAACTTCAGATTTAACCCAAAGAGTTTACGCAGGACAGGTACCAAATTACGTTGATCCACTCGGCCTTCTTCCAATAGAATCGTGGATGCAATTTGAAGACAAAAGCGTTGTTTCACAGTATGGCTACACTTACGATCCTGCCAAAGCGGCACAGATCTTAGATCAACTCGGATACAAAAAGGGTCCCGATGGCTGGAGAACAATGCCGAATGGTCAGCCTATAAAACTCTCGATAATATGTCCTTACGGATGGACAGACTGGATGGCAGCTGAGAGGATAGTTGCAGAAGATCTTCAAAAGATTGGACTTAACGTTACAGCAGATTTTCCGGATTATTCAACATACTGGAACAACTTTACAAGTGGAAATTACACAATGGCGATCAACAATTTTGGATCTGGAATTTCAATGACACCCTACACGTATTTCTACTGGCTCTTTGGATATCCTATACAGCAATACATGTACAACGGCAATTTTGAAAGATACAACAATCCGACGGTTGTAGACCTTCTGAACAAAATATCTTCCATACCTCTTGATAACACCAAGGAACTCCAGCCTTTGTACTCACAAATTGAAAAAGCCTTTTTACAGGATATGCCGGTTATACCTTTGTGGTACAACGGTATGTGGTATCTTGCCAATCAATCTGTCTGGACGAATTTCCCGAATGCTAACAATCCTTACGCGTTCCCATCTACATGGACCAACAATGGTGTCACAACGGCATCTTTGTATCTTTACACAGGAATAAAACCAGTAAAGTAAAGTTATTTCCCTCTCTCGAAAGAGAGAGGGATTTTTGGAGGCAAAGATGAAAAAATATCTCACAAGAAAGATAATAATTTACCTTATAACATTTTTCATAGCGGCAAGCCTTGACTGGGCAATACCCCGTTTGATGCCGGGAAATCCGGTAAGCCTTATAGTCTCAAGATTTGCTCAGGCTTCAAGCGGTTCGGCATCTCAGGCATCACTTGTTACAAAACAGATGTTCGATTATTTCATGCAGGCCTTTCAACTTAACATTCCATGGTGGGAACAATACGCACTCTTTTGGAGAAATATTTTCACTGGAAATCTTGGAATAAGCATGTATCTTTATCCCGAACCGGTTATAAACATAATACTTTCTGCCGTCCCTTACGATATACTTTTTTTGCTTCCATCTATTTTGCTGAGTTTTTGGGTTGGAAACAGGATAGGGGCATGGGCCGCAAGAAGCAAAAAGGCTGACAATATTTTGCTTCCTACTTTCTACATTTTGACTTCTGTCCCTTACTTTTGGCTTGGAATTTTGCTTGTGTGGATATTTGGTACTTTGCTTCGCGTCTTACCAATGTCGGGTGCTTTCAGTTATTCAATGACGCCTTCATTTACATTCGCATTTATCTTTGATTATTTAAAGCACTGGATACTTCCATTTCTGTCGCTTTTTATAGTTTCTCTCGGTGGATGGGCAATAGGCATGAGAAATATGATCATATACGAACTCGAATCGAATTATTCAAGGTACATGGGATCACTCGGTGCATCTCAAAGATTGATAAGAAAATATTCTTACAGGAATGCGATCTTGCCTCAGGTAACAGGACTTGCGCTCCAACTTGGAACAATAGTTGCCGGCGCCATAACGACGGAGATCGTCTTTTCTTATCCCGGCATCGGGTACATACTGTTTGAAGGGATAATGAACAAAGATTATCCTTTAATTCAAGGTTGTTTTCTCTTTATAATAGTGGGAGTTCTACTTGCAAACTTCGTCATAGACATTCTTTACATGTTCATAGATCCGAGAGTTAGGATTGCTTACACGGAAGGATGAAATCATGAAATTATCGGAGAGACTGAAAAGATGGGACGTTTTGTACTTCTTTTTGACAAATAACAAATTCAAAATAGGAATTGGAATTCTTCTCTTTTTCATTTTGCTTTCCGTAATAGGTCCTTTTTTCGTGCGTTACACACCGTATGAATACGCCGGGGCACAGGCTTCTCCGCCAACGTTCGATCATCCTCTCGGCACGAGCCCGTTCGGGTACGATCTTTATTCCCAACTCATCGTTGCTCTGGATGGAACATGGCTTGTCGGACTTATAGGTGGTGGTGTGGCAACGATGATAGGCCTTTTGATAGGCTTTTTTGCTGGATATAAGGGCGGTTTTTGGGACGAATTGTTGATGATGTTAACCAACATATTGCTTGTCATACCTACAATAGCACTTTTGGTTATAATCGCATCTTTTTTGAATTCAAGAAGCGTTGTACTTGAGAGTGTAATAATAGGACTGACAGGCTGGCCATGGGTTGCGAGGGCGGTAAGGGCACAAACGCTTTCCTTGAAATCGAGAGAATTCGTGAATCTTTCAAAGATATCCGGTGCCGGAACGCTTAAGATAATTATGGAAGATATTGCACCCAATATGCTTTCTTATGTCTTTATGGTTTTCATACTTCAATTCGGAGGATCAATTCTCGCCATAGTTGGACTTTCTTTTATAGGTTTAGGCCCTACCAACTCAGTTTCTTTGGGAGGAATTTTACAGGATTCCGTGCTGTGGAATGCTTTGATTTTGGGATACTGGTGGTGGATGATCCCGCCCGGTATCGTTATAACTTTCATGGTAGCCTCATTGTATTTTATAAACATGGCAATGGATGAGGCATTCAATCCAAGATTGAGGTCGACCTAAGATGGCAAGATTGCTGGATGTAAAAGAGTATAAAGTCTATTATCAGACTTTAAAAGGACAGATTAGGGCAGTTGATGGGGTGAACTTCTTCGTCAATGCCGATGAAGTTTTTGGTGTCGCCGGCGAATCTGGATGCGGAAAATCAACGCTTGGAAATTCTTTGATATATCTAAAGGCGCCAATGCGTTACGCCGGTGGAAATGTTATCTTAGATGGAATGGAAATATCAAGGCTTCCCGACGAGATCATGAAAAAGATGAGATTCGAAAAGATATCTATAATCCCCCAGTTTGCGATGGATGCGATGAGTCCTACCAAAAAAATAAAGAATATAGTCGTAGATCTTGTCAGAGAGCATGACAAAAAAATGTCCGAAAAAGATATAATCGATCTTGCAATCAAAAGATTCAAAATGGTTGGATTATCTGAAAATGTCATGAACATGTATTCGATAGAATTGTCGGGAGGGATGAAGCAAAGAGTTGTCATGGTCATCTCGACTCTCCTTAATCCTCGGCTTTTGATAGCCGATGAGATAACGTCGGCGCTCGATGTGTCTTCACAGAAATTTTCAGTTGAGATGCTTGACGAATTCAAGGAAAAAAAGTTCGTTTCATCCGTGATCTTCATAACGCACGATATATCCGTACTCTATCAGATAGCGGACAGGATAATGATCATGTATGCAGGCCATGTTGTTGAGATTGGAAATACCGAGGATATAGTCTCAAAACCATTGCATCCTTACACCAAACTTTTGATAAGTTCTCTTCCGAAAATGGGTGTTCAATTCTCGCAAAATAGATTAACCGGTATTCCCGGATATCCACCGAATCTTCTCAATCCCCCGACCGGTTGCAGATTTTACGATAGATGTCCTTTACGCATAGATCCACAAAAATGTAAGAATGAGATACCACCGCTCGTAGAATACATGCCCGGAAGATACATCGCGTGCTGGGCTTACACAAAAGGGAATGATAAAAATGGATGAACTTGTTAAAGTTCAAAATCTTACAAAGATCTTCAAATCTGGCCTTGTAGGTGGATATTTCACGACTGCCGTTGATGATGTATCCTTTGATATTCACAGATCAGAGATAATCTCTCTTGTCGGAGAATCCGGAAGTGGAAAGACGACGGTCGGTCGTCTTATACTCAGACTTTTGAAGCTGTCAACGGGAAAGATAATTTACGAAGGGGTAGACATATCCACACTCAAGGGTCGAAAGTTGAGAGATTACTACAAATACGTCCAAGGAGTTTTTCAGGATCCCTTTGCTTCATTCAATCCAATCTTCAAAGTTGACAGGGTTTTCGATCTGCTGTTTGACAGTTATCTCAAAGATAAAACAGATAAAAAACATGAACTCATCGTTGAATCGCTTGAAAAAGTAGGATTAAATTCTCTGGATATACTCGGGAAATATCCGCATCAGATGAGCGGAGGACAATTGCAAAGAATTCTAATCGCAAGGACACTTCTGCTTGACACCAAACTTTTGATAGCCGATGAGTTGATTTCGATGTTAGATGCATCTACCAGAGTCGATGTTCTAAACTTGCTCGGAGATTTAAGAGATAAAGAGAAGATGTCTGTGCTTTTTATAACTCACGATCTCTCTTTGGGATATTACATAAGCGATACAACCATGATAATGTACAGGGGAAATATAGTTGAATTCGGAAAGACAAAACTCGTCTTTGACAATCCTCTTCATCCATACACTCGAATGCTTTTGAGCGCGGTTCCTGAAATAGGCAGGAAATGGAAAAAGTCAGAATTGGAGATGAAAAGGGGAGAAATACCAGCGGGAGGATGTCCTTACTTTGATAGATGTCCACTTGCAATGGATGTGTGCAGAAAAAAGCCTAATCTAAAAGAATTGGAGAAAGATCACAAAGTTGCGTGTTATGCGGCAGAGGTGATGACAGGTGATTCGATCCAGATCGGGAAAGGTCACAATAATTGATGTGGCCCGTGCGGCCCATGTATCAGTCTCAACTGTATCAAGATACCTCAATTCGACAGTTCCAATATCCGAAGAAAAGAGAAAAAATATAGCAAAGGCAATAAAGATGCTCAACTACAAGCCTTCGACATTTGCGAAGACTATGAGATCGCAAATACTTTACAGTATCGGGATAATAGTGCCGGACCTTGGCGGTTATTATTACGGTGAGATAGTTAACTCTATGGTAACCTACGCGAGCAAGAAAGGGTATGAAACTGTTGTGAGCGTTACCAACAAAGTCGAGAACTGGGAAGACATGACCTTCGATTTTTTCATGAGCCGCCGTCTCGATGGGATAATCGCATGTACTCCAGATCTCAAAAGCGTTCAAAAACTAATTAAAATAGGAGTACCAATAGTCGCGGTTGACTGGAGAGATCCGATAGGAGATCTCGAAGTAACCGGCGTTACTATAGACAACGAAAAGGCCGCATTTACCATGATGAAATATCTGTATTCGATGGGCCATAGAAAGATTCTGGCAATAACCGGTGGAAAGAAATTTCAATCTTCCATCGAAAGAGAAAATGGAGTTCGTAAATTCAAAGAAAAGGCCGATACCGAATTGTACATCGTTGACGGTAACTTTTCAGATCTCGATACAGGGTACAATCTGACAAAGCAATTCATAAAAGAAAAAGGTAAAAGTGTTACGGCCATCTTCGCATTCAACGATATACTTGCCTTTGGAGTAATAAGCGCTTTAAACGATCTCGGTATATCTGTACCAGATGAAATTTCCGTTGTTGGATTTGACAATACCTATATCTCGAAATATTCAGTTCCGCCGTTGACGACTATAGAACAGCCTCGAAATGAACTTGGCCTTACCGCAATAAAAAATCTAATAAACAGGTTCGAATTTGCCGGATCAAAGGTTGGCTACAACATAATCGTACCTTTTAAGTTTATCGAAAGATCTTCTGTCAAAAAATTGAAATAAAGGGGATGGTTTGAATGTCGAAGTATTTTGTTTTCCTGGCATTGATGACCTTTGCCGTCTTTGGATTGGCCAACGTTTCGGTTACAATCAACACGGCGGCAGAAATTGTCACTCTACCTCAAACCGCATTTGGCCTTAACGTGGCCGCATGGGACTGGCACCTTTTAGACAGTGTCATACCCGGGTTACTGGAAAATTTAAATGTGAAGGTTTTGAGATTTCCGGGCGGAAGTTTTTCGGACATGTACGATTGGAAAACGAATTCGACAGTTCCTGGCCAAAACTTCCCTTACGTCGATCCCCAAAATACGTTTGACAACTTCATGAAACTCGTAAATCAAATCGGCGCTCAGGCGTTGATCACGGTTAATTACGGCACGAATTTTGCAGGAACGGCCGGAGGAGATCCTCAAGAGGCCGCCGCGTGGGTTAAGTACGCAAATATCGATCACAACTACGATGTCAAATACTGGGAGATAGGAAATGAAGTGTACGGAAATGGAACCTATGGCGCAAACTGGGAGGTCGATCTTCATTCGACTAAAGGTCCTCAGGCCTACGCTGACAATTTTATAGCCTTTGCGAAGGCCATGAAGGCCGTCGATCCAAGCATAAAGATCGGGGCAGTTCTGACATGCCCGTACAACTGGCCGTGGGGTCAGAGTCCGGACTGGAACAAAGTGGTTTTGCAGACGGCCAGAGATTACATAGATTTTGTAGTTGTTCACTGGTACGCACAAAATCCGGGCAATGAATCTGACAGCGGACTTTTGGCATCTACGAATCAGATACCCGATATGCTCGCAAGGCTTAAGCAAGAAATAAGAGATTACGCAGGTCCAAACGCGGATCGTATACGTATATTCGTTACGGAGACGAATTCAGTCTCTTACAATCCCGGAAAACAGACGACAAGCCTTGTGAATGCACTCTTTTTGGTCAACGATTACATGAACTGGTTGACTGGTGGCGTCGATAATGTTGATTGGTGGACGCTTCACAATAACGGCCTTACCGGAAACAACAACAGTGATAAACTTTATGGAAATACAAATTATGGAGATTACGGTATACTCTCAAACAACACTAATTTTGGAACATCTGACGTTGAGCCTCCAAACAACACCCCATTCCCCACTTATTTTGGATACGAAATCCTCAAATATCTTGCCGGTCCTAACGATACGGTGGTCGGGAGTGTTTCGGATCAGAATCTTGTCGATGTCTACGCCGTCAAACACACAAATGGAGACCTTGCCATTATGATCGTGAATACGGATCCTAAAAATTCTTACGATGTTAATTTGAACATCTTGGGATTCAGACCATCGGATGATGCCATCGAATACGTCTACGGGATGGGAAATGGCATCGGAGGGGCTATGGAATCAATTATGAGTAAAACGATTGAACTTTCATCGCCGATAAAGGTTGCACCTTATTCCATAAATGTGATAGTTATGAAGCCACAGCACGTCGCAAAGATCGTAGGGCCTCAGGTTATGCAGGATACGACTATTTCGAGTACAACACTCACGCCAGGCCAAGTAGAGCGCATAGAGACGATCTTCGCGAACAAATTTGGAAATATCTCGAATGGTGTGGTAGAGATGGAGATATACAATTCTTCAGGTAAGATGGTAGGACAAAAAACAATTCCCGATGTCTCGATCGGCGCAAATGGGTCTTACAAAGTTGATTGGAACTGGACTGTTCCAAACGCACCAGACATATACACGGTGAAATCTTTCCTTTTCGATCGTTCTATGACAAATCTCTTCTCTTCTTCAAATGAAGCGGCGCACTTTACCGTTGCAATTCCGCCGGCACCGTCTTTTTCGATAACCGGAAATGTTAAGCCAGCCGAACTTGGCGTTGGAGAAAATGGTGTGATATCTGTTACAGTCACGAACGTATCTGATCTCGGATATCTAAATAACGGTATAATAGATGTTGAGATTCACAACGCGGTAAATCAAAAGGTATGGCAGCAATTTGAACAAAACATCAATCTTTCTCCATCTCAGTCGATAACTTTGACCTATGATTTCACCCTGCCTTCTTCAGGAACATATTCGCTTCAAGTCGGAGTTTTTAGCGGCGGATGGGGAACTAATTACGCGTGGAATTCAGACGTTGCAAAGATAGTGGTGAAATAAAAACGGCGGGCAGCACATAGGGTGGCAGGTATAATAAATTGAAAATTGAGAATTAAAAATTGAAAATGGACAATTAAAAACTGCTTGTAGCGCGTGGCAAATATACCAAACAAAATTCAAATTCCGAACCATCGCTCCGGCAGGCGCCCCCTCGATGTCTGGTCCTCGCTGCGCGCGGAGGCCATCTCGAGGACATCCTGCCCTCCGCTACGGTAAATAAGCATTCGGCTTTTAAAGTGAATTTAAAGTATAAAAGATTCATTTCAAAAAATGGAGCAGGTAAGACAGAAAGGAGAAATTACAATGGCTGAGAAGAAATTTCCAAAGGATTTCGTCTGGGGGTCGGCAACGGCTTCTTATCAGGTCGAAGGATCACCTCTTGCAGACGGCGCGGGTCCGTCTATATGGCACAGGTTCTCACATACACCCGGTACAACGCATGAGGGAGAAACGGGAGATGTGGCATGCGATCATTATAACAGGTACAAAGAAGACATCAAACTCATGAAATCTTTAGGGCTCAAAGGATACAGATTTTCGATCTCATGGTCGAGGATCTTCCCGAATGGTAAGGGCAAGATAAATGAAAAGGGTGTTGACTTCTACAACAGGGTCATAGATGAACTTCTTAAAAATGAGATAACTCCATTTGTCACGATATATCACTGGGACTTGCCTGCAGCCCTTCAAGATATCGGTGGATGGACAAACAGAGACATCGCGAACTGGTTCGGAGATTACGCCGATTATCTCTTTCAGAGATTCGGAGATAGGGTCAAGCATTGGATCACGTTAAATGAGCCATGGGTCATGGCCTTCATAGGTCATATGTACGGGGAACACGCGCCCGGTATGCGCGACATATACGCGGCCTTTGCAGTTGCCCATAACGAATTAAGGGCACATTCAAAGGCAGTCGAGGCATTTAGATCGGAAGGAATAAAGGGAAAGATAGGAATAACCCTTTCAAACGGATCTCACGATCCCGCCACAGATTCAACTCAAGATGTACTTGCGGCGAGGGTGACACATGAATTTTCCAACTATCCTCTCTTTTTGAATCCAATCTTTAAAGGGAAATACCCCGAGCACATCGAAAACTTTGAAAAAGAGTTTTTGCCAAAAGGATACGAAAAGGATATGGACGAGATCAAAAGGCCAATAGATTTCGTAGGGATCAATTATTATTCCGGAGACGTTGTCAAAGCCGATCCATCGTCACCGATGGGCGTAAAGATAATGGGCCGTGGCCTTCCGAAAACCGAGATGGGATGGGAGATATATCCCGAAGGATTTTACAAGATCCTCAAAGGAGTTCAGGACGAATACAATCCAAAAGAGGTTTACGTAACCGAAAATGGTGCCGCATTCGATGACAAGGTTGAAGATGGTGCGGTTCACGATCAAAAGAGAATAGATTACCTCAGAGATCATATCTCTCAGGCTCACAGAGCACTCGAGGACGGTGTCAAACTCAAGGGATATTTTGTTTGGTCTTTGATGGACAATTTCGAATGGGCCTTTGGTTATTCTAAAAGATTCGGAATAACTTACATTGATTACAAGACTCAAAAGAGAATTTTAAAAGACAGTGCCAAATGGTACGCGAATGTCATATCCAAAAATGCCGTTGAATGAAGGAGATAAGATGATAGACCTTTGCGGGAAATGGAATGTTGCCGATGACGCAGGAGAGTTCAAATTCGAAGGCACGGTGCCCGGCACAGTCCAGGGCGATCTTGTGAATTTAAAACTCATGCCCCATCCGTACATTGGAGAAAATGAAAAACTCTTCAGAAGGCTTGAAGAAAAGTCATGGGAATATTCTAAAGATTTTGAAGTAAAAGCACTCGATAAGAAGTACTGCGATCTTGTCATAGAAGGCATAGACACGCTTGCCGAGGTGTACATCAACGAGAAATTCGCCGGAAAGTGCGAAGATATGTTCATCGGATACAGATTTCCCGTCAAAGATCTTTTGAAAGTAGGCAAGAACACGATAAGAATAAAGATATTATCCCCGATAAAGGTACCCAAGGCGCTCGAGCGAAATTACGGGAAACTTCATGCCGGCGAGGAAAGTGCAAGGGTGTATATCCGAAAGGCCCAGTATTCTTACGGATGGGACTGGGGAGCAAGGATTGCAACATCCGGCATATGGAAAAGGATATACATAGAAGAAAGAGACGATGCATATTTAGAAGGTGCGACTGCCTATTTGGAAGAGATCGACGCGGTCAAAGTTACAGGATATGTCAGATCAGTTGAAGATAAAAATTACACAGTCAAAGTCTTTATCGACAAAAAAGAGGTCGGTGATTACCCTGTTCGGGCAGGGAATGAAGGATATCTTTTCGAAGGAAGATTTGATCGCGGAGATCTCGAATTGTGGTATCCGAGAGGGTACGGAAAAAGCGTGCTTCACAACTTTGAATTCAAACTTTTCGATGGCAAAAAAGAGATATCTTCCGAGAAAAAGCGCATAGGTCTAAGGACTGTCAGAATTGTCCAGGAAAAGGACGCAGATGGAGAGTCTTTCATCTTCGAAATAAACGGAAGACGCATCTTTGCCAAGGGTGCAGACTGGATTCCGTCGGACAACATTTTGAGTTGGCTCAAAAATGAAGACTACGATAGATTGCTGGATATGGCCGCTAACGCGAACATGAACATGTTAAGAGTCTGGGGCGGTGGCATATATGAAAATGAAAGATTTTACGAAAAATGTGACGAACTCGGAATAACCGTCTGGCAGGATTTCATGTTTGCCTGTGCCGAATATCCGGATAATTTGGAATGGTTCAGAAAACTTGCCGGCCAAGAGGCAAGATACAACGTTGTCAAATTGAGACATCATCCGTCCATAGTTTTGTGGTGCGGAAATAACGAAAACAACTGGGGATTTGAGGAATGGAACTACAATCACAAGCATAATGGCGAGCATTTAGGAAATGTACTGTATTTGCAGGACCTTCCCAAAATATGTGCTAAAGAGGATCCATCCCGTCCATACTGGCCATCGAGTCCGTACGGTGGAAGCAAGGCGAATTCCGATGAGGCCGGAGACAGACATGTCTGGAATGTATGGTCTAACTGGGTCGATTACAGAGGGTACCTTACCGACAAATCAAGGTTTGTAAGCGAATTCGGATTTCAATCAGCGCCAGATCCAAAGACTATCGATTTCTTTGCCAAAAAGTCCGAAAAAGAGATCTTTGGCGATGTTATGGTCCGCCACAACAAACAGGTGGAAGGGCCTGAAAGGATAATGAAATTCATCCACAACCACTTTGGAAATGTCAAGAACTTTGACTCGATAATCTACCTTTCCCAGATAAATCAAGCCGAAGCGATAAAGACAGGAGTCGATCACTGGAGAGAAAGAAAGTACAAAACGGCCGGAACCCTCTACTGGCAGTTAAACGATTCGTGGCCAGTCTTCAGTTGGTCATCCGTCGATTACTTCAAAAGGCCGAAGGCACTTTACTATTACACGAAAAGATTTTACGCAGAACTTTTGCCTTTAATAAAAAATGACGGAGATGAATTGAGAATCATCGTGGTCAACGATTCCGAAGCGATAAGTTGCAACCTCGAATTCGATCTGTGGACTTTTAATGGCAAAAAGTTGATGGAAAGATCTTACGATTTAAGAATTCCGTCCGACTCAGTTTTGAACGTTGATAATTTCAGATTTTCGGACAATTTGGCCGAGACAATTGGCTTTGTAAGGCTAAAGGCTGGCAACAAAGTCTTTGAGAATCATGAGGTATTTGCAAACTTAAGAAAGGTAAGAGTCGAGGATCCGCACATCACATTTGAGAAGTCCGGTGATGCTCTAACGATAAAGGCGGAAAAGCCGGCCTTTGGAGTGAGAATAAGTACGGAAAAAGATGAGGTGCTCGAAGACAATTTTTTTGCGATCTCGCCGGATCGTCCAAAGCGAATAAAAGCGCCTAAATCTGATTTCAAAATATCGAGTATATATGATTTTCTTAATTAAAAAGGCCGCAGAGTGCGGCCTTTTTAAATTTCAATCGTAATTTAGACGCGTTTTTTCATCTGTCATAGTTGGAGTAAGAAGCGTTTCCCATTCCGGTGATTCCCAACTTTTAAGATTTACATGCGTAGTGTAATATTTTTGAGGTATGGGGTGTGTACCGACCACAACTTTTATTCCGTATTTTTCCTCTATGAATCTTTTGAAGTAATCGACGTAAGGACACGGAGGATATCCAACAAGCATACCTGTGGCTAAATGAATCACGTTCACTCCATTCTTTTTCATCTCGGCCGGAGCGTATTCTATATTGCCGCCGGGACATCCTCCACACGTTGTGTATCCAACTACCTCAACTTCCTTACCTTTGTAAATGCTAAAGGCTCCTTCACGGTTTTCAAGGGATCTGAAACATTTTCCCCCGGCGCATGAACGGTAACGATCGCATATTATTATACCTATTTTGACTTTTTCCATCCTTTTCCTCCTCACTTATATTGAAAAGCCTACAGCGTATCCGTCTCTTACGGCTTCGGGAAGTTTTGCAACTCTTACAGCATCTCCGACGAAATGCGTCGGGACGGGAAGATTTTCAAAAGTTCTTGGCTTTCCTCCAAAAGCCACAACGAAACTGTCAAAGTTTAATTCTTCCAGTTTTCCGTCTTTTTTGAATTGAACTGAATTTTGAGACAAAGATTCTATCTTTGCATTTGTGATTATTCTGACGTTGTGGGCATTGAGTTCTTTCATAAGGTATGATTTGCTTATAGGCTCCATTCCTATCGCCACGTCTGGCAACATTTCCACGATTGAAACTGAATATCCTTTGTCTGCAAGATAAAGGGCAGTCTCACATCCCACAAGTCCGCCACCACCGACCACAACGTTTTTTCCATTTGGCAACTTTCCATTCAAAACGTCCGGATAGATCACCACATTTGGTCCGTCTATACCTTTAACGGGTGGTATTAGAGGGTCAGATCCAACCGCGACAACGACCTCATCTGGATTTTCGTTCATGACCGTTTTTCCGTCTGCAATCGTTGAGAGCCTTATGTCCACTTTCAAATCTTTAAGAACCTGTTTGTAATAGTCGATGAGCCATCTCATCTTTTCCTTTCCCGGAGGCACCGATCCTATTCTTATAACGCCGCCTATCTCCTTTTCTTTTTCGAAGATCACAACCTTGTGCCCTCTCATGGCCGACACCCTTGCGGCCTCAAGTCCGGCAGGTCCGGCACCGACGATAACGATCTTTTTGGCCTTTATCGGAGGGACAAGCATCTCATACGATTCACTCTTTCCAACGTTCGGATTCATCCCGCACCTTATTGCAGTTCCCATCATATGCCTTGAGACTATACATTCGGAGCATCCAACGCATTTGCGAATGGTCTTTTCTTTGCCGTACATCGTTTTGATCGGCCAGTCCGGATCGGCTATGAGTGTTCTTCCCAGCGCAACGACATCTGCCGTGCCATCTTTCAATATCTTTTCGGCGACTTCGGGCTCTCTTATCATGCCAACCGCTATTACTGGAATCTTTACCCCTGAGTCCTTTATTATCTTTGCAAGGTTGGATCTCCATGCCTGCGGATAGCCCATAGGCTCTAACCTTTTTTCCTTGTCTCCAAAACCTACATCGGCATGAATTGCGACATATCCGTATTCTTCAAATTTTTTGGCAATTTCGACGCCCTCTTTTTCGGGCCTTATACCTCCATCGACATAGTCTATAACCCCTAAACGTGCACTTACAGGATAATTTCCACAAAGAGATCTTATCTTGTCAATGATTAATTTTGCGAATTTAGTTCTATTTTCTATCGATCCACCGTATTCATCTGTTCTTTTGTTTGTGAGAGGAGACAGAAATTGATCCACCAAAAGGCCATGGGCAGATTCTACCTCGACGCCATCGAAGCCTGCGCGCTTTGCTATAAGGGCAGCTTTTGCAAACTTCATCGCAACCTCTTCTATCTCATCGGATGTCATCACGTGGGGATGGAGTCCATCTGGTCTCAACTTAACATCTGATGGCGCGATGATCGGAGGATGAGATCCCATAAGACCGGGATGTGTAAGTTCTGCAAAGACAAGTGCGCCATATTTGTGAATCTCTTCTGTCAGACGGCTCAGACCGGGAATGAAACTTTCATCGTCAAATCTCGGCTGTGTTGCGCCTTCCATCGTTGATGGGTAATCTATGCAGACATTTTCGATCGTTACAAGTGCCACACCGCCCTTTGCACGCCTTGAATAATGGTATATCATCTCATCCGTAACCTCGCCGGTTGCAGAAGCGAGATTTGTCGAGACCGGCGGAAAGATTATTCTATTTTTTAGAGTAAGATTTCCAAACCTTATTTTCGTAAAAAGGGATTCGTACATAAAACTTCCTCCTTTTTGCCATCATAAATTTTATCCGCATTTTTAATTTTCAATTGTCAATTTTCAATTCTCTTCTATCTGCCACCCGCTACCCGCCGATATATATGGTGTCTCCCGCCATCTTTATAAGGCATTTGTCTCCGAGAGTTTCTTTCAAAATTTCAGTTGCCCGCTTTCCCGTACAGTGCAATGGCACAACCTCCACGCCGGCAGCCTTAAAAATTTTTGAAATTTCATTTATCCTTTGAATATTTGAGTTTAAAAGATGAAAGCCTCCCATTACCGTCTGAACTTTGACCGCTTTTGCGAATATATTTTCTATGCCACGGTGGGCACAACCGGTGATAAGAACTCCGTCTTTGATGAGATTTATCTCGTCTTCGAAAAGATCGTGATGACCGTTCACTTTGAAGTTGGGATCTATGTTTTCTTCAATGGTCGGGACATCGTTTAAGATCGTAAATCCATCTATGATATCATTCCCTTCAAGAAGATGGACGTTGGCCATCTTTTCTATATCCTTCCATTGGTAAGAAAAGCCGGCAAAACGATCGCCGGAGTATTTCGGTACAAGTGCCTTTTTGTGGAGGTAAAGATCTACTCTTCCGACTTTTGCGAGCATATAAGGTAATCCTCCGATGTGATCGTAATGGCCATGGCTTATGAAGATCCTTTTCACCTTTGAAAGATCCACACCGAGTTTTTCGGCATTTTTTACGGCAACATCGCTCGTTCCCGTGTCAAAGATCGTATCATCGTCTATCAAAAGAGAAAGTCCGTGCTCGGAAAGAAGACCTGGCCTTGCGATATCGTTACAAAGTATCGTTACTTTCACGGCCTTCCCTCCATTTTAGGCTTGACGACAAAAAATCTTTTTTCATGGTACGAAATTTCTTTGACACTTTTGTCATTTCTCATTTTAGAGATTATCTCCTCCGGCCTGGCGTTGAATTTCAGGCATATTTCCTTTATCTGATCTTCCCTCATTGGATGGCGCTCGCATATTTTCAAAATCTCATCGTAGAGATGTTCGGGATTCACGTTGAATTCCCCCTCTTCATATCCGGATATCACGTAACTTTCGAGTATTTCGTGTGCTTTCGCGATGGATTCTTCGTCTGGTATCTCTACCCATGGTTCTGCGGGAGGGCGAATTGGGACATTTATGTAGACTCTGTCCGGATTGACATCTTTTAGAATATTCTTGATTTTTTTGATTTCTTCTTCAGAATCATTAAGCCCTTTGACAAGCATTACCTCGACCCACAATTGTCCCGTTCTTATCTTTGAAAATTGTTTTAGACCCTCAACCATTCTTTCAAACTTTATCTCTTTGTGTGGTCTATTTATCCTTAAAAAGGTTTCTTCACTGCCTGCATCCAAAGATGGCAAAACGACATCTGCATTTCTCAGGTCCATTCTAACATCTTCGTCGTACAAAAGTGCACCGTTTGTTATAACGGCAACGGGAAGATGGGTAAGTTTTGCCTGATCTATCAAATATCCTATCGATTTACAAAGTGTTGGTTCTCCCTCTCCCACAAAGGTTATGTAATCGATCGATCTGTTTTCTTCAACGCTTTGAAAGATCTCTTTTAGGATCTCCTGAGGATCGAAAAAATCTTTTCTTAAGTTTGTAAAATGATCCGTTCTACCCAACTGGCAGTAAACACACGAGTAATTACACGTCTTTGATGGAATTGGACTTACTCCCAGTGATCTGCCAAGTCTTCTCGATGGTACCGGACCGTAGACGTATTTCATCACCACTCACCCGGATCGTGTCTGTGCTCTCCATGGCCCGATCCTCTTCCCATACCTCTTCCGCCACCTCTTCCAAACCCTCTTAACGCTGGATTTTCATAATTAGGCCTTATCGCATCTGTTGGACACACTTCCATACACTTTCCGCACCTTGTGCATATATCGTTATGTATGTAAGCCTTTTTACCTTTCATCTCTATTGCACCTTCAACGGGACAGGCCTTTACACAAATTGCACATCCTTTGCACAGATCTTCCTTAACCCATGGCATAAGTCTCACCTCTTTCAATTTTTTATTCTACGTGCTACCCGCCACGTGCTGTTTGAGATATTAAATTTTGGACGATACATTTTCCCACACGCGCTTTATCTCCTCTGAGGCGGAACAATCGTAAAGGATTACAGGCTGCGCGTTTTCAGTTGCCCTCTTTACGCATTCATCGTAAGGTATTTTTCCAAGCATTTCGATCTCTTCGGTTTTACAGTATTCCTCGATCTCTTGCGTTTTTGAGGGATTTATGTCGTATTTGTTTATGACAACACCCATTTTTATTCTGAAATGCCTTACAGTTTCGACTATGCGTCTGAGATCGTGAAGGCCACTCATCGTTGGCTCTGTAACCAGAATAACGTAATTAGTGGATGTTATCGAAGAGGTTGCCGGACATCCAATCCCCGGTGCTCCGTCTATTATCACAAGAGGAATTTGAGAATCGTACGCAACCTTAAGTGCGAGTTTTCTTACCTCGGCTATGAGATCACCGCTCGTTTCTTCAGATGGTTTCAAAAGCGCATGAACCATCGGACCATTGTCAGTCTTTGAAAGATAATATTCACCGCTCAAGGACTGGACAAGTTGTAAAGCCTTCGCAGGACACGCTATTGTGCATGCCCCACATCCTTCGCATGCGTATTCATTTATCACGTAACGATCGCTATCGAATTTTATGGCATCGAATCTGCAAACCTGCTCGCAGACACCGCACATTACGCATTTTTCTTGATCTAAGACTGCCTTTTTCGATCCGAAATACTCGTGCCTTTCGATTATCTGTGGCTTTAGAATTATATGAAGATTCGGAGCATCGACATCGCAATCTGCCATAACTCTCTCTTTGGCCAGATATGAAAAAGATGCCGATAGGGTGGTCTTTCCCGTTCCGCCTTTTCCGCTTACAATGGCAATTTGAAAGACTAACATCTTGTCATCACTCTTTCAAAAAGATCTAAAAATTTGTCGACGTAATTTCCTTTTTTGGAAAAGAGAAAGCCTGTCGAATAATCACGCGCGATTTCTGGATCGTATGGGATCGTCATGAGAATAGGTATTCCCTCTTTGTCCAAATATCTCTCTACTTCTTTGTAACTTCCGTCGTATCTGTTTATGACAACTCCCCTTGGAATGTTGAACTCACGCGTTGATTCTATGGCCAATTTGAGATCGTGAAGCCCAAATGGGGTTGGTTCTGTCACAAAGATCGCAAAGTCGGTATTGTGAATCGTTTCGATAACGGGGCAGGAAGTGCCCGGGGGTGCATCGAGTATTACAACATCGGCCGAAGGATCGATATGCCTTTTCAACTGCCTTATTATTCTAACGGGCGATGGTTCTCCTATGTTCATGATGCCCTCTCCAAAGATTATTCCTTCTTCCGTCGTGCCTAATTTTATCGTACCTATGTCCTTTGGTCTTTCGGATATCGCTTTGACAGGACAGACCATCGAGCATACGCCACAGCCGTGACAGAGATTATCGAAGACCATTATGTATTTTGGAGAAACCGTTATCGCCGAAAATTCGCAAGATTTTGCGCATATTCCGCAATGCGTGCATAGATTCCTATCTATGACCGGTAAAAGTATTTGAACACTTTCTTCATAATTGTAATTCACGTTAAAAAATATATGGGCATTCGGCTCTTCGACATCGGCGTCAAGCAATTGAACTTTCTTTCTCGCGACGTTGAGAGAATATGCCAGATTCGTCGCTATGGTCGTTTTCCCTGTTCCACCCTTTCCAGAAAGTACCGTGATCTTCATATCTCTTTGAGTTCTCCACTTTTAAACTTTCCTATGGCATCTTTTGCACTTAATCCTCTTCCATCGTAAACTTTGATCTTGGATTCTCTTACGGCTTCCATGGCCGTCTCTCCGGGAATGGCCGAAATTATGGCAGATACATCGTTGTCCATAGCAATTTGAACAGCCTTCGGACCTGCGCCATGAGATCCGATCGAGGAGTTATCGATAACATCAAAATTCCCATTTTCAAGGTTATATATCAAAAAGTAGGAAGTCCTTGCGAATCTATCTGATATCTTGCTTTCTAAAGATGGACTATCTGTGGCAAGCATTATCTTCATTTTTTCCCCTCCATGTCGCAATACTCTAAGGCCGCATTTGCGGCCTTAGATCATTCTTTGTCGAGGTCTTGAATGGCCTTGTTCAATTCTTCAAGTTCGAGTTCGAGTCTTTTTTTGTGGTAGGTATAGAAATCTTTGAGTTCTTCCTTTGTCATGTATCCTCTTCCATACCAGCCAAGGCCATATCCTCTGCCGTAACCAAATCCTCTACCATAGCCAAATCCAAGGCCCAAACCTCTTCCGCGTCCTCTTCCGTATCCGGGATAATAATCGAAATCATCTCTCCACATCGTTATTCACCTCTTTTCAACATTTGACTTCACATATAAGAGTATATCACTTAAATGAAAGTAAGTCAATACCCTTTGTGGTAACAGTCATTTACCTCAAGCGAAGGATATAGTCCGTTACGTTCAATATTTTGGAAGCAATCATTCAGAATTTGAATTTCGTTTGGTATATTTTATGAACTTTATCTTTCCGGCAAGAAGGCTTAGAAGAAAGACGAAAGTCACAAAAAATACTATCGACGGGCCTGAAGAGATGTTGAGACTGTATGAAAAGATAATTCCCGAAAAGATCGTTACCTCTGCAAGCACAATAGATAGAATGACTATGGATGAAAATCTCTTCGCAAGAGATTTTGCCGATGCGGCTGGCGCTATTATTATCGAACTTGCAAGAATTACCCCAACGAAATTGACTATCACGACTATCGCAAGGGAAATAAGAGCCATGAATATGTAGTAATCTATGCCGACGGGGACTCCGGCGATCTTTGCAAAATCTTCATCAAAGGTCATGTACTTCATCTGGCGCGATCTAAGTATGTACCACAATACAACGCTTCCAAGAACTCCAATTGCAAGGTAAAGATCGTTATTTGAAATGGCGAGTATGTCTCCAAAAAGATATCCCATTATGTCTGTATGATAGCCAGACGATAGACTTATGAGAAAGATTCCAAGCGCCATCGCAAAAGAAAAGAGTATTCCTATAGAGACATCTTCGGATATTTTGCCGGTTCTACTTGTAAAACCTATGAAGATTCCAAGACCTATGGCAAAGATTATCGCCACCGGCAGTGGAGAGACTCCAAGCAATATTCCAAGCGCTATCCCGGCAAAGGTACCGTGAGATATTCCAACGCCTATGAAAGACATCTTCCTGTAAAGGATGAATGGCCCTATAAAGCCCGAGACGATGGCTATTACGGCACCTATTAAAAGTGCCCTTTGTATGAAGAACAACGTGAAAAATTCAAACATCGTCTTTTTCCGAATGGAGGTGATGATGCTCCACGATCCCTATTTTTGGACCATAGAGTTTTGAGACTTCAGTACATGTTAAGACCTTGGCCGATTTATCGTGGGGAATAAGTTCTCTGTTTATACAGATTATATTGTCGGCATACTCCGAAATGAATCCAACATCGTGGCTCGACATTATGATCGTTAATTTGAAATCGTCCTTTATCCGCTTTATCATATCGTAAAACAAAGACTGGGCCTTCGGATCCATTCCGGTCAGAGGCTCGTCCAGAATAAGAATTTTCGACTCAGTTGCAAGGGCTCTCGCCATGAGGACTCTTTGCTGCTGGCCACCGCTCAATTCGTTTATATTTTTGGATGCGAAATTCTCCATTTCGAATACCTTAAGAAATTCAAAGGCCTTATTTTTTCTTGTATGATCTGGTTCTTTGAATCTGTACCTGCCCATCTCTACAACCTCAAGCACGGTTATTGGAAATTGGGAAAATTGAGATCCTCTCTGGGCAAGGTACCCTATGGAATTCTTTTTAAGGTATCTTTTGTGATCTATCCCGTCTATTTCTATCCTTCCCTCATATGGCAACAATCCGACCAAGGCCTTTATAAAGGTGGTCTTTCCACCTCCATTTGGCCCCATTATGGCGTGAAACTTTCCATCCTCGATCGTGAGAGATAGGATAGAAAGTGCCTCGAAGTTGTCGTACCGTACACTTAAAGAATTCACCTTTATCATTTCAAAGCCTCTAAAAATCCCTTGACTATGGCATTCATAAGATCGAAATAGTTAAAATTGAAGATAGGATTTATCTCCACAATCTTTGATCCCGTTTGACTGGCCAGTTGATTTGCAAGTTTCGAAGAGGTAACCGGATCGCCTATAATAGATTTTATATTGTACTTTTTCATCGCTTCGATGATCGCCTGGTAATCTTTTGGCCCTATGGACTGACCAGCATCATTTTCGAGCGAGTACTCAGTTCCAAGTCCATAGGCACGGGCAAAATAGTCCCATGCCGGATGCTGGGCGATAAATGGTTTTCCCTTTATCGGCTCAAGGTCTTTGACTATGCGATCGTTGAGTTGATCCAAAGAAAGTATGAATTTAGAAAAGTTGTTCGAAAAGATCGCTTGATCGGCGGGATCGAATTTGACAAGCGCACTGTAGACGTTGATCGCCATCATCTCGTAAAGTTTTACATCTAACCATACATGTGGATTGTAAGCGCCAGGTTCTCCTATTAAAAATTGTGAAAGATCTTTTGTGGCATCGATGACCTTTAAAGAAGGATTTATCGATCTTACCCTATCGCCTATCCACGCATCCTCTTCAAGTCCGAGATCGACAAAGACCTCTGATTTGGAAATGAAGAGTGCCTGCTGTGGCGTAAGATTGAAATTGTGAGGATTATCCCCTGGCTTTTCGAGCACACTCACATCGACGGCACTGCCTCCAATGGTTGAGACCATATACCCAAGAGGAGGTATCGTCGTAACTACAGTCAACTTTCCAAATACCAAAATCCCAACAATGGCAAAAAGTGCCATTAAAGTCGCCAAAAGTTTGATTCTCATAGATTCCCCCTTATAGAAAATTATTTTCTATAAATAGAATAACACAACAGTGAAGGGCGAGTCAAGCGAGCCGAAGAGAGAAAGGTTAAAAAATTATTGATCGTTTTTCTCTTTGTTGTTTACCGTGCGTCTGTCGAGGCTATACTTTTTTATTAATTTGTTGAGGTATCTGTAAGATATGCCAAGTTGATTCGCGACAAGTTGTTTGTCCCATTTGAAATTTCTTAAAACTTGACTTACATATTCTTTTTCAAATTTCGAGGAAATCTTGTCCTTAAACTCCAGAAGAGGCATTATCGTTCTGTTCTTTATAGACAATTCAACGATTTCAAGAATAGAATTGTCTATGAATTTATATTCGTTGGCATTTATGGTTGGAGTATTAAAATGGAAAGACATATCGGCCGAGAGATCGAGTATACCACCTGAAAGATACCTTTTTATTATATTTTGCAGTTCTCTAATGTTGCCAGGATAATTGTAAGATAACAATTTAGATCTTACCTCTTCTGGCATATCGTTGAATGTGATATCGTAATCAAGTTGTTTAAGGAAAAAATCTACAAGATATGGGATGTCTTCCTTTCTATTTCTTAAAGGAAGCAATTCTATAGTTTCTTCCGAAAGCCTGAATAGCAAGTCCTTTCTCAAAAAATTTT
The DNA here is from genome assembly GCF_009936215.1 of Athalassotoga saccharophila. GTDB lineage: Bacteria > Thermotogota > Thermotogae > Mesoaciditogales > Mesoaciditogaceae > Athalassotoga > Athalassotoga saccharophila. The sequence goes on along the minus strand of NZ_AP019551.1, from coordinate 1,875,422 downwards.
TATCTCTGTTTGTTGCTGAAATGAACTTTACGTCTATCTCTTTTGCATTAGAACTTCCAACCATGTAATACTTGCCATCTTCTATAACGTTGAGCAACTTCGCTTGAATTTCTATCGGCAGTTCTCCTATCTCATCGAGAAAGAAATGGCCCGTGTGTGCCTGACCTATAAGTCCTTCCCTTGTAACACTTGCTCCCGTGTATGCTCCCTTTGCATGACCGAATAATTCACTTTCGAGAAGAGATTCTGGCAATGTTGTAAGGTTCAAAGAGATCATCGGACCTTTCCTTAAACTTATTTTGTGAATTGAACTGGCGAGAAGATTTTTGCCAGTTCCGGTCTCACCAAATATCAAAACATGTGGATCCGAAAAAATGGTGTCAAATATCTTTCTTCTTACCTCTTTGATGTGAGAACTTTCTCCAACAATCGAATCGAGAGCCGATCTTACCTTTTTGCCAAAATCAATGCATACTTTCTCATTACTTTCGGATGGTGATTTGTACAATTTCAAAATTCCAAAGGAAGAGTTTTGCTTTTCAGTCTCATCTGTTATCATGATTATCTTTGTCGAAAAGGTCTTTTTAACGCTTTTTACAAAATTGTTCAATTTTGTTTTATCTATCGTGGAATCACTCGAGGAGTTGACGAAGATTATTCTTCTCTGTTCGTTAATGTAATTATCAATTTTATTTATATCCGTGCACGAAATGATGCGATCCGAAGTGTTTATCTTTTTTATCTGATCTATCGAAGGAAAACCAACAAAAAGAAATTCCATCTTTTCTCACCCCCTGCAGCCAAAGGATATTATTATAGCATATTTCTTTTGTATTAAATTAAATTTAAACACTTTTAAGAAGATGGAAAATTTTAATTATCCTTGAATTTTTTTGTGTAACTATCGAAGATATTTGAAAAAGTCCCCTCCTCCCATTTGAATTTTTTGATCAACTCTTTGACAGAGTCATTCCTGAAGTAATTTTCTATCTCCGATTTGAGTAAATTTGAATTGCCCGGGGTTTTGTTCATCAATTCAAAAATCGTGTTTGATATAAAATTAGATATGAATATCTCTTGGAAATCTCTTTCATGATGTGGACCAAAGATGTAATCGTTTATTATATTCTTTAGTTCCTTCACATTTGCAGGATATGTATATTCGAGTAATCTTTGTTGCATTTCAAATGGAAGTTCTTCAAAATGAAAGTCATATCCGAAATCTTTTATGAAATGGTCTGTCAAGATTGGTATATCACACTTTCTTTCCCTCAGAGGAGGTATTTTAAGCACAACCTCGTCGAAACACGAAAAGCCTTCGTCTTTTTCGGCAATTTTAGTCGCTGAGATGATCCTGTACCTCTTTTTTTTGACGAGATCGCATATCTTATCTTTAAAATCTTTTGTAATGGAATCGATCTCCTCTATAAAAAGATGACCTCTTTCAAGATCGAAATTGTTTTCTAATTTTAAATCTCTGCCAATAAGGACAAAAGGCCCTTCTGATCTTAGACCGGCTTTGTGTACAACCTCTGCGAGTAAATGCTTTCCAGATCCAGTCTCGCCTGTTATGAAAAAGTTTCTATCCGAAAAGCAGGCGTTAAATATCTTTGACTTTAACTCCATTATTTTTCTGCTTTCGCCAACGAATTTTTGCATTGAAGACCTTACCATGCTGACGAAATTTGCAATTATCTCATTAGGTTTAAGGCTTGGCCCATCTATAAACGCTATTTCTCTTTCGAATTCTTTGAAGTGGTTTTTATCATCCCTTATTACGACGAGATGTGTTTTTTCCTTTTTTACCTCTTCTACGATGAATCTCAAACTTGTGTCATCGATTGGGCTGGAGGAAGATCCGTTTATGCACAGCACCTTTTCTTCTTCGAACTTTTTTAATTGGGACAGTCCGTTTATTTTGTGAATCTCGGTCGATCTCATTTTTATCTCTGTTGAATCTTTAAAATCGAAGCCTAAAAAAAATGCGTTCATGAATTCCTCCTATTGTCATGTCCTTCTTATTTTTCTCTGAATTTTGATAGCAGGTTTCATGCCATATAGAGAATAATCGGAAAGACACCATTCAATCTTGAACGTTCTTTAACTTTTGGGAACGGATGCGACGTTACTGGAACAATCGATCCTAAGATGTCTTGTCAGTTCCCAAATTCTGATATCATGAAGCCCTTAAACATCTGGCTTAAATAAATAACTCTTTAATAAGTTGATCATCAAAAAAATAAAATCTTTGACATCCCAAAATTTTGGCACACATCTTGCTTATGTGAATTGACGGTTAAAAATCTTTTGAAGGAGGTCGGTAAGGAAAAAATTATTTGAGAGGGAATTCATAGTCGGGTTTCACATCGCTTTGTGTTTTTGAAGGTTTTTAGTTTCACAAAATTGAAAATTCTAAATTTTAAGGGAGGTAAGAAAGTATGAAAAAAGTTCTGATTCTTGGTGTAATTGCGATGTTGGCGTTAGGCGTTATGGCGTTGGCAAATACCGCAGGATATTATGAACAAGTAACTCAAGGGGCAACATGTCAGCAAGCCTCGTTATCTGTTAATTCTATGATAGGTATTGAGCAAGGTTATGTGGCCACTGCTACGTCTTATAATGCTTCATTCTGCGGCGCAAGTGGAAATCCATTGACAGGACATTACGTGAGCCTGAATAGTCAAGTGCTCTTGGCCGAACTCAGCGTTAAATCAAATATGTCTACTATAGGTGTTACGGTTGCATTTTCAAGTAATTTCCCCAACTTCTCAAATTATTCTTTAAGTTCTTACATAAATTATAGCGATAATTACTCTAATGGAAGTCTAACTCTTCAAAATGGTGGATACCCAAATACACCTTATGAAGGTACTCTTGAAGTTTACGCGCCATCTTCAATTCCTCAATGGGTTACTGCCGGCACTTATCAAGTAACAACAACTTTCACAATAACCCCTAAAAATAATTTCTGATAAAAACTTCTCAGATAAGGCGGATCTCCGCCTTATCTTTTTAGAGGGGAGATGATCGTAACGAAGAAGATTTTGATTCTCATTGTAATTGCGATGTTGGCGTTAGGTGTCATGGCGTTGGCAAATACCGCAGGATATTACAAACAAGCAACTCAAGGGGCAACATGTCAGCAAGCCTCGTTATCTGTTAATTCTATGATAGGTATTGAGCAAGGTTATGTGGCCACTGCTACGTCTTATAATGCTTCATTCTGCGGCGCTCCATGTCCAATATGTAATTGTACAACTGGTCCAGAGATCTCACAAAGATTGATAAATGGTAAGTATACACAATATGATAGTTTGTCAATCAATCAGGGGATCCTGATATCTGAGTTGACAGTTAAATCAAATGCTCAAAATATAAATGTTACAATAACTATAACACAACCCTCCAACGCATCTGGGTCGTTACTATCGAATTATTCCTCTTACTATATATTCTATAATAACAATGCCAGTAATAACCTTTTGGGAACGGGGAACTTTTCATCTGCTCCACAGGCGCTTACCTTTTTAGTTAATCTATTGCCTACTTCGTCTTATTATGTAGGTGCAGTTGACGTAGTTCTTGATACGTATGATACACACTGGGGAGAGTTCGTGAAGCCTGGCGATTATTATATAAGAACAACTTTTTTGATAAGTCCTCAGAACACATTCTGAGAATTAAAGTTAAAATTTAAAAGGACACTGAAGTGTCCTTTTTATTTTTCCTCATCGTTTTCATCCTTATTTTCATTTTTGTAATAAACCGTGCAAATAATTTAATTTATATTTCTTGATCTTTTCAGAATGTTTAAACACATTCTTGGGATAATCTTAGCGAGATGTAAACTTTGGGGGGATTGATATGAAAAGAATTCTCGTGATTATAATATCTTTGATTGCACTTTCTATGATTGTTTTGGCAGATAACATGGGGCCGGTTTTTGAAGGAGGAAAACTTACTTTTAAGACTGAAAATGAAGTTCCTCATCTTTACGATCCAAATTTTTATATGGATCAGGGATTTCTGGCGACTGCAACTGTTTTTAATTCAACCTTACCTGATATATTCAATAAAATATTGATTGATATTTTTTACAATGGAAATTGCTTTGATTCCATAAAAAATTTTGTTGTCCTTGCCGGTCTTAACGTTGAATCTGATGCGACCTCTGTTATAGGAATTTCTATTTCTATCTCGAATCAATCAAATATCAGGGATATATCTTACTATTACCCCAACATTTCAGGAAATTCTGTATATGACATAAGGACGGACAATCCTCCATCGATTCTCGATCTTCCATTTAGCACGGGTAAGACCGGGCACAGTGGTTATCTCTACGTTGCCTCTACAAAAGCCTTACAATTTGATCAGAATGACAACCTCGCCTTTACATTTGTGATAATTCCACATAATTATTATTGAATAAAAATTCATTTGGGAACTATAGAGACATATTTTGCATCATTAGTTCCCAAGATGATTTATTCGTTCCTGAATCTCAGGAATTTTTTGCTTGTATGGTTGAAAAATCGTGGTCAAAAAAAATTAAGATTTTGGCATGAATACTGCTCATGTTTGTTGATAAGAAATTGTGTAAGGAGCGAATCATGAAAAATATAATAGTATTGATTATGATCATTTTTACTTCATCTGTAATCTTTGCAAATAGCACAATTACGGCAGAGGAATGTTATAAATCGTCCTTAAGCGTTACCTCTGTTGTGGAAGTAATGCCATGCATGGAGGCTCAGACAACAGCGCTTAGCACCTCTGTTCATCCGGTTGCTTTTGATCCGATAATACCTGCGATGAACATAAACACAGATTTCCTCGTAACACTTGCAACGCTCAACATAAAATTGAACTTTCAAAATATCTTTGTATACGTAAATGTCAATAAATCAAATGTGATGAGTTTTATGTCAAATTCGGATATACAAAGTAATGGCCAGATTTACAATTCGGCTTACTATTTAAACAACATTTATTTTGTCGTTGTTTCGACTTTATCCAAAAGCGATCATGGTTATTACACGCTGAACGTTAACGTCGAAGCGCTTAATTCTCAGGTCGAACAGTGGACTAAGGGATCTCAATACACGGTTCCGGTTGAATTTACGGTGCTTTACGAGAATATTGGCCAATTCATAACGAATTACGGAAATACTCAAAATATAGTTTTTAACAGATAATTTTGAGCATAAATGAGAGGAGAGAGAAAGTGAATTTAAAGCATATTTTGGGGTTTTTCATTGTTTTGTTTTTTGTCCCTTTTATCTCTTTTGCCATAGGAGGTCTTTACGTTACGCCTCTTGTAGAGAATTTGCATGGTGCTCCTGGAAGTCAAATAACTTTTAATACATCGATAACAAATCAATCTAATGTGCAATTGACAGCCGTTATTGCCTTTAGAGATTTTTACATTGATTCGAATGGAAATTACAGTATGACAACCTTTGCATCTTACACCCATTCATGCGCACCTTGGATAACGACTCCATCAACGGCTCCTGTAATCAGTGCCGGTCAAACTATTCAGGTGCCTTTCACGATAACCATTCCATCTAACGTGTCGGGAGAATACTTTGCAACGATACTTATAAATAACACTGCACCCAATCAAACTGGCAACATAATAGTCGGGGTGAATACGGCAGTCCTTATAACTCTTAAAATAGATAACATGCCTATGACCTATCAGGCGCAGTTCAAAGGAGTTAAACTCTACAGCACCACTTCAGAAAATTTACCGTCCAATTTCCCAAGCGGCCTTAAAAATTCTGGTATACCTTACGTTCTCGAGATGGATTACACCAACACTGGAAATTCCGTTATAGGACTCGATGGTCAGTTTAGACTTGTATCAGATACACTTCATCAGATTGTTTACGCTACAAGCCTCGCAAGGCAGGAAACGCTTGCCTTTCCGGGCATAACAAGAACGATATGGATTCCAATCAACAGAATTGTTCCAAATGGGGATTACAGAATTTTGCTTTCCGCAAATCTTGGAAATGGCATCATGACAAGCCAAAGTTTCAGCATGAAGGTTACAGATCAGAAGATAAGCCCATTCCCGTTTTTGAGTACGGATAAATATATAATAAACATACCGTTTCAGGTTCCGAATGCCTTTCTTAATGCGAATTTCAACATTCAAAGTCTTGACTACAGGATTTCGAATGTTAAATTCGAATTGGTCGGAATGAAACAATCTTATCAAGGTCTTGTGGTGGAGGCGCCACTCGATCAGAATTTGTTTGGGAATTTAAAGGTTTATCCCGATCCTATGATTTTGTATCCTTATTCGATCAGAAATGTCGTCATTGCCGGAAAAGGTCCTTCGACTGCTCCTGCAAGCGGGGAATATTATGCGCTTTTAAAGTTAAATGAATCTGTCTCTGGAGGAGAGGCAACAACGGTGGAGATCCCAATCATCTTGTCCGTTGGAAAGTTGACTAAATCTATTGCCCTTGAAAACTTTAAAGTTACTCCTGACGGATCGAATGTTGATATATCAGTAGACGTTAAAAATACCGGAAATTCGATGACTTATTACGCTGGTGAGATCTTCATAACGGACGCCACAGATCATGCTGTTAATAGTTCACCTGCGATATTGAATATCGGTATTTTGTACTCAGGTGCAACGGTTTACAGAACTATGACATTACCGTTCAAGGTTTCAAAGGGCTATACTGTAAGACTCGTCATGTACTACTTCAATGATCAAACTTTCAAAAATACGGCAACCGTTTCTGTACAGCAAAAGATTAACTGAGAAGAGGGGATAGAATGAAAAAATTCATGGTGCTTTCTTTTATAATCTTTATAGTCATATCTGCCGTTTTTGCCCAGAATGTAACTATATCTTTCTTTCAAGAACCACTCACACAGGCCTTAAACGATCTCGCGACTCAGGAGGGTATAACGATACTTACAGATTCGACGATAGGTGGTATTATAACGCTTAACCTTAACAATGTGAGCATCTCTCAAGCGCTAAACCTTATGCTCATGTCGGGAGGATACGCATGGAAAGAGATCCAGCCTGGTGTTTATTTCGTAGGAACTCCAAACCCGGCAACGAATAGTTTTCTTTACCTCGCACAGATGACACCGTATCAATTGAAATACATAAATTCGAAGACGCTTTTCAGTTATCTGCCGGCAATCATGCAGCCTTATGTCTTTTCTTCGACCACCTCTCCTTACCTTATCATGATAGGTGCGCCTGACAGTATAAAATCATCCATCATATCCTTGATAAAATCAGTTGATGTTCCTCCCAAAGACATCGTCGTACAGGTTAACGTGCTCGAAATGGACAAATCTGTCCTCGACAGTTGGAATATGAGTTTGCAGTATTCGCAGCCGTCGAATTCTTCAAACGGCACAACGTTCAACGTACTTAACGGAGCGATAAACGCAGCATTCATAATAAATAACCTTTCGATACTCTCCAATATAAATGCACTCGTCTCAAATGGAGAGATAAAGATGCTTGCAGATCCCAAACTCAGAATTCAAAGCGGACAAACGGGAACTGTGAATTCAGTGACAACCACAACTTATCTCTATACAACATCAACAGGTCAGCAGACTTTGAGCGTGCCGGTAGGGATAAACCTTTCTGTAACTCCAACGATAACTGCCTCAGGCGTTGTGCTTGTGAATTTGACAGAAACCTTAACAGGAGCATCGCAGCAGCAAACCTCTTCCGGTGTACCAAACACGATAACCAACACATTGACAACCTCTTTTACAACACAGGCTGGTAATACGGTGGCAGTTGGAGGGGCCAATTTTCAGACTTATCAAACTCAAAATTCCAAGGTACCATTACTTGGAGATATACCTTTGATAGGCTTTCTTTTTACCCAGCAAAACGTTGTAAAAGTTGAAAAAGAGATCGTGGTGGTTATAACAGTTGAAAAGGCAGGGGATTAAAATGAAAAAGATCATCCTGATTTCCCTTGCACTTTTAATTTCCGTTGCCGTTTTGGCTTACGCGTCTGGCATGACATCGTCTTTCGTTTTCAGTCAGGAGAGTCTTCAAAGTGCTTTTCAAGATGTATCGATGGCATTCAACGTTTCGATAGTCGTCGATCCAACTGTAAGCGGCAACATCACGATGAATCTCAACAATGTGACTTTGGATCAGGCACTTTCAACTATATGTAAAGGATACGGGTTGTTTTATTTCAATTACGATGGAGTTTACTTCGTGGGAACAAACATGTCTGCCATGTCTATGAAAGCGGCCGGTTATTCAGAACGTGTAATAGAACTTAAATATCTTTCGTCATCAAATGTCATGGCCTTTTTGCAGCCTTATTCGAACTACATAACGTATGCACAGTCTTATCCTTATCTTTTCTTCTTTGGACCGAACAGCGTTTACGAAAAGGTTTTGTCAACCGTGAAATCGGTCGATGTTCCGGGAACGAATGTTTATGTCGTATACAACATTTATACGATGTCCAATAGCAATTACGCCATGTGGCAAAATGACTTTTACTCGAGTTATATCATGCCGGGGCAATTTAAGAGCACGAATTTTGAATTTTTTCAGAAATACTCAAATTACATGAAATTTGAGGGAAATGGTTTTGCGCTTGCAGGTGCTGGAAAGAATATACAATTCAAGGCAAATTATCTTCCCTCTTCCAGTCTTAGCATGAATGTGCTTGTCAATTCAATTGGCGCGACTCAGGCAAATCTTAATTTTAATCTATCGGTGCAGAATGTAAGTTCGGGTACCGTTCAGGGTACTCCTTCCTATACGATCAACACGAATTCAACGGTCACAGTGGGGGATAATAAAATGGCCGTTGCCTCTTTTAGAAGCGGAAATTCCAATTTCATAGTTACGGTTTCTACAGTCAGAAGCGCTCCTTCAACATCTATTTTCACTTTGATGGATATGGGCCCAAAAGTAAGGACATATAATCTTGTTATGGACTACAACGGAAATAATAACACAATCAAAGCCCTTGGAAATATCGATCATTTTGGACTTAAGATCAGCGCTGGCCAAAATATTCCATCTGGAATATACGTTGGCATATCGAGCCCGGTTGCAATAGGACTTCAGGGATATCTTTTGATAGGAGGACCTATCTTTTCGAATTTGTCCAACGTCAACAATTACAAAGGAGAGATTGCACTCGTTCAATATCCTGATTTCAAGTCGAATTTTCTCTCTTCTGGCGTTTTAACTGTAAGCGCATCTTTAACGTCACTGGCGAATTTTCATCTTCAATACAACGGAAATCTTGAATACAAAATGGACAATCTTGTTTTGGGAGGAGAATTCTCATACAATCACATTCAATTGACGGGAAGTAACAATTTCGATCTTTACGGTTCGATTGGTTTAGTTTACTATGGAGAAATTTTGAGAGTACTTTATTCTCCGATTTCAAACACTTTCAAGTTTGAAATGAATTGGGGTGGTTGAGTTTGAGAAAAATATATGCACTTTTGGTCTTAATAAGTCTTATGGCGATATTATCTTTTGGGGATAACTGGCTTAACGCACAGGAAGAAATTCAAAAGAGTTTCAACTCCAATTCGCCTGGTCAAAATTTGCAAAATCAATTACTCGGTTCTACGAATACGAATTATTTCTTGGATCTTGGATCAAGCGTGAGTGTTTTAGACAATAATATACATGATAAGGGTACTTATTATTTAACGGTAAATATTTCAAAATCTGGAACGACCACGATTCAGTTGACACTACCTAATAACGCTTTGCCCGGTAATTTTAATTGGTGGACAACGGCCAGCAGTCAAAATTTTGTCAGTAAAATAGTCACGTCGAATACTTCAAATAACATTTTTATATCCATATATATACCTGTCGGAACATCATCAGGAACTTACAATGAAGTGATAACTTTAGCAACTGGAAATCCAGGACAAGACTCCAATGTATGGAAATATTTTATAGATCTGACAATCGTATATAAAAATCAAAACTATATAGCAACCGCAACATCTTACAACCCACATTTCGCACATCTTTGATCAGAAATAATATTTTTCATATTCAACTCCCAAAAGTCTTATCACTTTGATCTGCAAATCTTTTAAATTCGCTATCTGTGTGGTTGTTTGCCCATCTGTAACCACATTTACAACGGTTATGTTCATGAAGTTCTGACATATCCACCTGAATGTCGGCCTGTTTGTCGGCTTTTTCAACTGATTCGGAAATGTTTGCCCTGTCTCTTTCAATGTGCGCCTTATTTCCCATTCCGAAAGCGAGTACACCAATAACGTCAATACCATTATCATCACAAGTGCCTGAATCCGTCCGGGCTTTTTCAGATACACATCGCTTACTCCGAAACTTTTGTCTTTCAAAAACCTGAATCCTCTTTCGACCGTTGTCTGGTTTTTGTAATATTCGAGCACTTTTTCATCTTCAAGTTCAATGTCGTTCGTTGAAAGTATGAATCTTCCGAGTTTTGCTTTGGCCTTTTCAACCGCTTCTTCATTCAGACCTATCTCAGCATCTATTTCATACATTTCTATCGTCGGATCCCCATCTTTAGGCCTTCCTCTTTTCCCGTCAGTTCTGACTCTTACGCTCTTTATCTCAAACTTGTCGTATTTGAAAAGAGGATGAGCTTCCATCCATTGTCTGGACTTGTTTATTCCGTCTTCAGAACAAAAATACCGTTCTTTCGTCACAGTCTTTTTCAATGACTTTTCCGCTTCTGTCTTGCTTTTTTTCAAATGCCTGTCAAATGTTTTCAGTTCCTGTTCTTTAAGATATTTCGAATTCACCATTATCCATTTTTGTTTTATCCCGCCGTAATTGCTTATTTCGGAATACACTTCATATCCTTCAATTTTGGTCGGACGAAATTCAACTTCTTTATTTAGCATTTCTTCAGCCTCTTTTATCGTAGACGGCACATGGCTTATCCAGTATGTTGTTCTGAGTTCGCTAATGTTTTCCGCAGTGTAGAAAGCACTGTCTGCCACATGATAGACTTTCTTGTCTTTGTCAATGTTCTTCCTGATTGCTTTGACCATTTCTTTGATCGACTCTTTATCCGATTCGTTCCCGTTGTATGTTTTGGCAAACATCGGCATTCCATGCTGATTTACAACCATCCCTATCACGAATTGTTTCAAATCCTGTCTGTGATCTTTCGAATGACCGAAGGTGATCTTAAAACCATTCGTCCCGTCTTCCATCTCGTAATTGCCGCTTACACTCACGCTTGTGGTATCGGTGTGAACGAGGTGAACATCCATTTCAAGTTTGTTCAAAGCGTGCGCCGCTATCTCTTGAAATAATTCCGTTGGACCGTAATCATAAATCTTGTCAAGCACTCTGCCGAGAGCGTCATCGTTAAGATCTTCCGGTTTAGTTCCTTCGCCTAAAAGTTTCTCAACATCCCAGTTCTCAAAATAACTCCCTGCAAAGTACAATCTCCTGTCAACAAAACCAAGCCCGAGTATGATCATCGCTTTTATTATCGCAGACGTTGAAAGATTGAAGTTCCGGACTTTCGGTATTCTCTTTTCAATGACCTCTCCCATTTCAAATTTATCAAATGTCCCAGCCACAAGTCCATGGTGATCAAGTTGCTTTGTAGTGATTTCCATTTTTCTACCTCCGCTGTCTTTTTCAAATAGATCATAGCAGCAGAAAGGCATAAATCAATGGACTCTATCCGAAACGGTAAATAGTGGTATAATCTTTGTGATGTGCGTCAAGGTTACAGCAAATGCTTCTTTGGCTATTACTGACTCTAATCATTTCCCACTTTCAATTTTAAAACATGAGTTTCAAATAAATCCAAAAAACTGTTTTTTATCTGCGGAAAGTGGGTTACAATGCTTCTTTTTCTGGTGTAACAGGGAATGTTCTAACAAATGCTTATAATACTGATAGGGTCTTACTTGCAAAACTTGCTGTCCAATCAAATATGTCAACAATAACAGTTACCGTTTCAACAGGTGTTAATGGAGGCAGTCTTACATCCGGAATAAATCCGCCAGGTCTTCCAAACGGTATGATACTCAAATACAGCGATAATTACGATGAGAATGTACTGACATTACAGCCAAAAGATTCAGATCAATATTCAGGAGAACTCGATATATTTGCTTCTAAAAGCATAGAATCGTGGGTCGCGCCGGGAAAAATCGTGATTACATTTCAATTTACCATAATACCAAATTGCGGCTATTGAATGACAAAAAAGCCCGATAAAATCGGGCTTTTTATCATATCAGCGTTATTTGATCTTTTTCCGGAAGGCTTCTTAATGCCCCCATCTCTTTTAGCATCTGGATGTGATTTTTGTTTAGGATGGTCCTTGTCCTCAGATCTTCTATCGATGTGAATGGTTTTAATTTTCTTTCTTCTTCTATTGATGATGCGACCTTGTCTCCAAGGCCGGGCACTTTGTTTAAAGGCACCCTTAAGGCATCATTTTCTATTTCAAATTTTTTTGCGGACGATTTGAATATGTCAACTCCGATGAATTTGTATCCCCTCAGAATCATTTCCTTTGCGACCTCAAGTACGCTTTCTCGTGCTTTGTCTTTAACGTTGTCAATTCCTTCATTTTGAATTTTTTTAAGTTCTCTGTTTATGAACTCGAGGCCCTCGTACGCTATTCTCACATCGAATTCGTCTCCTTTTATCGTGAAATAAGTTGCGTAAAAAGCGAGAGGATAGTGAACTTTAAAGTATGCTATTCTGAATGCCATGCTTACATAAGCGGCCGCGTGTGCCTTCGGGAAAAGATACCTTATTTTTTGGCATGACTCTATGTACCAGTCGGGTATCTCATGGGCCTTCATGATCTTTATGTCCTCTTCTTTTAGACCCTTTCCCTTTCTAACCTTTTCCATTATGTTGAAGGCTATGGAATTCTCTATTCCCTTTTTTATCGAGTAGATCATTATGTCATCACGACAGGCTATAACGGTTTCCAACGTCGCTTTTTTGGATTTTATAACGCTCTGGGCATTGTTGGCCCAGACATCTGTTCCGTGCGAGAGGCCAGAAATTCTTATAAGATCTCCAAAATTTTTTGGCTTTGTCTCGACTAACATTTGCTTTACGAACTGCGTTCCGAATTCGGGTATTCCATTTGTTCCAACCTGCGTTCCAAGTTCATCAGGCGAAAGTTTTAAAGGCTTTAGAGAGGAGAAGATCATCATTGTTTCGGGATCATTCATTGGAATCGTCATGGGGTCAATTCCCGTGAGTTCTTTGAGCATTTTCATGGTTGTAGGATCATCGTGGCCGAGGATATCGAGTTTTACAAGCGTGTCGTGGATGGACTGGTAATCGAAATGGGTAGTTATGACATCGCTTGTCGTGTCATTTGCAGGCCTTTGAACCGCTGTAAACTGGTGGATATCGAGTTCTTTTGGCACTATCATAAGTCCGCCCGGATGCTGGCCAGTTGTCCTTTTGACACCGGTAAGACGGGAGGCATAATAATCCATCTCAACTTTGTTCATACGTTCTCCGGTTTTTTCGAGATACCCTTTGACAAATCCGTACGCCGTCCTCTCTGCTATTGTAGAAATAGTGCCGGCTCTAAAGACGTGATCGTGACCAAAGAGTTCTTCTATGAATTTATGTGCCACAGACTGGTAATCTCCGGAAAAGTTAAGATCTATGTCCGGCACCTTGTCCCCTTTAAAGCCCATGAAGGTTTCAAAGGGTATATTTTGACCGTCGGAGATCATCTGCTTTCCGCACACCGGGCATTTTTTCGGTGGAAGATCGTATCCGGACTCCTTCGAGTCGTCGAATTCGAAATGGTGGCATTCCGGGCAGTAATAATGGGGAGGAAGTGGATTTACCTCCGTTATGCCTAACATGGTGGCGACAAGCGATGATCCGACCGATCCTCTCGATCCGACAACGTAGCCATCCTCTCTCGATTTTTCGACGAGTTTTTTGGCGATAAGATAAAGCACGGCATATCCATTGTCTATTATTGATTTCAATTCCCTTTCCAATCTCTGATCGACCTCTGGCGGAAGCGGATCTCCGTACTTTTTCTTTGCGTTCGCGTATGCCTCTTCTCTTATTATGTTTTCGGCATTTTCTATTTTTGGCGTGTGAAGTACCTTGTCCACTATCTGGATCTTTTCTATCTGATCTGCTATCTTTCTTGTGTTGTCTATCACTATCTCTTTGCATATTTCGGAGACATTTTCAAAATCGCCGAATATCTCGCGCCCTGCTTCTAACATCTCCTCTGTTGTGCGAAGGTAAAGGGCCGGCTGTTTTTCAAAATCTTTGTAATCTTGGGCTCCCATAAGTATGGATCTGACCTTTGCGTCTTCTGGATTTAAAAAATGGACATCGCCGGTCATCACAACGGGCACAGAGAGTGCCTTACCGAGGGTGTAGATCTTCAAATAGAAGTTTTTGAGCAAATCCCTGCTTATTTCTCTATCCTTTGCCTCGTCACTTAAAACATCGAGAGGCATAATTTCGAGAAAGTCATAAAATGATACCATTTGGATGAGTTCGTCATCACTTGCGCCGCCAAAATAATTCTGCGCAAGTTCTCCCGATGTACACGCAGAACCTATCAATAATCCTTCTCTGTGCTTTTCAAGAAGGGATCTTGGTATTCTCGGCTTGGATTTGAAATAATCTATGTGGGATTTACTTACCATTTTGTATAGGTTGACAAGGCCTGTTCTATTTTTGACGAGAATAGTCAGATGGTATGGCCTGAGGTTTCCGACATTCACATTTTTGGAAAGGCTGTTCAATTTGTCGAGAGTCTGGACGCCTTTGTGCTCGGCCATCTCGACAAGTTTGATGAATACCTTTGCCGTTATAGACGCGTCATCGAGTGCCCTGTGATGATTGAAGTCCTCAAGTGAAAGTGCTTTGACAACTTTCTCAAGACCGTAGGAGGAAAGGGATATCAAAGATTTTGACATCTGAAGCGTGTCTATGTAAGGGATGTTTACGTCTCTGCCGAGATTTTTTGCATTTTCTCTTAAAAATCTGTAATCGAAATCGGCGTTGTGTGCAACTAATATCGAATCTTCTATGAATTCAAAGAATTTAGGCATTATCTCTTCGGCCGATGGAGCATTCTCTAACATTTCCGAAGAGATGCCGGTTATCTCTTTTGATTTTTGTGAGACTGCCTTTTTCGGCTTTACAAGTGAGGAAAATTGCGCTACTATCTGCATCTTTTCTATTTTTACGGCCCCTATTTCTATTATTTCATCCTCGACCGCATTCAATCCCGTCGTTTCAAAGTCTATCACGACGTACCTTTTATCTTCTATCTTTTCTTTTGATTTTCCATTTCTGAATATTTTGCTCGAATCATCTACCAGATATGCCTCCATTCCGTATATCGGCTTTATCCCGTACTTTTCTCCCATCTTTTCAAACTCTGGAAAGGCTTGGACAACTCCATGATCGGTTACTGCCACGGCATCATGGCCCCATTTTTTCAACAATTCGAAGAGTTCTTTCGGATCGACTATTCCATCCATTGCGGACATCGTGGTGTGAAGGTGCAATTCAACCCTTTTGACGGGAGCGAGATCCATTCTTGTCTTTGGATCTGCCTTCTCTATCGATTTAACCATTATTACGGGTTCATTGGTGAATTTGTCTTCTTGGACCTTTCCGTAGATCACGCAGAATTCCGGTACCCCTTCTTCGAATTCCGATGCGATTTCTCCGAAGGCTTTGCATGATATTGCGGAGGTTCCATCGAAGATGCCAAAGGAGATAACCGGGCTTTTCCCATTTCTGTAATCGAATGAAAAGGTTTTCCCGCTTATCCAGCATGACTGGCCGGGTTTGAGTTCCGAAATTTTTGAGATCGGGCCACCGGCTGTGCTTTCTTTTCTTTTCTTTTCACTTTTCTTTTCTGTATCTACCTCTGGAATGGGGATCTCTTCAACTTTTGGGACGGATGCCGTGATCTCTATGGACTTTTCGGGAAACAACTCGTAAACTATCTGATCTATTTTGTGCTTTGATCCGTTAACGCTGATCCTTTCCTTGACAAAGTCATTTGAGACTTCTATCCTTATTTTTTCGCCATTCAATTCAACTTTATCGAGCACTCCGTCGAGAAGAGGAATTTCTGACTTGAGTTTTTCGGAAAGTACTTTTAATTTTTCGGACGGATCGAAAGATTTGAAATCGACCTGTACGCCGAAGAAGTTTTTTAACAAAAAGTTCTGGGAAAAATCCTGAGGGATTTTATCAACGACAAATTCGATTTTGGAATCTGTTATCTTTATGTCCTCTATTTTGAAAGACTGGTGAGGAATGCCAAATTCTTCAAAGAAATGATTCTGATCGAAGTCCGACAATTTGTAATTCACATTACCACCTTCTATAACCTTATTTGATGTGCATGGCACAACGCTATCGCCAAAGCGTCTGCGGCGTCGTCCGGTCGCGGGATATTCTCCATCTTCATCATTATTCTTACCATTTCCTGAACCTGTCTTTTGGTAGCCTTCCCATAGCCGGTAACGGCCATCTTTACCTCCATGGGAGTGTACTCGTATATGGGAATCTTTTTCTGTTCAAAGGCTAAAATTATAACCCCTCTTGCCTCTCCAACGAAGATAGCCGTAGTTACATTTCTGAAGAAATAAAGTTCCTCTATGGCAACCTCGTCTGGCTTTAAAGAATCTATAAGATGACAAATCCCTTCGTATATCTCAAGAAGCCTCTCAGACAGCGGCCTCTTTGGATCTGTCTTTATAACACCACAGTCGACGAATGACTCAGTCTTATTTTGAACTTCTATAAGGCCATATCCTATTATTCCAAAGCCCGGATCTATTCCAAGGATTTTCTTATCTCTCATCAAGGGATATTATATCTTTGTGAGTTTAGACTCTCCTCACAATAAGATGAAGAGTTTGAAAAGATGGAAGTTAACATTCCATGAAATAAGATCAGATCGGTTAAAAAAGGTCAAACTCTTGTCTAATAAAGAAATATATGACGTTAAAAGGCCGATGAAAGTGAGATGAAGTTGTTGTCTACGAGTAAATACCTTGTGCCTATGGGGGCCGAAGAAATTATCGAGAGAATGACCTTTTCCTCTCCTTCGTTGAGGTTAAAGTCTTTAAATCTTATCGATATGCCCTTTGTGAAGTAGATGGTGTTTGTCTTTAAATCTACCTCGAGGATCAACTTTTTAAACCAGTCCGGGTAGGAAAATATAGTCTTAACTTCATTCAAAAGCACTGGATTTATAATTCCGTCTCTGTCAAAATTAAAGGATTCTATTCCAAAGAATATAGGCAGGCCTATGAATTTGTAAATTTCATCCTTTGAAATTGGCATCAAAAAGACACCATCGGAAGATGTGAGAAAATATCCCATCGAGGTCGAGGAAATAAAGGCAGGTTTTCTTTCGTTAACGATTAATTCGGCCACGTGATTTCCGAGGTATTCAAAGTGTGCCGATTTTATGAAAAGATCGGAAGGGATGACGAGTTTTGAAAATTTCACCCCTCCGACCGGCATCGCCATATTTTTGAGATATGTAGAATTTAGATATTCATTTCCGGAGATCTTCAAATCGTAAATAACGGGATCGAAATTTATCGATGGAATGATCTTTATTATGTAGACGAGTAAGACTATCCCGAAAAGAAAAAGCACAAAATTCGCCCTTATGGCAAACTGATCGCTCATATGTCTAAGTTCGTAACTGTAGAAGCATGCCTCGAGATGAACTCTCTTCTGCTTTCGACATCGTTACCCATGAGAATCTGAAAAATATCATTTGCGTATTCGGCATCCTCTAATTCTATCTTCATTATCCTCCTTCTTTGTGGATCCATTGTCGTTTCCCATAACTGCTCGGGATTCATCTCTCCAAGACCTTTGTACCTCTGTATTTCGTAGTTTTTGTGTTCTTGCTTTATCTTTTCGACAACACTCTTCAATTCTTCGTCTGTATAGACGTAGACATGGTTATTTCCATAACTTACCCTGTAAAGTGGTGGCATCGCGGCGTAAATCTTTCCATTTTCTATGAGAGGTCTCATGTACCTGTAAAACAAAGTCAAAAGCAACGTCCTTATGTGCGCACCATCGACATCGGCATCTGTCATTATTATTATTCTGTCGTACCTCAACTTTGAAATGTCAAAGTCTTCTCCTATATTTGTACCTAATGCCACTATTATATCGTTTACCTGTTCATTTTTAAGGAGTTTTTCCATTCCGGCCTTTTCAACATTCAAAATCTTTCCCCTTATCGGCAGAATGGCCTGTATATTTCTGTCCCTTCCCTGCTTTGCGGAACCGCCTGCCGAATCACCCTCGACTATGAAGAGTTCGGAATTCTCGGTACCGCTAAGCGTACAGTCTGCGAGTTTTCCCGGCAAAGAGGTATTATCAAGCGCGTTTTTACGTCTTACAAGTTCTCTCGCCTTTCTTGAGGCAATCCTTGCCTCTGCGGCCTGCATGACTCTATCCAAAATCTTTTTCAAATTCTTCTGGTCAATCTCGAGCACCTCTGCAAGTCTTTCCTGAATCATTGAGTTAAGGGCCGATCCGACATCTTCATTTCCGAGTTTTGCCTTTGTCTGGCCTTCAAATTGCGGCTCTGGCACCTTCACACTCAAAACGCAGACAAGCCCTTCTCTTATATCGCTGCTTTTGAAATTATCGTCGTTTTTCTTCAAAATACCGATCTTTCTTGCTAAATCGTTGAAGACTTTGGTGAACGCAGTATGCAACGCATTCACATGCGTTCCGCCCTCGATTGTGTTTATGTTGTTCACGAATGCTTCTATCGTCTCATCGTAGTTGTCGGTGTAATTGAAGGATAGTTCAAAGGTTAAATCTCCCGATCTGTCCGTTAAATAGATCGGCTTTTCCATCACAGTCTTCGATCCGCGCGAAAGATAATCGAGATACTCATTTATTCCGCCTTCAAAGTGCAAGACTTTTCTGTAATTGGGTTCTTCTCTTGCGTCTATGAACTCTATCGTCACATTTTTGTTAAGGAAGGCAAGTTCCATTAATCTGTTTTCTATTATCTTTGAGTCAAATTCTGTGGTGTGAAAAATATCACTGTCAGGTTTGAAGACCGTTTTGGTACCAGTCTGATCCGCATCACCGACTATTTCGACGGGCGTAACAGGCACGCCTCTTTCGTATCTTTGGTGATAAATGTGGTTATTTCTCTTGACGAAAACTTCCATCCATTCACTCAAAGCATTAACAACGCTTGCCCCGACTCCATGAAGGCCTCCACTTGTCTTGTAAATGGTGTTTGAAAATTTGGCGCCGGCATGCAAATCGGTCATGACAACTTCAAGTGCGCTCTTGTGCTCTTCGGGATGTTCATCAACGGGAATGCCGCGTCCATTATCTTCGACAGTTACGATATTGCCCGGCGCTATCTCTACCCTTATCCAATCGCAAAAGCCTCCCATTACCTCGTCAATGCTGTTGTCAACGATCTCGCTTACCAAATGATGAAGACCGGCCGATCCGGTAGATCCTATGTACATTCCCGGCCTTTTTCTTACGGCCTCAAGTCCATGAAGCACTTTTATGCTACTCGCGTCGTAATTGCTTTCATTCTGCACTTCCACTTGTTCCACCTCTTAATCTTTTGACTGTAACTTTTTTGAATTTGAAGCCCTTTTCCTCCATTTTTTTCAGAATTTCCGAAGACATAAATCTGAGATCATTTCCCATCACGGGGTTTTCGGTCCAAATCTCAAGTGTGTTATCCTTCCCCTCGCACACGTACGTGTCATTCGAGATCTTTTCCCCCATTACCATCTTCCATGCAGAGTTAAGAATAACCCTTTTTTTCAATTCCGAAAAAAATGGATTTGCCTTTCCCAGATCATCCAAAATCCTTGCAAAATCTCGACTCATCTTGATTATTATACCATATAAACTCTATTTCCATCTCCACTTCGTTCCTTCGGGAGAATCCATGACCTCTATGCCATAATCTTCGAGTTTCTTTCTTATCTCGTCGGACTGTTTGTAATCTTTGCGCATTCTCGCATCATTTCTTAATTTTATCGCAAGATCAACGAGTTCATCCGCATTTTTCCTATCTGGCTCAAAGTCGAAGCCCAAGAAGTAGTTCCATTCGTCGAGAAGGAATCTTATTTTTTTGATCTTTTCAGTATCCTCTGTGGAGATCATCTCGCTCACTAAATCGAATATCAAAGAAAGAGCCTGTGGAGTGTTGAAATCGTCATCTAAGACTTCGATCATTTTCGATCTTTGCGTTTTTACGAATTCGTCCTCGACGACTTTGAAATCATGGCCTATTTTTTTGTCCACCTCATTTATGACCCTTGAAATTCTCGAAAAAGCCGATCTGGCCTCTTCCATTCTTTCGGGAGAAAATTCTATCGGGCTTCTGTAATGTTTGGAAAGCAGATACATCCTTATCGTGTTTTTCCCGTAAACTTTCAACGCTTCCCTTGCGCTAAAGATATTTCCAACGGATTTTGACATTTTTTCGTCTTTTACGGAGATCATTCCGTTGTGCATCCAGTAACTTACCCATTTTTTGCCTGTTAAGGCCTCACTTTGCGCCCTTTCGTCTTCATGGTGCGGGAAGATTAGGTCATTTCCTCCCGCGTGGATGTCGAATGCGTCTCCAAGGAGCGTTGTAGACATCGCAGAACATTCTATGTGCCAGCCCGGTCTGCCCTCTCCCCATGGACTTTCCCATTTTGGCTCTTCTGGCTTTGACCCCTTCCACAAGACGAAGTCAAGCGGATCGTCTTTGTTTTCGTTTACCTCAACTCTTGATCCGGCCCTCATATCTGCAGGATTCCTGTGTGAAAGGGCGCCGTAGGATGGGAAGGCGCTCACATCAAAATAGACATCATTTCCCCTTTGATAGGCAAATTTCTTTTTTTCAAGGGCCGCGATGAATTCTTTTATGTTATCTACAAAATCCGTTGTTCTTGGATGGTAGGTCGCAGGCTTTATTCCGAGCGCACACGAATCTTTGAAATATTCACTTATGTATCTGTCTGCCAGAGTTTTCGGAGAGATTCCTTCAGCATTTGCGGCTTTTATTATTTTGTCATCTATGTCTGTGAAGTTTTGAACGTAGATCACCGAAAATCCCCTGTACTCGAGGTATCTTCTGAATGAATCGAAAATCACCGCAGGTCTGGCATTGCCTATGTGAATGAAACTGTACACCGTAGGACCGCACACGTACATCTTGACCGTGCCCGGCTTAAGTGGAACGAATTCTTCCTTTTGGCCGCTTAACGTGTTGTAAATTCTCATAAAGCCTCCAAAAATTCTCTTAACCTTGAGATTATATTTTCCCGTCCAACTAAAAAGATAAAGGTTACAAGGTCAGGGCCCGATTCACTGCCCGTCAAAATCTTTCTCAAAGGATGGTAAAATTCCGATCCCTTTACCTTGGACTCTTTTACAGCCTTTCTTGTCGCCTCGGTTATCTTTTCCTCGCTCCATTCATCCAAAGACTCGTAAAGATCGACAAGCAATTTGTATGCGATTACAAGGCCACTTTTCTTGACACTTTCTAAAAATTCTTTTTCCCATACCGGCTTTACGAAGAAAATCTGCATTTTTTCCGGAAGCAATGAGAGTTCATCGAAATCATTTTTTAGAGCATTTATGGCCTTTTCAATCCATTTTTTGCTCGAGACGTACTCTTCTTCCGAAAAGAGTTTTGGAACTATAAAAGGTTTTGCCAGTTCGTAAAGTTTCTCGTCTGAAGATTCCCTTATGTATTTTCCATTCATCCACGTGAGTTTCTTTTCATCGTAGACGGCAGGGTTCTTTGATACTCTGTCGAGATCGAATAAATTCTTCATCTCTTCCATGGACATTATCTCTTTCTGCTGTGGGTGGGACCATCCCAGAAGTGCGAGATAATTAACGAGCGCCTCTGGCAAAAATCCCCTTTTCCTGTACTCTCCTACAGAGGTAGATCCATGTCTTTTGCTTAGCCTTGTTCTGTCCGGTCCAAGTATCGTTGAAAGATGTCCGAATTGTGGCATGTCAAAGTTAAAGGCCTCGTAGAGTGCCATTTGCTTTACCGTGTTCGAAAGATGATCGTCTCCCCTGATGACATGCGTGATCTTCATGAGCGCATCGTCTACGACGACGGCAAAATTGTAAGTCGGAAGTCCGCTCGATCTCATTATCGCGAAATCTCCTGTAGAATCTTCGGTGAACTTAACCTCGCCCTTCACGAGATCGGGAAGGATCCATTCCTTTCTCGGCATATCAAAATAAATGGCGGGTTTCTTTCCTGCCTTTTTGTACTCGTCCACCTTTTGTGCGGAAAGTCTCTCGAGCATCTCTCTTGTGTAATGCGGTGCCTGAGATTTTGAAAGTATCTCCTCCCTTAACTTTTCGATCTCTTCAGGTTCTGCGTAAACCTCGTAAGCCTTTCCCTCATCGATGAGTCTTTGGGCAAATTTTCGGTATATCTCGAGTCTGTCACTTTGCCTGTAAGGCCCGTAAGGTCCTCCGATATCCGGTCCCTCGTCCCATTCTATGCCAAGCCATCTTAAATCGTCTATGAGTTGATCCTCGAAGATCCTTTCCGATCTTTCAAGATCTGTGTCTTCGATCCTTAATATGAATTTTCCACCGTGCTTTTTGGCGTAAAGAAAAGAAAAAAGCGCAGTTCTTGCTCCACCGACGTGGAGATACCCCGTGGGGCTTGGTGCAAATCTTGTTCTAACTTCCATAAGAATTCCTCCATTCATTTTCCGACACAAAAATTAGAAAAGATTCTGTCAAGCAAATCGTCAACGTAAACACGGCCCGTTAAAAGATCGATTTTTTCTATCGCGTTTCGGATATTTATGGCGATTATATCCGGTGTGTACCCCATCTCTTTGTTTCGCGATGCCTCTTTTATCTCTTCGAGACATTCTTTTACAAGAGAATACTGTCTTTGAGCAACGATCACACTGCTTGAAGAGTCAAGTTTTTCGATGTATTTCCTCGATATTTTTTCTATTTCCGATTTAAGGTCTTCGATTCCATATCCGGTTCTTGCCGATACTTTGATGAATCCTTCACGGTTCCTGTCAACGAGATCGACCTTGTTTATCACCTTTATGTCCGGCTCTATTACAGGCAACTCTTCATAATCGACAGTCGCGTCAACGATGTACACTTTCACATCGGCATTTTTAACGGTTTCCATGGTCCTGTTTATACCGATCTTTTCGATCTCATCATTTGTCTCACGTATCCCTGCGGTATCTATTATCTTTACCTTTAGCCCGTTTATGAAGATCTCGCCTTCGACCGTATCTCTTGTTGTACCGGGGACCGGGGTCACTATCGCGCGTTCAAAGCCGACAAGGGCATTTAAAATAGATGATTTTCCGACATTCGTAGATCCAAAAAGCGCAACCTTTATCCCGTCTATGGCAGCCTTGGCCGGATTGTAGGTTGAAAGCATTCCTTCAAGTTTACCGATCACGTCTTTGAGATCGAAGTTATATTCAGATGTTTCTTCGAATTCTTCTGGATAATCTATTCTTACCTCTATTTCGGAAGAAATTTCGAGTAATTTTTCTCTTACCTTTAGAATTTCGGCATTTAGGTTCCCTTCCAATACCTTTCTTGTATTCTCAACGCCTACCATGCTTGTGGAATCGATGAGTTCTTCGACTGCTTCGGCCTGCGTTAGATCCATCTTTCCATTGAGAAAAGCGCGCTTTGTGAACTCCCCCTTCTCGGCAACTCTCGATCCCGAATCTATGAGTGCCTTCATTGCATTTGAGAGTATAAGCCAGTTTCCATGAAAAAAAATCTCGGCCATGTCCTCTCCGGTGTACGTGTGTGGACCTTTGTAAAAGACGAATATGACATCGTCAAGGACCTTTCCTTCAACTTCGAAATTCGAGTGTATCGCCATCCTTGGCTTTATCGATGCCTTTAGATGTTTTTTAATTATTTCGAGAGTCTTAGGTCCGCTGATTCTGATCATGCCAACGGCCGATTTCCCGTAAGGTGTAGAGATGGCAACTATCGTATCATTCATTACCATTTGTACTCAATCCCGAACTCGTTTATCCATTCTTTCATCCACTGAAGACCGGTGATTGGATTAAAGCCTGCGAATTGATAAACCATTCCCGTGTAAATGCCCACACGGTTGAAGTACAAAGATCCGCGCAATTCGGTCCAAAAGGTCATAACGTTGGCGTTTTTCGAGAAGATCAAAGAACTTCCAATTCCACCTTTTGCGTTGAAGTCAAGACCGTTGAAAGGGATCGAAAAATTTATGCCTTCGGATTGATCCAGAGATATCAAAGGAATTGAAGGAGTGCCAACCAAACTGATCGAAAAATCCTGCGCAAGATAAAAAGCGTTGAAATTTTCGCTTATTCCTGCACCATACCCTCCGGCATTTTTTCCGAGAAAAAATGTATTTTGAACTGCAAAAGTTAAAACTGGAAATATTAAAATGGCAAAAAAGATGATTTTTTTCATGTTCTCACCGTATCGATTATACAATTTTTGCGTGTAAATCGACAGCGTCTATCTTTTCGACCGCATCGAATCTGCACACTTCAAAGCAACTTCCACACTTTATGCACTTTTCTTGATCTATCGTGTGAACCTTTCTTACTTCACCAGTTATCGCCCCGGTAGGGCATGCCCTCGCACACGCCGTGCATCCCGTACATTTGGCAGGGTCTATCCTGTAGGCTATCAAGGCCTTGCAAGATTTCGCAGGACATCTCTTCTCTTTCACGTGCGCTTCGTATTCGTCCCTGAAATATCTCAGAGTCGAGAGCACAGGGTTCGGCGCAGTCTGCCCAAGTCCGCAAAGGGCCGTTTTCGAAATAACCCTTGCGAGTTTTTCGAGAGCCTCTATGTCTTCCATAGTGCCCTTTCCATCGACGATCATGTCTAAGATCTCGAGCATTTCATAGGTTCCTTCCCTGCAAGGGGTGCATTTGCCACATGACTCATCGGCAGTGAACTGCAAAAAGAATCTCGCCACATCTACCATGCACGTGTCCTCATCCATCACTATCATCCCGCCAGAGCCCATTATCGTACCTAAACTCGTCAACGACTCGTAATCTATCGGCGTGTCCAAGTACTCCTCTGGTATGCACCCTCCAGATGGCCCCCCTGTCTGGACTGCCTTAAATCGCTTTCCGCCCGGTATCCCTCCTCCTATATCGAAGATCAACTCCCTCAGAGTCGTCCCCATCGGTACCTCGACAAGTCCAGTATTGTTTACCTTACCAACCAGTGCGAATACCTTCGTACCCTTCGATTTCTCCGTCCCTATAGACGCGAATGCTTCCCATCCCTTGTTTATTATGTACGGCACATCCACAAGCGTCTCAACGTTGTTTATCACCGTCGGCTTCTTCCATAATCCGCTTTGTGCAGGATACGGCGGCTTTTGTACGGGTTGACCTCTTTTGCCTTCCACTGATTGTATGAGGGCCGTCTCCTCTCCGCACACGAATGCGCCTGCCCCTATCCTCAAATCAACGTCGAAATCAAATCCACTTCCGAATATGTCTTTACCCAAAAGCCCGTATTCTCTTGCCTGCTTTATCGCTATCTTTAACCTCTCTATCGCGAGAGGATATTCTGCCCTTACGTATATGTATCCCTGATGCGCCCCGATTGCGTATCCACCTATTGCCATTCCCTCGAGCAATGAATGCGGGTCTCCCTCCATCATGGACCTATCCATGAAAGCGCCCGGGTCTCCTTCGTCTGCGTTGCATATCAGATACTTCTCATCTGACTTCGACTTCCTCGTCAACTCCCATTTAAGACCTGTCGGAAAGCCCGCACCTCCACGACCCCTCAGTCCGCTCTTCTTTATCTCCTCGATGACCATCTCCGGCGTCATAGACAAAGCCTTTCTGAGGGCAAAGTAACCGTCACGGGCTATGTATTCTTCTATACTCGCAGGATCGATTACTCCTAAATTTCGGGTCGCAATCCTTACCTGACGTGTAAAGAACGGAATCTCTTCTGTCGCGCGTGGCTTTATCTCTCCGGACGGGCCTTTGTAAAGCAACCTTTGAACTACCCGTCCCTTTAGAAGATGCTCCTCGACAATCTCTTTCGCATCCGATGGCTTTAACTTCTGATAAAACACACCCTCTGGATATATGACCATCAAAGGTCCTAAACTGCACGCATCCATACAACCTGTTTCGACGACTTTTACGACCCCGTCGAGGGCGTATTTTTTTATCTCATTTTCGAGCGCTTCTTTTACGGATATCTCTCCTGCCGATATGCAACCACCGCCGGCGCATATATGAATTGTATGTGCTTTAGGATTTTTTCCCTTTATCTGTTCAGAGATTTTTTTCAAAAGTTCTTCATTTAACTTCGTGGTATCGCTTCCTTTCAGTTATAATATTGTAAGAACATTTATATTATACCTGAGTGTCTAAATATGAACCAAGTTCAACCTGTTAAGCGGTATATCTTTATCATATATGTGATATAATCATTTAAAATAAAAGGAGGTTATGAAATGGATCATGAACATTTCATGCGTCACAGAAATATGAACAGTGATCTGAGAAGTTCGATGAGTTCTGAGGTTATAAAAGCACTCAATCTCGGACCATCTGACGTTGTGTTTGATATAGGATCTGGAGATGGGTTTTATTCGATGAGTTTTGCAAATCTGTCTGCAAAAGTTTATTCCATAGACGCCTACGGAGATAATTTTCAAAATCCCAATTACTCGAATCCGAAAATAGAAAAGATAGCCATAGATATCTGTGAATGGATAAAAAGCAAGGACTTTTATGATGCGTCCCACGTTTTCTTTTCCAATTCTTTTCACGATATAGATTGTCAGGATGAAATTTTAAAGGTGCTATCGAAAAGTTTGAAAAAAGGCTCACATCTTGATATGGTCGAATTCAAATTAGAGACGAATTTTGGTCCACCAAAACATTTCAGATTTTCAAAAGAGATGCTGAAATCCAAAGTTGAGCCTTACGGATTCAAAGAAGTTAATTACATCGAATTCGAATACCATTATTTTATTTCCTTTGAAAAAATATGAATTATGTATCTTGCCAAAAGAGATGTAGAATATTTCACTCGCACGGAAGATAAGATCGAGATAATCGAGTTCAAAAGCCCCGTGCCCTCTGGCATAGAAAGGGTAGACAGGGCAAAAGCCTTGCTTTTTAAGTCAAATAATTCGAAAAAAGGCATTGTTTTTATTCACGGAACGGGACAGAGGAATTTCGATCATCTCAAATATTATCCTTTGATCTTTTCGAAATCGGGATACACGACTTTGATGCCGGTACTTCCGTACCACTTTGAAAGAACGCCGGAGGGTCAAAAAAGCGGTTTATCTTTTATAAAGGGTACAGACAAACAACTTGCAAAAAGGTTTGATCAGGCAGTTACCGAGATATTGACGTGGGTAGACTATCTTGAGAGAATGGGCTTTAAAGAAATAAACATCATGGGTTTTAGTTTCGGAGGTATGATCGCGACTATCTCGATGGCCATAGACAAAAGAATAAGAAAAGGGTCCTTCGTTGTTACTGGTGGAAATTACGAGTATATCACATGGCACAGCATAGCAACAAAGGTCTTGAGGGTAAATTACGAAGAGAACAAACTTTGCACTCCCCTCATTTGCAACATAAAGCATCGTATTTTTGAGAGGATGATAGAAGAATTTAACGATTTGAAAGACCTTGAAAAGATGCACCCATGTTTTACATACGATCCGTCGATCTTTGCAAAATTCATAAAACCGGAAAATGTAATTTTCTTTGAGGCTTTGTTCGATCTTTTCATACCAAAAAAATCTTCGAAAGATCTCTGGGAGAGGATGGGAAGGCCACACAAGTACAGACTTTTCTCGGGCCATCTTACTTCACATCTTTTTTTCAGGCGTTATATAGCGGGCAAAACTTTAGAGTTTTTTAAGGAGGAATGAAAATGTTGATAGCGGTACCTGTTATGGGAAATGAGGGAATGGAAGCCGAAATATCCGGACATTTTGGTCATGCTCCATTCTTTGCCTTCGTCGAATTGGAAAATGGCAAAATTGAATCTGTTGAATTCAGAGAAAATCCTTTTGAAGGACAACATGCCCAGGGCAATGTGCCATCATTTTTGATCAAGAACAAAGTCAACGTACTTGTTGCTGGCAGCCTTGGCCAGAGGGCCTACGAGATTTTGACCGAAAACGGCATAAAAGTCTATCCCTACGCTTCGGGAACTTTGAAGGATGCAATTGACGCTTACATTTCGGGAAAAATCGATTCACAGTACAAAGGAGATATTTTAAAAGACTAAAGCCGGCTTTTGCCGGCTTTACTTATCTGTCTTCTTCATCTTCTCCTTCGTCGTATTCTTCGTTATCCTCTTCTTCTTCCTCTTCATCGGAGTAGAAATCCTCATCTTCGTCTTCATCGATGTAGTCCCATATTTCATCTTCTGAAGCGATGGTTCCTTCGTCTATCATTTGTTTGACGATCTTTGAAGCCCTTTGAAGGCGCTCTTTGTATTCTTTGAGAATGGTCTTTGCCTCTGATTCTGTCATTCCACCCCATACAAGATCCTCGAGTACGGATTCTTCTTCTTCAATGGAATATCCGGCCTCATCGTCCCAGACTATTTCCGGATTTGAATAATCGTAAATCTCACTGTCGTTGATGAGAGAAGAAACTTCATCGATCTTTTCCTTTAATTCTCTGTCCAACATGATTACCTCCAGGTTGAAATTGTCGAGAATGAATTATACACCAAAATTGAAATACTTTCAATACGTCTAATTTTATTTGCACAATCACATATTTGACTTCCATTTTTTTGATAGGTTCATTTGGATTTTAGCAAAAATTGGAATATAATAAGACGATAGATTTTAAGGAGGCAAGAAATGAAGGGTACTGTAAAGTGGTTTGACGCAAAGAAAGGCTTTGGTTTCATAACTGCCGAGGATGGAACGGATATTTTTGTTCATTATTCGGCCATTCAAGGCGGAGGATACAAAGAATTAAAAGAAAATCAAAAAGTGACCTTCGATGTCACAGAAGGACCTAAAGGGAAACAGGCATCTAACGTTAAACCCGCTTAATATCCAACAATTGCTTCGCTGGAAGATGCGACGAAGCAATTTTAGATCTGCAGGCTTTTCTCTTGTAGAACTTTTGATCGTTTTGGCAATAATAGCGGCGATAATATCTGCATTCGTTCCTATCGGCGTGATGATAATAAATCAGGCACGCTCCCTTACCGTTGCTACAAATCTTTCCGAGATAACGGTAGCCGTGATGCAATCTTTTTATTTAGATCGCAAAATTCCTTCTGGTATAGATGAACTTTCTCCTTACTTTGGCGATCAATCGAAGATCTTAAAAGACTACGATCTGAGCGTGTCTAAAAGTGGAACTTTGACGATTGTAAATGTGTGGTATAAAAATCCCGATATCACGGCTTCAAGCGTTTCGAAGTATTCGCCTTCGATAATTGCGACTGGAAACAATCTGCCCATGGAAAGGGTTATCCTGCTTAAGAACTGGTAAGATCGAATTTGTACGCATTTAGAATCCAGTTTGGCATTACGAATCTTGCGGTCTTAAGAGGATCGACAACCTGACAAATTTCTGCATGACCGGATATACTCATGAGCATAACGATCTCATGCATATTCAATGGTAATCTTTCTTTCAGAATATTTGCCATCTCCTCTGCGGACTGTTTTATAGCCGCATCTATTGTCTTTGCAGATGAAATCGTTGTAAAGTACTGATCGTCTGATAGGACAGGATCTTTTATCTTCAAATTCTTCAAAACCTTTACCCTTATCTTGACATTTCCTGCGACTTCGACTCCGCTTACGCCTATCTCTCCGTCTCCCATGGCAGCGTGCAAATCTCCAATTCCCAAAAGGGCTCCTTTGGTGTATACCGGCAGATAAAGCGTCGATCCAGTTGTTATCATCATGTTGTCCATATTTCCACCGTGTGGACCTGGGATGCCACAACTTATCTCTCCGCTTTTGGGAGCAACACCTATTACTCCTATCATTTTGTTTACGGGAATTGAAAGTTTCGAATCAAAGATTATCATGTCTTTTTTTATCTGAACGATCTTCACGTGAAGATCGTCCATAAGATGGCCCAAAAGTCCTTCGCCCTTTCCGCTTACGATAACGCCCTGATTTGCTATCGATATGTTCATTATCTCTATTTTTAGAGTGTCGCCTTCTTCAGCCTCTTCGACAAAGATGGGCCCTGTCGCAGGGTTTATCTTGGACCAATCGATCGAGTTCAGCGTGTCTGAGGGATTTTGAATTTGATTCGAAAAACAATCCATCGTCTCAACTTCCAAGATTGTTCCAGATGAAACCTTTACAACTGGTTTGTTTTTGGGAGAAAAATTGAAGAAATGATCTGTACTCTTTATCTCTATCATCAAAGACCTCCAATTGAATCAAAGACTTTTTCAAAAATTTCAAGATCTTCTCTTGAATACAAACACATCCTAACTAATTCTATCGAGGATTTGCCGGAAAAATATCTCTTTACAACTTCGTAGAATATCCTTGCGCATCTGTCTTTCGGGAAGCCATATATGCCCGAACTTATCGCCGGAAATGTAAGACTCTTTAAATTGAGTTCCTCGGCCTTTTTGAGAACATTTTCAAAGGCTTTTGAAAGTTTTTCCTCTTCTTTTCCTTCACCCCACACCGGACCGACTGTGTGTATTACGAATTTCGCATTTAACTGTCCGGCAGATGTAACTGCCACCTCTCCCGTATTGATCGGACCATATTTTTGAATGTACTCACGGGATTCTTTGTTTATGATATCGCCACCTGCCATTGATATTGCAAGTGCCACCCCTCCACCGTGCACGAGATGGGAATTGGCCGCATTGACTATGGCGTCAACCCTTTCTTTCGTTATATCGCACTGTTTTATCTCTATAAGCGTATTTCCTATTCTTGCGCTTCTCATGATCACACCGGATAAATCGATGATTCCGGAAATTTTGAAGAATAGTCGTCTGCGATTTTGAAGTCTACTTTAACCTTTGCAATGTATTTCTTCTCGAGGAAAGGCCTTGCTATTTGCGGAAAGAGCGCGTAACTGAGAAGGTCTTCATCACTTTGGGCGAGTTCTCCTATTTCCTTTCTTGCCCTTTCAAGACCTGGCTCGAGAAGGTCTGCGGGCCTTACGTCTATTGGCTTTTCATTTCCAAGGATCTTTTTGATTATCTCCTTGCTTATCGGTGCGGGAGATTTTCCGTACATGCCCTTGACGTAATTTTTTGTCTCTTTTGTAACCATCTTGTACCTTTCACCATTTAAAACGTTCAAAACAGCCTGAACGCCTACGATCTGACTTGTCGGGGTTACAAGGGGAGGAAAGCCAAGATCCTCTCTCACTTTGGGTATTTCTTTCATAACCTCGTCGTACTTGTCAAGGGCATTTTGGGCTTTAAGTTGGCTTACAAGATTTGAAAGCATTCCTCCGGGCACCTGGGCCGAGAAAATTCTCGAATCTATCGAGGTCATCGCCACATCTTCCGATCTGTGATTTGCCCTCACCTTTATGAAATGATCGTTGACGTGATTTATCTTTTCCATATCCAATCTTGTCTCGAACTCTTCACTGTCTTTTATCATCACGACAAAGGGCTCGACGGCAGGCTGGCTTGTACCGTAGGCGAGAGCGCTTGTCGCCGTGTCTATTATATCGGCCCCGGCCTCTATTGCCGCCCAGTAAGCAGCATCTGCAAGGCCGCTTGTGAAGTGAGAATGAACCTCAACGGGCAAATCGAATTTTTTCTTAAGGGCTTTTACGAGTTTGTAAGATTGAGGAGCGGTTAAAAGGCCAGCCATATCCTTTATGCACAGAGAATCTACACCCATCTCCACTATTGATTTTGCAAATTCGACGTATTTTTCTATCGTGTGGACCGGACTAACGGTGTAACTTATCGCTCCCTGAACGTGCATACCGTATTTTTTCGCGTATTCTACAGGTTTTTCGAGATTTCTCGGATCATTCAAAGCGTCGAAGATCCTTACAACGTCTATGCCATCTTCTCCCATCTTCTTTATGAAAAGTTCAAGAATATCATCGGGATAATTCGAATAACCGAGTATATTCTGGCCCCTCAGAAGCATTTGCAATTTTGTTTTTTTGACCCTTTTTCTTATTTCTTTGAGTCTTTCCCATGGATCTTCGTTAAGATACCTCAAACAGGAATCAAAAGTTGCGCCACCCCACATTTCGAACGCTTCGTATCCTATCTCGTCCATCTCTTCAAGTACTGGAAGCATTTCAGAAGTTTTCATTCTCGTTGCCAGTAAAGATTGGTGGGCGTCCCGAAGCGTTGTATCCATGAAATTTATAACTCTCATCTGAACCCTCCTCTCATATCTTCGACATTTTCGAGAAACTGTAAAAACCCTTCGATCCTACGATAACATGATCGATCAGTTTTATTCCGAGAATCTCTCCGGCCTCTTTGATCTTGTACGTTACATCTTCATCTTCCTTGCTTGGATTGGGATTTCCAGATGGATGGTTGTGAATGACTATCACTCCAGATGAGGGATATCTTATGGCCATTCCAAAGATCTCTCGTGGATGGATCAAAGAGGTATTTGCAGTCCCTACTGTTAAATCCTTTACCGCTATGATTCCCAGTTGAGAATCGAGCGCTATAACTCTTACATACTCAACTGTCGCAAGTGTCATATCTTTGCAAAAATCGTAAACATCCTCTGCGGATTTAAGAAATTTCTTTTCCTTAAGAGATTCCTTCCACATTCTGTTTCCTATCTCGAGCGCCGCCTTTATGGCTAAAGATTTTGCCTCTCCTATTCCTAAAGAGGAATCGAAAAACTCTTGAAAAGAGGCATTTTTCATTTTAACAAAAGAATTATCGAACTTGTTTAAGAGTTCTTCGGCAACTTCCAAAAAATTCTTACCTTTCGTTCCCGTTCTCAAAAGGATAGATACAAGTTCGGCATCGCTAAGAGTTTCTATTCCTCGCTTTAGAGCCCGCTCTCTTGGCTTTTCCATGTCAGATGAATAAACAAGCGTCTCCGAATGAAAAAAATCTGTAGCCATTTTCAACTGCCATTTTGTACGCCTTCATAACAAGTTCCCTCCCCGCAAATGCAGACACAAGGACTATCAAAGAAGATTTTGGAAGATGAAAATTTGTTATAAGTCCTTCCACAACTTTGAATTTGTAAGGCGGATATATGTAAAGAGATGTGTCTCCGTGAAGTTGGCCCGTCTTTGCCCACGATTCGAGAGTCCTTACAACGGTCGTCCCTACCGCTATCACCCTTCCCTTTTTGTGCTTTATCTCCTCTATGACCTCTTCGGGAATCCTGTAATTTTCAGTATGCATCTTATGATCCTCGATCTCTTTTTCATGTATAGGTCTAAATGTGTCAAGACCCACATCGAGGGTCACCTTCAATATTTTAACACCCTTCGCGCTTATCTCATCAAGAAGACGATCTGTGAAATGAAGGCCTGCCGTTGGAGCCGCAACGGACCCGGGATCTTTTGCGTAGACGGTCTGATAACGGGACGGATCTTCGAGAGGCTTTTTTATATAAGGTGGAAGTGGAATCTCGCCTATTCTTTCGAGTTCTTCGTCTCCAACGTTGAATTCAAAGTATCTTGTTCCGTCAGAGAGGTGTTTGACGCATATACCTTCGGCACCGTTAAAGATGATCTTCGTGCCTTCCTTTATTTTCCCGCCGGGTCTTACGAGTGTTTGCCACCTTTTATCGTCTACCTTTTTGAGTAAAAAAACCTCGACATTCGCACCCGTTTCTTTTTTTCCGATTAGGCGGGCCCTTATGACTTTGGTCTCATTTAAAATGAGTAAATCATCTTTGTTCAGATAATCTATTATGTTGTAAAAGATCCTGTGCTCTATTTCTCCCGTTTCTTTGTGAATCACCATTAATTTTGAGTGATCTCTTGGATTGACCGGACTCTGGGCTATCAGAGATTCGGGCAAATAATAATCGAAATCTTCGATTTTCAATTTAAAACATCCTCCTGTGATAAAATATACTCTGTACGATTATATAATATAATAAGTTATTTCCAGACTACGAATGGTCGATCCGTTAATGCACGTAGTGCATGGCAGATGGAGAAAAAGTTACAATGGAGGCATTATCTTGGCGTTAAATACATCTAAGGATCTTGAAAAGATCGTGATATACGAAGTTTTTGCAAGGGCTTACGGAGGGTTTTCAAAGGTAGAGGCTGATCTTGAAAGAATAAAGAATTTAGGCGTTGATTATGTGTGGTTTATGCCCGTCCATCCGACGGGAATTGAAAATAGAAAGGGCACTCTCGGATCTCCATACGCGATAAAGGATTACAGATCGATAGATCCATCTTTGGGAAATGAGGATGATTTCAAGCGTCTTATCTCTTCGATTCACAAACTTGGAATGAAGGCGATGATGGATGTTGTTTTTAACCATATGGCTACCGATTCCGTACTTGCTGCAAAGCATCCGGAATGGTTCATGAGGGATGGAAATGGGAAACCAACGAGAAAGGTGGCCGACTGGTCGGACATAATAGATTTTGATTTTTCAAATCCCGCCCTTTCTGACTATTTGATAGATACCCTTAAATTTTGGGTAAAGAATTACGATATAGATGGCTTCAGATGTGATGTGGCAGGCCTTGTTCCCATTGGGTTCTGGAACAGGGCAAGATCTGAACTTGAAGGGGTTAAAAATCTCGTGTGGCTTTCAGAATCAAAGGATCCATACCTTTATCAGGCGTTCGATATCACCTACGATTACGATAGTTATGACATTCTAAAGGCGTATTTTGCCGGACAAAATTCACTTTCTAATTACGCTTCGAATTTCGAATATCAAAAGCAGATATTCGACGATTATATAAAGTTGAGATTTCTCGAAAATCACGATCAAGAACGTATAGCAAAGTATGTCGGCGGTAAATTACGCGCATGGACAGCGTTTTTAATGGTTCAAAAGGGTGCCATTTTGTTGTATAACGGTCAGGAGTTCGCGATCAGAGAGAGGCCAGATATCTTTAACGATTTTCATCTCGATTTTTCCAAAGGAGATAAGGATTTTGAAAATTTTGTAAGAGATCTTGTAAAGTTGAGAAAGAACACACCGGCTCTTTCTTACGGGAAGATGGACGTGCTAAAAAATAGCGATCCACAATCGGTCATCTCGATTTTGAGAAGAACGGAGAATTCTCTTGTGCTTTACGTTGGTAATTTGATCTCGGGAGGAAGGGTTCAGGTCAACTTTGGAAATCTTAACAACCTGTACATTCATGCCTTCGATCATCTGAAGGGAGAGCCTCTTACCTTTTATATAGACAAGAATGGCATGGCAACATTTGACGTTGAGGATTATTTGATACTTTCATCTTACAGGGAAGGTATATAAGATGGATATATTGAGAACATTTTTTAACGAAATAAAGATAATGTACAGATCAAAGAGCATGATCTTTTTGACTGTCGTTGTACCTATAATTCTCATGATGATTTTGGGATATATCTTTCCAAGTATGTTGAATCCGGCGAATTACAAGATAGCGGTCTACAATGAAGATACCGGTGAATATTCGAAAGTGATCCTATCCTTAGTTTACGGGATGTTAAAAGGAGACAGTTTCATATCGGTGAGCAATTACGATGATCTCACCCAGGGTCTTAATGATGGCAAATTCGACGGTGCTATAATCATACCTCAAGGATTTTCAGAGGACGTCCAAAAGTCAAACAATTTCTCGCTCAACTTTGTTCCTTCTGTGGCCAACATTCAGACATCTGTCGTAATATATCAGGCCCTTAGATCTGTTCTTTCAGAGGTAAGTAACGGTGTCATGATTTACAACATTCTTGAACTTTACAAAAAGCCAAATGTGAAGATACCGATAGGGCCACCACAACTTTCCTTTGAAGGGCCAGCAGGCGCTAATCTGAATTACGTTGATTTCATGATACCCGGCATAGCGGCCCTCATCGCGATAGCAAGTATTGCTATAAGTCTTTCTTCGACGATCTCTTACGAGAGAGAACACGGGATACTTTCGGGAATAATAGTCAGTACGGTCAACAGAACATCTTATATACTTGGAAAAACGCTTGCTTATACCTTCGATGGTATTGTGAAGGGATCGATTGCACTTTTGACGGCCCAGATATATTTTGGCAGTGGCTTTAACACGCCTTTGAGATCTATTTTGATACTTGCGCTTGGCAGTTTTGCGTTTTCGGCCTTTGGAATGATAGTCGCCGTTTTTTCTCCAAATCAAAAGATCTCTGGTGCGATAATAATAGGATACGTTGTTCCAACGATCTTTGTGAGTGGATTGTTCATTCCGGTAGATCAAATGCCACAAGTAGCCCGTATAATTTCTAAATTCTTTCCGCTTACCTTTATGGCCGATGCAATGCAGAGGGTAAGTATACTTAACTTCCAGATTTCTCAAATCATGATGGACATAGTGCCGCTTTTGATATACGCTGCTTTGGCATTTTTAATATCCACCTTGGCATTTCACAGAATAGAAAAATTAGAGGAGATATAAGATGATAAGATCTATTCCTCAATTTGTCGAAGAAATATGGGGAGACGAATCTCTCGGAAGGCTTTACGGCGTTGAAGGAAAGATCGGAGAGGTATGGCTGTGCTCAGGCCATCCCGAGAGAAAAACTAAATTAGTCGATGAAGAAGGAAATGAGGTGTCATGGGATTACGTTACAAAGTTATGGCATTTTGAACGTTTTCCATTTCTCGTAAAACACATAAAAACATCTCAATGGCTTTCGGTCCAGGTCCATCCGGACGATGATGTTGCAAAAAGCATAGGCGAGCCTTGGGGAAAGCCGGAAATGTGGTACTTTTTAAAAGATGGTATCCTTGTCAATGGCCTTCAAAAAGGGGCTTTGGAGAGGTTAAAATCCGGCGATCGTAACTGGAATGAATTGCTCAGTTTTGTCCATGTGAAAAAGGGTCAGGCCATGTACATAAAGCCCGGGACGGTCCATGCCATAGGACCGGGAATGGAACTTTACGAATTCCAGATGACGTCCGACATAACCTACAGATTTTATGACTGGGACAGAGGCAGAAAGACCCATTTCGAAGAGGCCATGCGTGTCGCCAAAGAGGTAAAGGCAGAGCCATTCGATTTTAGAAAACTTGAAACCGATCATTTTAAAGTCGAATTGTTCGATGATGTAAAGGCAAAGGGAAAGGCAGTTTGTCTCACGTCTAAAGGTATTCCATCTTCTTACATCTTGTCAGATGGGGAAGAATTCCTCTTCAAAAATACTACCTTTGTGATGACTTTGCCATGAATTACTTTTACGTTGGAATATTCAAATATCCAATACAATCTCTTGTTTATTCTTACGATGGGGAAATAGAAAATGGATCACGCGTTTTTATAGACATAAGAGGAAGAAGACATTTAGGATATGTGATTGAGAAAGCCGAGAAACCTGAATTTGACGTGAAAAGCATATTGGAAGTCGTGGACAAAACCTCTTACATAGATCAAAAAATGATGCTTTTGATAAAGGAATCGGCCTTCAAATACATGGTTCCAGTCGGTGAAGTTATGGATCTGTGTTTTCCGCCATTTAAATTCAAGGGGAAAAGCATAAAAGCCGAAGGAGCCGGCAAATACGTATCTTTGAAGGTATCCCTTTCCGAACTTTTGAAATTTAAATTCACAGTGGAAGAGACAAAGATAGTCGAATTCTTGCTCGAGAACGGAGTTGGCGAATATGCCTATATCTCCCGAAATTTTTCAAAAAATGCGGTCAAATCCCTCCTCGATAAAGGTGTCTTAACCTTGACCAATGTCTCGGGACAGCAAATTGTAAATCTCACACCTGTCCAAAGAGATGTTGTCATGTCGATACTTTCAAATCCCTCAAAACCTCACCTTATCCACGGCATAACCGGATCTGGAAAGACGGAAATATACTTTGATGTTGCCGATAATGTGGTCAAAAGCGGAAAAAAAGTGCTTATCCTTGTCCCTGAAATAATACTTACTCCTCAATTGATGGTAAGAACAAGGAAGAGATTTCCCAATGCGAGGGTTGGGATGTACCACAGTGCGCTTGGATCTTCACGAAAGATAGAATGGGACGAGGCTGTCAGCGGTAATTTGGACATACTCCTTGGCACGAGGAGTGCCGTGTGGGTGCCGATGAAAAATATCGGACTTATAGTTGTAGATGAAGAACAGGACGAATCGTACAAACAATACGCGATGAGGCCCTATTACAACGCCGTCGATGTCGCCAAAAGGCGGGCCGAAATAGAAGGATCGA
This sequence comes from Athalassotoga saccharophila, assembly GCF_009936215.1. Classification (GTDB taxonomy): domain Bacteria; phylum Thermotogota; class Thermotogae; order Mesoaciditogales; family Mesoaciditogaceae; genus Athalassotoga; species Athalassotoga saccharophila. The sequence goes on along the minus strand of NZ_AP019551.1, from coordinate 1,837,027 downwards.
TCTTCGTACTTTCATCTGCCACACCAAGGATAGAAACCTACTACAGATGTATGATGGGTTCTTACGAACTTCACAAAGTTGAGGAGCGCACCGTCGGAGAAATCCCTGAAATTACCGTTGTGAAAACGAGCGGTGGCATATTTTCAAATTTGCTCATTTCACGCATAGATCAGACAATTAAAAAAGGCAATCAGGTCTTTCTATTCGTACCCAAAAAGGGATTCGCAAGCAGGGTACAATGTGAAGATTGTGGATACATATTCAAATGTCCAAATTGCGATGTACCGATGACGTATCATAAAATAGATGGAACTTTGAAATGTCATTATTGTGGTCACGTTGAACCGCTGCCTGTTACATGTCCGATCTGTGGATCTTCAAAGGTAAGAAAGGGAGGAATAGGAACAGAAAGAGTCGAACATGAAATTGCCAGGTTATTTCCCGGCGCAAGAGTTAAGAGAATGGACAGAGAAGAAATAAAAGATATAGAATCTGTCGAAAGTACGCTCGATGGGATTTCAAAAAGGGAATATGACATAGTCGTCGGAACAAAAATGATAACTAAAGGTCTTGATTTTCCGAGTATAGGTCTTGTTGGAGTTATAGATGCTGATCATTCACTCGGGATGCCGGATTTCAGATCGAATGAACGCACATTTCAATTGCTCTCTCAGGTTAGCGGAAGGGCCGGAAGGGGGGTAAGAGGAGAGGTTGTAATCCAGACAATGGATCCGGCCAATCCAACGATAAAGGCCGTCGAAAAACAGGATTATGAATCCTTTTATCTTTCAGAAATAGAAAGAAGAAGAGCCTCGGGTTATCCTCCCTTTAAGGAACTCATCCTTATAACCTCTGAAAACGCTTCCCAAAAGGAGGCCCTCGAGAACATAGAAAGGTTTAAATCTTTAATAGCAAACGGTCCATTTGAAGTACTCGGGCCGGCAGAGTCTCCCATTTTTAAATTGATGTCGAAGTACAGGTATCAACTGCTTTTAAAATGTGATGACATTATTGCCGCTGTTGATTACCTTTCGAAGGTCATAAGGGCAGAAACGATAGGATTTGATCCTGCCAATTTAAAAATAGATGTTGGACCATACTCATTCTAAGGGGGAATCGATTTGGAGATACTTCTATATCTTCTGACGTATGCCGTAGGAGTTTTAACTGGCTTTATGAATGTCATCGGAGGTGGCGGATCTGTTCTTACGCTTCCTCTCCTTACCTTCCTTGGTTTAAGTATAGGCATGGCAAACGGCACAAACAGGGTATCGATACTTTTACAAAATTTGGTCTCGACCTATCAGTTCAGAAAGGGAAAGGTTCATATCATAAGAACTGCCATTCCCTTTGCGATAGTGGCATCAGCAGGAGCAATAGCGGGCACCTTCTTTGTCGTAAGCATAAATCAGGAAATATTGAAAAAGGTAATAGGCGTTATTCTGATAATAATGGGTTTATTCATAGTGTTCGAGCCAAATGTATGGGAAAGTGGATCAAATATCCCCAAAAAATTCAAATGGGCATCTTACATCGCGATCTTTGCCATAGGCTTTTATGGAGGATTTTTACAGGCCGGCGTTGGCTTTTTCTTCATAGCGGCACTTACTTTTCTTGGCGGATTCGACATAGTCAAGACTAATGCCATAAAGGTCCTTGTCATAGCGGCCTATACCGTCTTTTCTCTTGCCATCTTCGTTTCAAAAGGCATGGTAAACTGGCCAATAGGCATAACCCTTTCTTTGGGAAGCATGACGGGAGCCTATTTTGGAACAAAATTCACGCTCTTGAAAAAAATCAAATGGATAAGATATGTCCTCTTTGCGGCCGTTGTCGTAAGCGTTATAAATTTCTTCATGTGACATGCTCCCACCACTTATAGAAGTGGGAGAATTCTTGCTTAAAAAGACGTTAAATTCATCTTAGATCCGTTCTGGACAAATTTCCCTCTGAATTTGTCCTCTTTGATGAGCATGTGGGAGTCAAGATCGCAATGCGCAAATGCGCCAGTTCCTGCGGCTATATGAACACTTTGATTTATTCCAAGGCTTGATTCTGACATACATCCTATCATAAGGCCGATATTGGTAGTTTTGGCCATCTCGATTATCGCAAGCGCGTCCGATATGCCTGATTTCATCAACTTTATGTTTATGAAATCAACGCAATCGTCCTTTATCAGCCTGTAGGCATCGTATTTAGTTCTAACGCTTTCATCGGCCGCGATCGGAACTGGAGACTCATGCCTTACCAATTTTAACCCTTCAAAATCATTCCAGATAACTGGCTGTTCGAAGATCTTCACGTTTATTCTATTTTCGTAGAGAAATTTGGCAAATTGTAAGGCCTCTTTCGGAGAGTATCCCTGATTTGCGTCTATAACGTATTCGGCACCTTTTGTTGCTTCGGATATCGCTAAAATTTTTTCCATATCCTCTTTTAAATTTTCTCCAACCTTTATCTTTAACGCATGAAATCCTTGAGAAAAAGTCTCAACGGACTTTTGAACCATTCTTTCTAACGTGTCTATTGATATAGTCTTGTCAGTTTCGATTGTATCCTTTGATCCACCGAGTATCTTATAGACTGGGAGACCTATTTCGATCGAAAGTGCGTCTAAGGTTGCGTACTGAATGGCCGCTTTGATGCTCGGTGCGGATTTCGAAAGCCCGTCCATTACTCTAAAGACCTTTGCGTATTCTCTGACATCAATCCCTTTTATCATCTCTCTTACATTTGATTCGATCGAAAGCAGAGATGGTGCAACCTCTCCGTTAACCCTGTAAGATGGAGAGGCTTCACCCATGCCTATCGTTCCGTCGTCGATCAAAAGTTTCACCTCTATATTCTTGGCCGTACTTCTTGAACTTCCAGTTATGTGGAAGGTTTCGTGGTATTCGTACCTTTTAAGTTCAAATTTCACATCAGATATTTTCATTATCTTCCTCCTATTCTTTCAAGGCCCCCTGTGTGAGGCCAGATATTATGAACCTCTGCATGAAGGCAAAGACGATTATCGTAGGTATCAAAGCCACAACGAGTCCCGCGCTTAAAACTCCCCACTGTATACCGGCCTTCGAGATGAACGAATAAAGCGCGACCGGTATCGTGTATTTGTCATCTGAATTCAAAAATAAAGCGGCGGTGAAAAGTTCATTCCAATCATTTATGAATGAAAAACTGAAGATTGCCGCAATACCGGGCATCGCCAAAGGGACAGTTATTCTAAAAAGAGCACCGATTTTCGAACATCCATCAATCATCGCCGCCTCTTCGAGACTTCTTGGAATTCTTACGAAGAATCCTCGTGCCATTATCGTGCTGAAGGCGGCCGCTATGTTGACGTAAAGAATTCCAAGTGCCGTAAGACTATTTATAAGTCCAAGATTTGAAAACATTGAGTACTGCGGGACCATCAAAAGATATGCCGGTATCATCTGAGAAAAGAACAAAAGTCCTATTACCAGATCTTTGAGTTTGAAATTGTACCTCGCAAGTGCATACCCGCTGAATATCGACAGTAATGTCGATATGATAGAAGAAATCGCCGAAAGCAAAAGGCTATTTTTGAAATAAATCGAAAAATGCGCGAAACTGAAAAGGTAGGAATAATTCGAAAGGGTCAGGACCTTTGGAAAATAAATTATGGGATAAGCGTAAAGATCGGATGGGACCTTAAGGGATGTCAGAATTATCCAGTATATTGGAATGATGGCCGCTATAAGGTAGATTGAAAGCATTATTGCCCTGAAGGTTTTGTACTTTTTGGATTTTTTCATCAGAATTCACCCGATCCGTGCTTTGATGTCAACTGGAGATAAAAGATCGCGTACACCGTAAGAATTGTGATTATAAAAACACCTACGGCCGATGCGAGACTGTAATCGCTTTTGTAGTAGACTATGTTTATCATGTACGTCGCGAGTATATTGGTAGTCCCACCCGGACCTCCGCGTGTCATACCGTATATCACATCTGGAAAATTCATAACCCATATGACTCTTAATAACAAGGTTGCGAATATGGTTGAACTCACATAGGGAATTGTGACGTGAAAAAATCTCGAAAAAGTGCCCGCTCCATCTATTTGTGCCGATTCGTAAAGTTCTTCTGGAATAGACTGAAGTGCGGCAAGAAGCATTATCGCAAAGAAGGGAATCCCATACCAGACGTTAACCAGAATTACAGAGAAGAAGGCCCATGAAGGGTCGGACAAAAAATTTACCCCTTGAGATATGATGTGAAGTTTCATCAAAATATCATTTACAAATCCGAATTGTCCATTCAAAAGCCATGACCACAATATTCCAATGGCAAATCCTGACAATGCCCATGGATAAAAGACAAGACCTGCGTAGATGCCGCGACCTTTGAATGGTTCCCTCATCAAAAGCGCAAGACCAAAGCCCAAAACGAATTGAAAGGCTACAGATAAGATTATCCACCATAAGGTATTCCATAAGGCAGTCCAAAAAAGTGGATCGCCAAGTATTTTGTTGAAATTTTTTAAGCCGACAAAGTGAATATTTGAAAAATTAAAAACGGAATAATTTTCAAATGCAAGGATTATACCGTTAACGGTGGGATAAAATGTGAAGATCGATATGATCAAAATTACGGGTAAGATCATCCAGAAAATGAAAAGAGGGGCAGATCTTGCCCCTCTCCTTACATGGAGAACGCGTCTTTCCAGAAGTCGTACCATTTGTTGAGAGCCTCTTGAGGAGTCATATTCCCAAGCAAGACCTGCTGCATCGTGTCTTGCTGGTATTCATTCCATTCGGTCCATTTCTTGTTGCTAAGAGGGTAAGAGGTAAAGACGTAAGTTTCGGGATGTTCAAACATGTACTGCCATGCCTTGAATACGCCCTGACTGAAATAAGGATCAGATTCATAGACCGATTTCAAAACCGGCAGGGCTCCATAATCCTTGCAAAAGTAGGCAGATATCTTTGGAGTTGTGAAGAATTTTATGAATTCCCATGCCATATCTTTGTTTTTCGAGTATGTGGTTATTCCCCATCCTCCAAACCCGTAACTTGGATAGACCTTTCCCGAAGGTCCAACTGGGAGTGGGGCCGTCATCCATTGATCCGGTTTAAGCATCGTATTTAAAAGTCCCGTCGTGTCAGGGTCTTGGAACAAGAATGGTGTCGTGCCAGCCACAAATGCGTTAACCTGCTCATCAAAACCCCAATTTATGGAATCTTTTGGAGCCGTGTACTTGTAAAAATCTACGTACTTTTTCAATCCTTCAAGTGCCCTTGGATCTTTGAACCATAATTGTCCATTTGTGAGTTTGTACATGTTGTTAGGATCTATATCGTTTATGTAGGATGTCGTTATTATGTCTATGAAATTCGTCGGGAGGCCCGTACCTCTGAAATCGAATCCGTACTGGTTCTTTTGGGGATTGGTTATTTTGAGACAATCGTTGTAAAGTTCGTCCATAGTCTTTGGGGGCGTTGTTATTCCATACTTTGCAAGTACATCGGGTCTGTAAAAGAGCGCCTTTGCATAAACTCCATTTGGAATTATGTAAGGGATCCCACCCGTCACGCTAACGGCCTTCATCAACCCGGGGACTATGTCATTCGAAGCGTCCCATGTGGCGATGTAAGGCCTGAGATCGACAAGTTTTCCAAGTTCAACGACACCTTCCAAAGACCAGTCTCCAACCTCAACTATGTCGAGAGGCTGATTTGTGCTAAGCATGAGATATATTTTCTGGTATGCGGTGGAGTATGGCGGAGATATGAGGTTTATCTGGACATCCGGGTGGAGTGCTTCAAACTGGTTGATTATGTTTTGCAATACCTCAGTTCTCGAAGGACTTGTAAAAACTTGAACCATGTTAAGGACGATCTTTGGAGATGAAAAGGCAATGACTGTAACGAGTAAAAAGGCGGTTAAAACCAAAATCTTTTTCACATGAAATCACCCCTCTATCTTTGAAATGCCTACCTATTCGATCATATCATATATTTCAAATGGATCATCTCTGGTGATTTGGTGCGTGGCGCATGAAATGATCATTTTACTGAAACATTTGAATGATAAAATACATCTTGATATTTATCAAAGGAGATGAGGCGGGTTGTACATCTTTGTAAATGGGAAGATCGTTGATTCTGAATCACCTGCTATTAGGGTCTTCGATAGAGGGATGGTATTCGGTGATGGGCTCTACGATGTCATAAAGTTTCAGGATGGGAAATTCGTCTTTTTGGAAGATCATATAGAACGCATGAAAAAAAGTGCCAATTTTTTTGGAATCAAGTTTCCATATACCCTTGATGAAATTTGCTCGATAGGACATAAACTTGCGGTGATGAACAATTTAAAAGAAGGAGAACTCTACCTTCAACTCACGCGTGGCGTTGATGTGATAAGAGATCACGTATTTGAAGATGATTACGATCCGACATTTGTAGAAATAGTGCAACCCGTCAGAAAGATGGATCCGTCTATTTGGACGGAGGGAGGAAAGATTTTAACGTATCCAGACCTCAGACATCAATTTTGCGAACATAAGACTACCGATTTGCTTCCAAATGTGATCGCAAAGAAATACGTAAGATCGAAAGGTGCTTACGAGGCTTTGATGTTTAGAGAGGAAAATGGAAGAAAGTACATTACAGAAGGTGCAAGTTCTTCTTACATCTTCTTCGATGGAGAAAAGATAATCGCTCCTAAGATAGAAAATATACTCCCCGGTATAACCAGATCAAAGGTCCTTTCCGTGGCAAGAGAGATCGGCATCGTGGTTGTAGAGAGAAGAATATGGCTCGATGAACTTCCAAATATGAAAGAAGTTATCCTTTTGAGCACATTATCGAGAGTGCTTTCGATAGTAAAAGTCGACGGGATGGAATTCGAAAAAGGTGAGATCGCAAAAGCACTCGACAAAGCATTTAAAGATCTCGTAATATCGACACTTGTATACTGAATTCAATTAACCGAATAGTCACTCTAAAAGGTAATTGGCACGTGGCTCGTGGTTTACTCTTTACTTGCCAATCTTCACTTCGGGGCATTTTGCCCTCCGATCACAGTGAATGGCTATTCTGAATTCGAACTTTGTTTGGTATAAGAATGTAGACAAAGACTTACTCTTATGATATAATTTAGCGACAACGCACACGGTTTGATCCTGCAAAGGGTGCCTTAAAAAAGGTCTTTGTGGGAGATGATAATCGTGGAGGTTAAACCATTTGGAGGTGTATTGTGGCAGAGAGAATCAAAATGAAGCAACTGTTAGAAGCGGGTGTCCACTTCGGTCATCAGACGAAAAGATGGAACCCGAAGATGAGGCCCTACGTTTATGCGGCCAGAAAAGGTATCTACATAATCGATTTGCAAAAGACTTCTAATCTGCTTGACAGGGCGTACGATTTTGTCGTGGATCTTGGAAAGCAGAACAAAAGCATCCTCTTCGTTTGTACGAAGCACCAAGGTGCCCAGACAATAGAAGAGGAAGCCAAAAGGTGCGGCGCCTTTTATATAAATAAAAGGTGGATCGGTGGCCTTTTGACCAATTTCTCGACCATATCCGGAAGGATAAAGAAACTTCAGGAACTCGAAGAAATGGAAAAGGCAGGAGAAATCGATAAGTTGCCCGTTAAAGAGGCAAATAATCTTCGAAAGGAACTCGAAAGGCTTAGAAAATATTTCGGTGGCATCAAAGATATGAAGAAAATTCCCGATGCGCTTTACATCGTCGATCCGAAAAGAGAGTACAATGCCGTCTATGAGGCCCACATATTGAATATTCCCATAGTTGCCATAGCCGACACCAACTGCGATCCAGACGACGTCGATTACATAATTCCGGGAAATGATGATGCCATTCGCGCTATAAAGTTGATAACCTCTAAAATCGCGGACGCTTACCTTGAAGGCAAGGAAGGCCGCAGTCCTATGGAAGAGGTCGAAGAAACTGCCGAGAACGTTGAAGTTACTGAGAAAGAAAAAGAAGATTTAGAAGATACAGACCTCGATGAGGAAGAAAAGTCCGAAGAGATAAATTATTGATTTCTTGTGTGTGCCTGTGGCTCAACGGATAGAGCATTGGACTCCGGATCCAAAGGTTGCGGGTTCAATTCCCGCCAGGCACACCATGTGGGTATGGAGGCGTGCCCGAATGGCTAAGGGGCCGGTCTCGAAAACCGGTGGTGCTCAGCACCTTCTGGGTTCGAATCCCAGCGCCTCCGCCATTAAAAGATCACAGACCAGTAATTCTCGATTCTTGGTTCTATCGAATGATTTCTTTTTATGTAATCTATTATCAATTCTACTACCTGAGTCTTTATCTCTTTTACCGGCTTCTTGCCTATGAACATCGTGTATCCGCCATTTCCTCCCGCCTGATAACTGTTAACGGCTATGGTGTATTTTTCATTATCTTCTAAACTTTTTCCGTCCCTTTCTAATCTAACAACTCTTCTGCCGGAAGGCTGTTTAAGATCTATGGTGTAAGATATGCCCTTGAAGATCAGATATTTGTATCCTGCGAGGTCCCCAGATGGAACTATTTCTTTATCTCGAAGCGCGAAGTAAGAGGCCGAATGTTCGATCATCTCTTTGATTTCAAAGCCGGTCATTTCGAAGACTTTGAGAGTGTTCGAAAAGATGTAAACGCCCATAACGTCTCTTCTTCTTATAATTCCCTTTTTCCATCCGTGAACTTCTGGCGAGAAGATAGAGGTTGCAGATATCTCCGCTTGAGAGTAATAAAGTTGAACGTCATTTATCAAATTTACGAGGGCCGTCTCATGGGTGCGGCCATACATGACATCTTCGATGTAAAAATCTCCGAGAGATTCTCCCACGATCTCATCAAGCCATTTTTGAACTGTGATCTGGTATGGCCTTTCTCTGTGAAGTAATTTTCTGTCCGATCTTTCATCGGGATCTATGAGTTGAACCTCGCTTGACTCGACATTCCATCTTCCGTCAAAAGAGAGTTTTAGATCTATTCTCCCTAAAGCCTTTCCATGAGAGGATGCCATGACAACTGGCACTTCTTTGACTTTTGTGGCAAAAGTTCTGTGCTGGTGACCAAATATGTAGGCAGAAACACCTTCTAACGTTGTGACCATTTCGTAACCCTGATTTTCACCGTTCAAATCGGAGATCTCTTCCCCGCTTTGCGGATCTCGCTCGAATCCGCCATGATACCCTATTATTACGAGATCGGCCATCTTTTTCAATTCGGGAATGTATGCCTTCGCAACATCTACCGGATCGAGAAAGTCAAGATCTGATATATATTCGGCCTCTTCCCAAAAAGGTATGAGTTTTGTCGTGAGGGCAAGGTAGGCAACGCGCGGACCATTTTCAATGTCGTAGATCGCGTATCCCTTACCAAAGAATGGATCTGAGGTACCCTTCTTTACTATATTCGCAGAGGTAAATGGGAAGTTAGCCTGATTTATAGCCCTATCTAATACCTTTCTTCCGAAGTTAAAATCATGGTTTCCTAAAGTCATGGCATCACATCTAAGGTAATTCATCGCGTCTATAGTCGGATCTATAGAATTATCGATGAGCCCGTAATAATATTCGAGCGGAGATCCCTGAATCGTGTCCCCATCATCGAAATAGAGAACGTGCTGACTTTCCCTTCTTATTTTCTCTATTAAGGGTGCTATTCTTGCAAGGCCGTAATTGACCGGTCTTTTTGTCGTGTAATCGATTGGAAAGATGTATCCATGCACATCCGTTGTTGTGATTATGGTAAGATCACACGTATTCGGATGGATTTTCCCTTTTGAATTCTTCGTAGACATTTCTTATTTTCTCCTTTTGACCTTCAAATACCTTTATCACCGATGGATCGAAATGTGTTCCGTTCTCGGAAAGGATCATCGAAAAAGATGTTTCAAAGTCAAATGGTGCCTTGTACGGCCTTCGGGTGGTCAGCGCATCTAAGACGTCTCCGACGGCAACTATCCTTGCGCAAAGAGGTATCTTCCCTCCTACGAGTCCATCCGGGTATCCCTTCCCGTCCCATCTTTCGTGATGATACCTCGCTATGAGTTTTCCGAGAGTGAAAAAATTCCTTCCAAATTTCGATGCCTCATCATCGAAATCTTGGAGTATATCGTACCCGATTACGGTATGAGTCTTCATTATTTCGAATTCTTCCGGAGTTAACTTCCCTTTCTTTAGAAGTATGTGATCGGGAATACCTATCTTTCCTATATCGTGCAATGGTGCCTGACGGTATATCTCGTTTAAGAAATTTTCATCTATGAGTGAGGCATATTCTTTTTGGTAAGAAAGGCCTTCGGCTATTATTCGCGAGTATGTTGCCATTCTTACAATGTGTGCTCCTGTTTCCTCGTCGCGCTTTTCTGAAAGTTCTGTAAAACTCGTCGCTGCGGCCGTTACGAGTTTTGTCGTGAGAATGGTTTTTTGGTACGCGATGTTCAATATATCCCTTATTTGATTGAAGGACTCTTTGTCCACATCATTGAAGCCATCTTTTTCGAAGGAATTCAGAAAAAGGAAGCCACGCACGGAATTCTCTATGAAGATGGGAATTGTAACGCTCGATCTCATTCCCTCTTCGACAAGTAATCTTGTGCTCTCCGAATGTGGATTTTCTCTAAGGTGGGCTTCGAGATCTTTTATGTACCTTATCTCGTCTTTTTTTATCTTTGAAAGTGAATTCTGCCCGATTTTCTGGCTAAAACCAGACCTCAATTTCAAAATTTTTGAATCGCTAAAGGCTACAAATGCGACGGTTCTATCCTCTTCTACCGATGCAAAGGCTATTCTGTTGAATTTGAGTACATTCTTTAGATTCTCGTACATTCCACGTGTTAGATCCTCGATGGTCACAGCCTCGATAGTTATATTTCTCATGATGTTGTATATTTCGTATCTTTCCAAGACCTTTTTCATTGATGACTCGACGATTTCCATTTCCTTTACGTTGCTTGAGGGAAGATTTTGCGAATCTAAATGAAAGATGCCCTCGATTTCGGCAGATAAATTCTTTATCTCGCCCAAAAGCCTTTTTTGGCTTTTCGAGACGAAGATGTAGAATACGACAAAGAGGGTGCCAAGGATAAGGAGAACAATTAGAAATGATCGTTCTATTAGATCGATTATAGCGTTGTTGAAAAGATTTGATACGCTCAATTTCAAAGCGTCTAAATTCGATTCTTTAAGATTTGAATTTGAAAGTGCAATTTCTACCGCTTTGACATCTTGAGATCTGGCAAAGGGTACATTTTCAATTTCATCGATTATGGGACGCAATTTTTTGATTTCTTGATCGTAGAAATTGGGATTAAAGGTCATGACGGCACTGTCGAATCTTGATTTCAGATCGTAGATGTGCCGGACGTAAAGAAGAGTGTACAATTCAATTCCAAGTACCGCGACGATAAAAATGATTATTATTGCGTAGAATCTTTTTGTTTTTGAAGATATAGATATTTTTTTCATTTTTTTTCAATCTTTATCGTTATTTTGTATCTTTTATACAGGAACCATAACAAAAGCACTATTATCGCTATTATTCCAATTAATGGCCATTCCATGACAAGATAGGTATAAATGTAAACTGAAAAGTTTTGCATTACCTGATTGAAGTCGGAACTCAAAGAAGGAAGAGAGCCGTGTGTTATTGATATTCCGTTGCCAACATTTACGATCGCGTAATTTCTTCCCCCGACCTGAACGTAGGGCACAGGAATTTCAGAATAATTGAATGGTCCTGTAGATATCACAAGATTTACCCTTGATCTCAAAAGAATATCCTGAAGTTTTTTAGATGTACTCTCATCCATTTTTTTCGATCCCTTCATCCAAAAAGCGGGCGTATGCATCACAAGGATTTTTTGCGTGTAGGTAGAGGCGCGCGATAATCTGTCCGAAATCCAGTCAAATTGAGACTGAGTTATCTTTCCATTTGCGTTGTTTAAGACCACAAAGAAAGTGTTGTTGATATGGAATGTGTACTCGTAACTTCCAAAGACGTGGTAAAAATTCGCGTATCCTCCATCTGTCAGATCGCGAGGTCCGGGAACTGCCAAAAAGGGAATCTTTAGCCTTTTTAGATCATTTACAAGGATCTTGTACTTTGAAAGGTCTCCAGAATAGACCATGTTACCGACATCTATTATGAATTTATTTGTCTCCGTCGATGAAAAACTGTCAAAGTATTCAACATTGTAAAATGTATTTCCAACGGCGTAAAAGGAAAAATCTCCCTTTATACCTTCGACCATTTTTATGTTTGAATAGTTGAGGTCATGCACACTTATCGGGAAGTACGCCTCGTAAAGCGCAAAAAATACAAAAAACCCAAGAAAGGACCACAGAATCACGTTCACGATGATCGTAAAAAGCAAGACATACCTTTTCAAAAATCTGTATCCGAAGTATATTCCAAATGTAACTCCAACAAGTATTAGAACGATAAGCCATATCACATCCATGTTAAGTCCAGAAAGTCCCAACTGGAATCCGAAATACACAAGGATCAATGCCCATATAAGGCTTCCCAAGAAGGTGTAGAGTGTGTAACTCCATATATTCATCTTTGAAATGCCGGCCGGAATTGCGACAAGGCCTCTCACGATTGGAAGCAACCTTGTTGTGAAGACCGTGAAGTTACCGTAATTTTTAAACCACCGCTCCATGGAGTCGAGATGTTTGTCGGAGATGAGGACGTACTTGCCCCATTTCTTTATAAAGCCTCTACCAAAAAACATCGAAACGTAGTAGAGCGCCACCGATCCGACTGTACCGCCTAAAGATCCCGCCAATACCACGCCAAGTACGTTGAGACTTCCCTTCGATGCGATGTAGCCGCCCAAAGGCAATATGACCTCGCTTGGAAGAGGTATTGAAAAGCCTTCGAGGATCATTGTAAAGAAAATCCCTATATATCCGGCAGAATTTATTGCCCATACAGAAAAATCGCTCAAAGAGTTAAGGATTGTGTGTATTATTCCCAAAATTTACCTCCACGCATACGTTGGTAATTCATCGATCAAAGGCTCTACATAAGATTTTACCATCTCATCATCGAAATCAAGCGGGATCGTCTTTATCTTTCCGGCAACCTCTTCTATTGGGATGATCTTGGTTTGGGATTTGTATCTATCGTTATCTATTCTCTCGATTGAGACAAAAAATCCGTTGTGAAATTGAAGTGCCTTTACGCCGTCGAATCCTACCATTATTGCCTCTTTGACATCTATCGAAGATACGATATGAGAGGCGGATCTTTGAAGAAAGGATGGGTTGATGAATTTAACCTTTCCGATTTTTTCTATTATCCCTGCGACTCTCTCTCCAGATCCACCGAGTTTTACATTTCCGAAGGCATCCTTTGAGCCTGTCGTATAGAAATACTGGCCATCTTTGTCTTTTATTCCTTCAGAAACTGATACAAGCAAAGGATTATCTTTCAGATCGTAAACCTCATCTAAAATAAGTCTTTCTGAAACGGGTCTTTCTGGAATATAGGTTATGACTTTTAAACCCTTGACGATTTTTTCGGAGAGTTTCAAGGAGGACGCAAGCCATCCCGAATCCCTTCCCATAGTTTCTATGACACATATTGAAGGCTTTGAATAAACATTTGAATCTATAACGAACTCTGAGGCTACAACGTTTAAGAATTTGGCGGCGCTTGGAAAGCCCGGGCAGTGATCGGTGCCGACAAGATCGTTATCGACCGTTTTTGGTATTCCACCAACCTTTACGTGTGATTTTCTTCTTTCTATCTCTTTGTATATCTTCCACACCGTTTGCATCGAATCATTTCCGCCTATGTACAAAAAGGCGTCTATCTTGTTGGATTCGAAGATTTCAAAGAGTTTATCGTAGACTTCATGAGGAGGATCGGGCAGGTTGTATCTGCACGATCCAAGGTAGGCGCCCGGAGTTTTATCAAGTATTTCAAGCATTTTGTCATCCATTTCGATCGGTATTATCTTTGACTGGAGAATTCCCTCGATTCCGTAAAGGCCACCGTAAATTTCGAATTTTAAAGACTTTGCACCTCTTATAACACCCGAAAGGGATGCGTTTATTACGGCTGTTGGACCGCCTGACTGGGCAACGAGCACTCTCATGATCTTTCAATCCTCTTTACCAGATTTTCCTCGATGTAATCGAATCCGCCCTGCCAGAAGGATGGATCGGACAGATTTATTCCAAAGGGCTCTAAAAGTTTTTCTGGGCTATCAGATCCGCCCGCCGAGAGCAGATTCGCGTATTTTTCTTTGAAACCTGCCATTCCAGATTTGTACTTTGCGTAAAGGGAAATGACAAGCAACTGCGCAAAATCGTAAGCGTAACAGTAAAATGGCGTGTGGAAGAAATGAGGTACCGAGGACCATTCCCATCTAAACTCCGGATTGTATTCAACCGAATCTTTGAACATTTCGTGAAGTTCATCGTTGTAAATGTCCGAGAGTTCCTCAAATGTTGCACCATCTTTTGATATCTTTTCGTGGGCCCTTAATTCGAATCTCGTAAACATATTTTGTCTGTTCATCGTTGCAAAGAGGTCTTCGAGTTTTGAAGCGATGAATGGTGTGATCTCCTTTTGAGACAGATTTTCGAGGAAGTAATCCATCAAAAGCATCTCGGCAAAGGTTGAAGCGGTCTCGGCCATCGTCAAAGGAGTATGGTACTGGAGCACATTTTGCTTTGACGAGAGTACGCCGTGAAGGCCGTGGCCGAGTTCATGACCGAGCGTCATCACATCCTTTATCTGTCCCGTAAAGGTAAGAAGGACATAAGGGTGTGTCTTCGGCGTTGAGTAAGAGCAAAATGCCCCTCCTTCCTTTGCGGGCATTGGGGATGCGTGTATCCATCTTTTTTCAAAGAATTCATCTATTATCTTTCCGAACCTTTCGTCAAAATCGTAGAATGCCCTTCTTACTATGTCTTTTGCCTCATCCCACGTGAACTTTTTTTGAACATTTCCAATTGGCGCGTATATATCACTTAATCTGAGTTTTTGATTCATCAACTTAGATTTGATCCTGTAATATCTGCCGACAAGGGAATTATTTTTCGTTGTGACATTTATGAGCGTCTCAACAACATCGTCTGACACTTCATTTTCGAGGTTTCTCATGCTTATCGAAGAGGGATATCTGCGCAATCTCGATTCAACATCGTAATCTTTGGCCACGGCATTGTAAGCACTCTCTATCTCGAGCGCATTTGATCTGTATCTTTTGAAAAGTTTGGAGGTTACCATCTCTCTTATTTGCGGATCAGGATGTGTTCTCAGAGATCTTAATTGGCTTCCGTTAAGGGTTTGTACTTTGCCGTCTAACTTTACCCTGAATTTGTAAGTTGAGGTCAACTGAGTGTAAAACCTTACAAATGCGTTTGAACCGGTGGAATTTTTGTGGACGATTATCTGTTCTTCGCTTTCCGAGAGCAGATGATCTTTAAACCTCCTTGAAGATTCGAGAAAATGTTTGTAATCTCCAAGGAAGGGTCTTACCTTCTCGAAAAGTTCGTCCGGCATCTTTGATATCGCGATATTGTAAAAGATGAGATTTGATTGAACCTCCGTTTCGAGGTTCTCGACCCATGAGATTATCTTTTTCGTCTCGTCTGAGACGGTATTCTCGGCAAATCTCAAGTATGCGTACTGAGAGATCTTTCCGAGTTTGTCGTAAAGATTTGCAAGAGTGTCAATGGAAAGCCTCATCAGATTTTTATCTTCAAAAATTCGATTGTCTGAAAATTTTTGGTGGAATGATTTGCTTTCCTCTAAGAGTTTTTCACCGTCTTTTTTTAAATCTTCGACGGAAGAGTAAAGATCGCCCAAATTCCATACGACATTTTCAGATCCGCTTTCCATTATCACGCCTCCTAAATTTTATGCACTTGAATGAGGTTTGTAGTGCCCGAAAAACCCCAAGGGATGCCTGCAGTTATGATCACATTCTCTCCGGGACTTGCAAGGCCCATTCCAAGTAATTCTCTTATTGAATTTTCTATCATCTCGTCAGTTGATTCGACCCTGTCTATGAGTGTAGGTACAACGCCCCAGATAAGAGACATCCTGTGATACGTTTCCTCCTTTGGAGTTGGAGCAAAGACGACGGCAGATGGACGGAATCTTGAGACATGCCTCGCGGTGTAGCCAGAAAAGGTCGACGCGATTATGACAGATGTTTCAAGTTCTATGCTCAAATGCCACGATGAATACGCTATGGCGTCGCTTATATTTTTGTTCTTTTGCAAGATCGATGCTCTTGTGTTTTCCGAAAGTTCAAGGTACTTTTCCGCTTTTTGCGTTATCTTGTCCATGAATTGAACTGCCTGAAGTGGATACTTTCCGATCGTCGTTTCTTCAGAAAGCATAACAGCATCTGTTCCGTCGAGCACGGCATTTGCGATGTCCGTTATTTCGGCACGTGTCGGTCTTGGATTCTCTACCATCGATTCCAACATCTGGGTTGCCGTTATGACGGGTATGGCCCGATCGTTGCACAACTTTATTATCCTCTTTTGCGCGATCGGGAGATCCTCGGAAGGTATCTCGGCTCCGAGATCTCCTCTTGCGACCATTGCACCATCTGAGACATCTAAGATGGCTTCGAGATTGTCGAGGGCCTGCTTTGTCTCTATCTTTGATATTATCTTGGGATCGTCGAATCCTTTACTTTTCAAAATCTCACGTAGATGAGTTACGTCTTCGGGCTTTCTTACAAATGAAAGGGCAACGTAATCCGGCTTTACCTTCGCTATGAGTTCTATGTCTTTCATATCCTTTTCTGTAAGGGTCGGGACCTTCAAATCGACGCCGGGGACATTTATTCCCCTGTTATGGGTTATCTCTCCTCCATTTACCACCTCAGTTACTATTTCCTTTCCGGTCGTCGAGATAACTTTAAGGTTTATAAGTCCATCGTTGAGTAAAATCGTGTCTCCGGCCTTTACATCGGATGGAAGGCCCTCATAACTTACGGATATCTTGTTTTCATCTCCGAGGATATCATCTGTGGTCAGGACAAGTTTTGATCCCTTCTTTAATGCGACGTATTCTGTTTTTAACTTTCCAGTTCTTAGTTTTGGACCTTCTATATCCATCAAAACGCTAACCGGCATCCCAAGTCTTTTTCTTATCTCTCTTATGTCCACAACGGTTTGGGCCTTTTCTTCATGGGTACCGTGTGACATGTTAAGCCTTGCCACATTCATTCCATTTCTTACAAGTGCTTCAAGCATTTCTTTTTTTATCGTTGCCGGCCCAATGGTACAGACTATCTTCGTTTTCCTCATCCTTTTCACCTTCTTAAGATAATGTATTTGCAAGTTCGTAAAGCGATAGATCGAGTTCTTTTTTCTTCTGCAACGCTTTGTTGAGATCTACGGCAACCATTTGTGTTCCCTGAATTCCTATCATCACATTGGACTGGCCATCTAAAAGTGCCTGAACGGCAAATGATCCCATCCTCGAGGCAAGCAACCTGTCTTGAACGGTTGGCGATCCTCCCCTTTGTATATGGCCGAGGATCGTTACACGCGTCTCAAATCCGGTTTTATTTTCAAGATGCCTTGCGACCGTGTAAGCGCTGGCAGCGCCTTCTGCCACCACTACTATTGAATTTATCTTTCCTCTCTTTCTGCCGGCAAGCAATTTATCCGCAAGGGTCTGATAATCCACCTTTACCTCGGGTATAACTATCGCCTCTGCGCCGGTCGTCAACCCCGAGATGAGCGCAATGTAGCCGCAATTTCTTCCCATAGTCTCGACTATGAAGGCCCTTTCGTGCGAAGATGCCGTATCCTTTAATTTTTGTATATTTTCCACAACCGTATTCAAACAGGTATCAACGCCTATACACGTGTCGGTCTCCGAAATATCGTTGTCTATACTTCCAGGGATGCCGACAACCTTCACATCGCTTTCAGATGCCACCAAGGCACCGCCGTTCAAACTTCCATCTCCGCCGATGATCACTATCCCTTCTATCTCGTGAGATTTGAGGATTTTGTAAGCCTCTTTGCGTCCTTTGTCAACTTTGAACTCCTCGCATCTTGCCGTTCTCAATATTGTTCCGCCTTTTTCCATTATTCCACCGACATCGACAAAATTGAGGAGCCTTATGTCATCCTCCAGAAGACCTGCATATCCTCTCATGATACCGTAAACTTCAAGACCTTTGTTTATTCCGTATCTAACAACTGCCCTTATAGCGGCATTCATGCCCGGGGCATCCCCGCCACTTGTCATAACGGCTATTCTTTTCATTTTATTCCTCCTTTATCAAAAAAACTTATTTGATCGCTGACTTTTATGCGTTTTTTTACGCTTTCAACCTCTCCAGACGTTAAAAATCTTACTCCCTTTTCTATATGACTTGCAGAACTTATCGCTTCGGACACCTCATAGGCTCTCTTTATAACTGGATCAGGGATTCCCGCTATCTTTGCGACCTCTATGCCATAACTTTTGTCAGCCATTCCGCGCACGACTTTGTGCAAAAATAAGACTTTTTTATCCCTTTCCACGACCTCTATCGTGAGATTGGAAATATTTGGGTACATCTTCTCAAGTTCTGAAAGTTCGTTGTAATGCGTTGCAAAGATCGTGAAAGCCTTTATCTTCTGAGATATATACTCCGAGACTGCCCATGCTATACTTAAGCCATCAAAGGTGCTTGTGCCGCGTCCAACCTCATCGAGAATCACAAGAGAATCTTTAGTGGCAAAATTTAGAATCGTCGCAACTTCTGACATTTCAACGAGGAAAGTACTTCTATTCGATGCAAGATCGTCTCTTGCGCCTATCCTTGTGAAAATCCTGTCGAATAATTTCAATTCCGCTTCACTTGCCGGCACAAAACTTCCCATCTGCGCCATCAAGGATATGAGTGCTATCTGACGTATAAATGTCGACTTTCCGGACATATTCGGACCTGTAAGGATGATGAAATTGTTTTTCTCCGAAATTTCAAGATCATTCGGAACAAATTCTTTAACCCTTTGCTCCACAATTGGATGGCGGCCACCTTTTATTCTCAGAATTGATCCGAACTTTGGCCTCACGTAATTTTCCTGAATCGCGAGGTAGGCAAAAGACTCTATCATGTCCAAGAAGGCTATTTTTGAAGCGTTAGAGATTATCATATCTTTGAATTTGATCACCTCATCGCATATTTTTTTGAAAGATTCATTTTCCAGCGCTTTTACCTTCTCGCTTGCGTGGAGTACCTTTTTTTCAAGTTCGCTCAATTCAGGAGTTGTATACCTTTCTGAATTGACAAGAGTTTGTTTTCTTACATATTCTTTTGGTATATCTCCTTTGTATCCCTTCGATATCTCGACGTAATATCCAAATATAGAACTGTAACCGACCTTAACTTTATTGCCCATTCTTTCTCTTTCTTTTTCCTCGTATCTTTTAACGTAACCGTCCACATCGTAGAGTACAGATCTTGCCTCATCGAGTTCTTTGCAAAACCCTGGCGCTATAGTCTTTCCATCGCCTATCTCTCCTTCCGGCTCCTCTACGATTGATCTTTTTAGAAGATCTCTCAATTCGTAAATCGGATCGAGTATGAAAGAGTTAAAGACGGGATTTATCCTTATCCATTCATTTATCTCTTCGAAAATTTCAAGACTTCTCCTTAAGGCGACGAGGTCAGACGCCGTTGCCGCTGAATAGGATACCCTCGATACGATTCTTTCTACATCCTCGACATTCGAAAGAATCTCTCTTAAATTCGACAGACTTTTTCGGTCATCGAAAAGATAATTGACTAAATCAAGCCTTCTCTCTATTTCTTCTCCGTCCAAAAGCGGAGAGAGTATTTCTCTTTTCAATACCCTATGGCCCATTCTTGTTACGGTTCTGTTCATGTGAGAATAAAGAGAGATAGAATTTGATTCTATCAATTCCAGATTCGAGACGGTAAGCATATCTAAAAATATCCTGTCTTTTTTTCTCAATTTAAGTGGTCTTTTTAGATTCACAAGTGAATGTTTTTGTGTCATTTGCAAGTACTTTATTACAGCGCCTGCCGCCGTTTTTTCCTCCTTTGAAAGTTCAAGAAATGAAAGATCTTCAAGACCAAATTGGGATTTCAAAAGATCATCGGCGTTATTAGAATCAAAGTACCAGTCTTCGACCCTTTCGATGAAAACCCCTGGCATCTCTCCAATCTCACCGTTGTGAATGATGTGCTTTGGAGAATATTTCCCTATCGCATCTTCATTTGAGTCTACAAAAAAATCTCCGGTCGATATGTCTACGAGCGCGATGCTACCTTTGTAATATGAGGCAATATAATTGTTTGCAGGCGTTAGAACATCGTCTTCTATGATCGTGCCGGGAGTTACTATCCTTGTGACATCTCGCTTTACGATTCCATTTGCGAGGGCCGGATCTTCGAGTTGATCGCAGATGGCAACCTTGTTTCCATTTTCTACGAGTTTTTTTAGATAAAGGTTAAGCGTATGGTAAGGAATACCAGCCATCGGATGATCGCTACGGCGTGTAAGGACAAGACCGAGGGTTTTGGAGACGTACTTTGCATCATCGTCAAATGTTTCGTAGAAATCCCCGAGTCTAAATAGAAGAATGCAATCGGGATACCGTGCCTTTATGTTTGAATACTGGATCATCATGGGCGTGAGATCAGGCAAAGATCGACACCCTCCCGTTCGATGCGTATAAAGTACCGGATTTAAAGTCCTCTATCCTTACCTTTACCATTTCTCCCTCGGGAATGAACCCTTCAACTGCGACCATCCTGTTATCTATCGTTCTTCCGTAAGAAATCTTTCCCGTCGTCTTCTCTATCATTATTTCTACCTCTTTGTTTATGAGAACTTCATTCAATTCTTTTTCTATGGAATGCTGGATCTCATTCAACCTTGACATTCTCGCTTTTTTAACGTTAAAAGGTACATCGTCTTTGTAATATTTTGCGGCCACCGTCCCCGGTCTTGGCGAGTATGGAGCAACGTTGAGACGGATGTATCTGACCTTTTTTACAAGATCAAGGGTTTCTTCAAAATCCTCGTCGCTTTCACCGGGAAATCCAACTATTATGTCTCCGCCTATCGAGGAATTTTCTACCTCTTTCTTTATTTTCTCGACGATTTCTAAATACTCCTTCTTTGTGTACCTTCTGTTCATCTTTTTAAGTATTCTGTCACTGCCGGATTGGGCCGGTATGTGAAAATTCTTCGATATCTTTGGATAATTGCCAACGACCCTTATCAGATCAAAACTTATGTCCGAAGGGTAAGAGGTCAAAAACCATAATCTTTCTATTCCATCTATGGCTTGAGAAAGTTCAAGAAGTTTTGCAAGAGATGTACCATCTTTTAAATCCTTCCCGTAAGAATCAACATTCTGTCCAAGGAAGGTTATCTGTTTGTATCCGTCTTTTGCGAGTAGGTTAACTTCATTTAGAATGTCTGAAATTGGTCTTGAAAGTTCTCTTCCGCGTGTGTAAGGAACGATACAGTAGGTGCAGAACTTATCGCATCCCGCTATTATGTTGATCCACGCGTGCTTTTTTTGATCTCTGAGTGCCGGTGTTTGTGAGTTTATATCTAATATATGATCTTCGAGATCTATCTTTTTCAAACCTTCGACTGCATTGACGATCGAACTTATCGATCTCGTTCCGAGTATGAATTCGACACCATAGTTGGAGAGTTTTTCCGGCATGCCTTGCGCGACACATCCTGTCACTCCGACTTTATGGCCGGCCTTTTTCAATCTTCCTATCAGACTGTAAACTTTGTTTTCAGATTTTCCCCTGACTGCACAGGTATTTATGACGACCAGATCTGAATCTTTTATTTCATCGACGATCTCATGTCCCGCTTCCTTTAGCAGGCCTTTCATTATTTCGCTGTCGTGAATGTTCATCTGACAGCCATAAGTTTTGAAAAATACCTTCATTTCTTTTCACCTTTACATTTTACGACAAGTACATCACTTTTTGCCGTCCTTATGATTTTTTCAGCCGTTGTACCGAACAAGAACTCGGAGATCCATCCACCTTTTCCGTAACTTCCAACGACAATGAGATCGGCCCCCCATTGATCGGCGTAAGAGATCACTTCTTTGCCGGGAACACCGGTCTTTATCTCTTCGTCAAAGCCATAATCACAGTATTGTTTGAGTTCGGAGATGAATTTTTTAAGCGCGAGTTCCTGTTCTCTTATTATTTGCGATTGAATATTTAAAAATGAAGGGCTCATCTCACCCGCCGTGGCAAGGTTGTACATCGTTGTTGTATCGACGACGGCTATCACGCATGCCTGAGATCCTTCCCTTTTTGCTATCTCTATGCCTCTTTCAAAAACCGTTTTCGACATTTCCGAACCATCAACGGTTATTAACACCCTTTTGTACATTCCCATCACCAACTTTCCCCCAACTCTATTTCCACCTTAAGTGGAACCTTCATCTTGACTATATTTTCCATTGAATCTTTGACGATCTTCGTTATCTCTTCGATTTCTTCTTGAGGAACTTCAAAAACAAGTTCATCGTGGACTTGGAGTATCATCATCGATCTCATCGATGAGATCTTTTGATCTATATCTATCATGGCAAGTTTTATTATATCGGCGGCACTTCCCTGAATCGGAGCATTTATCGCCATCCTTTTACCCTCTTCGAAAACATTCCTGTTTGAACTTTTCAATTCTGGAATATCTCTTTTTCTTCCAAAGATCGTCTCAACGTATCCATTTTTAATTGCAAAGTTTACTATATCGTCCAAATATTTTTTGACCATCGGGTAACTTGCGAAGTAATTCTTTATTATTTTGTCCGAATCTTCCACAGGAATTCCTAACCTTTTTGAAAGGCCATAAGCGCTCACTCCGTAAGTTACGGCAAAATTCACCATTTTGCCTATTCTTCTCATCTCTGAAGTTACATCTTCCTGATTTACACCGTATATTTTTGCGGCAGTTATTGCATGGATATCGTAATTTGATTTGAATGCCTCTATGAGTGCCGGGTCGCCACTCATGTGTGCCAACACGCGCAATTCTATCTGGGAATAGTCAAAACTGATTATCTTCCATTCCTTGTTTTGGGCGCGTATTGCCTTTCTTATCTCGAGTCCTTCTTCATTTCTGGAGGGTATATTCTGCAAATTTGGATCGCTACTTGAAAGTCTTCCCGTCGATGTGCCTGTCTGGTTAAAGGAAGTGTGGAGACGTCCCGTTTTTGGATTGACCAATTTCGGAAGGGCATCTATGTAAGTTGATTTGAGTTTGAAATATTTTCTGTACTCTAATAGAAGTGGAATTATCGGATGTTCATCTCTCATCTCCTCTAAAACCCCGGCATCAGTCGAAAAGGCTCTCGTCGATGTTTTCTTTCTCGGCTTTAATTTGAGCCTTGAGAATAAAACCTCAGAAAGTTGTTTTGGAGAATTTATGTTGAATGGCATTCCGCCTGCGAGATCGTAAATTTGAGATTCTATGTCTCTTAACTTGTGATTATAACTTTCAGAAAGACTTTTGAGGAAATCTTTGTCTATGTAGACACCATTCATTTCCATTCTCGCAAGGACTCCAACAAGAGGCATCTCTATTTTGTAAAAAACATCCATTAAATCCTCTTCTATCAATTTTTGATTGAGAATGTTGTAAAGTTTGTAAGTCATATCTGCATCTTCGGCCGAATATTTTGTCGCATCTTCTATCGAAACCTCTTCAAAATTCTTCCCCTTTGTTATATCTTCGTAAGATATCCCTGAGTAATTCAGATATTTCATTCCGAGTTCTTCAAGAGAAAATTTTCTTTCATTTGGATCTAAAAGATATGCCGCTATCATCGTGTCGAAATAAGGCTTGAATTTTGAGGAATTATTCATCATAATTTCAAGGTCGTACTTGAGATTTTGACCTATTATTTTGACATTTTCATTCTCAAGAAAAGATTTCAAAATTTCGAGACCATTATCGACATTTTTGCCATTCTTATGTTTTATTGGCACGTAATAACTTTGATCTCCATCACACAGAGAAAAACCAACAAGTTTTGCCTCAAATGGATCGAGAGAGGTAGTCTCCGTGTCAAAGGCTACAAAAGACTTTTTAATGAGATTTGAGATCAATTCTTGGAGTTTTTCTTTGGAATCGATGGTTACATAATTCACGTTTGACGTGTGTTCATAGAGATCAAACTCCGATTTTAAAGAATTGAGTTCTAACTCGTTGAAGATCGATAAAAGTTTTGATCTATCCGGACCTTTGTATGGCGATATTTCTAAATTTAAAGGCACATCGTAGGAAAGATTTACGAGTTCTTTAGAGAGTTTCATCATCTCTTTTCCATCGACAAGCAGTTTTGAATATCTCTGGGGTATTTCCTCGAGATGATCGTAGAGGTTCTGAAGGTCTCCATATTTTTTCAAAAGTTCTGTAGCACTCTTCTCTCCTATTCCCTTAACGCCGGGAATGTTATCAGATGCGTCTCCGACGAGTGCAAGGTAATCTCCGATCTGGGATGGTTTAAGTCCATACCTTTCGATGACCATTTTTTCATCGTATTCAACGAGGTCTGAAATTCCAAGAGACGCGAACCTCAAAACCTTAACATTTCCTCCGACGAGTTGAAGAAGATCTTTGTCTCCCGTTACGATGTAGACACCGTCAAATTTTGAAGAATACTTTTTTACAAGCGTTGCTATGACATCGTCAGCCTCGTATCCGGTGCCTTTTAATATTGGCATACCCAGGCCCTCAACTAATCTTTCGATGTAAGAGATCTGGGAAATCATGTCGTATGGGGCGGGCGCTCGATTGGCCTTGTAAGACTCAAAAAGCGTCTTTCTGAAATTTTGTTCTTTTGAGTCCATGACAAATATGATAGAATCTCCCTCTTTTACCCTTTCTTTTATGAATTTCAAAAGCATTTTGGCAACGCCGAGGACGGCCCCGGTTGGCTTTCCGTCAGAGGTGGAAAGCGGAGGAAGGGCGTAATATGCTCTGTACACAAGGGCAGTCCCGTCAAAGATGTAAAGGTTCATCGAGAGCCTCCGGCCAATGACTCTTTCCTTTTTAGATATCCAAAGATCAGGCCTCCGGATATTATGAATATCACCGGCACAACCTGATCTATTCTTAAAGAATAAAACCACAGACTATCTAATCTTAAAGATTCGACGAATATCCTCAGGGTTGGATAAAGTATGAGATAAAGCGCAAAGGTCTGACCGTACTTCGTTCTGTATTTCTTTGTGAATTTATAGAGTATGTAAAATATCAAAAAATCTCCTATTGCCTCATACAAAAATGTGGGCGTGAAGAATGCGTACTGTCCATATCCCGGCATTCTGTAATCGGGCGGAACGTACATCTTCCATGGTAGGTTAGTCGGGACCCCATAGGCTTCGTGATTGAAGAAATTTCCCCACCTTCCCATTCCTTGGGCAAATGGCAAGACCATTGCGACGGCATCCATTGCCTGAAGGTATGTGAAAGAAGCCTTCCTGTTTAATCTGAGGTAAAGCCATCCCCCAAAGAACATCCCGATTAAGGCTCCAAAGATTGCCATACCGCCTGTCCATGGTTCGAGTATCTGATTTACGTGATATTTGAAGTATTCGTTCCATGTAAAGGCCACATAAAAAAGCCTTCCACCTATTACCGCAAAGGGAATAGTTACAACCATTGCGATTATGAATTCATCCTCTTTGACGCCTTCGTGCAGCAACTGACTTCGAGCGATTAAATATGCCACGATGACGGAAGAACCTATTATGACGCCATACCATTTAACGTGAAGAAAGGACGTATTTATAAGGTAAGGATCGAGAATAAGATGCCCGGAAAACGTGTCTCTGAGAAAAAAATAAAGGGCGACGATGACGGCAATCAATATAGACCAAAAGAGTACCTTCTTCAATTTTTTTCCTCCCATCTTTTAAATCCCTTCCACAGATTTTGAAGTTTCTCTTTTATCTTTGATTCGAGGCCTCTGTTTGTTGGATTGTAGAAAACATGTCCCTTTAGCCTTTCTGGCATGTAATTTTCGACGAGAAAAGCGCCTTCAACATCGTGTGGATAGACGTAATCTTTCGAGTATCCCATTTCTTTCATAAAAGCAGTTGGAGCATTTCTTATCTTTAACGGTACCTCTTCAAAAGGATTGTTCCGCGCCTCGTTGGCGGCCTTTGTGTAGGCAACGTAGACCGCGTTACTTTTCGGTGCCACTGCACAATATATAACTGCCTCGGCAAGAGCAGTTGTACATTCTGGCATTCCTATAAAGTGGGAGGCCTGATACGCATCTATCGCTATGCTCAATGCTTTAGGATCCGCAAGGCCTATGTCCTCGGACGCAAACCTTACAACCCTTCTCGCTATGTATAGCGGATCTTCGCCTGCCTCTAACATTCTTGCGAGGTAATATACGGCCGCGTCCGGGTCGCTTCCACGCATACTTTTGTGGAGCGCCGAGATAAAGTCGTAATGTTCGTCTGCGCGCTTTCTGTATCTTGGAATAGTTCTTTGAAGTACGGATTCTATCTGAGATGAAGAGATAGAGTCTATCTTCCTGTTTTTTGCCCACACAAGCGCTTCTTGGACCATGTTAAGGGCCGTTCTTGCATCTCCTCCACTTAACTGTGCTATCATCTCCATCGATTCAGAATCAAATCGAATTTCTTCACCCTTTATGGCCCTTTTTATTATTTCGATTATATCTTCTTTTGAAAAAGGTTTGAAAACAAAGACACGACATCTCGAAAGAAGAGCCGGATTTATTTCAAAACTCGGATTTTCCGTTGTAGCGCCTATGAGTATAATCGATCCAGATTCGACGGACTGCAAAAGTGTATCCTGCTGTGATTTGTTGAACCTGTGAATTTCATCGACAAAGAGTATAGTTGGATTGCCGGTTCTACTGAATAACTCACTCGCTTCTTCTATGATAGGTTTCAAATCTCCGACCCCTTGATTTGCGGCGCTTATATGTTTGAATGGTTTTTTCGTGTAGTGTTTTATTATCTCGGCAAGAGAAGTTTTGCCGCTTCCGGGGGGTCCGTACAGAATGGCGCTGTAGAGTTTGTCGTTGAGAATCGCCTCCCTCAACGGCATACCGTCGGAGAGAATATCTTTCTGTCCTATGAACTCTTCAAGCGTTTTAGGCCTTACTTTTATAGCAAGCGGCTCATCTTCCCATAAACTTCCCTGCAAATTATTTCCTTCCTTCAAAGTAAGAAACGGTCTCTGATATTCCCCTTTCAAAGTCGTACATCGGCTCCCACTTGAGAATCTCTTTTGCCCTTGAATTGTCTAAAATACTTTTTCTCAGATCTCCCGGCCTCGGTGGACCGTAGATGGGATCGAGTTTGTAACCTATTCTTTCCTTGAGAACTCTAAAGACGTCGTTAACGCTTTTTCCCGTTCCCGTTCCTATATTTAAAACCTCTCCATCACCGGCATTCAAAGATTTTAAATTGGCATTCACGACATCTTTTACGTATACGTAATCTCTTATGTATTCTCCATCGCCATTTATCTTTACCGGCTCGTTTTTAAGCATTTTCTTTGCAAATATCGCTATAACGCCAGCCTCCCCGTCGGGATTTTGCCTGGGTCCGTAAACGTTGCCGTATCTTAGAGATGTGAATCTCAATCCAAATTCTTTTGAATAAAATTTCAAATATTTCTCGGACGCGAGTTTTGCTATCCCGTAAGGAGAGATTGGGTCAGGGCACACACTTTCAGGCGTTGGATAGATTTTTGGATTTTCTCCGTACATTACCCCTCCCGAGGAAGAGAAGACAAACTTTCTTATTTCATATTTCACGGATAGATCAAGCAAGTTTATAATTCCTATGATGTTAACCTGCGCGTCGTAGAGTGGCTCTCTTACGGATTTTGAAACTGATATCTGTGCAGCCGTGTGGATCACGTATTCCAGGCGCTCATTCTCGAAAACCTTCTCTAAAGATTGACGGTCCCGAACGTCGCATTGATAAAATTTCACACTTTTGGAAATGTTTTCCATTGTCCCACTTGAAAGATCATCGATAACCGTCACGGAATAGCCCATATTCAATAATTCATCGACGATATTCGATCCTATAAAACCTGCTCCGCCTGTGACCAAAATTTTTTCAGACATGGTTTTTACCTCCGCGATTTTCTCAAAAAAATTATATCACGATTTTCTCATGAAACGTTGATCGGCAAGGGGCGATGATCTTCGATTTTCAATTTTTTAATCTTTCTACGTGCTACCTGCCACATGATACGTGCTATCTTATTCCTCTTGAAATGTTTTTAAATCTGTGATAGAATATTTTCGTGTTTGCACTGGGAGATCGTCTAACGGTAGGACTGCGGACTCTGGATCCGCCGGTGGAGGTTCGAATCCTCCTCTCCCAACCAAAGGCCGGGTAACCGGCTATTTTTTTTCGAATGGTTTTATGATAAACTTTTTTCAAGGAGGCGATGACGTGAAAGAACTTAAAGCCGACGAGGTAGAAATAAATTTTTCAAATTTCAAATTGCCAAAGTCCACCGAAGAAGTTAAGATAGAAGCAAAATTCGATCATCAAATAAGAGCCTACGAGTCTTTGAAGAATGCCATAAATTTGGACAACAAAAATTACAACATCTTTGTTTCAGGACCGACGGGTAGCGGACGCCACACATTTATCCGCGAATTTTTGAACCAGATCGTGTCTCAAATGCCAGTTCCAAAGGACTGGGTTTATGTCTACAACTTTTCCAATCCTTTCGCGCCGATAGCGCTTTCCTTCAATCCGGGCGAGGCCCAGATATTCAAAAACGCGATGTCGAAAATGAAAAAAGAGATCCTGGAAGCGTTAAAGAGGGCATTTGACAGCAACGATTATTCAAAGAAAAAAAGCGAGATAGAAAGCAGATATGCTTCCAAAAGAAAAGAACTCTGGGACAATTTGAACAAAAAATCTTTGGAACTCGGATTTTCAGTTCAGGTTGGTCCAACCGGTATTATGACCATACCGATTGCCAACGGTAAACCTTTAAGCCAAGAAGAGTTTGAAAATTTGACCGCGGATCAGAAAAAGTTTTACGAAGAGAATGTTATAAAATTGAAAAAACTCATAGATGGCACCCTTCACAAATCAAGACTCTTGGACAATGAATTCAAGGACAAAATAGACAAACTCGACGAAGAGATAGCAAAATTTGCGATCGATCCGATTTTTGAGGAAATGGGCGATCAATTTTCCGACAATGAAAATGCAATTGAATTTCTAAAATCCGTAAAAAATGATATTCTCGACAACCTCGATCTTTTAAGAAGTGATCAGGACAAGGAAAAGTTCTTATCGAGATACGATGTGAATATAGTCATAGACAATTCCCAGACCAAGGGAGCGCCGGTTGTAGAGGAGTTGAATCCAACCTACGCGAACCTGTTTGGGAAGATTGAATATTACGCGACGATGGGAACGCTCCAGACCGATTTCAAATTCATAAGACCGGGGGCCTTTCACAGAGCCAACGGAGGGTTCATGATACTCAACGCCGAAGACCTTTTCAGGTCCGAATTATCGTGGGACGCAACGAAGAGACTCATAAACAGCGGTATGCTTAAGATAGAAAATATTCAGGAATATCTTGGCTACGGAATAACGGTAACTTTGAACCCACAACCTATACCGGCCAACGTAAAGATAATAATGGTTGGTGAACCGTGGATATACGATCTGCTTTACATGTATGATGCAGATTTCAGAAAGTTTTTTAAGATAAAAGCGCCATTCGACTGGGAACTTGATCTTTCAAAAAACGGCATCGATTATTATCTCCAACTTTTGAAGTCTGTCATCGATAAAAGACATTTGCTCCATGTCGATGAGAGCGGAATAAGAGAGATAATAAAGTACGGAATGAGGCTTATCGAAAAGAAGACGAAGGTTTCGACTCAGGCGAACAAGATAATCTCTTTACTCGTCGAAAGTGACCAGACGGCGAGAAATATGAACAAGCAAATGATAGACGCGGAAAGCGTTATTCGTACACTTGAATCCATGAGAAGAAGGCTCTCTCTCGAGGCCGATAAGATGTTGGAGTATTTCAAAAACAACGAGATAATGATAGATACCTCGGGAGAAAAGGTCGGTCAGATAAATGGCCTTACCGTGATAGAGGGAGGAGATTATCCATTTGGAATGCCGGTAAGGATAACCGCGAAGACCCATCTAAGCGATACGGGAGTCATAGACATACAGAGAGAATCTAACATGTCAGGAAAGATCTTCACAAAGGCAGTACTCATAATTTCGAATTATTTAAATGCCAAATACACAACCAAGCATCCACTATCCTTTGCCGCGACGGTGAGTTTTGAGCAGACCTATTCTACAATAGAAGGAGACAGTGCGTCCGTTGCCGAAACTCTTGCGATCATTTCGGCCATTTCAAAGGTGCCAATAAAACAATCTTTGGCCGTAACCGGATCTATAAACCAAAATGGTGAGGTTCAACCCGTTGGGGGTGTTCCTTACAAAATAGAAGGATTTTTCAAGGTATGCAAGGAAAAGGGTCTTACGGGAGATCAAGGAGTCATAATTCCTGCCCAAAATGTCAACGATCTTGTACTCGATTCCGAGGTCATCGAAGCGATTAAAGAAGGAAAGTTCCATATATGGACTGTCACGAATGTCGACGAGGCCATAGAGGTGGCAATGGGCAAAAAGGCCGGAAAACTGGACAGAAGAATGAATTACGAAAAAGACAGCGTTAATTACCTTGTCGTCAGAGAGATAGAGAGAATTTCAAAGATGGAAGAGAAAAAATCTCCAAAGAGAAAAAAGACAAGCAGGCAAAAATCGAGAAAGATGATGGATCGCGGATCTATTGACGATGGAGAAGATGAAGAGTGAAGTTAATACTCTCGACTTCCAATCCGAATAAGATAAAAGAGATATCATCGATTATCAATGATATCGAATGGATACCGAAGGATTTAAAGGTAGAGGAAGATGGAAAAACCTTCGAGGAAAATGCCGTAAAGAAGGCTAAGACTGCCTATGAACTTTATGGTCCGGCCGTGGCAGACGATTCTGGACTTGAGATATACGCGCTTGACAATTTTCCGGGTGTACATTCGGCGAGATTCATGGAAGGGGCAGATTACTTCACTAAAAATTCTAAAATTCTTGAGATGATGAAAGACATACCGATCGAGAAGAGAGGATCAAGGTTTGTATGTGTTGCCGTCTATTACGATGGCACCCCGCATATTTTTAAAGGTGTTGTTGAGGGAAGTATAGCCTTTTCCATCCGTGGTAACGGAGGGTTCGGGTATGATCCCATCTTCATTCCCGAAGGATTTGACAAAACATTCGGTGAAATGCCATCTTCTCAAAAAGATATGATAAGCCATAGATCAAAGGCTTTCAGGAAATTATATGAATTTCTTAGAGGGATAAAATATGAATAGAGATATTTTTTTTCGGGCCGCCCGTGAATACGGTACGCCGCTTTATCTTTACGATCTCGGTGAAATGCAAAGAAGAATAAAGTTAGCACAGGACACCTTAAATTCTCTTGATTTTAAGATCTTCTTTGCGATGAAGGCAAATTCGAATCCTTACCTTTTGAGGTTCATTCATTCTTACGGTATCGGTGCCGATGTGGTTTCGATCAATGAGTACAAAATGGCTCGTTTTGCAAGATTTAGACCCGAAGAGATAATAGTAAATGGAAATGGAAAAAGTATGGAAGATCTCGAGTTTTACATTGCGCAAAACCCTTTGTGTATAAATGTCGATTCAAAAGAAGAAATCGCCAAATTTGGAAATAAAAACGCGAGAATCGCCTTAAGGATAAATCCGGACGTAGATCCAAAGACCCATCCTCATATATCGACGGGATTGAAAGAGAACAAATTTGGAATGGACTTTGAGACGGCAAAGGAAGTTATAAAAACTTTGCCTTCCAATTTAAGGCTGGCAGGTCTTCACTGCCATATAGGATCGCAGATAACAAAGATAGATCCATTCATTGAAGCCTTTTCATCGATAGAGAGATTTGTAAAATCACAGGGAATAAAACTCGAATTTTTGAATGTCGGCGGAGGGTGGGGCATAGATTACAAAAAAGATGGAACGGAGATGGATCTCGCAGGATACAAAAAAAAGATCGTTCCATTGCTGTCGAATTTTAACGTGCCCATCTATTTCGAACTTGGAAGGTTCATAACTGCATCTGCGGGTTACTTGATCTCGAAAGTTACAGAGGTAAAGAGGAATCCTTACAAAAATTTTGTGATACTCGATGCCTCTATGGCAGATCTGATAAGACCCTCTCTTTACGATGCTTACCATGAGATAGAAATCTTAAATGATGGCGAAGAGATGATATCAGACATAGGAGGAAGGATCTGCGAAAGCGGAGATATCTTTGCAAGATCGAGAAAAATAAGGACCCCACGCCCCGGAGATCTTGCGGTCATACATGATGTCGGATCTTACGGATACTCGATGGCATCAAATTACAACCTTTCTCTAAGGCCGGCCGAGGTGGCCTTTGATGGAGAGAAACTTATCCTTATAAGAAAGAGAGAGAGATTTGAGGATATTTTGAATTTATGCTTGGAGGACAAAAATGAAAACTTTTGAGGAAGTTTTTGAGGCGGTGAAAGAGAGAAAGAAGCGCGTTGTGCTTGTAGGTTCTGAAGACAAAGAATCGATAATCGCACTCAACGAGGCGGTCGACCGAGGATTTGTCGATGGAATTCTTGTTGGGGATGGGAAGGTTACGAAAGCAAATCTTGAATCCCTTGGAATAAGGGATAAATTCGAAATAATCGATTCAGATCCACACAAATCCTCCGAAACGGGAGTCAAAATCGTTTCCTCGGGAAAGGGAGATATACTCATGAAGGGGCTCGTTAAAACGAGCGATCTTCTTAAGGCCGTCTTGAATCCCGAATGGGGCTTAAGAACTGGATCCCTTTTGAGCCATCTTACAGTCGTCGAGGCAAAGGATTACGGGAGGTTTATAGGGATAACGGATGGCGGAATGATAATAAGACCAACTTTGGATCAAAAGGTTCAGATCATAAAGAATGCCGTCTCTTTTTTCAAAAAACTCGGAGTATCACTTCCAAAGGTTGCATGCATAGCGGCCGTTGAGGTTGTGAATCCGGAAATACCTGAAACCGTTGAGGCGGCCGAACTTGCGGCAATGGGAAAAAGAAAGCAGATAGAAGGATGCGTAATAGATGGTCCTCTTGGTTTTGACAATGCCATAGACGAAAGAGCCGCAAGAGTAAAAGGGGTGGGCGGTGACGTTGCCGGTCATGCAGACATATTAATCGTTCCAGAAATAAACTCTGGCAATTTCATCGGAAAAAGCATGGATTACTGTGCCCATTACACTATAGGTGGTATAATTCTCGGTGCAAAAGTTCCAATAATCGTTGTATCAAGGGCTGATGAGGCAAGGGCAAAACTTGCATCTATATCTTTAGGAGCACTCGAATAGGAGGATAAGTATGAAAAAAAGTGCTGTTATAGCGGTAGGCGGAAACGCAATTCAGGGGCCGAAAGAGCCGCCAACGGCCGAGGTTATGAGAAAAAATCTCAACATGACGGCCAAATATCTCGTGGATATGTTAGACGATCTCAACATCGTGATAACACACGGAAATGGGCCTCAGGTTGGAAATCTGATGGTCCAGCAGGATAAGGCGAAGGAACTTATTCCACCACTTCCTTTGGATCTTAATGACGCATACACTCAAGGAATGCTTGGCTACCTTATAGTCGAGTCTATGGAAAATCAGTTAATTGCCAGCAAAAAACACAAGCAGTGTGCGGCAATAGTTACACAGGTTGTGGTCGATCCAGAGGACAGGGCGTTTCAAAATCCAACAAAGCCAGTTGGACCTTTTTACGATGCTAAAGAGGCCGAGAGGCTTGCTAAAGAAAAGGGATGGAAGATGAAAGAGGATGCCGGAAGGGGTTACAGGCGCGTCGTTCCGTCTCCAGAACCTCTTGATATAATAGAAAAAGATCTTATAAAAGATTTGATGGAAAATGGCGTTTTAACGGTCGCCGTCGGAGGCGGAGGGGTACCTGTTTTAAAAGAAAAAGATGGATCGATCCATGGAGTTGAAGCGGTTATAGATAAAGATAGGGCATCTTCGCTGCTTGCGAGAATTCTCGATGTCGATATCTTCATGATTTTGACTGGTGTTGATGAGGTTTATTTGAATTACGGCAAGGCAGATCAAAAGGTTCTTAAAGAGTTAAAGGTATCGGACGCAAAAAAGTACCTTGCGCAGAATCAATTCCCTTCAGGCTCTATGGGACCAAAGATAGAAGCGGCCATCTCCTTTGTTGAGGCAACCGGCCGTCAGTGCATAATAACGTCCCTTGAAAAATCCTCCGAGGCGATGAAAGGTAAAGCGGGAACATTTGTCATTCCCGATTAATGGAGGAAATGTGAATATACTCGTTCCATTAGATCTTGACAAACAGGTGAATTTCGATCATAAAAATTACACAAAAATAGAAGAAGAAATCTATTCTCAATTTTGGGATCTCATTGTCGTTGAGAATAAAGACGATTTCGAAATCGCCTCAAAGTTTGTCGACAAAGATAAGATACTTTACGCAGGTGAGAATTCTATAGAAGGCGCTATTAGAGTTTCCAAGGCAGATGTAGGGCTTTTTGTAGAGATCTTTGTGAAGATGGCTCAAAGGGAGAATGAGATAGAAGTACTTAAGAAAAATCAAGATTTGCTTTTCGAGCCTATAAATCTCAGTTCGAAGATGTCTGTCGCTTACGATAAACTTTCCAAAATAGCGAAATCGAGGGCTTCAATAGTTATCGCAAAGGATGGATTACTTGAAGAATGGATACTTTCAAAAATCGTAGGAGATCATGATACGCTGGATTTTAAATCCATTCAAGAAGAAGAGGTTATGCTAAACCTTTTTGGTACAGCAAACCATCTTCCCAAACTTTTAAAACATACCCTTGTGGTGCTTACGAATTGCGATGACGTCTCCTCTTCGCTGCTTTTTAAAATGGCGATGGCAGTTTCTACAGGTCGTTTTTCTTCTTATGGAACGGATCAGGATCAAAGGTGCAACTCGAGAATTTTGTTTCATTTTGTTGAACAGCAGAACATACCCAAGCCTTTGATTCAAATAGCCGGCCTTAACACCGTCGTAATTCCATCTCTTGAGGAAATATCCGAAGATATCCCGATGATTTTCAGGTACGTGGTTTCCATGATGGCCCAAAACACAAAGAATTCCTCTTTGAATTTTTCGGAAAATATAAACGAAACTTTGAAAAAAGAAAAGTGGCCTGAAAATTGGAGAAGTTTTTTTAATTTTTGCAAGGCATTCATCGGTGGAGAGGTTACCTTCAGAAGGGATATAAAAGAAATTTCGGAAATTCCAAAAATGAAGGATTACATGGAAGGGATTATAAGAGAAGGCGAGATGGCAATAATAAAAAGGGCAATGGAAATCTACAAAAAAGACAAAAAAAAGATCTCCGAGGCGCTCGGGATAAACGTAAAGACTTTAAACAAAAAGATCAAAATTTACAATTTGAAATGAAGGTTATATTTTATCTTTCTTTAGACCCACAAAAGGCAAAGGAAGAGAACCTTCCTGTTTCTCTTCCTTTGATCGGCGATGATTTTGAAAAGGCTGTCAAAAGCAACAGACTCGATCCGGATATGATCTTGAGAGGATTGAGAGCCCAGATAGAGACGGGGAAAAAGGTAGAGTATTACCTGCCGTATTTAGTTTATTTTCTCTACGATAGGGCAAGATTTTTCATAAATGAGGGAAATATGAATATGGCAAGGGAACTCGTCGGGGAGGCTGCCAGTTACAAAAAAGATTATAGATATCCACTTCATCTTGGAATAATAGAAAGAATAGATGGCAATCTCGAAAGATCGGAGATTCTCCTTAAAGAAGCGCTTGCTATGAATTCTGAGTATCTGCCGACAAGGTTAGAACTTGCGAGAACACTTATGGAAGAGAAAGAATATGAAGAGGCAATAGAGGTGTGTAAAAGGGCGCTCGAGATAGATCCATCCTTCTCCCTTTTTTACGTCGTGATGGGTGATGCGTACCTTGCCAGCGGAGATTACAACTCGGCCATAGCGCTGTACCGTCAGTCTCTCTCCATTGACGGCACGCTTCCCGTTCATTGGAGAATAGGAGTTGCCGCAAATGCACTCCAAAAATTTTCTCTTGCCGAAAAAGAGTTCAGATCCTCGATCGAGAGCAACGAGGGAAATCTTAACTCAAGATACAATCTTTCCTATGCCCTTTACCGACAGGGAAAGATCTTCGAAGCAATAGAAATTTTAAGGTCTCTCGTTAAAGAGAACAAATTGCCAGAATTTTTTACAGAACTCGTGATTCTCGAAAAGATCGCCGGCCTTTACGAAGAGGCCCTCAAGGATGTTGAAGAAGGTCTTAGCCTTGGAATTGAAGAAGAGGGCTTTTTGGTTGCCGCAATAGATCTTTACGCGTTAAATGGAATGATAGAAAGGGCCCTCGAGTTGTGTGAGAAACTTCCCGAAGAACTCTCTTCATCGAGAAAAACGCTTATAGAGTTTCAGGATGAATGGGATCTGACAATCGAACTTTTAGAGGTTGCAAAATATATGAATACCGGCAATTCAATGATCAAAAAAAGAATCGAAGAAATAAAAGCAGGATATATAGGGAAAGAGACGATCTTTGACCTTTCTATGTTGAAAATCGTTGAAATTGCGATTGAGAAACATAACCTGCACTTTTACTCGGCCGAGTCCTTCATAACACGTGCATCTCTTGCTTTTTCGGGATCCTTTGATGTCACGGCGTTGCTTACATTTCTTTACAGGGTTTATTTCTACATTCACGCCCTTGGATACACCACCGATGAGTCGATAGATCAAATTATACCGCAAATAAGCGATATATCGTGGAAGATAGGAAGTGCCATTGCAAAGGTTATGGATGAACGCCATCCCGTGACAAAGAAAACGGATGTAAAAGGAATCGCCGAGTACATAACGTATCTTATGATCTCCGAAGAAGTCGATCCCGATCTCAAAGATCTCATCGAAATGGTTGTGAATAAATGAAAAATATAAGATTATTAAAGATAAACCTTTCAAAAAAGGAAATATCGACCTTTGAAATGGATCCGAATTTGATAGGCGGGAAAAAACTCGCCCTTGAATTGATCCATCCGTCCGATCCTTTTTCGGAGTCAAATACCCTTACAATCGCAACTGGGCCATTCACCGGAGAGAATGGCATTCCTCATGGAGGAAGATTTGCCGTGGCCACGAATGGAATTGACGGTACAAAAAGTGTCAGTTCGACGGGTGGAAGGTTTGGAATAGCCATGAAATCGATCGGATACGATGGCATGGTAATTGAGGGAAAGGCAAAGGATCTTTCTTACATTTACATAGATCATTCGAAGATCGAAATACTCGACGCATCTTACTT
This sequence comes from Athalassotoga saccharophila, assembly GCF_009936215.1. Classification (GTDB taxonomy): domain Bacteria; phylum Thermotogota; class Thermotogae; order Mesoaciditogales; family Mesoaciditogaceae; genus Athalassotoga; species Athalassotoga saccharophila. The sequence goes on along the minus strand of NZ_AP019551.1, from coordinate 1,799,543 downwards.
AAAAGGGACAAATTCGTCGGAATGCAAAAAGTTTCTTTCGGACGAAAGATCGATTGTCGCATGCATAGGTCCGGCAGGAGAGATGCTTCTTCCTTTATCCGTTATACTCTTTGACGAATCTCCAGCCGGTCGCAACGGTTTCGGTGCGGTGATGGGAAGTAAAAATTTAAAAGCGATAAAGATCTTTACAGATGAAGTGATAAATGATCCATGCTTGGAATGTCCTGTTAAATGCGAAAAACGTTTAAGCGATCACTGGGAAAAGGCCGGTGCCACCTTCATGAAATATGTCAAAGACGAAGAAAGGGTAAAGAAGTTTGTCAAGTTGTGCAACGATCTTGGTGTCGATTCTTTGGGTGCGGGAGAAATAGTCGAAGATCTTCCAAAAGACCAAAAAAATCTTTTAGATCTTTTAAAAAATCAAAAGTTCCGGACTTTGCGCGCACGCGAAGATCCGGTCAAATATATGATGGATACCTTCGGATTTTGTGCTTTTTCTTATGGTATCTTAAAGATCGAGGATTATCAAAGGATAATAAGAAAATTCAATTTCGATTTTGAACTTTGAACAAAGATTTGTTCTATCCGTCTAATAAGTGAATACCCCCTATCCCCCTTAATTTATAAAAAGGACCCTTTATAAGGGTCCCTTATTTTTAGAATTTTCAATTCTCAATTTTTTACTACATGCCACGTGCTACGCGCTACGCGCTGAATTTGGATCATGACCTATTGACAATTTAAAAAAATAGTGGCATAATATATTAAAGTTTCTTGGAAATATGTTTCGAGTTGATATAATGGTAAAATTATGGAAATAAAGGCGGGAAAAATGAGTAAATTCTTGAATTTAATTTCGAAAATCAATAACAACAATAATAATAACTCAATCGGCATCGGTCGGTTGGGTTAGTTTGTTGTTGAGAATATACCCAAAGGGCCGATGAGAAAAATCATCGGCCCTTTAAAATTTTTTAGGAGGTGTTTTTATGATAAAGGTTGAAAAGCAGATTGGAACAAAGACTGAGGTTCTTCAGATCTCGAGCGAGTTGATCTCCGAGATGGGACAATTCTTAAGAAGGGAGGGATTCATAGAGATTTTGCCGGTCATAATTTCACCGATAACCGATCCTCTAAATCACAGCGTTCTTGATGCTTCAATAGATTATTACGGTGGAAAGTATTCCCTTACCAAATCCATGATCTTTCATAAGCAGTTAGCGGTGAGGACCTTTCCTAAGATCTTCATATTCTCTCCAAACGTAAGGCTTGAAACGGATGATAAATCATCGACAGGCAGACACCTGATAGAGTTTACCCAACTCGATCTCGAAATAAGAAATGCAAAAAGAGATGACATTCTCGATCTTATAGAGAGAATGTTCGTAGATGTATTCAAAGATATAGATGATAAATTCGGAGAGATCGTTAGAAAGATGAATCCCCACTTTTCAATTCCCTCAATACCATTTAAACGAGTTAAGTATCTCGAAGCGTACGAGAAGTATGGCCCAGATTTTGAGAGTATCCTCTCAAAGAGTGCAACTGAACCATTCTGGCTTATAGATATACCGATAAAGGAAAGAGAATTTTACGACAGGCTTGATGGAGATGGTAAGACCCTTGTCGATATGGACCTTATATATCCTTACGGATTTGGAGAAGCAATTTCAGGAGGAGAAAGGGAGTACGATTACGAAAGAATCCTTTACAGAATGGGACTTAAGGGGAATAAACCCGAAGATTTTGAATGGTATCTCGAAGAGGTAAAAAAAGGAATCCCGCCTTCGGCCGGTTGTGGAATAGGTGTGGAAAGACTTACAAGATTTGTGTGTAACCTTAAGAGCGTTGCCGAGGCGAGATTGTTTGCAAAGGTTCCGGGAAAGATGTCTATATGATAGAAAACAGCCCTTTGGGCTGTTTTCATTTTTTTGCGTACTTTTTGTTGAACCTTTCAACCTGTCCTTCGATGTCCACTATGTTTGTTCTCTTTCCGGTAAAGAAAGGATGGCACGCAGAACAAACTTCGAGCGTTATCTTCTCCTTTGTGGATAATACTTTATACTCTGCCCCGCAGGCGCATGTGGCCGTTACCTCGTGTAACTGTGGATGTATACCTTTTTTCACTTCAAAAACCTCCTATTGCGATTTCTCATTTATTATAACATCTTTTTCTTGATTTGTAAGTTTCATACCTCTAAAAGATTCTATTATTACAACCACAAAGCCTATTAAAAGTGGCATGAAATATCTCAAAATGCTCCACTCTATCGTTATCGTTGCGATGTATTTTGCTGGTATAAAGGCTGAATAAAACAGATAAAACTCTCCTTCGGCCGTTCCTGTAGCGCCAGGAGTTGGAGAGTAATAAATTATGAGCGTTGCGAGTGCCTGAACTGCAAAGATATCGATAAAACTTTGAAGATCTCCGCCTAAGAGGTTAAGAGAGGAGACTATTGGAAAAACAAGCATTAAACCAGCACCACTTGAGATGATGGAAAGCAAAAAGACCAAAACCAAAATATGAGGTTTTTGAGAGAATGCTTTTGCACTTGTCGCGTACTTTGCTATCTCACCGTCAAATTTTTCGAGTAAATTTTCTACTTTTGGTCTTAACTTTTTGCTGAAAGTGAAGATCGATATTACCTTTCTTATCGCTCTGAAGAAAAGATTGTAAACGCTCCTGTTGAAATTGAAGAGGATCATCAAAACTATTATCGCCGTCGAGATCGAAAATCCTATAATCGCAAGGGAAGTGGCCGAAGGCACGCTACCGAGTAAGATGAGAGCCCTTCCAAGACCGAATATTGCCATTATCTCTATTGCCCCTTGCCACGCTATGAATTTGAATACGATGATTGAGGTTGAAATGCCGGGTGAGACTCCAACTTTGTTCATGTAGACGATCTGCATTGGCTGACCGCCGACTGAAGAAGGAGTTATCATTCCAAAAAAGTTTGAAATGATAGTGGCTTTTAAGGATTGGAAAAAACTTATCTTTGATTTTGAAACTCTAACGAGGATATACGTGTTGATGGCATCCGTTATCCATGATACCAAAAGTAAAACTACGCCAAAGAATCCCCACCATGATTTTAGAAAAAAATCATCGAGGAGTTTTAAATTTATCCCTCCGCCAAAAGAATTAAGCAGGTATATCGTTACGGCCGAGACGAGTCCTATTACGAGTCCGTAAATGATGAATCTTTTCATTTTTTATTCATCACCACTTTGAGCGCTTCCTCCTCATCTGTTCCATCGTTGATCTTCATCTCGAGAATTTTCTCGAGCGTCTTTCTTATTTCCATTCCTTCAAGTCCGTACATTTTCTTAAGTATTGCCCCGTTGATCTTTTCGAGTTTTACCTTCGATATTTCAAAATATTCAAAGACCCTTTCTTCTTCATCGTAAGAAAGAGCGAGCAAAGTTTCCAATGGCAAAGACTTTAAGGTATTGTAGAGTGAAAATTTGCTCTTTGGATTTGAAATGGAGGAAAGAAATTTCGTGTCCTGAAGCAATGAAAATGAATTGACGATTTTCATTGGCATTCCATACATCTTCATCGTTTCTATTGCTCTTTTTAAAGGACATTTTTTTAAAATCAAAAGGATCATCGCGTACAATTTATTCGTCTTTGAAAAGTTTTCTGATCTTGCAATGGAGAAAAACCTTTCAAAATCGATTCGAGAATCGCAAAAGAGCGCGGAGAATATTCCATAATTTTGGTAAAGGGAAAATATCTGAGCGGCCCTTTCTTCTTCCATCGATCTTTCAAGTTCCGCCCTTATGCGGGAAGGGCTTACCGATGATAAATACCCTCCCTTTATCGCTTTTAAAAGGAGTATTTCCGTGTTCGGAGACAATTTGTAATCAAACCTTCCGACATACCTTAACGCTCTTAGGATCCTTGTCGGATCCTCGATAAAACTTAAAGTGTGGAGAACTCGTATTTCTTTTCTTTTTATGTCTTCAAGTCCTCCAAAAAAATCTATTATAACCCCAAAATTTTGCGGAGTTAAATCCATTGCCATGGCATTTATCGTGAAATCCCTTCTGTAAAGGTCACGCCTTAAATTCGATCTTTCCACCTTCGGCAAAGTTCCGGGCTCTTCGTAGTATTCCGTCCTCGTCGTTGCTATGTCTATCGAAATTCCGTTGAATTTTATCGTCGCCGTACCGAATTCGGGATATGTAAGACATCTCACCTTTTTTTGATTTGCAAATTCCTTTGCGAACTCTATGCCGTCTCCCTCGATCGCTATGTCCACGTCTAAACTTTCCTTTGACATTATAAGGTCCCTTACAAAACCTCCGACAGCGTAAATCTTTTGCTTTTTTGAAGATGCGAAATCTCCAATATCTTTGAGAATAGAAAGTAATTTTGGAGAGATGATATTTTCGATCTTGCCCTCTATACTCAATCTTTTTTCGTAATATGTTCTGTCAACCATTGCCCTGACAAGATCTCTTCTCGTTATTATTCCCGCGATCTTTCCCTCTTCATCGAGAACGGGGATCCTTCCTATGTTGTGAATTGCCATCAATTCCCCAACTTTACTTGCCGGATCTTTCAAATTCACCGTCACAGGAGGAATGCTCATTGCCATCGAAAGATCTTCGATTCCGGCCTTCAATGCTCTGTCTACATCTTTTTTTGTTATCATCCCAACTACGCGATCCTCTTTGTCTAATACCGGCAGACCCGTTAAACTCGTTTTTTCGATTATTTCTTTTACCTGTGAAAGGGATGTGTCTATCTTTACCGAGGTTACAGGGCTTGTCATTATCTCGGCCGCTGTGAGATCTCCTTTTTCTAAAAATTGTGAAAATCCCCATAAAATCGCACCCTTCTTCACGCAAAAGGCGAGTGCGAGGATGTCATCAACGCTAACGTGTGGACTAAGCAACGCATGAGTCTTTGAATATATGGCAAAAGCAAACAACTGTGCGTCTCGAGATGAAATCTTTATCTTTATCTTTTCTATTTTTCTTACAAGTTTAGAGGTATAACACTTTTCTTCCTCTGTTATTTGCTTTTGGGGATATTTTTCGAGTTTCTCGTATTGAGAAAAATTTTTAACCTCTTCCGAGCCTTCACCAGCGAGTGCGATTCTCGACGAAGGATGGAGGTACTTCCACGCAACGGCACTTGCGAGTCCATCCAACGTTGCCGGAAAATATTTTATTCTCATATTTCGACCCGTACTTCGTCATTTTCTTTGAGAACTGTACTTTCGTTAACTGCCTTACCGTTCACAAAAACTTTCAATCCATCGAGAGTGAAATGGAGAAATTCAAAAAGATCGGCAATCGTGAGATCTTTTTTGACCTCAACTGTGTCTCCGTCATTTATGATATCGTCCAAGGACGCATCTTTTGAATTTATTTTTACGTGTGGAAATAATTCTATTTCTTTTCCATCTATTTTTATTTTTAAAGGTTTGACTATGTCCGAAACCTTTAAGGCTTTAGAATGTCCATCTGAAGGCGTTATCTCTATAATGTCTCCATCTTTGACTGTACTTTTTAAACTTTCAATTTTCCCGTTTATTTTCACGACCGGATCCGGCAATTCTCCGCTTACTATGCGTACCTCGCCATTTAGCGTGTAGGTTATGCCGTTGCTCGGACTCCCTATCATCTTTTTCACGTCGAACCCGCCTTGAATAAGCGTCTGGAAGACATCCTCCCTTCCGGTTAAATTCATTATCTGGACTGGCTGTCCGTTTAAAGTTATCCTTTTGAAGATCTTTCCAAGGTTGAATCTCGACGAGTAAAGAATTCCCACAGGCGTTATGAATTCGCTTCCCTTGAGTTTTTTCGTTTGGTCTTTTATGAAAGATATGTTTTCGACATTTCTGAGAGCGATTCTTGTTTTTGGAAGGGATAACTTTTCGGCAAGCATATCAACGAAGTGCGGCACCTTTGCGCCACCGCCAACTATCATGACGGCGGCCGGAGTTTTTCCGTTTATGTCCATTATCGCCTTCGATATTTCTTCCGTTATAGTATCCACAACTGAATCTGTAACCTTCAGACACTCTTCTCTCGTTATTTCGATCGGAATTCCGAGCACATTTTCAACGCTTATCTTTTCGAGATCTAAAGATCTCTTAACCTTTTCTCCGTCCTGAAAGGAAAGAAGAAATTCATCGCATATCTTTTCGGTTATCTCATCACCGGCCATAGGTATCATGCCGTAAGATGTTATGGCACCGTTATTGCTTATCGCTATGTCTGAAGTGCCTGCCCCAACATCTACAAGTGCAAGGTTAAGCCTTCTCAGATCTGCCGGTACCACAAGATTCATGGCCGCCATGGGCTCGAGTGTGAGATAATTCACCGTCAAATGTGAAAGTTCCATGACGGAAAAAAGTGCCTCGACGATTCTCTGCGGCAAAAAGGCCGCGATAACGCTTACCGAGGCATCCTCTCCAAACTGGCCTATGAGGTTTCTAACCTCTTCTCCATCTACAGTGTAACGGAGAACGGAATATCCAACGCAATAATCGCGCCCGCCCTGATTTTTTTCTATCGCATCAGAAAGGGCTTTGAATTCAAGAGATTTGAGGTAATTTTCGTCTATTTTTGAGAATGGTATTCTGTCTGTCGCCGTGCCCGTTATGGTCTTTAAAAATCTGCCGGCAACGGCCGTCGAAGTTTCCACAAGTTCGACATTATTTCTTTCTTCAAGGGCTTTTTTTACCTTTAAGACGGCGGAAGAAACCTTCGGTACATCATTTATCTGTCCATCGAGCATGGCCCTTTCTTCATGCTCAACAACCTCAAAATCGACTACCTTTATTCCATTTTCGATCTCTTCGGCCAGTATTCCAACAACAGTTCTCGTTCCAATATCAAGTCCAAAGATCATCTGTCCTCTCCTATCACGGTAACTCCGGTTCCACCTTCACCTTCACGCCCAATTCTGAAATTCACATGTTTTGATCTTAAAAATGACCATATCCCATTCGCAAGTTTTCCCGTTCCTTTGCCATGAATTATAAATCCAACCGAATTCGATCTTATCACATGTTCTATGAATTCTTCAACAACGGGTATGGCCTCCTCAACGGTCATGCCACGTACGTCTATCTCGTTTGGAACCCTTTCTTCCTTCACGTAGATCTTTTCTTCTTGAGTTTTAGGCTTTGTGTACATCTCGATCATTTTGCTGGATATCTCAACATTTGATCCGTTGACGTCGAGAACGACTGTGTCTTTTTTGAGGGATTTTATTTTTCCGATAACATTTGTGCCCTTTATACGGGCATACCCTTCGCTTTGAGAAAAGGCATTTTCCATCATCGAATTTTCTATCTCTTTTCTTAAATCGTTGAGTTTTTTAACTCTTGATGCAAGTTCGCTTTCTTCTTTTGAAGATCTTAAATCGTGAATTGCCTCTTCCAATTCTTTCTTCGTCTTTGAGATTTCATCTGAGAGTTTTCTTATCTCTTCAGAAAGCGCGGCCAACTCTTTTGCCTTTAGTTTTTCGAACTTTTTTTCGTATTCGATTTCTTTTTCATTTAATTCCTTCATCTTTTTGTTTATCTCCGATATTTTGATATCGTATTCACTGATGCGACTTTGCAACTCTTCTATTAGAAGATCTTCTTTTGAAAATGACGTGGATCGATGTTTTTTGAAACCTTCTATTATTTCGGAGGAGACACCAATCCTCTCGATTATCTTGAGTGCTCTACTTCTTCCGGGCATGTCCATATGTATTCTGTAAGTTGGAGCCATCTTTTCGATATCGAATCCGACAGAGGCATTTCTGACCATAGATAATGTGTATGCAAGGCTTTTGAGATCTGGCAGATGGGTTGTGACGAAGACCTTTGCACCCTTGGATATGAGTATTTCTATTATGGCCTTTGCAAAGGCAGATCCTTCTGAAGGCTCCGTTCCTTCTCCTATTTCATCGATGAGAATGAGAGTCTTCTCATTTGCAAATTTGCATATCTCATCTTCTCTTATCACCCTTGCGGAGAAGGTGCTCAATTCATTTTTTACCGATTGATTGTCCCCTATGTCTGAATATATGGCGTCAAAGATGGAAAGTTCTGTTCCGTTGCTGGCCGGCACGGGTATGCCAAGCGCACACATCAGAGAAAAGAGGCCGATAGTCTTTAAGAAAGCCGTTTTTCCTCCCATGTTAGGTCCACTGATTATTATAACCCTGTCTTCTTTTCTTATTTCTACATCTACCGGTACCACTTTACTTTCATCTATCAAAGGATTACGGCCCCTTTCTATCTTTATCACACCGTCTTCCCTTATTGACGGAATGACACATGAATTTTTGATCCCATAAGAGGCCTTTGCGTAGATCGCGTCAAATTTCTCGAAATTTTCCATGAGCGATATTATCGAACTCGCATTTTTGGATATCATCTTTATGCCGGTATCCATTATTTTGGATATCTCTATCGATTCTTTTGATCTTGCTATCGCGAGCGCATCATTTAACTCTATCATCTCTTCCGGCTCGATGTAATATGTCAGGCCCGTCGAAGACTGGCCATGTATTATGCCCTTTACAGCGGATCTTTTGGAAGCATCGATTGGGAGCACATACCTGTCGTGACGCTGGATCACAAGTCCTTCGGAGATGATGCCAGATTTTGTGCCTTCGGCTATAAGTGCTTTTATTCTTTCCTCTATTTCGTGCTCGATCGATCTTATCTCTTTTCTTATTCTCATAAGTTCCGGCGAGGAAGTATCCTTTATCGTCCCGTCCGGGTTAAAAGTTCTGTCGCAGTACTCTATGAAACCATTGAAGGGAGTAAGGCTTACGGCAAGATCCTTTAGATGTGGCTTATCTGCAATGATCGTCGAAATTCTTTTTGAAAGTTTGAAAAGATTCGAGAAATCGATCAATTCTTTTGAATCTATCCTCTTTCCAGTCATTACACTTTTCAAAGATTTTTCGACATCTTCAACTGGATAGAGAACAGAGGAGATTTCATCGAAGATCTCGGTTATTTCTCTGACCTCTTCGTAGACCTCGTCGTATTTTTCTTCGAAATTCATTTTGTCAAAATACTTTCTTCCGTAAGGAGAAAATGCAAGAGACTTTATCGTGTCCAAAAAGGTGTAAAATTCAAGTTCTTCAAGAGTTTTTCTGTCAACCTTCAAAATTCAACCTCCAAAATCAGAACTCATCGAAACGGTAAATGGACTCAAAGATTGACCAAAATTCGTGGCATTCAGGAAAGTATAAGAAATAAAAAGATCGAAACCTAAATAGTTATTTATCACAGTTCCAATCGAAAAGGATCCCGTTTGACCGAATGTGCCATTGTATCCCGCACACAAAGAAAAATACTTAGTGATGAAGTATTGAAGGCCGATTCCATATTCTCCAGATGTTATATTTCCAAAAGCGTTAAAGTTTATAGATGAATTCTCATACCCGGCTCCCAAAACAACCTCAACCGGATAGTACTGGACTGTCGATGAAACCCAAGTTATATTCGCAAGCGCGTTTTTCAAAGTCAGGGCGAATTTGAAATTTTGCATTTTGAAAATGCTTCCAAAATCTGCAGAAAAGCCATTTATTATGTCTGTGCCGTAAAAGGCACTTATATTTCCTCCTATCGAGAGTGAATTCATCCTGTAGGCCAAAGATCCGTAAAATCTGTACTGGGAATAATCAGTGTCTATGGCCCTCGTTGTTTGAAATCCTCCTCCCAAATAAAGGTTTCCAAGATTGGTTGTGGCCGAGAGAAAATCATTTCTTATAACGCCGAGATAATGTTCAACGTGAGAAAAGAAGAGACCACCATCGTCTGTGGCAATTCCGGCCGGATTATATGCAATTGATTGGGGCCCGGCATAAACGGTGTAGATGGCGCCTCCCATCATCATGCCAAAGGCAGATGGGTTGTCGATCGTGTCGAGTACATCGGAAAAAACCGCGACGGGAATAAGAAAAAGTAAAACGATGATAACACCCTTCATTTTATCCCACCTCACCGTGAAACCACAAATGATATCGCTTTGGACTGCGTGAATACATTTGGCAAACTTCCTACTCCAACAACAGCGACGTACATGCCGTTCGAAATCGAGGAAGTATCTAACGTGTAGATCAAATTCCCTATTATCTTTACCACGCTCCCAGATTGAGATCCAACGATGCGGCCTCTCATATCGTATACGTATATTTTATAATAACAATCTTTGTTCACGGTCAGGAAAAATTGAACGCTGTGCGGTCCTACCGCGTTTGAAGGATTTGCGTAAAATGAAAGAATAGACGGAGAGGTGCCCGGCTGAATCTGGGTTGTCATACCGAGTGCATAGGTGCCACCCATCGCACTGAAGGTGGCTATCTCCATCCCCACATTCGGAATTATTGGAGAAAGAGTCCATGTTTGACCTGTCTTGGTATAAACTCTTACATTTCCAAAGAGCCCATTCACAAGTTGGCTTGAAAAGTAAAGGTTATACGTGAAAGATGCGATCGGCGTTACGCTGGATGAAAGTGATACACTGTCTGAGATCTGGTTAAAGGTTGAGTATCCTACGTAATTGTTTTGAGGACTGAAAGTCCCCGTGTATACTGCCACAATAGCGCCAGATGGAAAGGCATTCGATGGTATTGTGATCCATCCGTTGTCAGAGAGATATATGTTTGTGCTTCCATTTATCTCATACTTAGTGAAGGCTTGCGATATAGATGGAGCATTCGAAAATTCCGCATTTACACTGACGATCCCGGGGAGGTTTGTGTAATTGTAAGTGCCCGTCCAGAATTGGCCGGTTTTTATCATCTGGATCGTTTGAATTATCGATCCATCCTTTACGATCACGGAAGGCGTTGAATTTGAAGACACAGAAATTATAGACTGATTCGTTCCATTTACAAGTTCTATATTCATTGAATTTGGTGAATTCGTTGCACTTACACGAATGGCCGGCGAAAAAACCATTTGAAGGATCTGACCTTTGTAACTGTACCCGACTATTATCTGCGATAGCGTGTAGGTACCTGCAGAGGTTATGTTAATCGTTGAGGCAAAATCATTTCCGGATGATGACAGGCTAAAGGTCTGAGATTGGCCCGGGGTAATCCAGGTTGCGTAAACGTATGAAATGGCAACATCGTTAGAGTGGTAAATCGAAAAATAAAACTCAACGTTACTTCCAACACTTACGCTTGTCGAAGAAACCTGAACCGGAGTTACAACAAGACCGTCTGGTCCCATCAAGAATCGGGACAAGAGGTATTCTGACATGCCAGATCTTGGATCATTTGTCGAAATCATCGCATCGAGTGTGTAATAATTGCCCGGTAAGAATACCCCGGATGGCGTTATCTTTACAGTCTCATATTGGTCCGGGCCAATCTGGCCCGCATTCGGCGAGATCGTAAGACCAGATGGCGATGAGAAGGCTGTAAAGGTAAGGATCTTCGATCCTATATTCGTTATCTCGCTAAAGACCGATGGCATGTAATTGGATATGAATGGCACTGACACAATAGTCGATTCAACGCTTGCGGCCGGTATATTGCTTGTGAAGGTTGCAACGTTAGAGAGGTATGTTCCATCAGAAGTTATCACCATTCCCACGGCCCTGTAATCGGAATAATCGGTTACGGTGTAATTCCATACATATTCGTTTGATGAGACCGAAGGGTTGTAAAGTGTTTGGGTGGAATTTGAAGAGTAATCGTAAAGTAAAAGGCGCACATTTGAAGGATCAAAAAGAGGAGAGGCCGTCATCGTAAGGGTAACGGTGTAGTTTTTCAGCAAAAACACCGGATTTACCGTTAGATTCAGAGAAACTCCGTAAATCAAAACGGGTACTGCCAAAAAGATAAAGAAGATGAACTTTTTCATATTCTCCCCCCGCTTTATGCCTTGCCGATCAATCCATTTTTTCGTAAAAATTTAGAATCACATCTCCATAAGTTTTTCTATTGCTAAGGTATATAGTCCTTCCTTGATCGGGAGGCAATTCCTTCTCAAAAGACTCTATAACGATAATTCCATCTTTGTTCAATATATCTGGATATCTGTCTATTTCGTTAAAGGTCTCAATTAGCAATCCAGTGCCAAATGGCGGATCGGCAAAGACAAGATCGAATTTTTGCTTTTGGACAAGTCGGCGCAGCGCTATTCTAAAGTCGAGATTTAGTATTTTTATCTTACCATCAATTCTTTCGAGGTTCTTTCTTATTGTATCACATGAACTTTTGGATATTTCAACTATCGTAACACTCCCTGCAGATCTGCTTAACGCCTCGGCCGAAATGATCCCGCTTCCTCCGAAGAGTTCAAGTATATCCATTCCTTCGACGTTTATCATGTTAAATAATGCTTCCCTGACTATGGCAGGCGTGTACCTTGTTCTTTTGTCCGAAACCGAAGATATATTCATTCTCGCGTACTTTCCGCCCGTTATCTTCATCATCCAACCTCCACAAACTTTATTCTCTCTCCATATCTTCTGTCTATCTCCTCAAGAAGGAAGGGATGATCTTTCAACTCGGGATCATTTTCGAGAAGTCTTTGCGCATCCTGCCGGGCCATGATCAAAATTCCTTCATCCTCTATTAAATTCGCGACCTTGAATTCAGGCATACCGTGCTGGCGGGTGCCAATGAATTCTCCGGGGCCACGCATCTTCAAATCGTATTCTGCGAGTTCAAATCCGTTGAATGTATGCTCGAAATATCTCAACCTGTCTACCTCTGATCCATTTGTCAAAAGCAAACAGAAGGATTCATTTCCACTCCTTCCAACCCTTCCCCTTAACTGGTGCAACTGGGCAAGGCCAAACCTTTCGGGATGATCTATGACCATTACTCCAGCGTGAGGGATGTCTATTCCGACCTCTATTACCGTAGTCGAGACGAGCAACTGGACCGATTTATTCAGAAACCTTTCCATGACGTTAGCCTTTTCTTCGGAAGGCATTCTTCCGTGAAGAAGGCCTATTTCGTACCCTTTGAATGGTCCTTCTCTGAACTCTGTGTATATCTTTGTCGCCGCCGAGAGTTCCCACTTTTCCGATTCTTCTATTAAAGGGACTATCCAGAATACTCCGACGCCGCGATCCATCTCTTGCTTTACAAAATCGTAGACTTCCGATCTTTTTGATTCGTTGACTATGAGAGTTCTCGGATTTTTCTTTCCATAAGGCATCTCGTCTATCAGGGTGATATCGAGATCACCGTAGAGCGTCATTGAGAGAGTTCTCGGTATTGGTGTTGCCGTCATTACGAGCGTATCGACGGCCTTCCCCTTTGACATCAATGATTCTCTTTGTTTGACTCCGAATTTGTGTTGTTCGTCTATCACGACAAGTCCGAGGTTTTTGAAAAACACATCCTTTTGAATGAGCGCGTGCGTTCCTATGACAAGATCGATGTCTCCTGAGGCGATGCCATTCTTTATTTCGACTTTTTCAGCATTTGGAGTCGATCCGGATATAAAAGCAATTTTAAGATCCAAATTTTCAAAATCCTTTTTTACCCTCTCGTAATGCTGTCTTGCAAGTACATAGGTCGGTGCCATAAAGGCCGCCTGAAATCCACTCTCTATCACGTCTAAAATCGATATCTCGGCGACAACGGTTTTTCCGCTTCCGACATCTCCGTGCAAAAGTCTGTTCATCATTCTATCGCTTCTGAGATCATTTTCTATCTCCATGATGGCTTTTTTTTGGGCATTCGTGAGTTTAAAGGGCAAAGAAGAGATGAACTTTTTTGCAAGATCGCCTTTGAATTCCTTTGCAACCCCTCCCTGAGACTGGATCGAATGCTTTACCATTAATTTGGATACCTCGAGAAAGAAAAATTCGTCGTAAGCGAGTCTTTTTTTTGATTCCTTTAGATGGTATTCGCTCTTTGGGAAGTGCATTCCGTAAATGGCCGATTTGAGATCTATTAAGTTCCTCGATTTTATGAGTTCTTCGGGCACAGCGTCTTTTACGTAATTGACATATTTTATGTTGTTCTCTATCAAAGATCTCATTACCCCCTGCGATATTCCCGAGGTAAGATCGTAGATTGGGTATATCCTCGGAGGTTCATCATCGATTATTTGAAAGTCCGGCGAGTAGACCTTGAATTTTCCGTATTCAGACTTCACATTTCCACTGAAGGCTATCCTTTTTGCCCTCGATAGCGAATCGTAGAGATATTCCTGATTAAACCATACAAGATACATGTTTGAAAATCCGTCTGTTACTATCATGTTTATTATCTTGAAATTCTTTACCCGTTTTTTCTCGACACTTACAACCTGCGCCGTTGCGGATACCTGCTGGCCGGCCTTCAATTCCAAAATTTTCAGAGGCCTTCTTCTGTCATCGTGGATTCTCGGAAAATGATAGAGTAAATCCCTTACCGTGTATATTCCAAGTCTTTGCAAAAGTTCTGCCCTTCTTGGTCCTATTTTCTTTCCAAACCTTACATCCACATTTGGATCAAGCACTTCACCGTCCGGCTTTGGAGATTCTATGAGATTTTCTCTCTTTAACTTTTCTATCATCGTAAGGCCATTTTTGAGACGGGTTATAACTCTTTCCTGACTCAGATTCGAAAGTCCTAAGAAATATTCACAAAATGCCACAAATCTTTCTTTAGAATCAGGCGTTACAAGCGTGTCTTTGAGGGCCGATCTTATGAACTTTTCAAAGTCATCGGATTTGTACTCTCCATTGAGAGTTTTTTGTATGTATTCTTCTGAAAGGTAAACGAAATCTTCAAAAAGCATATTAATCACTGCTGGAGAGTCTGAATTAAACTGTGTATATTCATTCTCTGAATTTCCATTTCCTCGCTTTGTAGATCAAAATAAATCCTTATCACGACCATTGCAACGATCAAAAGCAAAAAGATAAGGATCATCCCTATCTGACCTTTACGCATTTTCGACCCCGACGAATGGAAGGTTTCTCTTTCTCTGATCGTAATCAAAACCATATCCGACTATGAATTTGTCGTCTATTTCAAAGCCCACGAAGTCCACGGGAACATCTATCTTTCTGTGAGCCTTCTTTTCAAAGAGCGTGGCAACCTTGAGAGTTGCGGGTTTGTACTTTGAAAAGTATCCGAGGATGTAATTCAGCGTGACTCCGGTGTCTACTATATCTTCAACGACAAGTATGTGCTTTCCGTATATACTCTCGTCAAGCCATGATTTAACCCTCACCCTCTCGGTGCTTCCGGTTCCGGAATAACTCGAGACCTGAACAAAAGAATAAAGTACATCTAATTTGATCTCTAAAACGAGATCGCTGAAAAAATGGACGGCTCCTTTCAGAACACAGACGGCCATTATCTCATCTGTAATCGGAGAATAAACCTTTGTTATCTCGTCTCCGAGTTCGACTATACGTTTATGGATTTCCTCTCTTGTGTATAATGTTTGCACAAAACACCTCTACATCTCGAACACGATGACTTTGCGATCGAATTTTTTTATCTCTTCGGGACTTATTTCGAAGATGCCTTTAACTTTTACAACGTCTTTAAAGGCAGAGGTAAAATCCTCTAACTTTCCAAGTTCAAAACTCACGTACTTTGTCATGTAATGCATTGGGAAGATCACGTGTGGCTTTAGGATGTTGGATATCTCTATGGCTTTTTTTGCATCTATTGTAAAGACGCCTCCAACGGGGATCATTATCGCGTCAACATCTTTGAGTTTTTCTATTACGTCTTTATCTATCATGTGGCCCAAATCTCCAAAGTGAGCAACCGTTATCGAACTCGGAAAACGCATCTTGAATATGATGTTGTTTCCTCTCTTTGCACCTTTCTCTTCATCGTGATAGGTAGGTATTCCTTCGATCTTCAAAGTGCCAAAATCGTAAGACTTTGGTTCCTTTATCACCTCAAAGTTTCCTCTCAAAAGATTGTGGGCATTGTGGTCAAAGTGCTGGTGACTTTCTGTCACATGGGTAGGCTTAACATTTGGAATCGGATATCCAACGCTTTTGTCGAATGGATCGGTGACAAGAAAGACTCCTCCATCTTCAATGGCGAAAGAAGAATGACCTAACCACATGAATTTCATTTGAGATCACCTAACCTTTCGATGTTTATATTCGCGGGCGGATCGATCTTTCTTACGTGGTATGGAGAATATTTGTCTTCATGCCTTCTGGTATACCAGTTCAAAATCCAATAATAAATTCCAGCGCCAATCACGGAAAGGCCGAGAGATTCGAGATCTCCAATCTTTGTGAAAGCGACAAGGACCATCGTGCCGCCTATAACGATAACGAGAGGTATACCGTACAGCAAAACGGAGATCTTTGTGGCACTTAAATGCTCTGGCGTTTCGAATTCAACGTAATCTCCTTCTTTTATCTCAACATCCTTTGGCTTTGGCAAAATCGTCTTTGATGAAGACGTAAAAGCACAATGTCCGGACATTGCACATGAAGAACAAGAACTCGTTCCCGTGACATTCACGACTATAGAATTCTTTTCGACTTTTACGACCTTCGCAGTTTCGATCATAGAACTCACCACCTTTCTGCTATAATCATTATAACACTGTTTGAAGGAGAGATAAAGTGAAGATAGATATCTTAACGGTAGAGATAGGAAGCACAACGACGGTTGTAAGTGGATTTAGAATAGGAGATAAACCCGCTTTGTTAGTCCAGGGCGAGCATTACACGACGGTGAAAGAGGGAGATGTAACCTTAGGAATAGATCGCGCGATAAGATCCATTGAAAGCAAGATAGGCGAACATCTTGAATGGGACAAAATGATGGCCTCTTCAAGCGCGGCCGGTGGATTGAAAATGACGGTCCACGGCCTTGTTTACAGCATGACCGTAAAGGCGGCGAAGGAAGCGGCCTTAGGCGCAGGCGCGGTGATTGCGATGGCGACTGCTGGCAAGATCTCGGATGAAACGATCGAGGAGGTAAAAAAGATCTCACCAAAACTCATACTCATCTCCGGCGGTGTAGATAATGGAGAAAGCGAAACTGCCCTTCACAATTCAGAACTTTTTGCCAAAAGCGATATAAATGTTCCATTCCTTTACGCCGGAAATTCTGCCGTTGCCTCGAAGGTGGAAAGAATCTTTAAAGAGAACGGAAAGGATATAACCATTACCGAAAATGTCTATCCTCGCGTCGATCTTTTGAATGTGGGGCCTGTCAGAAAGATAATTCAGGATCTTTTCTCAAAGCACATAATTCACGGCCCGGGAATGTCGAAACTCGAAGGTCATGTCTACGGTAAGATAGTGCCAACGCCTGCTGCCGTCATGAAGGCCGTTGAAATTCTTCAGAAAGAGATGGGAGATTCTCTTGCCATAGATATAGGAGGTGCGACGACAGATGTTGATTCTGTAACGGATGGATCTCCAGAGATTCAAAAGATTCTCGTCTCGCCGGAGCCATTTGCGAAAAGGACGGTAGAAGGAGATCTTGGAGTCTTCATAAACGCTTCAAATGTCGTCAAAAACTTCGAATGGATAAAAGACAAGTTCGGAGATTACGAATCTCTTCTAAAAGAGATAACGCCTTATCCTTCAAATGAGAGAATGGAAGAATTTGTGGTCAATCTGGCCATTGCCTGTGCAACGGAGAGCGTTCTCAGACATGCCGGATACAAAAGATACCTTTACGGCCCGACGGGAAGGATAGAAATCGCCGAAGGAAAGGATTTGACGGCAATTGTTAACATATTCGGCACCGGAGGAGTGCTTAGCAGATCAAAGTGGAATTTTAAGATATTGGATGAGATAAGAAATCTGAGATCAAAACATCCGATGAATTTGCTTCCTCCTGCCGAGGCAAAGATTTATTTCGATTCGAATTACATCTTCGCACCGTGCGGATTGATCTCTCAGATCGATCCAGAGTCCGCGAAGAAATTGCTTTTAGAGGATGTTAAAGTTGCGGGATAAAGTGGTAGTGAGAACTGACGGAGGATCGAATCCCAATCCGGGAAGGGCCGGAATCGCCTTTACAATTGAAAAAGATGGAAAGTTGAAATGTGCTTACTGTGAGGTTGTAGAGGGAAAGATCACGAACAATGAGGCCGAATACATCGCACTTTTTAAGGCTCTTGATTTTGTAAGTAAGAATTTCCCGGATTCGGAAATTCTTGTTCTAAGCGATAGCCAGTTGATGGTAAGACAGATGAAAGGCGAGTACAGGGTGAGATCGAAAAATCTTTTGAAGATAAAGCGCGATGTAGATGAATTGATCGAAAAGATGAATTTCAAAATAGAGTGGAATGGAAGGAATGAGAACAAATTGGCCGATCACCTTGTAAGACTTGTAAGAGGCGAGATCGATGTTTGACAGAATATTCGATCTTTTCTTCTCGCCAAAAAGATTTTTCAAAAGTTCGCACTTCGATCCTTACGATGCCATATTTGCGATATTGCTTTTGTGGATCGTGAATGTTCTGGCCGTCTTTCCAACCTTCAAAGAGATTCCATTCTTTGGAGGCTTTCTTGGCTTTTCATTTGTAATTCTTGGCCTTATAACTTTTTACGCTTTATTCTCAGCCTCTCTTCACATGTTCTTTTCAAAGCAAAGCAATCTCTTCTGGGGCTTTCCTTACGTGCTTATGCCGAATGTATTGACGGGCTGGTTCATATCGATCGGAGTGATGTATCATTTCTATTACATATTGATTGCGATCCCGATAGTATGGTCTGTGATCCTTGAGTTTTATCTTGTCCGTGCAATAATAGGAAAGGGCATTTTGTACACCATTCTTATAAGGCTTATGAGAGATTTCGTCTTTCTTACCATAATTTCTATAATGTTCAGGAGGTGGTTTATGTGAATGTGGGAATGATGACAGATACCTACATTCCGCAGATAAACGGCGTTGCGACCTCCGTACATCTTTTCAAAAATTATCTCGAAGGCATGGGAGACAAAGTTTACGTCTTTGCCCCCGTTGTTCCAAATGAAGAGCCGAACACCTTTAAAGTCAGTGGATTGAAATTCTTCTTCGAACCACAACACAGGTTCGCAGTCCCGCTTTCTCAGAAGATACTCAAAATCTCATCAAAGATAAATTTAGACATTCTTCATTCACACGCGCCGTTCAGCATGGGCTTTCAGGCCATAAGACTGAGTGAGAAGATAGGGATACCACACGTTCATACATATCACACGCTTCTTACCGAGTACAGACACTATCTTCCCATGCCACTTAGACCTACGGAAAACGCGGTCAAAGAATTCAGCATGTGGTTTTGCAACATGGTCGATGCGGTTATCGCTCCAACTCAAAAGATAAAAGAAGAACTCGAAGATTACGGCGTAAAGGTGCCAATTTACACATTGCCAACCGGCATAGACGTTAAGAATTTTCAAAGGAGTTTAAGATATTCGATAAGAGAAAAACATGGAATTCCCCACGATGACAAGATCGTGCTTTTTGTCGGACGGATAGCAAAGGAAAAGAACATCTTCTTCATACTCGAGGCCTTTCTCGAACTTAGAAAGAGGATAAAAAATGCGACGCTTGTACTTGTCGGAGATGGTCCTGAGAAGATAGAGATCATGCACAGGGCAAATCAACTCGGAATAAGAGACAAGATCGTCTTCACGGGATACCTTCCGCGCGATGAGATAATAGAGTATTACAGACAATCTGACATCTTTGCCTTTGCATCAGTTACCGAAACTCAGGGCCTTGTCGTTCTCGAAGCACTCGCTGCCGGTCTTCCGGTTGTTGCAGTTGCGAAGGAGGGGGTTGGAGATGTCCTTGTTGGCGGGAAGGGATGCTTCCTTGTGGACGAGCCCGTTGTAAAGCCATTTGTCGATAACATGGAAAAGATCTTAAAAGACGATGCGCTTAGAATGAGACTTTCAGATGAAGGGTTGAATTACGTCAATCAGTACTGGTCGATGGATACAATGGCCGTTAAGTTGAGAGGCATATATCAAGAAACTTTGTCTTTGACGAAAAAAAGGAGGAAAGAATATGGTACCGAATCTTTTTTTACTTATCTACACAACCTCGGAATACGGCTTTTCTAACAATTCTTTGATATACCGTCAAAACAAGTCCGAAATTCAAAAGGCCATTCTGTGGGTTGTACTCATAGGTCTGGCCCTGTCATTCAATCTTCTCGTTTTTCCAATCGGAATGATGGCAATTCTCACATACGTTGTTTTAACGGCAATACTCGTACTCGCAAAAAAGAGAAGCGATAAGATCTCATGGTATTTTGGAATGGAATTTTTAAATCTTTTGATCGCTTTGATCTTCACCTTTGTCTTTGGAGATTTCGTTGCAAGTCACAATTACATAGAGCCTCCATTTTTGAATTACCTTCTCGGTCTTGTCATTGCATCCGTCGTTATCGCAGACATCTTCAGAAGATCAAACCTTATCGATGTCAAATCAAATGACGCGGATGGAAATTTCGAAAGAATCCTCATCTTCATCTTCGTAATGGCATTGCAGTGGTGGTATCTTGCCATAACCATTGCGGGTATGTTGGTCTACAGGCTTATAAGGTATAGAAAATTCGACAGGATGTGGATTGTAAGTCCTGCGGCCGGTGTGGGAATTGGCTTTTTTTGGCTTTTGCTTATGAACTTGGGATGGATTTAATTTTCTTTTAAAAATGCCGATAATTATATCGGAGGGATATTTATGGACATAAAGGGTATTACTTCTGATAGCGTACCGGCAAATAATAATACATTGCCACAAAAAGATCAAAACATTGTTCAACCGGTTGTTGACAATAATATCAACGATCGGCAAAATGATCAAAAAATGAGTTTGAAAGATGTTGGAAAGAAACTCGATCAATTCCAGCAGATAACGAAGGTTTCATTCAAATACGAAATAACGAATAATCCAGACATGATAATAATAAAGATAGTCGATCAAAAAAGTGGCGAGGTCGTAAGGCAGATCCCGCCAGAAGAGGCTGTAAAACTCGCCAAAGCCATAGATGAACTTTTGGGAGTTTTCATAGACAAACACGTGTGAGGTGAGAAATGAACATAAATGGCAATAACCTGAACATAAGCAATTACCTCTCGATGCCCATATCGATGTCGGGAGTCGCAAGTGGGATAAACTGGCAGTCTCTTATTTCTCAAATGATGAGTGTCTCCGAGCAACCGCTAAATTCTTTGCAGGCCCAACTTGCCCAGATTCAAAATGAGCAAAATGTCCTCGAAAATCAATTCAAGCCTATGTTAGAAAATTTTCGTGAGTCCCTCCTTACGCTCGAACTGCCATCGACCTTTTTGGGAACGACGGCGAGCCTTTCGAGTCCGAACAACATGAGTGTGGTAACGAACTCAAACGCGATTCCGGGATCTTACCAGATAAAGATAGATAACCTTGCCACCTTTACAACGATAAATCCCACAAATACAGTCGGAAAGTCCATAAGCCCGTCCGCGACGCTTTCAACACTTAACATAAGGACTCCAATAACCGCGGGTTTCTTTACGATAAATGGCGTTCAGATAAATGTCAATCCTTCAACTGAATCTTTAAATGACGTTATAAATTCCATAAATTCTTCATCCGCTGGAGTTACGGCATCCTACAGCGCCTCGACAGACACGCTTGTTCTTACGGGCAATTCAAATGCCGTGATAAACATAGGATCCTCTTCGGATACCTCGAACTTCCTTTCGGCCACATACCTCGCAAACGCTCCGGAGACTCTGAACTCGAGTGGATATACGACGGTCTCTTCTACAACCCATCTCGGTGCGGTGAGCACTGGCTTTACGCTTTCTCAACTTGGAATAAGTTCGGGAAGTATATCTATAAATGGATTTACTATAAATGTGAGCGCTACCCAGACGCTTTCTAACTTCATCTCACAGATAAACTCTTCGAATGCCAATGTGACGGCATGGTACGATCCAAATGCCGATAAGGTCTATCTCAAATCAAACGTTGGTGGTCCCGTTTCGATAAATGTCTCCGAAACGAACCCGTCGAGTCCTACAGGAGTGCTCACAACCTTTGGATGGGCAAATGCGACACAAACTACGGGTCAAAATGCCCAGATCGAGGTAAGCCAGAATAACGGTACGACATGGACGACCTACACGAGTTCTACGAATAAAGTCACAAACGCAATTCCCGGGGCAATAATAAACCTTTACTCTCCCACTTCAAATCCTGTAACCCTAACGATATCTCAGGACACACAAACACCTGTCAACGCAGTCCAGAACTTCGTCAATTCTTTCAACAACATAGTCAACTGGATAAATACCCAGTACAACCAGCAACCGCCGCAGACCAACAGCGCGAGCGCCTCTGCGACGACAAGCGGATCGGCTCAAGGAGTGCTTTATCAAAACCAGATTTTGAACCAGGTCCTCTCATCGATGAAAAAACTCGTCTACCAGATGGTGCCGGGCCTTTCCTCATACAATTCCTTCCCGTCAGTTGGTATTACGACCGGTGCCGTTGGATCGGGATGGTACCAGACGATGGCCGGAACGCTTTCATTCGATCCGTCCCAACTCGTTCAGGCCCTTCAAAACAACGCACAGCAGGTTTACGAGATGTTTGCAAACAACCCGACAAGTCCGAATGGTAACCCCTCCGTTGGCACGGGTATAATAGAGCAATTCGATAACACCCTTTACCAGTACACCCAGTTTAACGGGATAATAGATCAGTATGCCTCGAATCAAGGGTACCTTGGATCGCGCATGATCTCCTTGAATGAACAGATATACCAGACCGCGACCATGTTAAAGCAGCAGGAACAGATGTACATAAGCCAGTACACGGCGATGGAACAGGCAATAGCCTCTCTTTCGGGTCAGGGAAATCTCATAACGAGTACGGTAGCATCATTTACATCTCCGAGCCGGTAAAGATCGATATATATAAAAAAATAAGGGCCCTAATAAGGGGCCCTTTTGTATAATTAAGGGGGATAGGGGGGTATTTCGTTTATTTAGACGAACCTTTTTGGATTTGGTTCAATGAATTTTTTGTATCAAAATGATTTAGATATCTTTGCGGCCAGTTCGGCATTCGCTTTAACAAGTTCGACATTTGCCTCGAGCGCTTCGGGAAGATAATCGACGATCTTGGAAAGCAAGAATGGAGTTACAGCCTTTCCGGATATATGCAATTTTTTTGCCTCATTGAGTGCCAAATTTATCTTTTCGTCTATCACGTCATTGGGTATCTCCTTCGACTTTTCTATGGGATTTGCAACCAAGATGCCTCCCGAAAGGCCCATCTTCAACTTCGCGTTGAAGAGATTCGCAACCTCTTGGGGAGAATCGGCGCGCATGTAAAGTTTCGATCCGCTATTGTGCGAATAAAAGGACGGAAAATAATCCGTTTTATATCCCAAAACGGTAACGCCCAAAGTCTCCAAGATTTCGAGGGTTTTGGGAATATCGAGTATGGATTTAACTCCAGCCGAGACGACTATGACCGGAGTTTTGGAAAGTTCGACAAGGTCTGCAGAGATATCGAAGGTCTCGGCCACCCCCCTGTGAACTCCGCCAACTCCACCCGTTGCGAAGACCTTTATGCCGGCCATGTGGGAGCAAAGCATCGTGGCCGCCACGGTCGTTGCGCCATTCAATTTCTTCGCGACGGCGTAAGGCAGATCCATTCTACTCAATTTAAGGATATCCTTCGATCTTGCCAAAAATTCCAACTCCTCATCCTTCAGGCCTATCTTTATTCTCCCGTTTAATACCGCTATCGTGGCAGGCACGCACCCATTCTTCTCGACTATCCTTTCGAGTGCACGGGCAGTCTCTATGTTTTTGGGATACGGCATACCATGGGATATTATCGTCGACTCGAGGGATACAACGGGAATTCCATTATCGATTGCATCTTTGACCTTAGACGAAAGATCGATAAACTCGTTCATCTTTTCACCTCTTCTAAAAATTTTTCTATCTCATCTTTTTGCGGAACATTTCTTGCCCCGATCTTTGTTACAGAGATTGCTCCCGCAGCGGATGCAAACTCTATCGCTTTTAAGATATCGTATCCTGCGATCATGGAGTGGATAAAGGCCGCATTAAAGATATCTCCAGCACCCGTTGAATCAACAACTTTCACATGAAATGCGGGAATTTCTTTGAAGACCTTTCCGTATTTGAAATATCTTACACCATTCTCTCCCATCTTTACGATGAGGTTTTCGAACAAGGTCCATTCTGGAAACTTTCGAAAGATTTCGAATTCCTTTAGGTTGATCAAAACATATTCGATCTTTTTAAAAGGACCAAGATCGTCGAGAGAAGAAAGAAATGGCATTCCGGGATCCCAACTCGATATCCTTACCTTTTTGGAAAGTTCCTTTGCCCTTTCAACGTCAAGGCCCGCAAGGTGAATCCATTTTGCGCGCTTTATGGCCTCGATATCGAATGATTTATCACAGCCCGTGTCTTTTTTGTACGTCATAAGGCGCCTTACTCCGGTTTTATCGACGATGCTAAAGCACACACCCGTCTTTGCACACCTTACAATCCCTTTCAAATCGACATATCCTTTGAGATCACCGAGCGCTATCTCTCCATTTACATCCTCTCCGGCGTATCCGAAAAGAGAAACCTCATCGCCAAGGCGGGCGAGAGCATACGCCGTGTTCGATCCAAATCCTCCTCCGGTTATCTTTAAATCTTCTATTTCTATATCTCCATCGTAATCGGGAATGTGATCAACCATTATTATGTAATCGGTATTTATGTCTCCAACCACCGCAATCGTCAATCTCTTTCACCTCGACATCAAAATATTTCCCATTCACATTTACACGGTAGAGATCCTTTAAAGAATTGCAAAGTGAAAATTCTATCTCTCTTATCCATTCTTTGTATTTGAAATAGAGCCTTCTTGCAAGGTCCAAATCTACCATTTCAAACCTTATCCTGTCCGATGGCTTTTTCTGTCCGAGAACTGGAAGATCTGCGTATATAACGTTGGCAATTTTGGAATACCCTCCAGTCATTGGATGATCGGCCATCATGACGATGGGAAGTCCATCCGGAGGCACTTGAATTGCGCCGGCCGTCATTCCTTCCGAAACGATCTCGTAAGATTCGAGGCTTAACCTTTCACCTATGAGTCTGTACCCTATTCTGTTGCTGTCCGAAGAGATTACATATTCGGACTCGATAGCGTTAGGATTTTTCAAAAGATCCCACTGAGGCCCTTTCACAATTCTTGCGACATTTCCAAAGATCCAGTCCATTTCACATTCTAAGGTTCTATCCTTTATGTCCGCATTCCCGCACTCTATAACATCTCCGGCCATCAATTTTCTTCCATTCAATCCTCCAAATTTTGCCGGCAGACATGTGGATTTGCTCGAGAGCACCTCTTCGATTTTCAATTCTTTCAGACCAAGGTATGATCTAAAGCCGCGATCGTTTAAGACCTTCAAAATGTCCCCGCCTCTGACGTGGAATGTGCCAAACCTTTCGAGATATTCTCCATTCAAAATAATTCTTCCGGGCACGACCGAGACGGATGTCTCCCCTTCGAAAATGGCCTCGAAATTGCCCGTTATCTCTATTGCGGGATCGTCCCTTTTGTTTCCGACAAGTAAATTTGCGATCTCAAATGATATCCAATCCATCGGCCCAGAATGGGGGACTCCGTACCTTGCAAGACCGAAACGTCCAGAGTCTTGAACTGTCGAAAGAATTCCGGGATCAATTACGACAAGGCGCGCCATTAGAGTGGAATAAACCTCACTCTCTTTCCAAGATCAAGAGATGGAGGCATTTTTTGTATGTCGAAGATTTTCAATTCTGTCTTTCCTATAATTCTCCATCCTCCCGGGCCGTCAAAGGGATATATCCCGCACTGATTCCCCGCCATCCCAACGCTTCCAGCAATGACGGACTTCCTCGGCCTTTCAAGTCTTGGAATCTTCGATCCTGAATATCCGTAAAGGTATGCAAAGCCTGGCATAAATCCCATCATCCATACCTCATAGATGAAAGAAGAGTGAAATTTTATGAACTCATCTACAGTCATTCCGTTCAAATCACTTACAAACTCTATATCAGGCCCGTACTTTCCGCCGTACACAACGGGTATCTCTATAATCTCCTTTTCGCTTTCTTCTATCTCTTCGTACTTGAATTCTTTAATTATTCCGACGATCTCTTCGCAACTGATGATTTCTGGATCGTAGAATATGGTAACGGACGTGTAAGATGGAATCCACTCAACGGGAGGCTTTGATTTTGTCAAAAACCTATCGATCGCCAAGATTATTTTGTGAACACTTGACGATATTTCGTCCGAAAATTTGACTATGATCGCGCGCTCTCCCATCTCCTCAATTACCAAGGCCCATTACCTCTATTCCATGCTTTGCGAACTCTTCTCTTACGCGTTTGGCAATTGAAACGGCATTAGGAGAATCTGAATGGATGCATATCGTCTCTACCTTTATATTTATCTCCATTCCACTTATACTTCTTATCTTTCCATCTACCATGGACAACGTTCTCGAGGCGATCTCTTCGGGATCCTCTATGACTGCATTTGGATATTTTCTCGAAAGAAGGGTTCCATCGTCGTTGTAATTTCTGTCCGCAAAGCCTTCGCGCGCTGTCTTAAGGCCATAATCAGAGGCAATCGAGAGAAGTTTTGATTCCGGAAGGCTCACAACGACGAGTGAAGGATCAAAAAGATAGATGGCCTCGGCGATTCCGCGGGCTATCTTTTCGTCTTTGAAGGCCATATTGTACATTGCGCCGTGCGGCTTGACATGGGTTATCCTTGCCTTTTTTGATTTTGCAAAGGCGTAAAGGCCGCCGATTTGGTACATGACGTAATCTCTTATTTCTTCAAAAGATAAGTTCATCTCTCTTCTTCCAAAGCCCATCAAATCTGGAAATGAAGGGTGCGCACCTATGCAAAGGCCTTTTTGAATGGCCATCTCGACGGTTTTTCCAATCGTTACAGGATCGCCCGCATGAAATCCGCACGCGATGTTGACAGAGGTTACATATTCAAAAAGCGCTTTGTCCACGCCAAAATTGTAAATTCCAAAGCCTTCGCCCGCATCGCAATTTAGATCTATCAGCGCAACTCATCTCCGAATATCTGATTTAAGATCTTTTGATCCTCTATCCATTTGTCTTTGACCTTGACGTGCAGCGAAAGAAAGACATGTTTGTCGATAAGGTACTCTATGTCCTTTCTTGCGAGTGTCCCTATATCTCTTATCATTCTACCATTTTTTCCGAGTATTATGCCCTTTTGCGAATCCTTCGCAACGAGAATCGTCGCGTAAATTCTTGTGAGATTCTCTTCATCTTCTATCTGATCTATGTCGACGGCCGTCGAATACGGAATCTCTTCCCGGGTGAGTTCGAAGATCTTCTCCCTTACGATCTCGGATATCATAAAAGAAAGTGGCCTGTCAGTTACGATATCGTCGGGATAATACTTTGGCCCCTGGGGAAGAAAGGAGATAATCCTATCAAGGAGTTTGTTCGTCTCTCCCTTCAATGCCGAGATTTCAAAGATCTCATCTGTCAAATTCTTGAGGATATCTCTTGCCTTCTCGACCATAGCGTTATTTGCGATATCCATCTTGTTTATAACGCCAAAGATCGGAACCTTTAAGTCTCGAAGTTTTTGCGCAACCATGATGTCTGACCTTCCAACCTTTGAGGCCGAAAGGACGAAAAGGATCAAATCGTTGCCCTCGAGAGCCGAGATCGCTATTTTTAACATGTAATTTCCCATCAAATGAAGGGGCTTGTGAATACCGGGAGTATCGACAAAGACAACCTGTGCATCCTTTAAAGTAAGGATTGCGTTTATCCTGTTTCTCGTCGTCCCGGGCTTTTGAGAGACTATACAGACCTTTTCTCCTACCAAGGCATTGACTATCGTCGACTTACCGACGCTTGGCGATCCGGCAACACATACGAATCCAGATTTCATAAATCACCTCAAAGACATTATATCAGATGAAGGGTAACTGGAGGCGGATGGAAAATGGAGAAAGGGCCTTTCGGCCCTTTTGGTCAAATCTACGTTATTATGGAAGGTTCGTAAAAAGTCTCAATATCTGCTGCGGGTTGGCATTGGCCTGGCCAAGCATTGCCATCGAAGATTGCAAGAGTATCTGCTGCTTTGAGTAAGTCATGAGTTCCTTCGCCATGTCCGCATCCTTTATAGTACCTTCGGCCGATGTGAGGTTTGTCGATGAGGTCTGGAGGTTATTCGTGATGTCAGTTATTCTGTTTTGCAACGCACCGAGTTTTGCGGCCTCTGTCGAGACGACCTGGTTTGCGTTGTCTATTATGGAGATCGCAGCCTGTGCACCGGCCTGGGTTGTCACGTCTATTGTCGAGTAGAAACCATTTCCAAGGTTTGTGTTCGTCGCAGCCTGTGCATCGAATGTTGTAGATGGTGTCGTTGATTCAAGTCCGAGAGCCTGAGCGCCCATATCGTTAAGGCCGAGAGAGACTGTCTGTGACTGGTTGGCTCCGACCTGGAAGACGAGTTCCATATTCGCAGGGTTTAATTTTCCAGTTGGATCGTTGGCAGCATCGAGCCTTACCGCGCCGGTGTTGACAACGCTGTAAGCGGCCGTCGATGCAGAGGTATAAACTCCTGAACCAGAAAGAGTTCCCATATTTTGTAAAGAAATGCCTACTGTGGTTGCATGTCCTGAGCCAGAAATGTAGACCGTTACTTCGTTAGAATTTATGCTTGTTATATAAGCACCAGCAGAATGGTTGTTTGCCGCTGATGTAGAGAGATTAAGAAGTTGTCCATTATAATAGACCTGGACCGCGTTTGGAGCGCTTGCCGTTCCGGTTGTTATCGTGTTTATGGTAAGCGTTGTCGTTACATTAACGGCTCTGCTTGATCCAGACCCCGATATCGTTGCTGAAACGATGTTACTTGAAGGATTTACAAGCGTTGCCGTACCGGATGCGCCTGTGTAGTTGAGGTTTCCGTTCAGAAGTACCTGAGTGTTGAACTGGGTTGTATTCCTTATCTGGTCGATCTGTTTGACGAGTTGGTTCATTTCCTGCTGGATTTGCTGTCTATCAGAGGTCGTGTTCGTGTCGTTTGCTGCCTCGACTGCGAGTTCTCTCATTCTTTGTAAAATTGCCTGATCCTGCGTTAACGCTCCCGATGCGGTCTGAATCAAACTTATGGCATTCTGGGAGTTTTGAATCGCGGTGTTGAGGCCATTTATTTGGCCGAGCATCTTTTCGGTTATCGCGTATCCCGCGGCGTCGTCTGCCGCGCTGTTTATCCTGTAGCCTGTGGACAATCTCTGGACTGTCGTCTGTAGCGCGTTATTCGTGTTATTCACAGCCATCCATGCCTGAAGGGCAGGGATATTCTGGTTAATCTGCATAAATCCACCTCCATGTGATCTTTTTTACTTCCTTGTTTGGATTCCGGAATCCGATCTAATTATCGGCATAATTTTTTAAAACTTTAATCTGGCGAATGGCAAATAGGGAATGAAAGTTATTCGTCTGTGATTCTTAAATCGCTTTTAACATCCTTAATGAGTTTTTAATTGACTTCAAAATTGTTAAATGTTAAAATTTTGGAAATCAAATTATAAGAGTGAGGAGAATAAAGATGAATTCAAATAAAATGGTGGTGATAATAAAGATGGCCTGACTGTCTAAACCGGTCAGGCCACGCTTTTAGCGTGGCTTTTTTATTTCAAAGGAGGGATTTGAAGATGAAGAAGGTTTTTGTGTTTCTCGTACTAACACTTTTCGCTTTGGTTGTGATGGGAGGGGATATAAAGATAGGGGTTGCCTTTCCTATGACGGGAGGAATTTCCGCATTCGGCCAGCAAACTTACGAGGGAGTACTTTTGGCCCAGCAATTCTTTCCAACAGTTTTGGGTCAAAAGGTTGATTTGATCCTTGCAGACAACAGATCTGACAAAACTGAAGCGGCAAATGTCGTCAGCAGGCTTATCTCTCTTAACAACGTTGTCGCCATAATAGGAGAACTCGCAAGTTCGAACACGATGGCAGGAGGATCGATAGCCGAAAAGGCCCATGTGCCGATGCTTTCACCGACATCTACCGATCCGCTTGTTACCCAAGGAAAGCAGTACATATCGAGGGTGTGCTTTATCGATCCCTTCCAGGGCCATGTGGCGGCAGTCTTTTCCCTTAATTACCTCAAGGCCAAAACGGCCGTGGTCTTTACGGATGTGGCCCAGGATTACAGCGTCGGTCTTACCAATTTCTTCGTCAAAGACTTCACAAATGGTGGAGGAAAGATCTACAAAGAGTATTACCAGTCGGGAGATCAGGACTTTACCGCTCAACTTACCGACGCGCTAAGCCACCATCCAGATTTGCTTTACATCCCCGGATATTATCCCGAAATAGCACTCATAGCACGTCAGGCAAGACAACTCGGATATACAGGTGCATTACTTGCCGGCGATGGAGCAGAGGCTCCCCAACTTGTGACGATAGGCGGTAGCGCCGTCAACGGTCTTTATTACACGACAAGTTTTAACGCAGAGCACCCGTCGACAGAACTGGGA
The DNA here is from genome assembly GCF_009936215.1 of Athalassotoga saccharophila. Classification (GTDB taxonomy): domain Bacteria; phylum Thermotogota; class Thermotogae; order Mesoaciditogales; family Mesoaciditogaceae; genus Athalassotoga; species Athalassotoga saccharophila. The sequence goes on along the minus strand of NZ_AP019551.1, from coordinate 1,769,036 downwards.
AAGGAATTCGTCAAAAAGTACCAGGAGATGTACAAAACCCTTCCTTCGGCCTTCGCTGCCCTTGGATTTGATGCCTACGCCGTTTTGGTCAATGCAATCGAAAGGGCAAATTCGACCGATCCTGCAAAGATAAATCAGGCGATAAGAAGCACAAAGGATTTTGAAGGCGTTACAGGATATATAACGATAGATTCAAGTGGAAATGCTATAAAATCCGCAGTTGTAAATGAGGTCGTAAATGGTCAATTCACGTACGTAACAACTATAAATCCTTAAAAAATCAGGCCGTAAGGCCTGATTTATAACTCTTTTACTTTTTCGAATGGCATTCTTATTCTTTCAAAACTCTCTATTCTTCCACTGTCTATTCTTATGTAGGCCGTGGCATATTTGAGTATCTTCTCGTCGTGGCTAACTATTACGAAGGTCTGTTTGTTTTTTTCATTTAAGAATTTTATGAAATCCATAACCATAAAGGATGTCTTCGTATCGAGAGCGCCGGTCGGCTCATCTGCCCAGACTATCATCGGCTCTCCGGCAATTGCCCTTGCGACGGCCACTCTTTGCCTTTCTCCACCGCTTATTTGGGATGGAAATTTGTCTACGACGTGCAAAAGGCCATTTTCTTTCAGGACATCTATGGCCTTTTGGTTTGCCTTCTTCTCCGGCCATCCGCGCGCGAGCAATGGAAGGGCAACGTTCTCTTTGACAGTGAGCACATTTATAAGGTTGTATTCCTGAAAGACAAATCCCATGTTTTCGGCCCTGAATGCGGTCTTTTTATCGTCAGGCAATTTTGAGAGATCCACATTTTTTATTATTATCTCTCCAGAGGTTGCATCGTCTATTCCAGACATGCAATTGAGCAATGTCGTCTTTCCACTTCCCGAAGGACCGTAGATGAAAAAGAGATCTCCCATCTCTATTTCAAAGGTCATGCCCTTTAAGGCTTCGTACGAAAGATCGCCGCTTTTGTAAATTTTTTTCAAATTTCTGACACTTACGAGGGCCATAGGATTACCTCTTTCTGAATATTATCTCACCTTATTCTATAATTTTTTTTGAAATAATTTGTAAAGGTACAATGTCCTTTTTGAAACATCCTTGCATGACATTATCTATATTACCGTCTGCCACATGCCACCCGCTACCTGCTACAAGCCATGTATTATTTTACTTTGAGAAAAATTTATTATAAAATTGATTGGGAAGGTGTTTTAATGGATAAATTTGTGCATTTACATCTTCATACCGAGTACAGTATCGGAGATTCTACAGTTAGAATAGATGACCTGATGAATCAGGCCAAATCGCTTGGCATGGACGCTTTGGCCATAACGGATCACGGTACAATGGGTGGAGTGCACAAATTCTGGTCCGCGGCTCGAAAATACGGAATAAAGCCTGTTATAGGATGCGAACTTTACGTGAAAGACGAAAAGACGAGGAACCACCTTACAGTCCTTGCCAAAAACAAAGATGGCTATCTTTCTCTTGTAAAAGCCCTTAACCTTGCAAATTCAAAGGTTCTCGATGATAAAGATATCTTCGAGTTGAAAGATGTCATCGTTCTTTCTGGTTGTATGAGCGGGAAAATACCACGCCTCATTCTTAACGGCGAGATCGAGAGGGCAAAAGAGGTTGCCCGCGCTTACAGGGAAAGATTTGGAGAGGATTTTTACATAGAGTTAATGAGAACCGGCCTTAAGGATCAAATCGCGCTTAACAATACACTCGTTGATATAGCGCAAAGTCTTAAGATAAAGATCGTCGCGACAAACGATGTGCATTTCTTGAAAAAGGCAGATGCCCTCGCCCACGGCCTTTTTGTCTCGATGAACAGGAACATGAAATGGGACGGAAATGTTGCCTACGGAAGCGATGAGTACTATTTAAAATCGGCCGGCGAGATGAAAGTCATCTTTAGAGATCTTCCACAAAGCGTTGATAATACGGTTGAAATATCCGAAAAATGTGAGGAATACGATCTCGCCGTCGATATAAAATTGCCTTTTTCTTCGGAAAAAGATTGCGAGACGCTCAAAGGAAGGATTTCGAAGGTTTCTGAAGATAGGAAAAAACGGCTCGATCGTGAATTGAAATTGATAGAATCCAAAAACTTTTGCAGGTACTTTCTTACCGTCTCCGAGATAATAGATTACGCTCAAAAGGCCGGAATCCTAATAGGCCCCGGAAGGGGATCTTCTGTTTCTTCTTTGGTTGCGTATCTTCTCGGAATCACGACGATAGATCCACTAAAATATGATTTGATCTTTGAGAGATTTTTGAATGAGTCAAGAATGGAAGATCCAGACATAGACATAGATGTCGAGGACGGTGCAAGAGACGATCTTATCCTTGGTCTTGCTCAAAAATACGGGACAAACAATTTGGCCCAGGTCGGATCTTATGGGACTCTCGGATCGAGGGCCGTCATAAGGCTTGCCGGGAAATCTTTGGGCGTAAATGAAAGGCTCATAGAAGATCTTGCGTGGAGGGTATCGGGATACGATTCTATCGAAAAGGCAATCAACGAGAATCAGGAATTCCGAAGAATTTCAAAAAGCGAAGATGTAAAAGTTCTCGTCGATTATGCCCTAAAACTCGAAGGACTTATCCATCACAGGACGATCCATGCGGCCGGAGTTGTTCTCTCTGACAGAGATCTTACGAATCTTATTCCTATGACCTTTGACGGGAAGAGATGGATAACTGAATTCGACATGGACTCTCTTGCGGATCTTAGGATAACAAAAATAGATCTTCTCGGACTAAAGACACTTACGAATATAAAAGAAACGCTCGGTGGAAAGGTAAACAGAGAAGACCTTATGAATATTCCCATCGATCATGAAGGAATATACGAAATTCTCAAGAGTGGAAATACGGCCGGCATCTTTCAACTTGAAAGCGCTTCGGCCAGCGCACTGACGAAAAAATTAGCCCCCCAGAATTTCGACGATATAATTGCCCTTTTGAGCCTTAACAGGCCCGGTCCAATATATTCCGGAATAGCGGACGAGTACATAAGACGACGCCATGGCGGATCTGTCATGAAGGACGAGTTCGGTCTCGATAAGATCCTCGGCGAGACATATGGAATGATAATATACCAAGAACAGGTTATGAAGATCGCGATGGAGATAGCGAGTTTTTCCGAAAGTCAGGCAGATCTTTTCAGAAAGGCCATATCGAAAAAGGACCCCGCCCTCATGCAGGATTTGAAGGAAAAGTTCGTAAGTGGCGCCATCTCAAAGGGCTACAGCGAGAATATGGCGCTAAAACTCTTTGATAACATAAGTAATTTTGCGTCCTATGGATTCAACAAATCCCACAGCGTCGCTTACGCCTACATAACCGCGTGGACTGCATATCTCAAGGCCACAATGACTGCCAACTTCATGGTATCTTTGATGAATTCGAATATCTCCGATCCGGCGAAATTGTCAATTTACAAAAGGGAACTCGAAAGATTGTCTGTCAAGGTCCTTCCGCCGGATATAAATGAATCTAAAACTCTCTTCTATTCAGACGGGAAAAATGTGAGAACGGGTTTTGCCGCGATAAAAGGCATAGGAATAAATCTCGGTCATATAATCGAGGAGGAAAGGACACGTGGAAAGTTCGAGAATTTTTTGGATTTTGTCTCGAGAATGAAGAAAAGGGTTAATTCTAAATCTCTCGAGATTCTCGTGTTAAGCGGCGCTTTCGACTCAACCGATCCGAATAGAAAGTATCTTATAGATAACATGGAAAGCCTTATGGATCTTTCCGAAGGCGGCCTTAAGATAATCCAGCAACAGTTATTCGGAAGCGAGGAAAGAAAAGCCTTGCCTCCCATCGAGAATTATCCAGATTATTCTCCTTCCGAAAAGATAAAACTCCAAAGGCAATACGTTGACCTTTTGTTCGATAGAGAAGGGGACGACTTCGAAAAGGTCATGGAAAGAGGCCACGGACGGGTTACCTTTCAGGTCTTCGAAAAAGATGGCCTTATCTTTGCCACGGATGGCAAAAATGAACTTCCCTTTTCTTACGATAGGCCTTTGAAGGAAGGAGAAAGTTATGAGGGAGAGTTCATCGTCAAAAACGGGAATATCATTCTATCGAGATTGGTAAGTTCTTCGAATGAAACTTATGTTTATTTGAAGGATCCGTCCGAGGTTGATTCATACATACCCCGAATTTCGGATATGAAAGATCACAGGGTGATCTTTAAGGTAGGAAATCTCTACATAGTACTTGAGGATAAAACTTTGAAAGAGGAGGAAGGATGATGGACGAGTCGATAAAGAAATCTTACGAAGCATGGGAAAAGCAAACGGAGTCTTTGATAAAGAAATATCCCGAAGAGGGGAATTTCAAGACGACGTGGTCTGATGAGGTAAAGAGGCTATACACTCCTTTGGACGTTGGAGATTATTCTCAGATAGGCTTTCCCGGAGAATTTCCATACACGCGTGGCGTTCAAAACACGATGTACAGAGGAAAGTTATGGACGATGAGACAGTACGCAGGCTTTGGAACGGCAGAGGAGTCCAACAAGAGGTACAAATACCTCCTCGAACAGGGCCAGAGCGGGTTATCGATAGCCTTCGATCTTCCAACGCAGATAGGATACGATTCGGACGATCCCCATTCTTTGGGTGAGGTTGGAAAGGTTGGCGTGGCTATAGATTCTCTTGCCGATATGGAGATCCTCTTTGATGGAATACCGCTCGATAAGGTGAGCACTTCGATGACGATAAATGCCACGGCTTCGATTTTGCTCGCAATGTACATAGCGGTTGGAGAGAAACAAGGGGTCAAAAGGGACAAACTTCGCGGGACGATTCAAAATGACATTCTCAAAGAGTACATCGCAAGGGGCACATATATATACCCTCCAAAGCCATCGATGAGAATAATAAACAACATATTCGAATTTTGCTCGAAAGAGATGCCGCTTTGGAACACGATAAGTGTCAGCGGTTATCACATAAGAGAGGCGGGAGCCAACGCCGTTCAGGAGGTTGCCTTCACGATAGCCGATGGAATCGAGTACGTCAAAACTGCCATGGAAGCGGGCCTTGATCCGAATGTCTTTGGAAAGAGATTGTCATTTTTCTTTGCCTCTCACAACAATTTATTGGAAGAGGTTGCCAAATTCAGGGCTGCAAGAAGAATGTGGGCCAAGATCATGAAGGAAAGATTCAACGTCAAAGATCCAGACGCGCTTAAATTGAGATTCCACACCCAAACTTCCGGATCAACGCTCACGGCCCAGCAGCCGGAGAACAACATAATAAGGGTTACGATTCAAGCCCTGGCGGCCGTGTTAGGCGGAACTCAATCTTTGCACACCAATTCAATGGACGAGGCGCTTTCCCTTCCGACCGAGGATTCTGTAAGGATAGCCTTAAGAACGCAACAAATAATAGCCTATGAATCAGGCGTCACAAAAACTGTAGATCCTCTCGGTGGATCTTATTACGTCGAAGCGCTCACAGATGAGATAGAGAAAAAAGCCTTCGAGTACATAAAGCACATAGACGAGATAGGAGGCATGATAAATGCCATAGAGTCTGGATATGTCCAGCAGGAGATATCCAACAGCGCTTACGAATATCAAAAGGCGATCGAATCGAAAGATCAGATAATCGTTGGAGTCAACGAATTCGTCATAGAAGAAAAGAATCCTCGTAAGACTTTGAAAATAGACGATGCTCTCGAGATAAAACAGATAGAAAAATTGAGGGAGATGAAATCCAAAAGGGACAATAAAGCCGTCAAAGAAAAACTCGATAATTTGGAAAGATCGGCAAAAACTTCGGAGAATTTGATGTACCCTATAATAGATGCTGTAAAGGTTTACGCTACCGTGGGAGAGATTTCGAACACTTTAAGGAAGGTCTTCGGTGAATACAAAGAATCGGTGATCTTTTAAAGGAGGAATTTAGATGATAAAGGTACTCATTTCAAAGCCGGGTCTCGACGGTCACGATAGAGGTGCAAAGGTCATAGCAAGAGCCTTAAGGGATGCGGGCATGGAGGTCATCTACACAGGCATAAGGCAGACGCCGGAACAGATAGTTCAAACTGCCATAGATGAGGACGTTGACATACTCGGAGTTTCAATCCTTTCGGGCGCCCACATGAAACTTGTGCCTAAGATTCTCGAACTTTTGAAGGAGAAGGGATCTAAAATACCGGTCTTTGTCGGCGGGATAATACCCGAAGATGACGCGATCGAGTTGAAAAAACTCGGTGTTATAGAGGTTTATGGCCCGGGGACGCCCACATCCGAAATAATCGACAAAATAAAGGGATACTTCGAAAATGCAAATATCTGAGTCTCAAATCATAAATGGCATTTCTTCCAAGGATAGAAAATCTTTCGCGAAGTTGCTCTCCATTTGCGAGAGTGATCCCGTCGCGGCAAACAGGATAATATCCCGTCTTCAAAGAAAAGACGCCCACGTTGTTGGAATAACCGGAAGCCCGGGCGTTGGAAAATCGAGCATCATAAATGCCATTCTTTCTAAATCATCCAACAGAAGAGTTGGAGTGATAGCGGTAGACCCTTCGAGCCCCTTTAGCGGCGGTGCGCTTTTGGGAGACAGAATAAGGATGCAATCTCACGCAACGGATCAAAATGTCTTCATAAGGAGTTTTGCAAGCCGCGGTGCGCTTGGAGGATTATCTCCTTCGATCTTCGAAGTTTGTGACGCTTTTGAGACTTTCGATATGGACATGGTTTTAATAGAGACCGTTGGAGTTGGACAGTCGGACACAGAGGTTGCAAATATCGCAGACACGGTTGTGCTTTTGCTTTCTCCAGACGGTGGAGATGAGATTCAAATGATGAAGGCCGGCATTATGGAGATAGCCGATATCTTTGTTGTTAACAAGTCTGACAATCCGGCCTCGATAAGTCTTAAGACGAAACTCGAGGGAATCATAAAGTTCGGCGGTAAAGACATTCCGGTCATCTTGGCCAATTCTATAACCGGAGATGGAGTGGAGGATTTGATAAAAGCACTCGATTCGAGATTTGAAAGGATAAAGGCTGATGGCACATTTGCGACAAAAAGAAAAAAGAGAGTCTTTTTCCATGCCCAGTCTTTTTTAAGAAGAAAGATAGACACGATAATGCAAAGTATCCATTCAGAAGAGACGGACATTGAAAAGATAGAAAAAGAACTCATGAAAAAATTGTGCTCCAAATGAGATCGGACTATTCGGAATTTGAATTTTATTTGGTATATAATTGAAAAGAAAGGGGATAGAAAATTGAGTTATTTTTTGAGATGTTTAAATTGTGGTTCCACTTACGATCCGGATGAGAATATCTACACCTGCCCAAAATGTGGTCCAAGACTTGGCACGTTAGAGATTGTCTTTGAGAAATATCCAAAGGTCGATATTTCTTTGGAAGATCTCAGATCCAAGGGTATTTGGGCCTTTAAAGAACTTCTGCCCCTTGAAAGAAATGATTACGAAGTACCACTTTTTATAGGAAATACGCCGATTTACGAGAAAAAAGAGATGGCAAAAAAATTGGGCCTTTCAAATTTGTGGATAAAGGATGATGGAAGAAATCCGACGGCCTCTTACAAAGACAGGGCGACGGCCATGGCGATATCAAAGGCAAAGGCCTTAAAGAAAGAGATCGTCTACTGCGCCTCTACCGGAAATGCCGCCTCATCTCTGGCTGGGTTAAGCGCGGCTTCTGGAATGAAGAGCGTTATCTTCGTGCCAAAAACCGCTCCCGAGGCCAAGATAACGCAACTTTTGGTTTACGGATCAACCGTTATGGCCGTAGATGGAAGTTACGATGAGGCCTTCGATCTTTCGATGGAGATAGGAGAAGAATTTGGATGGTATACGAGAAATTCTGCGATAAATCCATACCTTCTCGAGGGCAAAAAGACAGGATCGATGGAGGTTCCCATCCAGATAGGCCATGTGCCGGATGTTGCGATTGTAAGTGTGGGCGATGGGACTGTTGTCAGTTCTATATACAAAGGATTTAAAGATATGAAGATGGCGGGATTTACTGATAGGATTCCTCAAATAATCGGTGTACAGGCCGAAGGAGCCAACGCCGTCATGAGAACCTTTGAATCTGGTCATTTCGATAAGCCTGTCGATATAGATGCCCATTCGATCGCCGACAGTATAAGCGTTGGAAAACCAAGAGATGTTTTGAAGGCATGCAAATGGGTCAAAGAATCGGGAGGATACTTCGTTTCTGTAACGGACGAAGAAATAGGTCATGCCATAATCGAACTCGCGCGCGAAAGCGGTGTTTTTGCCGAGCCTGCCGGATCGACTGCCTACGCAGGCCTTAAAAAGATCGCAAAGGATCTTCACGGAAAAAGTGTCGTTGTTTTCATCACCGGAAATGGTCTTAAGGACATAAGATCGGCGAGAAATTTCACCGGTCAGGTCAATTACGTCAAGGCCGATCCATCAAGCGTTAAGGATGCGCTAAGAAAGAGCGGGATAATATAGGAGGCTTCAATGATAATAAAATTCAAATTGAACGGAGAGGAAAGAGAAGAAAATGTTGAGGAAGATGAGAGGGCTCTCGATTTTCTAAGAAGAATAGGAATGAAAAGCGTGAAAGAAGGATGTGGCGAGGGAGAATGCGGAGCCTGCACGATCATCGTCAACGGTAAGAATGTTGTTTCGTGTCTTATGCTGGCGCCCGAACTCGACGGAACGGATGTTTTGACGACCGAAGGCCTTGGTAAGGATAAACTCGATCCCGTCCAGGAAGCATTTGCGGAGATAGGAGCCGTCCAGTGTGGTTTTTGTACGCCCGGAATGGAAATGTCTACAAAGGCTCTACTCATGAAAAATCCCCATCCTTCCGAAGAGGATATAAAGAAAGGACTTGAGGGGAATCTTTGCAGGTGCACAGGATATTTTAGAATAATCGAGGCCGTAAAGAAGGCGGCAGGAAAGGTTTGATTCCCATAATCCTTGCGGCGGGAGAGAGCAGGAGGTTTGGAGTCCAGAAATTGAATTACCCTTACAAGGGTAAACCTTTAATTCAATGGACGATAAACGTCGTCGAAGAAAATTTTTCAAATGGATTTTTGATCGTTTCTGAAAAATTGGATCTTTCAAAGATAAGTGTTAAAAAGTTAGAGATAATTTTGAACAAAAATCCGGATTTGGGTCTCTCTAATTCGATAAAGTTGGGTCTTACGGCGGCAAACGGAAGAGACGTTATCATATTTTTGGGAGATATGCCCGAAATAGATTCTCAACTCGTCCAGAAGGTCGTAAGTTTGTCAAAGGACAAAATAGTCTTTCCCAATTTCAACGGCATAAAGGGTTTTCCGGTCTTTATACCATCGAATTATTTCAAAAGCGCTTACGAAATAGAAGGAGACAGAGGTTTAAGGGATTTAATAATGAAGAGTGAATATCTAACCTTCGAATGGACGCGATCCTGTGTTTTTGATGTTGATCTTCCCGAAGATTTGGAAGGGGCTGGTGAGGATGGCTAAATTTGTCATGCCAAAAAATGAGAGAGAATTCAGAGATGAAATATACGATGAAAAGAGTATGATAATGGCAGGAGGAACGGATCTCCTCGTAAAAATGAGGATTGGAAAGATAAATCCATCTAAAATAGTGAGCACTTTGAGAGTTCCAACATTCCACGCGCTCGGCTTTGACGGTAAAGAATTGATAATCGGCGCAAATGTCACCTATTCGGAACTTTTGGATTTTGAGCCTGTAAAAAAAGCATTTCCCATACTTTACGATGCGATCTATTCGATAGGATCTCCACAGATAAGAAATAGGGCAACGCTTGTCGGAAATCTGATTAATGCTTCTCCTGCAGGAGATGGACTTCTTGCCCTCTACCTTTTGGATGCCAAAGTGGAAGTATCAAATGGGAAAAGGTATTCGGTGGGAGAATTCGTTCGGGGGCCGGGCCAGACCATTTTAGATCACAAAGAGTATGTAAAGAGCATTATAATAGAGAAGGAAGAATGGACACACAGGTATTTTGAAAAGGTTGGTCAGAGGAATTCTATGACAATCTCTATTGCGAGTATTGGATCTCTTTTCAAAATTGAGGATGGTATCGTCAAAGAAATGAGGATCGCCTTTGGATCTGTCGGACCGACTGTTTTGAGAATGCACGAAATAGAGGAATTCACCCGTGATAAAAAGTTGGACGAAGATTTGATAAGAGAGATTTCGATGATGGCTTACAGCGGTGTTAAGCCCATAGACGATGTGCGTGGAAGTGCCGAGTACAGAAGAAGGCTTTGCCGGAATTTGATATACAGGTTCAACTACATTCTTGAAAGGAGTTAAGATTTGGTATTCGATATCATCGGAGCGGGAAGGGTCGGTAAGACCTTTGGAAAGTACCTTTCAAGCAAGGGCCACAAAATAAATCATGTCGTCAATTCCTCTTTGGACTCTTCAAAGAGGGCCGTTGAGTTCATTGGAGATGGAATTCCGTCATCGATCGATGAAATCGGTGGATGTGATGTGCTTTTGATAGGCGTCAACGATGACAGGATAAGGCAGATCTTTTTGGGTGTAAAAGACAAACTTGCTGGCGTTAAGGCCGTCGGACATTTCAGCGGCGCTTATCCTTCTTCGATATTGAGAGAGTGCGACGAGATGGAAATTGGAAGGTTTTCGATCCATCCAAATGCCTCATTTGCAAATTCGAGAATATGGGAAAGAATAAATGAAATCCATTTCGTGATGGACGGAAACAAAAAAGGAAAGGAGATAATCCGTGAACTTTTTGGAAGTCTTGGTATAAAATTCAGCGAAATTGCCGAAGAAAAGAAGATATTCTACCATGTCGCGGCCGTCTTTGCCTCGAACTTTGTGGTCGGTATTCAGGAAATATCGAACGAATTGTATTCAATGGCGGGTTTAGACAGCGAAACTGCCCGTGAGATTTCGACTTTTCTTTCTAAGCAGGCAGTTGAAAATGTTCAGTCTCTCGGAATAAGAGGAGCACTCACAGGTCCTGTGGTGCGCGGAGATTACCACCTTGTTGAGGCAGAAAGAATGGCATTGATGGATCTCGATCCAGACATAGGTATACTCTACGGTAAATTTGCCCAGATTCTCAGAGAGAGGGTGATTAAAACTGAACATTCTCAAAATTCTTCAGATGAAGGGTAAGGAACCAATAGTGGTTGTAACCGCTTACGATTATTTCAGCGCGAAGGTGTGCGATCGTGCCGGAATAGATATGATTCTTGTCGGGGATTCTTTGGGAAATGTGGTGTTGGGATACGAATCTACCCTTAACGTTGAGATGGAAGATATGGAACGCCACATCATGGCCGTAAGGCGTGGAGCACCCAATTCATTCATAATTGGTGATATGCCATTTATGTCCTACCAGATCTCCGATGAAGAAGGAATAAAGAATGCCGGACGTTTGATGAAGGCCGGCGCCAATGCAGTCAAGGTTGAGGGAGGGGAAAGAGTTTCTTCACTTGTAAGAAAACTTGTGGATGCTGGCATACCTGTTATGGGTCACATAGGCCTTACGCCCCAGTCCGTAAACCAGATCGGTGGTTACAGGGTTCAGGGGAAAGGCCCGGATAAGGAGAGAATGATGAGATCTGCGAAATCTCTCGAGAATGCCGGTATTTTTTCGATAGTCCTTGAATTGACAGTTGAAGAGACTGCCAAATCGATAACGGAGAGTCTTTCCATACCAACGATAGGAATAGGCGCTGGAAGATATTGCGACGGTCAGGTGCTTGTCTGGCACGATTTGCTTGGAATAAATGACGGCAAAGTGCCCAAATTCGTAAAAAAGTACGCAAATCTCAATGAAGAGATCGAAACAGCGCTTTTGGAATACATAAAAGATGTCAAGTCACGGACCTTTCCGGCAGAAAACAATATCTTTAAAGAGGAGTAAAAATGGCGACACCAACGGCATCTACAGGATTTGAGAATACCGCCTTTTTCTACTATTTTATCCGTACGATAATAGCCGTTGCTTTGATTATTATTGCTTATTATTTTGGAGATTACATTGGAAAGGTCGTAAACAGAGCGGCCCGCATAACCGGTAAAAATTTAAGGGCTCCCAACACTACGAGGACTATTCTCAAAACCATTTTCATCTTCATAGCGATAATGATCATAATAGCCGAATTCAACATCAACATCTGGCCATTGTTAACGAGTTTGGGAATCGCAGGCGTCATATTGGGTCTTGCGCTTCAAACGCCTTTGAGCAATTTCTTCAGCGGCCTTATGGTTATAATAACAGATGCCGTCAACGAAGGGGACGCGGTTGACATAAACGGTATGAGCGGTACAGTCCGGGAAGTAAAGTTTAACCATACCATCATAGACACATGGGACGGGAAGAGAATCCACATCCCCAACTCTGCCGTCTGGTCTTCAAATGTGACGAAATACTGGCCAGGATTATCGAGAAGGCTCGATATGTCGGTAGGTGTTCCCTATTCTCTTAGCCCTGAAAAGATGAAGATAATACCTGACTTGCTCAAAAAGGTTATGGATGAGGAACCTCTTGTTTATAAAGGGCCTTTCATTGAAGATGATCCCTCTTCTGTCGTTTCAAATTACGTTACATTCGACGGTTTTGGAAGTTCATCCGTTAATTTTTCGATCCACTTTTGGGTTTTAAGAAAAGATTATTTTGATGTCCAGATTGCCCTTGGAATGGATATTTTTAGAGAATTCACAAAGAATGGCATCTCTATTCCATACAATCAACTCAATGTTCATTTAGACGGAAAGATCAAAGTTGGCGATAAATTAAATGATTGAGCATCTTTACTCCTACGATGAGGTGGATTCCACAAATGAAGTCGCAAAGAGAATGGTAAACATCTTAAATAGCGGGGATATAATATGGGCAATCAAACAAAGCGCGGGCCGCGGAAAAGGCGAAAGAGTATGGTACTCGCCCGAAGGGGGCTTATGGTTTTCTATAATTTTTAAACCTTCGGTTCTTCCGAGAGATCCCAATATATACACTAAGATGATGGCTGTCTCGATCGTAAGGGTACTTGGCAAATCAAAAGTTGAAGGTATAGGAATAAAATGGCCAAATGATATTTATTACCATCATAAAAAACTCGGTGGAATTTTGACCGAAATAATTCATTACGGTTCAAAAAAAATAATCATTGTGGGTGCAGGGATAAACGTAAATAACGATCCGCCCAAAGAGGTCGGGAGCGCGATCTCTCTAAGGCAGATCACTGGCAAAGAATGGGAACTTTCGCGTTTGCTTAGAAAAATACATTCTGAATCGATAAATCTTCACAATTACATAACCAAGGGCCAGAGAAATTTGATAACCAATCTCTGGAGAAATTACATCATCTTCAAAAAGGGCACAAAGGTTAAGTTGATATATCCGTCCGGAATTCAGACAGGCACAGTCGTTAACGTCTTTTCCGATTACTTAGTCGTCGAAAGGAATGGAATAAAAGAGAGGGTCAAACCATCGGAGGTGGATTTCGCTGAAAATTCACAGTGATTTTGAAGATGTATCAACCGCTGTGTACGATTCTCCAGTAGGCAAAATTAAAATATCCGCGTCAAATGACGGGATATTCGAGATCGAATTCACCGATTCAGATCTAATTGAGGATCCTCGCCTTGAATACTTCATATCCCAACTTGACGAATATTTCTATGGAGATAGAAAAGCCTTCTCTGTTAAGTTCGATATACGTGGGAGCGATTTTCAAAAAAGGGTATATGAAATCGTATCGCAGATTCCATTTGGTGAGGTTATGACTTATTCAGATATTGCGATCATGCTTGGAAACAAGCACTTATCGAGAAGCGTCGGAAATGCGCTTGCCAAAAATCCTTTAATGATCGTGATTCCATGCCATAGAGTCGTACGTGCAGATGGAATCGGTGGATATGCAGGAGGGGTATGGAGAAAAAGATGGCTTTTGTCTCATGAACGGCGATGGACTAATCCGGGTTGAATTCCTTTATTCTTCTTAAAACGTCTATCGGATCTTCGGCCGAAAAAGCGTAATTTCCGGTTACGATTATATCGACGCCAGCCTTGATGACGGATTTGAATGTTTCTTCGTTTATTCCACCGTCAACCTCTATCTCAAAGGTCAGCCCCAACTCCTTTCTCATCTCGTCGAGAGTTCTTATCTTGTTAATGGTATTTGGAATGAATTTCTGGCCCCCAAAGCCCGGATTAACGCTCATGACAAGCACACCGTCTATGTCCATTATTACGTCTTTGATCAATTCAACGATTGTGTGGGGATTTATCGCCACGAAGGCCTTCCTGTCGTGATCTTTGATTCTATTTATAAGTCTGTTAAGATGACGGGTCGATTCGTAATGCACCGAGACGATCTCGGATATTTCGCAGAAGTCATCGACGAACATCTCTGGATTTTCGATCATCAAGTGCGTATCTACCGGAACTTTTGTGACTCTCTTTATGGCCTCGCCAATTATAAGGCCGTACGTTATATTCGGTACGAAATGTCCGTCCATAACGTCTAAATGTATGTAATCAGATAAAGGTTCTACTTTTTTTATCTCCTCGCCAAGTTTTGTGAAATCTGCAGAAAGCACAGATGGCGATAATTTAACGTTTCTTTTCAAATTTGCCCTCCTTTTCTCTTACCTCACGAAGTATTGAGAGATAATTCTCGTAACGGCTCTTTGGTATCGTGCCATTTTCAACCATTTCTTTCACATGACAGCCCGGTTCAAGATCGTGAACGCAATCGTCGAAAAGACATTTATGTGAGGCGTTGAATATCTCTGGAAAGAGTTTTTGAACCTCTTCCGGTTTCAGGTCATCGAATTCAACCGTCGTAAAACCGGGCGTATCGAGCACAAAACCTCCACCTTCTATTTTTAAAAGTGAAACGGCCGTTGTTGTGTGCTTTCCAAAGTTCGTTTTCGAAATATTACCGGTTTTCAAATTCGCGCTCAGAAGTGAGTTTATTATAGAAGATTTTCCAACCCCTGATGGTCCTGCAAAGACCGAGATCTTCTTTTCGAGATTTTTTCTTAGATCCTCTATTCCTGTCCCGAGATGTGCGCTAACGAGAAATACTTTGTAGACTTCGTAAATCTTTTTGAACTCTTCTACCTTCGATCTGTCCGTTATGTCTATTTTGTTTAAAACGATCAAAATTTCCGCAAGAGTTTTGGATATGTTCGCTACCGTTCTGTCTACAATGGATAAAGGTACCATTGGCGTCGAGATCGAAAATACGGCAACTGCCTGATCCACGTTAGAGACCTTTGGCCTTTCGAGTACGTTGTGCCTCGGCAGGATCGACTCGACCCTTCCCCTGTCTCCCTCAACTATGTACTCAACCCTGTCTCCGACAAGAGGTTTCGTGCCGGTTATTTTAAACCTTCCCCTTAGAGAACAGAGGATCTCTTTTCCATCTGATTCGTCGACGACCGTTACAAAGCCCGAATTGAAGGATACTATGATTCCATTTTTCAAAGTGTCCGTCTCCTTAACTGACCGCATGCCGCATCTATGTCCGCGCCCTTTTCTGCCCTTATGACTGCCTCAATTCCATTTTCTTTGAGGAATTTTTCAAATTCGCTGGCTCTTTGATCTGTCGATTTTAAAAAGCCAGATCCAGTATCGTTGTATCTTATGAGATTAACGTTGCACTTTATGTCTTCGAGAAGTTTCACGAGATTTTTTGCGTCCTCTATAGTATCGTTGAAATGATCGAACAATATGTATTCAAAGGTCACACGCCTATTTTTAATTCTTTGATACGTCTTTACGCTTTCGATGAGCGATTTGAGATTGTATTTTTTATTTATGGGCATGATTGAAGACCTTTTCTCGTCTGTTGGAGCGTGTAAAGAAATGGAGAGGACTAAATCGAGAGGTTCGTTGGCCATCTTTATTATTCCATCTACTATACCGGCAGTGGAGACGGAGACCCTTCTTTGACTTATTTTGAAGGCCTTCGGATCCGTTATAACTCTTATGGCTCTCATGACTTCATCGTAATTGAGCATGGGCTCTCCCATACCCATGAAAACGATGTTGTTTATCTTTTCATTTTCCTCAATTTCCATCCCGAGAATTTGGCCGATTATCTCTCCGGAGGTAAGGTTTCTTATGTATCCAGACATACCGGTGGCACAAAAGGCGCAATTCAAAGGACATCCCACTTGAGAAGATATACATCCGCTTATCCTATCCGGATATCTCAAGATAACTGATTCGACGGTATTTCCGTCTTTGTATTTCCACAAGAATTTAACAGTTCCATCTAAGGATTTTGATTTTTTTACAAGTTCTGGTAGATCTATTGAAAATTTCAAACTCAAAGATTCTCTTAATTGTTTTGAAATGTTCGTCATGGCCGCAAATGAGATAATGTGTTTTTGATATATCCAGTCAAAGATCTGAATGGCCCTGTAAGATTCAAGACCTTCAGATTCCAATTTACTTTTTAAGCCGTTAAAATCGTAATCGAGAATATTTTCCATTTTTTAACCTTCCTTGATGATTTTGGAAATGTAAAAACCCTCCATCCATTTCAGAAGTTGAACTCCAAAACCGTTAAAATCAAAATCGAAAACCCCATCAAAAGGATCTACAGATCTTCCTTTGTGCGTTGAAAGAAATTTTTCGATCACACCATCCGTTTCTTCTTTTGTTACCGTGCACACGGAATAGACCAGAGTCCCGCCGATCGAAAGGTTATTCCATAATTTGTCTATCATCTTCAATTGCATCTCTGACTTTTCTTCTATGTCCCTTTCCGTTATCCTCAAAAGCAAGTCCGGATGTTTTCCTATCGTTCCAAGTGCCGTACATGGTGCATCAACAAGTATTTTATCAAATTTTTCATCTATCTCGTCATTTAAAATGTCCAAACTCATTATTTTTGAAGGCATTTTCCGTAATCTTTTGAAATTGTCCATAGCGATCGAACTTTTGGATCTGCTAAGATCGTTGTAAAAGATCGAAGATTCAGGCTCCATTTGAATGAGATGCGTCGTCTTCGTTCCAACTCCTCCGAAGGCATCTAAAATTTTTTCTCCTTTTTTGGGATTGACAACGATACCGACAAGTTGTGAGGACTCATCCTGAAATGTGAAATCGCCATTTTCGAATTGTTTGAAAGTGTTAAGATCAATCCCTTCCGGACATTTGATTCCCCATGGAGAGAAGTGCATCGGATATGCCTGAATGCCGTGTGATATAAAATCTCCGATTATCTCATCCTGACTTTTGTTTACAGATCTCAGCGAAATTTCATGCGATTCTATGCTCTTCAAAAACATGTCGAAATTTTCACCAAACTGAGATTCTAACTTATCGTAGAGCCACTGGGGAAGGCCTGTGCCAAGATCGATTTCATTCGCTACCTCGGATATTCTCCTTAAGATCGCGTTGACAAGGCCTTTGAACTTGGGAGGTGAGATCTTTGTGTACTCGTTGACGACGGCATAAGACGGTGTTTTCATCTCTATCAGTTCGTAAGCCCCCATTATCAGTATGCTTTTGATGTATGGAGGAGTGTTTTTTGGATTTTTCAAAAAAAGATCGATCTGTTTATTTAACTCGAAGTAATACCTTAAAGTGCCGTACACGATCTTCCTTATAAATGCCCTGTCTTCATCTTTGAATTTTACGGTCTTTTCCCATGAAGTTCTTGATATAAAAAAATTCGAGATCCCTTCTTTCAGGATCTCAAGCGCTACGATTCGAGAATTCATCTTCTTACCATGTTCGATATGAGTATAAGTCTAAGCAACTGCAATGCGGCCATCGCGACGCTTGCCACGTATGTCATGGCGGCGGCGTTGAGGACCTTTCTTGCCATCGAAACCTCTCCTTGGGGTATTGCCATGACATTCTTTAGCATGACAAGGGCCCTGTGTGAGGCATCGAGTTCAACTGGAAGTGTCACAAGCGTGAATATCACAAAGAAACTGAACAGAATTATTCCTATCTGCATCAAAAATTGGCTGTAGAATATAAGGCCAAGGAAGAATATTATCCACGAAAGGCTTGACCCTATATTCGCGGTCGGTACTATTGCGTCTCTAAGTATCAAAGGTACGTAATGATGGGCATGCTGGACGGCATGGCCCGTTTCATGGGCCACCACACCAAGCGCCGCGATTGAATCGCTCGAATAAGTTACGTCGGACAGCCTTATAACTTTGGACCTTGGATCGTAGTGATCTGTAAGTTGGCCCGGCGTCCTTTCAATTTTTATATCGTAAAGGCCATTGGCATCGAGCAACATGCGGGCAAGTTTTGCGCCCGTTACATTTGCAGAAGATCTCACCTGAGAATATTTTTTGAATGTAGATGTAACCTTTACCTGTGCCCATACGGCAAGAATTATGGCCGGAATCAAAAGCACCATTGAAGCAAACCACAAAATCATATTTTCCATCACCTCATGAGTATTATACAACTTTTACATCTTTAACCTTCACTTTTTGCTCTTTCTCCTGTCACTGTCTTATCGGGGCATTTGTTTGTGTTTTATTACTTTGCAAGTCCTTTTATTATTATAAGTTCGATGGTGTCGGGAGACATTTGTCCCTCCGGCAAAAGTGCAGAGGATCCGACTATGTCGGTTATGGCTCGCGCGTATTCTTTTGAGTCAGTGTCGATCTCGGTGGAAAGTACATCGGCCACCCTGTTCACGAAGCCGTCGTACTCGGTTTTTATGTGCTGCCAACTCGATCCGGTCTCGGAATAAAAGCGCGTCTTTTCTCTTTCTATGAGTCTAAGGGATTGTCTATCATTTCTGAGAAAATCTATATATGCCCTCAGGAAGGCCTTCGCTTTTCTGACGTATTTGTTGTCATTTTCAGATATTCCGAAGACCTTGTCTTCGAGTTTGTGGAAGGCCTCGTCCCATGTTGCCTTGAAAAGTTCTTCCTTACTTGGAAAGTAATAATATATCAAAGGTTTTTTAACATTGGCGAGTTTGGCTATGTCTTCCATTGAAACGTCGGCGTAAGACTTCGAAGAAAAAGCCACCTTTGCGGCTTCCAATATACTTTCTCTGACTCCATTCTGTCTTACCGTCATATTCATAACCTCTTTCTGACTTTGACCTTCCAGTCAAAAAAATGATATCATATTTGTTGTAAAAATTCAACTGGGAAATAAGGAGTACAAATGGAAAGAAGGGCTTTTAAGTTCAAGGTAAAGAAAAGTGAGTCAGACCAGATCATGGAGTATCTGTGCGCAAAGGGATGGTGTGATTTTTACTCTGAATCGCTTCCAGAAGGAGATGAGGAATATTTTCATCTCTTTTGCGACGAAGAAATCGATCTGGCCGAGATGGGCATAGAGTATGAGATCGAAGTTGTAACGGATGAAGACTGGATAAAGAAATGGGCGGACAGTTTGAAGATAGTGGACGTTGGAGATGGACTTTACGTTAATCCAAATCCAGATAAATTCAAGGATCCGGATGGCATAACCGTTAGAGTAATACCCGGAATGGCCTTTGGAACGGGAGAACACGAGAGCACCAAAATAGCGATAAGATTTCTCAAAAAAGTTGTAAAACCAGGATCGACCGTGTGTGATGTTGGATGTGGAAGCGGGATCCTATCGGCTTTTGCCGTAAAACTTGGAGCCTCAAGGGTTTTAGCCTTGGACGTGGATAAACTCGCCATTTCTCAGGCGTTGGAGACTGCGCGGATAAACAACGTTTATTACGAGGTAAGGCAGAACGATCTTTTAAATGGTATTGATGAGAAATTCGATGTCATTGTGGCAAATCTTTATTACGATCTTGTGATAAAGATGGTTGATTTCATTCCGGCCGGTGCATATTTTGTGGTTTCGGGAATAGACAGATCTCATGAAAGGGCACTTGAAGATTTTTACGTTGAAAAGGGATTCAAGATGGTGGATAAAAATTGTGAAAATTCATGGTGCGGGTTTATTTGGAGGAGAGATGTATGAAAAAATTCATTGTGATTTTAATTGTGGGGTTAACGGGAGTTACGATCTTTGCATCCAACGCTTTTAAAATCTTTCCATTTTTCGGTACACAATGGACAACTTCTTATTCTCAAGAAATTGGCAATCTCGTTTTTCTTGAATCTGTTGGAACAACAGGCGTCTTTGGAGCGGTAGGCTTTTCGAAGACCTTTATAGACAGGCAAAGGGTCGGCTTCATAGATTTGATGGTCGGAAAAACTAAATACGTTGCGGCTCTCGGATTCGATCTTAACCCTATCGAGCCGGTTGGATACTTTCAATATGAGACGATGAGAACGATGGCACCGATCTTTTACGATCTAAATTTAGAACTTGGAAATTACGCTCTCGGTAATTTTGGCGTTGACATGACTGGTACAACCCAGTTCGTCTTTTCTAACCTTTCACTTTACGCTCAAACTCACTTCTATCTTGTCTTTCAATCTGATTTTCAGGGTATGGCAAACCTCGATCTCTCGTATAATCCATGGAAAGCATCTTTTTTGACGACAAATGAGGTCGGAAATCTTTACTTTCTCACAGGCGGATTTGAAATCAAAAAACTTGGCATATCCTTAGATGCTGGAACTGCATACAATGAAAAAGGTTTTGCTCCCGCGATAGGCTTGTCTTCTTCCTCTGCGACGATGGGAAACAACTGGTTTTTGAGGGCCTCTTTTTCGCAATACGGTCCCGCAATTTACACGATCTTCATGGATGGAGAAAATCAGTTGACCTTTGGGTACAATCAGGGGGCGGTATATTTATCCGTTGAAAACTAAAATTTCTTTGTACGTCCATGTACCTTTTTGCTCGAGAAAATGTGTCTACTGTGATTTCACATCCGTTGTAAATGAAAAACTCATTCCTTCTTACTTCGAAGCGATGGAAAAGGAGATCGATCTTCGATCCTGCAAGAACTTCGAAGTCTTTACCATGTATTTCGGAGGGGGCACCCCAAGCCACGTGGATGTGGGCTACATTTCAAAATTGATGAAGAAAATAGAATCAGCGTTTGAAATAAATGCGCAAGAGATAACTCTTGAAATGAATCCTGAAGATGTTACAGATGATAAGTGTCACCGGTTGAAGGATCTTGGCGTTAACAGGATAAGCCTTGGACTTCAGAGCAGTTCGAATGAAATTTTGAAAGTCATAGGAAGGCCTTATACTCTTGAGGATTTTTTGAAAAGGTATTATATTGTCAGAAAATACTTTAACAATGTCAATATCGATCTTATGTACAATCTTCCATTTGAAAGACTTTCAGATGTAGAGTCAGATCTAAGGATAATAGAAAGCACGCGACCTGATCACATCTCGTTTTACGAACTTGAATTGCACGAAGGAACGCCGCTCTATTCCATGGTCAACGCCGGCGTTGCAAGATTGCCATCTGAAGAAATATCGGAAAGGATGTACGATACCATAGTAGATGGCCTTGAGAATTTTGGCTACAAAAGGTACGAGTTGAGTTCTTGGACCTTAGAAAAGCCATCTATTCACAACATCAACTACTGGGAAAATGGTGAGTATCTGGGAATAGGAGTCTCTGCCGGCAGCCACATTGGAACCGAGAGATCTGTAAATCTTTCAGACATAAATGATTATTTCGCAAAGATAAGATCGAATTTGTTGCCGTACGAATATCACAAAAATAACAGTCTAAAAGAAGAGATAGGCGAAACAATCTTCATGGGGTTAAGACTTGCTCGCGGAATAAATGAGAATGACTTGAGAACTAAATTTGGATCTGAACTCACGGCGATCTACCTTGAAAAATTGGATAAATTCAGAGGATATTTTCTTGAAAGTAAAGACGGATTTTTAAGGTTCACAAAAGAGGGAATGAAATTTTCTGCCCTTGTGCTTTCGGAATTAGTTTGAGAAGGAGACCTGATTTTTTCCTCTCATCTTTGCAAGATATAACGCTCTATCGGCCGATGCGACTATACCGTTAGAACTCGATGAATCGACGGGATACGAAGCGATGCCTATACTTATGGTTATCTTGACGGGAGGGTTTCCCTGAGCGACAGAGATGCGCAAACGCTCGGCGATGGATCTTGCCGTTGATTTGTCTATGTCCTTCAATATAACGGAAAATTCATCTCCTCCGTACCTTGCCGCGATATCACCATGCCTTATCGAATTTTTTATTTTGTCTGCGAGGTATTCTATGATTAAATCTCCCATCTGGTGACCGTAAGAATCATTTACAAGTTTGAAATCGTCTATGTCCATCATCAAAAGCGCGAATCTTTCGTTTTCTTTGACGAATTTATCAAGTCTGTTGTAAAATTCGGTGTGATTGTAAAGACCGGTTTGTTGATCGCGGATGGCTTTCTCCTGAAGTGTTTCGAATTCGCTCGAATTTTCAAGCGCTATTAAGACCTGATTGGCAAAGATCTCGAGTATGGTTATATCCTCGATCTTGGGCCTTTTGCCGCTTGCAGGTTTGTCCGGAGAGATGTAGGCTATCATTCTTCCGGATTTGTCGTATATCGGAACCCATAGAAGATCTCTATCTTTCCAACTGTCCGCGTCTTTTACATCGTAATTTCCGACGTAGACCATCTCGTCAGGAAGGTTTACATTCGCCTCTTCCGGGATAAAATATGAGTTTGAGATCTTGTACTCATCTCTCATGAGACTCTTGACAAAGGCAAGAGTTGGAGGATTTTGACGAAGCCTTTGGAAATCTTCATTTGAAATACCCGCGTATGCTATCCTGTCAATACTTCCGTCAGGCTTGACAAGGCTTACGAGTGCATATTCCCATCCAAGGTCCTTTTGGATTATAGATGCAACCTTCATCATAAGATCGACAAGCGGAACATTTGACTTTAGCATTTCAGAAACTTCGAGCACGCGCTTGAGTTGATTCACATTTTTAGAAAGCGCGTCTCTTTCCCTTTCAAGTTCCATTCTCGCGTTGCTCTCGACAGACAACAAATATGTCAAAAGTATTGGGAAGATAAGCGTGTAAAGAATGAAATACGTTATATAACCATTTGAAAAGTAGAGAAAGTATGCCATCGGAAGGGCAAGCGCAAAGACACCGCTTTCTAAAGAGAGATATTTTAGAGAGGTTATGAAGTCTTTGTATCTTCCATAATAATAGTAAAGAAAAAGATCGACGAGTATGAAGTTCATTATTTTGAAGACAAAAAATGCCAATATTATTCCCCACACGCTGACGCCGGCATAATTCAGCGCAAAGCCGGCAGTCGCGTAGGAGAGAGCGTACTGGACCCCACCATAAATTCTCCGTGGTATATCTATCTTTGCGTATTGGAAAAGTACAATTAAATAAGCCACGATGGATGTGACGACGGGTCCGAAGATGACAAGCATCGGAAAAAGAAAGAAAAAACTTAAAGATACGGCAAATTTTCCAAATCTTATCACGCCAAAAGAATGGCTCAGATAAGAGGCCGTAAGCAGAATGAAGAAGATCAAAAGATCATCTCTTCTGCTTATCGAGCCGTTAAGCAAGAGGAGAACGTAAAAAAGATTGAGAATTAAAATCGAGAAAATGAGAAAATTTCTTTTATCCTTCATCTTGCAAACGCAACGGATCCCATTGGATCCCATGGAGGAAGAATGACAGGCTTTTCCTTTAGAGCCTTTTTCATCTCTTTAGAAAGGTATTTTTTGTCAACGACTATTTCGTAGACGTACTGGTCGAACCAAGAATCGCTCATTATGAAATATCCCTTGTCTCCTATCTGATCGCCCCAACTGTTTTCAACCTTCCATTTCGTGATCTTGCCTTCGCTGTTTATGTCAATTCCAGTAAAGACCATTGCGTGAGTCATGAGACTGTCACCGTAATCGAGACGGCTTGACTTATCGAATATGAATTTCGTCCCATAGAGTTTCTCAAAGTCGTATATCTCTGTGTCGAGAATTCCCTTTTCCCTTTCCATCATCTTTCCAACATCGGCTGTAAACCATGTAAGGTTCCCATCTAAAATCGCCTTTTTTGCCATCTCTTTGAAGTCTTTGAGGTCAAGGTTTAAATACGTTATACCCTTTCCTCCGATTACATTCCCGAGGTACTGGACTGTATACGTCTTCATGAATTGCTTGTCTGGCGTTGGACAATTTATTACGCTTACGGTATCTTCGAGAGGAAATCCAAACTCCTTGTAAAATTCTACCGGCGTTATATTCTCTATTCTGTGGAAATTTCCATCTTTATCTTTGTACTCGTAATCAAAGGTTTGAGGAGGAAGGCCCATATTTATGGAAAGTATCCTGTATATCTCATCTAACATTTCGACTTTCTTTGACTGGATATGCTTTTCGGATTCATTTTTCTCGATCATCTTTCTCAAAATCATGGCATCTTCTCTCAACTTTGTGTCGAGCAATCTGTTCATGGTCGCCGAATCGCTCGTCTGGAAACTCTCGTCCATCAATTCTTTTGGAAGCACTCCATATTTCTCGACAAGATCGACGAACATGCCCCACTGACCCCCATCTTCGACGGGCTTCGAAAGAATCCACATGACTAACCTACCGTGAAGGTCCTCTTTTCCTGTCTCGATTATACTCTCGAGAAAGTAATTCGCTTTTTCAAGTTTATCGTAAAACATCTGATAACTTTGGGAAAGTTCAAAATTTTCAAGATTCAATTTATCCGCAACACTTTCCCTCAGAAGATTAAGGCCAGCAAACATCCAGCATCTTCCACTCTTCTTTTGATTCGTAACGCCCCTTGTCTTTATCTCATTTGAAAAAACTCTGTTCATGCTCTGGGCATGAACTCTGTTAAGCGCCGCGGTGTTGATGGCACAGTTCGAGGCGGCATTCATTGCGACTACGTTCTTTTCGGAAGATTCAAAGTTTTCCCTGAATTTTTTTAAGTCTTCGAGACTTATTTTCAAATCGATCCTCTCCTTTCGAATTTATTTTATTCTATACCAAACAAAGTGCAAATTCCTATCGCTTCGGCTTTTAAGTTGAATTCAGTATATAACAAATATGGTCAAAAACATAATTACACTTCCATCACTTTAAGATCTTTTGGTATTATCAAAGAGGCTTCTGTCGACTTTACAACTTCTTCAAGCCTTACCTCAGGTGAGATCTCTTTCAAAACAAGTCCTTCGTCTGTTGGTTCTATGACGGCCATCTCTGTAACGATAAGATCGACCCTTCTTATGGATGTTAGGGGCAATGTACATCTTTTGACTATCTTTGGATCTCCTTTCGATGTGTGGGTCATTGCAACGATGACGCGTTTTGCGCCGGTTACAAGATCCATTGCACCTCCCATGCCGGGAATCATTTTGCCCGGGACCATCCAGTTGGCAAGATGGCCTTCTTCGTCGACTTGTAAACCTCCAAGCACTGTGAGATCGAGATGTCCTCCTCTTATTATCCCAAAGGAAAGTGCACTGTCAAAGCAGGCTGCCCCCGGAATCGCGCCCACGTAATTTGCGCCTGCATTCGTAAGGTCTGGATGCTCAAGCCCTTCTTCCGGCAAAGGACTCATTCCTATTATTCCATTTTCCGATTGAAAGAGCACCCTTACATTCTTTGGAATGTAATCAACCACGAGAGTGGGTATTCCTATTCCAAGGTTGACAAGTTGACCATCCCTTAGTTCTTTTGCAACTCTTTTCGCTATTATGAATTTCGGATCCATCATTTTCACCTGCCCTTTACAATGTAATCTATGAAGATGCCTGGCGTGTGAACTTCATCCGGTGGTATAGTTCCAACGGGCAAAATCTCTTCTACCTCTGCGATCACGGTCGAGGCCGCCGTTGCCATTATGGGATTGAAATTTCTTGCAGTCAAAGAATAGACGAGATTTCCATTGCAATCGGCTCTCTTTGCCTTTATGATGGCAAAATCAGCCTTTAGGGGAAGTTCAAGCATGTAATCCTTTCCTTCTATATTCATGATCTGCTTTCCTTCCGCGATTATCGTGCCAACTCCCGTTGGAGTCAAGATTCCCCCAAGTCCAAGTCCACCGGCCCTTATCTTTTCGACAAGTGTCCCCTGCGGAACGAGTTCTACCTCGATTGATCCTTCTATCATCTGTTTTTGAGTCTCTGGATTTGTTCCGATATGGGAGACAATGACCTTCTTTGCGAGTTTGTTAACGATGATCTTTCCAACCCCTCTATCGGGGAAGGCCGTGTCATTGGCTATTATCGTAATGCTTGATCTTTTTTGTCTTACGATCTCGTCTATCAGTGCATTTGGAGATCCAACTCCCAAAAATCCTCCAACCATTACAACGGCACCGTCAGGAATCATCTTAACGGTCTCTTCCACACTTAAAAGACGCACCGTGATCTCCTCCTCTTTACCTCGATTTCTGAATTTTTAATATTATATATCAAACAAAATTCAAATTCCGAATGATCGGCAAACTGCACGTAGCGGATGGCAAGCAAAAACTCTTTATCAGTAATCAACAAAGTCTTTTACTGTTACTCTTTACTGTTCACTCTTCACTTGTCATTTGAATTTTGAACAAGTAAGATCCTTTTTCGTCTAAAAATTGAAAAAACCTTTAGGAGGTGCGTAGATGTGAAGAAGTTTAAAGTTTTAGTTGTGATGACCCTAATGATCGCGATTGTAAGTGCCTTTGCCTACGCGGCAGATACATCGAGTGCAACGTCGACACAGCCTTACGGTTATTTGAACCCGGATGTTGTAAGTCCGGTAATAGTGGTGGCAAAGGCGGTATCACCGGCAGTTGTAAGGATAGTTGCCACGCAAACGGTGGCCATTTCAAATCCTCTCGATCCTTTCTTCAGACAGTTCTTCGGTATAACTCCTCAACCACAGCAACAGCAACAGGAAAGTGATTTGGGATCCGGGATAATATTTAACTCTGAAGGTTATGTCGTGACGAATTACCATGTGGTTGGAAATGCCCAGACAGTTCAGGTAACCTTACTCAGCGGTAAAACTTACACCGGTAAGGTGATCGGAGGAGATCCGACAAATGATCTTGCAGTCGTAAAGATAGAAGCACCTGCGGGTACCGTTTTCCCGACAGCGGTGCTTGGAAATTCAGATGATATTCAGGTTGGTGAATACGTAGTCGCAATAGGTAATCCATTCGGTCTCGATTATACAGTGACATCTGGTATAGTAAGCGCGATAAACAGAAAAGTTCCGAAACCCAATCCTTCTGGTAACGGGTACAGTGGATATTATTACAACATGATTCAGACCGATGCACCAATAAATCCCGGCAACAGTGGAGGTCCTCTCGTTGATATCCATGGCAGGGTTATAGGTATAAATACGGCAATAATCTCTCCTTCTCAAGGACAGGGCGTTGGATTTGCCATACCTATAAATACAGTTAAGACGCTTATAAACAGACTAATTCAGGGCAAGGGGCCAGGATATCTGGGAATTCAGGTTACCGATCTGACGCCGGCACTTGCGCAGAATCTTGGAATAAACATAGATTCAGGAGCCCTTGTGGTGAGTGTTTACCCCAATTCTGGAGCGGCAAAGGCCGGGTTGAAAATAAAGGATGTCATAGTAGAGGTTAATGGAGTTAAAATAACGGGTGCGGACAAACTCGTGAGTGTTATAAGCGAATACGCCCCCGGAGATACGGTCAATCTAAAAGTCTACAGGGATGGACAGTATCTCAACCTTAGCGTTACACTTTCATCTCAAAGCGTATTTGAAAACACGAATGTCTATAACGCGAATGGCTTCACAGTTGCCAATATAACGCCAGCCTATGCAACTCAGTACTCGATCCCATCTGGAGTTAGCGGTGTGGTCGTTACCTCTGTTGATCCGAGCAGTAACGCTGCCATGGCTGGACTCGAAGTGGGAGACGTTATAATGTCCGTGAACAACCAAAAGATCACTTCCGTTCAGGACTTCTCAAGGGTTTACCAGAGCATACCGTCTGGTGGAACTGTAACCATGGTCGTTTATTCTCAGGGTATGGAAATGCTGGCGATATTTGGAAAGTGATCTTCCAATCCCTCCCCCTAAAAAATAACTCCACGAAAGTGGAGTTATTTTATTATTTCAATCTATCGGTTCAAAGGCATCCTTGGGAGCGCCACAATCCGGACAGACCCAGTCGTCAGGTAATTTGGAAAAAGGCGTTCCCGGCTTGATGCCATTATCCGGATCTCCTTTTTTGGGATCGTAGACATACCCGCAAACGGTGCAGACATAACTTCTCATATCTTCTGCCATTAAGATCATCTCCCTCTTATTTTTTCAAAAACCAATTTTTCCAAATTCTCAAAGCCTTCTCTGAAGAGAGAAAGTACATCTATCATCATATTATTTTCGTCTATCCTTATGACCGGCTCAATGTCGAGAGCGCCTACGATGTAGATATGAAAACCGGCAGGATCGAGTCCTAATTCATTTGATTTGGATACAAAGGATCTTGCGACTTCGTATTTGTAAGGGCCCAAATATGAAAGATTTTGAAAGACCTTATCGACAAACCTTCTTTCAAAGTGCCTTATGTGATCGGATATTTTTTGATTGTCAAGGCCAAAAATCTGGTGATACTTTGAAAAGATGTAAGGCGCATTTTTGACATACTCAAAATAAAAATCGGGCCAATTTGATTTGTCCCTCTCAAGTACAAGAAAAAAATCCTGGCTTCTGTCTATTAAAAGTTCCTTCATGATCTTGCCGAATATTTGTTTTCCATATCGATTAAATCTTGAAAGGTATATTTGGAAAGAGCCTTTGTCATGGCCATATAGGCATCATTCCAGACATATTTTATCATGCAGTAATCGAACATATCGCACCGCTGCTTTCCCTTATCTCTCTCAAGGCAATTGAGTCTTTTGGTAGGATTTTCCATTAAAGTAATGATATCGGAGATTCTTATCTCCGAAGGTTTTTTCGCAAGCGCGTATCCTCCATTTTTCCCTCTAATGGTGACGACTATTCCCGCCTTTTTCAACTGAAAAAGTAATTTCTCCATGTAATCCGTTGGCACATCCTGCTTGGAGACTATCTCTTTCAAAGTCAATTTCTCAAGTCCTTTATTCCAGGCCCTTGCGAGTTCATAAACTGCACGGGTCGCATAAGAACTTTTTGTGGACAAATCAAGCATTCAATTGATCACCTCGCAGAAAATTATACCACAAATTATGTCGAGAAAAAAGTGATGTTTTTGTCTTATGCTCTATTTCACAACTTTATAAACATTGATTCAGAATGTGAATTTTTTTGGTATACTAAATTGGTATTTTCAATCTTTGAGGTGCGCAAATTGAAAAGGCTGAATCTTTTTCTTTTATTTTTTTCGATTTTGTTTATCGTTTTAATGCTTTCTGGATGTGTGAAATTGCAATCGGGTCTTTCTTCTATAGGCACTGTAAAAAGTTTTGAACTTGTGAATCCACAAAATCCTATGGCAACAGGACAGATATATTCTTCTCCTGCAGTCTCGGAAAATGGAGACGTATTCGTGGGCGGTCAACGCGGTCTTTTTGTCATTTCATCTACCGCTTCTTGGTGCTTTTCGAGTAATGCGGGAGTTTATTCATCTCCTTCAATAGATGCCACAAATGATATGGTCTTTGTCGGTAACAATGAAGGTCAGTTGATTTACGCCTCTTATCCATTTACAAATTACAAAACGATGATGGTTTCATATTATCCTCTGATATCGGCACCGATCATCGTCGATGGGAATGTCTATGTCATCGATAATTACGGTAACATCTTCAAAATAAATGAGGCGGAAATGACAAAGACCTATCTTGTAACGGTTGGCACAAATGGGAGCGGTATATGGGCAAGCCCTGTTACAAACGGGATCAACCTTTTTGTCGGCTCAGATAGCGGTATCTTTTATGCAGTCAACCTGAATTCTGGAAATATCCTCTGGCAGTACAAAACTGCAGGTCCAATTTATGCATCAGCGGCGATCGGAATTGATGGGGATATATATGTTGGATCAGATGGCCTGTACTCTTTCAGTCCCGATGGAACTTTAAGATGGAGAGATCCTTTAGACGGATCTCAAATTTACGGCAGTCCCGTAATCTCTCAAAATGGGGTTGTCTACATTGGAACTATTGATGGAAATTTTTACGCGATAAACTCCAAAAATGGTCAAATTTTGTGGAGTGTGAATCTTAATTCTGAAGGTGGCATATCGTCATCTGCGCTAATTGGAGAAAATGCAATTTACGTCGCATCGGGATACGAATTTTATGAGATAGATCCCTCCGGCCAGATTTTGGGTCACGTGAATGTGGGATATAGCGTCGAATCGAATCCCGTCCTTTACAACGGTAAGATATACTTCGGATGCGATAACGGAAAATTCTATGAAATATCCGTATTTGAATCGATGCCTGCCGCTGGATGGCCCATGTTCATGCACGATATTTATCATACGGGGAGGCAGTAATGAGAAAAGCGATTTTTTTGATCTCGATAATGATTTTGATTCTTTTACTTTCGGGCTGTATGTTGATTAATCGAAGTACCTCTCAAATCCGCCCTGCTCTCGGTAATATACTAATGCCACGCGATTTTCTCGAGCAATGGTTTGAGAACGTAAGACCATTCTCTTCAGGCACAGAAGTCCTGCCACAACTTATCGCTTCCCAAAACGAGATCTCCTTGACCCAACAGGTACTGCTTGGTCCTGTGCTCTCATCTTTGCCGAGTGATTACAACCCGAATCTTTTGACATTTTCCAAGGGTGGGAATATCCCCGACGTTGGTGATCAGGGATACAACAACACATGCTGGGCATTTGCAACTGTTGAATCTCTCGAAAGCGCTATGGAAGTCCAACTTGGAAGTGCCCGAGTTCAATCCGATTACCCGTTCATATCGAACCCTTCCTCTCCGGCTCTTTCGACCCAGTTTGTCTCTTACAACAACGCAAACTGGAATATAATCGGGAACAAAACTCTTTCCTATCAGGAAACAAATGAAGATGAAGGTGGAAATTTGTTTTTCGCGTTTTATAATCTTGTAAGACGCGGAGTCCCTCTGGCCAGTGATTTTCTCTATTACGGGTATTATCTAAATTCTCAAGGCAATGAAGTTGGATATCCATACATTTTATGGGATCCATCAAATGATTCATGGCCTTACCATCTTGTGAAGCCTGTCTCTACGCTTGTGATAAATCCATGGCAATTTTCAAGTTATACAACCTTTATAAACACGATAAAGAGCGCAATAATCGAGTACGGTGGACTCGCAGTCCAGTTAGACGTCTACTCTGACTTCGACACATTCGATTTGAATGAGCCTGCCGGCCCAAATGGTTGGGTATATCCAGGACCTTCACCATCGGCACAATTTGAAGGAGGTCATGCCGCTCTTCTTGTAGGCTGGGATGATAACTGGACGTACGACGGGATCGATTATGGACCTGTGTGGATTCTTGAAAATTCGTGGGGAACTTCTTGGGGAGACAATGGATTTTGGAGACAGCCAATGATAACGGAGAACGAATTCAAAAATCTTTCATCTGCCCCTTTATGGAAAATAGAGGTAAACAGCATGTATGTCCCGTATTTTGGAGGATGATTCGATGTTCGAAAATCTTTTCCAAATAGACCTATTGACAAAAGAAAAAAATTTTTGTACAATGAACTTGAGTTTAATTTTGACCGTTCGGTAAAATTTTCGACGGACAAGGAAAGGAGTATGATCTGAATGGGAATAGGCAGTGAAATCAAGGATAAGGCTACAAAGATGGCTATCAATGCAGTTCTTGGAGGGTATATAGATTATATAGTTAAAGATCCGGAAGCGAATTTTGATAAAGCCATTGAATCCCTAAAAAAATTAGAGCATACCATAGGAGGAACTGATAATCTTTCTAAATTCGCGGACTGGGTTCAGAAGAATCCGGGTTCAAGACAATGGCTTATAAACCTTTTCAAGAAGGACAAACATGTGGTCAAGACCTTCTTTACAAACTTCCTTATAAATGTAAACCTCGGCTGGCTCAAATACAATAAAGAAGAAACGATAGCCAAGAATGGATTTGCCGCTCCCTACACGATCCTTATAAGTCCAACGATGAGATGCAATCTCAACTGTATAGGTTGCTATGCGAGCGAATATTCAAGACAGGATGATATGCCAATCGAACTTGTGGACAGTATAATAACACAGGGAAAGGCAATAGGAACGTATTTCTACACGATCCTTGGTGGAGAGCCATTCGTCAGATGGGCAGAACTTTATCCTCTCATAAAGAAGCACAACGATGCACTTTTCATGATCTTCACCAATTCAACCTTTATAACTGACAAAGTTGCCGATCAGATAAGAGAACTCGGAAACGTTTATCCAGTTCTTAGCGTGAATGGCTGGGAAGAGGAGACCGATTACATAAGGGGAAAAGGCGTCTACGCTAAAGTCCTCGCTGCGGCCGACAGGCTAAGAGAAAGGGGAGTTATCTTCGGGAATTCATTTGTCTTCATGAGAACGAATTTTGAACAGTTGACCTCCGATGAACTTTACGATTTCTGGATAGAGAAGGGCGCTTTCTTCTCGTGGCTTTTCCTCTTTATGCCAGTTGGAAGGGATCCAGAAGTTGATCTTATGCCTCTTCCATCCCAGAGAAAGGCAATGGGAGATTTTGTAAGATCGCTAAGGGCAAGAAAGCCATACTTCCTTATGGACTTTTGGAATGACGCGCCTTCCGTTGGTGGATGTATAGCCGGAGGAAGAAGGTACCTTCACATAAACAGCGAAGGATACGTTGAACCATGTATATTTACCCATTTCGCAACTGACAATATAAAAGAAAAGTCTCTCGTTGAAATTCTGCAATCTCCATTCCTTGCCGATATAAGGTTCCACCAGCCACATTCGGACAACCTTCTTACCCCTTGTATGATAATAGACAATCCGTGGGTCTTAAGAGAGGTCGTTGCAAAGCATCATGCGAAATCGACAGACAAGGGTGCATCCGAACTGGTCGTCACAAAACTCGTACCGGCACTTGATGAATATTCCAAGAACATTCACAAAGAACTTGACCCTGTATGGGAGAAAGAATTCACGAAAAATATAGAAGAGATAAAGCAAAAAGGCACTTCACATGGAGAAGGACTTGACAGATTGTGGTTCCAGAACAATCCTGACAAGATCTTCGAATGGGCAAAGAAATATCCTTTCATTCTCGATTACGATTTCCTTCAGGCCGCGATAAAAGAAGTCAAACACCTTGAAAAAACAGGTGCGGTAGGAAAGTAAAAGAGAATTCATAAAAATAAAGCCCCGTAAAAGCGGGGCTTTAAAATATGTGGAGGATGTGTTGAAATGAAAAAGGAAGAAAAAATAGAAGATTTGAGGTCTTCGTTGATAAAGATGAAAAAGGTCGTTGTGGCCTTTTCGGGAGGGGTGGATAGCACCTTTCTTCTTAAATTCGCGCTTGATACTCTTGGAAGAGATAACGTTATGGCTGTGACGGTTTCTTCTCCCATAAGATTTGAAAATGAAAATTCTCAGGCCATTAAAATCGCAAAAGAGTTGAACGTAAAGCATATGATAATAGATCTGGACGAAACTATGAATGAAGATTTTGCCAAAAATGATCCTCTGAGGTGCTATTATTGTAAATACATGACCTTTTCAAAGTTAAAAGAGATCGCGCAAAGGGAAGGAATGGTCATAGTTGATGGTACCAATTACGATGATATATCCAAAGATTACAGGCCCGGCCTTAAAGCCCTTTCTGAACTCGGCATATTAAGTCCTTTGAAGGATACAAAATTGACAAAGGAAGAGATAAGAGAACTTTCGAAACAAATGAATCTTCCGACCTGGGACAAATTCCCTCAGACATGTCTTGCAACTCGTTTTCCATACGGCACAAGAATAACGATGGAAAAAATTGGAAAGATTTCAAAGATGGAGTCGTATCTCGAGACTTTGAATCTCAAAGTTCACAGGGCGAGATACCACGATGAGAGGACTTTGAGAATAGAAGTATTACCAGAAGACTTTTCTAAGTTGATGGAAAATAAAGATCAAATAGTAAAGATGGCAAAGGAAATGGGCTTCAATTATGTTACCCTTGATCTTGAAGGATACAGAAGTGGGAGTTTAAATGAGGTGTTAAAATGATAGGAAAGGATCTAAAAAATATACTTGAAGAACTCAAATCGGGAAAAATAGGTGTTGAAAGGGCGATCGAACTTATCTTAGATCCCGGATATAAAGATATAAATTTTGCGCGTGTAGATGTTGACAGATCGAGAAGAAGAGATTTTCCAGAGGTGATCTTTTGCGAGGGCAAAAGTGACGATCAGGTCGTAAAAATCTTTGAAGAGTTGGGAAAATATTCTCTGAATTTGCTCGGTACAAGGGCGAATCATTCTACATTCGAAATGGTCAAAAAAATCTTCCCGCAGGCCCGATACAACCATGTCGGGAGGACCATAACGATAGAAAGGGAAAAACCTTCTGAAAAGGGTTCTATATTGATAATAAGTGCGGGAACGTCTGATCTACCTGTTTTGGAGGAATGTTTTGAAACAGCGCGCATAATGGGAAACAAGGTATCAAGACTTGTGGATGTTGGAGTTGCCGGAATTCATAGAATTCTTTACAATGTAGATCTTCTCGACAGTGCAAAGGTTATAATCGTGATAGCGGGAATGGACGGTGCCTTGCCAAGCGTAGTTGCGGGCCTTGTCAAAAAGCCGATCATAGCCGTTCCCACAAGTGTAGGTTACGGTGCCAATTTTAACGGTCTTGCACCACTTTTGACCATGCTCAACAACTGTTCTGGCGGTATCGGGGTTGTGAACATAGACAACGGCTTTGGCGCTGCCTACCTTGCGAGTCTCATAAACAAAATCGGAGAGGAGTGATCTTTGTGGACGCCTATTTCGAAATGTTTTCAGGTATAAGCGGAAATATGACCCTTGGATCTTTGATAGATCTCGGGCTCGATCTTGAACTTTTGAAATCCGAACTTGGAAAATTACATTTGGAAGATGAGTATGAAATAACGGCTCAAAAAGTTTCAAGGTCTCACATAGGAGGAACCTACGTTGATGTGAAATTGCATCATCACGATCACGATGAGGATCACGATCATCATGGCGATCACGATCATCATCACGGAAGAAATCTGGAAGATATAAATAAAATAATAGACTCGAGTGAACTTTCAAAGAACGTGAAGGAAAAAAGTAAGGCGATCTTTATGAACCTTGCAAAGGCCGAGGCGAAGGTTCACAGAACAGATATAAATGAGATTCATTTTCACGAAGTTGGGGCGGTCGATGCCATCGTTGACATAGTGGGATCTGTCATAGGACTCGAAATGCTGGGAATTGACAGGATATACGCTTCCCCCATAAACACAGGTCAGGGATATGTGATGGCCGCACATGGGAAATTACCCGTTCCGGCTCCGGCCACCGCCGAACTTTTAAAGAATGTCCCGATATATTCGAGCGGAACAGAAAAAGAACTCACAACACCTACGGGGGCTGCAATAATAACGACGCTGTCCTCTTATTTTGGACCGAGGCCGCTTATGAGTGTGGAGAAGATCGGATACGGTGC
The DNA here is from genome assembly GCF_009936215.1 of Athalassotoga saccharophila. Lineage (GTDB taxonomy): Bacteria > Thermotogota > Thermotogae > Mesoaciditogales > Mesoaciditogaceae > Athalassotoga > Athalassotoga saccharophila. The sequence goes on along the minus strand of NZ_AP019551.1, from coordinate 1,733,509 downwards.
CGGCACCTATGAGATAGAGATACCAAATCTTTTGAGAGTAAGTCTTGGAAGAGTGGAAAGGATTTCTAAAAGGGTAAAGGTCATAGAGACGAATATAGATGATATGAATCCACAATTTTACGAGTCGATAATGGAAAAATTATTTCACGAAGGCGCTTTAGACGTTTATTTTACACCTATTCAGATGAAAAAGAACCGCCCGGCCATTAAAATAAGCGTGATCGCAGAAGAACAGAATGTAGAAAAGTTGAATGCCATACTTTTAACGGAGACTACGACACTTGGAGTTAGGATCTTTGATGCCGAGAGGGAAACTCTCGAAAGGGAAATGAGAGAGGTAAAGACAAAATGGGGAAAGGTAAGGGTTAAAGTCGGACTGCTTAACGGAAAGGTGGTCAACTTCTCTCCAGAGTACGAAGATTGCAAGAAAATATCGTCTGATTTTCGTGTGCCCATCAAAGAAGTTTACATGAATGTTTATTCTTCTTTTGAACTTTGAGATGATCGATTACGAATGCACGCAAATTAAGAAAGGTTGATTAATTGAAAAGGAGGATTTACCATGTCTGTTGTTTATTTTACGGATATGACGACAACGCCGGGAATGGGGCTGCTTGACAAATTGAGAATCCTTGTGGAGAAAGCCGGCATTTCCCGGATAATTAAAAAGGACGATCTTGTCGCTGTAAAGATTCACTTTGGAGAATACGGGAATATGGCCTACATAAGACCAAATTACACCCGGGTTATAGCGGACAGAATCAAATCACTTGGCGGGAAGCCATTCCTTACGGATGCAAACACGCTTTACAAAGGCAGTAGAACGAATGCCGTCGATCATCTCTGGACCGCAACGGTCAACGGTTTTGCTCAAGAAGTTACTGGAATGCCAGTAATAATAGCCGACGGGCTTAGAGGAAATGATGAGACAGAGGTTCCCATCGATGGCGAGTACGTAAAAAATGCGAAGATAGGTTCTGCAATAGCGCTTGCAGATGTTATCATAGCCATTACCCATTTTAAAGGTCATGAGCAGACTGGTTTTGGCGGCACTTTGAAGAATCTTGGAATGGGATCGGCCTCGAGAGCGGGCAAACTCGAGCAACATTCCACATCAAAGCCAGTTGTGAACGTTGATAACTGTACGGCCTGCGGAATGTGCGAGAGGTACTGTCCTACCGGTGCCGTCAAGGTCGTGAAATTCGAGAATGGAAAAAGGTATGCCGTCATAGATTACGATACGTGTATAGGTTGTGGTCAGTGCGTTGCCATGTGCAATTACGGTGCCATGGTCCCGCAATGGAATGCCTCTTCAGAACTTTTGAGTATGAAAATAGCCGAATACACAAAGGCCGTTCTCAAAGATAAAAAGGGATTGTTCGTATCTTTTATAACGAATGTTTCTCCTGATTGCGATTGCTGGTCGATTAACCGTCCTCCTGTCGCTCCAGACATAGGCATTGCCGCAAGTACAGATCCTGTAGCGCTCGATCAGGCATGCATAGATCTTGTGATAAAGCAGGTTGGAAAGGATCCTTTCAAAGAAGCACATCCGGATGTATCTTGGGAGGCACAACTTGCGCACGCTGAAAAGATAGGCCTTGGAAGCAGAAAATACGAATTGCAAAATGTTGGCATAGCGTTAAGATAAGATTTTGCTATGGAATTTGATTATGGTAAAATATTTTGAAAAGTTAAAAATCAGGAGGGATTTTAATGTCCGGTCACAATAAGTGGGCCAATATAAAACACAGAAAAGAAGCGCAAGACAGCAAAAAGTCAGCCGAGTTCACAAAGATAATAAGAGAGTTAACGGTTGCGGCACGTTCGGGTGGTGGAGATCCAGACATGAATCCACGCCTTAGAGTGGCAGTTGAAAAGGCAAGAGAAGCTAATATGCCCAAAGATACCGTCGAAAGGGCCATAAAAAGAGGAACCGGTGAACTTGAAGGTGTCAATTACGAAGAAATAATGTACGAAGGTTATGCACCGGCAGGAGTTGCCCTTTACATAAGCACATTGACCGATAATAAAAATAGAACTATTGCGGATATCAGGCATGTGCTCACAAAGTACGGTGGAAGTATTGCAGAGGGCGGTAGCGTCTCGTGGCAGTTTGAAAGAAAAGGTGTCATAACTGTGTCAAAAGAGAATGTCTCCGATCCGGACGAATTCATGATGAAGGCGATAGATGCCGGAGCCGAAGACATAAAAGAAGATGAAGACACGTACACGATAATGACACAGCCAGAGGCCCTTTACAAGGTTGTGGATGCTTTGAAGGATGAGTACAAAATAGACTCGTATGAGCCCACCTTCGTGTCCAAGATGAACGTTCACGTAACCGGAAAGGATGCCGAAAAAGTTCTCCAACTCATAAATGCCCTCGAAGAACTCGATGACGTTCAGGAGGTCTATTCTAATTTCGATATCGATGACAAGGAACTCGAAGAAATAATGTCGAGAATCGGCTGATAAAATGCTCCAGCGTGTCGACCTTCATTTTCACAGTAATCACTCCGACGGTGTTTTCCCCGTAAGAGATGTGCTTGAAATAGTTGCCGGAGGGAATGTTGTCTTTGCATCTTTGACAGATCACGATTCGATAAATGGCGTAAAAGAAGCACTCGAGATAGCGCCACGTTTGGGAATAAAGTTGATCCCGGGCGTTGAAATTTCAACGATGTATGAAGACGGAGAGGTTCACATACTCGGATACGATTTCGATCCTGATGATAAGGATTTCAACGATTTTTTGCGCGTTAGATTTGAAGAAAGAGTTGAAAAAGTTCGTCAAACGGTCAAAAAATTGAACGATTTAGGTTATAACATAACCTTTGATGACGTAATGGAACAATCGCCCGGACCATTTGTCGGAAGGCCAAATGTTGCAAGAGCCCTTTTGCAAAAAGGATATATAAAAGCCTTTAAAGATGCCTTTACTCCCGAACTCATAGGAGACAAGGGAAGAGCCTACGTTCCGCCAAGAGGGCTTGATCCGCGTGAGGCCATTCACAGGATCCATCTCGCCGGTGGATGGGCAGTGCTTGCACATCCCGGTCTTTACAAAAACAACGTCAAGGTTGGGCTCGAAGAGATGGACATAATGAAGATGATGGAATGGGGTCTCGACGGGATAGAGGCCTACCATTCACAGCACACAACGGCCCAGTCCAAATTCTATCATGAGATTGGAAGAATTCATGGACTGAAGATAACTGTTGGAACTGACTACCACGAAGGCACATATCCAATAGAAATAATGGACGTTCCAAGGGAAGTCATTCTCGAACTTTTGAAGATCGCAAGGTGATCGATTTGAAAAAGGTGGTACTGTTTGGATTGGCACTTTTGATAGGTCTTTTTGCTTTTGGTGCTCCAAGAAGTACCATTTTTTTGTCCGTTGGTCCATCCATATCTTCGAATTTCACATTGAATTCCGCCGTTCAAATGGATCTTGAGTTCTGGGTTGCAAAGGTTGAGGCTTACTTTTCTACATCCATTTATGCCGGAAATAACACGATCTTTTTCACGCCTTACGCATCGCAACTTTTCAAGTACGTTGATTTTGATTGGAATATCTTTAAAGTTGAATATGGAGCAACATCTACGCATTCGAATTCATTTTTGACGCCTTGGGATGTTGGTACTCTTCCGGGCGGATGGAGTGTTTTTTTAAATGGAAAGGCAGGAAATAACGAACTTTCATTCGCTTACGATAGAGGGACTTATTTTGCAAGGTTAAAAAGTTTTATCTACCTTGATACTTTCTGGTACGAAAATGCTTTTTTGATGATAACGAAGTTAGGGCCAGTCTTTTTGATAACTGGAAAAAGTGGAAATGCTTATGGAGTCGGGATTGCTGGAAATTATGGTAATTTTTCCAATACGCTTATTGCCTTTTCTGATTCCATTAACCTTTTTCCGAACGTAGAGTACCAGACACCTTCTCGATATGCATGGATATCCTCCTACAAGGTCAACGATCTTTCTTTGTCTTTTGCGATGACTGAAAAGGAACTTGAGATCGAAGGACAGATTCCATTCGAATTTTTGAATGGAAATGTGATGATCTCATTTTCTGGATATTACGTAAGTCAATACCAGCCAATTTATGGTATTGGAGGATATATATCTTACACAAAACCGATATCGAGCGATCTCGATCTTTTTGTGGATATCGCTTCAAATGGAAATCTTATTGGAATCCAGCCACCTTCTCCGGTTTTGTGGACGGGAATGAAATGGAGGTTTTGAATTGTTAGACGACAAATCTTTCATGAAATTTGCTGAAGAGATAAGAAGGCATCTTAATTTTGATATGTCCGGTTATAAAATAGAAAGGATGAAAAGAAGAGTCGATCTTTTGATGAAAAGGTACGGTTTTGACGATTACGACAGTTACTTAAAACTTCTAAAAGAGGATCCGTCAAAGGAAAAGGAATTCTTCGACAGAATAACCATAAATGTTTCGGAATTTTTCAGAAATCCAGATAGATGGGAAAAATTCAAATCTTTTGTCTCCTCCGAAATGAAAAAATCGAGTATTGCCAAGATATGGAGTGCGGGATGTGCAACGGGAGAAGAGCCATACACAGTCGGGATAATTCTCGAAGAGTTAAATGCCCCCGCAGGATTCAACGTTTTGGCAACGGACATAGACAATGATGCTTTGGATATCGCAAAAGATGGAATCTACGAGTCAAAGTCTCTTATCAACGTTGATAAATCTCTGCTTGCAAAGTACTTCACACAAATAGACGGTTCACACTGGAAGATTTCGGACAGAGTTAAACGGAGAGTTAATTTCAAAAGGCATAACATGCTGTCAGATCCCTTTGACAGGGATTTTTACGCGATAATATGCAGAAATGTTGTCATATACTTTGAAGCAGATATCAAGGATAAATTGTATGCCAATTTTGCCAAATCTTTAAAAAGTGGCGGTATACTTTTCATAGGCGGAACTGAGAGGATCTTCAACGCTTTCCAGATCGGTCTCCAGCCAATAGAACCTTTTTTCTACAGAAAAGTGTGAATCATGATCTTTCAATGGATCGTAGCGGCAATCGTTGTAATAGCAGATCAACTCACGAAGTACATTGTCTCTACAAAAATGTCTCTGTGGGAGAGTATTCCCGTTGTGGGACATTTTATAAACATATTTTACGTTAAAAATACCGGGGTTGGCTTTAGCCTTTTCGAATTCAAAGATAACTTTGTTGAATATTTGACAATCACGATAATTGCCGGCATAGTACTTTTTTCATTTTTGTGGAAGGATAAATCGCACTTTTTTCGCCTTTCGATGGGTTTACTCATAGGAGGGGCCATATCAAATAATTTGATAAGTAGACCCATTTTTGGTTACGTTGTTGATTTCATACAGATAGGATGGTGGCCCGTTTTTAACGTCGCGGATTCCTGCGTAGTTGCAGGTGCAATAGGACTTGGAATATATTTTTTGAAAAGAAGTTATGGAAGAAAGTCTTAGAATAACCATTACAAATCGTGAGGCAAGAAACAGGATAGATCTTGCCATGATGGAATTTGCCCCTTCTAAAACCTCAAGAACAGTGATTCAGAATCTCATAAGATCTGGCAAGATAAAGGTCAACTCAAAAATCGTAAAACCTTCATACAAATTGAAAGTAGGAGATGTCATCGAGGCGACCTTCCCTCCTCCAGAGATTCCTCAGATAAATCCAGAAGAAATTCCTCTTAAGATCATTTACGAAGATGATTCGATAATAGTCGTCAATAAACAGAGCGGTCTTGTCACACATCCAACGCTTAAAAAAACGACTGGAACTCTTGTCAATGCGCTTTTATGGTACTCTAAGGGATCCTTTTTCCCTTACATAGTTCACAGACTTGACAAAGATACAACGGGTGTAATCGTTGTTGCCAAGAATCCCGACGTTCAAAGAATTCTCTCCGCCCAGTTCAAAGCAAGACAAACCTCGAAAATGTACCTCGCAATAGTTAATGGTACTCCCAACCAGAAGGAGGGGGAAATACTTGCTCCCATAGCGAGAAATCCTCAGGTTAGAACGAGAATGGACGTTTTAAACTGGGGAAGGCCTTCCCACACGATTTACAAGGTTGTAAAGAAATTCGGGATAGCCTCACTTATAGCCGTGAAAATCATGACTGGCCGTACCCACCAAATAAGGGTCCACATGAGTTATTTGGGAAATCCAGTCTTAGGTGATAAAATATATGGTAAGAAAAATAACGATTTTGATTGTCAAAGGCAGATGCTTCACGCCGCGGTCCTTGAGATAAACCATCCCATTAGCGGCGAACGTATGAGATTTGTTGCTCCTCTTCCCGAGGACTTTAAGCAGATGATCGTAAAATTGTCTGGAGGAAAACATGCTAAATGACATAAGAGTCTTTCTTTTTGAAGCGCTTGAAACTGTTCCTGCCGTCTTGATGGCGATTGTGCTTCATGAATATTTCCACGGTCTTGCCGCCTATATGCTCGGAGATGATACGGCAAAAAGGGCTGGAAGGCTAACTTTAAATCCATTAAAACATCTCGATCCGATTGGAACTCTTGCGCTTATATTCTTCCATTTCGGCTGGGCAAGGCCGGTGCCAATAAGTTTTTGGAAATTGAGGAATCCGCGCAGAGACATGGTAATAGTCTCTCTTGCAGGGCCGATCGCAAACCTCGTTACCGGCTTTATAGCCGAATTCATATACATAAGATCGGATCTTTTTCTTTACGCAAGGTATGCACCCATCCTTCCCCTGCCAACCATTGTGACGAATCCATACATGTCTTATTTTGCCGACGCATTCGGAATATTCATTTACATAAGTTACGTCCTATTCGTTTTCAACCTTATACCTATACCCCCTCTCGATGGCTCAAAGGTACTTGACGCATTTTTGCCGTCGAAATACATGAACTGGATCTTGAAATACGAGATATACGGCACGATAATTCTATTTGTTCTCATACTTTTGGGCGTTGTTTATATTATCCTTAACCCTGCCGTTAACTGGCTCGTTATGAATTCTGCCAGACTATTCGTGTGGTGATCGACATGAATTACAAAATAAAGATTTACGTGGACAACATCGATTTTGACAAATCAACGATCGAAGATTCCGTCGAAATCGTCGATCTTCAAAATGCTTCCGTGATTCTTTCGGACCATATCGTGAATGATTCAAGGCCTGTCTGCGTCATGAAGGATGGAGCTTTTGATATCCATTACGAAGGTCGTGTCTCTCACATCGAAAGCGATGACGTTTTTCTTGCGATCGGTACGGCCATATCACTTGTAGACAATTTTGAAAATTCGTTTATTTACAAAAACAGATTTAGAATTCTCTTTGTAAGAATGCTCGAGTCTTTCATAATAAACGGAGAAGTTGAAGATATGAATGGCATGAGTCATTCGGAAAGAGTTGCCAAACTCGCGAAGAAATTCGGGGAATATCTCGGGATAAATGGAGAGGATCTCGACAAACTTGTCGAGTATGCAATGCTGCACGATGTCGGTAAGATAGGCCTTGAGCAGATTTTGCTCTTTTCACCGACAAGAATAAGAAATTGGCTCCACACAGGGCGCGACCATACCGTTGTTGGATCTATATTTTTAGCGACGACTGGCATTTTAATGGATGCGGCTCCTGTGGCGCGAAGCCACCACGAGAGATGGGACGGAAAAGGATATCCAGACAAACTCAAGGGAAAAGAAATTCCATATTACGCGCGAATAATAGGGATCTGCGATTTTTTCGATGAGGCCACAAACACCGTTTCTTCGGAAATATCCACAAGGCCTCTTGAAAAATACGAGGCAGTTGAGATGATAAAAGAGAATTCTGGCATAATGTTTGATCCGGAATTGACGGAAAAATTCGTCAGGATGATGGAGATGGAAGTATAGAATGAACACCATGCATCCGCCTTTGACTGGACAGGAACAAGCGGTTACTTTTTCGAAGGACTCCGACAAAGCACTCCCGTGTCGCACGGAAAGGTCCACTTATGGCTGCTTCCTCTCGGACCTGACCAGGTTCGTGGTTTCCCGTCGCACAGGACCTTGTCTTCAACGTTCTCGAAGAAAGTCCCATTTCTTACCCCTGCCAGCCTCAGATCGGCCTTCAGCCCCGCGTAAAGCGGATTTCGGGTTAAGGGAACCGCTGACTCCCCGCTTAGCATGGTGTTCATAAAGATTCTAACATATAAAGGAAGAAAAATAAAGAGGTGGATCTTGTGAAGGTACTTGGAATCGATCTTGGTGGTACAAAGGTTGCAATGGGAGTTGTCGATGAGAATGGTAATATCTCGAAAAAGAAAGTCATAGACACAAAGACAGAAGAGGGATTCGAATCAGTTACCCAAAGGATAGCCCAGGCCATAAAAGAAATAAATGACAAAGAGATAAAGATGATAGGTATAGGATCCCCTGGATCGATAGACCATGAAAATGGTGTTGTAAGGTTTTCACCGAACTTTCCCGGATGGATAAATGTTCCTCTCGCTTCGGCCATCTCTTCTAAGGTGGGATTAAGAGTCGTCGTCGAAAATGACGCGAATGCCTTTGCGGTTGGAGAAAAATGGTTTGGAGTCGCGAAGGGATACAAAAACGTCCTCGGTCTTACTCTCGGAACCGGTGTTGGTGGAGGAATCATCTGCGATGATAAAGTATTCAGAGGTTCGACCGGTATAGGGGCAGAACTCGGCCATGTCGTAGTCGAGCCAAATGGATATCTATGCGGTTGCGGAAATCATGGATGCCTTGAGACCATAGCATCGGCGACAGGCATTTCGAGACTTGCGCGCGAATGGAAAGAGAGGTATCCGGACACGATCATAAAAGAATTCAGCGCAAAAGAAGTCATGGATGCGGCCAAAAAAGGAGATCCTCTCGGTGTTAAAGTCTTCGAAAGGGTAACAGATGCCCTTGGAATAGCGATAGGATCATTCGTTCACATATTCAATCCAGAAATAATAGTGATCGGAGGAGGGGTATCGAGGGCAGGTCAGTTCTTGCTCGATGGCATAGAAAAGAAGACCCACGAAAATGTCATGAGATCTTTCTGGGGAACTTACAAAATAGTATTGAGCAATCTTGTCGACGATGCCGGTATATATGGCGCGGCCTCGATGTGTTTTGAGGAATTAAGGAATGATAAAGGCATTACTGGTTGATTCGGAGTGGAAACTAAAAAGATTTTTGGAAGGAAAAGAATTCTCTACTGTCAAGCCTGATACTCCTTCAAAGATAGAAAGATTGAAGTTAGAATTATTTTCGAATTCGCTTTTTGGGGAAAAAGATTTGCTTTTGAAGTCAATAGATAAGTGGGAAAAGGAAGAGAGAAATTGGCTGATGAAAAATCTTTCTTCCTGTGATCGGGATATCTTTATAACGTCAGGAGATCCCGATTTGATAAAAAAGTTCGGATTTGAAGACCTTTCAAGTCCGAAACAATGGGACATAAATGGATGGATGGAAGAAATAGAGAACATTTGTCATTTCTTTGGTGTTAAAATAGACGAAAAGGGAAAAGAATTGATCTTAAACAGAACGTGGAATTTGGATTTGATAGCGAAGGAGATAGAGAAAATTTCCATATTTTCAAAAACTCCTTCTTACGAAGATATCGAAAAGATAGTCCCTTCTTACGCCGTACCATTTGCCTTTGATTTCTACAGGGCTTTTTTTGAAAGGGACCCTTCGTCTTTGAAATCTTTGAAAGTTCTTATTCAGGATATACATCCGATGGTAATACTCAGAGGCCTTGAAAAAACAGCGATCATAGTCGGGAAACTTTTGTCTGATGTGAAATCGGAATATTCATGGGACGATGTCAAGCAGATCTCGAAAACCTTCTCAATTCCTGTTCCACAGGTGGCAGATCTTGTCGGTTTCCCTTTGGGGGGAAAGAAAAGAAGGAATGTTTTGCAGATATGGGATTACGATAGAGTAAACAAATTGATAGAAGATTTTCAAGATGCAGAAATAAGAGTAAAAAACGGAAATGATCCTTTCTTTGAGATCATCGATCTTGTGAGCAGGTGGGTAAAAGGAGGGGTAATATGAATTTGAATTTATCAAATTTTTTGGTCACCTATTGGCCTGTTGTTTTGATAGTTGGTTTTGTTTTAACCTTTTTTGGTTACTATCTTGTGAGAATATCTCTTGCAATCATAGGACTTATGGCAGGACTATATTTAGGCCAGTATTTGTGGACCAATTACGTGATCAAAAATTTCACGATATCTCCATCCAATGCAGAGATATTTCATATCGTTTTGGTCTTGATAATCGCCTTTCTTATTACCTCTTTATTTGTGGCCCTTTACAAATTCGCACTCTTCATGCTTGGTTTTATCGCCGGTGGGATGATATCATATTACATATACAACTGGATCGTATCGGCGCTTAGTTTGAGCATAAATCATAGTCAATGGGTAAAGGTTGGCGTTTTCGTCATTTTTGGTTTGATCTTTGGTCTTATAACTATATTCAACGAAAGAAGAACGGTTGGAACGGCAATGGCGGCAATAGGCGGGCTCGTCACATCATTTGCCATCCTCATTCCTCTTTCAGGTTATTTTAACGTTAAATCCACAGACCTTCTTAATGTTCTTGTGAGCGGAAAAAATCTCGCGATTTTAACTGTTTTTGTGGCGATATTCCTTGTTTTATCCATACTTTCTGTCGCAATACAAATGGGGCTGAAAAGAGGTAAAAAAGGTGAAAGCAAAGATCAGGGGTAATTCAAAGATCGAAGGAGAGGTAAGTGTGGGAGGGGCGAAAAACTCTGCCCTTCCAGTCCTTGCGTCTTTAACTCTTATATCTAAAGAGGTTCTAATCGAGAAAATACCGGACATATCTGACGTTGCCGAGATGATATCCATGATACGGGCAGCGGGAGTCAGCGTTAATTTCACAAAAAATAAAGTTACCGCAAGAGTATCTAATTTAAATGGAGAGATAAAAGACCTTGGATCTAAAATAAGGGCTTCTATCCTTTTGCTCGGTCCTCTCGCTGTGAGAACTGGCCGATCAAGAATACTTTATCCCGGTGGGTGTCAGATAGGAGAAAGACCCATAGATATTCATCTGGAGGGATTGAGAAAACTTGGCATCGATATAAAAGAAGAAGGAGATTTCATAGAAGCGAATTTTGTGAAGTCTCCACGCAATGTCAAGATAGAGATGCGCTTTCCAAGTGTTGGTGCGACGGAGCATCTCATGATGACTTCTGTTTTGCTTAAGGGCACGACGGTCGAAATTTCGAATTGCGCGAGGGAACCTGAAGTTGTCGATCTTGGAAGATTTCTCATCTCGATGGGCGCCAGAATATCTGGAATAGGAACGGACAGGATAAGGATCGATGGGGTAGAAAACCTTGATAGCACAATTTATTCTATAATAGGTGACAGAATAGAGGCCGGCACTTACATGATAGGAGCGCTTTCAACCGGCGGTACGCTCAAGATAAACGGCATAGGAAATGAGATAGACAACGTTGTGAATTTTCTAAAAAAAATAGGCTCGAAAATAGAGGTGCTTCCGAACTCATTGGTGATTTATCCATCGAATGTAAAGGGATTTCATTTCATGACAGGTCCTTATCCCGAATTTCCAACGGATCTTCAGCCCCAGATGGCCCTTCTTGGCTTCTCTTCCGAAGGGCCATCTGAGATAGTTGAAAGAGTCTTTGAGAGCAGGTTCAAGCATGTCGAAGAATTGAAGAAGATGGGAGCAGATATATCCGTCGATGGAAATAAAATAAACATAAAGCCTTCAAAATTGCATGGAGCCATGCTTGTAGGAAATGATTTGAGGGAGACGGCAACGATAACCTTTGCGGCCGCAATGGCAGATGGCCCAAGCGAGATAGATAAATTCGAGATAATATTCAGAGGATACGAAAACCTTCTGGAAAAGTTAAAGGATATGGGAATATTCGCGGAAATCATTCAAATAGATAGAGAGGTTTCATGAAGGATTTAATTTTTTCCATAGATTGCGGAACGCAGAGTTTAAGGGCCTTTCTTTTTGATTTTACCGGCAAAATATCAGCCTTTTCAAAAGTTGAATATGAACCTTACGTGAGTTTATATCCCGGATGGGCCGAACAGGATGTAAAGGTTTACTGGAAGGCTTTTTTAGATGCGATAAATGCTTTAAGAGATCAAATGAAAGATTTTGAAAAAAGAGTGTCGGCCATAACCATTACAACGCTTAGCGATACGGTAGTCAATGTGGACAGAGAAGGAAATCCACTTAGGCCAGCCATTCTTTGGCTTGATCAAAGGAAAAATTTCGTAAACCTTAGAAAAAGGCCTCTTTTAATGCATCTTTCTCATCTTATTGCGGGAATGGATGAACCAGTTAGAATCCTTCAAAGTGAAAGTAAGATTGACTGGATAAGGAATAATCAGCCAGAGATATGGAAGAATACTTATAAATTTTTGCAGGTCTCCGGCTTTTTTAATTTCATGCTAACGGGAAAGTTCACCGACTCAGTCTCATCTCAGGTCGGTCATATTCCCTTTGATTACAAAAATAGGAGATGGGCCGCTCAAAAGGATATCTCCTCGATTCTTTTTTACGTGGAGCCAGAGAAATTGCCTGACCTTGTAGAGCCATCCAAAGAGATAGGAAAGATTAACTCACGTGCGGCCCAAATGACAGGACTTTTGGAGGGAACACCCGTTATTGCCAGTGGATCGGACAAAAGTTGCGAGGCACTTGGTAGCGGTTGTGTAGACAGCAAAAGATCTAATGTAAGTCTCGGCACGATGGCTTCAATTCAGGTAATATCGAAAAAATACTTCGAGCCTGTAAGATTCATGCCCGCGTATCCCGCCGTTATTCCCGGTGCTTACAATCCTTCTGTCTCCGTTTTCAGAGGCTTTTGGATGGTTACATGGTTTAAAAATGAATTCGGATTTAAAGAAAGGTTAGACGCGGAAAGGCTTGGCATCTTTGAAGAGGCATTGTTGGACGAGATGATTTCAAAGGTTCCGGCCGGATCTTTGGGACTTATCGCACAGCCTTACTGGGGACCGGGTTTGAAAATGCCCGAGGCAAAGGGTTCCTTTATAGGTTTTGGAGAAATTCACACGCGATCTCACATGTACAGGGCAATGATAGAAGGTATAGGATATGCGCTCTTTGAAGGTCTTCAAAATATAGAAAAGAACGGAAGGATAAAAATCGAGAATATTTCAGTGTCGGGCGGGGGAGCCAAAAGCGATGACGTGTGTCAAATCATGGCAGATATCTTTGGAAGGCCCGTTCAAAAAAGTGAGACTAATGAAGCGGCAGGTTTAGGATCGGCCATGGTCGCAAGTGTCGGAATTGGAGTTTACAATAACTTTGAAAATGCCACCAATAATATGGTAAGATTTCAAAAAGAATTTCTTCCGAATGCCAAAAATAACGAACTTTATCAGAAACTCTTCAAAGACGTGTACCTGCGTATATATCCAAAACTAAAAAAATTGTACAAAAACATAAGAAAGATAACGAATTATCCCGAAACAAAAAGATAGGCACTTACGTGCCTATCTTTTTTCTTTATTAATCTCCACTTGCTATCCACTGATCAACGTTATCTTTAGTCACAGGAAATAGAGGCATTGAAAGGCTTGTAGGATTGAGACTTATGCCGTTAACGACAAAGAAGGCCGCAGAGACTCCAAGGGCTGCCATTTTGTATGGTTGCTGGGCGATATCTACGGCTTCAGTTCCATTTTTCACGGCCTGAATTCCCTGAGGAATTCCATCTCCTCCTATGACTATTATTCCACTCTTTCCCGCCGCTTTTATGGCCTGAATCGCTCCAAGTGCCATTTCGTCATTTTCTGCTATCACGACATTCACATCCGGATGTGCAACGAGAATTGATTCCATAACTGACATTGCCGTGGCCATATCAAACTGTGCAGTCTGGTTTGCAACTATTTTCATATTCGGATACTGGGACAGAACTTCCATTATACCCTTCGTTCTGTCACGCGTTGCGGATGCCCCCGGAATACCCGTAAGAAGGACTACATTTCCACTTCCGTTGAGCAATTTTACCGCGTATTGGGCCTCCAATCTTCCATATTCAACGTTATCGGAAGCGATGTACATTGCAACACGTCCGCCATTTACAGATCTGTCAAGTGTGATGACTGGTATTCCTGCTTTGTTTGCGGCAATAACTGCCGGAACAAGTGCGTCAGAATCCGTTGGATTCAAAATAATGGCATCTACTTTTCTTTGGATCAGATCTTCGACCTGATTTAACTGGGTGCTGTTGCTGTTATTTGCGTTCATAACGATCAAATTGATGCCAAGTAACTGGGCTTCAGCCTTTGCTCCATTTGTAAAGGAAACGAAGTAAGGGTTGTTAAGCGTTGAAACGCAAAAACCAATAGTCATCGCCATCGAAAGTGCCGCGATACCCGCGATCATCAACGCCACCACTAAAAACGTTTTCACTTTATCCACCTCCCTAAAAATTAGGGCCTAAGCCCTATTCATTCCAATATTTCTTACCAAAACTTGTAAGCATGACGGCAAGCAATATGACTAACCCTTTTACCACTTCTTGATAGTACGCAGAGATATTCATTATCGTCATTCCATTGTTTAAGACGGCTATTATGTAACCACCGATTATCGTTCCCACAACCCATCCTTCTCCACCGAAGAGACTTGTGCCTCCCAAAACAACTGCCGCTATGGCATCAAGTTCATAACCTGAACCTGCTGTTGGTTCGGCCGTTCCAAGCCGTGATGCAAGCACGATACCACCAATGGCAGATAGAAGACCGCTTATTGCGTAAACACTTACGAGAACTGCGGATATCTTTATACCTGCCGCTCTCGATGCCTTTATGTTACCACCGACAGCATAAACGTGCCGTCCGTACTTGGTTTTTTCGAGTATGATCCATGCAGCAATAAAGGCAAGGGCCATTAAAATTATTGAAAATGGAATATCTGCAAGATTTCCCTGCCCTATAAAATCAAAAGACGAGGGTAAATTCCATATAGGCTCGCCCTGCGTGTATATAAGTGTAATGCCTGTTATTGCAGACATCGTTGCAAGAGTTGCTATAAAGGCAGGTACCTTCGCAAAGGCTACTATAACCCCATTTATGAGCCCGAAGGCAATTCCAACTCCAATTCCTGCTGCAAGCCCAAGAAAAAGATTACCCGTCGCGACTATTGTACCGGCCGAAACAGCGCCCACAAGTCCGGCAATTGCCCCTACCGAGAGATCTATACCTGCCGTCAAGATCACAAACATTTCTCCTAAAGCAAGCAATATGTTTATGGAAGATTGCTTGGAAATGAGTATAAAGTTTGAAGGAGTGAAAAAATAATTTGGAGATTCAATGGCAAAAAATATTATTATACCCACAAGACCAAAGATAACTCCGTATTTTCTTATGAAACCATTTGATTTTGATATCGTCATTTCAAGACTCCTTTCCCTTTACAGCCAATCTTAGAATATCTTCCTGTGTGGCACTTTGAGGATCTAATTCTCCAGTTATTCTTCCTTCGCTCATAACGAGAATCCTGTCAGAGAGATTCAATACTTCGGCAAGTTCTGAAGAGATCAATATTATCCCCACTCCTTTAGAAGATTGCTCGTATATGAATTTGTAGATTTCAAATTTTGCCCCAACATCTATTCCCCTTGTGGGTTCATCGAGGATCAAAATCTTCGGGGATCTTACGAGCCATTTTCCAAGAACAACTTTTTGCTGATTTCCCCCGCTTAAATTGTCGACTCTTTGATTTATACTGCTTACCTTAGTGTTAAGGTATGAAATCGTATCCTTTACCGATTTCTTTTCAATAGAGGTTGAAACAAAGCCGACCTTAGAAAATAGATCGAGATTTGGCAAAGAATGATTTTCTTTAACGCTTAATTGCAAAACAAGGCCAAGATCATGCCTGTCTTCGGGAACAAGAAAGATCCCATGTTCTATCGCATCTGTTGGCTTCGAAATGTTTATCTTCTTGCCTTCGAAATATATTTCTCCGTCGAACTTTCTAAGGCCGTATATGCTTTCTCCAACCTGTGTGTTACCGCATCCTACAAGGCCTGCTATGCCAAGTATTTCTCCTTTACGCAATGAAAAATTTATACCCTTAAATGAGTCTGAGGAAAGGTTTCTTGCTTCGAAGAATTTATCGCCGATCTTTTTTGAAGGCTTCGGAGGGAATCTGTTACTCATACTTTTTCCTATCATCATGCTGACGATTTCTTCCATGGAAACCTCGTTTATTTGTTTTGTGGCTATCAATTCGCCATTTCTAAGAATTGAAACAGAGTCGGCAATTTGAAAGATCTCTTCAAGACGATGCGAGATAAATATTATGGTCACACCATTCGATTTTAAGTTCGTCAATATAGAAAAGAGTTTTTCAGTTTCTCTTAAAGTAAGAGCGGCCGTAGGTTCGTCCATTATCAAAATTTTTGAATTTGTTGATAAGGCTTTTGCTATTTCTGTCAGTTGTTTGTTTGCAACACTTAAATCTTTTATTTTGGAATCTACAGGTATATTTTCAATGCCAAATGTCTTTAGAACGGCTTGCGCTTCCTTTTTCATTTCTTTCCTGTCAACAAAATTTATTCCTAAAAATCTTTTTGATATTTCCCTTCCAAGAAAGATATTCTCGTAAACCGTTAATTGAGGCACAAGACTGAATTCCTGATGTATCAAAGCGATTCCAGAGTTAATTGCATCTAAGGGAGAATGGAATTGGACCTCTTTTCCATTCAGATATATTTTGCCAGAATCGGGTTCGAGTTCTCCCGCAATGATCTTCATAAGAGTTGATTTTCCAGCCCCATTTTCCCCGACAATTGCGTGCAATTCTCCAGATTT
Source organism: Athalassotoga saccharophila (assembly GCF_009936215.1). Lineage (GTDB taxonomy): Bacteria > Thermotogota > Thermotogae > Mesoaciditogales > Mesoaciditogaceae > Athalassotoga > Athalassotoga saccharophila. Next base: position 1,716,624 of record NZ_AP019551.1, on the reverse strand, counting down.
TATGGATAAATTTATATTTTTCAAGACATTAACGCCCGAAAAACTCTTTTTTATTTCTTCTACTTTTAATATATCCACTAAATTTCACTTCCTCTTTTGCGCGTCGTTTCTCTGATTACAAGGGAAGGTTCTATCTTTATATGCTTAACCCTTCTATCTGCACCGGAGATCATGTCTATGACTATTCTTGTGGCCATCTGTCCGACTTCGTAAGTCGGTTGGCGTATCGTTGTGAGTTTGGGATTGTGGTAAGAAGAAAAGGTTATATCATCGTATCCAACAACAGAAACATCCTTTGGAACCCTTATCCCATAATTCTTTAATCCCTCGATAACTCCAAATGCTATGAGATCATTTCCGCATAAAATTGAATCGAATTTTACCTTTCTTTTCATCAATTCTTCGACCATTTTTATGCCGCTTTCATAGGTATATTCCCCGAGCACTATGAGCGAATCATCGAATTTCATCTTGAATTCTTCGATGTATCTTTTGTAGGATTGAAAACGTTCTCTCGCTCCAGATGAAAGCAATTTTGATCCGAGAAATGCTATCTTTCTATGGCCAAGGGAGTACAAATGTTCAATGGCAAGCCTTACTCCCATAGTGTGATCAACGGTCACATATGAAAAATTTGGCGAATTAACGTATCTATCGATCATGACAATCGGAAATTCCATACCATTTTTTAAATATCTCGTTGTATATTTGGAGGCAACAAGTATTATACCGTCAACCTTTTTATCAAGTAATAATTTGAACTGTCTTTCCTCTATGATTCGTGACCCATCAGTGTTGCAAAGAAAAACCGAATATCCATTTCGATGCGCTTCGTCCTGAACTCCTCTTACCATTGAAGGGAAGAAAGGATTTTCAATTGTTGGTATTAAAAGTCCTAAAGTCTTTGTTGGCATTCCCTTTAGGGCGCGGGCAATTGTATTCGAACGATATCCGAGGTTTTGGACTGCATCTAAAACCTTTTGTTTGAGTTCTGAACTCACATTTTGTGAGTCATTTAAAACCCTCGATACCGTTGAAATTGAAACGCCTGCTACTTTTGCAACATCTTTTATGCTCTTTCCGCTTACCATTTTCTTCACCTTGCAAACGTTTTCAAAAATTATATTATAATTTTCTATCCCGATCAAACGCTAAATATCGTGTTTTTTTGCCAAATATAGTTGAAAATAAACAATAAATTAAATAATCTTTCTATTTCATAAAATTTCATGATAATTCAGAATTTATCTCTACATACTGAATGTAAAAACAAATTCCGGCAATCATGCCGGAATTGTTGTTATAATTTTGCAAAGTTATCCAAGTACACCGCTTATCGCATCGACCGGACACCTTGTCTGACACAGTCCACATCCAAAGCATGCATCTGTGTCAACCTCAACGTGATCTGTTACCGTTATGGCAAAGTAGGGGCATACATATTCGCACATTTTACAAAGTGTGCACTTTTGAGTATCTATTTGAGGATTTCTCACCGTGAATTCAGCAGGTTTTTTTTCGATTTTGCTCCCTATCGCGTCTTTTAAGGACGCGTATCCTCTTTTTTTCAGAGCCATCTCAAGACCGCTGATTATCCTTCTGTACTGTTCTTTACCGTATATCAAAGCGGATGAAAGCATTCCGACGGCCGATGCCCCAACTTCAAGAAAATCGACGAGATCGTCGGCAGTCCTTACTCCCCCAACTCCAATGACCGGTATATCGACGTTTTGCTTTATTCTCAGGACTATTGAAAGCGCGATTGGCTTTATTATCGGTCCGGAGATCCAGCCATATCTATTCTCAGATCCGAGAGTTGGATGACCGAACTTTGGATCAACGTAATAAACGGGTCCAAAAGAGTTAACGGCGACTATGCCAGATACACCGATTTCCTTCATTTTTTGAGCGAATTCTACGGGATCAGGCATGTGAGGGCTAACCTTCATGAATACGGGTTTTTTCGATAATTTTATCGCGCTTTTTGCGATCTCGATTATTGGTGCTATATCCTTTCCGGTGTAATGGGTTGAGATTTCAAAGGCATCTCCGAAATCTTTTAATCGTGGCACGAGATATTCTATCTGTGATTTTGAATATCCTATGCTTATGATCTTTGGAATTCTTAAAGATTGAATTCCCGGCAAGAATTCCTCTATCCATTTGTCTGGTCCATATTCTGACCACAACTCTGCGTTTACAACGTAATCTTTTGTTGCGACGATACAGGGCCTTGGGACCTTTGCTGCCTCGGTGGAGATCGTCTTTGTCACCATTGCTCCAACACCGAGAGAGGCTACGTATTTCATTTTTTTATCATCGCCCGTCAGCGGGCCTGCTGCCGGCATTAGAGGGTTTTCGAGTTTAAGTCCTGCTATTTCGGTAGAAAGATCCATCTTTTCTCCCCCCTTACTTTAATTTGTCCCACAGAATTTGGGCTATCCTTCTGGACTCTTTTTTCGCTTCACCTTCATCGAAGGTCTTTATTTCACCATCTATCATTACGGGTTTGCCGTTGATAAAGAGAGATCTTACCGGTGCACCAATTCCAAAGAATATATGATCCCAGAAGTTCTCTTTGATCATAGGCGTTGGGGATCTGTAATCTATTAGCATAAGATCGGCCGCATATCCGGTCTTTATCTTTCCAAACTTTGAGTTGAGATGGTTAGATGCGAGTTCAAAGGTATTGTCTATCAAAGATTTCAAATCGACAGTCGAAAAGGCAGTTGGAGAATTTTTTGCGATCTTCTGACCGAGAGGGGTTATTCTCAAATCGAAGGGTGGAGAAAAGCCGAATCCATCATCGCCTATGACTACCTTCGTGTGTTTACTTAGCATTTTTATGTCCGCTATCCCAACGGCGTTGTTCATATTAGACTGGGTCGCATTTGCTATAAATCCTCTGCTTTTGCCTATCGTCTCTGCCTCGGATTCGTCTATATGTATGCAATGCGCATAGATAGAATTTGGGATGGTTAGTCCATATTTGTCAAGTCTTTCGATTATTCTGATACCATAATCGTTTATCGAATACAACTCGTCTTCTATCCCTTCGGCAACATGGATATGGATTGGTACCTTTCCATCGCACGCTTTCGAAACGTCTCTTAGGGTGGTATCGCTTAAGGTAAATGAAGCGTGCAATCCCATCATGCCGGAAACTGTATTGGATCTATTCGATTTGTAAAAATCTAAATTTTCTTCTATAGACTCGATCTGGGTTCCATCTCTATCGCTCGTTTCGTGGCAGAAAATTCCTCTCATTCCGGCAGTATCGACAATGACACTTTTTAAAATGGATAAAGATCCTTTGATGAAGTTCTGGCTTGAATGGTGATCGAAGATCGTCGATACACCTGCGTGAATAAGATCGGCCGCAGCCGCGTAAGCGCTTGCCTCTATTTCGGCACGGCCTAAATTTCTATCGAGTTTCCACCATAGTTGATCGAGTATCTGGGTAAATGTTTTTGGGTTGAATTGAATGTTCATTCCTCTCGCGAGAGACGAATAAATATGGGTGTGTGCGTTGATCCACGCCGGCATTAAAAGCATTCCGTGTGCGTTGTAATCTATCTTTGATTTCAAATCACCCATCTTACCGGCCGAGATTATATGATCTTCAAAGGAGACGTAACCGTCTTCTATAAGTTCATCTCCCGTGTAAATAACGGCATTTCCGATCGTGTAGGCCAAAAGACTTTCCTCCTTTTTACGAACTTTCCTCTTAGCCTTTTTCCGACAAATTCTCCGTCTTTGATGACGAATCTTCCTCTCGATAAGACAGAGACGAATTTGCCGATCACATCTCTTCCTTCATATGGCGTGTAGTCCGCCTTTGTGTGGAGATTTGATATGCCAATTGTCCATTTAAAAGTCGGATCGAAGATCGCTATATCTGCATCGGCACCTACGACGATCTTTCCCTTGTTTTTAAGGCCAAAGGTTTCGGCAACGTTGACACTTTGCACTCTCACAAGATCGTTGATGATTTTTTCCGATCGATCCTTGTTGTAAAGCAAAACGAAGGATGTCTCAACCCCACCGATTCCATTTGGCATCGAATCGTAATTGAGCCTGTTTTCAAACTTTTCTGCTTTTGTGAATGGACAGTGATCAGTTCCGACAGTCGAGATCGATCCATCTTTGAGTGCCTCGTAAAGGTAAAATGATTCCAAGCGAGATCTTAAAGGAGGAACCAATGTGTAAAGATAAGCATCGTCTCTTTCATACAGAGTATCATTTAGGACAAGATATTGAGGACACGTTTCAAGTCTCACATTTTCGAAAGCGTCTAACTGCTTTATCATTTGAACTGAAAGGCCGCTCGAATTGTGAACGATGTAAGCCTGACCATTTGTCAATTTTGCCATTGTCACTATACTCATGGCAGCCGATGCTTCAGATTCAGAAGGATGCAAAAATGGGAGATCCTGAGGCAAGTGCTTTTCTTTTATCTTCGATCTGTGAAGTATTATGGCGTCATCTTCAGCGTGAAAGGTTTCGATTATTCCATATTTCCTCGTTATCGAGAGTAAATCCAAAATATATCCGTTATCTGTCATGCGGTTTGATGTGCTGTAGGTTGTGAAGGTTTTTATGCTATTTATTCCTAAGGCGAGAGTGCGTTTTGCAAGGGTAACCGGATCGATGTCCGGATGGGCTATAGTCATGTGGAATGAATAATCTATGTGAGAATTTTTTGCCTCTTTCAATCTTTTTAAAAACTTTTCCTCTATTTCATTTTCGTGTGTAACCGGATCTAAAAAATCGATGTAAGTCGTAATTCCTCCAAAGGCGGCACTTACAGATCCAGATTCAAAATCGTCTGCCGATCTGTATTTACCCAAAGAAAGCGAAAAATGCACGTGAGGATCTATAAGGCCGGGCATAACGTACTTGCCAACAGCAGAGTAATTTTCTTTTGATTCGAGATAATCAGAGGTGATCGCAGTTATGCGACCATCTCTGATGTAAATATTCGCAATGTACGATCTGAAGCCGTCAAAGATCTTTCCACCTGTTATTCCCAAATCGTTCAAGGCCTTCCTCCCATAGTCAAGGCCATAACAGCCTTCGCCGTGTGAAGCCTGTTTTCGGCCTCGTCCCAAACTATCGAATGTGGGCCATCTATAACCGAATCAACAACCTCTTTTCCGCGATCTGCCGGAAGGGCATGCATGTACACCGAATGTTTCTTTGTAAGGCTCATTCTTCTTTCGTCGCATATCCAGTCCTTGTGCTTTGCAGCCTCGGCCCATATTTTGTCCTTGTATTTGTCTGCTTCCAATGGATTGGGTATAGTGTAAAATCCTCCCCATGATTTTGGAATGACGACGTCCGCATCTTTGAATGCCTCATCCATATTATGCGTTATCGTCAACTTACCTTCTCCGGCCTCGGCGTTGAGTTTTGCCTGCTTGACGATGTCCGGCATCAGATCGAATCCCTCCGGATAGGCAAGAGTTATGTCCATTCCATACCTTGCAAAGAGTAATATCTGAGATTGAGGTACCGAAAGTGGTTTAAGATGGCTTTCCGCGTAAGCCCAACTTATTCCAACCTTAAGACCTTTTAGGTTCTTTCCAAACCTTTCTTGAATGGTCATCAGATCGGCTAAAACCTGCATTGGATGGTAGACATCATCCTGAAGGTTCAAAACTGGAACATTCGAATTTGCCGCGAGATCTCTTAAGAACTTATTTCCCTGTCCGAATGCGCAATGTCTTACCGCTATCGCATGACCGAATCTGCTCAAAACCTTGGCCGTGTCGGCGGGCGTTTCTCCATGATGCGCCTGCATCATTTCAGGCACGAGATAATGGGCATGGCCGCCTAACTGGGTTATACCGGCCTCTATTGAGTTTCTTGTCCTTGTCGATTCATCGTAGAAGATCATGAAGACCGTTTTGTAGAGCAGCCATGGCGTTAACTCATCCCTTGCAAACCTCCTTTTGAGATCAAAGGAAGTTTCTAACATCAGATCGATTTCTTCCTTTGTGAAATCTTGCGTCGTAATGAAATGTCTTCCGCGCAACAGAGTACCCATTTTATCACTCCTTCACTATTTTTTGAGGTAAATATGCGTAAAAAGCAGCCGCTTTTACAAGATGATCTATTGGTGCCTGATCGTCAATACCGTGGGCATATATCTCATTAGCAGGGCCAAAGCCCACGGTCGGTATTTTGAAAAGACCTGCCGTTGCGACTCCATTGGTTGAAAAATTCCATTTGTCTACCTTGGGCTCAGATCCAAAAAGTTCTCTGTAGGTCTTGACGGCGGCCTGAACTACTTCGGATTTTTCGTCCATAACCCATGTTCTGAAATACTTTTCCGCAGAGTATTCCTTCCCCGTGTAGGCCTTTCCATGGTAGGTTAACTCGATCACCTCGGCCTCAACTCCGGCCTCTTTTATAACCTTTTTGAACTCTTCGATGGCACTTTCTTTTGTTTCTCCCGCTGTAAGCCTTCTGTCTATATGGATCGTGCACTCATCGGCGACAGCATTTTCTGATGGGGATTTGAAGAAGATCTGTGATACCACAACCGTCCCCTTTCCCAAAAATGGATCGACTTTGAGTTTCTCATTTAACTTTTCAATTCCCAAAATTATCCTTGCCATTTTGTAGATGGCATTTTCTCCACGCTCCGGCATTGCCGCGTGAGCAGATTTACCCTTCGTCCTGATTTCAACCTCTATTCTTCCCCTGTGGCCCCTGTAGATATTGAGATTCGTAGGTTCCGTTATTACAACGTAATCTGGAATGAATTTATCCTCTTTGACTATGTATTGCCAGCATAATCCATCGCATTCCTCTTCCATCACAGATCCAACAACGTAGAGTGTGTAATCTCCTTCAAGATGAAGATCTTTTATTATCTTCCCGGCATACACCATAGAGGCCATGCCGGCCTTTTGATCTCCGGCGCCCCTTCCGTAAATTATCCCATTTTCCACCTTACCCTTAAAAGGATCATGTTTCCACTGGGTTGGATCTCCAATCCCGACAACATCGATATGCGCATCCATGGCTATCTTCGTCTTTCCATTCCCAATTCTTCCAAAGATATTCCCAAGGCCATCTATTTTGATCTCGTCGAAGCCAACCTTTTTCATCTCCGCTGCGATTCTGTCAACAACGGCCTTTTCCTGACCGGAATAACTTGGAATGGCCACTATGTCTCTCAAAAATTGCGCGACATCTTTTTCGTACTCGTAGGCCTTTTTCAATATGTCCTGTGGAGATACCATTCACTTCACCCCTTTGAAGAATTCTACGATTTTTTCCGCTATCTCACGTCCCACCCTGCCCTGTGCTTCTATCGTTGAGGCGCCAAGATGCGGCGTTGCGACAACATTTGGCATCGAGACGATCTGGCGGCCGATCTCGTCCAATGGTTCTGATTCAAAGACATCAAGGGCAGCGCCTGCGATTTTGCCGGTCTTTAGAGCGTTCAAAAGTGCCCTATCATCTACTATCCCGCCACGTGCCGCATGAACAAAAATCGCGGATTTTTTCATCATCGAGAATTGTGCATCGGATATTATGTGTTTTGTCGAATCCAAAAGTGGAAGGTGGACAGTTATGTAATCTGAATTTTTAAGGAGATCATTTAAAGGAACGAATTCGACCTCAAGACCGCGCTTGTTTTGAATTACATCGTAGGTTATGACCTTCATTCCAAATGCAAAGGCCCTTTTTGCAACCTCTGCCCCTATATTTCCAAAGCCTATTATGCCGAGGGTTTTGCCGTAAAGTTCAACTCCTTCAAGGGTTTTCTTTTCCCACTTTCCATCTCTTAAAGTTGCAGTGCCAGTTACAATGTGGCGCGATACCGAGATCATAAACCCAAAAACGAGTTCTGCAACGCTTATCGCATTTGCCGTGGGAGTGCTCAAGACAGTTACATTGTGCGCTTTCGCAGCGTTTAAATCTATGTTATCGAGGCCGACTCCGGCACGTCCTATGACCTTTAACTTTTTTCCAGCCTCTATGACCTCTTTTGTAACCTTTGTCGCACTTCTTACTATTATTCCATCGTATTCTCCAATGTGCTTTGGCAGATCTTCTTTCGAATATTCTCTCTCCTCTACCTCTAAATTCGCGTTTTTTAGGATCTTTATCGCATCTGGAGCAAGAGGATCGTTGACTAAAACTTTGAACTTCATGATCTTTCATCTCCCAAAAGTACCTCTTCGGCAGCCTTCACGCCTGCTCCCATCGGTACCTTCTTTCCAAATTTGTTCATTGCCATCTCTATCGTTGCAATTGCTGATATTATGTCCAATTTATCGACATAACCGAGATTTGAAACTCTGAAGATCTTTCCCTTTAGGTGGGATTGCCCTTCCGAAAAGACCATCCCATATTCCTCGCGACAAAATTTCAAGAATTTCGATCCATCAATGCCTTCCGGCACCTTGACGGCCGTCACGACGTTTCCGGGTTTTTTCGCGAAGAGTTCGAGCCCTAATGCCTTCACACCTTTTCTGACGGCATTTCCAAAGATGGCGTGGCGCGCCCAGACATTTTCAATTCCTTCGGACTTTATCATTTCGAGACCTTTGTTTAATTGGTAGACGAGATTTACCGCCCCCGTGTAAGGGGTATCGGTGTAGGATTTTTTGTATGCCCTCAGATCGAAATAGTACCTCGGAGACTTAACCTCTTCGATCCTTTTCCATGCCTTTTCACCGGACACCGCAACGAATGCAAGGCCTGGAGGCATCATGAAGGCTTTTTGAGAGCCGGCGACGACGATGTCAACACCCCACAGATCGGTCTCAAGAGGTTCTGCAAGGATTCCGCTTACAGCGTCTACGACAAGGAGCGCATTTGTCTTTTTCACGATCTCGGCTATTGACTTTATATCGTTAACAACGCCCGTCGATGTTTCGCTTAAGGTTGTAAAGACAACCTTCACGTCTGGATTTTCTTTTAACAACTTCTCAATCTGTTCTGGCCTTAGGTAATCCCCCCATTCGATATCCAACTCGATCATATTTGCATTGTATGCCTTGCAAAGGTCTGCCCACCTCTCGCCGAATTTGCCACCTACTACCGCTATAACCTTGTCCCCCGGGTTTACAGTATTCGCCACCGCCGCCTCCATGGAACCTGTTCCCGAAGATGCCAAGATGAAAACGTGTCCATTAGTTCTGAAAACGCTCTTTAAATCATTCGATGCCGTCTCTAACATTTTCAAAAATTCTGGATTTCTGTGATAAAGAGTTTCGCGTGCCCCTTCGAGCAAAACATCTACCGGTACAGGTGTGGGTCCTGGAGTCATTATTCTTAATTTCTTTATCATGACGATCTCCTCCTCTTTGCAGATCACACTAAATAAATTTTACCACTTTTAAATCTTTTGCATACCAAAGAAAATTTTTGTTTCGATTTTTTGATCCATTTTGTACGAAAAAAGAATCTTTAAAGATTGATAAAGAGATATTTTGAGGATTATGAAATTAAATAACCTTAAAATGGAGTATTTCATCTAAAATTGCCGAATTTCGTTCGTAAAAGAATTTGAAAAGATCATCTGATATGATTATAATGTAATCGATTACATAAAGAGGTGTATTTGATGACTATAAAGGATGTTGCAAAGGCTGCGAATGTTTCTGTCGCAACTGTGTCGAGAGTTATAAATCGTCTCGGAAATGTAGATCCGGAAACGGAAAGGCGCGTTGTCGAAACCATCAAAAGATTGAATTACTTTCCAAATCATTCTGCCAAGAGCCTCAGGACGAGTTCGAGCAACGGAATTGGCATAGTTATATCTCACGATCTCGATTATTTCATATCTTTTCCCTATTTTGTCGAGTTTATCCATGGAATGAGCGGCGTACTTTCAGATCTCGATTACCATCTTGTGATCTCGACTGAAAAGAAGGGAAATTCGAATTCTTACCTTGAGATAGCCGCCAAAGGACTGGTCGATGGTCTGATACTTTTCGATGTTATGGACGGAGATGAGAGGATCTTTGCGTTGAGGAAGTTTGGAATACCATTTGTCGTCATAGGAAGGCCGAATAACGTGGGAATTTATGAATACGTTGACACAGACAACGAAAAAGGTGGCTTTATAGCGACAGATCATCTTTTTGAAGTTGGGTGCAAGAGAATCTTATTCATAAATGGTCCAAAAGGTCATGCCGCAACGAGATACAGATTGGCTGGATATATAAGGGCCCATAAGGAGAGAGGTATAGAATACGATGAGGATCTCGTAAAATATGTGGAAAAGAATTCGGACAGAGAGAACGGGTATCTTCTTACCAAAGAAGCGCTAAAAAATCTTTCTTTCGATGGCATCTTTGTGTCGGGAGACTTCATGGCAACCGGCGCAATGGTCGCCATCGAGGAAGCGGGATTAAAGGTCGGACGCGATGTACCGATTGTAGGTTTTGACGATGTTCCATTGTCGGCAATGGTAAACCCATCTCTTACGACTGTAAGACAGCCCATAAATGAAGTTGGAAAGAATGCGGCTATGATTCTCATAGACATGCTCAACGGCAAACAGGTTGAATCAAAGGTACTCGACGTTTTCCTTGTCAAAAGAAATTCAACATTTAGGGAGTGATCGCGTTGTACACTTTAAAATCCGGCAATTTAATGGCTTTGATAGGAGAAAATGGCTTTATCGAGGGAAAATCAGAAGGACTTTATTACATGGACACAAGGATGATAGGAAAAATCGTTCCCGAGATTTCTCAAAGATTCGATTTCCTAAGTCTTGGAGAGTACAAAAATGATTCTGTCTTTTTTTGGTTTATGGCAAAGTCTCCTTCAAGTTTCCACGATAAGGATCTGCTTTTAAAGGTTGAATACAGAGTTGACGGTCAGAAATTGAGAGTAAGTTATGATTTTTTGAATTATTCAAATGAGAAAGTCTTTTTGCATCTTAAAAATGTAATCGATTACACTTTCAACGATATATTCGAAATAAGGTCAGATAAGACGGAAAAAAGAGAGGTCAAAATTGAAAGAAAAGATGGAGAAGAGATCGCAACGTACAAAAGCGAGTATTTAGAACACAAGGTCATCGTAAAGGGAAGTGTTTCAGAAGTAGTCATTGATCCTAAAGATCATGCAGAAATCTCCTTCGATATATTTCCTTACGTAAAATTCAAAAAGAAAACTTATGGCACAGAACTTTTTTCGATTGAACCCAAAAAGGTGGAATTTAACTTCAATAAAAAAGGTTCTGCCATGATAAAACGTGCCGCCGAAGACGTGAGAATGCTTTTGATGGATACAAAATATGGTCATTTTCCCGCGGCCGGCCTTCCGTGGTTCGCCACTATTTTCGGAAGAGACTCGATTGTCTTTGCAATCCAGACGATGGATCTTTTTCCGGAACTTGCGCACGATATTTTGAAGATCCTGGCCTTAACTCAGTCAAAGAAAAGGGACGACGAAAAGGACGCGGTGCCCGGCAAGATCGTCCACGAAATAAGAGTTGGAGAATATGCGCTGTCTGGGAAGGTGCCTTTTTCCGAGTATTATGGAAGCATAGATGCGACACCCCTATTTTTGCTGGCCGTTGGAAGGTACCAAAAAATGTACGGAAGGATCTTCGATGAGTTAAAAGAATCAATAGATCTGGCCGCAAAATATTTGGATGAAAGTGTTGATTCGCGTGGTTATTTGTATTACAGATCTAAATCTCCAAACGGGCTTTCGAATCAGGGATGGAAAGACTCTGGAGATTCTGTAGTCTTTTCGAACGGTAAAATGGCCACACCGCCAGTTAAACTTGTCGAAGTTCAGGCATATCTTTACGAGGCCTACATGACACTTTCAAAGTTTTACAGCGGAGAATTGTCAAAGCATTTTCTTGATAAGGCCATCTCTCTAAAGAAGAATTTTAACGAGGATTTCTGGATGGAAAAAGAGAAATTTTTTGCTCTCGCCATAGACGGCAACGGTGATCGGGTCGATTCTATAACTTCAAATCCCGGTCATTGTCTTATAAGTGGAATTATCGATGATGATAGGGCATATCTTGTGACGAAGAGACTTATGGATCCCGATATGTTTACTGGATGGGGCATAAGGACGATGTCTTCAAAGATGGCGGCGTACAACCCAATTGCCTATCACAACGGATCCGTATGGCCTCATGATACATCTATAATAGCGCTTGGAATGTATGAGAGGGGTTTTAAGAAAGAATCGATAAAGTTATCGAAAGCGCTTTTCAAATCTGCCCGTCATTTCAACTGGAGATTGCCAGAATTGTTTGGTGGAAATGAATATTTAGTTCCTTATCCGGTTGCATGTTCACCTCAGCTCTGGTCAGTGGGAGCCGAGTTTGTAATATCAAAAATCTTAAAGGAGGGATTTTAGTGAAAAGCAGAGTATTTCTTTTGGTCATCGGACTGATGTCGGTACTTTCTATCGGACTCTTTGCGGTGACAGTCGTAACCCTCGGTGGTTGGGTTTCTTCTCCCGTCGAGCAACAGGCTATGGAAAGCGTTGTTAAGGCCTTCAATCAAAAATATGCAGGTCAGATAGAATTACAGTACCAGCCAATACCGGGCGATTACCTTGTCAAATTGACGAGTGAACTTTCTGCGGGCACGGCCCCTGACATTTTCTACCTTGATTCATCGTATGCTCAACAATTCATAAGATCTGGCGCTGTTTATCCGCTTGATTACTTCGTAAAGAAATACGATTTCCCTGTTTCCGACTTTGCGACCTCTTTGCTCCAGCCCTTTGAATACAATGGCCACATATATGGATTCCCGAAGGACTTCTCCACTTTGGCCCTTTTCTACAACAAAGACATCTTTGACAAGTACAACGTGCCTTATCCCACGGACAACTGGACATGGCAGGACATGCTTAATGCCGCACAAAAGTTGAATCATCCTCAGGACGGAATTTACGCTCTTTCTTTGAGCCCAAATGCACTTGATCGTGTTATGCCATTTATATTTCAAAACGGTGGAGAGGTTGTCAATTCTCAAATGCAGCCAGTTCTCAATTCCTCTCAGGCAATTCAGGCAATACAATTTTACTTCGATCTCCACAATAAATACAATGTCGCGATTCAGCCTTCCGATGTCGGCGCCGGATGGAATGGAGATGCCTTCGGACGCGGCAAAGTTGCCATGATAATGGAAGGTCCATGGGCGTATTCATTCCTTAAAGAGACATATCCACAGATAAACTTTGGAATGACCGTAATGCCAATGGAAAAGACGCGTGCGACTATGATATACACAGTTTGCTATGCCATGTCGAGAAGCACTCCTGATAAGGACGCCGCATGGAAGGCAATGGAATTCCTTCTTACGGATGGAATGAAGATCTTCACCGAGAGACTTGGAGTTATCCCGACGAGATTTTCTATCCAGAAATCCGAGAATGTTTTTGAAAATCCCGCCGACAAAGTCTTCGTTGAGCAGGTAAATTACGGTCATGGATGGTTTATACCCACTCCAAACGGGAACTCTTCGAAATTGTTAGATAACATAAACAGCGAACTTTACAACATATGGCAGAATAAAGTGACGGTAGATCAGGCTGTAAATTACATAACGCAAAACTGGAATAACTGGGCTTCTCAACAATGAGATCGGGGAGGAAAACCTCCCCGATTTTTGGGGTGATATTTTGAAAAGAGTAAGAGAGTGGATCGCAGGTTATCTTTTCATATTGCCGATAATAATCGTAGTAGGAGTCTTTGTCATATATCCAATATTTGCTTCCATTTATTACAGTTTCACAAATTACAATCCCTTGCGCCAGATGGAGTACAAAAACACCTTCAATCTTCAAGATCAATTAGAGCAATATTTGCTTATTTTCAGCATGAAGGATCTCAACGTAAAGGATTTACTTTCCCAGTTTGATCCTGCCGATTTTATACAAACTCAGTTGGGAATAAAACTTGACAAAGATCAAAAGGCGATGATAGAAAAGTATTTTGATTCGAAAAAGTTGATGGAAGATTTCGTCGGTTTAAAAACTAACAAAAGAATGAATGGATCTCAATTCATGTCGGAGTACATGTCAAAGTACAAGGAGATGTTTTCGGGGTATACGCCTGCATGGGTGGGATTGAAAAATTTTTATCAGATGATAAATGATTCTCTCTTTTGGAAAACCCTATGGAATTCCATCTTTTTCTCCATAATCGTTACTCCAGTCCAAACTTTCATAGCGCTTTTGCTTGCCGTGGCGGCAAATCAAAAGATAAGGGGTATAAAGTTTTTCAAATTGAGTTTTTACATCCCATCTATAACCTCGTCTGCCGCGATCTCGATGTTATTCATGTTGCTTTATGCCAAACCCGGAATAATAAACAGATTTTTGGGATTTATTGGTATTCCTCCAATTGACTGGCTTTCAAACACATCGACTGCCCTGCCTGCCGTAATGGCTATGAACATATGGACGACAGCGGGATATTTCATGATCGTTTTTCTTGCCGGACTTCAAAACATTCCAAAAGATCTCATAGAGGCCTCAGAACTCGATGGAGCAACGGGATGGACGAGATTTTGGAAGATAATAATGCCACTTGTGAAACCTCAGATCTCTTACGTTGTAACGCTCGGACTTATTGGTACCCTTCAGGTCTTCGATCAGATATATTTTCTCATTCAAAATCAGCAAAATTACACAACGGCGATGTACATATACGTCAATGCCTTCAATTACAATCAGATGGGATACGCGTCGGCCATAGCGGTATTCTTTCTCGCATTCATAATGGTATTGACTTTGGTTCAAAGGAAAGTCGTTAAAGAAGAAAGTTACTTCTGAGGTGGAACATGAGAAAATGGGAGATCGCAAGAAAAGTTTCTTACATCGTTTTGATAATTTATGCCCTAATATCCCTTACTCCTTTTATATGGGCATTTCTTGTCTCGGTGGCTCCGATGAATTACATACTTAACGGAAAACCTACCGGCGTTAACATAATGCAGTGGCCTCCGGAAATAAACATCTTTAAAATCCCACCGGAGGTCTTTGGTGCTCCCGCAACCCTTTCAAATTACGGACAGGTCTTTACCGTAACGCCTTACGCAAGATGGATCTTGAACACAATAATATACGCGGGATTTGTAACACTGGGAAATTTGATCTTAGACGCGATGGCCGGATACGCCTTTGCAAAATTGAAATTTCCGGGTCGAAATTACATCTTTACCTTGCTTCTTGGAACTCTTATGGTGCCATTTCCCGTTACCATAATTCCTGTTTACAACTTACTCGTCAATTTTAACCTTGTGAATACCTATGTAGGCCTTATCTTTCCAAAAGTGGCATCTGTAACGGGGCTTTTTCTAATGAGACAGTTTTACATGTCTATACCGGATGAACTCGATGAGGCTGCGAAAGTTGACGGAGCCGGAATCTTCAGAAGGTTTTGGCAGATAGATTCCCCGGTTGCCCTTCCAGCCTTTGCGACCCTTGCCATATACACTTTTATGGGCACGTGGAATGATTTCTTCTGGCCTTTGATAGTTACATCCAACAAAGACATGTTTACCCTTGCGATGGGACTCAATTACTTTAGAACCTCTTATTACACCTTCTGGCAACTCATGATGGCCGCCTCTTTGCTTATGACAGTCCCAATGATAATAATATTTCTCTCGTTCCAGAGATACTTCGTCGAGACCTCCACATCCAGCGCCGTTAAAGGTTGAAATGTGATATAATAAACTGAAAATTGAAAACCGCGGAGGTCCAAAATGGATATACAGGAATTTGTCGGCAAATTGGTTGTGAAGAATGACACAAAGATAATTCTTCTTGTTATGGATGGACTCGGTGGCGCTCCAAATCTTGGAGGAATGACCGAGTTAGAAGGCGCGAACAAACCAAATTTGGATTTGCTTGCAAAGTCTTCAGATCTTGGGCTAAGCATACCAGTCTTGCCAGGGATAACTCCCGGAAGTGGCCCGGGCCATCTCGGATTATTTGGATATGATCCGGTGAAATATCAAATAGGAAGAGGCATTCTTGAAGCGCTCGGAATAGGCATCGATGTGTCCGAAAAAGATGTCGTGGCAAGGGGAAATTTTGCGACCTTTAAAGGCGATATTGTCGTTGACAGAAGGGCAGGAAGGCCTGCAACAGAGGAAAATGTCAAGGCATGTGAAAAGATAAATGCAAACATAAAAGAAATAGACGGCGTAAAGGTACATGTCTATCCGGGCATCGAGCACAGGTTCGTCCTGAAGTTGACTGGTGAAGGACTTTCAGATGAACTCACAGATGCCGATCCCCAAAAAGACGGAGAAAAGATGGTCTATACCACCGTCACAGATCCAAAAGCCAAGAAAACGTCCGATATCGTCAACAAATTCATAAAGCAGGTTGCAGAACTTTTGAAAGACAATGGAAAGATAACTGGATGCCTTGTAAGAGGCTTTTCAAAGCATCCGATTCTACCGAAATTTCCGGAAGTTTACAAATTGAGAAGTGCGGCCATAGCGACTTATCCAATGTACAGAGGACTCGCGAAATTGGTTGGTATGGATATACTCGACGTGCCACACGTGGATGATGAAGAGGGAAGTTTGGAGGCAGAAATAAAAGTACTTAGACAAAATTACAACAAATACGATTTCTTTTATTTCCACGTAAAACACACGGATTCTTACGGGGAGGACGGGAATTTCCTTGCAAAGGTGGATGTTATAGAAATAGTTGACAGAGCCATACCGCAGATTATGTCGCTCAAGCCCGATGTGATAGCGATAACCGGCGATCACTCAACTCCTTCACTTGTTGGTGGCCACAGTTGGCATCCGGTGCCATTGCTGATTCATTCGAAATATTCAAGGTATGGTCTTGCCGACAGGTTCGATGAGAAATCCTGTGCGCGCGGATCTCTCGGTACCATAGAGGCAAAGCATATCATGACTTTGCTTATGGCAAACGCCATGAGACTTGAAAAATACGGGGCATGATATGTAAAGAAAGGAGGTATCCATGAGAAAGATATTTTTACTGTCTTTTCTGCTGTTGATCGGGGGGATCATGATAGCGGCAGAGGCGAAGATACCATCCGAGGTAGAATCTCTCGCTTCGGCAAAATTGATAACTTTGGAACCGAATGACGTTATAGCCGTTTCGATGAATAAGCCTGAAGGAAGTGAGTACAAATCTGGCGAGAAGATCTATTTCACGGTCAAATTAAAGAAGGAAGGGTACCTTTACATATTTGATATGCCACAGTACGGTAATGTAACCCAGATCTTCCCAAATTACTACCAAAAAGAGAATTTCTTTAAACCCGGAACTTACAAAATACCTTCCGGATCTTCTTACACGTTGACGGTATCTGGCACGCGATCCGGTATAGAACTTGTGGAATTTGTACTTTCATCGCAGCCTTTGGAACTCGGAGGAACTTTGTCAGAGAAAAATCCTTTTTTGGAATTCGAAACAGTTCAAAAGGAAGATTTTGTAAAATTCAAGGAGGCAATCGTCAAATCGATTGTTGTGTCCCCCCAAAAATGGACTGCATGGACATACTTTTATCTTAACGCCGGAGTCAAGACTTTGCTAAATGTTCAAACGGTTCCGTCTGGGGCACATGTGATTTTGGATGGAAAGTATTCGGGAAATAGCCCTGTTGCTTTTAGCGTATCTGCCGGATACCATAACCTCTCGATCTCGATGAACGGTTATCAGCCATGGAACGGGGAAATTTATATAGGCATTGGCGAGGAAAAGAATATCAACATTCCCCTTGTTCCAATTCAGCAACAGATAAATGGTACTCTTTCGATAAGTGTCAATCCTTCATCTGCCAATGTATATGTCGACGGTCAATTTGTCGGAAACGGGAATCAAACTCTAACCTTAAGCAGTGGATACCACAACGTTTCGGTGACTTTGAATGGTTACGAGAGTTATTACAATTCGATGGTCCTTGTTAATCCCGGACAGACAACCTATCTTAATGTTAACCTTGTACCGCTTGCCGGGAACCTTTACGTATATTCTCAGCCTTACGTTCAGATATACATCGACGGAGTCTACGCCGGAGGAACGGGCTATCTTGGTTATGCTTACATAACGGGAATTCCTGTGGGATATCATGAGTTGAGATTCTCGAAAGAATGGTACATAAGCCAGACTATGAATTACAATCTCATTTCTGGAGACAATTTCCTTTCCGTTAACCTTTCTCAGGCTGGAATGTTGATGGTCAACTCAAATGTTTATCCCATCGATGTCAGAATAGACGGTAAATCTTATGGAAAGATAGAAAATCCAAACAAGGGAATCTTCGTGCCCGTTGGATCACACGAAGTAGAAATATCCAATCCACAGTATATGCCCTACAAATCGACGATGGCATTCAATTTTCAGCAGACGACGACTTTAAATGCGAGTTTGACTCTGAAACCGCTCGAGATTTCTTTGAAAGCCCAGCCCAATCCCTTCAGTCCAAATGGGGACTGGTTTGAGGATACAACAAACTTTTACGTTAATTTAAGCAGGAACGGATATGTTCAGATAAGTGTTTATTCCGGAGACACGCTTGTATGGTACAGAAATTACGATGCCTCATACGGGGTGTCGAGTGTTACGTGGGACGGTAAGTCTTTAGATGGCCAGATATTGCCTGACGGAGTCTACAAGGTCGTTGCAACGGTCGAAAGTTATGGTCAAACAATGACGGCGCAAACTAACGTTGTCATAGAAAAGGGTCATTACACTTTTCTCAAAGAGATCGTGATAATCGGTGGAATTTTGGTATTAATTGGGCTTCTACTTATCATATTAAAGTAAAAAGGAGATGTTGTAAATGAAGTACGATGTAGTTGTAGTTGGAGGAGGAGCGGCCGGAATAGGTTTTGTTTCCACCGCTTTGGCTACCTACCCAAAGAAAAAAATTCTTATGATCAAAAAGGAAAAGGACACCTTGGTGCCGTGTGGTATTCCCTACACGATAAGCACGTTAGACAAGGTCGAAAGCGATATCATGTCGACAAAGGGAATAGAAAGTGCCGGAGCCGAAGTTTTGAATGACGTCGTCACAAGAATAGATCCGAAATCCAAAAAGGTCTTTACGTCTTCTGGAAAGGAATTCGAATACGACAAACTCGTCCTTGCGACCGGATCAAATCCAATAGTGCCAAAGATTCCCGGAGTCGATCTCAAAAACGTCTTTACAGTCCCAAAAGATATAAATCAGATAAAAAATCTTAAGGAAGCGCTGTCCAATTCAAAGAAAGTGGTAGTAGTCGGCGCTGGATTTATAGGCATGGAAGTAAGCGATGAACTGAGAAGGGCGAAAAAAGACGTAACTATAATAGAGGCTCTCGATAGAGTCTTACCGGTTGCCTTCGATCCGGAATTTTCCGAAGAGGCGAGAAAAATAATGGAGAATGAAGGCATAAAGATAAAGACTTCGAGCAAAGTAAAGGAAATCGTGGGACATGGAAAGGTTGAAGGCGTGCTTTTGGAATCCGGGGAACGCGTAGACGCAGAAGTTGTGATTCTTTCGATAGGATACAGGGCAGAGAGCACCCTTGCCAAAGAAGCAGGCCTTTCTATTGGTATAAGCGGTGGAATTTGGACCGATGAATACATGAGAACGAGCGAAATGGATGTCTTTGCGATAGGAGATTGCGCCGAGCACAAAGATTTCTTTACGAGGCGTGCAAACAAGTTAATGCTTGCATCTGTCGCGGCCTTTGATGCAAGAATCGCGGCTGCCAATCTTTACAATCTCAAATTGATACGCCAGGTAAAGGGAGATCTAAGCGTCTTTTCAACATCTGTGGGAGGATTCATCTTTGCCGCTGCAGGTCTCGATGAGACAGATGCCAGAAATGGCGGTTTTGATGTTGAAATAGGGATTGCAAACTCCGTGGACAGACACCCTGCAACGATTCCAGACACGAGCAAGGTAAAGGTGAAATTGATCTTTTCAAAGAGCAGCGGTGTTTTGATAGGTTGCCAGATGATGGGTGGAAAGTCAGTGGGAGAAATGATAAACGTTGTTGGCACGGCAATTCAAGGTGGAATGACCGTTGCCGATTTAACAACTTTGCAAATAGGTACCCATCCGCTTGTTACGGCCTCGCCAGTTGTCTATCCTTTGATAACGGCGGCCTTGGACGCGTACGCAAAGTTGAATTGTAAAGAAAAATGAAAGCGATAATACTGTGTGCCGGAAAGGGGACGCGTTTGCGTCCTCTCACTTTCACAAGTGCCAAACAACTTATACCCGTTGCAAACAAACCGGTTATCCTTTACAGCATAGAAAAGATAAAGGAAGCGGGTATAAATGAAATAGGAATGATAGTTAACACAGAAAATATTCAGGCCTTTCAGGAAACTCTCGGAGACGGATCTAACTTTGGTGCAAAACTTTCATACATAATTCAGGCAGATCCCAAAGGCCTTGCCCATGCCGTTAGCACGGCCAAGGATTTTCTCGACGGAGAGCCTTTTTTGATGTACCTTGGAGACAATCTTATTCAGGAAAATCTTGTAACCTTTGTTAAAGACTTTGAAAAAGAGAAGTTGAACGCTTCGATCCTTCTTACCCCCGTCGACGATCCCTCACGGTTTGGCGTTGCCGTTGTCAATGGAAATACGATATCGAGAGTCGTTGAGAAGCCACAAAATCCGCCGTCCAACCTTGCAATAATAGGAGTCTACATCTTTGACTCTTCGATCTTCGATGGTATAGCAAATATAAAGCCATCGTGGAGAGGAGAGTACGAGATAACGGATGCCATCCAATACCTTATAGAGCATAATTACAAGGTTCAAGGCCATATAATATACGGATGGTGGAAGGATACGGGCCGCCCCGAAGATCTTCTCGAAGCAAATAGAAGGATCCTCGAAAATGTAAAACATTCAAAGAAGATGGGAGTAATAAATGGAGGTACAAAAATAGAAGGCCATATAGTCATAGAAGAAGGCGTTGAAATAGTGAATTCTGTGATTCGCGGTCCGGTCTCGATAGATCAAAACTCGACGATAATAAATTCCTACATAGGTCCTTACACATCCATAGGCAAAAACGTGATAATCGAAAACGCCGAAGTGGAAAATTCGATTCTTCTTGAAAATGCCGTTGTAAGAAATGTGGGTGTAAGAATAGACGCAAGCATCATAGGAAAAAATGCGAATGTATCGAGCATAGACAAAAAGCCAAAGGTTCACAATTTCATAATAGGAGATTACAGTTCGATCAAATTGGGATAATAAAAAAGGTGGATTTTATCCACCTTTTTTATTTTTCTTGCGTACTCTGCGTTACTTCTGATTCATCATCGAGTCCCATGAAAACTTTCAAATGTTTGCTTCTGCTTGGATGTCTTAATTTTCTTAAAGCCTTTACCTCTATCTGTCTTATTCTTTCTCTTGTGACGTTGAAGTACTGACCAACTTCTTCAAGCGTCTTTGCCTTACCGTCTATGAGACCATATCTCATTTTGAGCACCATGGCTTCACGAGGACTAAGCGTGTTGAGAACTTTGTCGATCTGTTCATGAAGTATCATCTGGGCTGCCGCATCTTCTGGAGAGAGGACATTCGGATCTTCGACGAAATCTCCAACCGTTGATTCATCATCATTTCCAACCGTTGACTCAAGAGAGATAGTCTCTCTTGCGGCTTTTAAAATCTCATTTATCTTCTCCTTCGGCTTTCCCATCTCACGCGCCAGATCATCTATCGTCGGATATGTCCCATATTCCTGCATGTAATTTCTTATAACCTTGTTCATCTTGTTTATCGTCTCAACCATGTGGACTGGTACCCTTATCGTTCTTGCCTGATCCGCTATAGCACGTGTGATTGCCTGCCTTATCCACCATGTGGCATAGGTTGAGAACTTGTATCCCTTTTTCCAGTCAAATTTGTCTACAGCCCTTAAAAGACCTATGTTTCCTTCCTGTATCAGATCGAGAAAGGACAGTCCGCGGCCCATGTATTTTTTCGCTATGCTAACGACCAGCCTCAAATTCGCAACGGCCAACTTTTGTTTTGCCTTTTCGTCGCCGGCCGCCGCTTTTCTGGCAAGTTTTCTTTCTTCGCTTGGAGAAAGAAGAGGTATCTTTCCTATCTCTTTGAGGTAAAGTTTGACCGGATCTTTCAAATTGGCGTTGTCGTAAACGGAAGGCTGCTGGCCATCGAGATACGTGAGATATCTTTTGACTTCAGAACTTTCTGTGTCTACGTAGGCTTCACCCTCATCTGTGATGTCTTCACCTTCATCGTGAATCTCGATATTTTCCTTCTCGAGCATTTCGTATATTTTTTCAAGCAGATTTGAATCTAATTCTTCATCATTGGGGATGGCGCTGTCTATGTCGGCGTATGTTACGTAACCATTTTTCTTACCCTTTTGGATCAAAGCCTCTATTTTTTTCTTAGTTATTACGGCGTTGCTATCGGCCATCGATATCACCTCGCTTTCCTTTCAAAACGGCGTAAAGAGAAAGCATCTTATTTTGTAAAATCTTTTTCTTTTGGGAATCTTCCGTGCTTTTCATCTCACTTTCGAGTTTTGCAATTTCGGATTTTATCTTCCTTTCCCTTAACCTTACAATTATCATATTTACGGCTTCATCCATGTTTTGAATCTTTGGATCGTAAGTTATGATCTTGAAGAACCTTTTGCTTTCATTTTCGTCGAGCATCTTTATTATTTCCTGTGGAGAGGTATGACCATCTTTGACAAGATCAAAGATCTTTTTGGTGAAGTTCGAAAGATAATTGTCTTCTATTTCAGAGATCAGACGAGATCTAACCTCATCTCCGGCAAAAAGCAGATACACGATAGAATCCTCAAAACTCATTCGCTCTATTTTGACTTTCTCAGGTGTCAAATTGTTCGAATATATAGTTTTCATCTCGTACATCATTTCCTTTTCGTCTATCATCAAGGTTTTGGCCGCTATTCTTGATAGGGTATTTTTAAGAATTGGAGATTCTATCCACTTAGTTGCATCGGCAAATTTTTTGACGGCCTTTGGAAGATCAACCGTATTTCCTATTATACTTCTAACATAGAACTCCCAGTAATCGAGCGCACCGTCGAGGGTCTTTTTGAAATCATCTCTGTTGTGAACTCTGAAATACTCATCGGGATCTTTTGCGTCTGTGAAGGTAAGGACCTTAACGTTTAAGTCGTACTTTGAGAGGACTTTGGAAAGTTTCTCCATTGCATTTACCCCGGCCCTATCACTGTCAAGCACTAATAACAGATTTTTGGTGAAATTCTTTATGCTTTCTATGTGATTTTCGGTGAGGTTTACCCCGAGTACTGCAACTGAATTGACGAATCCATTTTTGTGAAAGGCTATCGCGTCCATGTATCCCTCACATATTATGGCGAAATCGAAACTTTTCATCTTTTCTTTCGCCCTGTCAAAAAGGTAAAGCACCTTTGACTTAGAAAAATACCTATTTTCTGGTGAATTCAAGTACTTAGGCTCTACATTACCTATCGCCCTTCCACCAAAGGCTACTATTTTGCCGCTTGAGTTTTTAATTGGAAAGATTATTCTGTCTCTGAAAAATTCATAGGTTGATCCATTCTTTCCGCGGGACAAAAAACCGTAAGAAAATAATTTCTGTTCCTCGAATCCAACTTTTTTGGCAACAGAAATTGTCACCGTTGAATTTGGAGGAGCATAACCTATTTCGAATTCCTTCAAATCTTCCATTGACATCTTTCTTTCATTCAAAAGATAGGAAAGGGCATTCTTACCAATTGGAGAAAAGATCATATCCGTATAAGTTTTCGAAAGCATTTGGGTGAATTTGACGTATTTTGAGAATTCGTCATCTTTACCGGTGAGCGGAGATTCTATCCCGCAAAGATCGGCAACCTTTTGAACGGCTTCGCCAAATGAAAGATTTTCGATTTTTTTTACAAATTCTATGACATCACCGCTTGCACCACAGCCAAAGCAGTGAAAAAAGCCCTTTTCCGCATTGACATAAAATGAAGGAGTTTTTTCTTCGTGGAACGGGCACAATCCTCTGTAATTCGATCCCGCTTTTTCAAGCACAACATAGTGCGACACAACTTTTACTATGTCGCACTGCGATTTGAATTCCTCGAGACTTTTCACAAATCAGCGTTTTGAATACTGCGGACTCTTTCTTGCCTTTTTCTTTCCGTATTTCTTTCTTTCGACCATTCGTGGATCTCTTGTCAGCAGGTTGTTCGCGCGCAGAGGTGATCTCAAATTCTCGTTGAAATTCAGAAGGGCTCTCGCTATACCAAGTTGTAATGCCCCGGCCTGTCCTTCAAGACCTCCGCCGTTTACCCTGCAAAATATGTCAAATTGGTTGACCGTATTTGTAACAGTGAATGGCAAATTCGTTATGATTTCGAGTACCTCACTTTTGAGGTAATCTTTGAATGATGGGTACTCTTTTTCATTTATAACTATCTTCCCGCTCCCGGGCTTTAAATAAACCCTCGCAACGGCCGTTTTCCTTCTTCCAGTCCCGTAAAAGACGATGTTAGACGTAGAGGCCATTTAATTCACTCTTCCTTTCATAAATTGATGGACAAAGGTTGAGGCTTTTGAGCCATATGAGGATGTTCGGAACCACTGTAGACTTTCAATTTTTTCAGCATGTGCCTTCCAAGAACATTTTTGGGCATCATACCCTTGACCGTTATTTCTATCATTCTTTCGGGATGACTTGCAAGCATATCCCTTGCCTTTATCTCTTTTAGCCTGCCGGGATACCCTGAATGGCGTCTGTAAACTTTATCGTCGAGTTTATTGCCGGTCAAGATCACTTTGTCTGCATTTATCACGATCACAAAATCTCCGTTGTCCACGTGGGGAGTGTATGTTGCCTTATTTTTTCCCATCAAAATTCTTGCTATATCAACTGCAAGACGCCCTACCGGTTTGCCGGCAGCGTCGATGACGTACCATTTTTTCTCAACTTCTCCTGGCTTAGCGAGGTAAGTTTTTTGACTCATATTTTCCCTCCACAAATTTTTTACCTTCCCAATTTTCAACCTTGAAAAATGTGGAAATTTTCTTATACACCAAAAAGACGACCGTGCTGTCTATGCCTGTCTTAAGAAGGTTAAACAACACTATTATCCAAAGATAATCCTTCAATATAAAAATGTAAGAAACATGCAAATACGGTGGATAAACAAGGAGATTCAATCCTGCCATTCCGACAGTCGTGGCAAGACTTGCAGCGATCATTGAAAAGACAGCTCTGACCTTTGTTTTGTGTATTTTGTATATCCACGATGCCGTTCCCACAAAGATGATTCCTGCGGCAAGATTCATCAATATACCAATGATATCTGTCCCTCTTATCGCAAAGTAAAGCAAATCTTTGATTATCTCGGTCAAAATGCCAGCCCATGGTCCGATCATGAATCCGACCATCAAAGTGGCTATCTCACTTCCATCGTACTTGAATCCCACAAGTTGCGGCATCGGGATTTCAAGAAGCATCAAAAGGGTCGCAAGTGCCGAGAAGATCCCTATTATAGATATTTGCTTTGCCTTGCTCACTGATTGACCTCCACCTTTGCGTATTTCCTTCCGTTGCGTACTTCGAATTTGACTTTGCCATCCTTGATGGCGAAAAGGGTGAAATCTTTACCAAGGCCAACATTTTCACCCGGCCATATTTTTGTGCCGCGCTGTCTTACAAGTATATTTCCACTTCTTACTATCTGGCCATCTCCAACCTTTGTACCGAGATATTTTGGATTGCTGTCTCTTCCATTTTTACCAACTCCGGTACTTTTCGTGGCAAAGAGTTGAATCTCTATTTTCATTTCTTTACCTCCGTTTCTCGAACAGATACATTTTTAGGGTATTGCTTTGATAACTGAAGCAGTGTCTCGTAAAGAGTTTTTATCATCGTGTGCGCGCATTCATTTTTATCTCTAAGATGGCACTTCAAAAGACCATCTTTCAATTCGTAATCAACGTTAAGATGCATTACCTCTTTTAATCCTATCAATGTCGATTGAGAAAGAGCACTTATTGCCGCACAGACTACATCCTTTCCCTTTACGTCTATTCCAACATGTCCGGTTATTTTAAAACCCTCAAAAACACCTTCATTCAAAAAGAACTCACATCGTGTCATGCTTCGATCTTTTCAACTTTTAGCAAAGAATACCATTGTCTGTGATTTTTGACCCTTCGATAGCCTTTTCTTCTTCTGAACTTGACAGTTATGACCTTTTTGTATCTGCCATTTTCAACAAGTGTGGCCGTAACCTTCGCGCCTTCGAGGTAAGGAGAGCCTATCTTGAGATCTTTATCGTCCTTTACCGCTAAAACTTTGTCGATAACTATTTGTTCACCCTCTTTGGCATTCTTGACGAGTTCGGTCTTGAAAGCCTCTCCCTCTGAGATTTTGTACTGCTTCCCCCCTATTTCGAGTATGGCGTACATTTAGCGCACCTCCTTTTCTCAAAGAAATCACTGATCCAAGGTGTGGATTTACCATCTTGATACCCGGATCATGTGTCTAAGGTATTGTACCATAAAAAATTTTTATTTCAAAAGTCAAATTCTTTAATATTTGTAGAATGTATCCTTCCGAATTTTAAAATACTCTTTCTCAAATCTTCTTCGTAATCGTTGGAAGGATCTGTTATGTGTGAAATCCCGACTCCACCCTGTGTGAGATTCGCATGAACCATCCGTCCATCTACGTACATTCCAACATGGCCCGGAAAGAAGATAAGATCGCCAAATCTCAGATCTTTTTCTTCTATTTCTAAAGAAAATCTCTGCTGAAGATCGGCATCGCGCGGAATCTTTATTCCGGCATAATCGTAAAGCCTCCCGACATATCCGGAGCAGTCATAACCGTAAGAGGAGGCGCCCCCCCACAAATAAGGTGTGCCTAAAAACAGGATCCATTTTTCTTCAATGTCTTTAAAAGATCGCTGGACCTTTACGTCTGTGAATTGACATTCAACCCTTTTATCTCCGATCATTCCCTTCCATTTGTTACCGATCTTGTGACCGGGAATCCTCGATCCAAATGGCACAAAAAATTCATCATTACCACACTTTACCCGTGCAAATCTTTCACTCACAACTCCTTCTTCGAACTCGTTCTTCATTTTTTCGATTTGATCGAAAGATATGAGATCGATTTGAGATCCCTTTATATACCCTGTATAGTTTGTTCTTATGTCCTTTACCAGAATATATTCATTCTCAAATCTTAGGATCTTTACGATCTCTCCAAAGATCAACTGGTGAATACGTTCGCTTCTAAAGCGAGGGTCTCGCCTCATATCGATTACCGGGATATTTACAACCCCATATCTGATTTGGAAAGGAATCGTCTCATCGAGTATTGTAAGATCGAAGATTATATCTTTAAAATTTTGAATTAAAAGGTTCATCGAATCTTTTGTGTCTATAAAGCCAATTACTCTGAATTGGCCTTCGTGAATTATTTTAAATCCGTAAGCGCACAGTCTTTTATCGAGTAAAGAATTTACCTTTTCAAAAAATTCATTTTCTTTCATTTCCTTCTCTCCATTTCATAGATTGCCATTATTGCCGATCCCACAGCGGGACTATTTTGAGGACTTAAAAATATTGCCTTTGGGAAGTACACTTCAAAGACCCTCTTGAATCTTTTGAGAAAGTATTCGGACTTGAAAAGCCCGCCGGTGTAGGAGAAGGTGAAATCTTCTCTGAACCTTCCACGCTTTTTGACGATTCCTATCATGCGCATCACATTTTCGAGGCCTTCTTTCAATATTAAAAGCGGTAATTCTTCACCTCTTTCTGCCGCTTGAAAAACGATGCTAACGGCCGAAGATATCCTTGATTTATCGAAATTTCCGGAATAATAAAGGTATATAAGATCCTCAACCCTTTCGAATCCAAAAAATCTCGTCAACTCTTCTCCGAACGGGATGTATATTCCTCTGTCCCTGTAATCCAAAAGATGCTTTATCGCTTGTGTGACAAACCAGTATCCTCCACAATATTCATCAAAGGCATATCCCCACCCTCCGGCCCTGTTTATCTCTCCGTCTTCATTTCTTGAGACGACTATCGATCCAGTTCCGGCTATGAGAAGTATACCCGTTCCGCCTGTCGCACCCCACAATGCGGCAATGCCATCATTTTGAATGAAGAAATTTTTTATTCCTATCTCTTTGAAAATTCTTTCTATTTGTTTTTTGTCCGCCTCCCTGTCAACGCCGCTCAATCCCGCTCCAACGACGTCAAAGGTATATCCTTCCGATACCTTTTTTATTCCCCGCGATATGACCTCTTTCACCTTTTCTATACCGACAAGATGGTAATTCGAAGGCTCTTCTATCAAAATAGACCTTATTATTCTTCCGTCATACAGGCAAAATTCTGTCTTTGACCCTCCTCCATCTATTCCCACCGCTATCATCTTTTCATCTCCTTAGGATCTTATTCTTACCGTGAATTTGTATTTGTCTCCTCTGTAATAAGATTGAACGTATTCTATGCAATCACCGTTAGAGGTATATGTATATCTGTTCCTGAGCAGGATACAACTTCCATTTTGAATTCCTAACAATTTCGCATTTTCTCCACTTGCCTGAACAACCTCTATCGTTTCATCGGCATATTCGAGTTTTATACCGGCATTTTCCCGGAAAAAGTTGTAAAGAGAGGATTTGGACATGTCCATATCGAGGATATCTAAAAGTTTGAAGTCGATCGATATATTCACGTAAGTGAACTCTATAGCATAGGGAACGCCATCAAGCAATCTTAACCTATTTAGAAATATGACCTTTGTGCCGGTCCTGATTCTGAATCTTTCCGCTATGTTTTCGGGGACATTGACCAATTTATTTGCGATGACAATCGAAGAAGGAGTATGACCTAACAATAATGCCTCCTGGGTAAATCCGCGCAATTCAGAGAGATTTTGTATATTTTTTCCTTCGGCTATTCTTGATCTTCTTCCCCTTTGTTTTTCTATTAATCCATCTTCCAAAAGATTTTTTAAAGATTGCCTGACTGTAAGTCTGCTTACACCGTAAATCTTTGCAAGTTCTTCTTCTGGAGGGAGAGATTCACCGGGTTTGAAATCTTTTTCTATTTTTTTCTTTAAATCCATGTATATTTGATGGTAAATGGGAGTTGGATCCTTTCTGTCTATTTTCATTTTACCACCTTCATGGTAATGAAATTTTACCGAGCAAAACTTTTGATTTTGCGCCTGTAACCTTGGGATCATTCGCGGGTTTACCGCAAAAAAGTTCATTTGCCAAAATCGCAAAGGCCTTTGCCTCTCTCCATTGCCAATCAATTGCTATCTCGACGGGAATCTTTCCAAAATACCTTCTTAACGATTCGACAAGCGTTTTGTTCATACATCCGCCACCAGTCAGGATAACTCTGTCAAGGCCATTAGGTATAACGTACATTTTGTAAGACTCGTATATGCTCCAGGATGTAAACTCCACAACGGTCCTCAAAATATCGGCCGGATCAAGAGAAAGAGTGGGAAGGTAATCTTCGTTGTACACTTCCTTTCCCGTCGATTTTGGAGGTTTTTTCAAAAGGTAATCCTTTTCTTTGGATTTAAGAAATTCTAAAAGTGATGTATTTACCTTTCCCTTTGACGACAAGATGCCATCTTTGTCGTAAGGCTGATCAAAGTACCTTCTTACGACTAAATCTATCAAGGCATTTGCCGGCCCCGTATCAAAGGCTAAAATATCTTCTTCATCTGCGCCTTTTGGAATATAGGTAAGATTTGAGATGCCGCCCAAATTGTTAAGAGATATCGATTCATTTTCTCTTGAATAAAGTATGTAATCGACATGTGGGACTAAAGGCGCTCCCTCTCCTCCGGCCTCGATATCCTTTATTCTGAAATCTGAGACCGTTATAACTCCAGATCTCATCGCTATTATGTCGCCATCCCCGATTTGAAGTGTGCATGGATGAGATGATCTGCTCGGAGGATTATGAAAAATCGTTTGGCCGTGACTTGCTATAAGATCTATTTTTTCATCTCCAAGAAATTTTTTCGCACAATCGCCGAAAAATTCTCCAACTTTGAAATCAAGCACACATACGTCTCTCATCAAGGCCTTTACCTTCATGGAGTCAAGAATTTCTCTTTTCAGATCATCTGGATAATCAAAATGTTCGGCCCTTTCGACGGAGCATTTCGTCGATCTGCCACATCCGTTAACTATAGTCAATACCAGATCGACACCATCGGCCGACGTTCCAGACATCATACCGAGAATTTTCCTTTCAGGTTTTTTCAAAGTTTCCACAAGCACATCTATCTCATTCACCCAAAGACCCCCTATTTGCGACGATGTAATTATGAAGTAGTGGCCTGAATCTTATTATCTTGTCCTGATTTTCCCTTCTTGAGATGTTTACCCTGTTTGTGAGTAGAATTACCGCTATGTCTATTCGTGGATCTATCCATATAGATGTGCCAGTAAAGCCCGTATGACCGAAGGCATATTTTGTCATCAGATCACCGCAAGAGCATGCGAAACCTTTCATGTCCCATCCCAAAGTTCTGCGATTCTGGCCATCGTTGAAAGCCTCGCACGTGAAAGACTCTATCGTTTCTTTGGAAAAGATCTTTCGATCTTTGTGTTTGCCCTGGTTAAGGTACATCTTTGCGTAATTGTAAAGGTCCGTCACATTTGAAAAAAGTCCGGCATTGCCGCTTATCCCTCCAAGATAATAGGCAAGTTCATCATCGACATCGCCTTGCAAAGTTCTTCCATCTCTTTGGGACGTTGGCGCTATTTTCCAGTCCTTTGGTGGTCTGAAGGCTGTATGAAACATATCGAGAGGCTCGAAGATTTCAGATCTTGTAAATTCGTCAAATCTTCTCCCGCTTACCATCTCGATTATTTCCATTAAGGTTATGAAATTGAGACATGAGTACAGGTACTTTGACCCTACAGGATTTATCGGGGGCGTTGAATTTATAACCTTCATCAAATCTTTTCCTCGGGTATACTTCCATCCTTCGGAATAAGACGGGAGTCCAGATGTGTGTGTAAGAAGATGAAAGATCCTTATTTCTTTTTTCTCGTCCGTTTTGAATTCATCCAAAAACAAACTTATCGGATCGTATAGGCGTAAATTTCCATCTTCGATTAACTTCATTATCGCGGGAGTTGTTGCCACAACCTTTGTCATAGATGCAAGATCGTATATCGTGTCATTTGAAACAGGCTCTTTTGAATCTTTGGACAAAGTACCGTAAGATTTTTCAAAGATCACCTTTTCGTGATCGCCAACAAGTAGGACCCCTCCCGGAAATGTGCCACTTTTTATCGCCTCAGCAAAGATCTCATCGATTCTTTTCATAATTTCACCGGAGCCTTTCCGGTAAATCTTTCACCACTCAAAACCATCTCGGAAAAGGCCCTTTGAGAAACCTTCGAATAACTGTAAAGTGCGACTGAATTTCTGACACCGTCCATAACACAATCGTACGGGTTTCTAAGGGCAAGGATAAGGACATTGTCATTTCGCACATTCATGACGGCGTTTACCAGTTTTTTCCACTCCGCTATTAGATGAGCGTTTAACGTACCGATGATGACGATGCCGTTGAAATTGCTAATTTTTTTGGTAACCTCTTCTATCTCGGACTCGCTGGGCTTTGAAGAAACGTAAAGACTTTCTATGCCTTTTCCCTTTTCTTTGAATAGTTTTTCTATTTCAGACATGCCTCCGGCATTTTCTTCAACGTTTGTAAGTGCAAGATCTTTTGGAAAGATCAAAAAGATCTTTGAATTTGGGATTTTTTCGATCAAACTATCCATGTTTCTGACAAGCGTTACTGATTTTTTTGCTATACCGTATGCGATGTCCGAATTTTCTTTAGATCCTATCGTGGAGTCTATCACGATCTGTCCATCTAAAAGACCAAGATTTTCCTTCATATTCAATACGCGTCTGACAGCATCATTTAGTCTTTCGATGGGGATATCACCGAATTTGACCATTTGGATCAAATTCTCGATTGATCCTATCTGCTTTTCGAAGGTGTGGCAGATCATAATCATGTCGGCGCCTGCCATCAAGGATCTCCACGCGGCTTCAGATGGTTCAAGATTTGTCGTTATTCCTCCCATCTCAAGATCGTCTGTAACGGTTACGCCATCGAAATTCATCTCTTTTTTAAGAAGCCCTGTCATAACGGCATGAGAAAGCGTTGCCGGAATTTCACTTTCACAAAGTGCCGGATAATAAACGTGGGACGGCATTATCGAATCGATACCGTCTCTTACCAATTCTTTGAATGGATAAAGTTCTATCCTTACAAGATCGTCCAATTCTCTGTTTACAACAGGCATTTCAAAATGTGCATCCTTTGCGCTGTGTCCTTTACCGGGAAAATGTTTTGCACATGCCGCCACATGGCCGTCGTGCAATCCTCTCACGAATTCAGATGCATATCTTGCAACGATTCTCGGATCGTCCGAATAACTCCTAACGCCTATGCCGGGATTCTCTGGCAGATCATTCACATCGACGACCGGTGCAAGATTCCAGTTGATCCCTACGGCACGCATCTCTTTTGCCATAACAAGTCCTGTTAAATACGCGTTGTGTGGATCATTAGTTGCGGCCGTTGCCATGTTGCCCGGAAAGACCGTAAATGGTTCTGTCAGACGCGTGACTATCCCACCTTCCTGATCAACTGCTATCGTGAGTGGAATCTTCGACATGCGTTGCAATTCTGATGTTAATTTTTTAACCTGATCTGGGCTTTCTATATTTCTTTTGAAAAGAATGACATTTCCCAAATGGTAATTTTTTATAAGTTTTTGTATGTTTTCGGAAGGATTTTTGCCATCAAAGCCGCATATCATTATCTGTCCTATCTTTTCTTCGTTACTCATAGACTTTAAAAGATTTTCAACTTTTTCAGACATATTGCACCTCTTTTTAAAGATATGGGGGATAGCCCCCATATCTATTTTAGATGAATATTCAAAAGTATGATCTCTCCACCCTGTCCATTCGTCGCTCCACCGGCACAATATGGATTAGAATCTGAAGGCCATCCCACGAATTTTGCGGCACTGAAATTTGAAAAGTTTGTTCTATTTGTTAGAGGGATGAATGGTACATCATCGAGCACTATTCGCTCTATCGTATACATTGCCTGCTTTTGAAGTCTCAAATCGCTTGTACTTGCGTAAACTTCAAGCGCATTCGTTATTAGAGGATTCGTGTACCTTGAGTAATCTGAAAGGGCCGATTCGCCGATCTTTGAGGCTGAGAAGGCTGGATTTAATCTTTGGTAATAGACGTAATAAGGCGTTGGACCTGAAACTCCCCAGCATATCGCCATGTCATACGTTCCGCTCATTAAAGATGAAATGTAAGCAGACCATGGAGCCTGATCTATGATCGTGCTTATCCCAAGTTTCGAAAGGTTTTCGGAAATTATCTGCGCCTGCGTTATGAAGTCGGTCCAGCCGGCACCGACAAGGATCTTGAATGTTGGCAATACTTTTCCATTTGGATCTGTGAGTTGTCCGGCCGAATTCTTTGTAAATCCTATCGATGCGAGTAATGTCTGGGCCTTTTGTGGATCGTAAGTGTTCAATTCAGACGCAAGAGCCGTCAAGGTTGGATCTAACCATTCCTTAAGTTGGGCCGGAACAATGCCGGTTGGGTTGGCAACGCCACCTATTCCGAAATATGCTTTCTGTTCGAGATCATTTTTGTCTATGGCGATTGAAATTGCCTTTCTAAAGACCGGATTGTCAAATGGAGATTTCTGGGTATTGAGATAGAGCGCGTTGAAATTGTTAACCGGCCAGTAGATTTTGTTTGTTTGTGGATCTTTGTTCACCCATATGTTCATTATATCCGGAAAATAGGAAGATCCCCAGTCTGCCTCGTGTTTTAGCATCATAAGAAGGGTTGTGTTGTTCGAATTGACATTTTGTATTTCTACCTCATCAACGTAAGGTCTACCATTCATCCAGTAATTTGGATTTTTAACTATGATCGTCGTTTGATTGTCTGGAGAATAACTTTTGAACAAAAATGGTCCAGTTCCGACGGGATTTGTCGTGTTTGTAAATGTTGTAGGGTCTTTTATGTTTGACCATATATGTTCGGGCACTATGTACTGGCTTGCTATGTTCAAAAACAAAGGCGTATTTTGCTTGTCGAAATTGAACACGACGGTATCGCCGGATGCCTCTACACTTTTGAGACCTGAATTTTTCCAAAGACCGCTCGTGTCAAATGAAGGGTATTTTTTGACAAGGTTAAATGTAAAGGCCACATCATTCGCGGTAAATGGCGTTCCATCTGACCATTTGACGCCATCTCTTACTTTAACGACGAGTTTCAAATTGTTATCTTCCCATTTGTAATTTACACCAAGAAGCGGCGTTATCTCGCCACTTATCGTGTTTATGTAGAAAAGAGATTCGTAAATCTCGGGAACGACCGGCAACTGTGCCTGAGGAGACAATGGATTGATGCTAAATGGAGTTTGTAACCCTGAGTTAACAACGACGACGGTTCCTCCGTATTTGTAAGAACTGTCTGTCGGCATGATCCCGCCTGTGGTTTGATCTAACATCCAGCTAGACGCGAAGATCGAAAATGCAAGTAATACCGCCAAAGCAAGGAACACAGATACTTTCTTCATTTTTTACCCTCCTTAATTCAATTTTTGAAAAGAGATGACATTTATCTTTGTTTCGAAATCATCGTAGTAGATATTTTCTTTTTCTGTTTCAATCTCTCCCTCTTGATTATCGTAAGGATCGGATCTCACGAATTTTTTTGGCGGATCGAAATCAACCATGAAATTCTCATTTGCGATCATCCTGAAAGCGTCCATGTTTCCAAAATAAAAGTCTCTCAATTTGCCCATTCTCGATCCTCCGAATGAAGGATCTACAGGAATCCATCCGTAGGGTTTGACGTAGAAGTATGCCCAGTCATGTGGACTTGCGTCTATCGGGTTTATAAACCATCCAGATTCCCATCTTGCGGGTATGCCACAACTTCTGCACATCGTTATAAAGGTCAATGCCTGAACGCCGCAATCACCCTTTAGATTCGATAATGCGAAATCGACGAAAGAAGTATCGTGTGTCGAATACGCGTGCATGTATGAGTACCTTATGTTTTCGGTTATCCATTCGTAAATTTTCTTTGCTTTGAAATATGGATTTTCTTCTTTACCGATGATCTCTGAAGTTATGTTTTTAACGTAAGGACTAAAAACGATATGTGGCGGTACCTCTTTGAGATATTTTGAAATGCGAGAGTTTAAAACTTTTGATGGATCTACAAATGAAATCTGCTCTGTTATGGTGTATTCGAATCTAACCGTAAAATGCGTTCCCGCCTTTGGCTTGTCTTCCATGTACAAAGTTAGATTTTCTGAATTCGAAGACAATCTGTATTCGTGATCGCATTCGAGTAATCTTACATTCTTGACAGGATACGCGTTCTTCGGAAATGGTAGCCAGCATCTTAAAACCTCTGCATCGAAATCTCTTTTTAAAGTCAGAGACACCTCTGCCTTCACCTTATAACTTCTGGGTACATCTCCATCTAAAATTTCGAGAATTCTTTTGTTGACAATTTCGCGTACATTGCCCCTTACATTTTCATATCTTTTCGCGTACGATTCATCTTTAAAGGTAAGATTTTGTAAGAATCTTTTTTCGAAGAATCTTTTTTTGTCGATTAAAATGTAATCTAACATGCCATTTTGGAGAAGCAGATCGAATTCATCTTGAGATGAATCCTTTATGGATTTTTCAAAGACAGACCTTGCCATTTCCTCATCGTAGGGATAATTTTTGATAACCCGCTTTATCCTTTCAAGTTCATATTCAAGCCTCTTTTTCAAAAGTGAAGGTAATTTTTTAGAAAGCCTTTCTTCTACAATTTTTTTGGCAATCTCAAAATTCCCCAAACTTTCTTCTCGTCTTATCTCTTCGGGCAAAAGCACACTCAAAAAGTCCATACATCACCTTCTGTAAATGAAATACTTCGAAGCGATATCTTTAAATTTTTTAACTTCATCAACCCATAGGCTTGATAATTCTGTGCCACTTCGTCCCTCATCGATGCCCTTTCTGTACCTTTCATCGCCGATCAAAAGATCGAAATGGTACCTTCCATCGAATTCCCATTCAAAATCTTCTTTGTAAAGATTTTTAAGAAGACGGATAAAATCAAATGTCATCTCCAGAGGTTTTATTTTGTTTTTGTCTGTCACAAAAAACTCAAGACCGTTGCATCTTTTATCTTTATATTTT
The DNA here is from genome assembly GCF_009936215.1 of Athalassotoga saccharophila. Classification (GTDB taxonomy): domain Bacteria; phylum Thermotogota; class Thermotogae; order Mesoaciditogales; family Mesoaciditogaceae; genus Athalassotoga; species Athalassotoga saccharophila. The sequence goes on along the minus strand of NZ_AP019551.1, from coordinate 1,680,332 downwards.
GAAGTCAAAGGTACAAAAACCCTTTTTCTAAACTCAACGCCGGGATGCGGAATTTTTTTCATCTCATCGTATATTCTATCGTCTATCCATGGAGCGCCTATGTATTTAAAAGGATGGACCGTACCCCTTCCAACCGAGACATTTACGCCTTCGAGGAGGCAGAACCCTTCGTAAAGAATTGTGTGCTCGAGAGAGGGAAGATTTGGAGATGGTGTATTCCAAAAAAGACCCGTCTGATCGTAATACATATCCCGATTCCAGCCACTCATCTTCACGATCTCAAGGTCCACGTCCATTTTAAAAACATCATTGTAATATCTTGCAAGTTCACCGACCGTAAGACCATACCTCAAAGGCAACCCATATCCTCCAACGAATGATTCTAAATCCTTTTTTATTAAAGGTCCTTCGATCTTGCCAGAAAGAGGATTTGGCCTGTCAAGTACTATAAATTTTATTCCATGTCTTCCGCACGCCTCCATCGTGTAGGCAAGTGTGTATATATAGGTATAAAACCTAAGGCCAACATCCTGCATATCGTATATCATAAGATCTATTCCGTCTAACATCTCATCCGTCGGCCTTAGGTTACTGCCATAGAGAGAGTAAATGGGGATTTTATATCTCGGATCCACTTCGTTCTCAACCTTTATTCCATCGGCAGCAGCACCCCAGATACCATGTTCTGGACCAAAGATTTTGACTACCTTTATCCCGTTTTCGATCATCACATCGAGATCCATTCTCATATCACCCGAAATGCCGGTAGAATTGGTAAGAAGAGCGACATGCGAATCCTTTATTTTTGCAAATTCAAGATTGTCTATACCAATGTTTACTCTCATATTACCCCTCTCGATAATGGCTTTTTACTTTCCTCAATAAACAAATATCATGGGCATTTGTCTTTTAACAAAGAGAAAATTTATTCTCATTGAAATACCCTATTGACAAGTTCAGAAACCTCTGAAGACCTTGATGGTTCCATCCTTTCTAAATTCGGACTTTTATTTACTCTCACCTGAGGCAACCTCTAGAATTGTTTTCTTTCCAGTTTCATTTCCCCATATAAACCAAACCACTGCACCGGCAAGGCCGATACCCCATACCAGCAAATTGAACAACATGTATTGAGAAAGATTCAAATTTTGTGTTAGATAAATTGTAACGATGTAAAGACCTATACTTACAAAACGAACTATGGCCGTATATGTTCCTCTAACCTTTGTTGGCCACACCTCGCCCTTTAAAGTGTCTTCTGTAAGATATCCTATGCCATTAAAGGCATTTAAAATTATAAGTAAGACAAAGAAAAACATGAGTTCTTTTGACCATATTCCAACTGTCAAATAAGCTATCAACGTCATCACAAATGTGCCTGCATATCCTATAAGCAAAAGATTTTTTCGGCTCCATCTGTCAGCACCTAACCCAACAAAACCAATCCCGAATTCCGCTGCCATTGTGACCAATATAATCCATGCCGTCGCGGATTTAAAATAATTTGGTCCTAACACGTAAGTGAGTAATCCAAAACCGGCAGCGCCTGCAAATGCCGTTGTAATTGTTGCGAAAAGTTTTACAAAGGTCGACACTGAATTTACATGATTGTCAGTTATAGAAGATTTGATGATCTGCTGTCTCGCGTTGTATTCATCTTCACCATAGTATTTCTTTATCTCTTCCATTGCCTTGTCATGTTGTCCTTTACTTTCAAGCCATCTAATGGATTCAGGCAACTTCGTTCTTGTGAAGAACAATATTGCAAGGACGACTAAAAATGCGGCAGCGATCATTCCGCGCTGAAAAGCAACAGAATTGTAAGCGCTGGAAAGTGATACAATTGCGAGCAAAAGCCCTCCAACATTTATGAAATTCAATTCCATGAACATGGCCTTGCTTCTGTGTTTGTTTGGCATCATCTCATGAGAGGCTACCATTATGGTGTTCATCTCTCCGCCTGCTGCAAAAAGCATTATGGCAAGAAAAATGAGAATCAAAGCATAAGAATAACTGAAAATCAAACCAATTGCACCTATTGCGTAAAGAATCATGGTAAGGTAAAAGGTATTCTTCCGTCCGAAATGATCGGAAAGAGGACCTGCAAAGGCTATTCCTATTATTAACCACAAAGGAGACCAGGATAACAACAAGGATTGCAAAAATTTCGGCATTTCAACCCAACCGGTGGCTATAGCGGCAAGACTGAAAATGTAATTTTCCAAAAGCATTCCAAGCGCAAATGACCAAAAGGCAAGCGTATCCGTATGAGTCCAGTGTTCTTCTAATTTTTTAGAATTTTCACCTTTCATTTTAACCTCCTTAAATTAAAGATGATGAATAACAAAACCCTTTTCATTTAGAACACTCCTTTCTATTTCAAAAATTAGAATTCTTTTTTATATACGCCTGTTTCAGTATACTATAACTTCAAGAATTATTGACTGAAATCTCTTTTTTCTGATTAGAGTACAAATGACATGCTACAAGAGATCCTTCATGATCGCTAAGTGGAGGATCTTTTTTTGCACATATTTCCATCGCAAAGGGGCACCTTGTTCTGAATCTACAACCAGACGGTATATTTACCGGACTTGGGGGTTCACCTATTTTTACCTCTTTTTCAGCATGTTCTGACTTAATTTCGACTACCGTAGACAACAATAATTGTGTGTAAGGATGGAAAGGTTTTTCTATTAACTTATCTGCGTCATTTATCTCGACGATCTTCCCTAAATACATGACAATTATCTTTTGTCCCATATACTTTGCAACAGAAATGTTGTGAGTTATAAAAACATAAGTTAAATTATACTCTTTCTTTATATCTTGAAGTAAATTTAAAACCTGAGATTGAACTGAAACATCTAAAGAAGATGTTGGTTCATCGAGAACGATTACATTTGGTTTCATGGAAATTGCCCTAACAATGGAAATCCTTTGTCTTTGGCCTCCACTGAATTCATGTGGATATCTGTATAAGTGTTCACGTTTAAGTCCTACCTTTTCGAGAAGTTCTCCAAGATAATCAATCATTTCTTTTTTTGATCTAAAAAGTTTTCTTATTTCAAGAGGTTCTTTCAAAGTATCTATGATTTTCAACCTTGGATTAAGCGAAGAAAATGGATCTTGAAAAATCATTTGGATACTTTGCCTTACATCTATTGGTAATTGTTTGGACATATCAAACGTTTTTCCGTTAAAATTATAGAGAATTTTTCCACCTGTAGGTTTTATAAGACCAACCATTGACTTACCAAGCGTTGTTTTTCCGCTTCCGCTTTCTCCAACCACAGAGATATCCTGATTTTTATTTATCTCGATATTAATACCATCAATTGCTTTTATATAACCGAAAGTCTGAAGAAAAATCCCACGTCTGATTGGAAAATATACTTTCAAGTTATCTATTTTTATTATATTTTCATTCATAAGTATTCACCAGATTCCTATTTGGATCAACGGCCCAGCATGATACAAAATGACCCGGAGTATATTCAAAAAGTTTTGGATCATTATCTTTGCATATATCCATTCTAACTGGGCAGCGGGAATAAAATCTGCATCCACTTTTTATTTCTTTCAATGAAGGTACATTTCCCGGAATCGAATAGAGTTTTTGAGATTTACTGGTTTTCAACGTTGGTACAGAGGCTATTAACCCCTTTGTATAAGGATGAACTGAAGAAAAAATGACATCTTTGACGCTCCCAACCTCAAATATTTTTCCAAGGTATAAGACAATAATTCTGTTTGCCATTTTAGATATTACTCCAAGGTCGTGGGTTATGAATATCATAGAAAGATTAGATGATCTTTGAATTCTTTTGATGAGATTTAAAACTTGCATTTGGATTGTAACATCAAGTCCCGTTGTCGGTTCATCTGCTATGACAAGTTCTGGATTTGTAAGTAAAGCAAGTGCTATCATCGCCCTTTGTATCATTCCACCACTGTATTCATGAGGGTATTGATAAAAGCGCTTTTCTGGTTCTGGTATTCCGACAAGTTTTAACATTTCGATAGATCTTTTCTTTGCTTCCAACTTACTTACATTTTCATGCTTAAATAACACCTCAGAAAATTGATCCCCTATCGTATATAGTGGATCAAAAGCCGTCATTGGCTCTTGAAATATCATTGATATTTTTTTTCCCCTTATTTCGTCCATTTCTTTTTCAGAAATTTTGAGCAGATCTTTTCCGTTGAAAAAGATCTCTCCGGATACTTTGGCGTTAGAAGGAAGTAATCTCATTATAGACAAAGAAGTTATTGTTTTGCCAGATCCGGTTTCGCCAACTATTCCAACTGTTTCTCCCTTGTCAACATGAAAAGAAACGTTATCAACAGCTATCAGACTATCATTACTCGTTTTGAAGGTAATTGTAAGATTTTTGATTTCAAGTAATGTCATAACATATCCTACTTTCTTTCATATTGATATGGATCAAACGCATCTCTCAGTGCATCTCCAACAAAAACAAATGATAGCACAGCAACTATTATGAATATTCCCGGTATTAAAAACCAAGGGTGAAGTTCTATCGATTCAAGGCTTTCAGCGCTACTTAACAATAAGCCCCAACTTGTCATAGGTTCCTTTATACCGAGTCCTAAAAAGCTCATAGCACTTTCAGCTAAAATCATTCCTGGAATAGATAATGTTGCAACCACTATAACGTAAGACATTATGTTAGGTAAAATATGGTGTATTATTATTTTCAATTTAGTCTGCCCTGCAAGTTTTGCCGCTGAAATAAAGTCTTTTTCCTTTATGCTAAGAGTCATTCCTCTTATAACTCTTGCAAGGCCTGTCCATCCCAAAACGGAAAGTACGGTCACTATGCCAAAGTAAACCCATGTTGATGGCCAACTTGGGGGAATTATCATACTTAAGGCAAGCCATAATGGTAATGTCGGAAAGGACATTAAAACCTCTATAAGCCTTTGTATTATAAGATCAAAAGTTCCTCCTATGAAACCAGATAAGGAACCTATTACTATTCCTATTGCAAAACTTATTGCTATTCCCAGGAGTCCAACTGTCATCGATACCTGTCCTCCCACTATTGTGCGTGAAAAGAGATCTCTTCCGTATTGATCTGTACCAAAAAGCGCAAGCATTCCATGAGCATCTCGATTTATACCGAATAGATGTACGTTTGTTTTAAATAATCCGAGAAAACTATAACTCTCACCTTGCACAAATAGATGTATTGGGTATATCTCTTGCTTGTCGACTACGTACTCCATGGCATAAGTTACCGGATTTCTTTCCTCTTTTATTCCATAAACAAAAGGAATTATATGAAAATGACCTTCGGAATCAATCCAATGTATGGGAGTGGGAGGGAGATAAGTATATTTTGAATGTAAATCTGTGAAATTATAAGGAGATATAAATTGGGCAAAAAGTGTCATTAGATACATGATTATAAGTATTACCATTCCCGCCACACCAAAAGGATTTTTTGTAAGTACTTTCCACATTCTTTGAAAGTCTGTTTCTTCTTTCTTTATTTCAGTATCCTTTTTCATGTGCTTCACCTCATGTATATCTTATGCGTGGATCTATAAGGGCAAGTGCTATATCAGCGAGTAAATTACCAATTTGAAGAAGCAAGGCAAGCATCAAAAGATAAGCCATAACAAGGTATTGATCATGATTGAGAAGAGCACTGTAGAAAAAAGGACCCATTGTTGGTATATTTAAAACTATAGAAGCAATTATCGTTGAACTAAAAACTCCTGGTAGAGACATTCCAGCAATTGTTATCAAAGGATTTATTGCATTTTTGACGGCATGCTTCCATGTGACATTTTTCTCACCTATTCCGCGAGCCCTTAACGATAGAATCATTGGAGAATTCAACACATCCATCATGTTACCACGCATAATCCTCATAAGCCCTCCGATGCCTCCGGCACCTATCGCTATCATTGGTATCCACAAATGTTTGGATAGATCTATGAATTTTCCCATCGACCATGGAGCACCGATATATTGAGCTGAAAAAAGGCCTCCAACGGATCTACTTCCAAAAGATAAAGCCAAATACATTAAAAGCAATGCAAGGAAAAAATCAGGTATTGACATGCCAATATACCCCAAAAAAGTAGCCGTGTAATCTCCCACACCATATCTATGACGTGCAGAGTAAATTCCAAGTGGAATTGCAATAAGCCAAGTGAATGCCATAGAAAGCAAAGATACAGCAACTGTCCATCCCATGTATTGCCATATAAGAGCTGTAACTGGCATTTGATAAGCAAATGAATATCCGAAATTGCCATGGAAAATTATATTTCCAAGCCAATAAAAATATTGTTCTATTGCCGGTTTGTCAAGCCCGAGTGTTTGTTTCAGCATAATGACGGTTTGAGGAGAAACTCTCGCATTTTCAAGATACTGGCTTATATAACTTCCAGGTTGAAGTTTTATAATTGTAAAACATATCACAGAAATTATAAACATCATTGGAATCATTATAAGTATTCTACGAATTATATATGAAAGCATTCTTTCACCTCTTCTCTAAAGAACATAGGGGCGAGCATCATACTCGCCCCTTTAAAATCATTTTAAAAATGTTGTGTAAGTCGTGAAAGCAAGTTGACCATTTGGCGCTACAAAGAAGTTACCTATATTATTTTGGACCGCAATTAGAGTATTTGGAACGGCAACGAAAATAAATGGAATCTCAGTTGCATAAATTTCTTCCCATTGATAGTAATACTTTAATCTTTCGGCAAGAGTCATCTGGGCTTGTCCTTGAGCAAAATCGTTGTAAACGATCTTTTCCCACCACATCATATGATCAAATAAAGGTTGTTGTGTTTTCGAATCCATAGTTGACAAGTGAACTATGTAAAGCGGATATCCTGGACTCCAAATAGGAGTTCTTAAGGCTGGATCGGGTTGATCTCCCCAACTTAACAAAGCAGCATCAAAATTTCCAGCCATTGCCATTTGATACGCAACACTCAAATCCAAAATCTGAAGATTTAGTTTTATTCCTATTTTCTGTAAATCTTTTTGATATATTACGGCTATTCCTGACATTGTAGGACTATTACTCCATGTAAGAAGATTGAATTCCACAGGTTGACCATCTGGGAATTGCCTTATCCCATTTGGACCCATTTTGAGTCCAAGAGAATCAAGTATGCCATTTGCCGCCTGAAGATTAAAGTTTCTTGCAAGTGATGATGCCTCAGGATCGTAAAAAACATTTCCTGGAAGAACTGCCGGTATATCGCCGGTAAAATTTGCAAGTCCATTATAAACTTCATTTATTATCTCATTTCTATCTAAGGCGTATTCCATTGCCTCTCTGAATTGTAAATTTCTAAATAGCGATCTTAAATCCGGATTTTTAGCGTCAAAATTGAAAGTTATAAATGGATGTGGGGTTGCTTGACCGCTTGAAAGTGTATTGTAGACACTGAAAGGAGATCCTGCCAATTGCTTTTGTTTTAGATATGGAAATTGAGAAGCACTTATCCCAAGCCAACTTATTTGTCCAGACTGGAACATGGCAAGTTGCGTTTGTGGATCTTTGACAATTAAAAAGTCCAATTCGTTAAAGTACGGTAGTTGATTTCCGTATGGGTCTACTTCCCAGAAATTTGGGTTCCTTTTTAAAATAACTTCCTGACCCGGGATATACTTGTAAAGTACATAAGGTCCTGTTCCAACGATCTGATCTGGTGGTGTATTTACAGTCCAAGCCTGGTTATAATAAGATGGATCGGTAACTTTTGGATTGTATTTAGGTAAGTAGTTGGCAAGTATATGCTTTGGCAAGATATATGCTGGTTCAAGAACTGTGAAAAAAGCTCCGTAAGGTTTCGGAAGTAATGCTGCAACTGTATAATCGTTTATTTTTATCCATTTAATGGGAGTCCCATCGACTGTGAACCTGTCCCATTCATTTCCCAATGCATGTTTATTCATAACAACATCGTTAAAAGTAAAAAGCACATCATCGGCTGTAAATGGCACTCCATCTGACCACAAAACATGGCGAAGATGGAATATAACTTCAGTTCCTCCAGGAGAGACTTCCCAACTTGATGCCAGTGCGGGCTCAACTTCATTTGTTATAGGATTGGCCTGAACAAGAGGACTAAAAAGTTGGCCATCAACTGTATAGGCTGCCGATGATAACGTCCCGTAATAGTTCCAAGATTGTGGTTCAGAGCCAAGTACTAAATACAAAGTTCCTCCGTATTTTCCAGGTCCTTGAAAAAGATTAGATGCTTCGGTAAAAGGATCCGGTGGTAAAGCCGCAAAAACGATAAAAGAAAGTACTGACAAAATCGCCATAATTACTAAAAACTTTTTACCCATCTTTATCCCTCCATTCAAGTGAAAAATAAAAAATTAAACTTTGCTTATAGCCATTCTCACATTGCCACCGCTCTTTTCAAGCAATTCTTCCGCCTTCTTTACAGAAGAATTGGTTAAAGCCATTATTATGGCTACTTTTGGCCTCATTCCAGAGGCTTTCAGCAATTCTTCCGCCCTTGACTTGGAAATGCCCGTTGCGCTTACGATTATGTTTATAGCCCTTATGACTAATTTTTCGTTTATTGGAGTAACATCGACCATGAGATTTTTGTAAACCTTGCCAAGTTTTATCATCGAGATCGTGCTTAACATGTTCAAGACCATCTTTTGTGCCGTTCCAGCCTTAAGTCTTGTTGATCCCGTTACAACCTCTGGCCCGGTCACGACTTCTATCGGTACATCGACCATAGAAGACAATTTAGCGTTGTGAACGTTGGATATAGATCCAGTTAATGCCCCAAGTTGTCTTGCCTTTTCAATTGCCCCTATTACAAAAGGCGTTCTTCCACTTGCCGAGATGCCTATCACCACATCTTTGGAAGAAACATTGTTTTTCAAAATCTCTTGCGCACCACCTCCCCAATCGTCCTCAACATTTTCAAGCGATCTTACCATCGCCTCCGGTCCTCCGGCTAAGATTGTTATAAACGTTCCAAATGGTAAATTGAATGTTGGTACCGTCTCAACCGCATCTATCATAGCAACACGACCGGAGGTGCCGGCTCCGACATATACACATCTTCCACCATTTTTTATTGCGTTTGATATCTTTTCTGCAAGTTGGGATATCGGAACAAGTGCTTTTTCCACGGCCAACGCTATGGTTTTATCTTCATCATTCATGATTTTGGCAATTTCGATGGAATCCATTGTGTCAATTTCTGCGGTTTTGGGATTTGATTGCTCCGTTTCAAGCGCTTCTATTTCTTCGAATTTAGGCAAATCATATACCTCCCCTGAAAGTTATATATACAACTATTCATAAATTATATATATGTTTACATACATCATCAAATGCTTTTATTGGTAGTTATAACCGATTTTGGGCAAATACCCGGCGCTACATCTTTATATCTAACCGGCATGGAGTTTTTCTTTCAATAAGCACGAATTGCGTGTAACATAGCGGACAAATTATTATGAATTCGTCAAAAACATCTTTCCAAAATGAAAATTTGTCTTTTTTTATTACAAACATTCATCTATTTCCATTTGTGTGGTCATTGATACATGTTGGTTCTATTAATTTGTTGATAATCGTCAATATTATATGATATCTAAATTTGTCTGAACTTAAACGCCAGAAATAGCCAAAAATTGTTCAAAATCGTCTGAAAACGGGTTCGTATATTTTAATTTGATATTATAAAATATGTTCGGTATCGATACCGGTATCGATTAGGAGGGTGATGATGAGTTACGTTACTGTTAAAGACATAGCAAAAGTTGCCGGAGTTTCGGTGAATACAGTCTCTCGCGCGTTGAACGGTAAGCCTGACATAAATGAGGAAACAAAGAAGAAGGTGCTTGAGGCGGCAAAAAAGTTAGGCTATATTTCGAACAGATCTGCGCTTTCGCTTAAAAGACAAAAGAGTTACATTGTCGGAGTCGTAATCGAAGACAATGCAAACCCTTTTTGGGCCGAGGTGTTGAAAGGTGTTGAATCTACGGCAAAGGCGTATGGATATCATGTTATTCTTGCAAACACCGCTCGAAATTATGAAACAGAGGCCGAAGGAATAAAAATGCTTATCGAAAGGCGCGTTGATGGCCTTTTGATCTCTCCGGTTCAGGAGAAATACGATGATATTCTGAACCTTAAAAAATACGAAATCCCCTTCGCGATAATGGGAAGGCATGTTGAAGGTTTAGATGCCCCTATGGTTTACGATGATGGAATAAGAGGTGGTAGCATTGCGACCGAATATTTGATAAAGCAAGGATGTAAAGAAATAGCCTTTATCGGTGCCCAGCCTTACAATACAGCCTCATCTGAAAGATGTCAAGGTTATAAAAAAGCACTTCAAAAAAATGGCATGAGTGTAAAGGATGATCTCATAAAAACTGGCGGGATAGAAATAGAGGGTGGATATAATTCGGTTATGGACCTGGTCGCAAATCATACGGAATTCGATGGCATCTTCGTCTACAACGATTTAATGGCTTTGGGAGTTATAAAGGCTTTAAAAGAATTGAAGATAAAAATTCCGGAAGAGGTTAAAGTTATAGGATACGATGACATTTCCTACTCGTCATTTATATGTCCATCTTTAACGACGATGAGAATGAAGAAATTCGAAATAGGTGAGATTGCGTTTAAGATGCTTTTTGATTCGAATGAACAAAACAAAGATGAAGTCGTGCTTCACTCAGACCTTGTAATCAGAGAAAGTGCTTGAAAAATAGATTGGAGTGATGAATGTGGAAAGGAAACCTAAAATTGGACTGATTGGAATTATGCAGGAACTCTACGACAATATGCTTCCGGGCATTACCGAAAGGCAGGCAAATTACGCAAAAGAAGTCGTAAAACAACTAAGCGATGTTGCAGACGTTATCTTTACAGCCCCTGCACGCGTAAGAGATGATATAGAAAAGCAGGTAAAAGCCTTCAACGATTCAGATGTTGATGGAATTATGATTGTCATGCTGACCTACAGTCCTGGAATGAGGCTTGTGAGGGCTTTTGTGGAAAATCACCTTCCGGTTTTACTTGCGAATATTCAGCCGGAACCAACGGTAACAGATAAATGGGACATGGGAGATCTTACCTACAATCAGGGAGTCCACGGCGCTCAAGACAACGCGAATGCTTTGATCAGGACCGGAGTTAATTTCACCGTCTTAACAGAGGACTGGAAATCAACAGACTTTAAGTCGGCATTTTTAGACTGGGCCAAGGCTGCGCAGACCGTTACGAAATTAAGAAAGATGAAAGTTGCCATTTTTGGGCAAATGCCCGGAATGGGAGATATAACCGTTGATTCATCGGCTTTTATGAGAAAAATAGGGCCCCAGATAGTTCATGAGAGCATGGGATCGATATATTCCATTTTTGAAAAGGTTAGCAAAAAAGAGATCGATAATCTCATCGAAAAGCAGAAAAAATATTTTCAGATAGATCCCAAACTCAAAAGAGAAGATCACGAATACGCGGCAAGATTTGAGATCGCGATAAAGAAATTCCTCGAGGCAAATGGATACGAAGCATTCAGCATATATTTTCAGGCCGTTGCAAACGACGGAAGGTTCAGGCAGTTGCCGATGATGGCTGCATCCGATTTGCTGGCCGAAGGATACGGTTACGGTGCAGAAGGAGACGCATGCGCGGCAACACTCGTTGCGGCAGGCCATACGTTGATCGGAGATGCCCATTTCACCGAGATGTACGCAATGGATTTCAAAAGGGATTCCATCCTCATGAGCCATATGGGAGAGGGTAACTGGAAGGTTGCAAGAAAGGATAGACCGGTAAAACTCATCGACAGACCTCTTGGCATAGGCGGACTTGAAAATCCTCCGACCGTTTTATTTAGTGCTCAGCCTGGATCCGGAACTATTGCATCTTTGGTCGCAATTGAGGGAGAACGGTTCAGACTCGTCGTCTCAAAAGGCGATGTGTTAGATACCGAGGAGATGCCGCATGTCGAGATGCCATATTTCCATTTCAAGCCGGAAACAGGCGTAAAAAAAGCCTTAAATGGCTGGCTTAAAAACGGCGGAACGCACCACGAGTGCTTTAACATCGGCGATCAAACAAGAAGATGGAAATTGCTTTGCGAAATGCTTGGGATTGAATATGCGGAGGTTTAATTTTGAAAAAAGAAAATGTTGAGTTTAAAAGATCAAAACTCATCTTAGACAAAGATTACCAAATAGGAAAGGTGGATAAGCGCCTCTTTGGATCATTCATAGAGCATCTCGGTCGCGCAGTCTATGAAGGCATATATGAACCCGATCATCCTTTGGCAGACAAGGATGGCTTCAGAAAGGATGTCATAGAACTTGTCAAAGAATTGAACGTGCCAATCGTAAGATATCCCGGAGGAAATTTCGTTTCAGGATATAACTGGGAAGACGGAATAGGGCCACGTGAGAAAAGAGCGAGAAGGCTTGATCTTGCATGGCATTCGACTGAGACCAATCAAGTCGGCATAAACGAATTTGTCGAATGGACAAAAAAGGTGAATTCTTCGGTTATGTTATCTATAAATCTTGGAACACGCGGCATAGATGACGCAAGGAATATAGTGGAATATTGCAATCATCCGTCTGGCAGTTACTGGAGCGATTTGAGAATATCCCACGGATACAAGCAACCGCATAACATAAAAGTTTGGTGCCTTGGCAATGAAATGGACGGACCATGGCAAATAGGTCATAAGACCGCTTACGAATACGGCCGAATTGCGAATGAAGCGGCCAAGGTCATGAAGTGGGTTGATCCATCGATAGAAGTCGTTGCTGCAGGAAGCTCTGGATGGCATATGCCGACATTTGGCGAATGGGAATCGACTGTGCTTGATCTTGCATATGAAAATATCGATTACGTGTCATTACACGCTTATTACGGCAATCAGGAAAACGATACGCCTAATTTCGTCGCAAAATCTTTGGATATGGAAAATTTCATAAGATCAGTCGTATCGGCATGCGATTATGTGAAGGGTAAAAAGCACAGTTCAAAAACTATAAATCTCTCTTTTGATGAATGGAATGTCTGGTTCCATTCTCACGAAGAAGATAAAAAAGTTGAACCTTGGTCTGTAGCACCTCATTTGCTCGAGGATATATACGATTTTGAAGATGCGCTCCTTGTCGGATCTATGCTCATAACCTTGTTGCGCCATGCTGACAGAATAAAAATAGCCGCTCTTGCCCAACTTGTCAACGTTATAGCCCCGATAATGACGGTAAAGGGCGGTAAATCATGGAAACAGACGATATTTTATCCGTTCAAACATGCATCGAATTACGGAAGAGGCACTGTACTTAACACGATCGTCGACTCTCCGAAGTACGATTCGAAAGATTTCTCGGACGTTCCGGTACTCGATTCAACTGCCGTTTTTGAAGAAGAAAGCGGAAATATAACGATCTTCGCCGTTAACAGAGACCAAAAAAATGATCTTTTGCTTGAAGGAGATCTTCGCGGATTTGATGGCAAATACAAAATAATAGATCACATAATCATGCAAAATGACGATCCGAAGGCATCAAATACGGTAAACAATCCTGATAACGTTGTTCCAAAAAGTGCAAAGGTTAATGATGTGACTGTAAAAGACGGAAAATTTTCTCTGCCGATACCTAAATTTTCATGGAACGTGATAAGAATTGAAAAATTGAATCCGACATTTCAGTAAAGTAGGAATTTTTGAATTGGAGGTTTGAAAAATTGCTGCTTTTAAAATTAAAAAAACTGACAGGTTATTATCTTGTGCTACCAACCTTGATAATAATTGCTTTGATAGCATTTTTTCCACTTGAAGAACTTATAAGATTATCTTTCACAAATCTTAATTTACTCAATCCAACGTCCAAATATATTGGATTTGCGAATTATTTACGGCTTTTTTCGGATGGATCTTTTTGGAATGCATTTATACATTCAATTGTACTCACAGTGGTTGTGGTGGCATTACAGTTAATTTTAGGTGTTGCTTTAGCTCTTCTATTGAATAAAAAACTACCTGCGATAGGGTTTTTCAAAAGTACAGCTATGATTAGTTGGACAATGCCAATTGTCGCAACAGTTATAATGTTTCAGTTTATGTCCGAACCAAACTATGGATTAATAAACGTGATTTTATCTTTTATTGGTTTGGGTAAATATACTACTTATTGGTTCGGAAGTACAACATTTGCTTTTCCTTTCATAATAATTTTACATCTTTGGAGAAATGTTCCGTTTTACGGAATAGCACTCTTGGCTGCCATGCAATCGATACCTAAAGAATTGTACGAAGCGGCAAGTATCGACGGAGCTAATTCTATCAAGCAATTTTGGCACATTACTGTACCTGGTATAAAGTATATGGCAATAATAATGATGACAATTCATATAGCATGGACATTTAATCAATTTTCGATTGTTTACTTGGCAACAGATGGGGGACCTGTCAACACAACTATGGTTTTACCTGTTTATATTTATGATCAAGTTTGGTCTAATTACTCAATTGGGTATGGATCCGCTATCGGAGTTGTAATGCTGATAATATTAGCAGCGATTTTCTTGGTATTTATGAAATTATTTCAACAGGAGTGATATGAATGCGAAAACACATTTTAACTATTGTTGATTATATTTTGTTGATAATTTTCTTCTCTTTTTTCTTGATACCTATAATTTGGATTTTCTATACATCTTTTAGAAATTCATCAGCCATATTTACAAGTAATATTTTTGGTGGATTAGATAAATTGTCTTTAAAAAATTATATAAGCATATTCAATACTGAAAATATCCTTCTCTATTTTCGTAATTCACTTATAATAGCAACTTCTGTCACTGTATTCACTGTTTTTTTTGCAACGCTTGCGGGATATGGATTGAGTAGATTTAACATAAAGTACGGAAATATAATGTTATTGCTTATATTTGCAGCCCAACTAATTTCTCCAGTTTTGCTTTTAATACCGTTGTTCAATATTTTTTATGATTATGGCCTAATAAATACGTTCCAAGGTATTATGATAGCTGAAAGTGCTTTAACTTTACCATTTTCAACATGGATGCTTAAAGGATATTTTGATGGGATCCCTAAAGATCTTGATGAGGCAGCTAAGATAGACGGATGTTCTACTTTAAGTCTTATTCAAAAAATAATCTTACCCGTTGCTTTACCGGGAGTTTTAGTGGCTGCATTTTATTCTTTTGCAGTCTCATGGGGAAATTACACAATGGTTTCCGTGTTAATAGAAGGAAGTTCAGTCGAAACACTTCCCTTTGCTCTTCATAATTTGAGTTCAGGATTAATGATAGAGTGGCAAAAGATTTCTGCTGCAACAGTCGTGACAATCATACCTATCATAGTATTGTTTTCTTTTGTTCAAAGATGGTTAGTGAGTGGTTTGACTGCGGGAGCAGTTAAAGGATAAATTAAGGTCTACTCAATCGGGCTTCGTTGAAAGATTTACAAATTTTTGAAAGAAGGAGGAATCAAGTTATGAAAAGAAGATTCAAAGTTCTTTTGATGGCATCAATCTTGTTAGCAGCTGTTGGAATATTTTCTTTTGGTACAACTGAATTGGTTTTCTGGAATGCTCCATTTAACACTGGTGAAGTTACTCAGGAATATGTTAATTGGTGGGAAGCAAACGTTGATCAGGCACTTCCTGCAGGTTTTACTGTTTCTCACTATTTCGGCCCAGGTTCTTATACTCCCATGCTTAACAATTTCATATTACAGGCAAAAACTGGCAAGCCAGATGTCATTGAAGGTCTAATTGAAAATCTCACAGTTTACACAAGAATGAATTTGCTATCAAGCCTCAATAATTGGTTCAATAATTGGGATCAAAAGGATGAATTTGTCAAAAGTACTATTGATGCTGTAACTATAAATGGAAATATATATGCATTACCATATAATACAAATGTTCGCGTTTTGCTGTACAGAAAAGATATATTTGCGAAATATGGTTTGTCAGTTCCTAAGACGTGGTCAGAACTTGTGACAACAGCAGCTTCTATTACAAAACTTACAGGTGGAAAAATTTACGGATTCAATTTCAGCAGTGCTGTAAATGATCCAAGAGCTTTCCAAGAATTCATGTCATGGTATTTCCAGGCAAGCGATAAGAACCCAATGTTTAAAAATGTAAATGGAACTTGGGTTGTAACTGCAACGGCTTCTCAATTGGCTAAAGTTCTTCAATTATACCACGATCTAATTTATTCTACCAATGATGGTTATTCTGCAGTTAATCCTCAAGATAGAGGGGATAATTACACACAAGAAGATTTAGGATACGTATCGGGACAATATGCAATGGTGCCAATGGGACCGTGGCTCTGGGGACGTCTTAACGACAATGAACTTGCCCATACAATACTTGCAAGCGATACTGGAATTGCTGCATTACCAATTCCTTCCGACGGTGTTCATGCATCTTATCTTGAGGTTAAGCCAATAATGATAAACAAATTCAGCAAATATCAAGATGCAGACTGGGCTCTACTTAAGTTTATAGTTTCAAAAGATGCAATGGCAAGATGGGCTGAGCAATCTGGATTCCTACCTGCAAGAAAAGATTCTTTTGAAATTTATAAACAATATGCTGATGAACATGGATTTGGATGGTGGGTAGAAGGTTTTGAAGAACAAATGGCTTACGGTGTTGGTCTCGCACCAGTAAATTGGGCGCCAGTTCAAAAAGATATAACAACAGCAATAAATATGGTTATATACAACGTTAGCACTGTCAATGAAACTGCTAATTGGTTATACTCTAAGTTAAATGAATTGTCGAGTCAAGGTGTTTTGTAAAAAATCTTGTATCAGTTAGCATCATATTTTTTAGGTAAAAGATACTGAAGTCCGATTGAGAGAGTTTGTAGGTTCAATGAAGAATTCTTCAACTTGTTCATAATTAAACAGATCATTTTGCCGGTAGCGTCCAATTATTTTGTGAAACGATCCTCCCTCCTTCGTTACAGGACGCTACCCGCATGAAATTATGCTTTCAGACCGATGGCTTTTTGACAGAAAGGGATGATTTGAATGCTCAAAGGTATAGATCCAATTATTTCTCCTCAATTGCTAAAAATTATCGATGAGATGGGTCATGGAGACGAGATATTGCTTGCGGACGGAAATTATCCCGCCGAATCGGCAGGAAAAAGAAATGGATCCATCGTCATAAGGGCGGACGGAATAGGTATACCGGCTTTACTTGAGGCGATAATGAAATTATTTCCGCTTGATACCTATGTCGATTACAACGTTGTTTTGATGATGCCCGAGAAAGGTGAGCCTGATATATGGAAAAAATACGATCAAATACTTAAATCATCTGGTGAAACGGTTAAGATAAAAAAAGTGCCAAGACTTGAATTTTACGATGTAGCGGCGAAGAGTTATGCGATAGTTGCAAGTGGAGAAAGAGCACTGTACGCGAATGTCTTGCTTAAAAAAGGAGTTGTATAAGGTGGAATCATTCGAAGGAATCAAAATAGATCCCATAAGACATATCCTAATCGATGAAAATGTTTTAAAAGAAGTGCCTTACATTCTCAAAGATTTGGGCGTAAGGGAAAATATAACCGTTATCTGCGATCAAAATACTTACGAGGCCGCAGGAAAGGAAGTCATTGAATATTTGAAAGATTTTGATGTTACGCTTTGCAAATTCGATAAGGCCCATCTTGTTCCAGATGAGAGATCGATTGGTGAGATGATCTTGAAAATGAATCATCAAAGCGAGTTTTTGTGTGCTGTCGGGTCTGGCACGATAAATGATCTTACAAGATTTGTAAGTTTCAAAACGAAGATACCTTATGGAATCGTTGCGACGGCTCCATCGATGGATGGGTACACATCGTCAGTTTCTCCTTTAATAGTGAATGGATTCAAGCGGACGTACAACGCGGGTTATCCGCAATTCGTAGTCGGAGATCTCGAGGTAATATCGCGTGCTCCTTACGATATGATAACTTCTGGCTTTGGAGACATTATCGGGAAGTACACCTCTCTTGCCGATTGGATGGTAAGTAACATTGTAAACGGAGAAAAATTTTCGGAAGATATCGCGAATATAGTCAGAAATTCAATTGAAAGATGCGTCAGGAATGTAGAAGGAATTAAAAGCAGAAACGAATCGGTCGTCAAAAATGTCATGGATGCGCTTGTACTTTCTGGAATAGCCATGCTGAAGGTCGGAAATTCAAGACCTGCGTCAGGATTGGAGCATCACATCGCTCACTACATCGAAATAAAGGCCCTTATGAACGGACAAATTCCTCCCCTTCACGGCAGTTCAGTCGGCGTTGCAGAGGTAATCGCTACTGAGATTTACCATAAGGTTTTTTCATTGGATCGTAATGAGGTTCAAAAGATGATCGCTAAAGCGAAATTTGAATCACGACAGGAATACGTAGAAAGGATAAAGCGTGTTTACGGACCGATCTCAAATGAAATCTTTGAGGAAGTTGGAGAATTTTATTTCGATAATTTCGAAAGAGAGAAAAGGCAAAAGCAGATAGTAGAAAAGTGGGATTATTTGAAAAACTGGGTTCGTGAAAATGTCCCTGAGCCTTACCGAATAAAGGAATTGTTAAAATCAATCGGTGCCCCGATGGCTTTAAAAGATATTAACGTTAAAATGAATTTGGACGAGATCGTTAAAAATGCCAAAGAAATAAGAAAAAGATACACTATTTTAAGGTTGGCAGAGGATATCGGATTGGATGTATAAAATCATCAATGTGATAAAATATTAATTGATCAGCAAATAAAAATTAAAATATTTCCATCTTTTAGGGGAGGTGCAAAAATGGGTAAGTATCGTGTGCTGTTGTTGGTAATTTCGATGATCGCCGTGATGACATTTGCGGCGTTAGCGGTGACGACTATAAGTGTTGTCGTTTCCCCTGACAATGGGCCATCCATTCAATACCTTGCCCAGCAATTCATGCAGCAGAATCCTGATATCAAAGTGGATGTCACCATCATTTCCTGGGAAACGCTTTATCCAAGGCTACTTGCTGATTTAACATCTAAAACGGGCGTTTACGATGCGTTCACATGGGACGTCATGACGGCCGGCGCGATGCACAGTGGCTGTCTTGACCTCACCCAGTACTTCAAGGATCATCCCGATGTGATCCCTTCCGGATATGACATGAATGATTTGCTTCCTCTTGCTTACAAACTTGGCACGTGGAATGGAGATTTAATAGGATTACCCTACTACAACAACACGATGCTCTTCTATTACAGGAAGGATCTTTTCAACAATCCCACCTACCAGCAACAATTCTATCAGATGTTTGGAAGGCCTTTAAGAGTGCCTACAACATGGGCAGAGGCCGTCGATGTGGCAAGATTCTTCACGCAGGCATACAATCCAAAATCACCGACAAGGTATGGCATAGCCCTTATGTTCCCGACGACTCATACGATGTTCTACATGTTCCCGCTCTTCTTTGGACCGTACAGAACAAGCACGGATGGCATAAGGGAGTTTGGACCTGTGAATTTCGATTACGGAACTTACTTTACGTCAGATGGAAAACCTGCATTTGCAAATCAGTATGGTCTTATGGCTCTCGAAGACATGAAGGCTTTAATGCCTTACGCACCCGATCCTCTCGGTTCAGATTACGGTCAGACAATAGAGTACTTTGCCCAAGGAATGGTGGCAATGTGCCCGCAGTGGACAAATCCGTACTTACAATTCGCGTCTTCTCCGGCTCTTCAGCCTGCGAGTGAGAAGATAGGAATAGCACCGATGCCCGGTGTGTCAGTTGCCGGAAACTGGGCTTTGGGAGTCAACAAGTATATATCTCCAGAAAAACAGGCAGCGGCCGTCAAATTCATTCTTTTCTGCACGACCAAAGAATCTGGAATGGCCGTTTTGAAGCAATTCGCAATAGCGCCAGTCAGAGAATCGATTCTCGATAGTCCAGAGGCTCAGGCTGCGATTCCATGGGTAGCGGCCCTTCCATCTATATACCAAACCGAAGCCTTCAGACCGAGAATACCTCAAGAACCTCAACTCGAAAGTATAACAGATGTTTACTTCTCGAAGATGCTTAGCGGCACAATTCCAATGACCATTCAATCGTTGCAAAGTCTCGCAGACCAGTGGAACAAAGTGCTTGCCGGTGGTCAATAAAAATTAGACGGGGAGATGGAAACATCTCCCCTTCCAATGGGGTGATTAAATGAGCAAATCAAGTAGAAAAATAGCGATTTTATTCATATTGCCCGTTATAATTTTCTACCTTGTGATGGCTATTTATCCGTTTGTAAGCATGGTATACGAGTCATTCACGAATTTGAATTTGACAATACCGCATTCCGGTCAATTTATTGGGCTGAGCAATTATTTTGCCATATTTCAGGATCCACTGGCTTTATCTTCTATAGACTTTTCTGCCATGGTCATATACATAGCGGTTCCGGTTGAGATGATTTTGGGCCTCGTTTTTGCCTATCTTATAAGAGGCCTAAAGGGAGAGAAGATCTTTAGAACTCTCTTTCTCATTCCAATGATGATTCCCGGAATCGTTTTTGGTATAGCAGCCCAGATGATCTTCAATTATC
This sequence comes from Athalassotoga saccharophila, assembly GCF_009936215.1. Lineage (GTDB taxonomy): Bacteria > Thermotogota > Thermotogae > Mesoaciditogales > Mesoaciditogaceae > Athalassotoga > Athalassotoga saccharophila. The sequence goes on along the minus strand of NZ_AP019551.1, from coordinate 1,659,704 downwards.
TTTTTGGTGCCGCAAATTATTTTCTTTCATTTTTGGGGATTCAACCCGTAGCGTGGCTTGGTCAGGCTGCGACGGCCCAGTTTGTGATAATATTTTTGGATGTTTTGCAATGGACACCATTTGTTTTTTTGATAATTTATGCCGGTCTTCTATCAGTTCCGCAGGATTTGATAGATGCGGCAAAGGTAGATGGTGCAAATGGATGGCAGGCCTTCTTGCACGTTGAGTTTCCGACTCTGAAGCCTTTGATTTATGTCGCTTTGATAATAAGGATAATAGATGCTTTGAAGATATTCGGAAAGATTTACATGACCACATGGGGAGGACCGGGGACTGCCACCTCTTCATGGTCCTTTTACATATACAAAGTTGGCGTTTCTTACGGATGGGATATAGGATATGCCTCTGCACTTGCCGTTATTTTGCTCATAGTTAGTACAATTCTTGTCAACATACTCATAAGATTCTTAAATCTCGGAGAACAACTCGGCATTTCAAAAGAGGCCTGAAAGGAGAGATGATAAAGTGAGACCAAAAACAAAAAGAAGAATTGTGAATTCTGTGAGGTACATTTTTACAATTTTGATATTGGTAGTTTTCTTATTTCCGGCCTACTGGATAACGATTACGGCCTTTAAGCCGTCTTCTGAATGGAATGCATGGCCGCCTCATTTTTGGCCATACCATCCAACGCTTTCCAATTTCTTCGGTGGAAGTTCAGTTTCTTCAATTGAGGGAATTTTGCCATTTTTAAGGAACAGTTTAGTCGTGTCAACTGCGGTTGCGGTGATTGCGGCTGTAATAGCGCTTCTTGCCGCCTACTCGATAGCAAGGTTTAAAACTGGTGGTATGGGTCTTGCCGGGTGGATAATATCAATGAGAATGCTTCCTCCCGTTACCATAGTAATACCCCTTTACGTGATATACGCAAAGGTGAATTTGCTCAACACATGGACCGGGTTAATTCTCATATATCTTGTTCCGGCAATAGCGCTTGGTGTATGGATTCTAATTACATTCATAAATCAAATTCCAAAAGAACTCGATGAAGCGGCAAAAATAGACGGTGCTTCCAATTTGCAAACCTTTACGCATATCATATTACCATTGAGTTTAAGCGGTTTTGCGGCAGTCATGGTTTTGACCTTCATTCAAACGTGGAGCGAATTCCTGCTTGCGACTATTCTTACCAGTAACTCGGCGGCACAAACATTGCCGGTCTATTTGGGAAGGTTCATAACAGGTTATAATATCGCATGGGGTGCACTTTCTGCTGCGGGACTTATAACGATGTTGCCAGTTATAATTTTTGGAATAATATTCCAGAGGTATTTGATAAGAGGTCTCACATTTGGTGCGGTAAAATATTGATAGAGGTGATTAAATGTACGAAGATATCAAAAGAATGCTTCACAGTGCCCACATGAATCTCGAAAATTACGGTCTTGTGATGTACACAAGTGGAAATATAAGCGTGAGAATCGGCGATCATGTCGTTATAAAGCCATCCGGCGTCCCTTACGATGAGTTAAGACCGGAGGATTTTGTCGTCGTCGATTTGGATGGCAAAGTCATAGATGGAAAGTTAAAGCCATCTGTTGACACTGCAACTCATCTTTACATTTACAAAAACAGGCCTGATATCGGATGCATAATTCATACTCACTCTCCGTACGCATCTGCCTTTGCCATTTTAAATGAACCTTTGCCGGTCTACAGCACCGCCCATGCCGATGTTTTCGGAGTTGAGATTCCGGTCTCTGAATACGCACCCGTTGGATCTGAGGCTATAGGGAAGGCGGCTCTAAAGGTTGCAAATAAAGCTGGAGCCGTCTTGCTTGCCAAACACGGTGTACTTGTCTTTGGAAAGGATCTCAAAAGTACTCTAAGAGAAGCCATCTTCTTGGAAGAGGTTGCAAAGACCGCATATTTGGCAAGGACAATGGGAAGGCCCGAGCCTCTGGACTCTCAGGAGGCTCAAAGACTTTACGAGTATCACCATACACATTACGGACAGAGGTGAAGATAATGTATTTGATGGGAACGGACATAGGAACTCAAGGAACGAAGACGATAGTCGTCGATGAGAAGGGCAAGTTGATATCCGAGAGTTTTCGAGAATACAAGGTTATAACCCCTCGCCCATCATGGGCCGAACAATGGCCAGGCGTTTGGGTTAAGGCCGTCATAGAGACGGTAAAAGAATCATTTTCCAGGGCGAATATCTCTCCAAAAGAGGTAGCCGGAATAGCGATAAGTGGCCTTTACGGTGGTTCTGGAATACCTGTGGATAAAAATGTCGAGCCGCTTTATCCGTGTCTTATATGGATGGACAGACGTGCAAAAAAGGAGACAAAGTGGGTCAAAGACAACGTTCCGAAGGATAAGATCTTTGGCATAACCGGCAATTACGTCGATTCTTACTTTGGATTTACGAAGATAATGTGGATAAGGGACAACCTTCCCGATGTGTGGAAAAAGACATACCAGTTTGTGACGCCAAAGGATTTTGTGATATACCAGATGACCGCAACGCTCGGCACCGATTACACCTCTGCCGGAAACCTCGGAGGAGTTTTTGACATAAGAAGAAAAACATGGTCGGAAGAGATGGGCAAAATTCTTGGAATAGACATACATAAACTGCCTCAGAAGATCTTCAAATCTTCCGATGTCATGGGTTATTTGAACAAACAATATGCCGATCTGACAGGTTTGCTGGAGGGAACACCGGTTATTGCCGGAGGAATAGACGCACCCGTTGCCCAGTTAAGTGCCGGTGCTTTGTTCGAAGGAGAACATGTGGCCATGGCCGGAACCTCAATGTGCTGGGGAACGGTCCACGATGGGAAATATCTCACGCCAGAACTTGTTAGTTATCCCTACGTTGTTTACGATGATAGGTTGATCTACACATTCGGAGGAGGAGCAACGTCTGGCGAACTTGCAAGATGGTTTCGGGATAACTTTGGAAAGTACGAAAAAGAGGTAAGCGATAAGACAGGGATTCCATCGTACACTTTACTCGAATTGGAGACAAAGCATATTCCTGCTGGAAGCGATGGAGTTATCGTCCTTCCTTACTTCATGGGCGAGAGATCGCCTATATGGGATCCGGACGCGAGAGGGGTTATCTTCGGATTGAGTTTGTATCACACGAGATCTCATGTGTACAAAGCGATGTTAGAAGCGGCTGCCTATTCTCTGAAACATAACATGGAAGTTGCCATAAAATCTGGAATAAAACTGAATCGCGATTGCTGGATAGTTGGAGGCGTCGCAAAATCCGAATACTGGGTTAAGATCTTTGCAGATGTCACGGGCTTTTCTATGAAAAGACTTGCCAACGATGTGGAGGCTCCATTTGGAGATGCTTTCCTCGCGGGACTTGGAACAAAGGTTATAGATAAACCAGAGAGAATAAAAGATTGGGTAAAGTTCAGAACAGAAATAGATCCTGATGAGAATAACAAAGCAGTTTACGAAAAATATTACGAAATATACAAAGCACTCTACGAAAAAACAAAAGATGCAATGGAAAAAGTTTCTTCGATCTTCGATCAATAGTTCAATTTTAACGCCCCTTTAAGCAAGAATTCTCCCACTTCTATAAGTGATGGAGACGTGTCACTTTTTAAGTATTGACTCCGGCAGGATACTCTCGATATCCTGCCTTTCGTTAAAGTGAGTGTATTTTAAATTTATGATTTATTCCATCGATAACGTATTTGACCGCGTTGTCAAAGCCTACGTGAGAGGTATTGACGCAAAGATCGTACGTTCTTGGATCGAGCCATGGAATTTTTACAAAGGTCTTCATGTAATTTTCTCTATCACGATCATTTTTGTTTATCATATCGATGGCTTCTTTTCTTGAGATGTTGTAAAGTTGAGAAACTCTTTTTATTCTATCTTCCATATCAGCATAAACAAAGATGCTAAATCTTCTTGGAAAATCGCGCAATATGTAAATAGCGCCTCTTCCAAGGAATATAGCAGATCCTTTTTGTGCGATTTCTTTTATGAATTTAGATTCAAGTTCAAAGAGTTCTCTATCGCTTGGCAGGTACTTTTCTCCACCGGTCACCGTCAAAGTTCCTACCGGTCCAGATATGAAGAACTGTTCCCAAAAAGAGACCAACTTTTCTTCTCTTTCTTTAAGATCTGATTCTGGAATATTAAGGTAATCGGCAACTTTTTTCAAAATTTCTCTATCGACAAAAGGTATGGATAATTCCTTTGAAAGTCTTTGCCCAACTTCAGCCCCGCCGCAGCCTATCATATGGCTGATAGTTATTACGTAATTGTTATCCATCTAAAGTTCTCCCTTCAATTCAATCATCTAAAATAATAATACTACTTTTTCTACAAATTAAAAAGACTTCGTGTTCGCCACGAAGCCTCTTTTTTGTCATTTGATTTTACTGTTTTGAGACTATGTAATCGACAACGCTTTTTACATCTGTCAATTTGGAAATATCTTCATCGGGGATCTTTATTCCAAATTTCTCTTCCAGATCCATCGTCAATTCAACGAGGTCGAGTGAGTCTGCACCCAGATCGTCTACGAGTTTAGAACTTTCCTTTATCGAATCAAGACTTACTCCGAGATGATTTGCTATGGCTTTTTTCACCTCGTCTAAAACTTCAGAACTCTGCAATTTCGGCATTCTTTACCACTCCTTCCAGTTTATCCATTTCATCGATTGAATCTGTTGAGTAGACTTCTGCATTGACAATTTTCTTCACAAGACCACAAAGTACATTTCCAGATCCGACCTCTATGTATTTGTTCACGCACATCTCATCCATTGTCTTTACGCTTTCTGTCCATCTGACAGGCGATGTGAGTTGATTTATCAAATTCATTCTCATCTCTTCGAGAGTACCTGCGACCTTACCTGTCACGTTGAAGACAACCGGTACATTTGGCCTTCTAAATTCGATTTTGTTTATGAATTCAGAGAGTTTTTCTTTGGCGGGTGCCATCAATGGCGAATGGAATGGTCCGGAAACGTTGAGTTGAACGACACGTTTTGCACCGGCATTTTTGAAGATATCAACGGCGCTCAAAAGGGCGGTGACTTCACCGCTTACAACTGTTTGCAACGGTGAATTGTAATTTGCTATGTAGACGCCATTTAAGTTTCCGACTATCTCCTCTATCTTTTCGGGAGAAAGTCCGAGAATTGCCATCATCGATCCCGCTCCGCTCGGCACGGCATTTTCCATCAATTCACCGCGCAATCTTACGGCTCTGATCGCATCATCGAAAGAAAGTACTCCGGCCGCCACTAATGCCGAATACTCTCCAAGACTATGTCCTGCAACAACGTCGAAATTTATGCCCTTCGATTTTATAACCTCGAAGACCATCATCGAAGTCGTAAGAAGTGCAGGCTGGGCATTGTAGGTCTTTGTCAGTTCGTGTTCATCATTTCCGAAAATGAGGCCCTTTAAATCGAAATTCAGTACATCGCACGCTCGATGCATAACTTCCCTTGCCTGAGGATATTCATCGTAGAAATCTTTCATCATATTCAATTTTTGTGATCCTTGTCCTGGAAAGATCAAAGCGTTCATCATTTCACCTCCACATCTATAGATCGAAAAGCATCTATTGTTTCAAGTGTTTCATTCCACAATCTTTTCATGAGTTCTTTAACGGTTGGAATATCATCGACAAGTCCAGCAGATTGTCCTGCCATAAATGAGCCCTTGTCTAAGTCACCGTTAACGGCTGCCCTCAAAGCGCCTCTTCCGAGTTGTTCGACCTCTTCAGGCTTTCCGCCTCTTTCGTCTATCTTTAAAAGTGCGTTTGTCAGTGGATTTCTCAACGCTCTTACCGGATGACCTGTAACTCTTCCGGTTACAAGCGTGTCGCGCGTTGAGGCTTTGAGAATTTTCTCCTTGTAATTAACGTGTACCTCACATTCCTGTGTTGCGACGAATCTTGTCCCGATCTGGACACCTTCAGCACCGAGCGCAAAAGAAGCGGCTATTTGACTTCCACGTGCAATTCCTCCTGCCGCTATAACTGGAATCTCGACGGCATCCACAACTGCCGGCACAAGTACCATTGTTGTTACCTCTCCTATATGACCTCCTGACTCCATTCCTTCGGCTATTACCATATCGACACCGTAGGATTCGAGTCTCTTTGCAAAGGCTTCAGATGCAACAACTGGTATGACCTTTATGCCATGAGATTTCAACGGTTCAATGTACTTAGACGGGTTACCCGCACCAAATGTTACTGCCGTCACACCCTCTTCGATGATGACGTTCACGAGTTCATCTGCCATTTTTTCGTAGACTATCACGTTAACTCCAAATGGCTTACTTGTAAGTTCTTTTGCCTTTCTTATCTCATTTCTCAACCATTCGGGATCTCTTCCGCCGGCCGCTATTATTCCGAAGCCTCCCGCTTCAGAGACTGCTGCGGCAAGTTTGGCGGTGGCCACTTGAGCCATTCCCCCTTGAATTATCGGATATTCTATTCCTAAAATCTCGCACACTCTCGAAAACATCTACTTACCTCCTATTCATAACTTGAAGATATTTGAGGCTATTCCAAGCCCTGCGCCGTATCCCACCGTCAAAATGACGCTTGATTCTTTTATTTTTCCAGAGTCCATGGCATCTTTTATTGCCAAGGGTATGGATGCGGCGGCCGTGTTCGCGTGATCTTCTATTGAAATTTGGAATTTTTCTATGGGTATTTGGAGTTTTTCGGCAACTTTTGAAATTATTCTCAAATTTGATTGATGTGGTACAAAAAGATCCACGTCTTTCAATCTCATATTTGCCTTTTTTAAAACTTCATCTATCGCCTCAACTATAGCGTCGATCGCGAATCTGAAAACAGCCTTGCCATCCATTTCCAAATTCTCGCCGTGTTTTTGAACTATAGATTCATAACCTTCGCCCTGAATTCGCGAGTAATTTGCCATTATTCCAGGTTTGTCCGATCTTCCCATTATCACTGCTCCGGCACCGTCGCCAAAAAGCGGTCCAACGGATTTGTCTTTGAAATCTACAATCCTCGACAATCTTTCGGTGCCAACTATTGCTATCTTCGAAAAACTGCCAGATCTTATCATGGAATCCGCTATTTCCATCGCCTGAATGAATCCGGAGCATCCAGCCTGTATATCTATTCCACCTATTTTCTTGTCAAAGAATCTTTGGATCTGACCGGACATGCCCGGAATAAGCGTATCGGGAGTGTTTGATGCGACTATAAGATACTCAAAATCGTCCGATCCGGCATTTTTAAAGGCATCTCTTAAAGCCTTTACTGCCATCTCAACGGCGCTCTCGTGCGTTACATGTCTTCTTTTTATACCGGTTCTTTCAAAGATCCAGTCATTTACCCCAAGAAGTTTCTCTATTTCTTCGTTTTCTATAACAGTTTGTGGAAGGTATCCTCCAACGCCAAGAACCCTCGAAAAGATCATTTTTCCATCCCTAAAAGCAAAGTCGCAGTTGCGCAGATCTTATCGTCGACCTTTGCGACACACTCTGCACTTATCATTCCAAGATGTTCTCCGACTATCTTTACCTCGTAGATCAGTCTATCTCCGGGCCTTACCGGTCTTCTGAATCTGACCTTGTCGGCCCCAACAAAGAGTGGGGTCTTCCCCGGTACCAAAGTTATAAGGCCGGCGGCCTGGGCCATACCCTCGAGTATTAAAACTCCGGGCATAATTGGATTATCCGGAAAATGTCCCTGAAACTGCGGTTCATTGTAACTCACATTTTTGAATGCAACGATCTCTTTTTCACCTTTCGAAATAATTCCGTCTACCATCAAAAAGGGATAACGGTGTGGAAGAATGTCAGTTATTTTGTCCATTGTTGTCCTCCAGAATCACGGTTATAGTCAAAGTATCATGGCCATAAAGAGAGGCCAGTACAGGATTCATCCAGTCTATTGAGATATTTGAATGAAATCTCGCAGAAAATTCTTTTACTATTGAATCTACGATTTTTTTCTTTCCGCTATACCTAAAGGCTATCATCGATGGAGTTCCCTTTATGTCTTCTATTACCATAGAGACAGCACTTTTCAAACTCCACATGCTTTTTACCATCGTTCTTCCAAATCCGAGTTTTACGACATTTATCATCTTGGTGAGGATAACAGATTCTTTCTTTTCGGAGATGACATCATTTTTCCTCAAAAATGAAAGATCGGAAAATAACAAATAAGTAGTTGCTCTCTGTGCGAATTTTTTGTCTTCACTCAGAGGTTTTCCGCTGTTTAAGAAAAGTGCAAGTGCCACTGAGTCCATCTTTTCTTCTATCAATGTTATGCCCTCGGAAAGGGAGGATAAAAAGTTCAATTCATCCTTTAAAAAACTAAAAGATCTTGAAGGCAGAAGTACTGTAACGGGAATATGCCCTGAGATGATCCTGCTAATCTCGTCGTATGTTGGAAGGCTTATCACGCTCTTTTTGTTAAGTGCGAAATAGGAAGGGCGATCTATGTCTGAGACCCTTATCTTTCTTCCCTTCCAGTCTATGTACAGCGGTATCTTTTCAATGCCTTCTACATCAACAGAATCATCGACAAGTATCTTCATTCAACCTCTCCAGCGATCAAAGATACGTTATGTCCTCCAAAGCCAAAGGAGTTAGAGATGAAATTTTTGACCTTCACGTTCAAAGGCTTACCCGGTACACAATTTAGGGTTATCTGCGGATCAGGATTTTCAAGATTCACTGTTGGGAAGATAAAGGACTCTTTCATTCCGAGCACAGAGGCTATGAATTCTATCGCTCCAGCCGCACCGAGTGTATGGCCTATAGCACCCTTATTCGAACTGACAAAGATCTTGTCAGCCCTTTCTTCGAAGATACGCTTTATCGCCTTTGCCTCCGCAGCATCTCCAACCGGCGTCGATGTAGCGTGGGCATTGACGTAGTTTATATCCTCTATTTTGACCTTTGAACTTTCTATGGCCATCTTCATGGCCGCGTAAGCGCCAGATCCTTCGGGGTCTGGCTGAACCATGTGATATGCATCATCGCTCATGCCATAACCTTTAATTTCGGCGTAGATCTTTGATCCACGCTTCTTTGCCGATTCCAAAGATTCAAGAACTATTATTCCTGCTCCCTCTCCCATCACGAAACCATCTCTTTCTTTATCAAAAGGCCTTGAAGCGTGTTCGGGGTCGTCATTTCTTGTTGACAGCGCTTTCATATTTCCAAATCCCGCTATCGATATTCTACATATCGCCGCCTCGGCGCCTCCGGTTATCATCGTATCTACTATTCCATGCTTTATCATGTCATAGGCAACAGCGATCGCATGGGCACTCGATGCACACGCGCTGACCGTACCAAAATTTGGCCCTTTCGATCCGTATTCTGTTGCAATCGTTCCAGAGAGCGTGTCTGCTATCATCATCGGAACAAGAAAAGGACTTACCCTTGAAGGTCCCTTTGAGATCATAACTTCAAGTTCTGCTTCTAAAGATTTTATGCCACCAATTCCAGAGGCTACTATAACTCCGGCCTTTTCAAGAAGTTCTTTTGAAAGTCCGGCGTCTTCAACGGCTTCCTTTGCGGCCGCAAGACCAAGTTGGGTGTACCTGTCATGATGCCTTACTTCTTTTGGTTCCATATATTTTGCGGGATCGAAATTTTTGATTTCGGCGGCAACCTGGGATTTAAATTCAGACGGATCAAAACTGCTTATCCTTCCGACAAAACTCTTTGCAGAAAGCATTCCATTGAAAAATTCTTCTTTTCCGGTCCCGCTTGCGGCTATTATTCCTATACCTGTGACAACAACTCTTCTCATTCTCAAATTCTCCTTTCTTGATCCAAAATCGCTTTAGCAACATTCGTGCCAAGATCGTTTTGCCTTATTTTTAAGTCATTTTACGAAAAGTGGTAAGATATGATCGTCTAAATTTTGAATTGTTAAGATACTTTGGTATCCAGATTTTGGAGGGTATAATGATATTAAAAATAACCGGGGAAATAGGAAGCGGAAAAAGTACACTCGCGAGTGCTATTGTCAATCTTTCGCAAAGGGAGATCGTAGGCTTTAGAACGTATTTCGAAGACTTGAGGAATTCACTCTACCTTGAATTTTTGAATGGTTCAAAATACAAAATAGCCTTTAGGGATGGAAAGATGGTCGGAATAAAAAACACCCTCGACGATCTTGCAATATATCTCGATGACATCGATACAACGGGTAAAATGCTTTTCATAGATGAGATAGGATATGTAGAAGTTGTCTCTGAAAAATTCGTTGATGCTTTGCTAAAACTCATTAGAAGATCGCAAGATGGAATCATTGTGGTAAGAGAAAATTCCCCTCTCAGAGGGGAAATTGAAGGTATTGAATTTGAGATTCACAAGGTTGAGGCAACGTAACCGCCATCTACCCTTATAGTGGTACCTGTTATGTAGGAGGCGCGTTCAGACGCGAGAAAGGCGACTATTGCCGCTATTTCTTCCGGCTTTGCAAGCCTTTTGATGTCTGTCTTTTCGACTATACTTTTACTTGCCTCTTCGAAGGTTATTCCTCTTTTTTTGGCCGTATCTTCAAAAAGCGTTTTTATTCTTTCTGTAAGCGTGTACCCCGGTGCTATGCAGTTGAATGTTATGCCTTTGGCACCATGTTCCTGAGAAAGACTTCTCATCAGACCAATAACGGCCATCCTTATTGAATTTGAGAGTAAAAGGCGGGGTATAGGTTCATAAACGGAAACAGAGGTCGATGCAATGACGCGTCCCCATTTTTTTGAGATCATACCGGGCAAAAATGCATTTATCAATCTCACCGCGCTCATCATCGTGAGATCGTAAGCGATGTGCCAGTCCTCATCTGTCAGATCTTCAAGATCACCCGGTTTCGGTCCACCCGTGTTTATAAACAGCACGTCGACATTTCCGATCTCTTTAAAGAGACGCTTTACATCCTTCTCAATTGAAAGATCCGCATTGTGACCTGTAACCTTCGATCCGTATTTGGAAGAGATCTCCTTTGCGACCTCATCGGTGTTATGGCGCGAGACGATGTGAACTACAGCACCCTCTTTGGCAAATTCTTCGGCCACGGCCTTTCCTATTCCCTTAGAGCCTCCTCCGACGAATACGATCTTCCCGTTCAACCCTAAATCCATAATTCACCTCTTTTACTTCTTTGTACAATTTTAGCACATCATTTTCCCTTTATCGTTGGAGGAAGATAATGTGCGAAATCCGAGGCATGCTGGTAATACGCTCCATATCCAGTTACCGCAAAGGCAAGGGCTGAAAGGACAAGCAATATGAATATAATCCATCGAATACTCTTAGATTTAAGACCCAATGGTGCCATCAATGCGCCAAGGCCAGAGGTTATAAAACCTCCAAAGGCTATGATTGGACTTTGCGTCATACTGTAGATCAATACGTCGATGGATATAACGATATTTATCAGGCCACCGGCAGAAGAAAGAATGGTCAAAGGAAGAAGATCAGATCCATTTCTTACTGCCAGACCTATGAATATAAGAAGTATTCCGAACCATACAGAAGGCTCTCCAAAGATTATGTTGTACGATCCGGGCAAAGGCCATGTAAAAATCATCTCAAGTCCAGTTACAAGCAGGATAAATCCCGTCATCCAAAAACCGTAAATCCACGAAGAATTCGTTTTTCCACCATCGAATTTGAGAATATAAATACCGGCAAAAAGCAAACCAGATGCCGCCGCTATCAATTGAATAGTTACGTAATCTATGAACATACCTGCCTCCTTAAAGTGATTTTTTTCACTTAAAAGTATACCATAAAAGTCCAATATTGTCAATTGTTCGAAATTTGAATCCATTTGGTATACTTGAAAATGAGGTGTGTGAAATTGAAGGTGAAATCGCCGATCAAGTGGGCTGGTGGGAAGACCCAGTTACTCGATCAATTTGATGAACTTTTGCCGTTAAATTTTTCAACGTATATAGAGCCATTTGTGGGTGGAGGTGCCTTATTTTTTCACCTTTTACCTTCAGATGCCATATTGATAGATCTGAATACCGAACTCATTAATTTTTATACTGTTGTAAGGGATGATGTTGAAAATCTCATAGAAAGTTTAAAGGTCCACAAAAATCAAAGTGATTATTATTACAAAATGCGCGATCTCGATCCTTCAAAGTTGAGTCCATTAGATCGTGCTTCCCGTTTTCTTTACCTTAATAAAACCTCTTACAATGGTCTTTGGAGGACTAATAAAAAGGGAATATTCAACGTTCCATTTGGGAGGCACAAAAATGTCCGCCTCTTTGATGAAGAAAATATAAGGCGAGTAAGTCTTGCACTCAAAAACATCAAAATCATCTCTGGTGATTTCACAATAGCGCTTCAATACGCAAAGAATGGTGATTTTATCTACATGGATCCTCCGTATTATCCACTTTCAAAGACTTCGAATTTTACATCGTATTCTGGAACATTCAACGAAAAGGATCAAATAAGGCTTTCAGAATGCTTTAGAGAATTGGACAGAATCGGCGCCTTTGTAATGTTAAGCAATTCAAACACGGACTTCGTAAGGTCTCTTTACAAAGGATACGATATCCGCGTGGTAAGGGCTACAAGACGGATAAATTCAAAGGTCAATGGTCGTGGCACGATCGACGAGGTTGTCATAAGGAATTTTTCATAGTTTTTCATTTTCTTCGGGAGTTTTTTTGAATTTAAGAAATCTCCAGAAGCGATTTGGCAGTGTTTTGATCAACCATGAGATCAAAAAGTAAACTGCCATCCCGGCAAAGATCGCTACAAAATCTCTTATCTTTCCCCTCAAGAGTGAAAGAGCAAGGTATATGATCACGTCCATTATCGCTGATGCGATTATGACTTTTATGAAGTAGTAAAGGTCGAAAAACCACACTTTGAATTTTATTCTCAAAGAAATTAGCATCGCTATCACGAAATATATAGAAGATATAGAGGTTGAAAGCGCGAGGCCTGTTTGTTTGAGATGTGATATAAAGAGAAAGTTGAGCCCTATGTTTATGCCAAGCCCTATCATTCCAAAGATCATAGGCGTTCTTGTGTTTTTGAAAGAATAGTAGATCTGCACGAGCACCGCTCCGAGTGAGGAGGTAAACAAAGAAAGGGAAAAGGCAATAAGAGGCGGATATGTCAGCATTGTTGATTCAGATGTAAAACTCCCGCGTTGAAAGATAAGGGTTATTACCTGTTTGGCAAGAGGGAAAAGCGCAAAGGTTACCGGAATCAAAAAGAAGGCAAGCAATTTCATCGCCCTTTTAGTCGTTATTGTGAGCCCTCTTATGTCATTTTCTGCAGCCCTTGATGCGACGGAAGGGTATGTAACCTGTGTTACGGGAGTTCCAAGAACTCCGTTGGCGGCACTCGTTATCCTGTTTGCGTAAGAGAGGGAACTTATCGCGCCTGTCTCGAGTGTAGAGGCAAAGGTCCTGTCCACTATCGTGTTTAACATTCCCAAAGCGCTTGAAAAGAAGAGCGGCCATATCATTTTGTAGAGATCTTTTGTCTCTGGGATCTTTCTTTTTATCTTAAATGGATTTAAATATTTTCTTTCCGCAAAGCCAAGCACAATGAAAATAAAAGTAGGTGGAAGCGTCCATGCAAGGGCAAGAGAAATCGCTCCAAGATGCTTTGTGGCAAAAAGCGTTCCTATAACTATGAAATCAAAACTAAGTCCAACAAGCGGATATGCAAGAAATTTTTTCTCGCTCTGTAAAAGTCCGTTGACGAAACTAAGCATCGCACCTATTACAGTTGCAAAACTCATCCACCTTATGAAGTTAACGGTCATATCGTGATCTGCCTTCCCGAAGCCGGGAAAGAAAAGATTCGTTACTTCAGGCGCAAAGATCGCGATAAGAATTACCGCCGCAGCAAGCATTAACGTTGTCGAGTAAAAGATCGTGGCCGAGAAATGTTTGGCTTCTTCTTCTTTTTTGCTTTTCATAACCCTTACAAAGAGTGGGATAAAGGCCGCTACAATCGTCCCCGTTATGATTCCATTTATAAGGCCGAGAGGACTTTGAGAGGCAAGGTAAGCATCCATGACACTTCCCGTCCCAAAAAAATACGCTATGAATATATCTCTTACAAAACCCATCGCTTTCGAAACAAGTGTCAGGATGGTTATTAAAAGTATTGCCTGGGACATATTTTGCCTTGAATGGATCAGAGAACCTATTTTACGCTTTAGATTCATCTTCATCTCCAGTTAAGAGTTAGATGATAAAATAGTTATTGACCATTTGAAATTTTACCATGAAGAAGGTGAAGAATATGTCAAGAAATGTTTTTATAATCTTTTTTGTCCTTTCCATACCTCTTTCCGCTTATGCCATGAATTACATCTTTGGAATAGGATACGATCCTTCAAGAAGTTGGGTTGTAAATCTTGGGGCGATGAATCATTTCAACGATGAATTGAGTCTTAACATCTTTACTCCCGCATCGACCTCTCAATCAATGCTTTACAATGTGAAGGCCTATATACCCATACTCGGAAGAAATGATCTCAATGAAGGCTTTAGAATAGGACCTGTCCTTGGAGCCGTTATAACAAATCAGGCAACATTTTCTGCCGGATTGTACGGACAATATTACTTTGGGCCCTGGAGATTTGGCGCCTCTGTTATGCGTGACATCAACTCAAATAACTTCAATTACGCTTTCAACGTGTGGTACTTTTTCTCAAGTGGTCAGTATCATTTCGTCGATTATTTAATAGCCAACATATTTTTTGATAAGAGTACCCCTTACTTTTCTCTTTGCCTTATAGAACCATTTTAAAGGAGGAAAATATGAATTTATCCGAAAAGGTTTTGAATTCTTCAAAGAAATTCGAGGGAAAGATTCTTAAACTTTACGTTGACGAGGTTGAACTTCCAAATGGTCATAAGTCCTTCAGAGAGGTCGTAAGACATCCAGGAGCCTCCGCGGTAATCGTGCTTTTAGACGATGGGCAAATAGTTTTAGAGAGGCAATTTAGATATCCAATAAACGAAATACTTTGGGAAATACCTGCCGGAAAACTCGATAAGGATGAAGATCCTTTCGAATGCGCAAAGAGAGAACTTCTCGAAGAGACCGGTATCAGCGCTTTGAAATGGCAAAAAATCGGTTATATATACACAACGCCAGGCTTTTCAGACGAAAAAATACACCTTTACTTTGCCTCTGGAATTTCGAATGGCGTTAGACATCTCGATGAAGATGAGTTCCTTGAAATAAAATATTTCAAGACCGAAGAGGTCGAAGAGATGATAATGAAAAATGAGATCACCGATTCAAAGACCATAGCGGCTTTTTTCAGGGCAAGGAGAATGGGACTTTTATGAAGGCCGAGATAGTATCGACGGGGACAGAACTTCTACTTGGGAAAAACTGCAATGAAGATGCGAGAATTCTTTGTGAATTGCTTGCAAGATGCGGTATAGACATATACAGATATACAACAGTCGGTGATAACATCGAAAGGATAGCACAATCTTACAAAGAGGCCCTTGGAAGGGCAGAGATCGTTTTATCGACGGGAGGACTTGGCGGCACTGGAAGCGATCTTTCAAAACAGGCCGCATCTATAGCAGTCGGCATTCCACTCGAGGTAGATAAAAAGATCTATGAATATCTTCTAAGTCAAAAGGTGCCCGAAAGGATAGCCCAATCTTTTGCCTCTATTCCGAGGGGATCATCTACGATCGAAAACACGGCCGGCGTTGCTCCGGGGATAATAATTCAAAAAGATGGAAAGTATCTTATTCTCCTTCCGGGCCCTCCTGACGAGATAAGATCGATAATAAGGAATGGCCTCGAAGACTTTTTAAGAAAATTCGGAAATGGATACACGAAGAATGATTTCATAAAGATCGTCGGAATGAGAGAATCGGAGGTTGAAGACAGAATCCATGATCTTGCACGATCTTCAAATCCAACGATATCGACCTTTTTGAAAAAGGGATGGATAGAAATTTCAATGACGGCAAAGGGAAAGGATGAAGGAGAAGCAATTAGAATACTCGATGATTTAAAAAGGCGCGTACTCGAAAGATTTCCAAAGGAAGTTATCGGGTTAGATGAAAGTTTAGAGCATGTTGTTTACAGAATTTTAAGTGAAAAGCACATGACGATCTCGGTTGCCGAATCCGTTACTGGTGGGATGATCTCTGATAAACTCGTCAATGTGGCCGGCATTTCATCTGTTTTTGCGGGTGGAGTTATCGCATACGCGAATGAATCCAAAATAAAAGTACTCGGTGTTAGCGAAAAAACTATAAAAGAAAAGGGTGCCATATCTGAGGAATGTGTATCTGAGATGGCAGATGGTGTAAGGCGTCTCTTTAATACGGATATAGGCATCGCAACGACGGGAATCGCAGGGCCGTCGACAGTCGAAGATAAAAAGATCGGGACGGTATGGTTTGGCTTTTCATCGAAAAATCTAAAGAGAAACTGGAAGAGAATATACGGAGGAAATAGAGACGACGTGAGACGTGCCGCGACAAATGATGCTTTGGAGGCCGTCATAAACATCATATCGCGCAACTGAAAGGGGCGATTATTTTGATAGATGTAAAATCTATTTTAACCGAATCGAATGCCATCTTTAAAGGGCATTTTGAATTGAGATCGCATGAACATTCTGATACATATGTCGAATGTGGGAAAATCCTTCAATACACATGGAGGACAAAGGAGATAGGGGCAGAAATAGCCTTGAAATCTCAAAGATTTGCCCCAGACTGTATTATATCCGCAACTAAAAATGGCATGATAATAGGATACGAAGTGGCGAGAAATATGGATATTCCATTTATTTATCTTGAAGAAGATGGTGATCGTCTTTCGTTCACACATTGCATGAATCCATCAATGTTCAAAAATATACTCATAGTTGAAGATATCGTAAGGGACGGTAAGATAATTCATGACATTCTAAATGCCCTCGAAGAGTTCGATAGTTCGGCAATAGGCATCTCATCAATAGTGAAGATCGGACATTTTGACAAAATAGAAGGCCTTCAGGTAGTTTCCCTTTTGAATGTCTCGGCGCAAATTTATAAACCTGAAGAATGTCCTATGTGCAAAGAAGGAATGCCTCTTAAGAATTATAAGAATCTTTGTTCAGAAAAAGGCTCTTAATTAAGAATGGAAGTGTTGGTAAGAATTCTTATTCCCAACTCTATCGAAGGCGTTGAAAAGATAAAACCATCGGAGAAGTTCAAGTTAACGTCTCCAAAGATTCGAAAAATCACCTTTTCGTCTTTAAACCAGTCGAAATCGTACGAGGTGTAAAGGTATAGCGCATTCGGAGGATAGTAGGGATTTGGCGGCGCGATAAAGAAAATGTTATTCAAAACGTTTAGATCCACACTTGAAATAAGCCTTTCGTAATTGACAAAAAAATAAAGGTCTTTTAGATTGGCAGAAGCCGAAAGATCCAAAAAGATTCTGCCGTATTCGTTTATCTTTTCACTTTTGAAAGCCTGCGGGAGATTTCCAAATTCGAAATTTGTGCCGGCAAAGAAGGAGAGGAATCTGTAATTGTAAATGTTGAAATTCAGGTAGGGATTAAAAAGTGGCGTTGAGACTGCCACATTTATTCCGGCTAATTGTTGAAAAGATATTGAAGATTGCGGATATCCCATATTCATCTCGATCGGTGTGGCAACCAATCCTAACGAGACTTCCTGATTTGAAATAGTCATCGATATAGGCAATGCGAAGGCCATCTGTCCAAATATCAAAAGGATGAAAAAATATCTTTTCATTCTTTGCGTTTTACCTCCAAAATGTCAGAACTTTTGAATATCGAAAGAAGAAATCCTCCAAGCATAAGCGCAAGAGAAGCGTAGAGCAAATCATTTTCAAATGTGCTTATTTCGTAATTTGCCATGATCTGGATGAATACAAGCGCGATGAATTGGGCAACGAAAAAATTAAGGGCCGCTATTATCCATGTGCTTAAAGAACTTTTGAAAAGATACCTTATTGCGTACTCCTGACGCGTGTATCCGAGAGAAAGAATAGTGGCCCGATGAACGCTATCGTATTTGTCGATGGTGTAAGTTACACTTGATACTATGTAAAAAAACGTCGCAAGCACCATGATCAAAGATCCTATTGCGTGATTGAAAGAGAGAATGACGTAAATTCCAAAAAACATCACACCGACAGGGAAAAGTCCCTGAAAGTATTTGAGAATGGAGGTACCAAGTTGCTTTTTTTCTATTATCCGATTTCTTACGTACCAAAACGCAAGTAAAAATCCTCCAACAGTTATAAGCGCAACTTCAAGGGCCGTTACCCACAGTGTTATTAGATTCAACTCTTGCTCTTTCCCTCCCCGTTTTTGAAAACTTCTGCCATAGCGCCGAGGCTCGAAAGAACACCAGAAGTTTCAAATGGTAAAAAGATCTTTGTGGCCTGCCCATTTGCAATTTGTTGGAGTGCCTCTAAATATCTTATTGTTATAAGATCTGGCGTTGGATTTCCTGAATGAATTGCATCAAACACGATCTTTATGGCCGCCGCCTGACCTTCTGCCTCTGTCTGAAATTTGTATTTCTGTGCATCGGCTATTCTTTGAATTGCCGTTGCGTCTCCTTCGGCTTTCAAAATCTGTGATTGTTTTTGTCCTTCAGCCTGAAGAATCTGCGATTGCTTTATACCTTCGGCCTCAAGAATGGCGGCCCTCTTCGTCCTTTCGGCCTTCATCTGCTGGCTCATTGCCTCCGTTATATCCTTTGGAGGATCTATTTTCTTTATTTCAACCCTTGTTATTCTTACTCCCCATTTGTCTGTTGCCTCGTCGAGCGTATCTCTCAATTTTGCGTTTATCATTTCACGAGAAGTCAGGGTTTGATCAAGTTCGAGTTCTCCTATGACGTTTCTAAGGTTCGTCTGGGCGAGCATCGTTGCGGCGGGTTCAAAAGCCTTAACGTTGTAATTGACTTTGAATGCGTCTGAAACCTGGTAATATATTATGGCGTCAACGGAAACAACGACGTTATCACGCGTTATAACTTCTTGAGGCGGGACGTTTATGAAGTGTTCTCTCATGTCCACCTTAATCATCTTTTCAAAGAAAGGAATTATAAGATGCAGTCCCGATTGAACCTCCCTTGAAAATTTTCCAAGGCGTTCGACTAACCCCCTTTGGAATGGCCTGACTATCTTTATACCGGTTATTGCAACGATTATAAGGAAGGCCGCTATAATAACTCCTATGATTATTCCGAGTATCATTTATTTTCCTCCCTTCTTACCACAAGTTTGGTACCCTCAACCTTTAAGATGACAACATAATCATTTATCATAACCTTTGAATTGTCAACCGTAATGGCTCTCCATACATCTCCATTTATCTTAACCTTTCCCGTATTCTTTTCAACGTCGATTGGTTCTATAACGAGGGCTCTTTTGCCTATTATCTCATCTATGCTTATTTGCCTTGGAGAATCCTTTCTTTGGAGGACCTTCAGCGCTATTGGACGTGTGAATATCACAAGAACTGCCGATACGACTATAAAGACGACTATTTGAATTATAAGATCGGCAAAAAGAGAGGTGATAGCAGCCGCAAAAGCCCCGAGGCCGAACCAAAAGAGGAAAAAAGTGGGAATAAAGATCTCCGTGATGCACATTAAAGCCCCTAAAAATATCCAAAATACTAAAACCATCTTTATCATCCCTTCATTTCAAAGTGAAAATCTTTGAAGGATGAACGTACATTACCGGAAAGTCAACTCCGATCTCCTCTACCGCTTTGTTCACGTAACGCTTTATATTCCTTTCGTATCTCGTCGAGATATGGTAAAGTATCAAAGACTTAACTTTTGCCTCTTTGGCAAGAGCAAGAACCTCACGTATCGAAGAATGATTATTTCCCTTTCTATCATCACCGTTTAAAAATGTCGATTCGTGAATAAGCAAATCAGTTTCATAGGCATCTTTGACCGCTATCGGCGTTGAGTCTCCACTTATCGTCAATATCTTTTGTTCGTAATCTACGGTTATCTCTTCTCTTCCGTACTTTTTGACAAGATCGAGTATCTCATTCTGACTCAAGTTTCTGTACTTGTCTTTCAGACGTTTTCGTCTTTCGAATATATTGTAACCAAAACTGATCTCGTTGACCGTATGGTGGGTTTTGAATGGTCTTATGACTCTCTTGACTCCGCCAGTCCTGTGAAGTATTACCTCTTCTCCGACATCAAGCGACTTTATGGTAAGCGCGTATTTCAAATCGTTGTTGACTTTCAAAATGAAATCAAGGAATTCCTCTACCGACTTGCTTCCCTTTGGATAATATATCTCGAGTGCCTTTTCCTTATCTCCCATTGCGTTGTTTCTCGTGTTAACAAGTCCCCACAGACCCGCTATATGATCTGCATGACCGTGTGTCAGAAAAACCCTCTGGACTGCAAAAGACTTATTTCCCAAATAAGTGCTCGCACCTTCTCCGCAATCTATAAGCATCCTGTCTGGCGAATAGTACATCCATGTAGAATAAAGCGCTTTGGAATACATTATTATATTCAACTTTTTTCAACCCTGATTTTCACTTTTCCGGATAGGCCATTTCCAAATTTAACTTTGGCTTCGTAGAGACCAAGTTCCTTTATCGGCTCTACCTCTATATTCTTCTTGTCAAAAGGCTCTCCAAAGTATTCTGAAAGTTTTTCGGCTATTTCTGAAGAGGTTACAGATCCATAAAGTTTATTACCCTCACCTGCTTTAGCCTTCACAACGATCGTGGTCTTCATGAGTTCATCTATTTTTTTTGCAGCCTCTTCCATTGCCTTTTTCTTTCTCAACTCTTCGGCCTTTTTTTCTTTATTCACCTGTTCGATAACCTTTTCATTTGCCAAAGTTGCCAATTTGCGAGGGAGAAGATAATTCCTTGCGTATCCGTCGCTAACTTCGACTATATCGCCCATTCTCCCGAGTGCCTTAACATCCTGTAAAAGCAAGACCTTCATTTTATCACCACCTTGTGTTTAACACAAAGAGGCCGTGTGGCCTCTTTAATCTTTAGTGTATGGAATGAGTGCCGCTTCTCTCGAGCGCTTTATGGCCTCGGCCACCATTCTTTGATGTTTCGCACAGGTACCGGTGATCCTTCTTGGTAAGATCTTCCCTTTATCGCTGACGAACTTCTTCAAAGTTCTCGTATCTTTGTAATCAATGTAATTTATATCATTCATGCAAAAATAACATTTTCTTGCCTTTCTTTTGAAACCTGTTTTTTCCTTTTTTCCACTATCTTTATCGTAAGCCATTCAAATCAACCTCCAATTTTTAAAATTAAAATGGTACATCATTGTCCTCATCTTCTGACGGAATATCGCTATCAAAAGATGGAGGCATCTCCTCACCGGATGAATCGCTGATTTCTTCCACGCTTTCTTTTTTATCGAGCGGCTGTACCTTGTTTGCTATTATCTCTGTGGTAACACGTTGTTTCCCATCCCTGTCTGTCCAGGAATTATTTCTTAAACTCCCATCTATCAAGATCAGGCGACCTTTTCTCAAATACGAAGCAACAAACTCGGCGTTCTTTCCAAAACATACTATTCTGAAAAAATCTACCTGTTTGTCTTCTTTTGAATAATTCCTGTTTACGGCAAGATTGAAAGTGACAACATTACCATTCATACCCGTTCTCAATTGTGGATCTTGAGTTATCCTTCCAACGAGAATTACCTTGTTATAATTCACGAATTTTCTCCCTCATTATCCGAAACCGTAACCTCGGCCGTCTCTTCTTTTTGATCGGGAGTAATCTCCTCGGTCTTTTCTTCTTTTTCTTGCTTTTCAATCGTTGGATGCTTTTCGAGATCTTCTCTTCTTAAGATAAGATGTCTGAATATTTCTGGGACAACCCTGTAAAGTTCTTCAAGAGATCTGATCTTCGAAGGATCTGCATCGAAAAGGATGATTGTATAATCGCCTTCATTGAACTTTTGAACCTTGAAGGCCAACTGTCTTACTCCCCATCTGTCTATCTTTCTTATCTTTCCCCCCATCTTCTCTTCGATCTGATTTTTAACGCGATCGACGAGTTTGTTCCTTGCCTCTTCTTCAAGAGTAGGATCGATGATGAAAAGCGTTTCGTAAATCCTCATAAATTACCTCCCATGGACAATTTTGGCCCTATTTTAGGGCGGGTACAATCATTATAACACATAAAAATTGAAAATTGAAAATCGGTGTCCATATAAAATAGAAATTCGAAGTTTGAATCTTCTTTTCGAAGGGGATTACTTTTAACGTCCTTTTAAGCAAGAATTCTCCCACTTCTATAAGTGGTGGGAGCATGTCACTCTAATATAAATACAATCTTCCGCAAGATTTCCTTTTACCTTCTAAATGCACTATGTTAATCTTCGAATTGCCAAAGATATTGGATGATAATCGTGGGTATTTTTAACTTTTTTGATTTAAACGCTTATTTTCAGGCTTAATCGTCATTAAATGGTTTAAATCACCTTAAACGAGGTTTGACAATTTTTAAAATAAATTGTATAAATTGTTTCGGAAACGATTGCGGTATCGATTGCGGAGGCAAAAATGGGTTACGTAACTTTAAAAGATGTGGCCAAACAGGCGGGTGTCTCTTTAAGCGCAGCCTCGAGGGCACTCAACGGAAGGCAGGATGTAAGTCCCGAGACAAGAAAAAGGATCGAGGAGACGGCAAGAAAACTTGGATACGTGCCAAACAGATTTGCTGCGTCTCTGAAATTTCAAAAGACCCACACGATAGGTGTCATAATCGAGGACAACGCCAACCCTTTCTGGGCTGAGGTTCTAAAGGGAGTTGAATCTCAGGCTCAGGAGAAAGGATACCAAATAATCCTTGCCAACACATCGAGAAGTTATGAAAGAGAGGTAAAGGCCATTCAAACACTTATCCAAAGGCGCGTCGATGGTCTCTTGATAGCGCCAAATCAGGAAAAATACGATGATCTTTTCATGATAAGGAATTTAGGGGTGCCCTTTGTCATAATCGGAAGGCATATAAAAGAATTTGAATCACTTGGAATTCCGATGGTATACAGCGATGAAGTTGACGGTGGATACAGGGCAACACGACATCTTATCGAAAGGGGGTGCAAGAAAATAGCCTTTGTAGGGGCTCAATCTTACAACACCGCATCCATAGAAAGGTGTGAAGGATACAGAATGGCCCTCAAAGAGGCTGGAATCGAGATAGACAGTAGACTTATAAAGACAGGTGGCATAGAGATAGACGGCGGATACAAGTCGGTTATGGAATTGATCCGTGACGGCATGCAATTCGATGGGATCTTCGCTTACAACGACTTAATGGCATTCGGTGTTATTAAGGCGTTAAAAGAAAAAAATATAAAAATTCCTCAACAGGTTAAGGTCATAGGATACGATGATATACCTTTTTCTGCTTTGATAACTCCGTCTTTGACAACGATGAGAATACAAAAGCAAGAAATGGGAAAAGAATCATTCGAGATGCTTTTTGAGAAAGAAACGAAGGTACTCGATACGATTTTGATTGAGAGAGAGAGTTCAGAATTAAAATAGTCAAAAATTAAGGAAGAATTTCCTAAATTTTTGAAAGGAGAGTGTTTATGAAAAAGTTTGTCATTCCAGCACTTTTGATTTCGATGTTTTTGCTAAGTTGCGCCGCTTTTGCCGGTACAGTTCAACT
The DNA here is from genome assembly GCF_009936215.1 of Athalassotoga saccharophila. Lineage (GTDB taxonomy): Bacteria > Thermotogota > Thermotogae > Mesoaciditogales > Mesoaciditogaceae > Athalassotoga > Athalassotoga saccharophila. The sequence continues at coordinate 1,635,997 of NZ_AP019551.1, read as the reverse complement.
GCCTGTATACAACGGCCCGGCCGTAACATTGACCTTTTGGTCATGGGTACCAGGATTGGATCATGCAATAGCCTTATTCGAGAAGGCATATCCAAAAATAAAGATCAATTGGACAAATGTTGGTACCGGACAAGCCGAGTACAACAAATTGCTGACCGCTCTTACGGCGGGATCGGGCGCACCGGATGTTGTTCAAATAGAATATCAAATGCTGCCAACATTTATTTCTTACGGAGGACTTGTTGATCTCAGCAAATATGGTGCAAATAACTACAAATCTCTCTTTGTACCATGGACATGGAAACAGGTCTCCCAAGGCAACGCGGTTTATGCCATTCCGCAAGACACGGGTCCATATTCCTTTGCTTACAATAAAGCCATTTTTGACAAATATGGCTTAACAGTTCCAAAAACATGGGATGAATACGCTGCTGATGCTCAAAAACTTTATGAGGCTTCAAATGGGAAGGTCGTTTTAGGTAATTTCGATGCCGGTGGAACGGGTAATATATCATGGTTAATAGGCTTGGTATGGGCTGCTGGTGGCCATTGGTGGGAACTTCAGGGAAATACATGGGTTCAGACTATAAACAGCCCAACAACTTTAAAAGTTGTGAATTTCTGGGGAGATCTTGTTAGCAAGGGATATATATCCACATACACTCCGTGGACAACAGACTGGTACAATGCTATGTCTGAAGGCAAAGTCGCAAGTATAATGTCACCGGCTTGGATGCCAGCGCTTTTGGCACAAAATTTAAGTTCTTCAAATGCCGGAAACTGGAGGATCGCTCCGTTACCACAATGGCCTGGCATGCCTTTCACGAGTGGAAACTGGGGAGGATCTACTGATGCCGTAACAATTCAGTCTAAATATCCTGAGGCTGCTTTCATATTCGCACTTTGGCTTAATACCAATGAAGAAGCATGTGTGCTTGATAATCAATACGGTGGTCTTTTCCCGGCATCCTACGCAGGTCTTGAAGCACCGGCCCTTCACGATACATCAACGGCAATAGATCAATTCTTCGGTGGTCAGGACGTAAATCAATTTTCCTTTGATGCATCGAAAGCCGTTAACACCGACTTTGCGTGGGCACCATGGCTTAACTACGTGTACACAGAATCTTCTAAGGATATCAACGATGCTATAAGTGGAAAGATAAGTTGGACACAGGCATTCGATCAACTCCAGAATGCATCTTTGAATTACGCAAAAAGCCAAGGCTTTAACGTGAAATAAGATAATTTGGAAAGGAGAATGCCATGAGAACAAAGTTCAGATCTGGAAAATACATGCCTTTTGTGTTCCTCTCTCCTTTCCTGGTCTTATTTGCTTTATTTTATGTGGCACCTCTTATTTATGGATTTTATATAAGCCTTTTTCATAAGTATGGATTAAGGCCTCCAACCTTTGTTGGGCTGGAAAATTATGTCAAGGCTTTTACAGATAGCGGTTTCCTTTCTTCCATTCTTACGATGGGTGAATTTTTCCTTATTCAAGGATCGATAATGATAGGACTTGCCCTTTTGTTTGCGCTTTACATAGACAACGAGCAAAATCATTTCAGAGGTTTCTTCAAACTTGTTTACTATATACCATTTGCGATTCCGACAGTTATAAGTGGCATATTATGGGGATTTATGTATTCGAAATCTTTAAGCCCATTTCAATCTATATTTGGTGTTTTTGGATTGCATCCGAATTTTCTGTCAAGCGGATCTTTGTTCTGGTCCATAATGAACATCGTAACGTGGGAATGGGTTGGTTACAACATGATAATTCTTTATTCGGGATTGCAATCTATACCGAGAGAACTTTACGAATCTGCGAAAATAGATGGGGCAAGAAATTTTGATGTCATAAGATATATAAAATTGCCATTGATCGTTCCATCTCTTATTCTTGCGATTGTTTTTACAGTTATAGGAACATTCCAGATCTTCAATGAACCATATGTACTTCAAAGCATGACCTATGTTTCGACGCATTTCACGCCTAACCTTTACATATACACGACCGCTTTCAGTTATGGTAATTTCAACTTTGCAGCGGCAATGGCAATAGTACTTGCACTTGTCACTTTTGCAATTTCTATGATTTTCATGCGCTTTGCTGGATTCAAGGAGGAATAAAAATGGACACGAAAAAATCTCTTTATTCACCTTCTACACTAATAATAATGACTTTAATGTTTGTGGCAAGTGCTTATTTTCTTCTTCCATTCTTTTGGATAATCGTTGCCTCGACCAAGAGCGATTCGCAACTTTTCAGTACGAATCCTCTGTGGTTTACATCTCCATTTAATTTTCTAAGTAATCTCAAGGTTGTCTCTTCTTACGACAATGCCATTTTGTGGAGATGGTTTTTGAATTCATTGATATACGCCGGAAGTGTGAGTGCGGGAACGACTTTGATATCTGCGATGGCTGGATTTGCTTTTTCGAAATACGATTTTAAATTGAAAAATGTACTTTTTTACATCATTCTTGGCACTATAATGGTTCCAACTACTGCTCTCGTTTTACCAATTTACCTTTTAATGCACGGACTGAATTTGATAAATACTTATTGGGCCGTTATATTGCCATCCCTTGTAAATCCATTTACCGTTTATTTGATGAGAATCTTCTGGATGAAAGAATTTCCAAATGAACTAATAGATGCGGCCCATGTCGACGGTGCATCGGATTTTGCGATATTTTTTAGAATCGGATTGCCACTTGTCAGAGGTGGCCTTGCAACCGTAGCACTTTTCAGTTTTGTCAATACATGGAATAATTTCTTTTTACCACTCGTCGTTATAAGCAAGTCAAATCTTTATCCCTTAACTTTGGGTTTACAAGTGTGGACATCCATAACCACGACAAGCGTTGGAAGAGGTGCTCCTCCATATGGAGCCATAAATATGGGCATTTTGATCTCAATAGTGCCTTTAATACTTGCATTTATATTTCTCAGAAGATACTGGCAGTCTGGTTTAAGTTCTGGCGCGATAAAGGGATAAAATAACCATTTAAATCGGTTCCGATATCGATTGCGGAGCCATAAAGGAGGGAGAAAGAAGCATGAAGAAAGTTCTGGTTTTCGCACTTGTAGGCGCAATGCTAATACTTGGCATTTCGGCATTTGCTCAGGAATTTGCGAACATTTTTCCACCTGTATCGAACGTTAAACAGGGTGGAACCCTAAGGGTTGTTACAACTTGGGGACCTGTTGCATTCAATTTGAACCCATTCCAGCCATCCGGACAGTCACTCGGCGTCGGGCCGATAATGTATGGAACACTTTTCCTCGTTCAGCCCTATACCGGTGCAATGACACCATTTTTTGGCACTAATTACTCGTGGTCAGACAATAATCTGAAACTGACGGTTACGATCAGGAAAGGTATTACATGGTCAGATGGTCAGCCTTTCACGCCGGCCGATGTGGCATTTACATTTAATTATTTAAAACAATATCCAGCCCTTGACACAAACGGTATATGGTCAAGCATTTCCAACCTTCAAAGTGTCGTCGTCTCTGGCGATACCGTTGTCTTCACATTCTCAAAGCCAAATACTCCACTCTTAACACAAATAGCCCAGATCCCAATAGTTCCGGAGCATATTTGGTCATCGATAACAGATCCTACGAAATTCCTCAATCAGGATCCAGTCGTCGCAGGCCCATTCCTCTACGTCAAGGGAAGTTACAATTCGGCAAATTACACATTTGAACTTGTCAAAAATCCCAACTTCTTCATGAACACGCCGGAATTTGGAAATAGGCCATTCATAGACAAGATAGAGGTCAGATCTTTGATTGGTGGACAGCCTTTGCAATATCTCTTAAGAGGAGATGCGGACTGGTCATATTACGGTAGCGGAATAGATCCTTACACCTTGTGGTACAGCAAGAACCCAGCCACAAATAAATTCTGGTGGCCAACTTCAAACTCAAACATTCTTTATCTGAACACACAAAAATACCCATTCAACAATGTTGCTTTCAGAAAGGCAGTCTCTATGGCCATAGATAGGAAAGCACTCGAGGATAAGGCTTATTTTGGTACAGGCGGTTACGATCAAAGTCCAACGGGAATAATTCCTGCCCAACAGGCCGAATGGCTCGATCCAACTTTGACAGCACTTGCATCTCAACTTAATTCTTTCAATATTCCAGAGGCTCAAAAGATTCTCGCCGCTGCCGGATTCACAAAGAATGCTCAGGGACAACTTTGCGGTCCTGATGGCAAACCTCTGCCAACCTTTAAGATTCTCGTTGGAGCGGGCTGGGGCGATTTCATAACGATGGCGCAGATAATATCCAGCGATCTTGCCCAACTCGGTATATCAACAGTTACAGATCAGGAACCATGGGACACATACATCTCCAGCGTTATGACAGGTACGTATGAAATGGTGATCTCGTGGGGAACTGGATCGGGACCAACTCCTTATTACCTCTACTACTACGAGTTTAACCCGGCATTCTCGGCAACAACGATAGGACAGAACGCGAGTTCCGGCTGGTCAAGGTACACCAACCCGCTTATAACTGATGCACTTCAAACCTATGCTCAGACGAGCGATCTGTCACTTCAAAAGCAGGCAATAGCAACGATAGAAAGAATCGTTTTGCAGGATGTTCCATTTGTCGTATTGACAAACAGGACTGATTTCATGGAATACAGCGAGAGGACTTTCGTAGGATGGCCTTCTGCGGATAATCCATATGCTGGTGCCGGAAATATAGACTGGGCGGATGCACTTGCGATCGTTCTAAACGTACATTTAAAGTGAGATAATATAAGGGAGAGGATATCCCTCTCCCTTTTTTGAAATTGAATATAGGAGTTGGGACTTATGAAAAATCATAACGAATGGAAGGACGATCCTGAATTATTTCGTATCAACAGGGAAGATGCTCATGCAACTTTGGTTCCTTATTCGGACCTCAAGAGTGCCTTTGAAGATTTACAAAATCCACCTGAAAAAAGAGGGATTCGCGTTGATTCTAAATACCTGAAATTATTGAATGGAAAGTGGTATTTTCATCTTTCCAAGAATCCTTCGGAAAGACCCGTTGATTTTTACAAAAAATCCTACGATGTAAGCGGGTGGAATGAGATAGACGTGCCGGGCGAATGGCAAATTCAAGGGTACGATTATCCAATTTACACGAACATAATATACCCATGGACCGGATACGAAAATCCAGAACCGCCACACGCGCCAACCGTTTACAATCCTGTTGGATCTTACAGGACGAATTTTAACATTCCTAAAGAATGGCAAAATAGAGAAATCTTTATCTCCTTCCAAGGAGTTGAATCGGCTTTCTATCTTTGGGTCAATGGAAGATTTGTCGGATACAGTGAGGACAGTTTTACGCCCGCCGAATTCGACATAACAAAGTATGTAAAGACCGGAAAAAACGATCTCGCCGTCGAGGTTTACAGATGGTGTACGGGCAGTTGGCTTGAAGATCAGGACATGATAAGGCTAAGCGGAATTGTGAGGGATGTCTTTATTTATGCAACCCCGAAGATTCACATGCGAGATTTTGAAGTCATAACAGACCTCGACGATCGATATGAAGACTCAAAGTTAAAGATAAATGTTGATGTTAAGAAGTATTCGAAGGATTTAAAGAACACTTTTTCGATAGAGGCGTACCTTTACGATAAAGATGGCAGAACAATTTTTTCCGATACTGTAAAAAAGAGATTTTCGTCGAAAGATGATGTGGTGGTATCGATAGAAGGAGAGGTTAAAAGTCCTCAAAAATGGTCTGCCGAGTATCCGTATCTTTACACCCTTGTTCTAACCATGAAAGATTCTCAGGGAAAAGTCATCGAGGCCGAGGGATGTAAGGTTGGATTTAGAAAGTTCGAATTGAAAAATGATCTTATGACCATAAACGGAAAGGTAATAAAATTCAAAGGCGCAGACAGGCACGAATTCGATCCGCGAACGGGTAAACATGTACCGGCCGAAACGATGATAAAGGACGTAAAATTAATGAAGCAACTCAACATAAACGCAGTCAGAACTTCTCATTATCCCAATGACCCTTTATGGCTTGATCTTTGCGATGAATACGGACTTTACGTGATTGATGAGACGAATCTTGAGACTCATGGGGTAAGGGACAGGGTGCCGGCAAGCGATCCACAATGGACAAATGCCTGCCTCGATAGAGTTCAAAGCATGGTCGAAAGAGACAAAAATCATCCTTCCATCTTGATCTGGTCTTTAGGGAATGAAGCGGGTCATGGAACGAATTTCAGGCTTATGTCTGATTGGGTTCACATGAGAGATGCCACGAGACTCGTCCATTACGAAGGAGACAGTTCTGTCGCGGACATGACAAGTGAGATGTACTCTCCCGTCGAAAGAGTTGAAGAATATGCGAAATCTGGAAACAAGAAGCCTTACATTCTTTGCGAATATGCCCATGCCATGGGAAACAGCAATGGAAATCTTTACAAGTACTGGGATTTGTTTAGAAAATATCCGAAGTTACAGGGAGGATTCATCTGGGACTGGGTAGATCAGGCCCTGTATGAAAAAAGACCGGACGGCAAGGGTGAATACCTCGCATATGGAGGAGACTGGGGAGATAATCCCAACGATGGAAATTTCTGCGCAAATGGTATAGTACTTGCAGACAGAACTCTAAAGCCTCAGGCCTACGAGGTAAAATACGTGTACAGAAATATTCTTGCAAAGCCTGTCGATATTCTGAATGGAGAATTCGAGATTTTCAATGAATATCTTTTTACAAATCTAAAAATATTCGATTTTGAGTGGTTTTTGAAAGAAAATGATGAGGTTATAAATTCCGGGAAGATGGAACTCGATGTAAACCCATCTGAGACCAAAAGCATCAAAATACCTATGGGCCACGTTGTGCCGCATCACGATTGCGAATATTTCATGGAATTTTCATTCAGACTTAAAGATACCCAAAAATGGGCAGAGGCAGGTTATGAAGTCTCTTACGAGCAATTCAAAATACCTTTTGAATCCTGCAAATTGGATGTTCAAAAAAGTGCTCCGAAGGAATTTAAAATAGAAGATACTTCTGATCTGACGGTAATGGCCGATGATTTTCTTATCTCTTTTGATAAATCTTCAGGATTTATAAAGGCCCTTAAATCTAACGGAAAGGATATCATATCTAACGTCAGACCGATTTTTTGGAGAGCGCCAACAGACAACGATCGTGGAAATAAGATGGAAGAAAGATTAAGAACATGGAAAGATGCACGGGAATTTAAACTCATCGATTTCAAATGGATCAAATCTGCAGAAGGTATAAAAGTCATGACAATCTTAAAAGTTCCGACGTCAGATCCTTCAATATGCTCTATCTCTTACGATATCGATACGTCCTGCTCTGTGAATCTTTCTTTTCAGTTGGTGCCCGGAGAGGATCTTCCAGAAATTCCGGTTATCGGGATGGAATTCATTTTGAATCCGGGGTTTGAGAAAGTAACATGGTTTGGACGTGGACCACACGAGAATTACTGGGACAGGAAAAAATCTGCTCGTGTGGGTCTTTACAAGATGGATGTCAGCGAATTCTTCGTCAATTACATAAGGCCATCGGAGATGGGCAACAGAACAGATGTTAGATGGGTTACCTTGACTGACAATGAAGGAGTTGGCCTTACTTTTAGAGGAAATCCTTATTTTGAGTTCAGTGCCCTGCACCATTCAATCGACGATTTAGAGAATGCGAAGCATCCATTTGAATTGCCCCAAAGGAAGGAAATCTTTTTGCATATAAATTACGCCCAAATGGGTGTTGGTGGAGACAACAGTTGGGGCGCAAAGACTCATCCGGATTTTACCATTTACTCCAATAGAACCTACCTTTACACTTTCAAATTCAAGCCGGTAAAATCTATCCAGAAGAGGTGAATTCTTTGAAAATAAATGGTCATATGAAAGCGGGAATAGGCAGAGAAATCGTTGGAGACTTCGAATTGAATTTTTCTGTTTCTAAATCTCGTGGTTATTTGATAGAGATAGAGTTAAAAAATCTTTCAGATGCTCCAAAGTTCATCAAAGAGATAAAAATAGGTGAGATTGACTCTAACGACAAAATCTTTATGAACAATTTTCAGTCATGGGGGCCATGCACCTTTGTAAATCCTTACGAAGTATCGATGGTTTTGAAATCTTCAAATGTTCCGTTGAACTTTGGAATTTCTCCAGTTTTGTGGGAGTTCAAAGATGGAATAGTTTCCGATTATTTTGTGGCAACTGATCATGAATTTGCAGGATTTTTGTCCTCGAATATATCCCATCCATATTTCAAATGGCACGATGGAAATTTAGATGTCAAGGTTTATATAGGAAAAACATTGTCATCGCACGAGAGTGTCAGGATCGAAAAGTTATGGATAAGTGAATTCGATACGATCGAGAATGCACTCCAAGATTACGCGCTGGAAGTTTTAAAAGATCATGAAACAAGATCGCACTCTCCGCTTTTTGGGTGGGAGTCTTGGTACAGTTATTATCTCGACATATCCCAAGAGACCTTTTTGAAAGAACTTGAAAGTGCGAATTTGAAGTATGAAGTCTTTCAGTTGGACGATGGGTATGAAGCCGACATAGGAGACTGGCTCAAGACAAATTCGAAATTCCCGGATGGTCTCGAATTTTTGGCTCGCAAAATAAAGGAAAAAGGCATGAAGGCCGGCATATGGACGGCGCCTTTCAGCGTGTCGGAAAGTTCAGATTTATTCAAGGAGCATCCTGACTATCTTGTAAAGGATGATGAAGGTAATCCCATCGTTGCCTATGAGAACTGGAGGAGAAAGATATACGCAATCGATCTTTCAAATGATGAGGCTATTGAATGGCTAAAAGATTTGTTTTTGACTTTGAAGTCCTATGGATATGAATTTTTCAAGATAGATTTTCTTTTTGCCGGCATGGTACCCGGCAAAAGAAAATCGAATTTGAGCCCGGTTGAATCTTACACAAGGGGAATGAAGGCAATTGCCGAAGCCGTTGGGGATAGTCACATACTCGGATGCGGAGCCCCGCTTCTTCCCTCGATAGGTTATGTTGATTCTATGCGTATAGGATCTGACACATCTTTTGAATGGAATGGGACGGACACGGGTGCTCCATCTGCAAAGTATTCGATAAGAAACGCGTTAACTCGAAATTTCATGAATAAATGGTGGGTGAATGATCCAGATTGCGTGATGGCAAGATCTCAAAGGACAGAACTGTCAAAGAATGAAAGGATGATAAATCTTTTCGTCCCGGCCCTTTTGAATGGTCAGTTTATCGAAAGCGATTTTCTCGGAGAATTAACAAACGAAGATATTCATCTTTTGATGAGCGCCCTTAATTTCAGAAACGGAAATTCTACCGTTAAATTCATCGACAGAGAGAGATATGTCATTACAACGAAAAACTCGAAAAATGGCGATGTTATATCATTTGTCAATCTTTCAGATTCCGTATGGAAAGCAGATCTTTCCTACCAGATAGGAAAAAAGGAAGAGGAATTTTTCATTTCTTATCCTTTGATGAAAAGCGTGGATAAAAATCTCGAGATAAATCCAAGGTCTATCGAGATTGTACTTCACAGGGGGAAAAGATATCTAAGACGTGACGACGAAAAAGAGGATGATGGCAGAGACATCCATTACTACTGGGGTGATGACTATGATGGAGTTAAGATATAATCCGATAACAGACGAATGGATAATAATATCCTCCGAAACACAAAAGAGGCCGGTCTTGCCCAAAAAGGAGTCATGTCCGCTTTGCCCGGGCGTACTTGAAATGAAGCACGATTACGATCTTACGGCCTTCGACAATAGGTACCCTTCTTTGAAACTCGATCCTCCTCAGATACAAAAGGATGATTTTTTTGAAAATGCCCCATCTTACGGTAAGTGTGAGGTTATAATGTTCACGTCCGATCACAATTCCTCACTTTCGAGAATGCCTTTTGGTCAGATAGAGAAACTCATCTACGTCTGGGAGGATAGAACTCGGGATCTCATGAAATACGAAAAGATAAAGTACATCTTTCCCTTTGAAAATCGTGGAAAAGAGGTCGGAGCCTCCCAGATCCATCCTCATGGCCAGTTATACGCCTTTCCATTCCTTCCCAAAAGGATTCAGACAAAGATAGACGCGATTGCGAAATACAAATCGAAAGGAGAATGTGCGATATGTGACGTGATAAAGCATGAAACTGGCGAGAATATTGTCTACGATGGAGAAAGTTTCGTAGCACTTGTGCCTTACTTTGCAAGATTCCCTTACGAGGTTCACATTTATTCGCGCAGACACATCTCCTTTTTCACGGAGATGACTTCGAGAGAAAAATTCGATCTTGCAATCGCACTAAAGGTTGTAACTTCAAAATACGATTCACTCTTCGATCAAGAATTTCCTTACATGATGGAGATCTTCCAAGGGCCCGTTAACCCTCAAATGAAGGATTTTCATTTTCACATAGAGTTCAATCCGCCAAAAAGGGATAAGGTCAACGTTAAATGGATGGCAAGTGTTGAGACCGGCACATGGGCTTTCATAAATCCGCTTACGCCTTCTGAAGCGGCCAAATCTTTGAGAAATGCATCTTATTCGATATAGGAGATGATATCTTTGAAATACAGATTCAGATCGCCCGGACGGATAAATTTGATAGGAGAGCACACAGATTACAACGGCGGATTTGTACTTCCGGCCGCGATAGACAAATACACTTACATAACTCTTGAAGAATCGAATCATTTCAAGGCACATACCGTCAATTTTGGAGAAAGAGTTGAATTTTCATTGAACGAAGAAAAAGAGAAAGAAGAATGGGCAAATTACGTCAAGGGGGCCATCTTTCACCTTGCGAAGAACATTAAAAAGCGGATAAGGCCCTTTAACATAGAAATATCGAGTACGCTACCAATAGGGGCGGGACTTTCGAGTTCTGCATCTTTAATGGTTGGTTTGATTTACGCTATTTCAAAGATAGAAAATATCAACCTTGACAGAGAAAGAATAGCCCAGATAGCACACGAGGCAGAAAATGAGTTCGTCGGGGTGAATTGCGGCATAATGGATCAATACGCCGTCGCCCTTGCAAAGAAGGACTCTTTCATTTTGATAGATGCCTCGAGTGGAAGGTACGAATACATTTACGCGAAGGGATTTCCAAAGATCATGATAATCGATTCTGGAATAAAGCACAAACTCTCAAGTGGAAATTACAACACGAGAAGAAATGAATGCGAGGAAGCAACGAAGATACTTGGAATTCAGTTCAAGGATTTAAAGAGATCTTTTCTCGAATCAAAAAAGAACTTGCTCGGTGATAACCTTTACAAAAGGGCAAGGCATGTCATCGAAGAAAACGAAAGGGTTTTGAAGACGATAAAGGCAATATCGCGCCAAGACTGGGAAGAGGTTGGAAAACTTGTAAAGGCATCTCACGTGAGTTTGAGAGATCTTTTCGAAGTTTCGACCGTTGAGATGGACTTCCTCGTCGATCACATAAACAAAATCGACGGTGTTTACGGATCGCGCATGATCGGTGGAGGCTTTGGAGGAAGCATAATAACGTTGTCTAAAAGGGATGTAAAAAATGATTTAAAAGAGATCGGACGAATTTACCAAAATGAGTTCGGCGTTGAGATAAAGTACTATCCGGTGAAACTTTCTGGAGGAGTAAGGAAGGTATAAATGGAGATTCCATTTTTGAAAATAGGGGTTTTAACGGTAAGCGATAGATGCTACAATGGTCAGATGAAGGACGAGAATTTTCCCGCGATAAAGGATATGGTCTCGAAGATCGGAGAGGTAGTTGTACACGAAACAGTGCCGGACGAGAAATCTCTTATATCCTCAAAGATCGTCGAATTTTGCGATAATCTCAATGTCGATCTTGTGCTTACGGCTGGTGGAACAGGTTTTTCTCCGAGGGATGTAACGCCTGAGGCAACTTTAGCGGTCATAGAAAAAGAGGTGCCGGGAATCCCTGAGATAATGAGAGTTTCGACCTTCTTTTCAAAGACTAAAAAATCCATTCTTTCAAGAGGTGTTGCTGGAATAAGGGGAAAAAGTCTTATAATAAATTTGCCGGGAAATCCAAATGGAGTAAAAGAAGATTTAGAGGTTGTGATGGACGTACTTCCGTTGGGGATTTCTATTTTGAAAGGAATGAAAGAAGGAATTTAGATGAAAACACTCGATGAACTTTTGAATTTGTTCGATGGAGTAGATGAAATAGCGGAAGATGAAGACGTAAGGATAGAAAATTCGGTAGGTAGGATATTATCTACCGATATTTTTTCAAAGTACGATTTTCCCCCTTACAACAGGGCGGCAATGGATGGCTTCGCTTTTCGCTACGCCGATCTTGATGAATCAAAGACTTTAACTGTAAAAGATGAGATTCTTGCCGGACACCCGCTTAAAGTGGAACTTAAAAATGGAGAATGTGTGAGAATAATGACGGGCGGGGCTGTGCCGGATCCTTGCGATACCGTTGTCGAGATCGAATCGTGCGAAATTGAGGGAAAAAAGGTTAGGCTTCAAAAGCCCGTTTCTCAATTTGCAAATATAGCGATAAAGGGAGAAGATTTAAAAAAAGGAGAACTTGCTCTTAAGAAGGGAAATGTCATAACCTCCAATAAGATCAATTTGATCGCATCTTTGGGCATGAGATATATAAAGGTAAAGAGGAAATTGAGAATTGGAATATTATCGACGGGCGACGAACTTGTTGACATTGACGAAGAGATAGAATATGGTCAGATAAGGAACTCTTCGAAGTACTCTCTTATGGCTCAAATATCGGCCATTCATCAGGACTTTTTCGATCTTGGAATTTCGAGAGATGACGAAGAAGAGATAAAATCGAAGGTTAAAGATGGAATGGCCAGATGTGATATATTACTTATAACCGGCGGATCATCTGTCGGTGACAAGGACCTTACAATGAAAGTGCTCGAAGATTTGAATGCGCAAATTCTTGTAGACAAACTTGCGATAAAGCCGGGCGCACCTACAATTATCGCCAAAATTGAAAACAAATGGATCTTCGGCCTTCCGGGCAATCCGGTCTCGACTTACCTTTCATTCTTAGTCTCTGTTCTTCCACTCGTTGAAAAACTTACGGGATCGGATGAGATCAAAAAATCCGTTTTGAAGGGAAGATTTGTGGGAAAATTCAAAAAACATGGCAAGAGAACGGATTTTGTGCCGTGTCAGGCAAAAGACGGTGTAGTCATGCCGATAAAGTACAACGGATCTGGAGATTTCACATCACTTTCGAATGCGAATGCGTTTTTTATAATTTATCCAGGAACCGAGACTTTAAAAGAAGGAGACATCGTGGATTACTTTTTTATCGATTGATGGAGGTATATAAATTGAAAGCGATAAGAGGGGCAATATTCGTAAAGGAGGATTCTCCTTACGAAATAGAAAAGAGCACGATCCAATTGATGAACAAAATATACGAGGTAAATGGAATAACAGACAAAGATGTCATTTCAGTTATCTTCAGCATAACAGATGGACTTAACGCTTTGAATCCGGCTACTGTTTTTAGAAAATCCGGCCACGATCTTCCCCTGATGTGTCTTCAGGAAGCGAAGATAGACGGTGCTTACGATATGGTGATAAGGGTCATGATCTTCGTTGAAAAAGAAGAGGTAAAGCACGTTTACGAAAATGGATCGGAAATTTTAAGGGATGACGGCAAATGAAAATACACGTTATAAATGGGCCAAATTTGAATATGGTCGGAAAGAGAGATCAATCCATTTATGGCTCCTTATCATATGCCGAGATAGTTGACAGGATAAAGGAATGGTCAGATTCTCGAAAGATACAGGTTGAATTCTTTCAGTCAAATCACGAAGGGGAGATAATCGATTACATTCAAAATCTTAATGACGGAGATGGAATCGTCATAAATCCCGGCGCTTACGCGCATTACAGTTACGCGATTCACGACGCACTTGAAACCTTCAAAGGGCCAAAAGTTGAGGTGCATCTTTCGAATATCTTCAAAAGAGAAGAGTTCAGATCAAAAAGTGTTATCTCTCGAGTGTGCGATGGTGTTATTTCCGGTCTTGGATGGTACGGATATATCCTCGGCATAGAGTACATAATGGGGATGTATAGATGAAGATCGCGGTAGTTGGCCTTGGACAGATAGGCGGATCTATTGCATTAAGACTTAGAAAACGAGGGTATGATCCGGATCTTTTCGATACAAATTGTGAACTTGCAAGATCACTCGGAGGAAGATGCTCAACTTTTTCTGGACATGGGTATGACGTAGTTGTGCTTGCACTTTATCCGGACGTTATATTGAATATGATGGATAATCTTCCGAAGGATAACCTTTATCTCGATACAGCCTCAGTCAAAGTTCCTGTCGTAAAAAAGGCTACTGAAATTGGGCTTAATTTTGTTGGCGGTCATCCAATAGCGGGAAGTGAGAGAGTCGGAAAAGATTCGTGGGATGAAAATCTTTTTGAGGGAAGACCATTTGCACTCGTTGAAACGCCTAACTCCAAGATGGACATTGCCATAAAATTCGTTGAAATTCTTGGATCGAGGCCTGTCATCGTGGATGCCGAATATCACGACAGGGCTCTTGCCCACACAAGTCAAGGTCTTTATTTCATATCAAAGGTCATAAAATCTTTAGGAACTTCTTACGAAGGGTTATCCGGCCCGGGTTACGCTTCGATGACAAGGCTATCGAATCAAAATCCTTTGCTTGGAGAAAGTTTTAAAAGATACAATTCAAAAAATATTTCTCAATTTTTGAACGAAGTCATTGAAGAGTTGAAAAAGATTTCGGAGGAATTGAAATGATCAGATATGGAATAATCGGCGAGCATCTCGATCATACCATCTCACCATTTATATACAATTCACTTTTTAAGAGGTTTGGAATAGATGCGATATACGAAAAAATAGAAATACCAAAAGATGATTTCGCTAACGTGAAAGATTTGATCAAGGACCTTCAAGGATTTAACGTAACAGTCCCCTACAAAGAAATGATAATTCCGTATCTTAAATCTCTGTCAGAAGATGCGAAGGAAATGGGAGCCGTCAACGTTGTCTCGAATCTGAACGGATCCAACACTGACTGGCGAGGTTTCAAAGAAAGCCTTAACGGTGTCGATTTAAAGGGAGACACAGCGCTTGTCATAGGTTCTGGAGGTGCATCAAGGGCCGTATGTTTTGCGTTAAAAAAAATGCAGATGAAGATACATCTAAAAAGCAGAAATTCACAAAAGGCGATGGATTTTAAAAAGATCTTCGATGTGTATCTGGAAGATCCAGATCCAGAATCTGTTTCAATAATAATAAATGCCACTCCGCTTGGGATGTATCCAAACATCGATGGCATGCCAGAGATAGATCTTTCGAAATTCTCAAAACATTGCGTTGTGTACGATCTTGTATACAATCCTCCAATGACCAGATTCCTAAAGGAGGCTACCGAATTAGGGCTTAGAACGATCAACGGATATGCGATGTTAATAAATCAGGCGGTTTTGAACTTAAAAATCTGGTCAATGGAAGATCTTGCAGATTACCTTTTAAGAGACGGAATTCATTCCCTGCCGGACGGCTTCTAAATTCAGATCTATTAACTTTTTATTTTTCCCGGCAAATGTCTCTTCGAGTGCTTTTCCAATCATTTCCAATTTAACGAGGCCTGTAACCCTCGCAAAGGCACCGAGTGTTACCATGTTTAAAACCTTCGAATTGCCTATCGCGTCTGCTATTTTATTCGCATCTATTTTGTAGACCTTTATGTCCTTCCTTGAAGGTTCTCTGTCTATAACCGAAGAGTTGAGTATCATTATTCCATCCTTTTTAAGCATCTCCTCGAACTTGATCATCGATGGAATGTTCATCGCTATCACCACGTCCGGCACATCTACAACCGGAGAACCGATGGGCTCATCGCCGACTATCACGGTACAATTGGCCGTGCCTCCGCGCATTTCTGGACCGTAAGATGGAAGCCATGTCACATTCAGACCATCTAACATAGCCGATTCCGCGATTATCTTTCCCATCAGCATTACGCCCTGTCCGCCGAAGCCTGCTATTATGATGGATTTGATCATTATATCATTCCCTTCGTTTTATCTACAAAGACTCCGAGGGGGAAAGTCTTCGTCATGTTCTCTTCGAGCCACTTCATAGCCTCGATTGGAGTCATTCCCCAGTTCGTCGGGCATGTCGATAAAACCTCTATCATCGAAAAACCTAACCCTTTTATTTGTGCCTGAAATGCCTTTTTTATAGCGGCTTTTGTCTTTATAACATTTTGAGGAGTTGTCACCATCGTTCTTTCTATGTATACTGCGCCCTCGAGAGTCGAAAGCATTTCACTCATTCTTATGGGATATCCATTTGCCTTTGGCTCTCTACCGTAAGGAGAGGTCGTGGTTTTCTGGCCAATAAGGGTTGTGGGAGCCATCTGGCCTCCGGTCATTCCGTAGACTGCGTTGTTTATAAAGATCGTCGTTATATTCTCTCCCCTGTTGGCGGCATGGACTATCTCGGCTGTTCCTATCGATGCGAGATCTCCGTCTCCCTGATACGTAAAGACGATTCTATCCGGAAGTGCCCTTTTCATTCCCGTTGCAACGGCTGGGGCCCTTCCATGGGCCGCAACGGTACCGTCCAGATCGAAAAAGTTGTACGCAAAGACCGAACATCCAACTGGCGCGACCATCAAAGTTTTTTCCGCTATTCCCAGTTCATCTATAACCTCTGCGATGATCCTGTGAACAATTCCATGGTGACATCCCGGACAGTAACTGAATTCGACTTTACTCAAGGACTTTGGCATCTGGGCCACTATTTTATCTACAGTTGCCATTTTTTCACCTCGCGATCTTTTTTATGGCCTCAAGCACTTCCATAGGCGTTGGAACGACGCCAGCGCTTCTGCCATAAAAATCAACATTTGTCTTTCCGTTCACGGCAAGTTTCACGTCTTCGATCATTTGACCATAACTCATCTCTACCGTAAGAATATGCTTTACATTCTGCGAAATTTTCGATAACCTTTCGTAAGGAAAGGGCCATAAGGTTATAGGCCTGAAAAGACCAACCCTTATTCCTTCTTTACGGGCCGAATCGGCAACGGTTTTGACTATTCTCGCCATCGTTCCGTACGCAACTACAATTATATCTGCATCTTCGATTTTGAATTCTTCATACCTTACCTCATTTTCTGCGACTCTTTTGTAGGTTGCCTGATATCTTAAATTCATCTTTTCGAGTTCATAAGGATCGAGATCGAATGATGTTACCTTTCTCGGTTTTCTCCCCTTTGCACCCGTAAGGGCCCAGTCCGGTTCTTTGAGTTCTTCTATGTTTTTCCATTCGGGAAGTTCGACAGGTTCCATCATCTGACCTATCATGCCGTCTACAAGGATCGTCACAAGCATTCTGTACTTGAATGCGAGATCGAAGGCTTCTCCCATTATGTTGGCCGCCTCCTGCAACGTGTGAGGGGCGAGCACTATCATCCTGTAATCTCCATGGCCTCCGCCTTTAGTTGACTGAAAGTAATCGCTTTGGGATGGCTGGATGTCTCCAAGCCCTGGCCCGCCACGCATGACATTTATGAAGACGGCTGGCAATTCCGCTCCTGCCATGTAGGAAATGCCTTCCTGCATCAGGCTAAATCCCGGAGAAGATGTTGATGTCATAACGCGTTTTCCAGTACACGCAGCACCGTAAAGCATGTTAACCGTTGCAACTTCACTTTCTGACTGTAAAAAGACGCCTTTGACCTCGGGCATTCTTTTGGCCATATATTCGGTTAATTCGCTTTGAGGCGTTATCGGATATCCAAAATAAAGCCTGCACCCGGCCCTTATGGCCGCCTCTGCTATCGCTTCGGTTCCTTTCATAAGCATCTTCATTTCAAACACGCTCCTCGGCAACTCTGTGGACCGTTATGCACACATCCGGACACATGTAGTAACAAAAAGCACATCCCGGACATTTATCGTCGGGATCGTAAAGTTCCGCGTAATGGTATCCTTTATCGTTGAATTTATCTGAAAATCTTAAGACATGCTGGGGACATGCGTTTATGCACAATCCACATCCCTTGCATCTATCTGAATTGATCTCCACATAACCTTTTTTTGCCAAAGTTATCACTCCTCACCATGAATTTTTCATGAATCTCTTCATTCTGAAGATCGGCAACTCACCTTTGTAATCTATATTCTCGTCTATAGAGGTAAAGGCCACAGGAATTCCAGTCATCTTCGAAACCCTTAACACTATCTCCTCACCGGTCTTTATATCATTGGTGGTGGTTTCTGGGCCTATATTCGAATTGTTGACAAGGTAATCTATTCTGCATCTGGCCGCTCGAGAGATTTTGTCTATATTTCTTGAAATTTCTTCTTCCGTTGAACTGAAAGGCCTAAAAACATTGACAACGAATACGATCTTTTTATCAGCATTTTGAAGAAAATGGTTTAGGGAACCCAAAACGATGGCTCCATCCTCATTTCCGCCTACATCGACGACCGTCAAAAATTCCTTGTTCGAAATGTATCCACCCACCTCTGGAGGTATTATGGGCAAATCTGCAAGCATGTACCTTTCCGGAGCAGTTATGACCTTTATGTTCAGATTCTCAAGAAATGCTTTTTCATCTCTGCTTCTGAAGTAAGGACTTATTATGTCTATGTCTATGAGCGCAACCTTATTGGAAGATTTTCTAAGTGCTATCGCGGTATTTATAGAAAGTTCTGTCTTACCGCTTCCAAACATTCCAACGTATATAAAGACGCGAGAATCCATGTAAGGATCAAATGTAATTTTTAGCCTTCTCCTCTCCTCTTAAAATTCTCAGTGCACCCATCGCAAGAGCCTCTTCTTCTCGTCCACCGGGAAAGACCATGATCGGTGCTATGTAAGAGACCTTTTCTTTTATCCATCTGACCATGTATTTAGAATCGTAAGCCATGCCACCCGTAAGAATAATAGCGTCTACATTTCCTTCAAGCGGCACAACCATCCTTCCTATCCATTTTGATACCTGGTACGCCATGGCATGGTAAATAAGTTCGGCATGTTTATCTCCGTTATCTATCATCCTTTGAACTTCAATCGCGTTATTCGTTCCAAGGTGGGCAACAAGACCGCCTTCTCCTTTTATCTTTTTTTTCATTTCCTCAAAGGAGTACTTGCCACTGTAGCATAAATCTATAAGTTCTGTCAGTGGCAAGGTTCCGCTCCTTTCAGGACTAAAAGGTCCATCACCGTCTAAGGCGTTGTTGACATCTACAACACGCCCTTTTTTATGTGCTCCTACCGATACTCCACCGCCCATGTGTGCAACTATGAAGTTGCACTCTTCGTATCTTTTTTCAAGGATTGCGGCGGCCTTTCTTGCCACAGCCTTTTGATTTAACGCATGAAAAATGGATCTCCGCTGGAAATCTGGATGGCCAGATATTCTCGCGATATCATCCATCTCATCGACGACAACGGGATCCACTATAAAAGCCGGCTTACCAGTTAACTTTGAAAATTCGTGAACAATAAGTGCTCCAAGGTTCGAAGCATGTTCTCCGTACTTTGCCGTTCTTAACTCTTGAACCATCGTTTCATTTACAAAATAAGTTCCTCCTTGCACGGGCTTAATCAATCCACCTCTTCCAACGAAAGCCGCGAAATCTGACAGAGAGTGATTCGATTCTTTGAGAAAATCCATTATTTTTTCAAGTCTAAAGGCGTATTGTTCCGCGATGTTTTTGAAGTTTTTTAACTCTTCTGCGGAATGATAAAGAGTCTGGGATTTTATCTCCTCTTCGTTGTTAAAAATGGCTATCTTCGTAGAGGTAGATCCTGGATTAACGGCAAGGATCTTTAACATCTTATCCCACCTTTGCAAGCAGTGCGCTAAGCGCTATCGAATAAAGCCTTGTCTCGGCATCGTCCGCGCGCGAGGTTAAAACGATAGGAACTCTTGCGCCGACTATGGTACCGGCAAGTTTTCCTTTCGCAATGAAAATAAGTCCTTTGTAGAGTATATTTCCCGCTTCTATATCAGGAACAAGCAAAATATCCGCATGGCCCGCGACTGGACCTCCGATTCCCTTGTGCCTTGCGGCTTCTTCGCTTACGGCATTATCGAGCGCGAAAGGACCATCGACGATTGCGCCTGTGATCTGCTTTCTATCGTACATTTTGGCGATAAGGGCCGCATCTAAAGTTGCCGGCATCGCCGGGCTCACGGTCTCGACGGCTCCAAGTATAGCAACCTTTGGAATGTCGATGCCTATAACGTGAGCAACTTTTGTCGCATTGTATATAGAGTCTATCTTTTGTTCAAGAGTTGGGGCTATAACCATCGCAGCGTCCGTGATTATGAGAAGCCTATCGTAAGAAGGCACTTCGAAGATACCCACATGGTTCATCGTCTTTCCAGTTCTTAAATTGAAATTCTTGTCGAGCACTGCATGAAGCAAGTCCGCGGTATGGACTTTACCCTTCATCAAAAGATCGCAATGGTAGGTATGGACAAGTTCTACAGCCTTTCTTGTCGCTTCTAACTCTTCCGGCTCATTGATGACTTCGTAATTCGAAAGGTCGATGTTCAACTTCTTTGCGATCTTTTCAATTTCTTTTTGATCGCCAACGAAAGTTGCATCGATTATGCCGTTTTTTCTTGCATCTTCAACGGCTTCAAGGACAACCTCATCTTGAGCCACCGCAACGGAGATTCTCATCTTTTTTTCGAGACTTTTTGCTTTTTCAACGAGTTCAGACAGCTTTTTCATTGACTTTCACACTCCTTTGATTGTAAAATTTCGCTTTTTCTTTTCCTTCTAAAACTCTAAGCGTCCCCATCGCGAGTGCTTCCATTTCATGTCCGCCTGGTATAACAAGAACAAGAGAGATCTTCGATACGTACATCTTTATCATATCAACAAATTCATTACTGTAAGACATACCTCCGGTTAAAACTATCGCATCGACATTTCCATCGAGAACCGTTGCCATCTCTGAAATGCTTTTTGATATCTGGTAAGCCATGGCCTTGACTATAAGATCAACGCGTGGATCTTCCTTTGCCATCTTCAGAGCGACTCTTAAATCATTTGTGGAGATGTAGGATACAAGACCTCCATGACCAACGTACCTTTTTTTCAATTCATTTTTTGTGTACTTTCCGGAATAGGCTACCCTTACCACATCGCCAACGGGCAATTCGCCGGTCCTTTCGGGACTGAATGGTCCTTCGTCATTTGCATTGTTCACGTCTACCATTCTTCCATGTTTGTGGGCCGCAACGGAAATGCCTCCCCCAAGATGGGCTATGACAAAATTACATTCTTTGTAATCTTTTCCAAGTTCCTTTGCGGCAATACGTCCCACCATCTTCATGTTAAGCGCATGAGAATAACTTTTCCTTTCCAGATCTGGAATACCGGAAATCCTTGCAATGTCATCGAATTCATCGACAGAGACCGGATCGGTAGTGTAGACTGGAATCTTTCCTTCAGAAAGTTCATACCCTATAAGTCCAGAGAGGTTGGAAGCGTGATCTACCTTTGAATTTCTAAGGGCTTCAACCATGTTCTCATCTACCACGTAAGTGCCGCTTTCAATAGGGCCTATAAGACCACCCCTGCAAGAAATTGCATTCATGTCTTTAACGCTAAATCCCGATTCTTTGATGAATGAGATCACACTTTCTTTTCTATAACTCAATTGATCCCGCACACTTTTGAATTTAGAAAGTACTTCAATATCGTGCGATAATTCCTTTTCAAATAAGCATTTTTCATTCTCAAAAATGGCAACCTTTGTAGATGTCGATCCGCAATTTATGACTAATATCCTGTGCACCTCTATCACCTGTAAGTATCGATCAAATGGCCTATTCTCTTTATTCCCTCTTCTATTTCGTCTTCAGACGGCAGACAGAAAGAAAGCCTCATCTCCGAACTTTTTCTATCGTCAACGTAAAAGGCAGCACCCGGTATATAGGCAACTCCCGCTTTTTTGGCTTTTTCAAACATTTCCATCGTGTCGAATTTCTTTGGCAATTCAAGCCATATGAACAGGCCTCCTGCCGGCTTTGTCCATTTTGAACCATCTACTTTCACGTATTTTTGAAGTGCATTGAGCATTTTGTTCTTTTTGCTCCTGTAAATCTTAATCGTTTCATTTATTCTTTCGAAAACAGTCCCTTTTTGAAGATATCTTGCCGCTATCCTTTGAGTAAGACCCGGAGTGCAAAGATCGACTCCCTGTTTCGCGAGTGCGGCTTTCGAAACCAATTTCGACTCGCCAACGATAAGACCTATTCGAAGGCCCGGGCTCATCACCTTGCTTAAGGTGTTCAAAAGGACGACGTTGTGTCCTTCGGCTATCTTGTAAATGCTCGGAATTCTTTCGCCTTCATATCTCAATTCTCCATACGGATCATCTTCGAGAATTAAGACGTTGTATTTTACCGCGAGATCGGCAAGGGCCTTTCTCTTTTCCAAACTTAAAGTGACGCCAGATGGATTATCGAAATTTGGAACTGCGTAAATGAATTTTAATTTTTTCAGTTCTCCCTTTTGATCGAGTCTTTTTATCTCTTCTTCAATTTGATCTATTTTAAAGCCGTCTTCTTCTATCTCTACCGGTATGAATTTAGGTCCATATGCCCTAAAGGCGCTAATTGCTCCGAGATAAACTGGATGTCCAACGATAACGTACGAATCTGTATCGAGAAGGATCCTTCCCATCAAATCAAGGGCTTGCTGTGATCCGGTGGTTATAAGCATATTTTCCCTTTTGAGATTATCGATTCCATTTCTTTCTTTTAAAACCTTTATATATTCATCTTTTAAAATAGGATCTCCCTCTGTAGGACCATATTGAAGGGCGAATACATATTCTTTTAAAATTACTTCCTTTGAAATCTCTGCGAGTGCCTCTCTGTCAAATGTTTCTGGATCGGGCGCACCGCCCCCAAAAGAAATCAGCGAAACTATACCCGTGTCTCTTAGAAGTTCTCTTATTATCGAAGATTTTAGGCGTTGCGACATCATAGAAAATGAATTCTCCATCATCGTGTTCCTCCCTTCTAAATTGTTATAGCATTATTCGTGCCAAAAATTGAAAGTTAAAATAATTCATATTTCATCGCTCAAATCGATGCGACTTAAGATGCAGAAAAATGCATTGTGCAATTTATTGCATTCAAAAGGCGTACGAGAGTTGAATGACAGGATAACTTTTGAAGTTTTTGGAAACGGTAAAGGCAGTCAAATATCCAATTATGCCTCCGATTATCACATCGGATGGATAATGTACACCGTAATAAACTCTCGAGATGGCCACATATGTTGCGAGAGCATAAAATAAAGGAGAAAATCGCGGAAAATACTCGCTCCATATATAGGCAGATTCGAATGCCATGGCGGCATGTCCTGAAGGCATTGAATATCCTGAAGCATCTGCACGTTTTACAACCCAATCATAGGTTTGGAATGGACGAGGCCTTTCAAAAATATTTTTGAGGATCTCAACCTCCCCGAGAGTGATACCGAAGGTAACAAGTGTCTGGTAAGGACTTATGAATATAGAAGAAAGACCTAAAATTCCCGCAAAGTAGTCAGAAGATATCACGGCCTTTGGGACATCAAAAATTGGCTGTGGAGTTCCATTGACCATCTTCAAAATGGAAAGATCTAAGTCTTGTGACCCGAAGATATTTACAGAAAAGATTAGAATAAAGGCAAAGATCAAAAAAATTTTAACATGGCCATCTTGCGGCATATTCTTAAACCTCCTTGTAAAAGACAAAATTCAAATTTCGATTGAAATCCCGTACCCATTTCCGCCTTTGTTTTTGACCGTGTACATGACCCTGTCGGCAATGTTCATAAGTACTTCCAAATTCTCACCTTCAACTGGGTACACAGACCAGCCCAGGCTAAATGTTATTTTGTAGGGTGCCTCGATTCCAGATAGAGTCTCGATCATTCTTTTTGAAATAACTTTCAAATCTTCGATGGAATCTATCATGACGTGAAAAAGGAATTCGTCTCCTCCCATTCGAGAGACGAGATCTCCACCGCGTAGAATTGATTGAAATGACTCGCCAGTTTTCTTTAAGATCTCGTCTCCTACAATATGGCCAAACGTATCATTCAACATCTTGAAATTGTCTAAATCGGCAATCCCTATGGCAAGGTGTCTTTTCTCTCTTCTGGCGCGCCTCATCGCATCCTGAGCGGATTGTTCGAAATATCTTCTGTTCGTAAGACCTGTGAGTGGATCATGAAAACTGAGATACTCGAGTTTTTGATCTTTTTTGTATCCCTCTATTGCCATTCCGGTAGATGATACGATCTGCTCTACAAGTCTTACAAGATCTTTTGTGAAGTAATCCGGATCGTAACTTCCTATTGTCAGTACCGCGATGGGATGTGATCCCCTTTCGAATATCGGCCAACTTCCCACAACTTTGAGTTTTACAAGTTCGGGAAATTTGTCCCAGTAATCTTTGTAGACTGGTTGATCTGTATTCATTATCACGGGAAGACCTTCCCTAAAACTTTTAGATGTGGCAAGATGGCCTTCGGGGTATCTATCTACATTGACAGACACAGCCTTAGAATTGCTTAAAAAGAACTCAGAATCGTCTCCCAGGGATGCCATGATCTTCATCCATTCGGAATTTGGATCTTTGATCATCACTTTGACAGTTACGGTCTTTTGTGTGTGCTTTCCTATCGTCTCGACGATCTTTTTGTATATCATTTCAGGAGATGGAGATTTGATGAGATATCTTTGAATCTCAAGAAGACCTCTTTCGTAATTTCGTATGTTGGAAAGTTCGACAGATCTTTTATAACTTTCTATCAAAACCTTTAACTCCATTCCAAGATCTTCAAGTAAGTCTTCTATTTGCGCGGGGAATTTTTCCCCCTTTCCACAGTACATTGCCGTAATCCATCTTTCATCCGAGGTTGTGAAAAATGTATTCGCAACTCCGGCAAGATCGAATCTGTCGGCCCTTTCTTTCCACGGACCAAAGATAAGACTTGAAAGGTCATTTAAAACATACGGTCTTCCAGTCCGAAATGCAATACCTGCAGGTCCTTTTCCTTCCGGAACCGATGGATCAACCGATATTTTTATTCCGTCAAGGTATCCAGAGGCCCTTCCCGCAGATGCAACGATATTTACCCGTGTGGACTCGACCTTTCCTATCCATACAAGCGGGAGTTTCATATCCTCTGCAATTGATGCAACAATGCGAGACATTATGTCAGTGATATTGGAAAGGTTATCGTATTCGATTCTTATTCTTGATATGTCCGTTATGGCTTTGTAAAATCTTTCGCGCTCTTCGAGCCGTTTATTTTGGCTATCTTGAAATAGTTTAAGATGAATAAGCATTGACCTTTCGACGGTTTTTCTTGTCGCACATTTCAGAGATGCTTTTTCGGACGGATCGATTTCTATCTTTTCTATTTCTTCCATGATATTCGTGTAATACGTGTTGTAAAGATCTAATAGTTCGTCTGAAGAAAATGCTTTTGATAAGAACTTCGGTACAAAATCACACGCCCTTTTTTCAAGAACGGGCGCATACTTTAAAATGAGTGCCTTCTCATGATCAGAGAGGGAAAGAAAATCCGGGATCATTTTAATTCCTTTGAATTTCTTTTAGATAGCACTTCGCACGATTTTTGAGGATCATCGGGAAGATCTGAAAGTTTTAGACCTACGATTTCGACAAAGGTTTCATCTTTCTCTAAAAGTTGAAGGATCTCTTCGATCAAAGACTTTAACATTTCTTTGTTTGTTGAATAAAAGATCCATTGCTTCTCTCTTCTCTCATTCAAAAGGCCCGCGTCTTTGAGAATCCTTATGTTTTGAGATATCGCCGGCTGAGTTACATCAAAGAGATTCTCAAGTTCACAAACGCAAAAAGGCCTTTTGGCCATAAGTAGAACCATCTGAAATCTCAATGGACTTGAAAGAGCGTTAAAGAATTTCTCAAATTTTCTCGAATCCATTCGGCTGTCCCCCTGAATGTAAAATGACTGTTGAATTAATTTTATCATATATTCTGTAACATGCTCCCACTACTTATAGAAGTGGGAGAATTCTTGCTTAAAAGGACGTTAAAAGTCGAAAGTTTCTCGCCGCCATTTGCCAAAGGGATTCGAAATTTGAATTTTGTGATGATAGCCTCGCAAAAGCGAGGCTATTTGAGGTATTCATTTATTCGATGACAAGATCGGGATTTGCTTCCAATTTTGCCTTTAATTCTTTTTGTATTTGATCAGCAGGGATTGTTTTTGCAAGGCTTCTTATGTACTCTTCGTCAGTTTCAAAAGATATCGCATTCCATAAACATCCAACCTGACAGTTGTTACAGCCCACCATACAGCGATCTTGGAAAAGCACAACTGCCTTTTTATTTACCGGATCGTATCCGAAGACATTTCTTTTCTCACCACAGGTTATGACACACAATCCACATCCTGTGCATTTATCTGGATCTATTACTGGACCCCAGTTTATCTTTTTCCTATCGAGTCCGTGCCATTTGGCAAACATATCTTCAGCCATTGAAACTACCTTCCTTCTTTGTCTCTGTGAAGACAACGTGATCGGGGAATTTGTTAAGCCTTGCCTCTAATTCCTTCTTTACGGTCGGAAAGATCTTGTATTTTACGATTACGGATTTCGTGAACTTTGCAGAATCTTCAGGGAAAGATATAGCCTTTTCAGGACATACTTTTCCGCACGTTGTGCATCCGACGACACAATTTCCACCATTTGCGACTATATATTTTTGTTTCGATTTTGAAAATGCGAATACTGCATTTCCGCAACTTAGCAAACACAATCCACAATCTGTGCACTTCGAATAATCGATAACCGGTGCCCATTCGATTTCTGATCTTGGAACACCATGCCACATTTTTTCAGCCATTTTGATCATCTCCCAAACATCCTTTTAAACTAATAAATATATTAGCATATACTTATTATACTTGGGTTATGATCAAATTAAAGTTTTCTCATTATTCAAAGACGTCTTGATATCTTAACTTTGGTAAAATCCTATTCCCACAAGGCCCGGACCCGTGTGAACGACGAGAACGGGACTTATCTGGCCCATGAAGAGTTCATCTACATTTCCCGAACTTTTTACCTTCATGGCGAATTCCCTTGCTTCCTCTTCATCCCCACCATTCATTACCGCCACATTCACCTTTTTACCCTGTGATTCTTTCAAAAAGATATCGAACATCTTATCGATTGCCCTTCTCCATCCAAGGACCTTTGCGTAAGAGTAAAGGAATCCATCTCCATCGACAGATATTATTGGCTTGACGTTGAGGAGATCACCCATATTTGCCTCGACCTTTCCTATTCTTCCTCCCATCTTCAAATATTTAAGAGTTTTCAATGTAAAGAAAACCCTTATTTTGTCTTTTACATTTTTGGCGATCCTGCACGCATCCTCGAAAGACTTGCCATCCTTTATGGCCTTCGCGACCTCGTAGACGATAAACCCAAGTCCCATCGAAAGACTTTTTGAGTCTATGACCTTGACGTTCATATCGTATTCTTTCGAGACGGT
This sequence comes from Athalassotoga saccharophila, assembly GCF_009936215.1. Classification (GTDB taxonomy): domain Bacteria; phylum Thermotogota; class Thermotogae; order Mesoaciditogales; family Mesoaciditogaceae; genus Athalassotoga; species Athalassotoga saccharophila. The sequence continues at coordinate 1,608,330 of NZ_AP019551.1, read as the reverse complement.
GTTAAGCATTCCGTAAGTTCCACTTAAAGCACTTGAGATGGTAATCGCGATTACATGGGTGTACCCTTCCATCTTTAGTTTGTCGAAGAGTTTTTTAGCGTCATCCATTAAGGGCATCGAAGTCTTTGGTATTTCTTTCTCGAGGGAGTCGTAAACCTCCTGTGGTTTTATCTCTATTCTGTCCCTGTAGGTTTTGTTACGATACGCGATGATCAAAGGCAGGATGTGAATTCCGTATTTGGTGGCGATCTCATCGTCAAGATCGCAGGAACTATCTGTTACAATGCCTATTTTTTCCATAATGCTCTCCCCTTTTATCTCTATTTTAAAAGATTTTAAAAGAAAAATATTGTTCACAGATAAATATACACTAAATTTGACTTTGAAATAACTTCATGATAAAATATCTTCAAGTAAAATTTCTAAATGATTAAATATACAAATAAAATACATCCTAAATTAAAACAAAAAGGGGGCGTTTTTGCAATGAGGAGTATTTCTAAGGTTTTTGTTCTCATGCTTTTGCTTCTAATGGGCGTGATGGTTTTTGCGGCAAGTAGCAAAGATTACGTTATCGTTGGCACGACTGACAAATTCACATCTTTGGATCCTGCAAAGGCTTACGAATATCTTTCTGTTAACCTTCTTCAAAACATCATGACGGGCTTGGTCACTTACGTGCCAGGAACGACACAAATAGTGCCGGCTTTAGCGGAAAAATGGGACATTTCTCAGGATGGTCTTACATACACTTTCTACCTTAAAAAGGGTCTTAAGTTCTCCAATGGAGATCCCATTAACGCTCAGGCCTTCAAATTTTCCTTTGACAGGGTCATAAAACTTGGACAGGATCCTTCCTTTTTACTTTCAGATGTTGTCAAGGAGACGAAGGTAATAGACGATACAACCTTTGAGATCGATCTTAAATACCCATTTGCACCTTTCATAAATATCCTCGCCTTCACAGTAGCATACCCGGTCGATCCTAAGGTTTATCCGGCAGATCAGGTTTACAACGGAATGCCAGTTTCAAGCGGACCTTACGTAGTCAAAAGATGGGTAAGAGACGTTGAGATGGAACTTGCCCCGAATCCAAATTACTACGGAGACCCTGCAAAAACTCCAACTATCTTGATAAAACTTTATCAGGATGCCAACAGTTTGTATCTTGCCCTCCTTGGCGGTGAGATCGATCTCGCTTACAGGACATTGCTTCCTCAGCAATTTGCGCAGTTAGAGCAGAACAAAAAATTCGTAACTTACGTCGGCCAGAGTCCTTTCATGAGATTTGTCGTATTCAACGTAAAGCAAGATCCATTCGGAAATGCCAAGATAAGGGAAGCCCTTGCCTATGCCGTCAACAGAGATGAAATCGCTAACAAGATCTTTGCCGGTCAGGTCAAACCTCTTTACACGATGATACCAGTTGGGATATGGGGAAGTATGAATGTTATGCCATCACAGGATATAGCAAAGTCAGTCTCGATCCTTCAATCTCTCGGATATTCAAAAGATAAACCTTTGAATATAACGCTATGGTACACACCAAGCCATTACGGATCGACTGAGGCAGACCTTGCTCTTACTCTAAAGAATCAATTTGAATCAACGGGACTTATAAAATGCAACGTTAATTACGCCGAATGGGCTACATATATAGATTACTGGAACAAAGGCGTCATGGGTATGTTCCTGCTTGGGTGGTATCCAGATTACTTCGATCCGGACGATTTTGTGTGGCCATTCCTCCAATCTTCTGCAAGCCCTCTTATGGGGTCCAATTATTCGAATCCCACGATGGATCAATTGCTAACAGATGCAAGACTTGTAAGCGATGAGCCCGGACGTACAGCCCTTTACGAGGCCGTCCAAAAACTCATGGCAAAAGATTTTCCGTACATTCCTCTTTTCCAGGGAGAACAGCAAATTGTTGCAAAGCCTGAGGTGGGAGGAGTTGTTCTCGATCCGGTCCAGATTTTCAGATATTACCTACTTTACAAAAAGTGATCTTTGCGGGCGGATAATCTCCGCCCGAATTTGAATCAAAAGGAGAGAATACCTTTGAAGACTTACATTCTTACACGGGTTATACTTTCCATACCTATGATCTTTATACTTCTGACTGTGGTCTTTGTCATTTTAAGAATTCTGCCGGGAAATCCCGTTACGGCCATGCTCGGTCCAAAGGCTCCACCCGAGGTTGTAAAATCCATGGAGGCCCAACTTGGCCTCGACAAGCCAATAATCGTTCAGTTCGGCGATTACATAGCCAATATTTTAAGGGGAAATTTTGGAAATTCAACTGTAACGACGCTTCCTGTTATTCAAGAATTGGAAGATAGATTTCCAGCAACGCTCGAACTTACAATATTTTCTATGGTTATAGCCGTTTTAATAGGTATATTTTTCGGAAGTTTCGCGGCCTCGCATTACGGCAAAACCGTTGATGTGATGGCCAGAATTTATTCTATATTCGTTTATTCGATGCCTGTCTTTTGGTTTGGAATAATGCTTCAACTCATCTTCGGAGTGTGGTTCAAAATTCTGCCCGTCTCAGGTCGTGCTTCCCCTTTCATGACGCCAGATAATCTTTACACGGGTCTTTACACTATCGATGCGATTTTAAATGGTCAGTGGAACGTGCTCTACGATGCGCTTTTGCACCTTGTACTTCCGTCTGTAACTCTTGGCGTCGTGATATCGAGCATTTTCGTAAGAATGGTGAGATCGAACGTATTGCTTTCTCTCTCAAGTCAGTACGTCATTTCTGCAAGATCGAGGGGTGTAAAAGAAAGTAAAATCCTTTACGCACATGCTCTTAAAAATGCCATGATCCCCATTCTTACAATAATGGGCCTCCAATTTGCCCTCCTGCTTGGAGGAGCCGTTTTAACCGAAACGACCTTTTCGTGGCCTGGAATAGGAAGTTATCTCGTCGAGAGGATAAGGTACAGGGATTTTCCCGCAATCCAGGGGGCTGTCGTGTTTTTTGCACTCTTTGTAGTTGTTGTGAGTATATTAATAGATATAATCAACGCGTGGATGGATCCGCGGGTGAGATACTGATGATAAGCAAAGAGATAAGAAAGGGTCTAAGAGGCCTTTTCAAAGATTCTTCGGGCCTTATGGCCGTGATAGGATTTTTGATACTCGCCTTTTACGTTGTTGTGGCTATATTTGCGCCTTTCATATCTCCCTACAATCCAACCCAGCCATCTGGACCGTCTCTTCTACCTCCGACTATATCTCACATAATGGGGACGGACAATTTGGGATACGATATTTTCAGCAGACTTGTCTGGGGAACGAGGATGGCCTTTGCAATAGCACTTATAGCGACTGCGATAGCGGCGGTGGTTGGGATTCCAGTAGGCCTTCTTGTTGGGTACATTGGTGGAAAGATAGATCGTGTTGTAACGATGATAATGGACTCGATTTACGCATTTCCGGGCCTTATCCTTGCCATAGCGATAGCGGCAATGTTGGGACCGGGCCTTTTGAATATAGCCTTTTCTATAGCCGTAGTCTACATTCCAACTTATTACAGGGTTATAAGAAGTCAGGTTAGCACGGTAAAATCCGAACTTTACGTTGATGGAGCGCGTGCGATCGGGGCGAGGACCTCTATCATCATAGGATCGTACGTCTTCCCAAATGTTTTGCCTTCGACGATAGTGATATTTTCCATGAACCTTGCAGATTCGATAATGACAGAGGCTGGATTGAGCTTTTTGGGTCTTGGAATTGCTCCACCGACGCCGGACTGGGGATACGATCTCGCAAAGGGCCAGCAATTCATTTTGAATAACGATTGGTGGATGGTGCTATTTCCGGGCCTTGCCATAATAACAATAGTTCTGGGCTTTAGCATGTTCGCCGAAGGTCTTGATGAATATTTCAACCCGAATATAGGTGAGAAGAGATGAACTTACTCGAGGTAAGGAATCTTGAAATCGAGTATCTGACAAGAGATGGAAATCTCAAAGCGGTTGAAGGCGTTTCATTTTCTCTCGGATTTCATGAGACTCTTGGCCTTGTGGGAGAATCTGGATGCGGAAAATCGACTATAGGACTTTCGCTATTGAGAATTTTACCGATCAACGCAAGGATGAAGGGAAGGATACTTTACAAGGAAAAGGACGTAGTAAATCTTCCGGATGAAGAGATGAGATCGGTACGTGGAAAGGAAATTTCGATGATCTTTCAGGATCCGATGACCTCTCTCGATCCGATAATGAGAATAAAAAATCAATTTTTTGAAACCTTCCGTGCGCACTTTCCAAAGATGGAAGAAGATGAGATGTTTAAAATATCATCCAATGTTTTAAAATCAATAGGCATAGATCCGTCGAGACTTGAAAATTACCCATTTGAATTCAGCGGTGGCATGCGTCAGAGGGTCATGATAGCGCTTGCCATAGTTTTAAATCCTTCTTTGCTTATCGCAGATGAGCCGACAACCTCTCTCGATGTTGTCGTACAATTACAGATAATGGAGGTCCTCAAAGAGTTAAAGGAAAAAAAGGATATGTCGATGATTTTGATAACTCACGATCTTGGCCTCGTCGCCGAGATAGTCGACAAGGTTGGAATAATGTATGCTGGAAACCTTGTCGAATTCGGAGATGTGAATTCTATCTACGAAAAACCTTTGCATCCGTATACCCAACTTTTACTCGTTTCGATACCAAATGTTAAACTCGAAGATATGGAACTAAAGTACATAAAAGGGAATTTACCGAGTCTTAAGTCGCCTCCGGCCGGGTGCAAATTCCATCCACGATGCCCCTTTGCAATGGACATATGCACAAGAGAGGATCCTCCAACTTTTGAGTTAAATGGAAGAAAGGTAAAGTGCTGGCTTTATAAAGGAGAGAAAGATGGATCATAGACTTATATCGGTTATAAATTTGAGAAAGTATTTTCCGCTCAAGGTCTCATGGCTAAAGGCATTCAAAGAAAAACCTTACGTCAGGGCAGTTGACGATCTTTCCTTCGAGATAAAATACGGTGAGACTCTCGGCCTCGTGGGCGAATCGGGAAGCGGCAAGACCACGGTGGGTAGAATTTTGATAAGGCTTGAAGATCCAACGGAAGGCCAAATAATCTTTGAAGATCTCGATCTGGCAAAACTTTCTGGAGAATCTTTAAGAACTAAAAGGAAAGACTTTCAGATGATCTTTCAGGATCCCATGGCATCGTTGAATCCTTACATGAGAATTGGCAATGCCATAGAACATCCTTTGAAGATACACAAAATGGGAGATAAAGCAGATAGAAAAGCACGTGTTTATGAAATTCTTGAAAAAGTAGGCCTTCCACCAGAAGAGTTTTACAGCCGTTTTCCAAGGCATCTTTCCGGAGGTCAAAGGCAGAGGGTTGTTATTGCGCGAGCCATGGTTACGAATCCTAAATTTGTCGTGGCAGATGAGGTTACGGCCATGTTGGACGTATCGATAAGATCCCAGATCCTTAAACTTCTCATAGATATGAAAAATGAACTTGGTCTTACATATCTGTTCATAACCCATGATCTTGCGAGTGCAAAGTACATCTGCGATAGAATAGCGGTTATGTATCTTGGAAAAATAATCGAGATCGCAAAAACATACGATATATTCAAAGAACCATTGCATCCTTACACAAAGATACTGATATCGAGTGTGCCCGTGCCCGATCCAAAGATGAAGAAGAAAAAATTCATCCCATCGGGAGAGATTCCATCTCCCATAAATATACCTTCAGGATGCAGATTTCACCCGAGATGCCCTTACGCAATGGAGATTTGTACCAAAGTTGAGCCAGAATTGAAAGAAATAAATGGCAGGACAGTTGCCTGCCATCTTTACGATTGAAATCACAACACAGCCTTTTTTGATTTTATGTATTCGTCTATGGCTTTTGCCGACTTTTTACCGGCACCCATTGCAAGAATGACCGTTGCCGCTCCCGTTACTATGTCTCCTCCGGCAAAAACTCCTTCGACTGAAGTTTGTCCCGTTTCCGGATCGGCTTCGATGTATCCGTGAGGAGTTAATTTGAGTTCTGGAAAAGCGCTCAAAAGCACCTTGTTCGAAGTTTGACCTATCGCCTCTATGGCCATATCGGCCTCTATTATGAATTCGCTTCCATCGATAGGAATCGGTCTTCTTCTTCCAGATGCATCAGGTTCTCCAAGTTTCATCTTTATACACTTTACGGCCGTAAGGTTTCCCTTATCGTCTCCGATGTATTCTATCGGATTTGTAAGCCAGTGGAATTCTATGCCCTCTTCTATGGCGTGGTGGTATTCCTCTATTCTGGCCGGCATCTCCTCTTCACTTCTTCTGTAGACGATCTTAACACTTTCGGCGCCAAGCCTGAGTGCCGATCTCGAAGCGTCCATCGCGACGTTTCCGGCTCCAACTACGACGACGTGCTTTCCAAGTCTTACCGGCGTATCGCTTTCGGGGAATTTGTAGGCATGCATAAGGTTTATCCTTGTCAAAAATTCACTTGCCGAGTACACTCCATTTAAATTCGTGCCGGGTATGTTCATAAAGCTCGGTGTTCCCGCTCCAGTTCCTATGAAGATCGCATCAAATTCATTTTTGAGTTCTGAAATCGTTACGCTTCTTCCGGCAATCGAGTCTGTGTCTATTTCAACTCCGAGCGATTTTATGAAATTCACCTCTCTCTCGACTATCGATTTTGGAAGACGGAATTCCGGTATTCCATACATTAAAACTCCGCCAGCGGCATGGAGTGCCTCAAAGATTTTGACCTCGTATCCCATTTTTGCCAAATCCGCAGCCGCCGTGAGGCCTGCCGGCCCCGCACCTATTATGGCTACCCTGCCGAGTTTTTGAGACGGGATTTCCGGAATATTGACAATGCCTTGATTTGCTTCCCAGTCTGCGACAAATCTTTCTAACTTTCCTATCGCGACAGGTTCATGGTCTTTCATCTTTCCGACCGTGCATCTTCCCTCGCACTGGCTCTCCTGAGGGCACACTCTTCCGCAGACGGCAGGAAGGTTGTTATAACTTTTCAGAATTTGAGTTGATTTTGGAAGATCTCTGTTTCTTAGGGCAAGAATAAATCCGGGAATATCGATGTTAACCGGACATCCCGCAACGCATGGCTGATTTACACATTGCAAACATCTATTTGCCTCGGCAACGGCCTCTTCGAGAGTGTAGCCGAGCACCACCTCTCCAAAATTGTGTATGCGTTCCTTTGGATCCTGTTCCTTTATCGGTGTTTTATTATTTGGAATCTTTATCACAGCCATGACAAATCACCAACCCTTGCCATGTAATTTTCCAGTGAAATCTTTTCTTGATCTTTGTATTGTCTTAGCCTGTTCATCAACTCGTCCCAGTTAACTTCGTAACCATCGAATTCGGGACCATCAACGCATGCAAATCTTATGTTTTTGCCCACAGTTACCCTGCACGCACCGCACATGCCCGTGCCATCAACCATTATCGGGTTAAGAGAGACGAAGATGGGGATACCGAGTTCTTTCGCCGTGTAAGCCGAAAATTTCATCATTACCGTAGGACCTATCGACCAGGCCTGATCGATCTTTTCTCCGCGCTTGACTATTTCTTTCATTCCATCTGTGACAACGCCTTTCATTCCCATCGATCCGTCGTCTGTGGTTACCAAAAGTTCATCTGAGAACTTTTCACATTCGTCTTTCAATATGACAAGGTCTGCAGATCTTCCGCCCAAAATCGTTATAACCTTATTTCCGGCTCTCTTCAATTCTTTCAAGATCGGCAGTATGGCCGCTATTCCAACACCTCCACCTATCATCATGACAGTTCCATACTTTTTTATCTCGCTTGGATGGCCTAAAGGACCGGCGACATCTTGGAGCGCATCTCCGACCTTCATCGTGGCCATTTCGTAAGTTGTCTTTCCTACGGCCTGAAAGATGAGTCTTATCTCGCCTTTTTCAACGTTAAAATCTGCGATCGTAAGCGGAATCCTTTCCCCATTGAGGGACGTTCTTATGACGACAAATTGTCCCGGTTTTGCGTGAGATGCCACCTTGGGTGCCTTGACCCATATTTCGTACTCTTTGGTGGCGATCTTCTCCTTTGAGGTTATTTCAAACATGTTTTTCCTCCTTCGCCAAATACAAATCCACACCTTTTGCAGCCCTCAGGCCGGATCCTATAGCGCTTATTATATCTTGCCTTGAATTCGAGGCATCACCGCCACAAAAGAGTCCTTTGACCTTTGTGTGTCCGTACTCGTCTACAGGAACGGACCTTCCATCGAATCCAATTTTTTGCTGAATTTCGGCAGGGACAAAATCTAAAGATGGCGTCTGTCCTATCGCGGCGATGACGTAATCGACCGAGAGTGTGATGTGTGGAGATCTGTCATCCACAACCGGCTTGGGCCTTCCACCAGATGGATCCGGCACAAGAGATGCCACGGCGTATTCGAATGTTTCCACCGAACTTTTACCCCTTATCTCGACTGGTACTCCCATCTCAACTATTTTAACACCTTCCTCACGTGCCTCTTCAATCTCTTCGGGATCGGCCGGCATATCTTCTATCCTTCTTCTGTACACGATGGTAACTTGTGCGCCAAGTCTTACAGAAGATCTCGCAACGTCCATTGCGACATTTCCACCGCCTACTACTACAACTTTTTTGCCTTTGAGATCTTTCAGGGATCCGTCATTTACCATGTGCATGAAGGTAAGTCCCTGCATTACGCCATTGAGATCCTCACCCTTTATCTTGAGCGTCATAGGCTTTGAGTTCCCGACTCCGATGAAGACGGCATCGTAAGAATTCATGAGATCTTCGAATTTTATGTCTTTTCCGACCTTTGTTTTGAGGTGTACGTTTATTCCGGTGGATAAAATGGCATTTATATCTTTCATCATCTCTTCTTTTGGAAGTCTGTATATAGGTATGCCCCACATCATGGCGCCACCCAACTTTTCTTCGGCCTCGTATATTGTAACATCATATCCAAGTAACCTTGCGTAGTAGCCGAAGGACAAAGAGGCCGGTCCTCCTCCCACTGCAGCCAACTTTTTGCCGTTGAATTTTGGAAGTGTTATCTTTGCGGTTTTCAGATAATCGTCCACATTGGATGCCGAAAATGCCTTAAGCCATCTTATTGCAAGAGGCTCACCTTGGATTCCGACAACGCATGCCTCCTCGCACTGGTGCGTGCAAACTTCTCCACATATAAGTGGCAATGGATTTCTTTTGTATATCCATTCCAAGGATTCTTGAGGATCTTGTTTTGATATCGCGCTTATGTATTCTGGAATGTGAAGTTCATTCGGACATGCCTCCACACACGCACCGCATCCGAGACATCTTGAGGCTTCTTTGGACGCTTCTTCTTTTGAATATATCTGGACATATTTGGAAAAAGAGATCTTCCTTTTGTCCGGATCTGCCTTTTTAGGCTCTATTCTTTCGAAATTTAGGACTTTATCGAATTTGTTCGACTCATTTCTCACATAACCCGGGTTTTTAGATCTACTCATGTCTGCGCGCCATATGAAATCTTTTGAAACGATTTCTGGTTCATCTTCAACCGGTATTGAAAGATCGGGATGGAATGTGTGTATGTAATCCCTCGACATCTGCAAAGATCCAGTCGGGCACACATCCACACACTGGGCACAGAAACAGCATCTTCCGTAATCGAAAACGGGCCTTACGGTTTTTGCGAATTTGTTTGTCGGCCTGACATCTGTGGACTCTACCATTGTCACGGCATCAGTTGGACATATTCTTGCGCAGTTACCGCAGCCTATACATTTTTCAAGATCATTCGTGTGAAAACCCCGGTAATTCGGAGAATTTCCAGAAACGGGAAAGACTTCGAGATCCTCTTTTGGATACCTTATTGTATGTGGTTTTTTGAAAAGATATTTGAGGCCAACAATAGGCGCAAATCCATTCTTTTTTTCGATATCCTGACTGCCCATTTCATTCACCTACCTGTCAAAGTCTGGCGGACACATGTCCGTCGTGTGAATCCAGACCGGAACGTCTTCTATTCTCATTCCCACAAGTGCTTTTGTCGCGTAATAAAGGCCTATCGAGTAAGATGGGCCCCTGACATAGACTCTGTAAGGTTTGACATCCCCATCCGAGACTATGTAGTATCCGAACTCTCCTCTCGAACTTTCAACCTTTGAATAGTACGATCCCTTTGGAACTCTGAATTGGAATGGATTTGGGACCTTTGTTCTGTGAGGACCTTCAGGAATTTGCTCTATGCACTGCCTTAATATCTTTATCGATTCTGAAAGTTCAAGCCTTCTTTGCAATACGCGAGAGAAGGCATCTCCGTCTCCGGTCTTTGGGATGTCAAAGTCCAACTCGCTGTAGACCAAATAAGGTTGTGCCTTTCTTATATCGTACATAACGCCGGACGCACGAAGATTTGGACCCGTAAGGCCATTTTCTATGGCATCCTCGGCAGAGATATATCCAAGTCCAACGGTCCTTTTCTGTATTATCGGGTTTTTGAAGATGAATTTATCGTATTCCGGTAATCTCTTCTCGAGATAATCGAGAAAGTCCGAAAGTTTGTCGAGCCATCCTTCCGGCAGATCATTTTTGACTCCTCCCGGATACTGGTATATGTGGTAAACCCTTCCGCCGGTGAGCCATTCGAAGAGATCGAGAATGTAATCTCTATCGCCGATAAGCCACTGAACCGAGGTATAGTGACCGGTTGTGCCTCCAAGACCGCTCATGCCAAAGAGAAAGGACGCGATCCTTGCAAGTTCCAAAACGATGACCCTTATGTATTGCGCACGTTTTGGCACATCTATCCCCATCATGTGCTCGACTCCAAGACAGTAGGCAACCTCATTGACGTCCGGCTCTGGCACGCATATTCGTGGAATCAGGGCAAGATTTTGAGTCCAAAGTCTTCTTTCCATTAACTTTTCAAATCCTCTGTGCAGCAATCCGGGATCGGGTGTTACCTCTTCGACGCTGTGCCCTTTCATCTTCAAAACGTATGAGAAGTTTCCCTCTATTCCCGGATGATTTGGCCCTATGAAAAGTTCGTAATATTTGTAATCATTCGATTCTTTTAGGAGATTCAATTCCATGGGTTTCATCCTCCTTGAATTCAAAAAGTTCCTCGGAGAAGGCAAGCGTATCGAAATCCTTTCTCAAAGGAGGTATGTCGAGCCAATTTTCCAAAAAGAACGGTTTTAGGTTTGGATTTCCCGTGAATTCTATGCCGAAGAATTCATGCATCTCCCTTTCGTAAACTTCACACAACTTCCATAAAGGTCCCATCGACTCGATAACCGGCCTCTGGCGCGGAATTTTCGTTTTCACGATGGCTTCAAGGCCAAGATCGTATGATTGGAGTATGTAGACAAGTTCAAAATTTCCTTCCGCTATCCAGTCGACACAGGACAGTCCCATAAAGGCTTTGAATCCCTTTGATTTAAGATATGAAAGAGTTGAGGCGAGCCTGTCTTTTGGTGTAAAAACCTCGAATTCCCACTCTCCAAGCCGTGAAGCCTTGAGATCCATCGACTTTATCTCATCTAAGATGTCAGCCAATTTTGGTCACCTTCTCGATCTCTTTCAACACCGGAGAGGTTCTTTTCAAAACTCTGTCCTGATTGGCCTTGTACCAGTCGTAATTTTTGACGTACTTTTCGTATCCTTTTGCCTCTCCCTTTTGAACCATCTCTTTGAGTTTGACAAAAGCGTCCAAAATGGCCTCAGGCCTCGGCATGCATCCTGCTATGTATATATCAACGGGTATGTATTTGTCAAGTCTTTCTATGACGTTGTAAGAGTCCCAGTAAATTCCTCCATTTATCGTGCACGATCCAAAGCCCAAGACCCACTTTGGAGCCTGCATCTGTTCGTACGTGTAGATAACCCTTTTCAAAGTCTTTATGGCAAGATATCCAGTTATGAGCAATATATCGGCCTGGCGGGGCGTGGCCATGGGAGTTATTCCAAACCTTTCCATGTCCCATCTCGATGTCATGGTCGGTGGCAACTCTATTGCGCCGCAGCCTGTGCAATAGTGGAGCATCCACATCGATCTGCCTCTAAAGTAATCGACTATTTCTGTCCATTCAGACATTCAAAACGCCTCCTTGAATTATAACTATCACGGCCTGAAGAATGCCCAAAAACAAAGGCAATTTCCAGAAAAAACTTGTAGATTCATGAATCCTTAACCTCGGTAATATTGCGTCTACAAGTATGACTATGAAATACAAAACGAATTGTTTTGCGATGAAGATCCAAAAATTCGGTGCGCCACCCAAGAAAAGATCTACGACTATTCCGGTTTCCAAAAACAAACCTACCGAATGCTGGATCATGCCGAATCCAAGGTACTTTCCACCAAGTTCAACCATAGGACCGGATGCGATTTCGGCAGGTGCTATGGCCTGATCGAATGGCTTTTCTCCGAGCATACCCTGAAGCGCTATCTCTATTGCCAAAAAGCCAAGAGGCATTTTGACTATATTCCAGTTCATAAAGCCTCCGGCTTGCTGGGCAACGATTTGTGTTAAATATCCCGTCTTTGAGAAAAGATACACAGAAAAGATGACGGCGGCAAATGGCACTTCGTATCCGGCCATCAACATCAAAGCCCTTGACATACCTATGGCAGAATTCGGGTTTCCGCTCGCAAGTACTCCCATTGCCATTCCGAGGTATGCCATCATCATAAGGTAGACGATCATTATCAGACTTGAATCGGACGGCAGAAGTGTAAAGGGGCCTATTGGCAAAAACATCAACGCTGCAAGCATCGGCGCAAAACCTGCCACAAGACCCAAATCAAATGCCCATCCGTGACTTACAGATCCCTTTGAAAATAATTTGAAAAGATCTATGTAATTTTGCGTGAATGGAGGGCCATACCTTCTTTGAATTCTCGCAATTATCTTTCTACCTATTCCTCCAAAGAGTAATCCTGTTGCAAGCGCCAATGCACCTATTCCCAATCCCTGAGCAAGTTTTATCAAAAATTCGATCACCATACAACCCACCCCGCTATGATGAAGATCACAAGACCACCTATCGCAAGATATGTGTATATCTGGACGTTGCCGGTAAAGATCTCTTTAACGGCTCCACCTATGTATTCGACGGATTCTCCAAATCCTTTGAAGAAACCGTCTATCTTTACCTTTAAAAACGGCGCCAGTTCTTTGTCCATAGGCTCGTAAAAATCATAACTGAACTGGTACATCTCGGGCGTTAAATTCCAGTCTTGAGGAATCTGCCCGGCCGTGTAATTGTCCTCCTGTGGAACTTTTTTGTGCTTTGCCACAACGGCAAAAAGGGTAAAGCCAAAGATAAAGGCGATTATGACCACTATGAAGATCGAGACCATGTTTATCGAGGAGAAGAAGCCATTTATGTATTCGTACCCGGATGTGGGGAGTGGCTTGAGTCCAAAAGAACTTACTATTGAATTTATAGGATCGAGAATGAACCCGGGTAAGATTCCAAAAAAGATCAAAGCACCCAGCAAGAATGATTCGGTGATCTTTCCTATAGCCGAAACTTCCTTTACGTTATCGTACCTGTGAGAAAGTTGACCGAGAAAGATGGCGTGAAATGCGCGCATTAAATAAAGGAAAGACGCTATGGAGGAGAAGAAGAGCAAAATGGTGGCAAAAATGAGGCCGTGACTTATCATCGCCTGAAAGATCATCCATTTCGATCCAAAACCTGCAAAAGGCGGTATTCCGGCGGCCGCCGCTATACCGACGAAGAAGGTTAAAAAGGTAAGTGGCATCTTTTGCCAGAGCCCTCCCATTTCGCTCATGCGCGTTGTCCCAACCTTTGATATCACGGCTATAACGGTTATGAAGATCGCGCCGTTGAAAAGCAAATGGTTGAAAGCATGAAACAATCCTGCGGTCAGACCTATCGGGGTAAAGATCGCTATCGCGGCAAGGATAAAGCCAAGATTGCTGAAAGACGAATACGCGAAAAGTTTTTTGACATCATCCTGCATGAAGGCCAAAACACTTCCGACGACGGCCGTAATACTTCCAAACCACAAAAGCACGTAATTTGGCCATGCAAGTCCCAAAACCGTAGGCACATGTGCACCAAGCGTTAAAGGCAAAAAGATCAAGAATCCGTAAACTCCGTATTTGCTCATCACGGAAGAAAGGTACGGCACGAATCCATCAGGAGCCTCGCCGTAGGTGTAGGGAACCCATGTGTGAAAGGGGAAAATGCCGGACTTTATCATGAAAGCAGCGAAAAACAGAGAAAGTATTCCCAGTACCCACCATGGATGAACGCTCAGAATTGACACAAGGTATGATACATTTGACTGAATTGAAAATGTGCCTGTGAGGTTCGAAAGCAAAAAAATTCCTATAAGCATCGAGTAAGATCCGCCAATGCTCATCATCGCGTAATAAAGTGCACCTTGCCTTGATTCAGCCTCACGTCTGCCTCCGAATATCATCAAAATAGACGACCATCCCATCAATTCCCATGCAAAGAAGAAACTGATAAGATCGGCCGACATGAAGATCCAGTTACTCGCCGCTAAGGTTAACAAAAGCAGGAAACCTTTCATCTTTGATTTTTCTGAAAGATTGTAGAATGTCAAAACGATTCCGAAAGCGATCGTCATGTAAAGCATGAAAATCGACAGAGGCGTTATTTGAAGGCCCATCTCCAAATTTTTACCTAAAAAATCAAGATGCCATGTGAAAAGATTTCCGGTCTTTATTCCAAAAAGAAAGAGGAAGGTCAAGGAAAAGGTCAAAAAGGTTATGAGCCTTTCGACAATTCTATATCTCTGAAGTATGGCAGCGGCAGCGCTACCTATTACGGGAATTATTAAAAGTGCCAAAAGTGAATTCATATTATCACCTCTCAATGACCAACTATGGTGGGTATAACGTTAAGCACATATCCGCCCATCTTATCGGTCAATTCGTGCGCCGCGTTCCAGGAAATGCCACCGACTATTTGCGGGAATACACCTATTGCGATTATCAAAATGGAAAAAGCGACGATAGGCACGGCCGGTGAGACGGAAACCTTTATCTTATCGGTCGAGATGGGTTTAGATGTGAACATGTATCCGACTATTCTGAGGTAGTAAAAGGCTTCGACAACTGAAGCAAAGAGCACAATTGCAATCACGAAATCGTACCATCCACCTCGTTGAATCGAAGCGTCAACAAGGGCAAACTTTGACCAGAATCCTCCGAACAACGGAAGGCCAAGAAGGCTAAGGGAACCTATCGTGAAGGTAATGGTCAAAAACGGACTTTTGTACCACAGACCCTTCATGTCATCGATACGTTCTCCGATTCCGAAAGAGACTATGACGCCGAGTATCAAAAACATCATGGCCTTGGCCACCGAATGGTTTACAAGTTGAAATACACCCGCGTACGATCCCATCTTTGACCCTATCGAAAAACCTATCGCGACAAGGCCCATCTGTGCCATCGATGAATAGGCAAGCATTTTTTTGACATTCTTTTGGGCAAGCGCGGACAATTCTCCTATCACAACTGTCGCCGATCCCAAAATGGCCACCAAAGACATGAGATCTATATTTCCATAGGTCGAGACGAAATTTCCATCCTTGCCAAAGACCGTCATAAGAATTCTGAAAAGCACATATACGCCACCGACAGAACCTATACCGCTTAAAGTGGCCGAGACCGGATTAACTGCACCGGTATAAGTGTCTGGTACCCATCCATTAAAGGGAAAGAGTTCTGCCTCAACCGCAAGACCGGCAACAAGCAAAATCCCTGCAAAGGTCAGAAGGCCGGAAGTTGTCTGGGAGATTCTTGCGGCAATTTCGGCTATGTTAAGGGTTCCAAGTTGTGTGTAGATCAAAAGGACTCCAAAAAGGTAAAGTGTTGATCCTATAGAACTCACGACAAGATATTTGAAAGCACCGCCCAGAGCCCTTCTTTCAGGTCCATAGGCTGCGAGTGCGTAAGAGGAGATACCTGTTATTTCCATGAAGATGAAAATGTTGAATATATCCCCTGTCGATATCAATCCTATGGATCCACCGACAAACATCAAAAAAAGCAATGCAAAATGTACAACATCACCATGATTTGCAGACCAAAGATTGTATATGCTTATCATCAAGCCTACAAAAGAGACTAAAATTATCAAGACAGTTGCGAATGGGCCTATGTAAAGATTCTCACCAAATGGTGGGACCCAATTTCCCATTATTACGTTAAAAGGATAGATGTGCCATAAAAATATGTAGAGGGCGAAAAAGAATTCAAAGCCAAGTGTAAGAACGGTTATCCACTTTGCAAGTTGTTTGGATATGAATCCAAAAAGCGGTATCGAAAAGGCCATAAGTAAAGGCACTCCGACAAGTAAAGCGGCAATGTTGTACGTTTTCATCTGTCCTCCTCCTTGATCTTTCTGACATCGAGTGTGCCGTATTTTTGGTAAATTTTGACTGCTATCGCAAGTGCAAGTGCCGTTGTTCCAAGACCTATGACTATGGCGGTTAAGACCAGTGATTGTGGAAGAGGATCGGCCGCTATCACATGACCGTTGACCACAAGGTTATTCGTTGCCGTGTATATTGGCATAACAGATTTCGGATGCCATGCGATCGTCACTATGAATAGATTGGTGCCGCTGTCTATTATGTTAAGACCAACTATGATTCTGAATATATTAGTGTTTGTGAGCACTATGTAAAGACCGATTCCAATAAGCGCCATCGATCCGGTTAAATATACCCAGTTCTGGAGAAAGTCTACCATTTCAATCCTCCTCCGTATCAACTATCATTGCATTTGTAACGGCCGAAAGTTCAGATCCAACCTTCATTCCTATCGCTATGTATATCAAGGCTATAAAGCCCGCGCTGAAGAGATCTCCGATTGTGCCTGTCGGTAAGAAGTTGGCAAGGAAGGATTTCTCGGCTACAAGACCGATTATGCCTATTATCACGTAAGCCATTCCAGAAAGAGATTCAAAGACAGTCAACCCCGCCTTGTTCGGAGAATATCCTTTTCTTCCTAAAAATAAGCCAAGTATTCCTGAGGCTATTATCGCACCACCGGGGAACCCCCCTCCGGGCGTTAGATGACCGTGTATGAAAACATAAATTCCAAAAAGAAAGATAACGGCAAAAGCAATTCTTGTGCCGACGTACATGATCTCGGATGGCTCGGTCTTCTTTTTTGGCACCTTTCTTTTTTCTCCGTGAAGTACAAGCATTACACCGCTTGCGGCCAAAAAGAGCACCGTAACTTCACCCAACGTATCGAAGCCTCTGTAGTCGACAACTATTGATGTCACGACGTTGGCCGCTCCGTCTTCCAAATTCGAACTTTTTCCGAATGTTATGGGCGTGTAAGGTACATCATTTCTCAACGGAACCATATCTTTGTTGAAATAAGTACCTTTATCTAACATCTGAGTGGCCTGATCGACATCTTTCATGACGTAAAATCTCGATACGGTGTCATTCACGTTTACTTCATTGCCCTTTGGCATTTGAGTGAATGTCACGAAAAAACCGACTATAAAGATCCCAACGACGAAAATGGCAAAAACTTTTTTTACTATCTCCGGAGTATCACTCATCATCGCTTGTCCCACCCTTTTGTATTTTTTTCATCGCTATGATGAAGATCGCGGTAGATAATCCTGCACCTATGGCCGCTTCAGTTATAGCAACGTCGGGAGCCTGTAAAAAGAAAAAAAGTCCCGAAACTCCCAAACTGACAAGACCCATCGAAATGACTGAAGAAAGCAACTTCTTTGAAAAAACGGCGACAAAGCCTCCGGCGACTATGAGAATAACGAGCAAAGTTGAAAAGAGAGTTATCATTTTTGATCACTTTCTTTTTTAACCTTTTCTGCGTAAAGGTCCGGATTTGTTCCTTTGTAAGGTTTAACACCCGCTCTGTAAGAAGCACGTCCGAGGGCATGACTTGAAATGGGATTTGTCATAAGCAAAAATATCGCAAGTGCAAGAGAGAAAATAAGCCATCCCTTTGCTATTAAACCAACGCCTATCGTTGTCGATACAACGCCTAAGGTTGTGGCCTTTGTGCCGGCCTGAAGTCTGTTGAAAAGGTCTGGAAGCCTGAAAACTCCAAGCGCTCCGAGGAAGAGAAAGAAAACCCCTATAAAGACTAACACGACCCCCGTCCATCCGAGTATCAAGTCGATCATATCAAAGCCCCCTTTCGAGGTACCTTGCTATCGCTAAAACTCCTAAAAAAGAAAGAATTGCGTAAACCATTGAAACGCTCAAAAGTATGTACTGGAAGAAATAAAGCGCGAGTATAACCCAAAAACCGGTTGTAATTGTCGTCCACGTATCAAGACCGACAGCCCTGTCAGAATTCGTCGGGCCTATTATTGCCCTTATCGTTGCCAATATCGTGGCAATCGATACTATTACAAACCATGCTATCCATATGAATTGAGGTATCTCGATTCTCATTTAAACATCACCTCTAAAATTTTTTCAAAACTCCCGGCTATCTCTTCCGAAGCATGCTCTACATCCGTCGATCCGACAGTTATCCAGTGAATGTAGATGTACTGATCTTCTATGTCGACAGATAATGTTCCGGGCGTTAATGTTATGGAATTCGCAAGCCAGACGCGCGCAACTGGAGATTTGAGGTTGGTCTTTATCTTTACAAAGCCCGGCTTTATTGGCATTTTTGGATTTAAAACGATCCCGGCCACGTGAAGATTGGCCTTTATCAATTCACGAATAAAGACCGGAAGATACCAAAAGAGGAGAATCCCGATCCGCTTTATGTTTTTCAACCCGGACACACTTAATTCCCTGTAAGAGAGCAGGGCCGCAA
Source organism: Athalassotoga saccharophila (assembly GCF_009936215.1). Classification (GTDB taxonomy): domain Bacteria; phylum Thermotogota; class Thermotogae; order Mesoaciditogales; family Mesoaciditogaceae; genus Athalassotoga; species Athalassotoga saccharophila. The sequence goes on along the minus strand of NZ_AP019551.1, from coordinate 1,589,483 downwards.
TAAAGGCTATCGCGGCCCCCGCTTCCCATTCCTGAATTGAAAATGGGTAGGTCAAAATTATCCACAAAAAGAAATACAGTACGACAGCGTAAAAATAACGGTTGATTGAAGAGGCTTCTGCCCTTTCCATGATCAATTCTCCTTGTAGACTATATCATCGTAAAGAAATTGTACCTTGTTCTTGTGCTTTAATTCTTCTATCGAGAGGTATTCAAGGACCTTTCTTAAATCCTCATCTTTGGCTCCCTTTAATAGGTTCTGGTAGAATTGATGGGTTAAATCTTCTCTCTTTATGGCCGCTATTAAGATATCCTGAATGGTAGAATTCGGATCGAAGTGAGATGGCATGAGATAATCTCCGAGTTTCATATCCTGAATTCTTTCGATCTTCAATTCCTTTGCGATCTTTGAAGGCCCTTCCGCCATCATCGCCTCGATCTTTTTTCTATGATCGATTTCCTGCTCGGCGAGATACTGCAATTCCTTTTTTAAATAAGGCAAAGTTACGACATTTTGTGCCTGAGTGTAAAAAGCGTAAGAACTCTCCTCTATTCTTTTTGCAGTTTCAAGGACTTCCTCAACACTTTTAAGCATTCAAATCCCTCCTTATTCAATAGGATCCTTTAAAAGTCTCTTACTCAAAGGTCTAACCCACAGAGTTTCAATTATTACAGACTCCAAAACGGTTATAACCGTTGCGGCCAGTATAACCTCGCCCCACTGGGTTAAGACAGGATCTTTGTACATTATTCCAAGGCTAAGCGGCAGGCCGGCAAGTGCGGACGGGACAACTCCCCTCGGTCCTTCAAGTGAAATGAAGAGATACTCTTTGGCATTCCATTTCTTTAACGGTAATATCGTAAGACCGGCAATCGGTCTTGCAACGAAGACGACAATCAAAGCGAGTATTGTTCCAAGCAACAAAGATGATCCGAAAACGTTAAGATCTACTGTTGCTCCTATAAGAGTGAAGATGAAGACAGTTGCAAAATCGGAAAGGATTTCGTTAAAATGCAATTCTGATTCCATAAGATCGTGAAATTCTTTGGATTCTCCGTTTTTCTTAAAGAAAATGTCGTAATTTCCCCAGATTATTCCAACGGTTGTCGCAACGAGATAACCAGAAGCCTGAGCCCATTCGCCTATCAAAAATCCACCGAAGGCAAGGGCAAGCGCGTAAATTTCTGGAAAGGTATCGATTTTGAGTTTTCTTGCGATCCAGTATCCAACTATCCCCAAAATCACACCTATCACAACCGAGATACCTATTTCGTACAAGAAAAATATAACGGCTGCAGGATACAGAGTTGTGTATTTCGCTATTGACTCTATGAATTGGGCACTTGATGCCTGAGGAACGGCAAGTGCCACGGCAAGGACTGTCAAAACTATTCCGAGAGGATCGTTGAAGATCGATTCGGTAACTATAACAGTTCTTATATCTTCGTTTACTCTGTTCTGTTTAAACAGTGGTATCAAAGTTGCCGGATCGGTGGCCGAAATGATGGCACCAAATAAAAAGCCTGCAAGAAATGGAAGATGGAAAAAGAGAGAAAAGAAAAGGCCTGCGACTATTGCCGTGATGAATAAACCTATTGTGTCGAGAATCCCTATCGTTGCCATGTGCTTCTTTAACAAGGGCCATTTAAGGTTATGGCCTTCGGCAAAGAGAATTATCACAAGCCCGATAACTCTAACGTAATTGAAAATCGTCGTTGCATTCCCGCGATCTATAAAGCCGAGTACCGGGCCAAAGATAATGCCAAGCACGATAAGAATAGGGATTGACGAGATGTGAATTTTTTTGCTGAGAAAGAAGGTGATAAAACCTAAAGTCATAACAACAACAAGCGAAAGTACGACCAAATCGGTGTGAGACAAAGAAATCATCCCCCTTGTTATTGGATTTGTTATTTTTTACGCTAATTATTCTAAATTAAAAATATTATATACCATATACGGGTATTTTTCAAATTTGACCCTTAAGGATTCAAAAAGGTAAAGATATTCGTCAAAGGATTTAGAACTACAATCGCCGCATCGATTAAAATATTAGGGCAGGCAAAAATTGCCTGCCCTAATATGTTGTTGGCTCATTTAAGATGAACGTTAAGAAGGGTCATCAAAAGATCGGAACTTCCAAGGCCGATCGCTGCACCCGGGCTTCCACCAGAAGAATAAGGATATTGATCCGATGGGAATCCAGTTATCGTGGATTCGTTGTATATGTTGAAATTTGTTCTATTTGTTAGAGATACATAAGGAAGTTCGTTAAGAAATACGCGCTCGATTTTATATATAGCCTGCTTTTGAACGGTCGGATCGGTTGTTTGTGAGTATTCCTTCAAAGATTCAGTTATGATGGGATTCGTGTAACGAGATATGTCTGAAATGACAGGTTCCCCAAGTTTAGGTGCTGAAAAGGCTGGATTAAGGTTTGTGTAATATTCGTAATAAGGTGTTGGTCCTCCGCCAATTCCCCAGTATATGACCATATCGTATGTTCCGGTTGTAATACTTCCCATGTAAGTACCCCCGGACTGTTGATTTACGTTAACCGAGATTCCTAACTGTCCAAGTTCGCTCGATATTATATTTCCCATCGAGATGAAATCCGTGCAGCCGGCACAAACGACGAGTTGAATTGGAGGCAGAACCTTACCATCTGGACCGACGAGTTGACCGGCAGAATTTTTAACGAAGCCTATTGATGCGAGCAATTTCTGAGCCTCCTGAGGATTGTAAGTGTTGAGGTAATTGTTCGTCGCTTCGAGAGATGGATCCATCCAGTCATACTGGGTTGGAATTAGGCCAGCCTGATTGGGATTATAACCACCTGTTCCAAAATACACCTCTTTTTCAAGTTTGTTTTTGTCTATCGCTATTGAAATTGCCCTTCTGAATATTGGATTATCAAAAGGATATTTTTGAGTGTTAAAGACTAATCCATTTACACTGTAAGTAGGCCACCATATCTTGTTAACAGAAGGATCTTTATCAACATAAGTTGTTATTGGATCTGGAGCAAAGAGAAAAGACCAATCTGCTTCGTGCTTTAACATGTAAAGGTACGCAGTCGTGTTTGAAACGACGTACGACACATCGACTTGATCAATATATGGCCTGCCTTTCATCCAGTAATTTGGGTTTTTTACAAGCACAACTTTGTCAGGAGAAAAACTTTTGAGCATGAATGGACCCGTCCCAATTGGATTCGGATTCGTATATGTCGAAGGATCTTTTATATTTGCCCATATATGTGCTGGTACTATAGGTTGACTTGCAATGAATGGAAATAGTGCAACATTTGGCTTTGAAAATGTGAAGATCACCGTATCTCCGCTTGCCACAACGCTTTGAACATCCGATATCTTAGACCATATGCCATATCCGTCTATTGCGGGATATTCTTTTATGTAATTGAATGTAAAGGCCACATCTTGGGCTGTAAATGGCGTGCCGTCCGACCATTTGACGTCATTTCTCGTTGTTATAACAAGTTTAAGATTGTTATCTTCGAACTTGTAAGAGGTTCCAAGTAAATTAGTTGTATCACCATTCAACATGTTGACGTAAAAAAGTGGTTCGTATATGGCATGAGTTGGTAGGTTCGTTGGCACAAAAGGATTGAAATTCAAAGTCTGGGGTCCCCATGGCATAACCTCTTTGAGAGTTCCTCCATATTTGACGTTATTTCCCCAGTTGACTATTCCAGGACCATATTCCTGCAAGTAAGAATAACCAGTTGCGGCAAAGAGCATCAAACTAACCAAAGACATGATGGTAAGAAAGATGAAAAAAACTTTGTTATGTTTCACACTGTACCACCTCCACTTTTTCTCTCCTGATCCCCCTTAGAGAGTGCGTGGAATGGTTTTGTTTAATGAAAACATTTACATAACAATGATATCATAATTTTTTTGACTAAGAAAACCTTATAAAACAAATTTAAACTTGATAATCTTTATTATTTAGTAATTAATCGATTTTTTCTCCTATTTTCTAATGATATCTAAATTTTAGTCGTAAAATCTTCAATTGCTGAGTCTACAACAAAATTAAGTGTCTGACATATAAAGAACTTTCTTGTGAAAAAGATATGAAAATTCAGAAATATTTTATTACTTTGAAGTAAAAGGTTTTGAAATCAACAATTGCTATACTCAAAGTGAGGAGGTGGTTAGTTTGGCGATTGTGGAGATAAGATCGCTTGTAAAGTCATTCAAAACGTTAAAGGCCGTCGATTCCATTTCTTTAAATGTAGAAAATGGTGAAATCTTTGGCCTTTTGGGCCCAAATGGGGCTGGAAAGACGACTACCGTTAAGATTTTGACCACGCTTTTGCCTCCGACGTCTGGTGAAGCCTTTGTCGGTGGCTTTAACGTGGTACACGAAGCCTCAAAGGTAAGAAGGGTTATAGGATACGTTCCACAAGCCCTTTCTGCAGATGGAACTTTGACAGGCTATGAAAATCTTTTGATCTTTGCCAAACTTTACGACATACCTTCGAATGTAAGGAAACAAAGAATCATGGACATCCTCGATTTTATGGGCTTGTCTGAACATGCGAATAAACTCGTAAGAAATTACTCCGGCGGAATGATAAGAAAACTCGAAGTTGCCCAAGCCTTATTGCACAATCCAAAGGTGCTTTTTCTCGATGAGCCGACTGTCGGGCTTGATCCGGTCGCAAGGCAAGTTGTATGGGATCACGTAACAAAGTTAAAGAACGAATTCGGAATGACGATCTTCATGACCACCCATTACATGGAAGAGGCAGAGATGCTTTGCGATAGGGTGGCGATAATGAACCTTGGCAAAATCGCGGCCATCGGAACCGTTGAAGAACTCAAAAATTCTATTGGAAAGGCCAATGCCACCCTTGATGAGGTTTTTGTTTATTACAGCGGAAGTACTCTTGATTCGGGAGGTAGTTACCGTGACAGTGCGAGAACAAGAAAAATTGCAAAAAGACTTGGTTAAGAGTAACATTTTTTCTGGTTTTTTTGTGAAGACTCTCACTATAGCAGAACTTGAAGCAAGGAAGTTAAAGCACGATCCAACTGAACTTATCACGCGTGCAATTCAACCACTCTTATGGCTTTTGGTCTTTGGAGAGGTATTCACAAGGATTAGAGCGATTCCTACAGGAAATGTTTCATACCTTGATTTTATGGCACCCGGAATTCTTGCACAAAGCGTACTTTTTATCTCGATCTTTTATGGCATATCGATAATATGGGAAAGAGATCTTGGAATTGTCCACAAATTTTTGGCGAGTCCAACACCGAGACTCTCTATTGTGCTTGGAAAAGCGCTATCTGCGAGCATAAGAGGTCTTTCTCAGGCTTTGATAATTTACATTTTTTCTCTTATTCTTGGAGTTAAGATAAATGGAAATTTATTCGATATAATTGGCGTCATTGCGGTGGTCATAATAAGTGCCATTTTGTTTTCAACTTTTTCTTTAGTGATAGCGTGTATTGTCAGAACGAGGGAGCGTTTCATGGGAATAGGCCAATTACTAACAATGCCCATGTTCTTTGCGAGCAATGCCATATATCCTATATCAATGATGCCAGAATGGCTTCAAATCATAGCAAAACTTAATCCATTAAGTTATGAAGTAGATGCTCTACGCGCTTTGATGCTACCGAATTTTAGTTCTACCTATCCTTTAATAATCGATTTTGCCGTTATATCTTTGACATCTGCCGGTCTTGTTGTGATAGGTGCGATACTGTATCCGAGAGTCGCAAGATGAAGATTGGTAGCCTTTGTTTTAGTTTTAAAGAGAAATTATCATAAAAGAAATATCAATGTTTTTTGTGTGTTTCATATTCATGTGATATAATTGTTAAAACTGAGTTTTCATCACTTCTGTATAATCCTGGGAATATGGCCCGGGAGTTTCTACCAGACAACCGTGAATTGTCTGACTACAGAAAGTGATCGCAAGATCACTTTTTGTAGAAGTGATCTTTTTTTATTTCACATCATTTTGAGGAGGTGCCTTTATGGCTAAATCTAATGTGAATCTTTCCAGTCAATACACTCTTGACTGGAATCCGGGCAAGATAACAACGACGAAGTATGTACTTTACGCAGTTCAAATCGCCGTTATTATCCTACTTTCATGGCTTGGTGCAGTTGCAACGCCTGTCGTGGGACCGGGGATAGGCTTTCTTTACTGGGCTTATCCTTTCTTTGTCGTGTTCACGCTATGGTGGGGCATGTGGGGCATCCTTGGTGCATGGATAGGAAGTGTTGTTGGCGCAGGCCTTTTAACAGGTCTTCCAATAATTCCATCACTACTTTTTAGCGTAGGGGATTTTGTGCCGGCACTTTTGATCTTCCTGCTTTACCGTGGCTATTTGGTAAAGAAAGGTATCGATCCTTTTGGTAGAGACATTTTCACAAATGGATGGGCAACTTTTTGGTTTATCATCTGGATAATGGGTATCACAAATATATTCGGTGGACTTTGGGGCGTATGGGTCCTGACGGTTCTTGGCTTTGTTCCAGTTAAGGCTTACTGGATTGGAGCCTCTTTGTGGATTGTGGGAGATGCCATCGTACTTTTGCTTATGCCTTTTTTGAGCAAATACTTGACACCAATCGTTGAAAGGTACGGACTTTTGAACAAGGGATGGATTTCATGACGGAAGAAAGTGCAGCAAGGATAAACAGAAGTGGAGAAAAAAAGTATATAAAAACACTTCTATTTTCGGCAAAAGAAGGATCGATCTTTACGAAGATAAATGCCCTTGTAAAATTCGTTATTCTTATAATCATTTCTCTTGCAGTTATAAGAATGATGACAGAAAAGACACCAGATCTTTTCTCGGCAATATTGGTACTTTTGATGGTGATTTTGTTTATGGAAAATGCAAAAGTGCTACGCTTCATTGTCAAAACATATCTTGTCATACTTCCGATCGCACTTGTCATAATGCTTATCTGGTGGCTTATTTTTAATCAGGTTGGAAATAAAGTCCTGTTCTCACTTTTACCTTATGGGATACCATTTAGAATAACTACTCTTTCTCTTGAGATTGGGATAACCAAGATCATCGGATACGCTTCTATGGCCCTATTGACGCTTTTAGTTATAATGACGACAAGAGATTCCGACATAATAGATGCTTTAAGTGCTTTGAAAGTGCCTTTTAAGGTATCTTTCTTTACCTCAATGATTCTAAGGAGTTTTCATGTGATGCAAAGTGATTTTGAATCTATAAGGCATGCCCAGTTTGCGAGGGGAGCAGGTATAAGTTCTGGAAAAAGCGTAATTAAAAATGCAAAGAATTTCATTTCCCTTTCTATTCCTTTAACTGCAACAATGATAAAGAGATCCGTAGATATGGCGACGGCACTCGAATCAAGAGGATTTGGTAATCTAAAACATGTAACCTCCATAAACGGCGATGCCTTTCACACAATAGACTGGATCTTCGTCGCATTTTCGATTTTAATACTTGTAATCTCTTACCATATTAATCTCGTACTTCTCCTTGGTCTTATGAGGTGATTTTATGAATGCAATAACGATAAGAAATTTCTACTGGAAATACCCCAACTTTGTGGGAGTTGAGAGTGACTTTGCGCTCAAAAACATCAATTTGGATGTGAAAGAGGGAGAATTTTTTGGCATAACGGGACCCAGCGGATCTGGAAAAACGACACTTTGTTTTGCGATGATGGGTCTTATACCTCATCATATGCAGATAAACGACAGAGATCCAAGATCTTACATGATCGGATCTGTGAAAGTATTCGATGAAGTGGTAAGCGCCATCGAGGAAAGAAATGGAAAAAGCTTTCTGATCGGAAAAGGTGTTATGTCAGACAAAATTGGTCTCGTTATGCAGGATCCTGAAAGTCAATTTTTAACGATGAGCGTAAAGCAAGAACTATCTCTTGGTCTTCGTTTAATGGGGCTTGATTCAGGGGAGATAGAAGAAAGAATAAAAGAAGCCTTAAAGCGCGTTGGTATGGAAGATATATACGAAATGTCTGGTAAGATCCATCCTGCCGAGTTATCCGGAGGACAAAAACAAAGACTTATAATAGCGAGTTTTATCGCCATGAGACCTAAAATTTTGATCCTTGATGAGCCAACCTCCGATCTCGATCCTGCAGGAAAGATCGAAGTAATAGAAGCAATTCAGAAACTGAAAACAGAAGGGAATTTGACCGTAGTTCTTGTAGAACATAATCCTGAACTAATGCAGGATTTCGTTGACAGAATGGTAGTTCTCAACGATGGTAAAATAGTTGCCGAAGGTACACCTGATGATATATACTCAAACGCTGAAGCGGTAAAAAAATTCAATGTCTACACACCCGAAATTGCAGAACTGAAAATCGGTAATGGCAAAAGAGCCACGAGAATAAAAGAGTTGATCTCAAAAATTCCAAATGCAAAATTTGAAGGTCCGAAAAGAAGATATCCCCAATACAGGTTAAAACCCATTTTAGAAGTTGAAAATCTCGATTTCTCTTATGAAGACGGAACGCACGCGCTTAAAGGTTTATCTTTCAAGGTAGAACAAAAGGAATTTGTTGCAATAATAGGTCAAAATGGTTCCGGCAAAAGTACTCTCTCAAAAATCCTTTCCGGAATAGAGGGAAATTTCAGTGGGAGTGTTAAAATAGCAAGCCTTGATCTCCACGATCCTAAAAATAGAAGGCGTATGCCATACCATGTGGGTTATGTCTTTCAAAATCCTGACCATCAAATCTTCAACAGAAGTGTCTACAATGAAGTGGCCTACGGACTAAAGAATATGGGCCTTTCTCAATCGATTATAGACGAGAAGGTTAAAAGTGTTTTGAAAAGTGTTGATCTAATTGACAAAATAAATGAAGATCCCTTGTTTCTCGGGAGAGGCCAAAAAAGAAGATTGGGGGTTGCAAGTGTTCTTGCAATGCATCCCGAAATAATAATAGTCGACGAACCCACAACCGGACAGGATTACAAAATGTCAAGGGAAATAATGGAACTATTAAAAAAATTAAATGACGATGGTACAACAATTATTGTAATTTCACACGATATGCGTCTTGTTGCAGAATTCTGCCCGAGATCTATAGTTTTAAATCAGGGGAAGATCCTTTACGATGGTCCAACCTTCGAACTTTTCAAAAATAAATCAATACTCGATAAGGCATCTTTAAGGCCACCGCAAATCGTTCGCCTTTCAGAAGAAATGATCAGTGTCGGGATGACAGATGACATCTTTCTAACCGTTGAAGAAATGAACAACGCAATATCGAAAACTTTTGTTTAAGTTCTGATAACCATCTTGAGATATTTTATGGCATCTGTGGCACTCTTTGCGTAGAAATCGGCACCGAGATCCTTTGCAAGAGTTTCATTCAAAGAAGCGCCTCCGGCAATAACCGGTACGTTGAGGTGCTTCTTTTTCATTCCATCGACAACTTCCTTTATCCTTGGGGCTGTTGTCGTCATCATTGCGGACAATCCAACCATTACCGGATTTTCTTTTTCGACGGTCTCGATAATTCTTTCAGATGGCACGTCCCTTCCAAGATCTATAACTCTGTATCCGGCACTTTTGACTATAGTTGCCACTATATTCTTTCCTATATCGTGCACATCTCCCTTTACCGTCGCTATTACGAATTTTCCTGTCTCTGATCCGGATGGAATCAATTTTTGTACCTTTTCAAAGGCTTTTTGGGCCGTTTGTGCTGCAAGGATTAACTGGGGAAGGAATATCTTACCACTTCCATAAAGGTCTCCAACCCTATCCATGACTGGCTTTAGATGATTTTCTATTATGGAAACCGGATCCTCAACGCTGATCAGATCATCGACGGCCTTCATCAATTTGTCTTCCGCACCTGTAAGAACGAAATTTAACAATTCATCCGTTCCCTGGATTTTTTCTATCTCGATCTGGGATCTTTTTGTCAAAAGCAAAGATGCCTTCATATTACCCATAACGATTTCGTCAATTGGATTCATTATCGCAGAACTTAAACCATTCAAAATGGACATTGCCAAAAATGCGCCGTTTATGTAAGATCTATCTGGCATCCCGAAAGAAATATTTGAAAGTCCGAAAACGCTCTTTAGCCCCACAGAGTCGAGATATTTTATTGTTTTTAAGGTTTCTCTGGCATCAGATCCTGCCCCTATCGCAAGGACTATAGGATCAAAAATGAGTCGATCCCTTGTAAGTCCTATCCTTTCTGCCATCTCAAGTGCGTACTCTATCGACTTTTTTCTCTCTTCAAAACTTTCCGGCACCCTCTCTCCCATAGAAAGCGTTATCAATATTCCTCCGTATTTTTTAACGAGACTCGCCCGCTTTACGAACTCTTCCTCAACGGCTCTTGCCGAATTGATAAGAGGTCGCCCCGGGTATCTTTTCATGACGAATTCTAAAAAATCATACGTTTGAATATCGAGAGAGAGTGGAACGTTAACTTTGTAAGAGAGTGCGGCAACGCTTTTGGACATGAAATTTCTTGATACGGTCTGTTCAACTCCAAAATTAACATCGAGCGCATGGGCTCCATGATCGACCTGATCTCGGGCCTGATCGATCAAGTAATTTACATCTTCGTCTTTGATGGCTTGAGAAAGCCTCTTTTTTCCGGCCGGATTTAGCCTTTCTCCTATGACTACAAACTTGTCAAAATTGACAACGGATGAAGGTCCAGAAATAGCAAAGATCTTTTTGCTTTCCCTGTCTACAGGTCCTCTCTTTCCTACCACTGTGGATATCTTTCTTGTGTGCAAAGGATTCGATCCGCAACAGGATCCTATTATGTTGGCCCCCGCCTCCCAATAAGAATCCATGTGAATTGCAAACTCTTCCGGAGTTACAGGATATTCGACCTTCTCTCCCTTGAGAATCGGGGCTCCGGCATCTGGCTCAACGGTCAAAAGTTTGTGAGTGTATTTTGAAAGTTCTTCAAAGATGGGAAGCATTTCTTCGGGGCCAAGGGAACAATTCATCCCTATCGCATCGACGTCTAAATCGTCGAATGTGATCGCGAAATTGACCGGATCCGTTCCCGTTAGCGTTCTTCCATTCTTTTCAAAGGTGAGATGGGCTATGAGAAATATATCTTTGGATATGTCTCTTACGGCCATATAGGCCGCTTTCAATTCGAGAATATCTGTGAAGGTCTCGAGTATGATCGCATCAACGCCCTCTTCTATGAGAATGGAGGCCGTTTTTTGAAAATTATCGTAATATTCGTCAAAGGTCCTTTCACCCAAAGGGTATGGAAGATCTCCGGTTGGACCGATGTCTCCAAATATAAGAACATCCTTTGAAATGCTTTTTGCTATTCTTACAGCATCTCTTACTATCTTCTCGTGGTAAGATTCAAGTCCGATCTTAGAAAGTTTTATGGGATTCGCTCCGAATGTGGATGTGAGGATGGCGTTGGATCCCGCATTTACATACTCTTCGTGCAACTTTTTTATTGCCTCGGGATGTGAAAGAACGATCTCTTCGGGACTTTCTTTGAAGCCTCTTCTCATTAATTCTGTTCCATAAGCGCCATCGAGGATCAAGACGCGATCTTTCAAAATCTCACTTAATTCGTTTCTTCTCAATTAGACCACCCTATAAACGCAGATATAGTCTTTCTCGGCAAAAAGACAAAAGAATCTGGATCTATTGTCACGGATATCGCCTTTCCAAACTCAGATGCAAACCATTTATTCAAAGTAATTGGAAGATCGACATAACCCGGTGCAATTCTTGCACTTCCCTTGAGAGATTTTTTTGATCTCAAAGATGCATCGAACTTCCTTGCCACATATTCTACAAATTCCGATCCTATCGAATCAAGCATGAATGATCTTAAATCATCTCCTACATCATGAAAATGTGCTATTTCTTCATCAATTTTATCTCCGAGAGTTACAAGCATGGCAGTTATCTCAACACTTTTTCCAAGTTGAGATTTTGCAAGAGTCCCGATTATTTTCACATTGCCTATCGAGATCTCTCCGTTTTCGATCGAAGGCACAAAATCGTCGAACGCCACACGTGGATTTGATACTTTTAAAAGCAAAGAAATAAGTTCCTCGTAAATGGGTTTAAACTGATCGGGAACCTCTCCAAGGCCTCTAAATCCCATTCTTGCCGCGATAGCTCTTTGGGGAATATCGATATCTTGAGGAGGAATTTCTATTACTTTCATCCTATTCTTACCTTTTTCTCCGTTTTGGCCGATTCGTACCACGCATCGACTACCTTCATATCTTCAAATGCTTCCCATCCATCTGTTGCAGGTCTTGCATGGTTTTTGACGGCTTTCTCCATATCCTCTATCTCAAGGACGTAAGGATTTTTATCTATTGAATCTCTCAATTGAAAAGTCCCATCCTTGGCAATTATTACCCTTCCCACGTAATCTTGAAAGAGTGTATCCATGACGTACATCATGCCTTTGTCTCCGCGGAATTCGAAGGATGCACTCGCGTAGGTGTTAAAACTTGCGTCCACAAGCGCTATGCTTCCATTCGAAAACTTCATAATGCTTGCCGCATTTTGATCCACGGCATAATTCAAATTATCGTTAATCGATTCAATTTCAACAACATTCGATCCAAGCATGAATCTCAAAGTGTTTATAAGATGAATTCCTATGTCCATTATCGCTCCACCACCGCTTAGAGATAGATCGTATCTCCACTTATTCCTTTCTTTGTTGACAAAAGAAAATGAAGCCTTGATTATACCTATCTCTCCGAGTTCATGCGAGTCAAGGATCTTTTTTGCAAGTATATTGTAACTGTTAAATCTTCCCATGTGAGCAACTCCAAATGTGATGCCAACCTTATCGCAAAATTCTGCCATCTTGTAAGCCTCTTTTGCGTTCATTCCTACAGGCTTTTCACAAAAGACGTTTATCCCAAGTCTGGCACATTCTATAGTTTGATCCATGTGGAAAGCATTTGGCGTTGCAATGTAGACAACGTCTACATCTTTTAAATCTGCTACTCTTGTCACGACCTTCACACCATCTATTTTAACCGCTTCTGGATGGGAGGTAACAACGCTTACAAGCGTTCCTCCAGCCTCGCGCAGGGCGGGCAAGAATCTATTCTTTGATATACTTCCAAATCCAACGATTGCCCATCTCATAAGATCGCTTCCTTTCCGAATGATTATACTATCTTTCCATTCAAAAATTAAGTCTTCATTTTGTAATGATATTTAAATTATGATTTAGAAATGTTATAATTTAGTTCTGTAAACTTCTTTTTTAAAGATAAATAAAATTCATTTTAAAAATAGGAGGCGATTTCTATTAATGAAATTGATTTTTCCATGGAAGAAATATTCGATGGATTAAATTTTTTTATTTCTAATTACAGGCCCAAAGTTTTCAACTACGACGCTCTAAAGATAATCTCTACAAGTAATTTTTTTATTAAGGATGAGTTATACAAAATCGTCAAATTACAAATCAACTCAAGGATTTACGATCCGTTAGAGGTCGAATTCCTTTGCCTGATTCCAAATGATGGAATTTACAAATGGATGGGAAAGAATTATTATTCTCCATTTGTGCTTATCGAAAAACCTGAACAATTGAAAGAACAGGTAAAAAACATGGATCTAAAGAATTTTTTCGTGATTCCTGGATATTTTTTGGATAAGGCCATTCAGATAATGAGTTCTTACGATCGTGCACTTCAATTCAAAGATGAATCTGAACTTTTTGAGTACATGATCTCGGCAAATTTAAGCACGGTAGAGATAGGAACGAAGATTCATAAAATAGATCCAGAATCAAAACGGTTTGTAAGAATTCCCTCTCTTTTTGAACTTGACGAATCAAATCCATTGCTTAAGATTTCCAACACAAGAAAAGTAGTGTACCATGGAAGCGTTGTTGCAGACACGATGAGATATCCACACAAATCACATCTTGGGAAGATAGATCTACTCGAAAGCCCTGAATCAGAAGAGATAGGCCTTTCTTTGTTTTTGTCTCTCGGCGCAAGGTACAACGCTAAAAAATTGGCCATAGATTCAGATATCAAAAGTTCTAATGATTTTTTCAGTTATTCGACTTTACTCGTTCCATTTTTAACTTACAATGACACGCCAAGGGCAATGATGGGAGGAAAAAACTTAAAGCAGGCCATTAGAGTCGTTGGAAGTGAAAAACCCATCGTTAAGACTGGCATTGAAGACCAAATTGGCTTCGATTTAGGAGTAAATGCTTTTGTCGGATATGCACTCTTTGATGGTCTTAATTTTGAGGATGGAATAGTCGCCTCAAAATCATTCTCTCAAAAGATGAAGATAGAATCGAGAGAAGAACTGAAAATAGAAGATGAAGTCCCGCTTCCAATCGATTATGAAATAATTGAATCTGGCAGAAGTACAAAGAAGTTTGTCATACAATCGAAAGTTCAAAGCGGAAAATCTATTGAGATTGTTTATGAATTCGTCAAAACTCAAAATGTTGTGTATGGCGATCTTTATCTTAGGAGAAGGGTATTTTTTGATGGAAATGAAAACAAAGATTTGAAAAGGTCTTTTTTATTTGATCAAAGGTACACATATACTTTGAACATAACAAAGGATTGTTTTGAAATAGGAGATATAACTCCTCCGCTTGTAAAAGAAATGATTTCCATGAGTCATTTGACGATAAGAATACCCGTAAAAGTTGAAAAACCACTTGAGGTTGGAGACAAAATAACTGGTAGATATGGAAACAAAGGAACTATTTCGAGAATACTCGAAGATGAAGAAATGCCCTACGTCGAGATAGACGGGAAGAAAAAGATCCTCGATCTTATTCTCAGTCCATTCGGAATAATTACAAGAATGAATCTTGGTCAGTTGATAGAGACCCATGGTACGCTTGTAAACTTTACAGATGGAAGTGTTGATTCTAAAGTCGATCCTGACAAATTGATCTCACAACTTAAAGCGCTTGGCGGCGATGAAAATGGAAAATTTCCACTGCATGTCAAAGTCAACGGAAAGGAAACTGTCTTTAGCGCGATTGTCGGATACCAGTATTTTGTGCGCTTGGATCATTGTGTAAGGGACAAACTCCACGTCATCGGACATACAAAGCATATTTCAGAAATAACATTTCAGCCCTACAAGGGACGTAAAAACAATGGTGGCCAGAGAATAGGAGAGATGGAATTTTGGACCTTATTCGATCATAAGGCGATACCGGTAATACAACTCTTTGCAAAAACGAATCTTACCCGATGGAAAGAATATTATAAATACTTGAACTCCTTCAACACACTTTTGGATGAGTACCACAATTTCACGATAAGGCCTTTAAAGGAGGGCGGAAAACTCTTTGTTCAAAAATTAGACGGCTTAAAGGACGATAAAAATGAAGAAATTTTGGATATGATAAAAGATAGAAAGGGTAAGGCCTATAAAGAGGCAAAATTTTTGATATCAAAAGATGGATTCCCGCGTACGGCAATGCTCGGAAGAAGGATTCATTATTCCGGTCGCGCAACGATAGTTCCTGCAACGGATATAGACGTAGATCACGTTTATCTCCCCGTTGATTTCGCCCTCGAATGGTTTAATCTTAAGTTTGAAAACGAAAGATCTATTCTTGAAGGGGACATGATCAAAAGAAGAGAGTTCGCTGACATTGCCAATTCTTATTGCAAATTAAATGAAATTATGGTACTTCTAAACCGTCAGCCTTCCCTTCATCTTCATAGCATACAGGCTTTTTATCCGATCTTCTGGGAAAATTACGCCATAGGTCTTCCAATAATGGTGTGCGAAGGATTCGGAGCCGATTTTGACGGGGATACGATGGCCGTGTATTATCCTTCCGATCAGAACGAGAAGATCAGATCAACGATGAAAAAGATGACACCTTCGAATCATCTTTTCAAGATTGGAAACAGAGATTTTTCAATTTCGATCTCACAGGATATGACCTATGGAAATTATTTGAAAGATAAAAATTCCAACCTTTCCGAAAAGATAAAAGAGATAATATTATCCCACAAAGATGTGCCAGAGAAACTTCTCGACATACAAAAAGAAATGCTTGAAATTGCAACATCCCAAAATTTAAGCGTGTCATTCTTCGAGGCTAAAGGTGGAATGGGGGACATCAAAAAGATCGAGGAATCGAAGGCAAGAGGAAAGGCCGAAAATTTCCAGTCCATTTACAAAGAGATAAAGATAGGAGATCAAAACATAGGAAATTTCTCTAATGGAATTCCTCTCGAATTTTACATAGGAAATGGTCTCGAGAATTTTGACAGTTGTCTTGCCGTACGAGGAAGGAAGTCAATGCTTGACAAAAAATTGCACGTCGCCGAAGCGGGATATTTCACAAGAAAGATGGTCGAATTCTTATATCCTCTCAGAATCTCTTCCCACGATTGTGGAACGAATGAAGGGATAGAATTCACAAAAACAGATATCGAAAAATTAGTCGGGAAGTACGATATAGAAAGAATTATAAATGGAAGATACATAAAATTCAAAGAAGATGAAGAGTGGGTACTTGTTAACTTTGACAATTTAAAAGAAATGAAAGAAAAAGCAACAGATGGTTTTATACTCAGAAGCCCTGTAACATGCAAGTCAGAAAATGGTCCCTGCGAAAAGTGCTGCGGCATAAATCCTTCCACTTCAGATGAAAGTTTTAGAATCGGAGACTTCATAGGCGTGATATCGGGACACACGATAGGAGAACGTGGCACTCAACTGTCAATGAAGACCTTCCAGACAAGTAAGTCGGATTTCAAAATGTCTGCGGTATCGAGCAGATTTTTCAGAAGAATGGAGAAAAGTTTTGTTGATTACCTTGTAAATCTCGCAAATGAAGATTTGATAAAGTTGATGACCGGCAAAGACTCAGACAAGAAAGAATGGCTTTTAAAGACGATAGACGTATCATCCATCTACCTTGAAATATTGTTTATGTACATGAAGAATAACAAAATAGAAACAGAAGGCCAGATGAAAAAGTATCTCACAGATCTTAAAAACTATGGTTTCTTCTCTGCTTTGAGTTTCGAAAATCCTCCTGGAAAGAAAGAAAACGGCATAAAGAAAAGCAATATAGCAAAAGCGTTTGAAAAGATCGATCGGATAGAGGAGAGATCTCCAAAGTCCATTTATGCACTTTTGCCAGACGAAGTGGAGGCGATCTTGGATGGAAAAGAATAAAATTAGGCAAACGCAAAAAGAAAAAGAAAAAAACAAATTCTCAAGGAAAGATCTAAAAAAATCTTCACCTATCGAGTCATCGCTTTCAAAAGAAGATTTACTCGATTACGATGAAAATGAAGATGAAGAGATATACACAGAAGATGAAAATGACGATCAAAGTCAAAAAGATACATCTCTAAATCTTGATATTTTGAATTTGGAACTTCCCAAATATCCTCCAAAGATAAAAACAGTCCTTTTAATTTTAAAGGGTGAAAAATTCAGGGTTATCCATTATGGCTTTAAAGGTTATGGTAATGATAAAGAAACATCTTACTTCAAACACAACAGTTTTGAGAACTTTTCGAAAGCCGCGTCGGTGATAGAAAGTTACGCAAATGGATTTTACGACTTTGAAAATCCGCGCAGAGAAGATTTTTACGAACGGTTCAAATCCGAGATGCTTTTGAAGGTGAATGAAAATTCTACCGATATTAAAAACAAAACCAACAGACACTTTCTCAGTTATTACATGAGATTCTGGGACGGTGTCGATGTCAAAATCTCTGCCCTGACCTTCAACGGTAAGCCAAATGTCAAGACTCTCGCAATGACGCTTTTTAGAATCGGTATAGGTAAATCTCAAAAACTCAAAGATGATTTCATAAAATTAGACTCCAAATCTTTAAACGGAGATTGCCTTAGAAAGACAAATTCTGTGCTGGAAATTTTGAATGAAATTCTAAGATCATCAGAAGAAAAAACATTTACCGAAGACACTTTTTTTGAGAATTTAAATAAAAATGATGAGTTCAAAAATATACTCAAACATTTAGGTGGTAAAAATGGACAAGATTAAGATTTTTTACGTTAAATGCGATTGTGAAGATGACAAGCCTGTAGAAGAACTAATAAATGTCATTTTGAAAAACAAGCCGGATATAGAAGGTAAAGTTGAATTTTGCCCTGTGGATGAATTTCCATCCAAGTTCGATAAAAATGACATAGTTATCGTAAAAGAATCAAATGATGAGAAAGATAAGATCATGAACAAGATATATCTTGTCGATGGTGAATTGAATGAAAGGGCAGTCGTTAATGCCCAGCAAAGATCTTACGTTTACGCCATCTTCGATGTTAAAAGATTTTACGGTGAAAGAAAAGAGTATTCTGAGATGGCAAGATTCGAAGACGTTCTAAAAAGACTTGTCCGTGATAAATTAAGCACTCGATTTTTAGAGTCGGAAATGTCCAAGCCGGTAAACTGGAAAATAGATCTTTCCAATTATTCTAAAGAAAAATTCATATCCATGTTCTCAGATGAAAATATGCGCTCTGTCATCTTTAAAGCCAACAGAATCGTTGAGTCATTAAAATCTACGGCAAAACAATTTCAAAAATTCAGGAAAGATGTTAAGAGCGCAATAGATGAATTAAAAAAATTAGAAAACTCCAACACTCAAGAACTAAGCAAAGTTCAAAAAATTTTTGGAGAAATAAACAATAAATCGAAAGAACTTTCAATTGGGAAATTGCCTTCCATATTGATAACCGGACCTACCGGCAGCGGAAAAACACTCTTTGCAAAATACATAGCGCGCAAATTCTTAGAAAATGACTTTGAAGATCACTTTGCAAAAGTTACCCTTGTCAACATTTCCGAAACAATAGTCGATTCTGAACTCTTCGGAACCTTTCCGGGATCCTTTACCGGAAGCCTTTACAAGATGGGGAAATTTCTTTCAAACACGGGCGGAGTTATTTTTTTGGATGAAATAGGTGAAATAAGTGAAAAGATTCAGGCAAAACTTTTAACGTATTTAGATGATATGAAAGTAACGATAGATGGATATTCCGATCCTCGGGGGTTAAAGGTGCCCGTGATGATCATAGCGGCAACGAATAAAGATATCAAAAAAGAGATAGAAACCGGAAATTTCAGAAGAGACCTGTTTGAGAGATTTGATTATTCTATTAGAATACCGTCTTTGAAAGAGAGAAAAAGTGATTTCAGATATATTCTGAGTTTTGTCCTTCAGGATCAGTTAACTTCTCTCCAAAAAGAAAAAGAGATCAAAAGGATAAGTTTAAAGGCGATAGAAAAACTTGAAAGGTACGACTATCCTGGAAATTTCAGAGAACTCGAAAGTCTTGTCAAAGAGGCAATAATGAACGCATACATAGACGGTCGTGATTGCATACTTGAGAAAGATTTTGAAATAGTGTGATTATAAAATTTGAAATTAAGTCGGAGGTGGAGAATGACCGAAGAAACTAAAGAAATTGAAAGAAAATATCTTCTCGAAGATCGCGAAAAGATCGAGCGTTTGAAGCACAACAGCATTAAAAAGATCGGAATAATTCAATGGTACGAAGAGACAGAAAACCCTCAAAAGCGTATAAGGCTAACTATTTCTTACGACGAAGTGATAGGCCATACACATGTCTGGGAAAAAGCAACCAAAACACTCACAGATAATCCAGAAAAAAGATTCGAAACAAAAGATTTTCTGGATCCACGAAAAGATATAAATCTATCTGATTTAGAAAAAAAGAAAAACGTTGTAAAGATAAGATACATAATCAAAGAAAATCCGGAAATATTTCTTGACGAATTTTTGGAAATAGACAACAAGGATATACTAAAAAATGATGATCCGGGATTGTATTACCTTGAAATCGAAACCAAAGAAGATAAAGACGATTCATATTTCGAGAATGAATTAAAAGGCATCGGACTTGAGATCACAGACGTTAAGGATTTGACAAAAGAAAAATCGTATCAAAACTTTTATAAGGCTAAAAAGCGAGAAATAAAACCTCTTAAGATTATCGAATATGTCCAAAATAGACTCATAGGTCCTGTGACGGTCATTATGACCCAAGGACAAGGGGCGGGAAAAGATAAAAATTTTAATGTACGTTTAGAAGAATTAACCAAATCGAACAAATACAGAGAATTTATCGGAGAAATAGATGCCTTGTACCTTTTCATAAAAAGCGGTTTTGAAGTGGAAAAAGTGCATTTTCTTGTCTTTCCATCTTTTGAAAAAGGTAAAGACTATCCTCATGATTATACTCTTCTTAAAGAGGCGGTAAATAGAATATTTGGGTTAGAATGCTCTTATTCACCGATAAATTATGATTCTTCAAGTCAAGATTCTGCTTACAAATCTCTTCGTGAAATATTTGACGTTATTTCAAAAGTTGCAGATGATAATAAAGATGGTCGAAATACGTTAATCGACTTAACAGGGGGGCAGAAATACCCGGGGATAGAACTTGCCATTTACAGCCTTTTTAACAAAAAAGCATTTTATTACAAGCAGAAAAATGAGATAACAGATGGTATCAGTGAACAGAAAATGGTTCAGTTAAAATTCCCCCCTCTCCCTATTGGATGGAACAATGAGACCATTGACGATTACAGCCCATATTTCGATTTAATATCTTCAAAGGTCCAAAATGGAGAAATTATAAATTACAATATTTTTGTGATTTTGCCAGAGTTTTTAAAGGAACTTTTTTCCATTTCTCCAGAAGGACAACTTATAACTGTTCCAATATTGAACGAGATAAAAGCGAATTACGATAATGCCCGCAAATTACCATTCGGTCACGGGAAAAATTTCATAGATCTTATAAGAGACGACAAGATGATAAACTTTGTTAATGAAAAAATTCCGATCTGGAGTTTGAGATGGATAGGAGATCTTATTCCCGAAACGGTCGAACATTCTCAAAGACACAGCAAAAGACTAATGGAATTCGGATTCAACCTTGTAAGAATTATGGGAGAAGAAAATTTCTTGAACGGAGTTAATCCCGATCTTAGAAAAGAATTCTATTTCATTCTTGCCGTGGCGATGAACATTCATGATTTAGGCCATACAGTTCTTAATTACACAACGGATAATGGAATTGAATTTAGCATTGATGGTCTTCCGAGCGTTGTGAGAGATTTGCACAGTGAATTGAGTTATCAGTTGATAGAGAATGAGAATCTTTTGGATGGAATAGAAAAAATAGATGAAGATAAAGAAAAAATCGCAAGACTTAAGAAGGCCATAATGTACGTAAGCAAATACCACAGACAGTACCTTCCTATAGGCGAAAATGAAAATCCTTCTCGCAAAGGTTTCATAGATAATCTCAAGATAAAGATAAAATCTCTCGAGGCAAGATTGAATGAAGACGAATTGTTTAAAAATTCCAAAGAATGGAAAAAGATGATAATGCTTGCGGCAAGATGGCTTAAATTCATAGACTCGACAGATGTCCAGTCAGACAGAACCGTCATGGATGAATACACTCAAATAAGAGTTCAAAGAACAAAAGACGAAATAGAAAGTTTGTGCTATGACTTTCTTGCAAATAATTCGATGCTTTCCAAATTGGATATGACCGAAAAAATATTAAAAACGCTCGAATATCTTGACGCGCAAGATTGGAAGGCTTTAGACAATGTTGCTTGTGAAATAGAAGATATTGTATACAAAGAAATAAGATCGAATCTCGAAAATGTCGCGGATAAAAAAGTGATATTCATAGATGAATACATAAAAAAGGCCGACAGAATAGCCTTCAAATCAAGACAATTTCAGCATTTCGAAAAGCATCAGGCTGTAAAAAGTATAATGCCAGAATTTTACAATCCAAAAGAAGAAACGCTTTACATCAAAGTATATCCTGAAAAGAAAGTGCCAGAAGAGAAAGTAGAAGATATAGTAAAAGATATAAAAAAAGATATAAATAATGAATTTAAAAGTTCTGGCCTTCAACTTGCCAATGAAAAACTGAAAAATTTGGCAATAGAGTCATAAAGTGTGATTAATGAATTTGAAAGGGGGTAATTAATTTGGAAAGTATAACCTTTGAATGTAAGATAATAACTCCAATGTTTCTTTTTGGGGTGGATAAAAAAGTTCCTGAATTGAGAGAAACATCCATTAAGGCAGCGATGCGATTCTGGTGGAGAGCGATTAACAGTGATCTTGAAATTAATGAAATGAAAGAAAAAGAAAAAAATTTGTTTGGTGGCGTTGATGATAACCCTAAAAAGAGTAGTTTTTCGATCGTTATTGAAAACAAAGAAAATGTACAAAATCAAGAATATACTCTGTTACCTCATAAGTCGTTTAAATTGAATGGTTTAATAAAGCAACAATTTAAGGTTGTTTTTTACATAAATGATAAAAAAAGAATAAATCAAGAATTCATCAAAAATTTATTCCTACTTGTATCTTATTTAGGTGGACTTGGAAGAAGAGCAAGAAGGGGAATGGGTCATTCAAAGTAGAAAAAATAAATAATGAAGAATTAGGAAATCAGGGAATAGACTTAAAAGATATTTTTAAGGTTATTAAAAATATTTCATCTAATTATGAAATAGATGAGGAAAATAAAAAAATAAAGGTTTTAAAAAAATCAAAACTTGAGTATCCTTGGATAGAAACAGTTGAAATTGGTCAATCTTTTAATGATAATGCAGAAGATGTTAGAAGAATTATAGATGAAGCATCCCATAAACATTCATTTATTCGCATCAACGGCAATAATTATTGTAGATTTGCATCTCCAATCTATGTTTCAATTTTACAGACAAGCGATGACAAATTTTCATCTGTTGTAACTACGCTTCATTCTGCTCCTCCAAGTTGCGTTGAAGTAAAACAAGAGAAATTAGAAAATTTCAAGAATGAATTAATAAAAAAAGGAAGTGGTATAAAGTGAACGAATATCTCTTCTTATTTACAATAGGACCTGTCCAATCTTTTATATCGCAGGCGAGAAAAGCGAGAGATTTGTTTGGAGGGAGTACTCTATTATCTGATTTAATATCTTTTGCTATCAACGGTGATAAAATAGAAGTTATTTTCCCAGATAAAGATATGAAATCTCTCCCAAATAGATTTTTAGCAAAAATAACAGTTGATGATCCGCAACTTTTTGGGGAAGCACTTGAAAAGAAAGTTAGAAATAAATTTGTTTCAATTATAAATCAAAAAACACACATAAAAAATCCTTCTAATTTTTATGATTTTCTTGACATACACTGGGTTTCAATTCCATACAATGATTACATAAAGAATTTCAGTGAAATTGAATCTTTATTAGGCTCAGTTAAAAATGTAAGAACTTTTAATCAAGTAATGGAAGATACAAGTTTTAGAAAATGCTCTGTTTGTGGTGAACGTATTGGAAAATTTTACAACAATTCAAAGGTGATAAAAAATTTGACCCCCGACGCAGTAAGAATAGAAAATGATTTTACTTTCTCTGAAGGAGAAGTTCTTTGCGAAGTTTGCTTTACTAAGAGAAAATATTCTGAAAGTTCTTTTCCTTCGGTGGCAGAAATAGCTTTATACAATGTTATACAAGAATTGAAAGATGATGAAAAATACATAAAATTCAAGAATGTATTTGGGCCACGATATGACCCGGAGTTACTTTACGAAGAAAATTTGAACGATAGATACTTTAAAAATAATGGAATTGGGAATTTAATTCCTAATTTAGATAATATAAAATTCCAAAACGAAGAAATATTCAAAGAAAGAAAATTAAAACTTTCGAAGTACTATGGAATCATAACCTTTGATGGTGATTCAATGGGTAAGCAACTTTCAGGAGAAAATCTCAAAGACAATCAAAAATTGATGGAATTTCACAAATCATTGTCCAAATCTCTTGGACGATTTGCCGAAAAAACTAAAGAAATAATAGATGACAAATATGGAAAAATAGTTTATGCAGGGGGAGAAGACTTTCTGGGATTTGTAAATATCAACTATATATTTGACGCATTAAAAGATCTTAGAAAAGCTTTTGATGAAATAGTTAATAATCAATTGAAGAATGATTTTGAATTAGATAAATTCATAACATTCTCGGCTGGAATATCTATTGCACATTACAAAGATCCTCTCTATGATTCCTTAAATTGGGCAAGAGAAATGGAACATTATGCCAAAGAAAATCCTGGTAAAGATTCTATAGCCATTGCCGTAATAAAGGGATCCGGTGAGATATTAAAAACAAGATTCAAATGGAAAAACGATAAAAATAAATGGATGATAGATTATCTCAATAACATTTTATTTGAACTATCTTCCTCAAATTTTTCCAATAATTTTATAAAAACAATTCAAATGGAATTTAAAAATTTAGATAATGAAAATAACGAACAACTTATGATTGAAAGTGAAATAGAAAGACTTGTTAAACGTTCTTGTATGATGGAAAAGCTAAATCACGAAACAGACGAAGAATTTAACATAAGAAAGAAAAAAGAAATAGACAAATTAGTTCAAAGTATTTACGAGTTATACAATTGCTCGCAAACCAAAAACAAAGAAGAGTTGTTTGATATTTTAAATGTGCTTGATTTTGTTAGGAGGCAGATTGAAAATGATTGAAATAACACCTCTTGATACACTGTTTTTTAGAAATACAAAAGAGTACACGATGGGTGAAGAAACCACGGCTAATAGTATATTTCCACCAATGCCATCTACTATTTATGGTGCCATCAGGACAGCTTATTTCTCTGAACATTCAGAAAGTTTTAAATTTGTAAATACTGACAAAGATCCAACTAAAAGCTTAAAGATAAAGGGAGTTTTTCTTAAGGATAAAGATGGAAGTATCTTTTTGCAAACTCCATTGGACTTTGTTTTACCAAAAGATCAAAACGATTCAAATGAACTTTTTAAATTAGTTTTAGATAAAAAGCCTGATAGGTTTTATTCAAATTTCAAATTGCCGAAGTTACTAACAAGTCCAGTAAATAAAAAAGTAGAAAGCCTTGAGAATTCGTATTTTAATATTACGAGTATTGTAACTCAAAGCCCTCTATTTAAAGCAGAAAATTTAATAAAATATGAAACTCATATAGGAATAGGAAGGAACAAATTGAAAACTACAGATGAAGAAGAAGGCCGGCTCTATAAAGCAAGAATGGTAAGACCGAATCTTTTAAAATCATTTTTAGTAGATTACGATGGATTAGAACTTACAAATGGAATTCTTAAATTAGGAGGAGAGGGAAAAGCCGCCTACTATAAAGAAATAGAAATTCCACGTAGCATCCAACAACTTTTTAGAGTATCTGAATTAAAAGACTATTTAAGACTATATCTTATGACCCCTGCCTATTTCAAAAAAGGTTGGATTCCTTCATGGCTCGATGAAAATTTTGAAGGAAAATATAAAAATCTACATTTAAAACTTATAACAGCCGTTGTTGGCAAACCGATAATGGCTGGAGGATATGATATTGCCAAAAATAAACCAAAAATGATGAAAAAGTTTGTCCCTGCTGGTAGTGTTTATTATTTTGAGGTATTGAAAGGAGACTTTGAAAGTATAAAATCTGCTTTTCAATATCAGTCGATTTCTGAGGAACTTTCAAGCGAGGGATTTGGAATAACAATTTTGTTTTACTGAGGTGATAAAAATGAAGAATGTCATTTCAACAGTTGGAGCGTCTATAATTGAAAATTATAGAAAAAATAATGGAAATACCAACTTACAAATGTTAAAACTTTCAATTGATAAATGGGAAAATATGGAAGAAGAACTGAAGGTTTTAGAAAATAACATATTAAAATGGGCACAGGGGAAAAAAGATGCAAGTGCTGAGATAACTAGCATTATAAAGATCTCAGAAGATTTAAAAGAAGATCTTGAAGTTTATTTAATATCAACATATACGATAACTTCAAAGATAGCAAGCGAAATAATTTTAAAATGGTTCGAAAGTTATGATCATAAACCTAAAATAAACGTGATTTTTAATGATAAAAATCAAGTCATAAAAGGACTTCAAGTAGAGGATAGAAAAGCCTTCGAAAAAGAAGGAATTCCAAATATTTTAAATTGGTTTTATAAAGAATTTCAATATTTCGGTGATATGGTTTTCAATCTTACTGGAGGGTATAAAGGTTTAATCCCATTTTTAACTATATTGGCCCAGATAAATGAAATACCAATCTATTACAAATTTGAAGAAACAGAAGAATTGATAAAAATACCTCAAGCTCCATTAAAAATAAATAATGAAATATTTGAAAAATATCAGAGTGAATTTCTAAAGTTAGAACAATTTCCCACTCGTAAAAAAGATCTGCTGAATCGCCAATTTCTGCAAGATGCATCATCGTTAATAGAAGATGCAGGTGATATATGTGATTTAAATCCAATGGGGAAGATATTTTGGGATAAATATAAATTCGAAAAATTCTTTTTTTATTGTCCTGACGAGGTATGGAATGACATAAATAAAATGCCAGATATCAAAAGAATACTCGAAGAGAAATTCTATAAATCTGAAATAAGAAAATCAAAAAAAGAAATTAAGGGCAAAGGTAAACATATAGTTTATGATGATGGAAATAACAATAATAGAATATTTTATTTTGAGATCGAAGATAACATATACATATATAAAGTTTTTAACAAGGAAATAGAAGAACAAAAATATTTAGATTCTGGTGGCACATATATAGACCGTGAAAGTATTATCAAAAATTCTAAAATACGAGTTATCAATAAATCAAAAATTTAAGGGGTGATGAAAATGTTTAAGAGTGCAAAACCTATTTTCATTTATGTGGAAACGCCTTTACATGTTGGAAGTGGTAGCGATCTTGGAATTATTGATCTTCCTATTCAAAGAGAAAGACATACTGACTTTCCAAAGATAGAAGGATCGAGTTTAAAAGGATGTATAAGAGAAGCGTTTGAAGAAAGAGCAAAAGCTGAAGATGAAAAAAGAAAAATTCATATCGCATTTGGGTATGATCCATCAGATGAAAGTGAAGTTATTAAAGAAAATTTCAAAGATAAAGAACATTTTGCCAGCGCAATAGGTTTTGCTGATGCTAAAATTCTTCTCTTTCCAGTCAAATCCATTAAAGGTGTCTTCGCATGGATAACATGCCCGAGAGTTTTAAATAGATTTAAAGAAGATTTAGAAATGATGAATTATTCTAATAATCTCCTAATACCATCAGAGCAGGGGGTTCCGTTAAATTCACAAGTAGTAATAGACAATAATAAAGTTGTCTTAGAAGAATTTGCCTTTGAAGTAAAAAAAGATCAAAAATATAATGATTTATCTCAACAATTATCAGAAATGATTTTTAAAGATCAAAAAGAACCATTTTTAAAGTCGAAATTAAAAACAAATTTGGTTGTATTGAATGACGATGATTTCAAAGATTTTGTCATTAATTCAACGGAAGTAATTACAAGAACAAAAATAGACAATTTAACTGGAACGGTAAGTAGTACAGCATTATTCAACGAAGAATATTTACCTTCTGAAACTGTGTTGTACTCAATGGCTCTTTTCTCTCCTGTTTTAATTGATGAATTTCAAAAATCCTTTTTCTTTGATGAAAATGTGAAAACAAATGAAGTAATTGCCGATAAATTAGTTCAAAAATATTTTGTCGACAATTTCCCTAAAAGGTTACAAATAGGTGCTAATTCGACAATAGGAAAAGGTATAGTAAAACTCACATTGGGGTGATTGATATGACTTTAGAAGATGGAAGAGCGAGTAAAGCTTATGATTTTGTTTTTGAAGCAAAGCAAATTTTGAAACCAGACGAACAAAAAAAATACAAATCATACGTAAAAAAGATTCCGATGCTTATAAAAGTAAATGGGTTAGGACCGACCATGGCTTTTATAAATTCTAAAATAGGAGAATCTAAAAGAGAAGAATCTGCTTATAATAAAATTTATGTTCAGATTGAACAATGGCTAATATACAAAAAACTTATTAATGAAAATTTGATAAGTGAAATAATTAGAAAAAATTCCTATGAATATCGAATAATTACAAATGAAGTAATAGCATTACTAACGTGGATGAAAAGATTTGTCGAGAGTATGATAGAAGGAGATGAAAATTAATGAGCGAATATTTGCCACAGGATATAATGGCACTTATATTTAATAAGAAAATAGAAAAAGAACAAATAGATAATTTTAGTTTGAAATTAAATAAATATCCAGAATACTACGAGAACTTCTCTGTTAGTAACATAAAATTCGATTTTAACGAAGAAATTTTAAATGTTTTGAATAAAAGGCTTTTAGAAATTCAAAATGATTTTAAGAATAGGAACTATAAAGTTATCGCTAAACAATTCGTAATTAAAGGTAAAATGGTAATTGGCCTTGGAAATGAATCTGTGTATGAGACGGGAATGACACTGCATCATGTGTTTGGATTTCCTTATATTCCGGGACAATCAATAAAAGGTGTTGTTAGAAGTTACATAATAAATGAAATATTTGATAAATCCGAGGAAGAAGCTTTAAAAGATGAATTGTTTTGCTACATTTTCGGATCTCCAGAGAATTCGTTTTATAAAAAAGCAACAGAAGGGAAAATGATTTTTTTTGATGCCTACCCCTCTACAAAACCAAGATTGAAAGTTGATATATTGAATCCTCACTATCAACCTTACTATATAGAAAATAATAAATTTCCAGTTGATTATTATAATCCTATTCCCGTTTTCTTCCTTACAATAGATAATAACACACAATTTTATTTCATGGTAGCAATTAAAGGCGATGCAAAAATTGAAGAATTTAAAACGAAGGTACACTCAGATGATACTGTAATAAATTATGTTCTAAAAAACATTCAGAAAGCATTGAAGGAAAATGGAATAGGATCTAAAACGACTGTTGGTTATGGCAGAATGTTTGATAGGGAAGTGATTTAATGTTCAGACAGCGCGTTATATGCACGGTCGGAAGAAGTTTACTCACGAACTTTGAGAAGGAAGATCCAAATCTTAAGACCGCCTTTTCAAAAGAGTCTATCGTCAAAAGGCTTATCTCGGAAGATCCATCTGAAAAGATATGCGGAGCGGAAATAAACTCTACCTACAGCATAGTAAAACAGGGTTTCGTTCACGACAAATATGACATCTTTTTGCTTGTCTCGGACACGGAAGATGGACGAAAGACGGGAGAAGTTTTGAAAGATTACTTTGAAAATGAAAGATCGCCTCTTAAGTTCACAAATGTGTACATCAAAGAGATAAAGGGTCTTACCGGTGAAGAAAGATTTGAATTTCGAAACAAAGGTCTCAAAGAAATTGCAAATACCCTCGTTGATCTCTCTTCTCAATCTCCAGAGACGACCATAATAAACGCAACCGGAGGATACAAAGCGCAGATATCATTCGCAACTCTTATCGGCCAGATACTTAAAATTCCTGTTTACTACATGTTCGAAGGATTCAACGAGATAATAGAACTTCCCCCGATGCCTGTGTCATTCGATTACAGTTTTTGGATGAAAAATTACGATTTACTCGAAAGCCTTGAAAAACTTGAGGCAAATGAAGAAATTGTAAGATCTGCAGACCCTCAATTAAAAGTTCTATTTGACTTTGAAAAGGGAGGTAACGAAAAGATATACGGTCTTAGCCCAATGGGAGTTATCTTCCACAAAAGTTTTAAAGAACTTTTTAAAACCGATACGAATAATCTTCCCTCCAAACGTACATCTGATCCTAAATACATCTCAAGTTCAAATGAGCCGAATTCTTCAAGATTCGATGAAAAGTACGGGATATCAAAAAAACTTCTTGAGATTCCATATATAAAAGAATTAAGGTGCTCCTATTACAACCCGAATAGCGATTACAAAACAAAGGTAAACGTCAAAGGTGATGATTTCGAAATATATTTCACAAAAAATGGAGAGACAATAGGCTTTATAGCAAAGACAACGGCAAAGACGGAAAATCAAAAAATCGCTTTAAAAATTCATATAGAAGAGGCGATGAAAAGGTGGTGATAAGATGAAAAGTTACGAATGTGAAATTATAAGTCCAATGTTTGCCCACGGCGCCGATCCAAAAGCCTTTGAACTGAGGGCAACGGAAATAAAGGGTGGATTAAGGTTCTGGTTTAGGACGGCCCTTTCTTCAAAACTTAAAGACAACATCCCGGCACTTAAATTCATAGAATCGTACATCTTCGGAGACACATCCCAAAAATCTAAAGTCATAATCTCTGTCGATTCAAATCTTTCTTCCAAATCAACTCCAATTCAGGGTCAAAGTTTTAGAATGCAAAACATTCGTTTCTCGATCGATCCCATAAAATACCTCGCCTTTGGAATGTATGAAACTTTAAAAATTAAAGTAAAAGATAAAACAATAAGAAAAGAAGAATGGAAGTCTTACGCGGATAGCGGGACTTTCAAGATCAATTTTTCTTTCTTTTCTGCCAATCAGGACGGATCTCTGAATCAAAAAGAAGTTCAAAGAATAGAATCCATCATCGACAATGTCATCTTTTTGTATTCTACCTTTGGGGGAATAGGCGCAAGAACTGACAAAGGATTTGGAAGTTTTCAGATAAAATCAATCCAATTCAACCCTGCAAATTCAAAAGATGCCGTTGAAAATATCTACCAGTTCAACCCTGCAAATTTGGCACAAATGTCAAAAGATGCCGTTGAAAATATCTACCAGAAATCAAAAGAAATATTTGAAAGTATTAACCCAAAAGAACGTCAAAATCTGAATTTCAATCCAGTCGAGTTCAAAGGGCTTCCGACTTATCCGTTTTTTGATCCTCAAAAATCGATAACCTTTGGTGCCATTGAATTGTCAGGTAAAGATTACAATCAGGCCTTAAGTATGGTTGGCCAAAATTATTACAAACTCAGAAGATCACTCGAGAAAGACAGTTATTTCAAAAGTGCTTACACAAACCCACATTACAAGGCCAAGCGTGCATTGCTCGGGCTTCCGATTCTTTACCTTAATCAAAAACCACGTGTAACTTTAGATAATTCTACTGGGAGAAAAACCTCCCCACTTCACATGAATTTGAAAAAGTACAATTCAAAATATTACATGGTTTATGCTTTTTTGGAAGCAGCGATTTGCAGTGATGGTAAACTTATAGCAATTGAGAAGTTGGACAAAAATAAAAAAGAGGATAAAGAGTCGAACGAAAACAAAAAAATTGTAAATATTTCTGATGATTTCAATGAGGTCTACAAAAAATTCGGAGAGATTTGGGGGTTGAAACAATGAATGACTGGAATTACAAATTAAATGGATTAATCCATGACCCCGCCTATAAATTTTTAAACATAAGAGGTCACGAAAAACTCCTTGGCGAAATAAACGAAAAGATCGGACTTACAGGTGAAGAAAAGAATGCCGACGCCCAAGCCTCTTCCATGGACAGGTTTTTATTTCCTGCTGAAAAATCAAATTGTTCTGAAGATGGTCGTATATGCCAAAGTTTTATCGGCAAAGATGCGGTATGGAAACATTCGCTTGGCGGATCCAAAGTAGAAATTCAAAATTACAAAAAGATCTCCGAGAGAGAAGCAACCGACATGTTTTTGACTTTACACCAAAAGTTCATCGAAGAGATGATAGATCCCATAAAAGATTACAAAACTTCCGAAAGACATATAGATTACAAACGGATGTTTTTAAAATTATGGTGGGACCTTCCAAAGTGGACCGAAAAGTATCTTGAAACAACACTTGTTCCGGCCGACACGAGGATGCCGAATCATTCAATACTCGATCATTTGTTCATGACATCTGCCTTAAGTGGTATTAAAGATCCAGCCTTTCTTTTCATCTCGATAGGACCTGTTCAATCATTCATAGCCTCTGCAAGAAAGACGGTCGATCTATGGGCGGGAAGTTATTTACTATCCCAACTTTCTCTCGACTGCATGTTGGATATCGCCGAAGAATTCGGTCCCGACGCGATAGTCTTCCCGGATTTGCACAAGCAAAAAAGGGTAAAAGAATGGATAGAATCTAAAGGTGTAGATTTAATGGATCACGAAACTCTCTCAGATTTCTACGCCTCTATACCCAATAAATTTCTCGCTATCGTCGAAAGCGAAGATGCCGAAGCGCTCGCGAATAAGGTCAGAAACAATCTCAAGCAAAGATGGCAAACACTTGCCGATGACGCAAAAACATATTTCAAATCAAAAGGAAAACTCAAAGACGAGACATTGTGGGACAAACAGGTAAAGACCTTTCCAGAATTTTACCATTCGATAACGAAATGGCCAAAGACACCGGAAGAATTTTATCAAAAGTTCGAAACGTATTTCAACGAAAAATTCGATCAAAAATTTGAACCTTTTCATTCAACAATTGAAAAGATAACAACAAAGACAGATACCTATAAACTTAGAATAGATGCATTTTACGGCCTTATCTTCGAGATGGCAAGAAGAGATCTCGACGCCGTCAAAATGACCGTACCATTTGAAAGTTATACAGGCAAAGACGGCATCGACAACGATAATCTCTCCGGAAGGTTCGAACATGTCGTCTCGATCAAAGTGGAAAATGACACAGACGACAAACTCAACGCTCTCGACGCGATAAAAAGATACTGTGTGGAAGAAAGATACAAAGATATTGTCACGAATCATTTCAAAAAATACGGTCATGTTCCATCAACTGACGAAATAGCCATAGGACTGCTATTGCCAGATAAAATTGTTTCAACGGAAGAAGATCCAAATAAAAAAGAAGGTGCAAAGATAGGCGTCCTTTTGATGGACGGAGACCAGATGGGCAAATGGATATCCGGTCAAAAAGCTCCAAAATGGGAAGAATCCTTCTCTGACTTTACGCTAAATCACACAACTTTCAAGAAATCAATTGATGAAGAATTCCTCAGGTCTCAAAGATTTGTGTATCCGGCATATCACAGGGCAATAACCTCTGCACTGACCAATTTCACGACCTATGTCGATGAAATAGTATCAAAGCACGGCGGCCTTTTGATATACGCCGGAGGAGATGACGTTATGGCATTTTTGCCGGCATTTGAAGTTTTTGCCTGCGCAGACGAATTGAGAAAGGCATTTTGCGGAAAAGATCTAAAACTCAAAGACGTAGAGTTCAAAGATGGGTTCATATTCAAATCGGACAAGCCTGTCTCACAGGTTATGGGACTAAACGCTTCGATGAGTGCCGGAATTGCCGTTGGCCATTACGAATATCCACTTTCAGAATTGCTCAAATACGCGCGCGAGGCCGAACATAAAGCCAAAGATCATGAAGGAAGAAATGCATTTGCACTTTACACGGTAAGACGTTCCGGCCAGATCTCTTTTTCATCTTCAAAGTGGGATTCACCAAAAGACATTCTAAAAATCGCCGAAAAGATTTTAGAGTTTACGGGCAAAGATAAGGATGAAGAAAAGATCTCTCCCAAACTCGTAAAACTTTTGGCAGATCGTGAAGGATACTTTGAAGGGAAAAATTCAAAACTCTCATTTACACAGGATCTAAAGGCTGTCATTGATTCTAAAGAGGTATTTGAAAAGTATTTAGATTATCTCATAGAAAAGAGACTTTCATCTAAACTTTCAAAAGATCAAAAAGAAAAGATTAAGGAAGAAATGTCAAATTATTTAAAAGAGTTCCTCGAGACATCTAACCTTGATGAGGACAAAATGATAAAACGCACAACACTTTTGAACGAAATGCTTTTTGCAAAAAGGGGTGATACCCGTTGAAAATCGTCAAATTCTATCCCCAGGATGTTTTATTCTTCAGAGACGCCAAACCATTCGATGCAGGCAGTGACAATGAGGCAATAAATGCCCACTATCCTCTTCCAAGCGTCTTTTACGGTGCTTTGAGAACTTCTCTAATTGAATCAATGGAGGATTTTAAAAATGGTAAATATAAAGATTTCATAGGTACAACGACAGAACACGGCAAATTCAGATCAATAGGACCCTTTACCTTTGATCAAAATAACATCTTCTTTCCGATGCCACGAAATCTATCCATGCTTAAAGGATCGGATGAAGATAAAACTTTAACTCTTATAAAATTAAAACCATTTCAAAAACTTGATCGATACAAAATAGTCTCCGGTGACAAAGTCGCAATTCTGACAAAATTGTGGCACAGATCTTACGAAACACTTGAAGAGCCAGACATAAAGTATTTGGATTTGAATTCGCTCTTAGAATTTCTAAATGGCAAAGACATTATAACTATCGAAAAGGACAAATTCAAAACTTACGAAATCGAAAACAGAATAGGGATAAAAATTGACAAAGCAAAAGGAGCGGCCGAAAAGAGGTACATCTACAGAGAGGCGACTATAAGATTTCGTGATGGATGTGGATTTGCTTCATTTGTCGAAAATGATATGGGAAAATTGAACAACGTAAAATCGGTCTTTCTCGGTGGTGAAAGACATGTGGCATTTACAAAAATCGAAGATGTTACGATACCTCCCAAGACGTTGAAAGGAAGAATAATGATATACCTTGCAACGCCTGCCATATTTAAAAACGGAGTACTTCCCCAAAATTTCGATGGAGAAAATATATCCCACATTTCGCACATCTTTGATCAGAAATAATATTTTTCATATTCAACTCCCAAAAGTCTTATCACTTTGATCTGCAAATCTTTTAAATTCGCTATCTGTGTGGTTGTTTGCCCATCTGTAACCACATTTACAACGGTTATGTTCATGAAGTTCTGACATATCCACCTGAATGTCGGCCTGTTTGTCGGCTTTTTCAACTGATTCGGAAATGTTTGCCCTGTCTCTTTCAATGTGCGCCTTATTTCCCATTCCGAAAGCGAGTACACCAATAACGTCAATACCATTATCATCACAAGTGCCTGAATCCGTCCGGGCTTTTTCAGATACACATCGCTTACTCCGAAACTTTTGTCTTTCAAAAACCTGAATCCTCTTTCGACCGTTGTCTGGTTTTTGTAATATTCGAGCACTTTTTCATCTTCAAGTTCAATGTCGTTCGTTGAAAGTATGAATCTTCCGAGTTTTGCTTTGGCCTTTTCAACCGCTTCTTCATTCAGACCTATCTCAGCATCTATTTCATACATTTCTATCGTCGGATCCCCATCTTTAGGCCTTCCTCTTTTCCCGTCAGTTCTGACTCTTACGCTCTTTATCTCAAACTTGTCGTATTTGAAAAGAGGATGAGCTTCCATCCATTGTCTGGACTTGTTTATTCCGTCTTCAGAACAAAAATACCGTTCTTTCGTCACAGTCTTTTTCAATGACTTTTCCGCTTCTGTCTTGCTTTTTTTCAAATGCCTGTCAAATGTTTTCAGTTCCTGTTCTTTAAGATATTTCGAATTCACCATTATCCATTTTTGTTTTATCCCGCCGTAATTGCTTATTTCGGAATACACTTCATATCCTTCAATTTTGGTCGGACGAAATTCAACTTCTTTATTTAGCATTTCTTCAGCCTCTTTTATCGTAGACGGCACATGGCTTATCCAGTATGTTGTTCTGAGTTCGCTAATGTTTTCCGCAGTGTAGAAAGCACTGTCTGCCACATGATAGACTTTCTTGTCTTTGTCAATGTTCTTCCTGATTGCTTTGACCATTTCTTTGATCGACTCTTTATCCGATTCGTTCCCGTTGTATGTTTTGGCAAACATCGGCATTCCATGCTGATTTACAACCATCCCTATCACGAATTGTTTCAAATCCTGTCTGTGATCTTTCGAATGACCGAAGGTGATCTTAAAACCATTCGTCCCGTCTTCCATCTCGTAATTGCCGCTTACACTCACGCTTGTGGTATCGGTGTGAACGAGGTGAACATCCATTTCAAGTTTGTTCAAAGCGTGCGCCGCTATCTCTTGAAATAATTCCGTTGGACCGTAATCATAAATCTTGTCAAGCACTCTGCCGAGAGCGTCATCGTTAAGATCTTCCGGTTTAGTTCCTTCGCCTAAAAGTTTCTCAACATCCCAGTTCTCAAAATAACTCCCTGCAAAGTACAATCTCCTGTCAACAAAACCAAGCCCGAGTATGATCATCGCTTTTATTATCGCAGACGTTGAAAGATTGAAGTTCCGGACTTTCGGTATTCTCTTTTCAATGACCTCTCCCATTTCAAATTTATCAAATGTCCCAGCCACAAGTCCATGGTGATCAAGTTGCTTTGTAGTGATTTCCATTTTTCTACCTCCGCTGTCTTTTTCAAATAGATCATAGCAGCAGAAAGGCATAAATCAATGGACTCTATCCGAAACGGTAAATAGTGGTATAATCTTTGTGATGTGCGTCAAGGTTACAGCAAATGCTTCTTTGGCTATTACTGACTCTAATCATTTCCCACTTTCAATTTTAAAACATGAGTTTCAAATAAATCCAAAAAACTGTTTTTTATCTGCGGAAAGTGGGATATATTCATAAACGGTGTGAAATGCAAACTTGTCTCGATTGCAAATGCAAAGAGCATAACAGTTTCGACTTTCGATATCGCAAAAAATAAAACGCGTGCGTCAAAACTTGCGGTTCCGGCCGGAAGCGTTTACTTTGTAGAAAGCGAAAGGGAAATAAAATCAGATGGTTTTATAACATTCACGGATGAAATGGAAGAGTATGGATTTGGAAGATCATTGATAGGAGGATGGGATTATGAATAAATTTGAACTTTTCCACATTTACGCCGAAACGCCTGTGCATGCCGGAAGTGGCAGTGATATAGGCATAGTAGATTTACCAATTCAAAGAGAAAGACACACGGATTATCCTGTGATCTGGTCATCGTCTCTTAAAGGATCCATTCGCGATTATTCAAGAAAGAACAACGTCAAAGATCAAAATTTCCTCTTTGGTCCCGAAGACGTTTCAAAGCCCGAAGATGCAGAGGCTGGACATTTGGCCTTTAGCGACGCAAAAATCCTTGTCTTTCCTGTAAGAAGCGTGAAGGTACCATTTGTATGGATAACCTGCCCTATGGTGATAAGCAAATACAATCAGGCTGTCTCTATGGCAAATGCAAAAGCAGTTTTGCCTTTTAATTCGGATTTTAAGATGGATGCACTTGTCTCAAGTGAGAGTTGTGTTGAAAATGGAGAGGTGTTTGTCGAAGAATTTTCCTTAAAGTCGACAAAAGATGACTACGTTAAACTCTTTGCGGAATATCTTGCAAAAAATGCCATACCTCAGGATCAGGTTTACGACTATCTTAGATATCACATTCAAAATGCGCTTGTACTTGTGAAAGATGATCTCTTTACCTTCTTTGTCAAAAATCTCACCGAGGTAAACCCACGCATAAGAATAGATCCTAAGACCGGGGTTGTCGAAAATGGAGCACTTTGGTATGAGGAAGATCTTCCAGAAGACACGGTAATGTATTTCACGGTCTCTTACGAAGAAAATGATAAATGCAAAAATTTTATTGATAACTTCGATGGCAAAAGATTTTCGGTCGGCGGAAACAAAACTATAGGAAAGGGAATCTTTACAGCGAGGCGATTGAAATGACAGATTACGAATTGGAAACAGCAAAAAGGTCTCTCGGGTATGCTCAAAGGGGTATTCAAAGTTGTGGAGATAAATACAAAAATCTTTGCAAATCATTCGGATCTATGGTAATGTCGAACGGTCTTGCTCAGGCTGTCAGTTTTTGTGAGTCTAAGGCAGAAAAACATCATCTCGAATTGATCAAAAACATAGAAGATGAATTGAAGTATTTAAAATACAACCCTAATGGAAATTCTCTTTCAGAAAAACTTCTAAGCATGAATTTGACCGATTACATCAACTTTCAAAGACGTTTGATGATCACGCTAAAATGGCTCAGACGCTATGTTGACATTGTAGGTGATTGAGATGGAATATAAATTACCCGGGAACATAAGGATTCAAAAAACTTTCAATCCATCATTTTTGTTTGACAAATGTCTTAGCGCGAAAGAATACAATTCCGATTCTGCAAATAAATTGAAGCACCTTAAGGAGATAGCCGAATCCCTTTTTTCAAATTACAAATTCGGAAATGTCGACATTTACACCGCATACAAAAATAGGATGGAAAGTGTGGCAAATGGTCTGAAAAATCAGGGATACGCAGTCAGAACATTCATGCTCAAATCGGTAAGCGGCCTTTGTATCGGTATGGGACGCGATTCGGCAATAGAAAATGGAATAACTCTTGAAAGAAATCTTGGCATTCCAATTATACCGTCGTCGAGCATT
Organism: Athalassotoga saccharophila; assembly: GCF_009936215.1. Lineage (GTDB taxonomy): Bacteria > Thermotogota > Thermotogae > Mesoaciditogales > Mesoaciditogaceae > Athalassotoga > Athalassotoga saccharophila. The sequence goes on along the minus strand of NZ_AP019551.1, from coordinate 1,551,264 downwards.
AAGGGAGTTATAAGAAGTTATGTAACCCTTTACGGCACAGATGAAGAAAAGTCAAAGATAAACAGATATTTTGGAAGCGACGATGATGATAATCCAAAATCCGGAGAGGTTGATTTTCTCAACGCTTACATGATAAGTGGAAACGGATCTTACAAAGTCGATATAATAAACAATCATTTTCAGGATTATTATTCAAAAGGCAAAGCGCCAAACGACTGGTTTAGTCCAAACCCAGTTTACTTTTTGAGAATATCCGAAGGGAAAGTTTTTGAATTTACCATCCTTGGAAGGGATGAAAAGATCGTCTCGGAAGTTCAAAGTTTAATTGAGAAAGCATTTAAAGAAGTAGGAGTTGGTGGAAAAACATCCGTAGGTTATGGAAGAATGGTAAAAGTGTGATTAATTAATATGGGCGGTACGACCGCCCATATTTTGGGAGGTGTGAGATGATTTCGAGAATATCTTTGGAGTTTGAAGCGTTGAATGGAGATAAGATCTTACTTCCAAAGAATTTTGCTTATCTACTTCAATCATTTGTGTACGAACTCGGAAGAGAAGGAGACCTTCACGGCAAAGTTTACAACTCTGACAGTAAAAGTTACCATCTTTTCGTTTATTCACCTTTAATGGGAAATCATAAATTTTACGACGGAAAGCACGAATTCAAAAGTCCCGTCAGGCTTTATTTTTCAAGTCCAGTAGAAGATTTTTGCATGGCAGTGGCAGAGAAAGTCCTAAAAAGATCGGAGTACAAAATAGGAAATCAACCCATAAAGATAAAGTCCATAATGCCGGTTAAAGAGCCTGAATTTGAAGAAGAAATGTATTTTAGAGCACTTTCTCCCGTCACAGTTCACAAAACGCTTGAAAATGAAGGCAAAAAAAAGACGGTTTATCTTAATCCGAATGAAGAAGAATTTAGTTTATACCTTATAGAAAATATAAAAAGAAAATACTCTGCCCTTTACGAGAAAAACTGCGAGGTATCGATAGAGCCATTTAAAATTCAAGAAAATGATTTCAAAGTCTTGCTTTATGAAAAAGACAAAGAAAGACCATTTGTAATAAAAGGGTGGACCGGCCTTTACAAAATGAAAGGAGACATCGAGATGATAAAATTTGCGTACAGAAGCGGAATAGGATCGAGAAATTCTCAGGGATTTGGATTCATAGAGACAGAGGAACAAAAATGAGCATCATCTTATCTCCATACTCTGTATTTGAATTCATTGAAGAAAAAGACATGGTCGTCAACACGATAAACACAAAAGGATACATGGGTAAAGGCCTCGCAAAGGAATTTGCCATTCGCTTTCCCGAAATGGAAAAAGAATACATCAAAAAATGCGAAAAAAATGAGATAAAGTCCGGTGATCTCTGGGTGTGGGAAGGGAAAAATATCGTCATAGGGAATATGGCAACAAAAGACGATTATAAACTTCCGTCCAAAATTGAATGGATCTCGAAAGGGATAGAAAATCTAAGACATGAAATTTTAAGTCGTAAATTGAAGTCTGTTGCCATTCCGAAGATTGGTGCTTCCCTCGGTCATCTTGATTGGGAACATGTCGAAAAAGAGATTTTGAAATTGCATGATTTAGAATGCGAAATCATAATAGCAATAGATGCCGAGATTGGACCAAAGGAACAAAAAGCCCTTGAAAAAATTTCCGACCTTGTCAGCAGATGTTCCTCTGAAAATTCTCCTTTTTTTGATTACGATTGTCCCAAAGAAATCATAAAAGTTATTAAACTTGTAAAAGAAAATCAAAACAAAATAAAACGCTTCAGAGACATTCTAAACATAAGAGGCATAGGAGACAAAAATTATAAAATGCTCATAGACATAGCATCGAAATAAGTTCAAAATCCATATTAGCGATTCCCTTATGGGAATCGCTTTTTGTTTTCCATTCAAAGTGTGATTAAAGAATTTGAAAGATAATTCCAAAGGAGGTGACCTACAATTGGTGATTCAAAAATACAACCTTTTAAAAGTTGAAGGAATTGAAAGTGTCTATCACATGACCGACGAAAACAACGTTTCTTTGATAGTTAAACATGGCCTTCTTTCGAGAAATTTGATGAACAAAGCGAAAATAAGATTCAATGATATCTCCGATCAAGGAATACAACAAAGAAGGGAAAGCAAAAGGCTTCATGATTATGCAAGTACATATCTTAATCCAAGAAATGCAATGCTTTACAGAATTCTTAAAGAAGGTAAAAAGGTCGTTATAATTGAATTTGATACTGATTTCGTAATGGAAAAAAGGCCTGAAGATGTTTTCATATCAAATCTCAACGCTGCCAAAAATAATGCGGGTATAGAAATGCTGAGCAATGTTAGAATAAAAGAATTTCTCGATATGGATAAAGTTTTTGCGAGAAGTTGGCATGACTCAACAGACGATGAAATTAAAGGAGTCATGCAGTCTGAAATACTCGTAAGAAATATAATAGAGCCAAAATGGATAAAAAGAATCATCGTAGAAAATTACGATCAAAAAACACGAATCATAAATTTAACCGGCTTAAATCCAGAAAAAATCTATGTAGATGAAAGTGAAGAATTCTTTTTTAGGGGGATGGTAGTATGATATGGATTTTTGTACTATTCTTTTTTAACCTTGCGATGGGGCTTGTAAGCATGAACATAGCCGAAAGCAAAGGCATAAACGAAAGAGCCGCCTTTTTTCTTGGATTGATACTTGGTTTCCTTGGATTGCTAATAATTTTAGTGCTTCCAGATCAAGGCAAACAAGATGACAAGTGGAACAACAAGAAATAATGAAATATCGACATCGGTCAAAAATGTATGAAAGGGGGAATAATCTTGACAGCAGGGGACGTTATTATTTTCATAATTGTAGTTGTTGTAATTTTAATTCTTAAGTCATTGAAAAAGTTCTTTTAGGATTGAATTATCATAGCGATCTGGCATGTTACAACGCAGGTGAATGACCTCTCATATTTTACCATTGGATTGCGAATATATATTCTTTTGTTCTAAATTCAGCCTCTTTTCTCCACCTCTTTTGTTACACACCCGATCCTTAACATTCAATCACATAAGAACTCATATTAATTATCTCCAATAACCGAATAGATTTGCGTATATTCACAGATCATTTCCATTGCCTCCTTTTCTCTTAACATCATTCATACTTCATTTACCATCGTCGTCGACCTACGATACTCGAAAAACCCCCGGAGATCGACGACGATCGGATTTCTTACATAAATAATTATCACTAAAGCTTTTATCTCACTTTTATGTATACAAGTTCACATACTTTTTCCCAAAATTGACTTTTAGAAATCCTTATGTTATACTATGTCAACGAGTTTCTATCCTACCTTTGAGGAATGAAAACAAATAGAAGTGACATAATAACTCGGTACTTCAATTTTTATGGTTTCTATCCTACCTTTGAGGAATGAAAACAAATAGAAGTGACATAATAACTCGGTACTTCAATTTTTATGGTTTCTATCCTACCTTTGAGGAATGAAAACATGAAAAGGAGGTGAAATAATATATGTTTAATATAATACCGTTTATATCCTACCTTTGAGGAATGAAAACTCGGCACCTCACAGTAAAGGTTAGAGGCAATTTTCGGTGTTTATATCCTACCTTTGAGGAATGAAAACTCTAACACTAAATCGAGCCCAAATGATACTTTGTCAGTTTATATCCTACCTTTGAGGAATGAAAACACAGACGAAGAATGGAATGCTTGGCTTAAGTTCTTGTTTATATCCTACCTTTGAGGAATGAAAACCTGTTTTCTCCTGTATTGCCCCAAGCTCCTTCACCGTTTATATCCTACCTTTGAGGAATGAAAACCGACTGCAATATTCAGTCCATTTATCGCGACTATCGTCGTTTATATCCTACCTTTGAGGAATGAAAACAAATGCTACAAAGAAATGATTTGTCATATCATAGGCAAGATATGTTTATATCCTACCTTTGAGGAATGAAAACCGGGCTTTTTGAAAAAATAAAAGGCCCCATAAAGGGCCAGTTTATATCCTACCTTTGAGGAATGAAAACATAGTGACACCTGCTAATTTCTTAACGACTTCTCTGTTTATATCCTACCTTTGAGGAATGAAAACTTTCAGAAATTCTTTTAATGCTGCATGCTCTATTTCAGTTTATATCCTACCTTTGAGGAATGAAAACCTATCTCATCATCCCATACTGGCTTTGGATCTTTGGTTTATATCCTACCTTTGAGGAATGAAAACAGGAATGAAAACATTAATTTTCTTAATGCTACCTTCTTTGTTTATATCCTACCTTTGAGGAATGAAAACTCGAAATCTTTATGCTCAAACATGGGTTCATTCCTGTTGTTTATATCCTACCTTTGAGGAATGAAAACCTATCTCATCATCCCATACTGGCTTTGGATCTTTGGTTTATATCCTACCTTTGAGGAATGAAAACAGGAATGAAAACATTAATTTTCTTAATGCTACCTTCTTTGTTTATATCCTACCTTTGAGGAATGAAAACTAGCGATTACTCACCTGGCAATATATGGAGGCATCCAGTTTATATCCTACCTTTGAGGAATGAAAACGTGGTAGGTTTTACTACCACTATGTTGTACCATGCCATAGTTTATATCCTACCTTTGAGGAATGAAAACTACAGTCCAATCACCATTTCATATATTTCTCCATCAAAGTTTCTATCCTACCTTTGAGGAATGAAAACCACCAATCAATTTGTTTATACTTCATATTATCTCCGTTTCTATCCTACCTTTGAGGAATGAAAACATGTGATACATAATTAGAATTAAGACCCTCAAATCTATGTTTCTATCCTACCTTTGAGGAATGAGTTGGCGCATGGCCTATGGCCAATGGCTCCAGTGAGCAGTGAGTGGAACTAATTGATAATTGCAAATTGAAAATTGTCCATTTTCAATTCTCCATTTTTACTACATGCCACGAGCCACCCGCTACGTGCTTAATTTACTTCTTTTTTAAAAGCGAAAATAGAAAAAGTGTGATTATAAAATCTGAAGAAATGAAAAAATTAAAAGGAGTAATTCCATGAGTGAAAAAACAGTTTTAGCAGGAAAGATCTTATTAATCGCTTCTCAGACCATTGCCGAAATCAGCTCCTTGTTGCTGACCTGGCCTGAAGAAGAGAAACATGGAAAACAAGTAGAAGAGACCAGAAATGATAAAAAACCTGTTTCGTGAATATTGGAAAGAATTTGGAGACGATCGGATAGAGAAACTCAAACTTATAGTAGAAATTTTGATCTGGTCGCTTCTATAATGTAACATCCCCCGCAGAAACAAGGCTGCGGGGATTTTTCTTAGAAATGTCGTCAAAAGTGTGATTAAAGAATTTGAAAGGAGGCGATAATATGGCTACGGATAATATTTATGCCGTAATGCAAAACATCATTCACTGCCCTTTGATTCAAGAAGTCATAGACAAAGGTTCAGGTGAATGTTCTAAAATCGTTAAATCGCAGTCTGAGTCCTACTCTTCTTTTTCTCTTAACCATTTTCAGGTGCCGGAACCATGGAGAGGCCACATAGAAAAAGCAAATATTCTATTTGTAAGTTCTAACCCCGGCATAAGTTTCGACGAAAACTTCCCAACGTGGAACTGGGATGTGGAATCGATTGAAACCTTTTTTATCACCTGCTTTGACAAAGGATCTAAATTCACAAGGGATGGAATAAGATATCTCAAAAAAGATGGTACTTACAGTCCTGCTGTCCGCTTCTGGGTAACGCTCAAGAGCATAGCAAACGAAGTTATAGAAAATGCCATTCCCGGGACTGATTATGCCATGACTGAAGTTGTGCATTGCAAATCGCCGCACGAATACGGTGTAAAAGAGGCATGCAAAATATGCCCCCAAAGGTATTTATCTTCTGTTATTTCTTTGAGCCCTGCAAAGGTTATAATAGTATTAGGATCAACTGCAAAAGGGGTATTCAGTTCTTATTACAACATATCAACAGGTAAGAATCATAAACTCATTGGACCCATCCAAATAGAGAATGTAGAAAGATATATCGTATTTCTTCCACATCCAAACTCATTCAAACCTCACAAATTATCTACCAACCTTTCTTTGAAAGAGATTGAAATTTTAAGTCAATTTGTCAAAGGCAAGGAGGTACAGGCATGATAATCACCGCGATCAAAAGAGGAGGTATTTTATATGTTTACGCGGAAGGCAACAGGGTTTTATGGACGATAGGATGCGGTTCGGAATGTGAACTTATGGGCTATACATCTACAACGGTCACGATAAGACGCGGAAATATAGCCTATGTATACGACGAAAAAGGACATCTTATTTCTACAACTCAGGCAAGGTAATACTTATGCCCGCACATGTGTGGGCATATTTATTGGAGGATGAAATTATGACAAATGATCACAGATTTGAAGATGAAACTTTGGCAGTTATTGCATCGTCGGTGCTAAGCGATGGAGATATAGAAATCAGAAATATTCCGGATGTGCCGTCTGTAAGAGAAATGATCGATTTTTTGAAAGGATTTAGGAATGTGTACCTTGACGGAGATATGTTTTATTCGAAAGGAGGAAATCTCGACGGTGAGATAAGATACAGGCCAATTGGGACGGCAATACTTTTTCTTGGTCCCCTTGCAATAAGGACGGGTCATTCAAGGGTATTTTATCGTTCAGGATCTTCGATAGGACCAAGACCAATAGATATTCATATCGAAGGATTAAGACAACTCGGTATCGATGTAAAAGAAGAAGGGGATTTCATCGATGCAATCTTTAGAAAGGCACCCAAAGACGTAAAAATAGAGATGCGCTTTCCAAGTATTAAGGCGACAGATCATCTTATGATGACCTCAGTTTTATTGAAAGGGACGACTGTTGAAATTTCAAACTGTGCAAGGGAGGCGGAGGTGGTAGATCTTGCAAGATTTCTCAATTCGATGGGTGCAAAGATATCCGGAATCGGGAAAGAGAAAATGATTGTAAAAGGGGTAGAAAGTCTTGGGAGTACATCTTATTCGATAAAATTTGATTAAAATCAAGCATGATATACCTTTTTGATAAATCGAGGTGATGAAATGCTTAAATCGGTAAGAGACATAGGCAGGATCTACGGTGGAAATGATACCGACAGACTGCTGAGCGCTTTTCCTTCTTCTGTAAAGGTCAAAGATAATCCTGAAAATATTCAGGCAATAGTCGTAAAGGTAGAATTTGACAGCAATTACAATTTTTCGCTCAAAGACATAGTACCCAGTTATCTAAAATCCGATCCATACCCATTACTTTACAAACAACTCTATGGCAATGATAAAAATCTTTTTTCCCCGACAATCTTTTTGAAATCTTACGAATATGTCAACGATGAAAAAGCAGATCAAATCTTAAAACCATTTGGCAAATATTCGAATTTCATAAAAGGTATGAACTCACAATTTTTGAAGAATTTTGCCGATTTTCTCGATAACAACATAGACGAAATTGCACAGAAAGTTTCTCAAAAGATGATCACTTTTTCAAACAAAAACGCGATTTTAACATTTGAATTCGAATCAAACGGTAAAGTATCTTATCCCGCAGATGTTAAAGAGATTTTGGAAGCCTTTGTGAAATCAAATCAGAGCCAAACTTCGTCTGATTCAGTTTGTTGCGTGTGCGGAAGAAATGCACCGATCTCGAAGAAAAAATTGAGCGATATAGAAATTTTCAAATTTGCAACTGTTGAAAAACGTGGATTTTTGCCCGATATGAATCCAAAAAACGTAAACAAAATTCTTCCCATATGCGAAGACTGTTATAAAGACATGCAACTTGGATCCAAGATCATTTTAAAAAATCTTGATTTTCCATTTTATTCTCAAGACAAAGTTTGGGTCATACCCAAATCTCTCAATGGCAATTTAGATGCGATAAAAAGCACCATAGATAACATCAAAAGGATAAATTCTGTGACTCTTGATAAAGATTCAACAAAGCGCAGATCTGTCTTTGAAATGAGAATTCTAAAAAACTCAAGAGTTTTTTCGGACTTTACATCGATCGACTTCGTCTTTTACAGACCGAACAATGCACAAAGGCAGATAATTTTGAACATTCAGGATATGCCTCCGACATGGATAAAAGAGATATCTGACGCGATGGATCGTGTGGATTCAATTTATAAAAAGATTGCCGGAGAATGGTACGATTTCACTTTACGAACCATATATGATTTGACAGCCAAAGGATCAAAAAAGCCCAATCTCAAAGATTTTTACATAGTTGTAAGGGGAATACTCGAGAAAAGAAAGCCACAACGTAATTTGATAATCTCCAATGCCATCAAAAAGATAAGATCTACCATTTATACCGACGGAGAATTCAAAGAAGATTTTAGAATTTACGTTTACGATGCAATGACGATTTTGGATTTGTTTAAGTTTCTAAATAAAGATGAAAGGAGCGTTAAGATGGCTTCGAATCTAAGCGGGGAAGAGTATGAATTGGACAAAAGGGTAGACGAATTTTTCAACAATTCATTTGACACAAGCGAGAAAAAGGGATTGTTCTATTTGGGCGTACTTGTCGGCAGATTGGTTGCATGCCAGCAAAACAAAATGGATAGGTCAAAAGCACCATTTTATTCACAACTTAAAGGTTTGAGAATGAAAAGAGAGGATTTCAAAGGTCTCTACGCAAAAGTCATAAACAAGATGATCGAATATTCGTCAAACGACAACTGCTATTTAAATTCAAAAAACGTCGATATTCTAAAAAGATTGTGCGCGTATTACCTTAATTTGACCACCAATTGGGAATTAGATATCGATGAAGCCAATTTCATCTTTGTATCGGGCATGACATTGTCATTTGCAGAACCACTAAAAATTTCGAAAGGGGAAGAAGATAATGGAAAAACTGAAGAGATCTGAATTTCTGTTTCTCTATGATGTGAAATGGGGAAACCCAAACGGAGATCCGAACGATGAAAACAAACCAAGATATGACGAGATAACTTCACATGTGCTCGTGAGCGATGTTAGACTCAAAAGAACGGTCAGAGATTATCTCGAACAAAGCGGAAAGACAATATTCATTTCAAAATCTACAGATGTTCAAACTTCTGAAGGCAGAACAAAAGCACTCATAGGCGATTCAAAAGATCCTCTCAATGACATACTTAATAAAGCAATAGACATAAGACTTTTTGGTGGAATGCTTCCTATCAAACTTGCAAAAAAGGGTAGTGCCGGCGATTCCGTAACACTCGTCGGACCTATTCAGATGAGAATGGGAGAGTCTTTACATGCCGTAGATCTTTCTTACATAAAAGGAACAGCAGCCTTTGCGTCGAGAGAAAACGCTCAAATGTCATCATTTCGTGAAGAATACCTTGTACCTTACGCATTAATAGCCTTTTACGGAGTGATAAATCAAAACGCGGCTGTAAACACAAAATTAACCGAAGACGATGTTGAAGAATTTTTCAAAGCACTTTGGTTTGGTACAAAAGACCTTATAACAAGATCGAAGATGGAACAACTTCCAAGATTGCTTGTACAGATCGAATACAATGATGACACACACAATGGCGGATTGGATGCCTTTATTTCTTTAAAAACAGAAAAATCTGAAAATGAGATAAGATCTGCTCTTGATTACACTTTAGATTTAACAAAATTGTTTGATCTGATAAAAAGAAATGCAAAAAGAATTTCAAGGGTTAGATATTTATCAAGCGACGAACTCAAAATCACCCCAGAATTTAATACTTTGGAAGGAGTAAATGTCGAGAAATTCAAGATGGAGGCTTGATTAATGGAGAAAATATCTGTTTTTGAAGTTTCTTCAAGATTTGGTGTGTTCAGAAAGCCATACACAACAACATCTTCTTTGACGTATGATTTTCCACCGAGGACGGCTATCATCGGCATGATAGCCGCCGTTTTGGGATGGGGGAATGACGATCAAAATCATTACATATCTTTCTTTAAAGAATTCAAAGTTGCCGTTAAAATCTTAAAGCCTATCCAGAAAAAAAGCACTACCTTCAAAAACCTAAACACAAAGCAAAATGCTCCCAGTCCTAATATCCTTACTCTGACCGAGATGATATACAATCCCTCTTACAAATTATATATTTCATGGGAAGAATCAAAATTGTTAACTCTGAAAAACAAGATCATAAACAGGGAGAGTTTTTACACGCCATATCTTGGCACGGCATCAAACATAGCAAAGATAGAATACATCGGAGACTTTCCAATTCAATGGGTAAAACCTCAGACGGAGGTTATAGTAAGCAGCGTTGTTCCTAAGATCGACAATTTGATTTTTAAGCCTATGGATGATCAAAAATATATCTTCGATACTTTGCCATACGAAATAGACGAAAAAAGAAATTTTGTCTCAAACAGGGATTACATATACAACCCCAATCTCGGCGGAATAAAGGTTGTCGTCGGAGATGAAGAAACGGTCTTTAGAGTTAACGATGATTATTTAATTTTCATGTGATCATGCTGTATTCACATCCGCAAAGACCTTTGGTTGATCACCTTTTGGGTGTCGAAAAGATAATGTTAGATTTCTTTGAAGATCAAAAATTAGATACCCAAAAGGCTTTTGGAATTGAGACAGAACTTTTTAAGAGTCTAATTCATGTTATTGCCATCTCGCATGATTTAGGAAAAGCAACGAAGAAATTTCAGGAAAAATTAACAGGATCGAATGTAAAATCCCCACACTCCGAGATATCGGCAATTTACGCTTACGCTGCGGCAAAGGAATGCTTCTCAAAAGCAGATGAGAAAGCAAAAGAAATTTCATTTTACGCATTTGTTGTTGTAAGGCGCCATCATGGGTTTTTAAAATACTACATCGATGAAGTTGCCGAACTAAAGTACAGCGAAGAAAGACTTGTCAACGTGACAAAAAGTATAGACAAAGAATTTGCAACATGGTTTAAAGATCAAACTCATGTTGAAATATCGCCTCAAAAAACGGCAGAAATTATCGATGAGATATCGGAGATAGATACCGAGATTGATGACGTGTTGAATTCAAAAAATGATCTTTCATCTTATTTCGCGATTAATTTTTTGTATTCCATTCTCATCGATGCAGACAGGCTGGATGCGGCAACTTACGGCCGTAAATTTTCAAAAAGGATCGACTTTGACACAAAAGTGGTACAGAAATATATGGAGTCTCATTTCAAAAATTCCGAGGGGATAATAAACGATTTAAGAGAGGCTGTTCACAAAGATGTTCTCAACTCAGAGATATCTCTCCAAGATCATTTTTACACGATAACAGTTCCCACAGGAATCGGCAAAACCCTAACGTCATTCGACTTTGCTCTTAAATTAAGGGAAATGGTAAAAGACTCCGAAGGGCGGATTCCTAAGATAATATATGCCCTTCCATTTACAAGTTTGGTAGACCAAAATGCCCAAAGAATAAAAGATGTGCTTTCAATTGATCGAGAAGTGAGCACGGATCTTTTGCTCGTCCAGCACCATCTTGCTCCGAACGAATACACAGACGATGAAGTTGGACCTTTGGACGAGGATCTTTCATCTCTTTTGATATCCGGATGGGACTCGGAAATAATAGTTACAACCTTTGTAAGTTTATTCGAAGGGTTGATCTCGAACAGAAGATCTGACATTCGAAAACTTCACACTATCTTTGGGGCTATCGTGATTTTGGACGAGATACAGAACATACCGCACGAATACTGGAAATTGATTTCGGAAGTTTTCAACTTCATCGCCAAAAATACAGGGACCTATTTCATACTCACTACGGCAACAAAGCCCAAAATCTTTATAGATTCGAAAGAACTTGCAAAAGACAAATTTATGCTTAAGAGGATAAAAATTGTGAATGAAACAAAGAACCTCAACACTTTAGAGAGTCTTTACGAAATGGTTGATGATGATCTTAAAAAAGATAAAAGAGTACTCGTTGTTTTAAATACCATTTCTTCGTCTCAGAATTTTTTCAAAATGTTTGAAGGTGCAAAAATAAAAAGATGTTACCTTTCGGCTGGTGTCATTCCTAAATTGAGAGAAAAGGTTATAAACGAAATAAACAAGGGGGACGTAAAATTGCTTGTGAGCACTCAAGTTGTTGAGGCAGGAATGGACATAGATTTTGACACGGTCTACAGAGATATGGCACCGGTGGATTCTATAATTCAAAGTTGTGGAAGATGTAATAGGAATTACACAATCGATATGGGAATAGTCCATTTGATCGATCTTAAAAATGACAACGGTACCTCTTACTCTAATTTGGTTTACGACGATCTTTTAGTGGGCATTTCAAGAGAGATATTCAATGAAATATCTGAAATAACCGAAGAAAAATTCGAAGAAAGTTTAATAAATCCTTATTTTGAAAGGGTTTCAAATTACATAGCCCAGTCTGAAAAATACTTGAATGCTTTAAAGATGCTTTTTTACTTTTCTCAAAACAAAGCCATTGAAAACCCTCCGATATCTACTTTTTCAATAATAAAGGGATTTTTAAATGCGAATATTTATATCGAATACGATGAGAAGGCCGTTGAACTACGGAATGAATTCGAGGAAATTCAATCACTCGATCCTAAAGAATGGTATGTAAAGGCTATCAGCCTGTTCAAAAAAATGAATCAATACATGATCTCTATCAATCTAACCAAGTCATTGATGGAAAATGGACCACCTATTTTAGATCGTAAAATGGGCAATTCATTCTATCTTGTTCAAAAAGACAGGCTGAATGATTTTTACGATGAAGAAATAGGATTCAAAATTCCTCAAAAGGACGTGATGATAATGTGAGAATAACTCCTTCTATGCTTGGAGCATTTGTGATGTGTCCAAGAGAGGCATGGTTCATGTCAAGAGCCATATCTCCCGAAGAAGACAATTATTTTTTAACGGTCGGAAGGTTAATCCACGAAGAAAGTTACCTTTACATGAATTTGAAAGAAATTGAAATAGAAGGCGCAAAAATTGATTTTGTCACCGAAAAAAACGGAGAAGTCATAGTGGCCGAAATAAAAAAGAGTTCTAAGAGCGCTGAAAGCGCTGAAATTCAGTTGATCTATTACATGGAGAAACTAAGGGAAATTGGGATTAATCTGACAGGTCAATTGAGGTTTCCAACGGAAAAGAAAATAGTAAGCATTACTTTTGATGAAGAAAAAGAGAAACTCCTTCATTCGAAAATAGCCGAATTGTCCGAAGTGATCTCTCTTGATACTCCACCGAAAATCATAGAAACATCTTATTGTAAGAAATGTGGATTCCAATCTTTGTGTTTTTCCTAAGGTGATAATATGTCGAGAAGACTTTATGTTTTTAAAAATGGCAGATTGTCGAGAAAGCAAAACACAATTTTCATAGAGCAAGAAGATGGTACCAAAAACTACATACCCATAGAGAATGTTTCTGAAATTCACTGCTTTGGAAATTTAGACTTTAACAAAGATGCGCTTGAATTTTTAACCCAGAATGGCATTCCACTGCATCTTTACAACCATTACGAATATTACATAGGCACATACTATCCGCGAGAATACCTCGAATCTGGAGAATTAATACTTCAGCAGGTCGAATATTATAAAGATGATCGAAAAAGATTAAGTCTCGCACAAAGATTTGTTCAAGGATCAATAGAGAACATGCTTGCGATAATTTCGTACTACAAAAATAGAGGTAAAGATCTTTTTGAAATAGAGACCAAATTGGAAGCATTTCTCGATGAGATATTCAAAACCGAAAGTGTGGACATGCTCATGGGATTGGAAGGCAATTCAAGAAATATTTATTATTCTGCGTTCGACAGAATTATCGATAATTCAGATTTTCCTTTCGTAAATAGAACAAGGCAGCCGCCTTCCAATGAAGTAAATGCGCTGATAAGTTTTGGAAATTCGATAATTTATTCGACTGTACTCTCTGAAATCTACAAAACACACCTTGATCCGCGAATAGGATATCTTCATACAACGAATTTCAGAAGATTTTCACTCAATTTAGATATTGCAGAAATTTTCAAGCCAATAATAGTAGACAGAAGCATATTTTCTTTGATAAACAAAAAGATCATAACAAAAAAATGATTTTTCCCCTCATCTCCAAGGCATATACATGAACGAAAGCGGGAAGAAGAAATTTGTCGAAGAAATCGAAAATCAACTATCAACGACCATCTCCCATCCAAAGATAAAGAAAAAAGTTTCATACAAATACCTCATAAGACTTGAACTTTATAAACTTGAAAAGCACTTTTTGGGAGACAAAGAATACACTCCTTATGTTTCGAAGTGGTGATAAACTATGTACGTCATAATGGTCTACGACATAGAAGAAAAGCGTGTTGGTAAAATTCTCAAAATAGGACGGGAATATCTAACGTGGATCCAAAACTCTGTATTTGAAGGTGAAATAACTGCAGCAAAATTCAGAGAACTGAAATCAAAAATCAAAGACAAAATCGAAGAGGAAAAAGACAGCGTGTTATTTTTTAAATTAAAAACAAAAGATCTTTTCGATAAAGAAGTAATAGGCACGGAGAAAAATCCTCTCGCAAACGGTACGTCTTACACGATCTGATATGTTACAACGCAGGTGAATGACCTCTCATATTTTACCATTGGATTGCGAATATATATTCTTTTGTTCTAAATTCAGCCTCTTTTCTCCACCTCTTTTGTTACACACCCGATCCTTAACATTCAATCACATAAGAACTCATATTAATTATCTCCAATAACCGAATAGATTTGCGTATATTCACAGATCATTTCCATTGCCTCCTTTTCTCTTAACATCATTCATACTTCATTTACCATCGTCGTCGACCTACGATACTCGAAAAACCCCCGGAGATCGACGACGATCGGATTTCTTACATAAATAATTATCACTAAAGCTTTTATCTCACTTTTATGTATACAAGTTCACATACTTTTTCCCAAAATTGACTTTTAGAAATCCTTATGTTATACTATGTCAACGAGTTTCTATCCTACCTTTGAGGAATGAAAACAAGTTTCTCATCCAAGCCCTCTCTTCTGGGAGAGCAAGGGTTTCTATCCTACCTTTGAGGAATGAAAACACAAACTTAACTCGAATTATGTGTCACATACAACTATTGTTTCTATCCTACCTTTGAGGAATGAAAACTTAGCTATAAATTTATCTTGTGTTGCCAATGTAAGGTTTCTATCCTACCTTTGAGGAATGAAAACTTATATGTGACAGTTAGCATCTATATCATATGATAGTTTCTATCCTACCTTTGAGGAATGAAAACTATTCCGTGTCCATTTCTCCCCCATATAAGCGGGGAAGTTTCTATCCTACCTTTGAGGAATGAAAACGCATCGCCCACGTAACGAAATCATTTATCATTTTACGTTTCTATCCTACCTTTGAGGAATGAAAACTATGACCTACCATTATTCAATCCTGATACATTTTCTGTTTCTATCCTACCTTTGAGGAATGAAAACACAGATATATTCGATCTGAACGCTAAAGATGATAATCGTTTCTATCCTACCTTTGAGGAATGAAAACAAAAGACGTTGTCGCAATAAGACTCTTTTAGATCAAGTTTCTATCCTACCTTTGAGGAATGAGTTGGCGCATGGCTTATGGCCAATGGTGCTGGTGAGCAGTGAGTGGAACTAATTGATAATTGCAAATTAAAAATTGAAAATTGTCCATTTTCAATTCTCAATTTTATTCTACATGCCACGAGCCACCCGCTACGTGCTCAAGTTGTATCCTACCTTACGCGTCACGAATTTTCTTTAATCGAGGAATGAAAAAGCCGCCTGTTCGGCGGCCTTTTTAATTATTGATGCAAGACATACATCGCTGTTGGTGGAACTTCTATTTCTCCGGATAAAATGTCTATTGTTTTTATTCCTGTATGGTTTTGATCTACCACAAGATCCCATTGACCATCTGGCAATGTGAATTTGACACTTGATGTTTCTCCATTGTAAATGACGATTATATTCTTCCACGTATCACCATTTGGACTTCCGTGAATTTCGTAAGCAACGAATGCTATTGGCATTCTGAGATATTGAGTTACTTGTTTATATTGTGTTGGGAAAAATGTTATAGAAGATTTTATTTGATCGGCTGTATACATTCTAAAGGCAGGATGTGCTTTTCTCAATTCTATTAGTCCTTGGTAATATTCATTAAGAGAATAGAAGGTATCGAGCCTTGACCAGTCGAACTGGTTGACTGCATCTCCAGCATCGTAACTGTTTCCATTTCCTCCCTTTGTTCTTGCAAATTCCTCTCCTCCCGCAATGAAAGGAATTCCCTGCGATGTTAGAATTATTCCATTCGCAAGTTTATCTGCAGCCTCTTTTTGTTCAACAGTCCAATTTGTCGCGGCGCCGCTTATTTTGTCCCACAGTGTGTAATTGTCATGACATGTAACGTAATTTATCGTCTCTCCGGGCTCCTGTGTAAAGCCAGATATAACCTGAGAATATGGAATTTCACCCACGACACCTCTCTGAATGAGTATGTTTTTGTTTGCCCCTTCTATGAACCCTTTTGCCGTTATGTCAAAAACACTTCCAATTATTGCGTCTCTGAGATCATCGTTAAAAACGGCTATCTTCATTCCCTTTTGATCTCCCTTTCCGAAGAGAGGAGTAACTCCCCATCCACCCCAAGGCTCGCCGTAAAGCAAAATTTGTGGATCTATTTCATGCAATTGATCGACAATCTCCTTAACTGTTTGTTTGTCAAAAAGGCCAAGAAGATCAAATCTGAAACCATTAACGTGATATTCCTTTACCCAGTATTTCAAAGAATCGATTATATACTTTCTTGCCATCGTATTTTCAGTCGCTATTGTATTTCCAACGCCAGACTGGTTAAGGTATGCACCCTTTTCGTCTATTCTGTAGTAATAGTAAGGAACTGTTTGATCGAATGGGGAATTTTTGCCCACCCCGGATGTGTGATTGTAAACGACATCCATGATAACTCCGATACCGTTTTTGTGAAGAGACTCGATCATTTCTTTGACCTGTTCTATTGTGCTTGCTGGATTTTGAGGATCTGTTGAATATTGGGCCTCGGGTACATTAAACAGATATGTTATATACCCCCAGTTATATTGATCAAATGGCTCATTCCAGAAATCCTGTATGGGCATTATCTGAACATCTGTTATGCCAAGTGCTTTAAGATGATCTATTCCGGTTGGAATTCCATCGTAAGTTGTTCCCGTTGCCGTAAAGGCAAGATACTTGCCACGATATTGTGCCGGAACTCCCGAATTTGGATCGACTGAAAAATCTCTCACATCTAATTCGTATATTATCGCGTCGACTCTATGGGCAAGAGATGGGGAACGATCTTTTGACCAATCTGGTGGATTCGTATCTGCAAGATCAACAACCATCGATTTTCTGTTGTACATATCTGCCGCGTAGCAATTTATGTCGGGCGTTATCCTTTCCTGATTGTATGAATAGAACTCATAAAGATAATAAACGCCATTGAGATTTCCTTTAACGGTAACACTCCATACTCCCTGATCATTTCTTGACATGTCGTAAGTTGCATAAGGAAGAGTGGCGTCAGCCGTTTTGTAAAGCAAAACCTTTGCCCATTCAGAAACCGGAGACCATACTTTGAAGGTTGTCTCGGCCGGTGTGTAAATCGGGCCCAACTGTCCTGAATAATAAAATTTTGGATCATTTAAGGCTTTGTAAGCGTAAACGATGGCAGGTTGAAATCCCTTTATCTCTACGATCATGGGTTTTGAAACATCATATGTTGAAAGTGAAGATTTTAGCGTTATCTCTACGTAAGAAGTTTTGGAGATTGATCCCGGAATTGCCGGCTCAACGTCAGATATTGGCCATTCCTTTCCTCCAACTGTGAAAAACACATTACCTTTCCAGTCCTTGGTTTCTATTGGATTTGTAAGGTAGAGATCTATTTTGTTTAGAGAATTTAAAAATGCGCCCATAACTCTCGGTGATATGTCAATATCGTTAGGATTTGTGTACCATTCATATTGTCCCTCCAAAACCCATATTTCTGCCACACCAGACGGAGGTATGACAACGTGCCTGTCTTCGGACACGTCTTTTGCTTGCCAGTCATTTAGCCTTACTATGAAACCAAGTTGGGTGTACTTTTGATCGAATTTTATTATCGCATAAGGTCCGTAACTGTCCTCTCCGGTGAATTGATACGCTGATCCGGCCAAACTTTCTGGTCTGTAGGGCCATACCCACAAATTCCATCCAGCGTAATCTCCATCGTAGCGGTGATAATGAACAATGAGCACCGTCTGTGCACCGAAATCTGCCGCCGTTTTGCCTGCCGAAAGCGAGGGATAGATGGATGCAAAGATAACGCTTGAAATAATAACAAGCAAAACGAACAGTATTAACGAATACCTCCTCAATTTGAACACCTCCTTGATTGTAAGACAAAGATATTATACCAGCAAATTAATATTGATTTTCTATTTCTAAATTTTTTCATCTTCATATGATAAACATCATTGAAAATTTTTTGAAATATGGTACAATTATTTTGATTTAATCTTACTTCAAAATAGGGGGGATAAAAATGAAAAGTTTCATTCTGGTCTTAGCGGTAATCAGTATCATCTGCATTAGCAGTTTTGCTTTGATGGTGGGATTTACAGGTGGAGCAATCTCTGTGGGAACTGAATTATCACCGTCGACTTTTATCTATGCGGGAATTTCATATCCTCTTGGGATAATGGCTGGAGGAGGAATGAAAATAGGAGATCTCTATAACCTCGATTTTGGAAAATCTTCGACGGGTCAGGAGATAGGATCTATAAAGATAGGATATGGTGCTGTTGCCGATGTTGAAGTATATTCATTTCTTGGAGTCTATGGGAGTGTTTTTGCCGGCCCGGCGTTGATTTTAAACGCCTATTTTCCAACTGTAAATGTTAAAACACTCTCATACACCGCGATTGGTTTTTCTTGGCCCAGTTATTCTTTACTTACCATGTCCGGCGGGATCTTTTACGTATTTTAGCAATAATTAGCAAGAAATCCCTATCTTCAGTCTAAGAGTTATCATCCATTGAAGCAGGAAACTCCCATTTCTATAAGTGGGAGTAATTCATAAAATAAACTTAAGTCCCCGAAAGGCGACTTTTTATAATTTGACATTGATAACTATTTTCTGTTATGATAATAACGAATGTAAAGTATTGATGGAGATGTGAAAATGGTCAAAAAAGTCGTGGTAATAGGTAGCGGTATAGGAGGGCTCAGCGCGGCCGCTTTGCTTGCAAAGGAAGGATTTGATGTTACCGTTATTGAGAAAAATGCCTATTTCGGAGGAAGAATAAGAGTTTTCAAAGATAAAGGTTTCACGGTCGATGCAGGCCCTTCTTGGTATTTGATGCCGGAAGTTTTTGAGAATTATTTTTCTCTGTTCGGCAAAAAAGTATCCGATTTTTATAAACTTGTAAGGCTTGATCCAAGTTACAGGGTGTATTTTGGCAATAGAGATTATGTTGATATTTATTCAGATGTTGAGAAAAATTACGATGTTTTCGAGAAAATAGAGAAGAACGGCGGAAAAAATCTAAAAAGGTACATAGAACAGGCCGGCATGAAGTATCAAATCGCAATGGATCAGTTCATATACAAAGATTACAGAACTATCTTCGATTTCTTATCTTTAAGAACAATCTTCGCGGGTATGAAATTCGATATCTTTTCCAATTTAGACGATTTTATCCAAAAATACTTCAAGAGCAAAAAAATAAGACAACTTTTAGAATACCATTCTGTCTTTCTTGGCAATAGTCCATACTTCACTCCTTCACTTTATACCATTCTTTCCTATGCCGACATGATTAGAGGCATATGGTATCCAGTTGGCGGATTCGGAGAGGTTGCGAATGCGTTCGTAAAACTTGGAAAGAGTTTAGGTGCAAAGTATCTTACAAGGCAAAAGGTCATTTCGATAGACGTTAAAGATGGAAAGGCAATTGGCGTAAAAACAGAATCCGATTTCTTTGAAGCGGATTTCGTCATTGCGAATTCCGATTACATGCATACCGAGATGGAACTGTTAGATCCGAAATACAGAAATTATGACATGAAATACTGGGAAAAGAAGGTCTTTGGTCCTTCCATGTTCAAGTTCTGTTTCGGTCTTGATAAAAAAGTGAATAGTTTACTCCACCATACGTTGTACTTCGATCGGGATTGGGAGAAACATTTTGACTCTATTTTTAAAGATCCAAAATGGCCAGATAATCCTTCTTATTACATAGGAACTCCTTCAAAAAGCGATCCAACTATAGTCGAAAGCGGCAAAGAAATTGTATTCTTTCTCGTTCCAATTGCTCCCGGTCTCGATGATCCGCTTGACAAAAGACTTGATTTCAGATCAAAGATATTACAAAATTTCAAAGAAATAACAGGAGAAGATATAGAAAGTCATATAGAGTACGAAAACATGTGTACGGTAAGCGATTGTCAAAAAATGTTTAACGCATACAAAGGTACGGCTCTGGGCCTGGCCCATACTTTAAATCAATCCGCGGCTTTTAGACCTCTTTTGATAAACAAAAAAGTGGATAATCTTTTCTATGCAGGCCAGATGACCCAGCCGGGAGTCGGAGTGCCCATGGTTTTGATATCAGGCCAACTTGCAGCCAACCTTGTGATGGGGAAAAGGTAATGTCCAACGACGTAGATCTTCAAAGACAAATATTTAAAAGTGGAAGTAAAACTTTTTTCAATTCGAGCCTTTTTTTCCCGGACGAAGTAAGAAAAGATGTTTTTAGACTTTATGCTTTTGTGAGAATTGCTGATGATTATGTCGATGCCATTCCTCAAAAGGTAAAAGAATTCAACGATTTTGTCAGGACTTACAGAGAAAGTTTTAAGGTCGGACATTCTGAAGACAAAATCATAAATGATTTTATTCAACTTTCATTTGAGAAGAAATTCAACCCCGACTGGATCGAGGCTTTTTTTAAATCGATGGAAATGGATATTTTCAAGAAAAAGTACTCGACGATTTCTGAAACTCTCGATTACATATATGGATCGGCTGAGGTCATAGGTCTTTTCATGGCAAGAATAATGGATCTCGATGAAGATTCTTTTTATTACGCAAAAATGCTTGGTCGAGCCTTTCAGTACATAAACTTTGTAAGAGACATCGATGAGGACAAAAAACTTGGGCGAAGATACCTTCCAATTGAAAATTTTGATGAGAGAGTCTACGAAGATCCATTTGCAGATGAATTGGCATTTGAAGAATTCATTTTGCTTAACGTGAAAAGATATGAAGCCTGGGATGATATTGCAAGAAAAGGGTTCGGTTATATACCTGTAAGATATAGGATACCGATAATGGCAGCCGCGGACATGTACAGGTGGACTGCCAAAAAGATAAGATCGGATCCTTTTATAGTTTTAAAAAAGAAAGTAAAGCCTTCGAAATTTAGAATAATTTCAAGGGTGGGATTCAGAGTTGTCTTACCTAAATGACATTTTAGAAGATAAAAGAGTTTTAAGATCCATAATAAGTATTTATTTGGTTGGAGTCATAGGCTTTATTTTGATAAGACCTATTATAATCTTGTTAACACCTTACATACTCTTTTTGTTCGGGCTTGTTATACTTTTCAAAATTTTCAACGATAACGGAAAGAAAATCATTCCTTTGTACGTATACATTTTCTTTGCAGGCCTTTTTATAGAGATTTTGGGTGTAAATACCGGAATGATCTTTGGCCGGTATTCTTACGGAAATGTGCTCGGACCGGGAATTTATGGTGTTCCATTTTTGATAGGTTTGAACTGGGTTGTAGTCGTCTTTTCCTGGAATTATTTCGCATCGAACGTTTTGAGATCAAGAAATTTCCTTTTTAGATCTTTCATTGCGTCAACATTTGCAGTCATTTTTGATATCTTAATGGAGCCATCGGCAGTCGCATTTTCTTTCTGGAAATGGGATGGTTCGGTTCCGGTTCAAAATTACATTGCATGGTTTGTGATATCTTTTTTGTTTTCTCTGTCTTTAAAAAATGTAAAATTCAAAAGCAATTTGCCGTGGATATACATAATCGTTCAATCGATATTTTTCTTAATTCTCGATATATATTAAGATTGAATACGGGAGGATAAATGAATCAATACTGGGGATTGTTGATTTCTTACGCGTTTGTATTTTCGTTCATAATTCTTTCGAGTATTTTGAACAAATTTTTTCACCTTTCCGATTACATCACAAGAAAGATAGTTCACATAGGCGTTTCAAACTGGTGGTTCATAGCCATATCAACGATGAAAGACCCTTTTATAGCCTCAATAGGGCCTATATCTTTTATAATAATAAATTACATCTCTTACAGGCATGATATTTTCAAAGGAATGGAAATAGAAGAAAAATCAAATGTTGGAACAGTTTATTTTCCAATTTCCCTTTTGGTACTTGTCTTGCTTTCCTATTACAGACTCATTCCCTTCTACGCGGCGGGAATAGGAATTCTCACGATGGGTTATGGCGATGGCCTTGCAGGATTGATAGGCAAATCCTTCGGAAAGACAAAAGTGAAGATCTTTGACAACAAATCTCTCGAAGGATCGGCAGTTATGTTTGGTGCCACATTTTTAGTTTCTTTCCTTTTCTTGCAAAATTTCGGCATAGAACGGGCAATACTTTTTTCGTTTGAAATTGCCGCTTTATCTACGATAATAGAGATAATAACTCCTTTTGGAATAGATAACCTTACCGTTCCGATCTTAACTGCTCTTCTTGCTTTTTTATTCGTCAATTCTGATATTTTCCCGTTCTTGGCAATAATAGTAAATTTCTTTGCGGCATTGTTCTCTTACAGAAAAAATGCCGTCGATAAAACTGGTTTTCTTGCAGGTTTTGCGGTCGGTTCGATCATTCTGATGATAAACTGGCTTTCGTACCTCTTGCTTATGGTTTTTTTCGTGTCTGCATCAATTGTCAGCAGGATTGGTCATAGTAAGAAGGCCGAATCTCAGAAAATAAATGAAAAGGGTGGCCAGAGGGATTACCTTCAGGTGCTTGCAAACGGCGGAGTGGGAATGGTGGCAACGATCCTTTACTTTTTGACGAAAAATGATCTATTTCTCATCGCAACTGCAATCTCATTTGCCGAATCGAATTCGGATACATGGGGGAGTGAGATAGGAATTTTGAGTCGGAGAGAACCAATTTCGATAATAAATTTCAAAACCCTAAAGCCAGGTCTTTCGGGAGGGGTAAGTACAATTGGATTTTTGGCATCGTTGATCGGTGCTTTTATAATAAGCGGGGTATTTGCGATCTTTGAAGGAAATTCACAAAAAGGTTGGGAACTTTTCATTCTAATAGGAATAGCAGGATTTGTAGGATCGATAATAGATTCGATCATAGGAGCGTTATTTGAGGTCAAATATGTAACTGAAGACGGATTGATCGTCGAGAGAAGATTCTGGAATGGAAAAGAAAACAAAATCTACTATGGCTTTTCTTTTATCAACAACGACTTCGTCAATTTCGCAAGTTGTGCGATCACGACGTTGATCTTTACATTTATTTATTCCCTTGTGATATGAATGTGGTCATACTCTTAGAGTGGTTTTTGGGATTTCTCTTGTTCTGGAGAAAAAATGAGATTCCTGAGTCTTACGATTTCGATAAAGATAAAAAGATATCCATCATAATTCCGGCACGAAACGAAGAAAAAAACATAGGAAACCTTCTTGGATCTCTCAAAGATCAAAGCATCCAAATAGACGAAATAATAGTCGTGGACGATCAATCAACAGACAGAACATTTTCCATCGCAAGAACATTTGGTGTCGATGTTATTCAAGTCGAAGATTTACCAGATGGATGGACTGGGAAGTCCAATGCCTGCTGGAGAGGTTACAAACATTCAACAGGAGATATACTCATCTTTCTCGACGCAGATGTCACACTTTCAAAGAATGCCATAAAAAGTCTATTAAAAGTTCATCAAAAATACGGAGGCCTTATCTCGATCCAGCCATGGCACAATGCCGTAAGAGTCCATGAAAAATTATCTGCCACGTTCAACATCATCGTCATGATGTCGATGAAGGAGTTTTCAATTATAGGATCAAAACTAAAACCAATAGGTGCATTTGGACCATGTTTGGTATGCTCGAGAAAGGATTATGAGACGTCAGGAGGACACGAAAAGATAAAGAATTCAGTTGTCGATGATGTCGCGATTGCGAAATCTTTTATGAAAAGTGCTTTGCCCGTTCATAATTTTTTGGGTGGAAAGTTAATAAGTTTTAGAATGTATCCCGAAAACTTGAAATCTCTCGTTGAAGGATGGACAAAAAATTTTGCGACCGGCGCATCGAGATCGAATCCATTATTTTTCCTGATGATCTTTTTATGGATAAACGGATCTATAAGCGTTATCTTTTACATGTATAAATCTCCTTTCTATCTTATTTTGTACGTAATGTATGCCATTCAATTTTATCTACTTTCGCGCCGGGTTGGGAATTTTGGACTTGTAAGCGCTTTTCTTTTTCCCGTGCACATAGCCTTTTTCGTTTTTGTCTTCTTTTATTCTCTGATAAAAACTTTCATTTTCAGAAATGTTAGATGGAAGGGAAGAAAGATAAAGACGGGAGGAATCTCTTGAAAATCTTCGAATTAAATCAAACTCTCACTATTATACTCGATTTTTCTCTCTGGCCTTTGATACATATAATAATAGGATACATAGGCGCAAGAATTCCATCGAAGTATTTTGAAAAAGATGTGTGGCCTTACAAGAAAAGCATTATAGAGATGGATGGAAAGTTGTACACATTATTGGGGATAAAAAAATGGAAGAACATATTGCCTGACGGTGCACGGCTTGTTGACAGAAATGGTTTTCCAAAGAAAAAACTTGCAAGTTTAGAAGAAGGGTACATCGAAAAATTCATAATAGAAACGAGAAGGGCAGAATTCGTTCATCTTATCCATCTTCCCTTTTTGATAATTTTTTTCCTGTTTAACCCACTTTTCGGAGACATAATAATGATAATATACACATTTTTTATGAACTGCCCGTGCATTTTTGCCCAAAGATACAACAGGATAAGGCTTATGAAGGTTTTAGATCATATGAAAGGAACAAAATCATGAATATATGGAAGCCTCAAAACTTTCACGGCAAAAACAAAAATAAATTTTTCGAGGGTTGGTACTTTAAAAACACATCTTCTCAAAAAGACTATGTTTTTGCCGTCATACCCGGAATTTCAATCGGAGAAGATTCTCATGCCTTCATCCAGATAATAGACAGCAGAAACTTCTCAAACTACTACAGATTCAAATTTCAAGACTTTAAATTTTCAAACAAACCATTTTGGATTTCCATTGGTAAAAATCATTTTTCTTTAGAAGGCTTTTCCTTCGAATCAGAATACATTTCGGCAAATTTGATATTTCAAAACTTAACACCGTGGCCCGTAAAAATTTTGAGTCCCGGGGCAATGGGTTATTACGGCTTTTTCAACTTTTTGGAGTGCTATCACGGAATTTTAAGTTTCACCCACAAATTGAACGGAAATGTCACAGTTAACGGAAAGCGTATTGACTTTAACGGAGGAAATGGTTACATCGAAAAAGATTGGGGCCGATCCTTTCCTAAATCATGGATATGGGCCGCTTCCAACGACTTTGAAAATGAAAAAGTTTCCTTCACGCTCTCTATTGCCAACGTGCCTTTCGGAAGAAATTATTTTGTGGGCTTCATAATAGGGCTTTATTTGGAAGGACATATTTACCAATTTACGACTTACAATGGATCAAAAATTTCTGATCTTCAGATAAAAGAGAATACCGTCCTTCTGAAGGCTATCAAAGGAACCGAATCGATCGATGTTAAAATATCGAAGCATGGTGATAACATCCTTTTATCGCCC
Source organism: Athalassotoga saccharophila (assembly GCF_009936215.1). GTDB lineage: Bacteria > Thermotogota > Thermotogae > Mesoaciditogales > Mesoaciditogaceae > Athalassotoga > Athalassotoga saccharophila. The sequence goes on along the minus strand of NZ_AP019551.1, from coordinate 1,525,267 downwards.
AAAAACGGAGACATGAACGGCAGAATAAAAGAAAGTCTGAATTCGGAAATCGAAATAACATTAAGATCTAAAGGTTCGATCCTTTTCAAAGGGAAAGGAATAAATTCCGGCTTAGAAATAAACGGCGATATTTTGGAAGATATAAAGAATGACAAAAGCAAAAAAATATCTTTAAAATAACTATTTCTGAAGATTTTTCAAAATTTCGTCTATCACCTTTTCCTCATTTTTAAGTTTTTTCACAATCCCATAATGTGATTTGAATTTACCGTTTTTTGATTCGTAATCATTCACAATTTTGTCCGTATCACTTCCGATACATGTAAGTACCAACGTGACTTTACCGGGCGGAACAAGTCTTAAAAATTCCACCGTTGCATTCGCAGGCTTTCCTGCCCACAAAGGTGAGACAACGATATACCTGTCAGCGTCTTTGTAATTTTCACTGATTTTGATTTTGACACTTTTGTTCCTCATCGAATAATAGCCGGCCTTCAAATATCCGAATAAACCTTTGAAACTCGGATTTTCTTGAATTATTTCGATCGGTTTTACACCCAGAACCTTCGATATTTTCTCGGCCACTCTTTTGCTATTTCCCGTTCTTGAGAAGAAAACAACACTGTATTTCATTCAGACACCTCTTTTGAAGATTTTTTTAGTTCTTCTCTTACACGTCTGTAAATGATTATAGGTAGATCTCCTTGATAAAGATTCTCGTTCATTCTCAACTCACTTTTTATTGGCCTTTGAGTAATGACAACCCTTTTATCCTGATTAAGGATTTTTTTGTTGAAAGGCATCGATATTTTCGTTACCAAATTTCGAATGAGCGGCACCTTCAAAAATCTCTGGTAGAATCTAAGATATATTATGGTATTTGAATCGTCTATCGGGACAAATGCCGCCACGACTCTTAAATCTTTGTTTATGATGTTTTGCCAGTAATTCGGAAAGATGAATTGCAATCTTCCTATGCAATCTTCTTTTTTTACCTCTTCCGGTTTCAAAGGCTTTTGACCGTTGTCGACAACGTTGTTTACCCACACGTTGATAATCCCATCTTTGTATTCGACGATCGGGCCGTTGACCAGAGTTCTTCCGCCACGTCCTATCGTGTTGTAATGGACAAAAGGAAGATGAGAGACATCCAACTGGTTTTCTATTGACCTTGAATAATGCACGGGCCATATATCCGTAAGAGATGAATAGTTGAAAGTTTCGTCTATACCTTCTAACCATTTTATCTCTGGAAGATCCTTTTCTTCTCCAAACCACATGAAGACAAAGCCACCTTTTTCGATGACAGGATAACTTTTAACTTTGAAATTCGATCTTACCATGCCGTTCTTGCCAATCGAAGGAATCAAGACACCTCTGCCAGATCCATCATATTCTATTCCATGAAACGGGCACTGGACATGATCGTTGACTATCTTTCCAAGCGCAAGATCGGCCCCTCTATGGGCGCACCTTCGCTCTACGCAGTGAATTTGATTTGAATTATCTCTCCAGAATAGCAAATCCTTGCCTAATCTTTTGACTGCGGTTATTTTTTCTTTCTTGACTTCTTTTGAGTCAAGTACTATATACCATTGATTGTAAATCACACCATCATCCTCCTTCAAATTAAAGTTCGATTATTGTAAAATACTTTTATAATACTGATAGTTCATTATTATAACAAAAATAATTATCAAAGTCAAATGTGATAAAATCTTTATAAATCAAATAGAAAGGAATGGATCATGAAAATACTTGTAACGGCTTTCGAGCCTTTTGAAAAAGAGAAGATAAATCCATCTTATGAAGTTCTCAAAAATTTAAAAGATCAAATAGTGAACGCCGAAATAATAAAGATGCAGGTTCCAACAGTCTTTTATTCGTCTACAAAAAAGGTTATAGAGAAAATTCAAGAAATAAGTCCGGATGCCGTTCTTAGCATTGGGCAGGCCGCCAAAAAATCCAGTATAAACGTTGAAAGAGTGGCGATAAACATCGACGATGCAAGGATACCAGATAACGCTGGCCAACAACCTGTAGACACTCCAATCGATTTGGACGGAATGCCGGCTTACTTTGCGACTATCCCAATAAAACATATCGTTGAAGAGATCAAAAAAGAAAAAATACCCGCCGTAATTTCAAACACGGCAGGAACTTATGTATGCAATCATCTTATGTATGGCATTCTAAACCACATCCATAAAAATAATCTGCCAATCAAAGCAGGATTTATTCACGTACCATATTCTTCTGAACAGGTACTTGACAGACCAGACACTCCTTTTATGTCTTTAGAAGACATGACACGTGCCATTGAAATTGCTTTAAGAGTCATTGCAAACGAAATATCAGTAAGCAATCAGTGGAACTAATTGATAATTGCAAATTAAAAATTGAAAATTGTCCATTTTCAATTCTCAATTTTATTCTACGTGCCACCCGCTACCCGCCAATTATTTTGATCTGGTATGTTACAGCATAGGTGAATAACCTCTCATATTTTACCATTGAATTGCGAGTATATACCCTTTTACGTTAAATTCAGCTTCTTTTCCCCACCTCTTTTGTTACACACCCGACCCTTAACATTCAATCACATAAGAACTCATATTAATTATCTCCAATAATCAAATATATTTACATATATCCACAGATCATTTCCATCGCCTCCTTTTCTCTTAACATCATTCATACTTCATTTACCATCGTCGTCGACCTACGATACTCGAAAAACCCCCGGAGATCGACGACGATCGGATTTCTTACATAAATAATTATCACTAAAGCTTTTATCTCACTTTTATGTATACAAGTTCACATACTTTTTCCCAAAATTGACTTTTAGAAATCCTTATGTTATACTATGTCAACGGGTTTATATCCTACCTTTGAGGAATGAAAACAAAAATAAAATAAAAGAATATGAAGAACATGAACAATCGTTTATATCCTACCTTTGAGGAATGAAAACCAAAATGAAAATAAAGCACTACGCCAAACATACGCGCAGTTTATATCCTACCTTTGAGGAATGAAAACCTACCAATCTGATCGTCCCACACATATTCAAACATGGTTTATATCCTACCTTTGAGGAATGAAAACTATCTATTCCTACGATATGTCTGTCTCTTTGCGTGTTTCTATCCTACCTTTGAGGAATGAAAACCTAAACATTATATACACCTCCACATGTGATTTAAGGTTTCTATCCTACCTTTGAGGAATGAAAACGTGGCTAAAAAACCTCTTTAACGATTTCATTCACCTGTTTCTATCCTACCTTTGAGGAATGAAAACTCGAATTTCACAAACCCTTTTTCTTTACTATACATACGTTTCTATCCTACCTTTGAGGAATGAAAACGGATACGTGGCATTGAGCCACTCTTTATATTCAGCAACCGTTTCTATCCTACCTTTGAGGAATGAAAACCACTTCAAGAATGGGATAATAAAACAGAAAGTGTAGTTTCTATCCTACCTTTGAGGAATGAGTTGGCGCATGGCCTATGGCCAATGGCTCCAGTGAGCAGTGAGTGGAACTAATTGATAATTGCAAATTGAAAATTGTCCATTTTCAATTCTCAATTTTTTACTACGTGCCACGAACTACGTGCTACGTGCTTAATTCGGTGCATGGCTTATGGCCAATGGCTCCAGTGAGCAGTGAATGGGACTAATTGATAATTGCAAATTAAAAATTGAAAATTGTCCATTTTCAATTCTCAATTTTTTACTACGTGCCACGAACTACGTGCTACGTGCTTAATTCGGTGCATGGCCTATGGCCAATGGCACCGGTGAACAGTGAGTGGAACTAATTGATAATTGCAAATTAAAAATTGAAAATTGTTCATTTTCAATTCTCAATTTTATTCTACGTGCCACCCGCTACCTGCCACGCGCCACATGCTAATTAGGCCAGTAGTGCATTTTTTTCCTATGAATTGCAGGATGTTTAGAATAGGAAGTTTTTAAATCGCTTATCCATTTTGCGGTATCTTTTATCGATATTTCAATACTTCGAGGTAAATATCCCAATTCTTTAGATGCCTTTTCGTGAGAAGTCAAAGAATTGCTCAAAAGTGTATGAATCGAGTAAGCGGTGTAAGTTTGTTGATCCGATTTTTTAAAAAGATCGTGAGATAACTCAAAAATAGGTGCTACCGATCTTGCAATCCATATCGGAATTTCAACGGATGGACATTTTATTCCGGATACTTCCGCTAAAATCTCAAAAATTCTTTTGACTGTGATCCGCTCTCCCGAAAGGATATAATTTTCTCCGCGTCTTCCTTTCTCGCACGCAAGTATCGTTCCATCAACCACATCTCTGACATCAACGAAATCATAAGCGCCATTTATGTAAAAATGAATTTTACCCCTCATAAAGTTATAGATCATCTGACCAATGTTAGATAATTTGTACTCGTATGGACCTATGACACCCGTCGGATGAACGATTACGGCATCGAGACCTTTATCAATGGATTGTAAAACCGCGATCGTTGCCATTGCCTTCGATTCGGCGTATTCGCCGACAACTCTGGATGGATCGAAAGATTTTGTCTCTGTTATTGGGACGCCCTTTGGTGGCTCTACAAAGGCATGGATCGAACTCATGTAAACAAGTCTTTCAACCTTACAATCAAGGCACGCTTTTATCACGTTTTGAGTGCCACCGACATTGACATCAAAGATATTTTTGGATTTTTTAGAAATCGAAACTATCCCGGCCAGATGATAAACGATTTTCGCATCACGGAAACCTTCTTGAAGCGATTTTATGTCTCTTACATCTCCATAAAAGTACTCTACATCAAGGCCAGCAAGTGGAGTGAGACTTTCGGATGGCATGACGAATGCTCTTACCTTCTCGCCTCTTTTGACAAGTGCTTTCACAAGTACGTTACCGATATGCCCGGTTGCCCCTGTTACAACTATCATTTTAGCACCTCCTTTCATAATTTTAGACTAAATTAGTTTTTTAGTCTATTAGCGGTAAAAAAAATTACCTTACAACTATTCCGTTGAAAAGTATATCTACAAGAATTTCAACGTTTTTTTCTATTTCAAAATCATTTGACGTTGCGAATTTGTATTCTATTCCCTTTGTTGCCATTGCCATAACGTAGGCCGTCAAATAAACGTCTTTCACATCGAATATACCCTCATTTATCCCATTTTCGAGTATATCTTCGAAGACACTTATTTCGTAGTCGTCATAATCTTTTCTTACTTGATTTATGAAATCGTACATCTCTAAATATTCATCTTTGAAAGCAACGTAAAGATTTGAAAGTGCTTTCATTGCTTTCATCCTTGTTATTATGTAATTCTTCAACTTTTGCTCGGGAGAATTGCTCTCTTTAAGAGCAAGTTCGAGTTTTGATTTCAACTCTTCCGCTTCAATATCCACAATGGCTTTGAGTATCTCTTCTTTGCTTTTGAAATAATAGTAAAGAGTGCTCTTTCCTTTTCTTGATTTAGAGGCTATCTCATCCATCGTTGTCTTTTTAAAACCGTATTTGGCAAAAAGTTCCCGCGCCGATTCGATTATTTTATCTCTTTCGTCCATCAAATCACTCTTTTCGACCAAAATAGTTTTATGTTCGATAACATCATAACATATATTTTTTAGCATTTCAATAGCATGATTTATGATTCTCTGCTGATATGATCTATATGAGAGTGACAAGATGGTACGTACTTCCAAAATAATTTGAACGTGAAAAGGGGTTGATAATATGTACTTCTCATCCGGCAAATGGAAAGACCTTGATTACAGAAGACTCAAAAGGCAGGTCAGCGAGTTATTTCCGCTTTCGATTATCTCAAGAAAAGTGATTGATAACTGGACCATCGAGGTAAACGGAAAGGCAAAAAAGATAAAAATCGGAGAGATGTGGAATCACAAAGAATTTCCGGTCATCTTTAGATCAAGCGTTGTTTTAGAAAAGGCCGGCTCTTCTCAGGCCGTCTCTTTAGAAATATGGACCGGAGGAGAATCGCTTGTCAGGATAGATTCCGTCTCTTACGGCGAGATAAACGAGCATCACAGATTCTTGGACGTTACAAAGTTTTGCGATGGAAAATCCCACTCGATCGAGGTTGAAAGTGTTCCGAAGGGTCTGTTCGGGACGACAAATTACACTCCGTCGCTTGAGAAAGCCTTTGTGACGACCTTTGACAAAGAGGTTTTGGATGGCTTTCTTGCCTTTGATATGGTCTCAAATCTCATAGAGGCCGTCGACGATGAACTGAAAGACAGGATATACAAAGTCTTTATGGAATCTCTCGGCATGATAGACATTCCATCTTCAACGCATGAGTATGAATCGAGGAGTTTGGATGATGAGATGATGGCCGACCTCATGAAGGAATGGGAAGCACCCGATTTCAAAGTAAATCTCGGCGTCAAATTGAGCCAAAAGGTCAGATCCCAAATTATAAATGCGACAAAGCACCTTATCGACTCTTTGAAGATGGAAGGTTTGCCTTTTACGATTTACGCAATGGGCCATTCACACATAGATTACGCATGGCTTTGGCCTTTGAAAGAGACGAGAAGGAAGATAGTGAGGACCTTTGCCAACGCTTTGAGGATGATGGAAAAATTCCCCGATTTTAAATTCACACAGTCATCGAGTGCGTACTACGAAGATTTCAAAGCGCGCGAGCCTGAACTCTTTGAAAAGATAAGATCTTACGTCAAAGACGGAAGGTGGGAGCCTATCGGAGGAAGCGTCATAGAGTTCGACGCAAACCTTACCTCTGGAGAATCGATTGCCCGCCAGTTTTTGTACGGTCAGAAATTCTTTGAAAAAGAGTTCGGAAAAAGATGCAAAATAGGATACCTTCCCGATACGTTCGGCTTTACATGGTCACTTCCTCAAATCATGAAAGAAAGCGGCATCGATTACTTTGTCACGACCAAACTCGTCTGGAGCGACAAGAATATCTTTCCTTATTCGTGGTTTGTCTGGCGAGGTCTTGACGGCACAGAAATTGTGACGCATCTGTTTACCGCAACAGAAGGATATAACTCTCCGCTCACTCCCAAGGATTTAAAACTCGGATGGGACTTTCACAAAGAAAAAAAGAGCGATGTGCCATTTTCAATTCTTACATTCGGATACGGAGACGGGGGCGGAGGACCTACGGACGAGATGATGACAAGATACAGTCTTATGAGAAATTTACCGGGTCTTCCAAAGTTGGAGATAAAGAATTTCGAGAAGGTCTTCGAAGGTTACAAATTCAAAGATCTGCCTGTCATGGATGACGAACTTTATCTTGAATTCCACAGAGGAACTTACACAAACCAGTCGATAATCAAAAGACTAAACAGACAGATGGAAAACCTGCTTTATACGGCCGAGGTTTTGTCGAGTGCGGATTACAAAAACGGCGCGGAATACCCATACAAAGTGCTGACAGATGCGAGAATGGCACTCGCCCGCGCGCAATTTCACGATGTACTGCCCGGATCGTCAATAGGAGAAGTGTACAAAGAATTCGGTGAAATGTTAGAAGATCAAAAGAAGAAGATCAATTCTCTCGTCGGCGAGATAATTTCAAAACATACAAAAACGGACAAAGAAAAATTGAGTATCGTCAATGTGACAAACTTGAAATTGCCCATACTTTTGAGAAATGTGGATATATCTGCCGGCTTCTACACGGATTGCATCGTTCAAAAAGGAAAGGACGGCACTTTTGTGATCGGGAAGGAAATAGACGGTCTTAAGACTTTGACTCTTTCTAAATCGAAGGATGTAAAAGGGAACATAAAGGCAGAGGACAAATCTCTTGAAAATGCGCTAATTAAAGTCGAAATAAAGGATGACAGAGTTAACGTCTTTGACAAAAAGGCAAAGAGATATCTTTTCAAAGAGGGTTTTTCTCTTGTAGCAAGACGGGACATTCCGGCGGAATTTGAAGGGTGGGATGTACCGTACGATTCTGAAAAAGAGGTAAGGCTTGAGCCGAAGAGGGTGTATCTTTACGAAAATGGGCCTGCGATGGCATCTTTGAAATTCGAATACGAATTCGAAGGATCCAAGATAGAAATGATCGCAAGGATTTACGACAATTACGATAACGTTGATTTGAAATTCAATCTTGACTGGCACACGAGAAGGTACAATCTAAGACTTGACATGCCGATGGATCTGTTAACAAGGGAGGCGACCTTCGAGATAGCCTACGGCATGATAAAAAGAAAGACGACCAAAAACAATCCCTACGAACAGGCGAAATTCGAGGTACCATACCACAGATGGCTGAACCTTTCGGAAGAGGATTTCGGAATAAGCGTCGTTAACGATTCGAAGTATGGGTGTGGGATAAATGGAAGCGATGTAAGTTTGTCTCTTGTGAGAGGATCGACGATGCCTGATTTTTATTCGGACGAAGGTCATCACGAATTCACATTCTCTCTCTTTCCGACGGGAAAGGAGTGGAAAGAGAAAACGGTAAAGCACGCGATCGTCCTTAACACGCCCATACCTGTGGCACAAGGAGAGGTCGAAGACTTTATGAAACCTTTGAGAATTTTCGATGATGAGTCTGTCATTTTGTCGGCAATAAAGCGCGAAGAGGACGGCGACGGTGTCGTGATAAGATTTTATGAGCCTTACGGGAAGAGAACATCCGTTGAATTTTCGAAGTCTGTTATTTTGTCGAATATTCTTGAAGACAAATTCAAGAATGTAAAAAAGTTAGAATTAAAGCCATTTGAAGTGAAGACAGTCATAAATTGATTTTTAGCATATAAGTACTTTTTTAAATATCCGGCCGCTGTTTAAGGCAACCGGATATTTCTTTTTGTGAAACGTGGTTAATAAAAATATTACCGTTTCTTCCATCTATTTGCCATATTTATTAACATAAACGACAAAAAGCCGTGTTAGTATTTATGCAGTGCATAATTATGCAACGCGTAAAAATGATGGAGGGTAAAAATGCCAAAACTTGGAACTTGGATTGCAAAACATAGAATCTTGATTATTGTGTTGTTTGTAGGTGTAACTATTTTCATGGGATATCAAGCCATGAAAATAAAGATCGTTGATGATATAACAACTTACGTACCGCAAAATAATCCCGAAAATCTTTTTTTGAAAAACGTTCTGGACAATTTCAAAATGAATAATCTTGTTCTTGTTGGACTTGAATACAAGGATCTCTTTTCAAAATCATCCATACAAAACATTTCAGATTTGACAAATGGATTATCAAAAATGAAAGATGTTACTTCTGTAATGTCTCTTACAAATGCTCCGTGGATAACTAATGTGAACGGATCAATGGAAATATCTACAATATCAAAAAGCATTCCACAAACGTCAAACCAATCTGCAGCGTTGGAGTATGAAGTAACACATTCCCCTATTTTTAAGGGACAATTTGTCTCTCCAAATGGTAAATCAACGATAATACTGGTAGGTTTGCCCAATTTCACGAATCCGGCAAGTAGTATCTCTATTACGAAGAAAATAGAAACTTTTATAAAAAATAATTCTACCGCTGAAAAAATTTACTTTTCAGGTTTATCTCCTTCAGACGTTTACGCTCAAAGTATAGCGATACACAATATCAGCATTTTAATTCCGCTCGCTCTTCTTGCGATAGCATTAGTACTTTTACTCAGTTTTAGAAATTTAATAGGATTTGCCCTTCCCTTAATCTCCGTCATAATGTCTTCAATATGGGTATTGGGTACCATCCATTTACTTGGAATGACGATGACCCTTGCAGATGTCGCTATGCCAATTATAGTTATCGCACTCGGCAATGCATACGGAATATACATAGTGAACAAATACATGGAAGAAGGAGATTCAGATCATGTCGTTAGAACTTCAAATACTTTAAGAGATATCGGCATTGCCATATCTTTAAGCGCTTTTACTGTTATAATAGCATTTCTATCACTTTTAACCGTCGGCATAGATCCTATAAGGTATTTTGGAATTTTCACTGCTCTCGGTATCTTTTATGCCCTTATAATCAATATTATCTTTACACCTGCGGTATCATCATTCTATTGCAAAAATGTATCTCAATCTAAGGGTGAAATTTCTTTTTGGTCCAAGATTGCAAAAAATATCCTCAAGCACAGATTGTCATCCATGATAATTGCAATTGCGATTGTCGCCGGAATATCTATTTTCATATACAAAGTTAGTCCAGATATGAGTCTGAATAAACTTGTTGGTAATAACAATTCAATAGGTCATTCTATGAACTTCTTCAACGATCAATTTGGCGGATCTGATTTTGTGATCGTAGATTTTAAGGGAAATGCCCTTGATCCCTATCTTTTAAGAAGCGAGATTTTAATCTCTAATTATGCAGAGAATAATTTTAAAGTTGTAGGAGGATCTTATTCACTTGCCAGAGTTATTCAGAACATGAATGATAAATTTAACGGTCAAAACTACATACCTTCTTCTGACAGCAAAATCCAAAACCTTTGGTTTTTGATGAAAGGAAGCAATCTTTCTGAAATCGTCAATTCAGGTGCAACCGAGAGCATAGTCTTACTAAGAGTCAATGTTGAATCAAGTAAAAAAATAAAAGCACTTCAAGATTCATTGACTGATTTTATAAATTCAAACATTTACAAAAGATATTCGTATGTGAATTTAGATTCAGCAAGTCCGGTTGAAGTTAAGTCTGCCATTTTATCGATGGAAAATTATGTCACAGATTATATGAAATCGCTTAATTTAGACTACAACAGTACGGACATAGATTCCATAGTATCAAGAATTCTTTTATCAAGTAACGAAACTGTATTATCAAAAGATGCAACGAATTTGGTCAATTATTTGACAGATATGATTGGCAGTTATGGAATGATATCTGGATTTTCAACATCTGATCTCCGTATGGCGTTGTTAGATACTTTCAAAGAGGGATATTCGAATAAAACTCTTGAAGATAACCTTAATAGCAAGATAGGTCCTGATAACACATCAATGATCTCTCCGGTAATAGAATCTCAGGATTCTGTTTTAGCACAGATTGCAAGAAAAGATTACGCCAAATCACTGCTTTCAAATGTAAAAGGTCTTTCAGACGAAGAAGTCAATAATCTGTCATGGACATTATCCAGCAGAAAAATACCCGTATACGATCCGAATGGCTCAAATTCCTTTGATGTTAAATTAACAGGTGTTCCAATACTGACAAATTATGTTTCGTCCATTATAATAAACGATCAATGTGAATCGATGATTATATCAATCATACTTGTGTTTGTATTGTTGATGATTCAAACAAATTCATGGCTTATGGGATTAATCGGTATTTTTCCGGTGCTTTTAACAATGATCGTTAATTTTGGTATTATGGGTATTTTTGGTATAAGTTTGAATGCCATAAACATTACAATTGCCTCCATGACAGTTGGAGTCGGTGTCGATTACGTAATTCAAATCTTCAGTCGTTTCAGAATAGAATACGGTAGATCTAATGGCATTAGCGACGCCATAATTAAGACATTTTCAACCTCGGGAAAGGGTCTACTTTTGAATTCTATTTCTTCCTCCGCAGGATTTGCAATGTTCTTCTTCTCTACAATAGGAGGATTGAAACAATTTGCCATACTGACGATTTCGACCATGATAATTTCTTTGGTACTTGTGATAATCCTACTTCCATCTTTATTGTCTTTTTTGAGAGAAGACTTTTTAAATAAAAAATTCAAGAAAGAAAGGGTGAAATAACATGAAAAAAAGTTTCTTTGTACTTCTCGGTATTTTAGTTACAACGTGGATTGTTGCATTTTCGATGACCGGTCAGGAGGTTATAAACCAGGTCATAAACCAAAATTCAGATTTTAAAAACCAGAAAATAGAAATGAACATGAAGATATCTGAAAATGGTCAGGTAGACAGTTATACACTATTCATTTACATTTACAACAAATCTACAGATCAAAAATATGCGCTTATACGTTTTGTCTCTCCCGAAAGCATAAAAGGTATGTCATTTTTGAGTTTGGGTTCTAACGATGAATATCTTTACATGCCGGCCTATCATAGAATTGAAAGAATAGCGGGATCATCCAAAAATTCGAAATTTGCAGGATCTGATTTCACATTTAACGATCTCTCATTGCTTTACGCTCAAGAGCAAAATGCAAATTACGATCTTATTTCGAAAAGTGCTACGTGCTATATTTTGGAAGTTACCTCAAAGCCAAACACAAATTTCGAATATTCTAAACTCATAATGACAATAGAAATCGATCACATGCTTCCGCAAAAAGTAGAATTTTATAAAGGAACTTCCCTTTACAAAACTATGATATGCAAGGATCTTACCAATTTCGATGGCCACTGGTCGTACAAACAAATAGATATGAAAATGGCCGATGGAAGTTCAGAAACAAGATTGGAGATAGAAAATATCCAATCTAACATAGACATACCAGAATCTTTCTTCTCTGTAAGAACTTTGTTCGAGCCAAATCTGAATTATTGAAGGTGAGAAAATGAAAAAATCAATTCCATTGTTAATGCTTTTAATAATCTTTACAGCAAATGTAATTCTTGCATCGCCTTCCATAGATAGCAGCGGAGAATACATACTGCGATATATGAATGGACAGTTTATTGAGGCGATTAACGAAATAAATGAATCTTCGATTAACATCGGGAATAATTTTACTGCGAAGGTAAAATTTACCCTCACACAGTCAAGATCGATATCTGATATTTTTGCGTCGAATTGCAATTCTCCTATTTTTGCTCAGGATAGCATGGCTAATTTATACTTTAACGAACTTTACATCGAGTATGATGGACAAAACTCAAATTTTTTAGTCGGAAAATATTACACAGATTGGGGAACCTCTCCGTTGTTTAACGTTGTAAATCTTATAGAACCCTACAATTTTGCAGATTTATTTGCCACATCACCTGTTAGAGAATCCGTAACTGGATTTCAAGCAATATACTGGTACCAAAATGGCAATTCTTTAGAGATCGATCTCATACCGATCTTCACCCCTGATATTCTTCAATCATTTCCGTTAAAATCAGTCTATTTTGTCCCAATGTCACCGTCTAATTTTCAATTAGGAGTTAGATACTCAATGTTTGCAGGTAACTACAACTTATATTTCGATCTGTACCATGGATTTGATCATGCATATTCTGTTGAAATTTTGAATTCAACCCCTACTCTTTACAATGCTCAATTGAATGCTGGCGGAATGGAGTTTTCGGGTCCATTTCCGTTTAATCAAAACTACAATTTTTACGGCGAAGGATTGATCACCTACCAAAATTCAAAGATTAATTTTAATGGTTCACTTGGGATTAACGGCTATGTTTTTAATCAAAATATGGGGATTGAAATTGAAAGAGGATTACCTGGTCAAAATATCAATGATCCCGAAAATGCGATTTCTGTTTATGATACGAAAACCTTTAATTCTTCTTTGGAGTTCAGCGGCATGGCCTCGGTTGGTTTTACGAATAACATGCAATTTGGATATGCTGTTAATGGAAATTTTAAATACACTCCTGTCCAAAATGTCGAAATAAATATCGGAGGATCCCTTTACGCTGGAAATGATACCTACTATTCTTCTAATTCGAGCGAAAGTGAAGTGTATGTAAATGGTACAGTTTATTTCTAAAAATGTTATACTTAAAGTATGAATGTAATTATAAAAAGGTATTCTAACAGAAAACTTTACGATACCACCCGTAAGTGTTTTACAACTTTAGACAATATCGCCAGGATGATAAATGCTGGCGATATTGTTAAAGTTATTGATAAAAACGGAGAAGATGTTACAGATCATGTAATTTCGACACTGATTCAAAAACATTTTGATCATAATAGACAACTTCTGGATATTTCAGGTGAATCACCTCTTGATCTTATCAAGAATAAGATAAACATGATAAAGGTGAAAAGATCTCTCGAGGTCATATATGATCTTCTTAAACTTGCTTCGACCGATAGAGATACTTTAAATAAAATTGTCAATAAATTGGCCGATGAAGGTGTTATAAACGCCGAGATAGCCATAGACGTTGAAAAAACATTGTATGATATTTTAAAAGAAAGAAATGTCAAAATAGAAAAAGCGATCGTTGAATCAGAGCAGAGAAAAGTATGGAATGAACTTTTAAAGTTAACCAGTCTTCTCAGTTATGACGAACTTATAGTTTACATAAAGTCAAAAGCAAGTGATAATATTGTAAATCCAAAAGAAGCGGCAAAATCTCTAAATTGGTCTTTAGAGCATTTCGAGAATGTAAGAGATAACCTTGTAAGAAAAAACTTTTTAAACGTCAAACAAAAAGACGGAGTTGAATCATGGATGTGGACGATCCCATAATCGCAACAAAAGCCCTTATGAGGATCTTCACTCAATACTTTTTTCACCTTTTTCAAAGGGCTCTTTCGGGCCCTTTTATTTATAAATCAAAATTTTTTGATATCGGATATTATCCTGCCGTCCAAAATTTCCACAATTCTGTCTGTCCTTTCGGCTATTCTTCTGTCATGGGTTACTATTATAAAGGTCGTGTTGTATTTTTTGTTTATCTGTCTTAAAAGCGCGTATATATCTTCTGTGCTTTGAGAATCAAGATTTCCCGTCGGCTCGTCCGCGAGTATTATCTTTGGATTGTTCATAAGAGCACGCGCTATAGCGGTCTTTTGTTGCTGGCCGCCAGAAGCCTCCGTTGCCATGTTGTTTTTTATTTTGGAAACGCCGACGAGATCGATGAGTTCTTCGGCTCTTTTCATCACCTCTTTTGTTGGTTTTGAATCTTTCATGAGGTATGGCATGAGGACATTTTCGTATATCGTGAATTCAGGCAGAAGATAATGGAATTGAAAGACAAATCCTATTTTTTGATTTCTTATGTATGCAAGCCTTTTCTTTTCTATCCTGTCTATTCTTTCTCCGTCTATGGTTATTTCACCTGATTGGGGTTTGTCGAGAATTCCCATTATATTCATTAATGTGGTCTTTCCGGATCCAGAAGGCCCTATTATTGAATTAAAGGATCCTTCTTCAAAGGACAGATTTATGTCGTGGAGTACCTGAAATTTCATCTTTCCCGATGTGTAAAATTTGTTTATGCTTTTGAGAACTATTATGTCAGCCATTTCTTATCACCTCTATCGGATCAAGGCTTATCGAACTTCTGGCAGGTATTATGGAAGCGACAACGGATGCGGTTATCGCTATTATCATGGATATGAGTACAAAGAAGTAATTTATCTCAAGCGGCACGACCGGTGTCCCGTTGGAATTTACCGCAAATTTTGCGAACATGAAGGACAGTCCGAGTCCCAAGCCGGCACCGGCAAGAGCGCCTATGATTCCAAGAATTAATCCTTGAAACAAAAAGACAAGACCCGTTTTCCCGTCTGTAAGGCCCATTGCCTTCAATATCCCTATTTCTTTTGATTTTTGCAAGACAGTTATGGCAAGCACGCTTGCTATCGCAAGTGTAACTGCCACTATGACGAAGACTTGAATCATTATGCTTGAAATGCTTTGGCCCTGAAGACCGGTAAGAAGATCCGCATTTTGATCTTCCCAGTTTTCGACCTTTATCGAAGGATTGTTAAGCGTTTGAGCGATCTCTTCAGAAATCTTTTTGGCATCGAAGACGTTCACAACCTGCATTTCTATGCTGCTTACGTTATTGCCAAATCCGCCTATATTTTGGGCCGTTTGCAAATTCGAAATGGCCCACGATGAGTTTATGGCCGATACGTTGAAATCAAAGATACCGCTTATTTTAAGTATCTTCAACTGTCTTTTTGCCGTAAACACGGTCACGGTCTTCCCAACGCTTAAGTTGGCATCCTTTGCAAATTGCTTTCCTATCATTATTTCGTTGTCATTTGTGGGGAGTGTCCCTTCTATGATGTGTGAGTTGAAATGGTATATGGGGTCGGAGGCTTTGAAATCGAACCCTCTCAAAAGCAGTGAATTTATTGCGGAACCTTCCGAAATGAAGATCGGCGTATCGACGGACGGAGAAAGGTATTTTATCTCTTTGTTGTATGCAGGATCCGAACTTATCTTTTGAATTAT
Organism: Athalassotoga saccharophila; assembly: GCF_009936215.1. Taxonomy (GTDB): domain Bacteria; phylum Thermotogota; class Thermotogae; order Mesoaciditogales; family Mesoaciditogaceae; genus Athalassotoga; species Athalassotoga saccharophila. Next base: position 1,509,168 of record NZ_AP019551.1, on the reverse strand, counting down.
CCCATCCCAACTGCTTACAGGTGTTCCTTGAAGTTTAGATACAATAGTTATTTGTGATGAATTGCCTATCGTACTTTGTACCAAACTTGTCTGAAGGCTTTGGATCAAAAGGCCTATGAATATTTGAACGGATATCCCTATCGCTATGCTTAAAATTATGAAAATCGACTGGGATCTGTTGTATCGTATGAATCTTAAAGCAATTTTGAACGGTAAACTCATTTTGATCCCCTCAGATCTTTTAAAAATTTTACAAGTTCATCAAAATCGGCAAAGAGAAAGTCTACCCCGCATTTTTTGGTGTATTCGGGATTTTTAACGCATGCGCGACCACTGGCGATCACTTTAGTCTTGGGAGAATATCTTTTTAGTTCATCTATGAACTTGCAAAGATAAACAAGATTGTAGTGGTTGGTTATACTTATGGACAACATATCGAATTTTTCGGCTTTTATGGCCTCTTTAAATGTTTCAAGGGGCACTTCTTTTCCGGCAAAAACGGTTTTGATACCGTTGAGCGTAAAGATATCTTAACTCATTCTAAGTCCAAGTTCGTGCTCTTCTTCCTGTGGACAGAAAACTGCACAGGTCAGATCCATGTCCGGCATTTTTGCTTTTATTACGTAAGGATATGCGCATTCTATGCATGTTCTGACGATCGAAGACATCACATGCTCTTTCCATATGCACAAAGGATCCAACTCGTAATCGCACTCCCATTCGTTGAGAATTTTGGCAAATAATTTGTAGAGTTCGATCACATCAATTCCACTGTCAAGTGCCGAGATAAATAATTCTACACTTTCTTTTTTTCTTCCAGCATAAAGATTGGACTTGAGATCAGATATTTCCATTCACATCACCTGAAAATGAAAGCAATTAAAAATACCAACCCAACCGCAGAAATGTCTATTACCGCGTTCATCCAGCCGGGAAGGCCTGTAAGGCCATAAAATGCTCTTATTTGCGGAAGTATGTTGAAGACGTTTACTATGTCTTGTGGGCTGAATTGTTCTATCTTTCCAACGGCAATGAAAAGATTTCCGGCCTCACCTGAAGGAGGAAAGAATGAGACTATGTAATATCTTCCGCTTTCTGGCAAGGTTATCGTCTGGTTGAAATATATCCACGAATATGTATCCGTTACGGGTTCATAAAAAACGGTCGGTGTGCCTGTTGACGTGAATACAAGCGCACCCATGCCGGATGGAATTTCAAAAGGCAGATCATTTGCCTTTGGCAGACCAGGTCCGACTATAACAACCTCGGGTTTTAAATCTTTGAATTTGTCTATCTTTGGAACGCCTGGCTGAAAATACAAACTCTGTCCTTTCTTGCCTTCAAAGGTCATCCAAAGAAAACTGTTGTTGTGATCGAAGACTTTGTACAAAACTTGTGATATCTCTATGTGATTTATCGGAATGGCGTTCGATATGTCCGATCCCGACATCGTCGAAACGATAGGTGCATGTGCAAAGGCAATCGATGCCATTGCCAATGAAGCGAGTAAAAATACTAAAAATTTATATTTCATTTTATATCTCCTTTCGATATATTTAACTTATTATACAATTATTCTTAAGAAACCGGTCGGTCAGTCTTGAATTTTCTCTTCCAAAATTTCTTTTGCACCGGTAACAACCGGCGATTTCAACTTTCCAACCATTAAAACGAAGATCAACCCTATCAAAGAGATAATGGCCGTTGTCAAAAACATCTCCGTATATCCCGTGTTTATCGTTGATTGAAATGTTTGCTGGATTTTGTCCTTTACACCTTGAACGTCATTTACGACTAATTTGTTGAGAGGAAAAGGAATTACTTTGTTAAGCACATCTTCGAGTTTGGTAACTATATTCGTAACATCTGCATTTTGAAGGGATGCAAAGGCATTGGCGGCTTGAGAATCCATCTTTATTGGCGGTATTTTTATTCCAGCATTGCTTAGAGTTTGGGTAAGATTGGTCTGAAGGCCCTTTCCGGCCTGTACCAAAAATCCCACCATCACATTTGGAGCAACTGTTACTCCTATCGATCTCATCAAGGAAAGATTTGCAAGGGCTGAGGCTGAGTTTTCCGAATCAACGCTTTTGAGTATCATGTAGTTCAAAGGTGCTCCCAGAGTAAAGCCTATTCCGATTCCCATCATGAAAAGTCCTATAAGCAGACCGGCAAAATTAAGCATGTACGTCGTGACGTATCCCAAAAACAGCGCTCCCGCTATGTTAAAGACAAATCCTATCGACATAACAAAGACTGCCCCACGCCTGTCGACGAGAATTCCTGAAAGTGGAGCCGCTATGCCTGAAAATATTGCCAAAAGGGTGACGACATATCCGCCTGTGCCTGCTGGAAGTTTTAGGATGTTTTCGGCAAATTGCGGGATGAATATGAGCCCCATCATTCCTATACCGACGACAAGAGCGGTCATCATAATGAAAAACGTGTTCGGGTTTGTCAAAAATTTCGTGTTGAAGACTGGATCTTCATTTTTGCTTTCGAATAAAAGCATCAACGGGAAGAGTACTGCAAAGGCTATAAGAAAAGGATAGACGTTTAAATCACGAATCGAGTTTGAGAGATTGAAAAAGTCCAAATTCGTAAGTGCGTACATCAAACTTCCTATCGAGGCGGCTAAAAGAATGGATCCAGTTATGTCTAACTTCTTTGATGCTTTCTCTATCTCTATTTCTTTAACGGTCAAAGATAGTAGAATTACAAGTATACTTATAGGCACATTTATAAAGAAGAGCCATCCCCATTTGTCCGTTCCCGCTATCGAGAGTATAAAACTTCCAATCGTTGGTCCCACTATCGTCGCAATTCCATAAACTCCACCGACTATTCCGAGTGCCGTACCTTTTTTCTCTTCCGGAAAGATCTTGCTGACGGCCGTCGTTGCTATCGGAACCATACCGCCGGCTCCGAGAGCCTGAATCGATCTCGAAAGGAGAAAAAGCCAGAAATTGCCAAAGAAGTTATTCATTCCCGAAAGAAAAGAACCTATTCCAAAGATGATTATGCCTATTATGAATATCTTTTTGTATCCCCTCCTATCCCCTAACTTTCCCATTATAGGCATTGATGCCGCGTATATGAGCGTGTAAAGTGTTATCATCCATATACCTAAACTTTGATCTATTCCAAAACTGTTTCCTATTATAACTCTCGCAGGAGACACAATACCAGAATCTATGGCACCCATGAATATCCCAAAGATAAAAAGCAGCAAAAGAACCGTATTTTGTTTTTTCATATTTTCACCTCTTTTTTGATTAAAAATACTGACTACATGGTATTATAGATCAAAATCTTAATTTTTGCAAATGATTTTTATTTCCAGATGAAATTTATCTTCGTGCCTCTGATGGGAGAAGAATCTACATGTATTTTTATTCCATGAAGATCCGCTATGTATTTAACAACGCTTAATCCCAATCCAAAACCTGGAACGTCAGTTCTTTTTCTGAAAAATTCTTCGAAAAGATGGGATTTTGTCTCTTCATCCATTCCAGGTCCTTCATCGGATACCGTAATGCAATTATTTCCTATTTCGATCTTTACCCTTCTATCTGTGTACTTACATGAATTTTCGACAACGTTGAATATCATTTCTTTGAGAAGACTTTCATCGCCTTTTATATATGAATTTCCGCTGGGTAAGAACTCTATCCTATCGGGATATTGTCTTATCAGATCTTCAACGGCCTCAAATGTAATCTCATTCACATTTAGATTTTCAAAATTTACCGGCACATTTTTAACCTTCGAGATTAAAAGAAGAGTGTCTATTAATTTTGACATCTCGTCAGATTTTTGCGATATCTTTGCAAGCACATTTTTCAATTCTTCTATAGAGTTTTTCTTCATCGCAATCTGTGCATCGCTTTTTATCACAGAAATTGGAGTTTTAAGTTCATGGGCGGCAATAGATGAAAATCTTTCGATAGTCTTGACGCCGGATTCGATCCTATCGAGCGCGGAATTTATCGATTGCTCAAGAATTTCTATCTCTTTTGCTGACTTTTTTACATTTATTCTTTCGGATAGATTGTCAGTCTTTATTCTTTTGACCTGAGAAGACATCTCTTCTATTGGCTTAAGTGCCTTGCTTATTATCAAAAGGCCACCTGACATTATGATTATAAAAGCAATTATCAATCCGATTAAAAGCCAGTATGAAATCCCAAGGTTTGTAGATCTAAACTCTTCCATCTGCCTTGAGGCGACAAGATAATAATTTTCTCCGCCTTTTTCAAATGGCAAGACAAATATCCTTTGCGGATTGGATTGCTGAATGTTCTCTCCAGATCCATTTGAATCTTCGAGGGTAAGGATCTTTTCATGAATAAGAAGATATTTTTTGAAGGCATTTTTTATTAAGGTGAGATCATTTTCCTGATCCGGGGCAAAAGAAAAAATGAGATTATCTTTGGAGTCAAAGATGTAATAGGACACGTCAGAAATTCCGATGTTGTTTATAAATGCTTGAATCGATACTGAGTTATCCGGGAGATTTTTAAAATAATTTGCGGCGCGATTGGCATTTGAAATCAAATAATCGTCAAAGGTTTTGTAAGAGGTGCTAAGTTGAAGATTGTATATCAAAAATCCAATCACCAAAAAGACCGCCGAAATAGTCACTGAAAACCAGATTATCACCTTAAATCTTATGCTCTTCATGTCATCCTCTTATTCTGTAGCCTATTCCTCTGATCGTTTCTATTAGATCATCCACACCTTGCTTTTTGAATTTTTCCCTTATGTAATTGATGTAGACATCCACGACATTACTGTACATTTCAAAGCCTGTCTCCCATACATGGTCGATTATCTCTTCTCTTTCGACGATCTTTCCACGATTTATGGCAAGGTAGAGCAAGATATCGTACTCTTTTTTGCTCAACTTAACTTCTTTGTCATCCACTCGAACGATCTTCCCAAGTGTGTCGATTCTGACATTTTTAATCTCTATTGTGTTGCTCTTTGTCCACGCATTTCTTCTTATCAAGGTCCTCGATCTTGCAAGCAATTCTCCGATGTCAAACGGCTTTACAAGATAATCGTCGGCTCCCATATCGAGGCCTTTTATTTTGTCAGAGACCGCGTCTTTGGCCGTAAGCATAAGAATCGGAACTCTTAGTTTGGCCTTTCTTGCATTGAGACACACATCCCATCCACTCATTTTGGGAAGCATTATATCGAGGATGACGAGATCGTATTCTGAAGAAAAAAGCAAATCAATCGCTTTCTCTCCGTCGTGAGCCGTATCAACGATAAAGCCATTCTCAGAAAAGATTTCCTCTAAATTTTTGCAAAGTTCCAAGTTATCCTCGACTATCAAAACCTTCATATCTTAATTTTACCATCGAAGTCAAAATTCTAATTTATTTTTAATTTCCGCAGGGTATATTGAGACTGAAAAAGACAAAGGAGGTGAAAAAATGAGAAAATGGATAATTTTGATGACCATAGCGGCGGTGTTAAGTTTGGGAGTTTTCGTCTTTGCAAACGGATCAGGAACAACTGCCTCTTCAAATTCTTCAACTCAGACTGCAATATCACAAATGTCAACCTCTGTCTCGGCACCTTTGCAAGAAGATTCAATTTCAGAAGCGTCTGAAACTCCAGAGAATGCCGAAAGTCTAAATGAGCCGGCAAATGATATGGATAACGTTCAATCAGAGGTTGTACAAAACGGAGATTTCCAGGGCAATTATTGAACTCAAACGCGCACTTTCAGTGCGCGTTTTCCATTATCTCTCTTACGTAAGAAACTATAAGATTTGCAATTGGCTTTATAACCTTATCATCTGGTAAAAACATAGGATTGTGAAGTCCGTATCGCGTCTTTTCCATCGTTCCCGCCCAAAAGATAAGAGAAGGATATTCTTGAGAGAAAAATCCGAAATCTTCCCCGGTGTATTTCATTTTGCACATTTCGAGTTCAAATTCGCTTTTATCTACTGTTTTCTTGAATATCTCAAACATCCTTTCATCGACATTCACGGGCACATAAAAACTCCCTTTTTCCAAGGAAAAATTGGATCCAGTTGTTTTACAAATATCTTTCGCGATTTCATATATCTTTTCGTAAACCATACGAGATTTTTCAACGGTGTCCGTTCTTATTGTGCCCTGAAGTTGAAATTCGTCTGCAACTATATTTCTTGCCTGTCCACCGAAAGCCTTCCCAAATCCAGCGATTGCATTTTCACCGAAATCGACAGAATAAAATTTCTCAAGAAAGTTTGATGCGGCCCTTATCGCATCTATTCCATCTTTGTAGAACGCGATGTGTGCCGGCCTTCCTGTAAAGGTTAGATTTATCTCTGTCGCACTTGCAAAGATCACACCTCTATTTGTCGCAACCGTTCCGAATGGATATTCATCGGTCACGTGAGTTGCGATCGCACAAGATATTTCGTATTTATCCCTTATCTCTTCTATAACTCGGCTCGCTCCTCCGCCGCTCTCTTCTGCCGGCTGAAAGACAAAGATAAAATTTCCATTCCACTTGTAGATTGCCTTCATAACTTCGTACATGATAGCCATATGGACATCATGGCCACAGGCATGCATGTAATCGTTTTGGGAAGAAAATTTCCATCCAGTTTTCTCTTTAATGGGAAGGGCATCCATGTCTGCCCTTAAAAGTATGTACGGAGAGTTTACACGCTTTATGATCGCGATAAGGCCCGTTTGAGCGATCGGGTAAACTTCGACTCCGATCTCCTCTACCGCCTTTTTGAGTAGTTCTTGGGTCTTGTATTCCTGAAATGAAAGTTCCGGATTTTGGTGTATAAGACGCCTTAATTCAATCGAGTCCATTTTTCAATGCCTCAAGTGTTTTTTCAAACCTTTCAAGTATTTCATTCATTTCTTCATAGGAAATGTCGAGAGGCGGAAGGAATCTTACCGTGTTTCCATTCACAACATTCAAAAGTAAATCGTTTTTTAATCCTGCCGCAATTATATCTTTCGATTGAAATGGAATTTCGACACCTATCATCAATCCCACGCCTCTTACCTCTTTGACCGGCATGACACTTAGATTTCTTTTGAAATACTCTCCCTTTTCTCTTACTTCGTCTATGAATTCCGCATTCAATTTCGACAGCACAACCTTTGCCGCCGCAAGTGCGACAGGATTGGGTCCAAAGGTTGATCCATGTTCGCCCTGTGAGAACATATCCGAGTATTCATCTAAAAAGATTGTCGCAGAGAGTGGAAGTCCTCCTCCTATTGATTTTGCGACCGTTATTATATCCGGCTTTATGTTGAAATGTTCGTGCGCGTAAAACTTTCCAGTCCTTCCGAGGCCAGATTGAACTTCGTCGGCGACAAGAATGTATTTGTACTTTTCTTTCGATTCCATAACCTTCTTTGCAAATTGGTCATCGATCATCTTAAGCCCGCCACTTCCAAGCAATGTCTCGACAAAGACTGCCGAAACATCACTTCCTCTTTTTGACATATAATCTTCGAAGGCCTTTGAATCTCCAAATGGGAGAAAGTCCACATCTTCGATCAATGGAAGAAATGGTTTTGAAAGATTGTCAAAGCCAGTTATAGAAAGGGATCCTATCGTTCTTCCGTGAAAATTTCCACTAAAAGAGAGTATCTTTCCCTTTCTCTTTTTTATAGCCTTTAGAGCCGCTTCATTCGCCTCCGTTCCAGAATTTCCGTAAAATACCTTTCCGCGCCTTCCGGTCCTTTCTACGATCATTTTCGCAACCTCTATTGCATCCGGATCTGTGAAGTAATTCGAAAGATGGGTGTATCTGTCTATCTTCTCTTTCATCGCGCGTTTTATCTCTTCATTTGAATGACCAAAGGCGAGTACTCCTATTCCAGAAAAGGTGTCGATATACTTTTTCCCTTTTGAATCGTAAATGTATATACGTTCTGATCTTTCAACGGTTATTGGAAATGGTTTGTAAAGATCCACTAAATATTGATTCATATCTCTCACCTCAGAGATCAAAGGCTTTTGCGAGGTTTTCCAAAACGATTCCAGACTTTTGTGGATCGACAAGACATGAAATCTTTATCTCAGATGTTGTAACAAGGACGGGTTTAACGTGAAGAGATGAAAGAATCGAAAAGAAGCGGCCAGCCACTCCGGTGCTCGATTTCATGCCAACGCCAACTATAGAGACCTTTGTGTAATATCCATCGTTGGTTATTTTTGCTCCTTGACCTACCAATTCCTTCAAAGAATTCATCATCGATTCCTTGTGATCTTCGACGATCGTAAATGAAAGGTGCATTTTTTCTCCATCGGAGAAAAGAGATATCATATCCACGTTCACATTTAAATTGGAAAGTCTTTCAAAAATTTTCGAGATTAAAAGATCGTCGTCTGGAAGATCTGAAATGGTGATCTTTGTCTGATTTTTCTCGATCGTTGCGCCCGTAACGACGGGCTGTTCAAGCCATTCAGGCAATTTTTTTACCACGTAAGTCCCCTCCGTATCTGTAAATGAAGATGCACAATAAATCTTTACACCGTATTTCTTGGCAATTTCGACCGATCTTGAATGCAAAACCTTTGCTCCCAAAGAAGCGAGTTCTAACATGTCATCGTAAGTTATGTAAGACAGTTTTTTTGCATTAGGGTACATCTTGGGATCGCATGTGTATATCCCATCCACATCGCTGTATATTTCACAATCGCATTTCAACTTTGCGGCAAATGCAACTGCAGTCGTATCCGATCCACCACGTCCAAGCGTTGTCAAATCCTGCATCTCGTCTATGCCTTGAAAGCCTGCGATTATGAGGGCATCATGATCTTCAAATTCTTTGAAAATGACCTCATCATTTATGTCCTTTATCTTTGCCTGAGTATGATTGTTAGTTGTTTTTATCCCGATCTGAAATGCGTTGAAAGATTTTGAAGACACCCCGATCTCCTCAAGCGCTATCGAAAGAAGGGCAATGGATATTTGCTCTCCAGTTGAAAGTAGCATATCCATTTCCCGCGGATTCGGATCTTTACTCAACTCATTTGCAAGAGAAATTAGATTATCTGTCGTCTTTCCCATCGCCGATACGACGACAACGACTTTGTACCCTTGATCTATCTTCGCCTTTATCCTTTTTGCAACGTTTTTAATTCTTTGAGTATCTGCAACGGAAGATCCACCGTATTTTTGAACGATCACATTCATTTTTGGCCCCCAAGATTTCTCAAACTTTCCACAATCTGTGACTTTGACATCGTTTTTCCGTCGACAATTTTTATTATCTTTGCAGGCACTCCACCAACGACGTGGTATGGAGGTACATCCTCTATCACAACGGCACCGGCCGCCACAACGCTTCCCTTTCCGACATGAACTCCCTCCAAAATTACCGCATTTGCACCAACAAGCACGTCATCTTCTATCATAACCGGCGTTGCACTCGGTGGCTCTATCACACCGGCTATCACAGCACCTGCGCCTATATGACACCTCTGACCTATAATTGCCCTGCCGCCGATTACGGCATTCATGTCTATCATCGTTCCATTTCCTATGCTTGCGCCTATATTTACGATCGCGCCCATCATTATTACGGCACCGTCTCCTATCTCGACCATGTCCCTTATTATCGCGCCGGGCTCTATTCTTGCGTTGTACTTCAAAATGTCTGAAAGTGGAATGGCAGAATTTTTCGCGATGACTTCGAGATGGTACCCATTTATTTTCCCGCTATTTACGATTTTCATTACCTCTTCGTATTCTCCAAAGAGGATTCCAAATTTTTCATCTCCAAAAAATTCAAGACTCCCAAAGTCGATTCCGCCAAGATCGCCTTTTATAAAGGCTTTCACAGGAGTCACCTTTTTTGAATTGGATATAAGGTTTATTATCTCGTCTGTGTTCATTTTTCCACGCCTTTCATATTTTCGATTATCTCGTCAAATGCGTAAAACCGGGGTGCTTTTCCTACTATCCATTCCGCGCTTTTTAACGCCCCCATTGCGAATACTTTTCTTGACAATGCCCTGTGGGATATCTCTATTATTTCTCCTGTATTTCCAAAGATTAATCTGTGATCTCCGTAAACGCCGCCTATTCTGAGAGAATGAATTGGTACTTCTCTTCCAAGTGCATTTTTTATCATCAAGGCAGTACCGGAAGGTTTATCTTTTTTGGAAGAGTGGTGCATTTCGAAAATTTCCGTGTCCCATCCGTTCAAATAGATCGAAAATTGTGAAAGGATCTTAAGCATTAAATTTATTCCAATGGAAAAATTGTAAGATTGAACGACTGGAAAATGATTTGATGCTTTTTTAAGTTCTTCCATCTCTTCCTGTCCAAGGCCGGTTGTACCTATGACGAGAGGGATTTTGTGATCGTAACAGATCGACAGCGTTGTTTTAAGGGCTTCAGGTCTTGAAAAATCAACGATGACATCTGGAACACCTTCCATCTTCTGTCCAGAACTGTTGACCTTCAGGACAAGTTTGTGGCCGGCATCCTGAAATGTCTCGATTATCTCCTTTCCCATCTTCCCAGTGCCAACTACTCCAAAGTTCATTACGCCACCTCTGCTTTCAATATTCCGGATCTTCTCATCGTTTCTTTCAATGTATCGATGGTTTTTTCATTAGCGCTGACGAGGGGCAATCTCAATTCTCCATTACCAAATCCAATCATGGACATGGCGGCCTTTACCGGAATTGGATTTGATTCGATAAAAAGTGCTTTAAAGAAATTAAAATATTTCATGTGAATTTCTCTTGCCTTCTCTACATTTCCAGAAAAGACAAGATCGCACATCTCCTGCATTTGGCGAGGAATCACGTTTGAAGCGACAGAGACTATGCCATCTCCACCCGAGCAAAGCAAATGGAAGGCAGAGTCGTCATTTCCCGAGTATATTCTGAAATTCTCAATACTTTTGAGAGTGAGTATATCCATGTCGATCTGGTTTATGTCTGGATTTGCCTCTTTCAATCCTCTGACATTTTTACAATCAGATGCTATTTTGTAGACAGTCTCTGGAAGAATATTGACCCCAGTCCTCGATGGCACATTGTAAATTATCACGTTCATATCTGTACGCTCAGAGATGTACTTGTAATGTTCGTAAAGGCCCCTTTGGGTAGGCTTATTATAATAAGGTGTCACAACAAGGACTCCTTCTGGATCGTACTTTTCGACACGTTTTATAATCTCAACTGTCTTTTTTGTGCCATTTGTTCCCGCGCCGACTATGACTTCTACTTTGCCCTTGCAAATTTCGGTACTTTTGCTTACAAGACGGTCAACTTCATCATTTTCTACAGACGGGGATTCTCCCGTAGTTCCAAGAACGAATATCGCTCTGACGCCATTTTCGATCTGGAAATTCACCAATCTCACGTAAGTTTCCATGTCTAACTCTCCATCTTTGAATGGAGTTATGATCGCAGTTCCCACTCCTCTAAACATTCTCAACGCCTCCTCTAAGATATATGTCATTTCCATCAAATACGACCTCGAGAATTCCTCCTCTAACGATAACGGTAACTGAATCATCCCAGTTATTGATCATTCTCCCGACGTAAGCACTTGCGGTCGATCCGGTACCGCATGCCTTTGTCTCCTTTTCAACGCCTCTTTCGTAAGTTCTAACCTTTATTCTTGAATCACCTTCTACCTCTACAAAATCGATATTCGCGTCTAACTCATTTCTTAATCTTCTTCCCTCATTTTCAACATCTATCTTTTCTATGTCCTTGGAAAAGATCACGTAATGTGGTACGCCGACAGTGACGTAATATCCTTTTTTATCTATCCTTTCAACTTTCAAAGGTGGCATCTTTACCATAACGCCTTCTGGCGTTATTCTTCCCTCAACGTAGCCGGAGAATGAATTGAAGATAACCTTATCAACTATTTGTCCTGAATCGTGAAGATATTTGACAAAACTTCTCGATCCGTTACCACAAAAAGCGGCCCTTTTCCCGTCACGGTTGAAATAGTCCATAAAAAATTCGCCTTTTTTCTTCTCTACGAAGATCATCCCGTCTCGATCTTCTACCCTTTCGATGACTATCTTGCTTTTTTCTTCGTCTGTTACTTTAGAATTCGAAATGTCACAGATTATAAATGTGTTGCCTGTTGCGTTGTACCTGAAAAAATTCATTCTTCACCTCCTCTTCAAATAAAAAGGCCACATCTTTTCGATGTGGCCCGGTGGATATGGAAAAAGCACGATCAAACTTCCGCTCCACCGGGCGGTTGCTTGACGTACTTCTTGTTTTCTAACAATTTTACGTAATTCAAACCTATCACCTTGACCTTTAAAAAAATTTTACAACATAAAATAATAACCTTCGGTTTCTTAAGTGAGAATATTCAATTTCATTTGTTTTAAATTTTTTCAATTATCTTCAGGAATGCTTAACTTATCTTTGAGGTTTTTCATTATCCTTCTTGCCGTTGGAGATATGGCAATGCCCCCCTTGCCGGTTTCTCTTAAGGCTTCTGGCATACTCCTTCCAACAGCCATCATTGCGTCAACGACTTCATCGAATGGGATTACGCTCTCGACTCCGGCCATGGCGATGTCTGCAAAAAGCAGAGCAAGCGTTGCACCGGCCGCATTCCTTTTGACGCATGGTACCTCGACAAAACCACCAACGGGATCGCACACAAGTCCCATTAAAGATTTCAAAGAAAGAGCGGCGGCATGTGAAACGGCCTGAGGACTGCCTCCCATCGCATAAACGGCACCTCCTGCGGCCATGGCTGTAGCACTGCCTATCTCTGCCTGACAGCCTGCCTCTGCTCCCGAAAGAGAGGCTCTCATCGAGATGATCTTTCCTATACCTCCGGCAACAATTAGAGCAAGAACGAGTTTATCCCTTTCTATTCCACTTTCTTCAAGCGTCAAAAGCACTCCCGGCATTACGCCGCTCGATCCTGCCGTAGGGCACGCGACTATCCTTCCCATGGACGCATTACTTTCAGACATCGTGACCGCTATCGTGGCCGCCTTAAAGACATTCTCTCCAACGTATGCCTTGGGAAGGTATTCGAGCATCTTCTTCCCATTCGATCCTGTTAGACCTATTAGCGTTTTGAATTCCTTTCCCTTCTTTGATGCGTACTCTTCCTCCATTACGGACAATAATTTTGAAGTTTTCTCTATTATGTAATCATTCGAATATCCCGTATCAAGCATTTCCCAATCCATTATGACTTTGTGCAGCGTTTCTCCAGTCTTTTCGCATATATCTATAAGATCCTTCAGTGATTTCACGTTCATTTATTTTATACCTTCTTTCAAATAGGTTTTACATATGTGGCAAACCTTACGACATTTAACATTTTTAGAGATTCTAAAACGAAAGATGGAAGTTCATCATCGAGTTCGATTACCATACTCGCAATCTTCGATCCCTTGCTAAGCCTGTTGAGATTAACCTGTGCTATATTTATACCATTCGTCGAAATTATTCTAATGATGGACTCAAGTGCACCGGGGACATCTTCATTTTCTATCACAAGTGTCGGGAAATCGCCGCTTACAGAGCAAACTATTGAATCTATCGAAATAATTTTTACCCTTCCTGCTCCTATTGAAGAGCCTATCACTTCGTGGAATGAATTTGATTTTTTTATCACGATCTTGACCGTATTCGGGTGGACATCTCCGAGATCTATGCCTCTGAATTCATACTTTATTCCAAGTTCATCTGCGATTTTATCTGCTTTTGCAACGTTGGGATCATCCGTTTCCATGCCGCATATACCGGCGATCAAGGCGAGTTTGGTCCCATGACCTATATAGGTCTCTTTAAAAGATCCGTGCAGGTAAAACGAAACGCTATCGGGAGGCGTTCCGAAAAGGTTGTAGGCGAATTTGGCTATCCTCATTGCCCCGAGGGTATGAGAACTCGATGGCCCTATCATTGAAGGGCCGATTATATCGAGAATTGAAACCATCCGATCATCTCCTTCGAGGAGATCTTATCATTTCATCTTTTCATTTAAATTTCAAATTTTTCGAGAAGATTATCTTTTATCCGGGATATAGCCGAGGGCTATCATCTTTTTTGGATCGAAGGCGCTTTCTATCATTTCGGAAGGAATTCCGGCATCCAAAAGCAATTTTTTTACATCTTCATGCTTTTCTATGGCCTCTGATACGATCTTTGAGACCTTCTCATATCCGAGAATCGGAACAAAACATGTTGCCATCATGGCACTTTTTTCAAGATTTTCTCTGCACCGATCTGGATCGGCCTCAAGCGTATCTACGCACGTTCTTAATGCATGCACGGCTTGAATGAGAGAGTCAAAGGAATCGTAAAGTGAGTATTGAATCAACGGCAAGAAAGCATTTAACTCTAAATTCCCGGAAGAAACTGCCATATTCACCGCCACATCATTAGAGAGCACCTTCATAGAGAGATAAATGGCATATTCTGGAAGGACGGGATTCACTTTTCCGGCCATTATGGAACTTCCAGCCTGAACGGCCTTTAATTTTATCTCGCCTATGCCCGCGCGCGGCCCGCTCGATAACAATCTTAAATCGTTTGAGATCTTTATAAGATTCGTTGCAAGCGTCTTCAAAAGGCCGTGTACTTCAGAAAAGACGTCCGTATTTTGTGTTGACTCTATCAAATTTTCGGACCTTACAAGGCCTAATCCGGTCCTCTCGGAAAGATAACGGATGGCAACGTAGGAAAAGGTCCTTGGAGCGTTTATTCCGGTTCCAATCGCAGTTCCGCCGAGATTTACAAACCTTATCCTTTCTTCGACTTTGTAAAGTCTCCATCTGTCCCGCGCTATCGCTTCTGCGTACGCACCGAATTCCTGACCGAGAGTAATTGGGACTGCATCCTGCATCTCGGTCCTGCCGACCTTTAAGATATTGTCAAAGGCCTTTTCCTTCGACTGGAGACTTTCTTGAAGCAAAGCAACCTCATCTACAAGTTCTCTCAAAAGCCTTATTGCACCAAGTTTTATGGCCGTCGGATAAACGTCATTCGTTGATTGAGATTTGTTGACATCATCTACCGGATGGACAAGATACTGACCGAGACGGCCTCCAAGAAGTTCTGTAGATCTGTTGGCTATGATCTCGTTGATATTCATATTAAGGGCCGTCCCCGATCCACCCGAGAGCGGATCGATTACAAACCATTTAGAAAGGTCTTTCATCTCGTCGCATGATCTTTTTATGACACTGGCCACGTTGTGATCTAAAAGTCCAAGTTCTTCGTTTGCAGATGCGCACGCCCATTTGACATCTGAAAGCGCATGGATAAGATGCGGGTGAGCCTTTCTTGAAGGAGGAAAGTTCTTCATCGCACGGGAGGTAAAAGCCCCGTAATAGGCATCATCAGGTACATCTATCTCTCCGATCGCATCATATTCTTTTCGCATTTATACTCTCCCACTCCATCATAACTTCTGGAAATACCCTTAACACACGCGGAATCGCACCGTGAAGGTAAGATATTATAACACCGTAATTGACTATTGGAATTCCAATTTCCTTTGCCTGCCTTATCCTTTCCAGCATCATCCTTCTTGTTATGACACATCCTCCGCAGTGAAGGATCATTTTGTATTTCTGCACATCGTTGGGGTATTCTCTGCCGGAATGAACTTCAAAATTCAACGATTTTCCGGTGAAGTTCTCGAGCCATCTTGGAATCTTAACACGTGCTATGTCATCCGCAAGCGTCCTGTGATTGCACGCCTCTGCGATAAGTATGTAATCTCCGTCTTCGAGTTTATCTATTGCCTTTAGACCTCTTACAAGTTCTAAAAGATCTCCTTTGTGTCTTGCTTCAAGGATCGAAAATGTTGTCAGGGGTATGTCTTCAGGCACATCTGCCATGACCTTCATTATCGCTTGAGAATCAGTTACGACAAGTTTAGGCTTTGATTTCAATCCCTCGAGAGTCCATCTTAGTTCTCTCTCCTTTGTGACAATGGGAATAGCCTCCGCATCTAAGCATTCTCTTATTGCCTCTACCTGCGGGACTATAAGCCTTCCCTTTGGCGCTTCAAGATCTATCGGAACGACAAGGACAACAAAATCTCCTCCATCCACAAGATCTTCTATAAGTGGAGGCTCGTATGGCTTTGATCCAATAGAGACAATCATCTTTCTTAGATCGTCGATGGACTTTTCATCCTTTACAGAAAGGATAGAATACGGATATTTGCAAGATTTTACATATTCCACAAGAGATTCATTTATTCCGAGATCTGATTTGGAAAGCACTATCACGAAAGGTATTTCTCGCTTTTTTAAATCTTTTACAACTTCTTCTTCGTATTCACTCCAACGGCCATTTCCCTCGACAACTACACAGACAATGTCCGCTTTGTAAATCGTCGATAAAGTCTTTGAAACCCTTAGTTTTCCTATCGTGTCCTCGTCGTCAAGACCTGCCGTGTCTATCAAAGTGATTGGACCCATCGGAAGTAATTCCATTGATTTGTAGACCGGATCCGTCGTTGTACCGGGATGATCCGATACAATGGCTATATTAGAACCTATAAAAGCGTTGAAAAGAGAGGACTTCCCAGCATTTCTTCTTCCAACGAAAATAAGATGCGGCCTGTAAGATTCCGGTGTTCTCATTTACGCCTCCTCGATGTCAGAAAAACTCTTTCATCTCAGACATGTGAATTATAACACAAATATCAGCCAACACCCAAAATCGAGAAAATAAATTCAAATTATCTTTCTTTTTACAAAAGGTGATGTTGCGAATCTGAATATGATCTTTGATGTGGTTAACCACATTATGTGAGCATCATTTTTTGTATTTTTTAGGATCCTTGGTATGAAGAATTTGGCTACTATCTCCGGTTTGTCCCCGAGAATATTGAAAATCTTCTTGAAAGATTCGCTAATGCCTTTACTCTCTGGTTGTTTTAGGATGAAATCGGTTGCCATCATTCCAGGAGATAATCTGCCAACTTTGACAGATGTCTTTGAAAGTTCCTTTGCTAAACCCCTTGTGAAGTAAGTCAAAGCATGTTTAGAGGTGCCATATAAAATTGTCTTAGAAACTATCATATTGTTTGATCCAAGACCTTCCATATTCCAGATCTGACCTTTATCCTGTTTTAGCATGTTCTTAGACGCGATCTGAGATCCATAAATCATGCCCTTTATGTTAGTGTCAATCACTGATTCAACGTATTCTGAATTTATATTGTAAATGAAATCTTCTGGGTAATTTACTCCCGCGTTGTTTATCCATATATCTACACTGCCCCATTTTTTAACAGACTCATTCCATAAATTTTCGACATCTGCTTTGTTTTTTACATCACAACGGACGTAAAGGGATTGATCCTTGTATTGATCCATTAAAGATAAAAGATTTTCATTGGGTTTTTCTCCTCTTCCAGAAAATGTTACATTACATCCCGCATTTAAAAACTCTTTACCCATGAAAAAACCTAATCCTCTTGTACTTCCCGTTATGACAACGTTCTTCATAAATCACCTCCATCGTCGTACTAATTATATACTTAACCAAGTGACTTTACCCATGTATATTATTGAAAAATTAGTGCTAAAATAAAAATAGCGATGATTCTGAAGAATTGTCGAAATATAAAGAAAAGAAGGTGACGTTTCCGAAAATTCGGAAAAAAACCATGGATGATGGCATACTTGGAATATTGAAATTTGCACTTTCGAGAGAAATAGAGGGGATGAAATTCTACCAAGAAAAAGTAAAATCCGTCAAAGATCCTGAGGTAAAAGAAGTTCTTCGGCAACTTTCAGAGATGGAAAATGATCACGTGAATTACGTGAGAAAGTTGATAGAAAACGTTGAAAAAGGAAGATCTGTATCGGAGGTTAAAGCACCAGATCAAAATCCTGAATTTTTCAAGAAACGTGAAACAAAAGAAATAGTTGGTGGTAAGATAGATGAGATCGCATCTCAACTTTCAATATTAAGAATGGCTTATCTTATAGAGGATGATTTCATGCATTTTTATGGAGATTCTGCCGAAAAGATAGAAGACATCGATGCCAAAAATGTTTTTAAAATGTTAAGTTCATGGGAAAAAGCACATAGAGACATACTCTACAGTCTTTATGAAGAAAAAAATAAAGAATACTGGGATGAAATGGGATTCACGCCATTGTTCTAAATTGTAGAAAACAAATCAAAAATCATCAATTGCGCCCATTAAAAGTGAGCCATTTATTTGCAGGCGATGAATTTGTAATTAAATTTTCAGTATGCCTCATAAATTCAACGAATATCCGTTCTTTTTGAGCCAATCCGCATGTTTTTTGTAATCTGGCATTAGCATTTTTACCTTTACCCAAAAATTTTTTCCGTGATTTCTTTCTTCAAGATGTGCAAGTTCATGCACAATAACGTAATCTATAACAGAAACAGGAGCCATTATGAGTTTCCATGAAAAGTTTAAATTTCCATTTAAAGAGCAAGATCCCCACCTTTTTTGTGCATAGGTAATATTTACTTTTTTGTATTTTAAATTGCTTTTTTTAGCATACCAATTGACTCTTTCAGATATTTTTATAAAAGCCTCTTTTTTATACCAATCAATAAAAACCTCTTTTGCTTTATCTAAATAATCTCTTGAAAGATAAAAGCCATTTTCAAATTTGAGAGGAATCTTTTGATTATCCACTATGTAAAGTTTATAGTACTTTCCAAGATACAAAAATCCTTCCCCATTCACAAATTCCTTTTTTAAAACTTTAGGATCTCTTGCCTCTATTTCTTTTTTCTTGTTATCAATCCACTTTGAATGTTTTTTAATAACATCAAAAATCTTTTTTTCATCCATACCAAAAGGCGCCCTTACTATAAGGGCGACATTATCTGTAATCTGGAGTTCTATTGTCTTTCTTTTTGATCGAATTATTTTCTCAATTCTTATTTCTGACATGAGATCAGTTCCTATAATGATGATATGCAAGTTCTAATAATTTTTGTGCTATTTCATTCCTTTTAAAAATCGAACTTTAGACCGCCTAAAGCCAAGAATGGCGAATTATAATAGGTTATTTGATCGGAGTTTGGGAAGTAATACTTGAAATCCCAGAATGTTTCTATGTTGTCTATCAGGTTAAATGAAACTCCACCATCTGCCGCACCAACAAAAAAGACATTGTTGTCTCCAATCCACTTTATCCCTCCTCCGCTTATTCCGGCAAAGATCTTTAGAGGGCCCATGAAGGTATCTAAAGTATCAGAGGTATACCTTGCGCCGATCGTGCCGCTTACAAAAGGTATATTACTTACATGGACATTATTGACAAATCCTTCGAGATCAAATGTGATGGAGAAATTTTTGCCTACCGGAATGCCGTAAATTAGTTCAGCGTATGGCAAAAGATTTGCCGGTAAAACTGACGGGGGAGTTATAGGGATCGGGACAAGAGGCCCCGGTATCCACACAAGAAGGGAAGTAAGGGGACATCCACTTATTCCAATGTATGATCCGAAAGCCATGAAGGAAAACAGAATACCGATTACCGTAAACAAAATTATCTTTTTCATATTGATCACCATCTCACAGCATCTGCAGGATATATAGTGGGAATAAGAAGATAATCAATTGTAAAAAAAACAGCGAAGTCGGTATTATGCCAATTATAGGCACTGCCGAAAGTACCATTTCGATAGGCATCAAGTACTTTACCGTCATTTCAGGTAGTTGGATCAGAAAATCAATTGCAGAATTGTGCTGGGCTGATTTTGTGATCGGGACAGCAGTTGCCACGGTTGTGGCTGAACCCTGAGACGCAAACGCGAAGGAACTTCCAATTAAGCAGATTACCAAAAATATAACAATGGCATTACGCATCTTTCCACCCCCTCAAGAAGTTGTCTTAATAATTTTATCACATCTCTGTTTTTTGAATAGGTTTACTTTTATACCATAAATATTTTCAGTATACATAATTTATTTCTTTGTTTAAGCATCGAATTTTAGTTTACCATATTAAATCATCGAACATATACTTTATATGGCCCTTTGATGGTATAATTTTCTAAATTTCGAATTTAACACAAGAGGCTTTTGTTAAATTCAACTCACAGGAGGTAGAAAATGCGCTACAATTTTGATGAAGAAATTGATAGACACGGCACGAACTCTCGAAAATGGGAAGGTATGCAGGAAATGTTTGGAAGAAACGATCTTTTCCCGATGTGGATAGCCGACATGGATTTCAAAACGCCACCCGAAATTATAGAGGCCATTAAAAAAAGGGCAGATCATGGAATATTTGGGTATACCTTCAGGCCAGAAAGTTTTTACGATTCTATAATCAAGTGGATGAAGACGAGGCATAACGTTGATGTAAAAAAGGAATGGATAGTCGATGGTGCCGGTGTTGTGTCAACACTGACAATCGCAGTGCTTTCTTACACCAATCCGGGAGATGAGATAATAGTCCAGCCGCCGGTTTACTATCCTTTCTTTAGGATAATTCAAAACAATGGAAGGGTAATCGTGAATAACCCTTTAAGGTTCGAAAATGGAAGATATACTATGAACTTTGAAGACCTCTTGCGCAAGATCACGAAAAGGACGAGGATGCTTATCCTTTGCAGTCCTCACAATCCCGTTGGAAGGGTATGGAAAAGTGAAGAAATTGAAACTCTTGGTAAGATATGCCAAAGGCATGACATAATAGTGGCATCGGATGAAATACATTCTGATTTTGTTTACAGCCCCAACGTTCATACTTCGGTACTTTCAACGAGTTTTAAAGAGTCAACGCTTGCTTTCATAGCACCAAATAAGACCTTCAATCTTGCCGGTATACCATCTTCTGTCGTTATAATTCCAGATAAAAGAATGAGAGATCGATTTTTGATCACGTCTGAAAACTTCGAACTTGAAACTTCAAATATTTTTTCTATAGTGGCAACTGAGGCTGCCTACACCTATGGTGCTGAATGGCTTGATGAACTTTTGACGTACTTGAAAGGAAATTTCGATCTTGTCAGATCTTTCCTCAAAGAAAATATTCCGCAGGCCAAACTCGTAAACCCAGAAGGAACTTACCTTGGGTGGATAGATTTTAGAGGTCTTGGTCTTTCGGACGGTGAACTTTACAATCTCATAACTGAAAAGGCAGGGATCGCCCTCGACGATGGGAATCTTTTCGGAATCGGAGGCAGTGGATTTCAAAGAATGAATGTTGCGATGCCTCGCAATATGCTTTTGAAAGGGCTAAAAAAGTTGGAAGAGTCTTTAAGGAGATGAAAGAATGAAAGAGGTTAACCCAATAAAGGATATAGAAAAGATAAGAACTGTCAAGCGTTTAATGAAGGAAAATGGGGATCTCAGAGACCTTCTCATCTTTACACTCGGTATAAATGCGGGATTAAGGATATCCGATATCCTCAAATTAAGGTGGGGAGATTTGCTTTACAAAAATGGAAAGATAAGAGAAGAGGTACTTGTAAAGGAAAAAAAGACCGGAAAAACGAAGAAATTTCCTCTCAACGATGCAGTTATCGAGAGTATAAATTTGTATATTCAACAGATCAAACCTTCAGACATGGAAATGTGGGTATTTCCAAGCAGGAAGAAAAACGGCGGGATAAGGCCTATAAGTAGAATCGCCGCATGGCAGATGATAAACAAATACTGCAAGGCCGCAGGAATAAAAGAAAATGTTGGAACGCATACTCTCAGAAAAACCTTTGGATATCACCAGTACAAAAATGGTACCGATATAGCGATGCTTCAGAAGATGCTTAACCATTCAAGTCCGAAGATAACTTTAAGATATATAGGAATAGAAAGGGAGGAAATGAACGAAAGATATAAATCCGTTAATTTGTAGGTAAACCAATTTTGATATTTTAAACTCAATATCTTTTTGGTATACTCAATTTAAGACATCTATGATGGAGGTATAATGTGGACACGACTTATTCGGTTAAGATAGATGAAGAGTTAAAGGAGAAAATAACGAATGCCATCAAGAACTCGGGTGTAACGGGCAAGGAATTTTTTTCAAAACTTCTTGAGATCTACGAGTCACAAAGTGCATTTGAAGGCCACATTAAAGAACTTTCCGAACTCGAAGGACATCTTTCGAGGATTAAAGGAATTTTTTCTTCCGTTCTTGAGAGTCACAAATTAGAGATCGAGGCTTTAAAGTCCGACTTTGAAAAACGTCTCGGAGAGAAAGACAATGCGATAGAATCCCTTAAGGGAAGAGTTGGAGAACTTGAAAATGAAAATTCAAAACTCAAAGAGTCAAAGAATGAGATGGAAAAAGAGATAAATGCACTAAAAAAGGGTTTAAAAGACCTTGGAGAAAAGGCTTCCACGAATATTGAACTTGTAAAGGAGTACAAAGAAAAGATAAAAAAATTGGAATCAGAAATCTCATCTTACGAAGATAAAATGACAGAAAATGAGAAACTCAAATCGCAAATTACAGACTTGATCGCCAAGTTGGAAAGTCTGGAAAAGGAAAAGAAAGTGCTTGAAGAAAAAATAGAGAATTTAAACGATGAGATAAAAAGAATGGATACGGATCATCAAAAGGAGATCGAAAATATCACTGTAAGGTATAAGATGGAGCATCAAACGGAGATAATGAAGGAGAAACAAGATTGTCAGGAAAGGGTAAGATCGATAATGGACGATCAAAGAAAACAATTCGAAGAGTACAATTCGACTATAAAAAAACTCTATGCACAGATAGATGAGATGAGAGAAACTATACTCTCTTTGAAATTGAAAGAAAAAGAAGAAAGAGGGGATAAAAATTGAAAAAATTTGTACTTATAATTATAGGTCTTGCCATCGGAATCGTCATAATGGGCCAGAGCATAGATGATCTTCTCAAGATAGCCGACAACATCTCGAGCATTAATTACGTAAGAGATATATCTTCATTTTCGGGAATAACATCTTTTGGCCTCTCTGGAATTGCTGGCGGATCGGCTATAAATTCAGGGATGTCTTATTCGGCGACGGGAATTGTCAGCATTGGAATATACAAAAATTTGAATTTGAACATTGGTATCTCTTCGAATAATGCGCTTTTTGCATCTTTGATCTTTGATCCGACCCTTTACCAAAAGTCAGAGGAAAAGGCCTTTGCAAGTTATCAAAATGAGAGACTGAATTTGAAAATGGACGTTATAAATTACTTTTTCGATGCGATGAAGATGAACACGATGATAAATTACCAAACGGGCAAGTCAACCTCACTTCAAAACCTTGCGAATGTAGATCTTATGAGATCCCAATACACTTACGATCTTAGAATGTTAGGTGCCCTTTTGAATATAACCGTTGACAAACTTTCCTTTCCACCTCTTAGCGTGCCTCAAATTCCTTCCAACTTTACACCATACAACAAGTACACGTTACAGTCGCAAAATACCGATCTTTATTTCACGTTGAATGGATCGATAGAACAAAATCAAAGCGCGAATTTTTCCATTTCTCTAAATTACGCATGGAATAAGCCTTCAAACAGTGTTTCTCAAAATCTCGAAAATATCAAAAAGCAAAAGTACTTTGACGATATCCATATACTCGCAAGTTACGTAAAAATGTACGATGCACAGATAAATAGTCTTTTGCAATCTTATTCAACAATTTACGGAAATTATCTTGCCGGGAAAGCAAGTGCGAAAGATGTGAACTCAATTTCCGATAAGATAAACCAGTATGGCTACGAAAGAGATTTATTGTGCATAGAACTTTTAAGAGAATACTATCTTTATGAGGTGATGAATTGAAAAAATTCTTCATATTTTTCCTTGTCATTGCAATTTCTTACACCATTTTCGCCTCTGAAAGTCTTGAGATTCAAAGAGACAAGATTCTCGAAGGTCTTATGACAGACCCGGCCTCTTTGACACTTCTAAATCAGGCAAGAATTGTATATTCAAAGTTGTTGATCCAGAGCGCATCATCAACTCCAACGGCAAATATTGTGAATGCCATTGTCTCGAATAATCTCGATGGTTTTTACGATGCCTTAAAGAACTCTGAAATTCAAACTCTTCCAAATAATTTTGATCTTGTCTTCAATATACTGCCAATTCAAAATGATTACAACGCGCTCTTTACCTATATATCCCAAGGAGACTATACCGATGCACTCAGAATCTTTGACAAAATAAAATACCTTTACAAAATCCCAGAACTTTACAAATTTCTTCCATCTCAAAATGTCGTGTCTTTGTGGAATCTCTTTGCCCAGATGATAAACACCAATCCTCGATCTTTTGACGTGAACGCGGCAAAATTCGTGGCGGCAATATCCACACCTTACGATATAAAGAATATCTATGTAAAAACCTACGTGTGGTTAAGCGGTCTGAGTATCTCACAGGTTCAGATGGGATTTAACATCATCGACTTTGAGTCTCAAATAGCGTCAGTCTCTTCGGTTCAGATGGATCCAAATCTTCTCCAGTGGAAATTCACAGTTTCAAATTATTTGGCACTTTATTCATCGATAAACGACGCGATAAGGGAGATATCAAGCGCAAAAGATCTGACTCCATACGTAAAAAATATGATAATCTTTTACAGGGCTCTTCAAGACCTTCCCGTTCAATACAGAACGCCCCTTGATAATCTGATGTCGACATACCTCGATCTCGTCTTTCAGGCAATAAGCGCAAATCCAACTCTTCTTTCTCCTTCGATATCACAGGACATAAAAAGTCTTATCGCAAATTTTCCCTCCGATCCTAACACTTCGAAGTTGATCTCGATATCGATGCTTACCCCACACAAAGATACGGCGCAAAAGTCTGACGATCAATTGTGGGTATTTTACACAATTGTAATTGCCGGCGCGATCGTTTTGATATTCACGTTTCCCTCTGTAAGGGCGAGAATTTACAGCATTCTTGGAATGCATAAATATGAAATAAAGATATACATGAAGGCATTGTCAAAGCATCCAGAGGATCCTTCACTTCACATCAAAATAGCCTCTGCCTACGAAAAGATGGGTAAATACGTCGAGGCCCAGAGAGAGTATTCTCTCGCAATGAAATTAACGAACGTGAATGGAGGCAAAAATGAAAATAGTAAGTATCGATGAAATGAGAGAGTTAGAAAGACGGACAAATGAGATTTACGAAGATGAGTCGATAATGATGGAGCATGCGGCCTTTTCCCTTTATCTTGCCATTGAAGAGGAGATCGGAACTTTTGAAGGTAAGCATGCTCTGATCTTTGCCGGCAAGGGAAATAACGGTGGAGATGCGATGGCGCTTGCGAGAAATTTGCACGAGTCTGGAATGGATGTGAAGGTATGTCTTGTTTTTGGAGATGTGTCTTCTCCTCTTGCCATCAAAAACCTTTCGATAATCAAAAAGATGGGGATTCCCGTGGTCGATTCGATAGACAAGAACGAAATAAGATCGGCAGATATCGTTATTGACGGAATCTTTGGAATAGGGCTTAAATCAAAGATTGATGAAAAAATCTCTCAAATTATTGATATGATAAACGCAAATTCAAAATTCACGGTATCGGTAGACATACCAAGCGGGGTGGACGCACAGACAGGAAATGTCAACGGGAAGGCCATAATTGCGAGTATGACGGTAACCTTCGGTATGATAAAGCGCGGGATGCTCTTTTATCCTGCGAGATCTCTTTGTGGAAAGATAAAAGTTGGAAAGATAGGAATACCACCCGAAATAATCGAAGAGGTGAATCCTAAAGGTGAGGTTACAACTTTTTTGGATGCAAAATCACTTCTTCCTTTGCGCCCTCCATTTTCAAACAAGGGAACCTTTGGGAAGGTTTTGGTGATTTCTGGATCGAAAAATTACACGGGCACTCCAACAATGGTAGCGCTCGGTGCGTTGAGATCTGGCGCTGGCCTTGTAAGGATCGCGTCAACATCCATCGCTCTATCCCTTCCAGAGGCCATATCGATACCCCTTGAAATGGAAGATTCAGAGATCTCTTTGAAGAACTTGCCACTAATCGATGATTTGGTAGACATCTCAGATGTCATCGCGATAGGACCCGGCATAGGGACCGGGAAGAATGCGACCGGCATCGTACACCATATTTTGACGAAGTGGAAAAATAAACCTATCGTTATAGACGCAGACGGAATAAATGTGCTTTCAAAATTTGATTACGAACTTTTGCCAAATATGATTATCACCCCGCATCCGGGCGAATTTGCACGTCTTACTTCGAAATCAATCGATGAGATACTTGCCGATCCTCTCACGCACGCCATACGATTTTCAAATGAAAAGCACGCTTTAACGCTTCTTAAAGGACCAACAACCGTTATTGCGAATCCGGATGGCCGATACGCGATAAACATAACTGGAAACAGTGCCCTTGCAAAAGGTGGAAGTGGAGACGTACTGACTGGAATGATAGCCGGATTTGCGGCCCAAGGAATGAATCTTTTTGATGCGGCGAAATTGTCCGCGTATATTCACGGTAGAACGTCCGAACTTTACGCGCAAGATAAAGGTGAATATTCGATGATCGCACGAGAGATTGGAGATTTGGTACCACAAATCATTAAAGAATTAATACAGTGAATTCTCGATCTTGAAAATATTCAACGTAAAATGTCATAATATGTCGTGTAATTGTATAAAGGTGACGATTGTAAGCGCACAGAAAAGAGGAGGAAGCATATGGAAGGAAGGATTTTAGAACATCCTATCCTTAACTTTCAACGTAAAGCACGTGTAAAGATCTTCTTTGAAGGACGAGAAATAGAAGCATACGAAGGAGAAAGTGTTGCCGCAGCCCTTCACGCTGCCGGAATAAGGGTCTTAAGGTATACTCCCATAGACGGAAGACCTGCCGGATTTTTTTGTGCCATCGGAAAATGTTCGGCCTGCCTTATGGAGATAGATGGCATTCCCAACGTCAGATCCTGTATGACGAAAGTAAGAGATGGAATGCAGGTCAGAAGGCAGAACAAAAACGGTGATCTCCTATGATGTACGATGTCATAATCATTGGTGGAGGGCCGGCCGGCATGAGCGCCGCCACCGTTTTGGGAGATAGGGTGAAGACTCTCATCATAGACGAAAATGACAGGCTCGGTGGTCAACTTGTAAAGCAAACTCACAAATTTTTCGGAGATCATGAACATTACGCATCAACGAGAGGATTTGAGATTGCAGATAAACTCTTAAAAGAGATTCAAAAAAAGCCTGTCGAAATTTCACCCTCTTCGACAGTTATAGGAATTTATCCTCAAAACACTGTTGCCTACGTAAAAGATGGACAGATCCAAAAAGTTCAGTACAAAAAATTGCTTTTGGCAACAGGAGCCATGGAAAGGCAACTTCCATTTGTGAATTCAGATCTTCCGGGTGTCTACGGTGCGGGCGCCATTCAGACGCTCATGAACCAGTATGGAATTTTCCCGGGAAAAAGATTTTTAATAGTTGGTTCGGGCAACATAGGGCTCATTTTGGCCTATCAACTTGCCCAGACTGGTGTCGAGGTTAAGATGATCCTTGAAGCACTTGATAAAGTCGGAGGATATGAAGTCCACGCAAATAAGGTAAGACGCCTTGGAATACCCATTTTGACGGGTCATACGATAGTAAAGGCCATAGGCGATGAAAAAGTGGAAGGAGCCGTCATCGCCAATGTTGACAAAAATTTCAACACGGTCAAGGGTACAGAAAGAGAGGTCGTTGTCGATACGATCTGTGTGGCCGTCGGACTTACTCCTCTTATAGAACTTGCCGAACAATCTGGCGCAAAGGTTTCATACATTCCAGAACTCGGCGGATATGTACCGCTAAGAGATGAACGGATGCGCACGACAAATCACGATGTCTTTGTGGCCGGAGACCTTTCTTCGATAGAAGAAGCGACAACTGCCATGATGGAAGGAAAGATTGCGGCCATGCAGATATTCGAGGATCTTACCGGTGAAAGCCTTGAAGATAAGATTTTGTATGATTTGAATTCCCTTGTCATTTTCAGAAGTGGTCCTAAATCGTCAAAGATACGAACAGGCCTTGAAAAGATGGGTATAAATTTTCCAAAAATAGATATCCCAAAATCTCAAAAATTCGAAAAGTACGATGATTCTAAATTACACGCGGTGATAGAATGTAACGAAGAGATACCTTGCAATTCTTGCGAGTATGCCTGCAAATTTGATGCCATAAAGGTTGGAAGTAATATAAACTCAGTGCCTTCTTTTGATCCTTCGAAATGCACAGGATGTGCAGTTTGCGTGACAGCCTGCCCGGGCCTTGCCATCTTTATGAAAAAAGTAGATGGCAAAACCGCTACCCTCGGTATTCCATACGAATTTTTACCTCTTCCAAAGATGGATGATGTAATGTGGGGAATCGACAGGGAAGGAAATTACGTCTGCGATGTAAAGGTCAAAAGAGTTGTCAAAAATCCCAATAAAACTAATATCGTCTACGTAGAATTGCCTTCCGAATTCGTCGATATGGTAAGACATGTAAAGTATCAATCAAAAGAGAGTCCCTACGTTTGCAGATGTGAAGAGGTTACCCTCGATGAGATCGAAAAAGTCATAGATTCGGGTATAACTGATTTTGAGGAACTAAAAAGGCTGACAAGAGTTACAATGGGACCGTGCAACGGAAAGAATTGCAAGATGGTAGTGCTTGGAATACTTTCTAAAAAAACAGGGATCCCCATCTCCTCGCTTTCACATGGCACATCAAGACCACCAACGAAGCCAGTCGAGTTCAAAGTCTTTTTGAAGGAGGGAGAAAAATGAAGGATTCCTACGGGGTTGTAATAATAGGAGGGGGAATAATAGGAAGCGCGGTAGGCTTTAACCTCCTTAAAATGGGCGTCAAAAATATATGCGTTATTGAAAAATCATACATCTCTTCGGGATCGACAGGTAGATGCGCTGGAGGAATACGCCAGCAGTGGTCTTCTCCCATGAATGTCAGACTTGCGATGAGAAGTGTCGAATTGTTTAAAAAATTCGAAAAAGATGTGGGAATGGATATAGAATACAAACAGGGAGGATATCTTTTACTTGCCTACACTCAAGAGGAAGAAGAGGATTTCGTAAAAAATGTGAAGATGCAAAAAGCACAAGGCCTCGATGTCGAGATACTCTCAAAATCTCAAATAAAGGATAAATTTGGATTTATGAACCTGGACGGTGTAAGGATTGGTAGTTGGTGCCAAAGTGATGGTCATGCAAATCCACAAATCGCCAACATTGCCTATGCCATGGCGATAAGACGAATGGGCGGAGACTTTATCACACACACAAAGGTCGAAGGCATTGACATTGCGAACAAAAAGATAATAGGAGTTCAAACAGATAGAGGGTATATAAAAACAGACACGGTTGTCAACGCCGCTGGTTTTGAATCTTCAAAGATAGGAAAGATGATAAACGTTGATATCCCTGTCCACGGCGAAAGGCACCAGATACTTGTAACGGAACCTGTCAATCATTTTCTTGATCCTCTTGTGATAAATTTCAACCATAATTATTATGTAAGGCAGACAAAGCATGGCTCTCTTTTGATGGGTCAGGGAGATGCAAATCCTATGCCGGGAGAGGATCTCGGAAATTCTATAGAATTTCTCGAGGAAATGGCTCAAAAAATGGTCAAGGACTTTCCAATTCTCGAGAATGTCCACATAGTGAGACAGTGGTCTGGAGCCTACGACATGTCTCCCGACGCCCAGCCTATAATAGATGAATCGAGAGATGTCTCCAAGTTCATATACGCGACGGGATTCAGCGGGCACGGCTTTATGTTGGCACCGGCCGTCGGAGAGGCTGTCGCCGAAATGATCGTTCATGGAAAGACAATCACGATGGACATAAGCAATTTGAAAATGGATAGATTCAAAGAACACATCGAGATAGAGAAAAATGTCGTTTGAGGAGGTTGTCATGAAGATCGAAAAATTTAAAAACATGGAAGTTCTCGATTTCAAATCCCCGGCCAGCAAATCGAGAATGGAGGAAACACTCAAATCGGTCAAAAAGGAGTTCGGAAAGACTTACAAAGCCTTCATAGGAGGAAAATGGATAGACACAAAAGACAAAATCACCTCGATCAATCCATCAAATCCATCTGAAGTTGTTGGATACGTCGCAAGTTGCACAAAATCCGAGGCAGACATGGCCTTTGACGCGGCATGGAAGGCCTTCGAATCTTGGAAGAATACAAAGGCAACCGAAAGGGCCTCATACCTTTTCAAAGTTGCAAAGTTGATGGAAGAAAAAAGGTATGAATTAGACAGTTGGATGGTCTACGAAGTTGGAAAGAACTGGACCGAAGCCGATGGAGACGTGGCCGAGGCCATAGACGCACTCAACTATTATGCGCGCGAGGCGATAAGGTACGCCAGGGGATACAAACCTTATCAGATACCTGGAGAACGAAATGAGGTAAAATACATTCCGCTTGGCGCAGGGGTTGTAATTCCACCATGGAACTTTCCGGTCGCAATTCTCACCGCCATGACGGCCGCGGCGATAGCCTCTGGAAATACCGTCTTGCTTAAACCCGCTTCAATCACTTCCGTTATAGGGGCAAAGGTCGCGGAGATCTTCTGCGAGGCTGGACTCCCCGATGGAGTTTTCAATTTCGTTCCCGGCTCGGGATCAAAACTTGGCGATTATCTTGTAGAGAACCCAAAGACGAGGTTTATAGCCTTTACAGGCTCAAAAGAAGTTGGACTTAGAATAAACGAACTCGCCGCAAAACCGAATGGGCAGAAATGGATAAAGCGCGTGATCTTGGAAATGGGCGGGAAAGACGCGATTGTGGTCGATGAAACGGCCGATCTCGATGCGGCAGCCGAAGGCATCGTCGTAAGTGCTTTTGGAAATCAGGGACAAAAATGTTCGGCATGCTCGAGAGTTATCGCCGTCGATTCGATCTATGACGAATTGCTTAAAAAGGTTATAGATAGGTCCAAAAAGATAAAGGTGGGAGATCCATCTAACTTTGAAAATTGGATGGGGCCGGTCTCGAGCGATGAGGCTATGAACAAGATAATGAAATACATAGAAATAGGAAAGAATGAGGGCAAACTTGTCCTTGGCGGAAAAAGGATCGGAAATACGGGATTTTTCATAGAACCGACGATCTTTTCTGAAGTCAAAGGAAGTGCAAGAATTGCCCAAGAAGAGATCTTCGGTCCCGTACTCGCATTCATAAGGGCAAAAGACTTTGATGAGGCAGTCCAGATCTTCAACGGAACTGAGTATGGCCTAACCGGTGGAGCTTATACAAAAAGAAAGGACAGGATAAAGAGAGTAAAAGATGAATTTCACGTTGGAAATCTCTACATAAACAGAAAGATAACCGGCGCCCTTATAGGCGTCCAGCCATTTGGAGGATTCAACATGTCCGGCACCGATTCGAAGGCCGGCGGAAGAGATTATCTCCTGCTCTTCCTTCAGGCAAAGTCTATAGCCGAAAGGATTTAAAAACAGCGCGAAAGCGCTGTTTTTAAATTCCGAAGTATAGATCGTATTCTCCCGGGTGGGGTATCGAATTTATGAATTGGATCTCTTTACGTTTCTTTTCAATCCACATCTCTATAAAGTCAGAGGTAAAGGCCGGGGAAAGGAATTCGTGATCTTCTTCGAGAGCGGTTAAAGCCTCGTCGAGCGTGGAAGGAAGATTTTTCAAGTTTGGCATATGATCTCCTTCAAATGGACCAAAACCTTCTTTTGACGGATCGAGATCTTGTTTTATACCGTCAATGCCTGCAAGAAGCATGGCAGACATCGCGTAATGGACATTTGCCGTTGCATCAGGCGTCCTGAACTCTATTCTCCTTACATTTCCATCATTTACGTAGGCAGGTATTCTTATGGCGGAATTTCTATTTCCAAATGCGAATGAAGGTGTTGTTGGGGCTTCAAAACCGGGCACGAGCCTTTTGTAAGAATTCGTAGATGGATTTGTAAAGGCCATAACTGCAGGAGCATGTTTAAGAAGACCAGCAATGTAAGAAAGCGCCTTTTTTGAAAGCGAATAAAGGCCTTTCGGATCGTCGAAGATATTCTTCGAGTCCTTTACAAGGTATTGATGAACGTGCATTCCGTTGCCAGCCTGATCTTTAAGGGGTTTTGGAAGGAAACTCACAACGTATCCATATTCGTGCGCCACATTTCTTACTATGTATTTCAAAAGTGGTATCCAATCGGCCGCCTCGATTGCATCTAACAATTGAAATTCTATTTCAAATTGGGATATTCCGACCTCGTGGTGATGGTACTTTATTGGCATGCCTATATCTGTGAGGATGGAAACCATCTCATTTCTCATCTCATAGGTAGAATCAAAAGGTGGTAATCTATGGTATCCTTCTTCTATCTCTATATTTGGCTCATGCTTCAGGGGCCATTCAGACTCGCTTTTTATCTTTACGCAGACAGATCTTTGAGATATTTCGTGGGATATACTTTTGAAAATGTTAAACTCCATCTCTGGACCAACCATCATCTTCGTCGCAATTCCAAGTTCTTTTACATGATCGATGGCTTTCTTCAGCACATTTCTCGGATACCATCCAAAAGAAGTTCGGTCCGGCAACATGACATCGCACAGGACAGAAAGCGTAGATTCTGCAAAGGGTTCATCGATGGCTGTGGATATCAAAGGCATGGCTATCATATCACTGAAAGATGTGTTCATGTAACCGAAGTTTGAGGCATCAAACCCAACTCCATTTGTAAGAATTGACTGACTGACATATCCAGATGGGAGTGTAACATGCCTTAGAGTCCCGTTAACGTCGTAAATTTTGAGATCGAGATAATCGTAACGCTTAACTTTTTTCAGAAATTCTTCTTCGTTCATTTTGCTTCCTCCTCTTTTTATTTTATTGTCCGTATTTTGGAATTACACAGATGAATTCTATTCCATCATCACCGGCACAAAATTGGTGTTGCTCGCCGGCCGGCACAAAAACGTAATCACCGGATTTTATCGGTATGGAATTTCCATCATTTCTCAAAAATCCATAGCCTTTTAAGACGTAAACCTCATGTTCCCACGGATGAGAATGATCCGGCGTGTAACCTCCGGCCTTTATTCTGAAATGTCTCATTATGTAATTCGGAGCGCCCTGCGCAGGTCCTATCAGAACACGCTTTTCAACGGCCTTTGCGCCTTTTCCATCTATTATTTCTGGCATTACTTCCATATGATTTCCAACCAGTGCCAATTCATTCACCCACCTTCCAGCAATCCTTGCACCTTGGCTCGTATTTGATCTCTACATCCGATCCCTCGACTTTAAAGACAGGATCTTTCGAAGAGGCCGGTACCCATTCTCCATCTTTGAATATAAGTCTTTGCGTTAGCGTCGCATCTTTACCGCACACAACACATACAGCCTTAAGAAGTACGATTTCATCGGCCATTGCAGCTATCCTCATAACATTTTCAAAAACTTCGCCTCGAAAATCCAAATTCAGACCGGAAACTATAACATCCGTTCCGACATCGATGAATTCTTTTACGACCTGAATTAAATCCTCTCCAAAGAACTGAGCCTCATCAAATGCCACATAATCAAGGCCTGAATTAATGTACTTTTTTGCATCTGACGCATCCTTTACGAACTCGGCTTCGAAATGTGTCCCTGCCCTTGAAACAACGAGAGGATCTCTATTTCTCGTGTCAGATAAAATCTTGAATATAACGCCATTTTGCTTTGCTATCTTTCTTCTTACAACCCTTCTTATCAATTCTTCCGTTTTTCCCGCGTACATCGGCCCTATTACGACCTCTAACGTTCCTTTCAAAGGACCACCTCCTAATCTTTTGAAATCTTTTCGATTATCCTCATGGCCACCTTTTCTCCCACGATTTTTTTAATCTCTTCAAAGGAGGCACGCTTTATCCCGTTTATGTTTTTAAAGGCCTTTAAAAGTAACTTTTTTCTTTTCTCACCAATGCCCGGGATAGAATCAAGTCCAGACCTTACCATCTCTTTGTCTCTTAGGGAATAATGGTAGGAGGTGGCAAATCTGTGCGCTTCATCCCTTACACTTATTAGAATTCTAAGGGCACCATCGTCTCTTCTAAGATGAAGATCGGGCCTTTCATCAGGAAAGACGATCCTTTCGTCTTCCTTCGCAAGTCCTATGATCTTTCCATTCAATTTTAACTCATCAAGAATTCCCTTGACCGCATCTACCTGTCCCTTTCCTCCATCTATTAGCAAAAGATCCGGGAGCGGATGCTTTGTATATCTGCGTTTTACAACCTGTCTCATTGATTCAAAATCGTCTATCTTTGCGATTGAAAGTCTATACTTTCTGTAAAGGCTTTTGTTGGGTTTTCCATCTTCAAATGTAACGACCGAGGCAACGGTTAAATCTCCATGAGTGTGGGAAATGTCTATTCCTTCTATAAATTTCGGAGGCATTGGAAGATCTAAAAGTTCCTTTAGCCTGTTCAATGAATTTTTGATGACCTCAGAACTTTTTATTCTGTTCTGGAGGTTTTTGTACGCTATAGATACCAGACGTCTTTCATTTTCATCGACAGGTAAACTTATCCGTGTAGACAGGATCTTTGAGATCTCGCTCATCTTTTTGAATCTCTTTTTGACGACAATCCTATCGGCAAGTTCCTCATTTCTTCCTACGTAGTACCATTTTATGAAGTCCTCATATCCACCGTTGATTTCGAATTCAAGTTTTGCAAGCATCATTCCATTTCTTATCTTTAGCATCACGACAATGCCGCTTTCTATCGTCAAAACATCTAAATTCACATTTCCATCTAACTCTACACTCTGGACTTCCAAAAATTCTTCAAGCCTATCGTACAGTTTTTTCAACCTAAGTGCCGATTCGAACATTTCCATCTTTGAATAATTGTTTATCTTTTCCTTTATCCATTCTTTTAACCTTTTAGAGTTACCGGAAAGAAAAGACTTGGCAATTTCGATTCTTTTTGCATATTCTTCTTTTGTTATCAACCCCGCGCATGGTGCTGAACATCTTTTCATTCCATACTCTATACAGGGTCTTTTTACCTTTGAAAGATCGTAATCGCAATTTCTTATTTGAAGAATTGGATCGATTATTTCTATGAGAGTCCTTAGGAAACTCACACTCGTGAATGGGCCGTAAGCGCCGGGGACTTTTTGATGCGTGATTTCAATGTAAGGAAATTCATCATTCGTAAAGACGGCATAGGGATAAACGCGTGTGTCTTTTAATAAAACGTTGTATTTAGGCTTATTTGTGTATATTAAGTTTGCCTCTAAAAGCAACGCTTCTTTTTCATTAGAAACTATTGTGTATTCAAAACCGTCCGCCTCTTCGACTATTTTTTTTGCTTTTTCCGAGGCATTGGATAAAAAATAAGATGAAACCCTTTTCTTTAAATTTTTAGCCTTGCCAACGTATATTATCTTTCCATTTGATTTAAAGATATAAACTCCGGGATTATCCGGAATTTCCTTTATTTTTTCGATCATTCTCTATATCTCAAAGCCTCCACAGGTGGTATTCTCGTCGCATTTCTCGTGGGTATAAATGTCGTAAGGACCGATATGAGATAAAAGACGATTCCAAGAATCGCAAACTGCCCCAAAGGTATGTAAATCGTTCCGAGATTTAAAGTCGTGTAAATAAGATACGAAGTTACAACGCCGGTTATAAATCCTATTAAAATACCAAGCACAACGACAAAATTTATCTCGAGGAAAAAACTCGTGAAGATAAGATTTTTGCTGAACCCAAGCGCTTTAAGTATTCCAACTGTTTTTTTCCTCTCGTGAAGCGATTTCACTATGAGTATCGCAAGGCCGATTATGCCGACAGAAAGACCGAAGTAAAGGAAGACATTGACTATGTTGACAAATCCGTTGAGTATATTCGTGAATATCTCGACAGTTTGTTTCGAAAAGAGTGCGAAGATAAACCTTGTCTTTAGAAATGCCGTTAATTTCTGGAAATTCTCGTACTGTGCCTCTTCCGTTGTACCGGCGAGTTTTGTGAGCAAGAATTCCGTAGGTGAGATGTTGTCAAAAACGGATGCCGATTTCATCGTCGTGTAAAAGCCGGCGGGAATTGCATTGTAATTGTTGTTGCTTTGGAGTATTCCAACGACGGTAAATTCTTTTGGATTTTTAAGAAAGGTGGCCGAAGAGGTCGTGTTTTGTGATTGAGAAGACTGGGAAAAATTGAAGTTCGATACCCCTTCATTGGATATCAAAATCTTTTGACCTATTTTTATACCGTTAAGACCAAAGACAGCAACGCTCCCTGGATGGGAATCAAGATAATCGTAAAGGCCTTTAAGGTCCTTTATGCCGTTGACGGCGTTGTTTACCTGAAGATCGAGTCCATCTACGAGACGTTTATTCAAAATTACCATCTGGTAATCAGAAGAAACCTTTCCATTCGAAATGTACTTTGCAGAGATCATGGACATAGTGGCGTAATAGGTTATGTAATCTAAATTTGAAAGTTGAGATGAAGATACATTTAACTTGCCAATTATCGGTATACCGACGGTATCGAAACCGCCAAAAATCGTAGATTTCGCAGAATTTATCTGCAAAGTTTCGGAATAAGGAATAACTGTCATAAGAGAAATAACGAATATAACTATCGAATACATCGCTATAGTTAGGCCCGTTCTTCTTTTGTGATGCGCAGTCTCAGCAACTGCAAGTTTTACGGCGGCACGATATTTTTTCAGAGAAAAGATGCCGAGAAATTTATCGAAAATTTCGAAATTGTAGGACAGAAGGAATAAAGCGGCAAGAAGGATAGAAAAACTTCTTAAACCAAGTAACCACAAAGATTTACTGCTTTGCTCGGAGATAAAGGGTATCAAATTAGATGCGAAGGCAAAAACGATGACGGAAAATGAGAAAAAGTTTCCAACGATTCTTCTAAGGTTGTCTGAAAAGAAGAACGGAAAGATGAGGGCCGCGGTCATTATCGAGCCATAAGTTAGAATCGCGTTTGAAGAAAATACGGCCCAGATAGAAACAAGCACAGAGATAGAAAAGATCACAAATGTTAAGACAAAATTTCTGTGTCTCTTTTCTTTTTCGGTATCTTCGATTTCTCTTATGGCCTTTACTATGTTAAGACGGCCTATTTTGAAGGCCATGTAAATAAGCACAACGATAGGCACTATTAATCCTACAAGAAAACCATAAATCAAAGAAAGCAAATTAAAGTGAAGAGAAAAGTTAAAGGTACCGGTATTAATAAGAGGCGTAAATTCGTGACTTACATTTGTCGCAAGGTTTGAGAATTCATTTATCATAAACCACGCTATTCCAAGGCCAACGAAAATGCCCAAAAAAGAAGAGATCAAAGAATAAACAAAGCCCTCAAAGTAAAGTATAAATCCAACTTTAAACCTCGAAAAACCTATGGCTCTCAAGGTTCCGAGATCACTTTTTCTTTCATCCGAAAGCATCGTGTAAACATTTATAAGCAATAAAACTCCGGCCGCTATTGAAAATCCGCTTAGAATAAGGAAGAGCCATCCTATCTGTCCTTGGTTAAGATTTTTTATTTGCTCTTCTTTGACGTTGTAAATTTTGACAGGGACATCTAAATTCTTTATCAATGAATTAACATCCGATGTGTATTTGGCTCCAGTTATATAATCACCCTTATTTGCGACGAGGATCTCGTTGTAATTGTCGATTGAAAATATTGCCTTCATCTGATCGGTTGTCATAAAAATCGGAGAGGTAATCCCTTGAATATCCTGGTAACCGAGTACACCTTCCTGTGGCACAATTCCCGCTATTTTGAATCTTTGTGGCGATCCGAGAATAATCTGAAATGGATTTATTATCGCTTCAAAAGAATCGCCAACTTTCAAATTTAAAGCATTTGCAAACTGTTCTGAGACAACGACTGAATTTCCAGAGAGAGAAAGATCGGGAAAGAACTTACCTGTGTCAAACTTTCTGAGTTGATCCAAATTCACGCCTATGAAATTGACTTGAGCGATCTTGGAAGGATCGAGAGATCTTATCTGGCCCACCGGGGCTGCAACGGTGCTTTTGGTCATTATCGGAAGAACTGATTCAACGTATTGTGAATTAGAAAGCGCCTCTACTAACTTTGATACTTCCGCATCCGAAAAATAAGGATTTTTGTTTGGTGTTAGTACTTCATCGATCGTCCCGAGATTCCTTCTTATGCCAGAATACATAAAGTACTGGAAAGAATCATTTATGACAAAAGAACCGACGACAAATGCCGTTCCGGTTAAAGATCCGGCGATTATAAGCATCATCGTTACTTTGCGTCGCAAAGCATTTCTCATTCCCATTTTTGCGAGGATTTTCCACTTCAAAGCCAAAAGTAAGGTGATAACTATTATTACAATTGCACCAATAGAAAGAACAAAAAAAGGAAAAGTCACCGACATCCTCCACTTCGATCTCTGGGATGATTATATCACTTTCTAAGGTAAGTCGGTAAAAGTTCACCTTCTTTTAATATGAATTTACACTTGAAATCTTCATTTTCATGTGTTAGAATATGAATTGTCATTGCGCGGTTGTGTAATGGTAGCACACGGGACTTTGGATCCCGGCGTGGAGGTTCGAATCCTCCCCGCGCAACCATTTTTATCGATTCACAAGCATTGTATCGAGAGTCATCAAAACATTCACCACATTTGATGGTCCTTTAACTATCTCGCACGTGGCGTTATAGACTTCCTTTATCATTTTGCGCGTTATTACCTCTTCGGGCTCTCCCATACTGTATATCTTTCCAGATTTCATAACGATAATTCTGTCTGAAAAAACAGAGGCTTGGTTTATATCGTGGAATGTTGCTATAACAGTTGCACCATTGATTGCCCTTTCCTTCATCTTTAGAAGTAAATGCTGGGCATTTCCTATATCGAGATGAACGGTGGCCTCATCGAGCAAAAAAATCTCAGGGCTCTGGGCAAAAACCTTTGCCGCGTAGACGATCTGCCTTTCTCCACCGCTTAAAGAATAAAACATCCTTTCTCTAAGATGTGCAATGTTAAGCGCTTTGAATGCAAAATCAACGTATGTTTTATCCAGATCGCTTAGATCTCCAAAAAGATTTGTGTAAGGGGTTCTGCCCATCTCCACTATATCAATCGCCCTTGCATCGTATATTGGAGAAAATTCCTGGGCCATAACTCCTATCTTTTTTGCAAGTTCTGTTCTCGGAATGGATTTTATCTCTTTTCCAAACAACTTTATGCTTCCTTCGTATTCCACAAGACCCGATATTGCTTTTATAAGTGTTGTCTTACCCGATCCGTTCGGGCCTATTATTCCTATTATTTCTCCCTTTTCTACGGAGAAATTCAAAGAGTCAAGGGCTTTTTTCGAAGATTTGGGATATACGTAAGAAAGATTTTCGATCTTCAATACTTCAGACATTTTGTACCCGCCTCCTGAGAATGTATATAAAAATAGGAGCCCCTATAAGCGCAGTTATAGTCCCTATTGGCATCTCGGCAGGAGTGAAAGCGCTTCTTGCAACTGTATCACAGGCAACGAGAAAGACACCTCCAAATATCGCCGAGGCCGGAGTTGAAATTCTGTGATCAGATCCAAAGAGCCTCCTTGAAATGTGCGGTATAATTAGTCCTACAAACCCTATAATGCCGGAAGTCGAAACCGCTATTGCAGTTATCAAAGTTCCTATGACGAATATCAGTAATTTCATCATCTCAACGTTAACTCCTAAATACAGCGCTTCCTCTTCTCCTGCAACCATTGCATTAAGATACTTACTTATAGCCGTGAAAAAAACAACTGCCGCAGTTGAAGAAATTCCCACAAGCAAAACATCATGCCATCCCGCACCAGAAAGACTTCCGAGTAGCCAGAAAGACGTTATCTGAACATCTCTCCATCCGTAAACTATCAAAAAAGTTACACCGGCACCGAACATCAAATTAACTATCACACCACTTAATATAAGTTCTGTTGGAGGTAACTTTCCATGTCTTCTTGAAACGAAATAGGTTATCGCTGTGGCAAGAAGTCCAAATACGAATGCGAAGATCCACATATAAAAAACAAAATAAGGATAATAAAGTTGTGCTATTACATTTGCGAGAATCGCGCCAAACGCGGCACCGGAAGAAACACCAAGTATGTAAGGATCGGCAAGAGGATTCTTTAACATGGCCTGAAATGCATTGCCTGTAACAGAGAGCGCCGCTCCGACACCTAATCCAAGTAAAACCCTCGGTAATCTTAACTGAAGTATGATTATCTTATCCGTGTACGGAACTTTCATCCCGATTAGAGATTTAAAGACATCAACAATTGGCACATAAACAGGACCAATGGCTATATTGACAAGTACAAAAGCCAAAATAAAAGGCAGGGTCAGAAAAAAGACCCTGCTTTTCGAGAATCTTACCATTTCTGGAAAATATCGTAAAGTTGTTGAAGTAGATTTATAAGTTGAGTATTGGGCTGCGAGGCTATATTTCCGTTTATGGCATATACATGTCCTTCTTTTACAGCCTTGAGATTTGCAAAAGGAGGATAAGTCTCAAATTGCTTTATAGCGGCCTCTTCACCTCCGGGTGCGTAATAAGGCACAAGAATTATATCTGGATTTTTAGAGACGACGAATTCTGGACTTACAGGTAACCATCCATTCGGTCCTGCATAGTTACCAGTTATGTTAACTCCCCCTGCAAGAGATATCAATTCGTTAAGATATGATCCCATTCCGGCAGTCCATATCTCCTTGTCTGGTGAACCATAAAAAACCGTTGGCCTTTGATCGAGAGGTATCTTGTATGCACTGTTTTCTATTTTTGATTCTATATCTTTTAATTTGTTAACAAGCGCGGTACCCTTTTGAGGATCCCCCATTATTGTGGCTACATCCATCACATCACGATAAACACCGTTAAGGCTGTTGGCATTGAGCACAAATGCTGTCAGTCCTACTTTCTTAAGTCTCTCATATTGTGGCAATTGAAAACCGCCAAACAAAAATACTATATCTGGCTTTAAAGACAATATCTTTTCGAGATCCAAAGGATAAAGCAGACCTATATTTTGAGCCTTCGTGTAAGAATCGTATTGAGTTACACCAACGATCCTATCAGCGTATCCCAATTGCAAAAGAAAATCCGTGACTGAAGGTGCGGCATCTATGACACGCATCGGAGTGCTTGTTATCGTTACAACGTTACCCGCATCATCTACCAAAGTAATTGGATAGTAAGCGGCGAAGGCAAACGCAACTGCAAAGATCACCAAGAGAAAGATCAACGCTATTTTCCTCAATTTAATCCCTCCTTAAAAAAATTAAAGCCGACAAAGTCGGCTGGTTTCCCATTTTTACCATCCTCAACACTTCGCGCGAGTGTTTATGAACTTCTCGAAACAGGTAGGTCTCCTGACTTCCGGGTCATTCTCCATCTGCGCCTTCCCAGTTTCCCAGTGGCATCTGCAGATTTCGTCGCCGGTTACAGTGGCGGGACCATGTCGGATTCTCACCGAACTTCCCTGTTAAAACCTGTTTCAGAATTATTCTATCACAAAAGAAATGACCGATCAAGTAAATTGCCAAAATATCTGATCTGGCATGTTACAACACAGGTGAATGACCTCTCATATTTTACCATTGGATTGCGAGTATATACCCTTTTACGTTAAATTTAGCCTCTTTTCCCCACCTCTTTTGTTACACACCCGACCATTAACATTCAATCACATAAGAACTCATATTAATTATCTCCAATAATTAAATATATTTACATATATCCACAGATCATTTCCATCGCCTCCTTTTCTCTTAACATCATTCATACTTCATTTACCATCGTCGTCGACCTACGATACTCGAAAAACCCCCGGAGATCGACGACGATCGGATTTCTTACATAAATAATTATCACTAAAGCTTTTATCTCACTTTTATGTATACAAGTTCACATACTTTTTCCCAAAATTGACTTTTAGAAATCCTTATGTTATACTATGTCAACGAGTTTCTATCCTACCTTTGAGGAATGAAAACGCGAAACGTATGCAATCTATTGCGAAGGACTGACAGTTTCTATCCTACCTTTGAGGAATGAAAACGGTATATGCAAAAAGATATTTTTTGAAATCGCTTCGAGGTTTCTATCCTACCTTTGAGGAATGAAAACTACAATTTACCATCAAATCCTAAATAAACTATACTAAGTTTCTATCCTACCTTTGAGGAATGAAAACTATAGTATTTATAACGCTTTTCGTTGGTTAGAGTTTAGTGTTTCTATCCTACCTTTGAGGAATGAAAACTTGGAGCAATGGAGTGAATACTCCAGCCGGAATTGCATTAGTTTCTATCCTACCTTTGAGGAATGAAAACAGCCGAGAGTTCACTTCTTCGCCCTCCCAGAGAACGGTTTCTATCCTACCTTTGAGGAATGAAAACGCATAAAACAACGAAGGGAGGC
The DNA here is from genome assembly GCF_009936215.1 of Athalassotoga saccharophila. Taxonomy (GTDB): domain Bacteria; phylum Thermotogota; class Thermotogae; order Mesoaciditogales; family Mesoaciditogaceae; genus Athalassotoga; species Athalassotoga saccharophila. Next base: position 1,466,750 of record NZ_AP019551.1, on the reverse strand, counting down.
AAGGGATAACAACAGTTTCTATCCTACCTTTGAGGAATGAAAACTTGCATATGTAGAACGTGAAGAGGTGTCAAATTATCTTGTTTCTATCCTACCTTTGAGGAATGAAAACTTTTATATTATCACCTCTTTCAGTACTTACAATATTGTTTCTATCCTACCTTTGAGGAATGAAAACAGCATACTCACTCCGCTTAACGTTGTCAAGGGTAAACGTTTCTATCCTACCTTTGAGGAATGAAAACTGATATGACACAAGCCGACGCTATCGATAAACTTTTTGTTTCTATCCTACCTTTGAGGAATGAAAACACGGATGCAATAAACAAGTTGACGGCGAAATATGAGTTTCTATCCTACCTTTGAGGAATGAAAACCAGCAATGGGAAGAGATACACAAGGCCAAGATTGTTGTTTCTATCCTACCTTTGAGGAATGAAAACGTACAAACCTCTCATGTTTTCGTAATTAAATTTTCTCTGTTTCTATCCTACCTTTGAGGAATGAAAACAGAGGCGCAAATGTACGAGCAGACTGAGACTGCTTTAGTTTCTATCCTACCTTTGAGGAATGAAAACTGGAATACCAGTCATATGCGCTTTTTCCAGCCCAGTTGTTTCTATCCTACCTTTGAGGAATGAAAACCTATCTCGTTCACCAGTTTCATTATTTATAAAATCGTTTCTATCCTACCTTTGAGGAATGAAAACTTTACATAAAATCTCCAACCCCAACCCCCTCGATGCTTGGTTTCTATCCTACCTTTGAGGAATGAAAACCTAACAATTTCGTATAAACCGCCGGCATATATGCGTTTCTATCCTACCTTTGAGGAATGAAAACAAACTCCGCGACGCCTAAGTAAAAGTACAAAGATTCGGTTTCTATCCTACCTTTGAGGAATGAAAACTGAACATGCCTGTTTCTACCATCAGCGTGGAGGATATGGTTTCTATCCTACCTTTGAGGAATGAAAACTAAAACACAATTAGAGACCTTAAAAAATCAATGTAATGTTTCTATCCTACCTTTGAGGAATGAAAACACCGATGACGTCGAAGATGCTGTTGAATTTTTGTGGTTTCTATCCTACCTTTGAGGAATGAAAACTGATATTGTTCTAAATTTCCGAACGCAAAACCATCGTGTTTCTATCCTACCTTTGAGGAATGAAAACACAATAGGTTGCAAATAAAACCTTGGAATTTTTAATGTTTCTATCCTACCTTTGAGGAATGAAAACCTGACAAGCGTTAATTCAGGTGTTTCACCTGATGTTCGTGTTTCTATCCTACCTTTGAGGAATGTATTGGCGCATGGCTTATAGCCAATGGAGCCAGTGAGCAGTGAATGGAATAATTGATAATTGCAAATTAAAAATTGAAAATTGTCCATTTTCAATTCTCAATTTTATTCTACGTGCCACGAGCCACATGCTACGTGCCTTCTGAGTTAATTATTCCTTACTTATTTGATGCAATTTCATTTAAAGTACAGTATTGGATAAAAAATGCTTATTTTATTTGAAATTACTTTCGCATATTTTTTTTGATATCCTTGAAATGTATCAATTCTGTTTTTTTATCTTAATTAATCAGGAGGAGGCAAGACGGTATGAAAAGGCTTTTGGTAGTGCTTGCGGTCATTTCGGTGGTGTTTTTTTCCATTGGAATGGCTCAAAACGTTGTTAATCCCGATACTATAGTTGAAGAAACTATAGGGCCCATCGATTCAATCGATCCAGCGTGGGCTTATGATACGGCATCGGGAGAGGTTATATGGCAACTATATGACAATCTTGTTCAGTACGATGGTACATCTACAACAAAATTTTTGCCAATGCTTTCTACCAATGTTCCATCTCTGTCTGACGGTACTATACTCGACAATGGCACAACCTATGTCTTCCACATAAGACAGGGTGTCTACTTCCACAACGGAGATGTTCTTACTCCGCAGGATGTTGTTTATTCACTCGAGAGAGCCGTTATATTTGACAGATCTGGTGGGCCTTCTTGGATGCTTGCGGGTCCATTATTTCCGATGATAGATGGCCAATATGTAACTTCAATTGTTCAGGTAGTCGCAAATGAACTCGGTCTTAGCAATCCTCTAAATTACACAAGTCTGTCATCGCTGGGAATATTCGCAACTGGCACGAAGAATCCTTTGAATGACAAGTACAAGCAGGCACTCATCAACGCGTTTAATTTGCTTGCAAAAGATTTTGAGATCAAAGGAAATGATGTCATAATTCATCTTCCACAAACTTATCCACCATTTCTCGAAATTCTCGCTCACGGATCTAATATTTCGGCAATTCTTGATGAAAAATGGGCAGCCGATCACAACGCTTGGGACGGCAAGGCCGATGACTGGTGGTATTACCATAATCCAACCCATGCCGAAGATCCTCTTCTTTCAATAGAAAATGGTACCGGACCTTATACGATTCAGTACTGGACACCTGGCAGAGAAATAGCCTTTGTAAGATTTGATAAATACTGGGCTGGACCTGCTCCAACAAAATATGCCGTTATAAAATATGTAAGCGAGTTCACAACAAGACTGCTTGATCTCCAGTCCGGTCAGGCTGATACGATATATGTTCCGGTTCAATATCTGCAGGAAGTCGAAAATAACAAAGATATAAGGGTTATAAAGGATCTCCCAACCCTTGAAGTTGATAACATCTACTTTACATGGAATATAAACGCTCAAGGAAATGCTTACATAGGATCTGGAAAACTTGACGGAAATGGCATTCCGCCCGATTTCTTCTCGAATTTGGATGTTAGAAAGGGATTCGAGTACCTATTTCCTTACACACAGTACATACAGCAGGCATGGAATGGAATGGCGATTCAACCTAACAGCGCTATAATAGAAGGATTGCCTGGATACGATCCAAATCTTCCTAAATATGAGCAAAATCTTCAAAAAGCCGCAGAATATTTCAAAAAAGCCTACAACGGTCAATTGTGGCAAAAGGGATTCAAATTTACTGCGGTATATAACACTGGAAACTCGATCAGAGAACTTGCACTTCAGGCTCTTGCCAATTACGCAAGAATTTTGAATCCCAAGTTCCAAATAAATGTTGTCGGAGAATTGTGGTCTTCTTTCCTTTCCGATTATCTTGCCGGAAGATTGCCGATGTACATGATGGGATGGCTCGCCGATTATCCTGATCCTTACGATTTCGCACAGGCTTACTACGCTTCAAGTGGTGCCTACGGAGCAACACTTGGTGCAAGTTATACCACGTGGGCAAAGACGTATATGGATCCACTTGTCAATTCTTTGATGACCACAGTTGACCCTGCACAGCGCGCACAAATTGCTAAAAAGATAGCCGAATTGGATCATGAAAATGCGCTTTATATATGGACAGATCAGCCAGAAGGTTATTGGGTTGAAAGAACCTGGGTCAAGGGCTGGTACTGGAATGCGATGAGACCTGGAATAGATTTTTATTCTCTTTCTAAATAACAAAGGGCCTTTAAGGCCCTTTGTTTTTGAATACGTTTGCCAATTTGATATCAAAATCTGAAGAAGATCTATTTTGCTGACTTATTTCTTCATATATTTCCTCTCGGAATACCTTTATCTCTCTTGGTGCTTCTATTCCTATTTTAACGACTCCATCTTTATCAACGGAAAGAATTCTTACAGTTATATCATTGCCTATCTTTATTCCCTGTCCATTCTTTCTTTTGAGAACGAGCATATCAATCACTCGCCTTAATTGGTTCTCTGACTGAGTAATTGGTACCCTCGAGGATGACCTGCATGCCGATGCCCTTTTCAAGGTTTATAACTATTGGTGCGACCAGATTTATCGTAACGGGCTCTTTCAAAGATATAACACAAAAGACAAGGACATTTTCTCTTTTGGGATTTCCAAGTTCATCGAGCACGGATTGATTTAGATTTATCGAATAATTAGAAAATGCTATCCACGGATCGACAATGGGAAGACCTATGTTTTTGTCTTCCAAAGAGACCAACCATTTTATAGGTTCTGTCTCTGCAAGAGAGATTACCGCAAATTTTTTAAGATGTTCAAATCCCGGAATTCCGTTTTTAAAATTTATCACATTTTCTTCAGAAATATCGAAAGTTCCAACCTTTGTCTCGTACACCATGTCCATCACTTCAAAAAATTTGCAAGGGTAGGAAGCAATGAATTTGCACTTGTTTGCAATGCCGCCTGATAAACCGTTTCCTGAAGCGCAAGATCGGACAATACCTTTACCATATCAGCGCCCTGTGCCGAAGAGACAAGTTGTGTCACATACATGTTCAAACTTTGATTGCTATTTATAAGGCTTTGAAGAGATTGCTCCGTTGCACCTATCTGAGTTGTCACCTTTGAAAGAGAGTTCTCGTAATCCTGAAGATCACCAAGATCAGATTTAAGATTTGCAACGTTGTTGTTTTGAAGATCTTGCACGATCTTATCGAGAAGGCCCATATGGATTGTACCGCCAGATCCTGTCACGTAAGAGATCAAACTCGCACTCTGAACCGATCCCGAGGTCTGCGTGTAATTGAAGAGATCGACAACATTTACGTTGCTGTCGATCGTAACCGTACCTATTTTTAGAGAGAGTCTTGCAGACGTGGCAGAATTGCTCGTGTAGTAATAAATCGTTGATCCTCCAGAGACCATGGAAGTGATTGGATTCGAATTGCTCGATCCTGCGAACATGTAATTTCCATTTACATTCGTTCCACCCAACTGGGCTATTGTGCTACTTATCTGCTTTATTTCATCGGCGATGGCTGCCCTATCAGAGGGAGTATTCGTACCATTTGCAGCCTGAACGACGAGAGAGTTAACCTGCTGGACGGCAGCCATTATCTGTCCGGTTATGTTGTCATATCCCTGAAAGTTATTTTGGACCTGACTGAGCGAAGATTTGTATGTGTTCAATTTTTCAAGGACGGCATTGTAATTGACGGTCAAAACTGCGTCTGAAGGATCTTGAGAAGGAAGATCGAATTTGTTCCCACTCGATGCCTGTCTTTGAAGTGTGGATATTCTTCTTAAAACGTTATCTATGTTGTTGACTATTTGGTCTTTCATCATGCTTTGAGTTATTCTCATAAATCACCCCACCATTGAAACAAGTGTTTGGAGCATTGAATTCACAGTCGATATAACTTGAGCAGAGGCCGTATAAGCATTTTGGTAAAGAATCATCTGGGCAAGTTCATCATTTATAGAAACACTTGAAACCTGTTTTCTGTCCTGACTTATCTGGTTGACCAAAGAATTGGCATTGTTGTACATTGCCGTCGCGTTTTGCCCTTGAATTCCGAGTTGACTTACAAGATTGCTAAAATACGCGCTAAATGACTGGGGATTCGAATCGCTATCGAGAGATACTATTTGTTCGATCCCGCCATTTCCCTGAGGACCGGTTGGTCCAACTGTACCTATAGGATTTCCGTTAAAAACGGGCGAGAAATCAGTCGCAACGTAAGAGGGATTGGATATCAAAATTGGATTGACACTTATGCTCATGGCAGCATCTTTTACGGGTACCTCAAGGCCATTCGGATTATTGGAATAAGACGATAGATCTATGGAGTAATTGTTCGTTTGAAATCCAAGTTTATCAAGCAACGCATTTCCTGGCACGCCGTTGTCACTCTCAGAAATTGAGACAGGATTTGTCATTCCGTTTGGATTCGTTCTCATCAGGTCGAAGTTTATCGCACTTGTTGCACGCAAGACAAGATTTCCTCTTGGACTTAGAGATGCTTCTATTCCAACATTTGCGTTGTTTATCTTTGAGACTATTGAACTAAGTGTATCGACAGAGGTGTTTATATTTACAAATGCTCCGTTAACATTCAAAGTTATTGAAGATGGCAATCCAGAAAAAATATTTCCGATAGGAGCCGATGGATCGTAGACAACGCCCGAAGGAGGGTTGGATGACATGATCCTGTAAAGAGATGTAGGCTGGCCCGCCGCATTTTGTATTGTGAAAAGTGGCTGGCCCAAATTGCCATTTTGATCGTATGACTGTGTGAGTATTGTGTTCACCTTGTCTACGAGGTTTAGGGCAAAGGAATTAAGTTGTGTCTCGTACTGCGGTATTAGTTTGTCTCTAAGATTGAAAAGTGCTCCCATCTCTCCTTGGCTGAATGTCACGGCCTGATTGTTTGCCGTAACGAAGGCCGCGTTTGGCTCTCCGGCAACATTTTGAAAGTTAAGCGGTACGTAAGTCTGGCCCGAGAGTACATTCGTACCGCCTATATTTATGGATATTTGATTTCCACTCATGTTCGTAATGGTAAAATCTGTAAGGTTGGAGAGTTGATCGAGTAAGAGATCTCTTTGATCGAGAAGTTGATTTGGTGTATTTCCTATTACCGAAGATTCCCGTATCTTAACGTTTAAATCCGCAATTTGCTTGAGGATTGAATTTATATTTCCAACCTGAGTTTGAATTTGAGAGGTGTAATTCGTTTTCATCTGTTCGAGGGACGAATACACGCTTTTAACGTTATCAATCAAAGCCTTCGCCGATTGAACGAACCCTTCCTGATTTGCGACATTTGTCGGGTTTGTCGCGAGTTGCTGGGCCGCAGACCAGAAATTGTTGTAATAGGCGTTAAGACCGTTGGAATTCGTCGTGTTGAAAAGTTGCTCTATGTATTGGAATTGTGTGTTAACTTCATTCCAGAATCCCAAACTCGAATTAGATTGTCTGTACTGTGTATCCAAAAACGGGTCTCTTATTCTTTGAATGTCCTTGACTTCAGCACCAGTACCAAAGATCATCGGCATCCCGGCCTGAGTAAGAGTACCAAGCACCATAGGAGGGGTCTGAACTATGACAGGGCTCTCTCTCGAATATCCCGGGGTATTCGCGTTAGAGACGTTGTTGGCAACAACTGAAATGGCCGTCTGCTGGGTGTACATTCCAAGCATGGCAGTGTTAAGAGTTGCAAAAAGATCCATTCCCACTTTCAAAACCTCCCACAGGATAATTCTTTGCAAAGAGTAATTTTTCCTTCGATCATATTATCGGCAATGGAGAAAATAAATGAAGGCTCACGCCATACGACAAATGGTACCGCTAAGATGTTTTATTCGATTTTCAGATAATCTTCCCTCTGTTATCCATTCTTTGAGTTTTTTGTAATCGATATTTTTGTAGACGGGAGCATAAGTGAATCTGTGAAAAAGCGTGGGGCCATATTGTTCAAGCGCTTTGATGTGTTTTTTTGTTCCATAACCCACATTGTGTTCGAAATCGTAAAGATCGAAGTATCGGGAAAGTTTTCTCATGATCCCGTCTCTGTATACCTTTGCGATTATCGAAGCGGCTGCAATCGATGGACTTATTGAATCTCCCCTCACTATACATTTATGATCGAAATCAAGACCTATCTCGGGTCCATCAACAATGGCAAAGCCATCTATTCCAAGTTTTTTAAAGGCTCTCTCCATTGCGATCCTCGTCGATCCCAAAACGTTGTACGTATCCACCTCGTAGGGTGTGGCAATCCCTATGGCAAATTTCGATCTTTTTGTTATTTCGGCCGCTAAAAATTCGCGCTTTTTGGGGCTTATCTTTTTCGAATCGTCTATTCCCTCTATGAAGGTATCGAGCAAGACGGCCGCAACAACAACGGGACCGGCAAGAGAGCCTCTTCCGACCTCATCGATTCCTATTACATTTCCATATTCTCTCTTGTAGTTTTCGTCAAATCCTTTATCTACCATTTTTCACACGCTTTATTTCGTCTCTGTAAAAGGCAGCCTCTTCAAATCTCCAATCTTCGGCCGCTTCACGCATTTTTTGAGAAAGCACTTCTATATATTCATCGGTTCCAAGTTTTTCTTTGAGAGTCAAGACTGATTTTACATCTTCTCCGACATTTTCGTAAGTTTTTTCTTCTTTTTTAAGTCCCATAAAGAATTCATCTATCTCTTTTTGAATTGTTTCAGGCTTAAGGTTGTGATTGATGTTGTAAGAGATCTGTTTTTGTCTTCTCCTCTTCGCCTCATCTATTGCCATTTTCATCGAATCGGTAATGGTATCCGCGTAAAGGATTATCTTTCCGTTGATATTCCTTGAAGCCCTTCCCATTGTTTGGATCAAAGAAGTTGTAGATCTCAGAAATCCTTCTTTATCGGCATCGAGTATGGCAACGAGCGAGACTTCTGGCAGATCGAGTCCTTCTCTCAAAAGGTTAACACCGACTATGGCATCTATTTCTCCCTTCCTTAGCCTTGTCAGAACCTTCATCCTTTCTATCGTGTCGAGATCCGAATGTAGAAATTCGGATCTGTATCCCATCTCGACAAGATATGCGCTCAACTTTTCCGACATCTCCTTTGTCAGAGTGACGATGAGAGCCCTTTCATTTCTATTTTTTACTGTTTCCATCTCATTCATGAGATCGTCTATTTGATTTATCGTCGGCTTTATTATCACCTCTGGATCCACAAGGCCTGTTGGTCTTACTATTTGCTCGACTATTCTCGAAGATTTCTCTCTCTCGTAAGGTCCGGGTGTAGCCGAGACAAAGACTATTTGTGGCGCTCTTTCGAGAAACTCTTCGAATTTGAGCGGCCTGTTGTCAAAGGCACTTGGCAATCTAAATCCATACTCGACAAGACTTTCCTTTCTGCTTCTATCACCGCGTACCATTCCCATCAATTGAGGAACGGTTATGTGTGATTCGTCTATAAAGACGATGAGATCTTTGTCAAAGTAATCCATAAGAGTCCATGGGGGCTCTCCGGGTTTTTTCCCGCTGAAATGTCGGGAGTAATTTTCTATTCCGTTGCAATATCCCATCGTTTGGATCATTTCTATATCGTAAAGCGTTCTCTGTCTTAGTCTTTCAGCCTCGAGAACCTTCCCCTGACTTTCGAATTCTTTAAGTCTGACGTTGAGTTCTTCTCTTATCGACTTCGCTGCCATCTCCAAATTTCTCTGGTCCGTTGTGAATTCACGGGCAGGATAGAATATGATCCTGTCGAGTTGTTCAACGGTTTTTCTCGTTACAGAATCAAGCACCAGGATCCTTTCGACCTCATCATCGAAAAATTCTACCCTTACCGTATTAACATCGTAAGGCGGATGTATTTCCAAAACCTCTCCATGAATTCTAAAGGTCCCGGGCTCTATTTCGGAGTCAGACCTTTTGTACTGCATGGCAGACAATCTTTTTAGAAGATATCTTCTTTCGAGTTTCTCGCCTTTTTTTACCGAAAGATTTATCTCACGAAAATCTTTTGGATCTCCGGACGCGTAGATACAAGAAACACTTGCAACCACTATAACATCTTTCCGCGTTATGACGGATTTCATTGCAGAAAGTCTCATTCTCTCTATCTCTTCATTTATGTCTGCTTCTTTTTCTATGTAAATATCCTTCGAAGGAATGTAAGCCTCCGGTCTGTAATAATCGTAATAACTTACAAAGAATTCAACCTGATTTTGCGGAAAGAATCCTTTGAATTCACGATAAAGTTGGGCAGCGAGAGTCTTATTCGGAGAGATCACGAGGGCCGGTCTTTTTATTTCATTTATAACATTTGCCATAGTAAAGGTTTTACCAGAACCTGTAACGCCAAGAAGGGTTATGAATCTTTCGCCCTTTTTTATCCCCTCAACGATCCCACGTATTGCCGAGGGCTGATCTCCTTTAGGCGTTAACTTCGTTGTGAGTTTGAATTCCATAAAACCACCTCATATCAAAAGACCTATTGCCATCCCGATCAGAATTCCAACGACTACCTCTGAAAGTTTATGACCAGATCTTGCGTTGAACTTACCTCCTGTGATCTTTGCAAGTGCTTCTGAATGCTTTCCAACCTCACGTCTTAGATGAAGTGCATCTGTTATCACGATTATCGCCACTATAAAAGATATGCCAAAGGCGGCGCTCGAAAAGCCGGCATATTTGCCGATTGCAAAGGTCAAACCTGAAATTGTTGCCGAATGGGCACTCGGCATTCCTCCGGTTGAGGCCAAAAGGGACGGACGAAATCTCTTTTCTTTTGCGTACGTTATTATGATTTTGATAAACTGGGCCGCAAACCATGAAATTACCGCTGCCCATATGTAAATGTTGGAGAAAAAATCAACGATGTCATTGATCAACTTAAGATCACCCTACTTACAAGATGCGTCTCTGCCGATAAAAGATTTTTGTCTTTGCTTATAATGGCATAGTTGAGTTCGACTTTTTTGTGAAATATCCTCTGACCCCATTTGCCACGCGATTTTTCAACAAGAGGCCTCCATGTCCCTGTATTTATGTAATACTTTGGCCCCTTTGGAGTGGGTATGACGTAAAAGCCCGGAAGATGGTTGTGACCGAAGACGACGATCTTAAGTCTCTCGTAATTTATATCTGGCATCTTGTCAGAATATCCCAAAAAATCCTTTTCTTTGAGTCTCCACTCTGGCATATGGTAGGCATTCAGAATTTTTTCTGCCTTAGATTTCAAATAGTTTACACCCCTGAATTTTTGAATTTCGTCTCCGAGTGTCGTTATTTTCCTTCCGATCTGGAAAAAGATTGGATTTTTAAAGAAGAAATCCCCTATGGGATAGGTGTGTGGAAACTTAACCCTTATCCATTTGTTGAATTCGGAAGTTTGAAAGATCTTCAAAAAACTTCTGAGCCACTCTCCGACGAGATCTACCGGTATTTTGTAAATCATATTTATGTATTCAAGCCAATCAACGACATCCATAGTTGGCCTTATGTTATCGTAATCTCTTACAGTCTCGACAGGTAAATAGACCGAATGAAGTATTGGCTCGAAGTTTATCATCGTATACCTTGTAATATAATCACCAAGTGGAGGTATCAATACATTTTCCTTGTCCTTGGAAAAGGAATAAATGAAGTCGTACTGGCTTCCATGCTGGGAAAGAATTCCATCCTCTTCGTCGTAAAAGTAAGATGTTACAATGAAATTCTTGGAATTCATGAAATCGATCAAAGAGTTCATCAACCTTTGATTGAAAAGCAGATAATAATCATGGTTTCCTATGATGTAATATATCTTGTTCGTTCTCACAAGAGACCTTAAAAATTCAAAAAGAATTTTGTGCTTTTCGATTATAGATCCTATGGCATCTTCATTCAAAGAAGCACACACCTTGTTGAAATTCACAAGACCTATCTTTCTTACACTGTCTCCCTCGAGTATTTCAAGTACATCACCGACAAAGACGATCTCGTAATTTTCGTCGATATCCTTCATTTGATTGAGCAACCTTATAAGTTCCCTGTCGTATACGAAATCGTCATTTGCCGTGCCATCTCCTATGTGGAGATCACTCAAAAAAAGCCTAAGACCCATCTTATTCCTCTATTGATTTTAAAAGGGCAGAAAATTCATCCTTCACGTTCTTGATTAACTTTTTTGCCCCTTCGAGATTTTCCATATTCATTATCATGAAGTAAAACTTGACCTTTGGCTCCGTTCCGGAAGGCCTTCCGTATATGACGACACGATCTCCGAATTCCATCTTTATAACATCAGAAGGTGGAATATGATCTTGACCTTTTAGATAATCGACGAAATTGGTAAGACTGTACCCACCGATTTTTTTTGGAGGCGTTTTTCTCAGGCTTTCCATTATGTGCTTTATCTTGGCCACCCCGGATTCTCCCTCAAAGACAGGAGAGAGTTGATCTTCTAAGTAATAACCGTATTTTTTGTAAATCTCCTCCATGGCGTCAACGAGTGTCATGCCTTTTTGTTTGTAATACGTCGCCATTTCGCACGTGACCATTATCGGAGTTCCAGAATCTTTGTCGTATATGAAATCGCCTATGTTGTATCCATAACTTTCTTCGTAAGCAAAGAAAACATTCTTTCCTTTGCTTCTTAGCATATCGGCCTCGTTGCATATCCATTTGAATCCAGTCAGTACTTCATGAACTTCGACTCCATAGGATTTTGCTATCTTTGCGAACAGTTTGGACGAGACTATTGACTCGATTACGGCCGGGTTGGAAGGCATACCTTTTTTCGAGTACATCTCGAGAATGAAATGCAAAAGCAATGATCCCATCTGGTTTCCGTCTATTCTGACGTATTTCCCGTGATCTTTTACCATTACCCCCATGCGATCCGCATCGGGATCGGATGCCACTATTATGTCTGCATCAAGCCTTTTCGCATCTTCTATCGACAGTTTGAAGGCTTCGTCAAATTCGGGATTGGGGTAATTGACCGTTGGAAAATTCCCGTCGGGGATACCCTGTTCTCTTTGAACGTAAAATTCAAATCCATCTCTTTGGAGCAAGATGGGTACTATCTTCATGCCCGTACCGTGAAGAGGTGTATAGACGATCTTTAAGTCCTTTGAAGAGATATGGAATGAATATGAAAGCGCTTTTTTGAAATAGGCCTCATCGAGTTCATTTCCAACAAGATTTATCAATGACTTCTTTCGAGCATTTTCGAATGGCATCTTCTTTATCTCGGCAAAGGATTTTATCAGTTCGTATTCCTTTATTATTCCCTCATCATAAGGAGGTATAACCTGTGCACCATTCGACCAGTAGGCCTTATATCCATTGTACTGAGGAGGGTTATGACTGGCAGTTATCATTATACCGGCAGTCGTTTTGAAATATCTCACGGCAAAGGATAGAACTGGCGTTGGTCTAAAATCATCCACAAGGTACACCTTTATTCCATTGGCCGCAAGTATTTCGGCCGATTCCATCGCAAAATCTTTTGACATATTTCTTGTGTCGTAAGAGATGGCAACACTTTTTGGCCCATTTACATTTTTATTTATGTAATTTGCAAGCGCCTGAGTTGCCCTTCCGACCGTATAAATATTCATTCTATTTGCACCAAGTCCCATTATTCCTCTCATTCCACCCGTTCCAAATTCAAGATCTTTGTAGAAAGCATCCTGAAGTTCATCCTGATTCATCTTTTTCAAAGTCTCTTTGTCTTTGGAAGAGATGGCAGGATCGTTAAGCCATGATTGATATCTTTCCATGCTTTCTTTGTCCATTCTTATCACACCTTTCTTGACATCTTTATCTTATATATTGTACAATAAAAAAGTGAATTTGGGTGTGTAGCTCAGAGGGAGAGCGCTTCCCTCACACGGAAGAGGCCACAGGTTCGATCCCTGTCACACCCACCAATTATTGCTTTTCGAATAGACGCGGAAAATCCTTTCCCGTGTAGAAACAAGATGGAATTTCCAAATTCATGAATTTAGCATTTTGAATGTTTTCAAGATAGCCTCTGGCAGTTGATTCCCACGTGTAAGATGCGTTTACCCTTTTTATCCCATTCTCGCTTATATTCATGTAAAGTTTCTCGTCTGTCAATCTTTCCATCTGAAATCTAATATCATCTACATTTTGGGGATCGGCAAGTAGACCTTCTCCCTCTTTTATTATTTCTGTAGGTCCGCCATTCTTTGTTGCAACGACCGGGAGACCGCATGCCATAGCCTCTATTATCGCAAGGCCAAAAGGCTCATACAACGCCATACTGACAAAAAACGATCGGCTACGGAAGGCAACCCTGTAAAGACTCGCAAGGTCTCTTTGATTTTCTATGTTTATGAAGTGCACTCTCGACTTTAAATTGTGCTTGATCACGAAATCGACGATCTCTTTTAAGACTTCGTTATCGTATTTGTTGTTATATGGATCTTCATACCCGTTAGTCACGATGAGAAGATCGTACCTTTCCTTTAAGATCGCGCTTGCGGCGTAGGCTTTTACGACTGATATATGATTCTTTTTTGGATCAAGCCTGCTCGATATTATGATAAGTGGTCTTGTGCCAGAGATCTTTTTGACCTTTTCTTCGATTTTTCTATCGTCCATCGGGTTGGCGTTGAATATCTTACCATTTACACCGGGCGGTATTACCTTGAATTTCCTGTCATTGACCTTTATGTAATCTTTATACAATTTGTGGCCGTACTGTTCGAATTGTTCCATGCGTGTGCTTACAACGTTAAAAGCAGAATATTTCATGGACGTGCCTTCGGCAAGAATCCTTGCCGAAAAATTGTAAATCTCGTCGAAATGAGAAAAATTTTTCTCATTAACGCCCAATTTGTCCATTTTTTGAGCACCGAGTGAATGAGCCGTGAATGAAAATGGAATTTCAAGATACTTTGAAAGCATCGCCCCCGAAATCCCCCCATCGCCGTAATGGGTTGTTATGAAATCTAATCCTTCTTTTTTGTAAAAATCGGCCATCTGTTTTGCAAATTCGCCAAGGTATGGCCACAATCTTTCTTTGGGCAAAAATTCTGGAGGGCCAAAATCAATTCTCACAATTCTTACATTGGTACCGGGATAACCATCGAACTTAGATGAAAATTCGGGCCATTGTGGATCTTTTATTCTTCTTGTTACTATATCGACATCTATTCCCATCCTCTCCATCGCGATGGCCACCTCTTTGACATACACGATCTGGCCTCCGAAATCCGGGTGGGAAGAAAGTCTGCTGTCCTTGGAATCGAAATTGCCCTGTGGGTTTACAAAGATGACTCTCATAGGAAGTCCCTTTCTATTTTCCCTTTATCGAGAGGAGAATCGGGGCTTTGGCATCCGATTCTGAAGGCCGCTGTCGCATTTCCGAACTTAGCCGCTTCAAAGATGTCTGCACCGTTCATCATCGCATAGTACATCCCTGACCAAAAAGCATCTCCAGCGCCAGTTGTGTTAACGACTGTTTTTGCGACAGAGGACAAAATTTGGGATCTTTTACCATTTGAAATTATCGCGCCATCTTTTCCAAGAGTCAAAACGACATTTTCGACTCCAAACCTGTGAAATGCCTTTATATATTCCATCTCATTCATAGATCCAAATATGTGAAAGGCATCATCATTGGATGGTTTCGCAAGGAAGATATATTTAAAAATGCTTTTTAGAGTTCTTCTTCCATCGGCGCCATTTTCCCAGAGTACTTTTCTGTAATTCGGATCGAAGCAAATTTTAATTCCCTTATCAGACGCATATTCTACCATCTCAAAGATAGTCTTCCTCGACTTTTTGTAAGAGATGGGCCAACTGCTGAAATGAAAGTAAGACGCATCATCAAAAATGTCAATCGGTGGCATCTCGAGTGCGGTCTCAGCTCCTCTTAGGGCCAAAAACTGGGGCGTTGATTTTGATTTTGAGACTATTACAAAGGTTGTTGGTCTTAAACTGTCAATTTGAATGTAGCGGGTATCTAAATTTCGACTTTTTGCGTGATCTATAAGTGCGTGACCAACAGGATCATTTCCAACTCTCGAGACTATTTTCGATTTTATTCCTAAGTCTGCAAGGTTAATCGCTATATTCGCTGGAGATCCACCGAAGTGTCTCGTGAAGGTTTCGGCCTTTCCTAAATCGTCGACGTAATCCGTTGTGATCATATCTATAAGCATTTCTCCGGCTATAACGATCTTACCCATTTGTTCCTCCGGTTAATTGTTCTTCTGCTCTTGCCATAAGGTAAAGCAAATCGCTCATTCTATTCAAATAAACCATAACATTTCTGTCTTGAGGAGCAGTTTTGGTAAGTTCAACGGCCCTTCTTTCTGCACGCCTTGCGACAGTTCTGCAAACGTCCAAAATGGCCGATCCAAATGTCCCTCCCGGTTTGACAAAGCCATTTGGCAACTTTATGAGTTTTTCGTATTCGTCTATCTTAAGATTTAAAAACTCAACATCTTCTTTGAATATCCTGTACTTCGTTTCACGGGCAGAAGCAAAGATCGCCGCGAGCGTAAAGATTTTGTCCTGAAAGTATTCTATTATCTCTTTGTTTTTTTCGTATTTAGCCTGATGCTTTGCCATGCCGAGAAATGAACTCAATTCGTCTAATGTTCCGTAAACCTCGACTCGCGCCGAATCTTTGTAGACACGTTCACCTGTGAACAAATCAGTCTGTCCGTCATCTCCACGACCAGTGTTTATTATTGACATAAACATCATCTCCCTTCTCGATTATACCAGTTTAGACAATCATTCCACCTTAAAAATCCTGCTAAAACCTAAAAGTACAAGCACCGATCCAAAAAACATTATGCCAATCGTTAAATAGAAAAATAGATCTGACATTGGGGCTATTCCCATTGCAGATTTCATAGCCATGACTAAATACGTAAGTGGCAAACCATAGGCTATGTACTGTAAAAATTTTGGCAACAGATCGAGGGGAAAGTAAACTCCCGAAAAGAACATTATAACCGTGTAAAGCACAGAGGATATCTCGCTTGCAACCCTTGCGTTTGGTGAGATCAAAAGTATGGCCATTCCAACTCCCATCATTCCGAATGTGCCCGCAAGAACGGTTATCGTAAAACGTACTAAATCTATGGAATACGGTGGTCTGAAGAAGATCATCGCGGCCACAAAAAGTAAAATTATGGATAGAAAACTTTCGACCATCTTTTCGGAGATAAAGGCCGAATAAAATTCCCACTTTGCAAGCGGTGTTGTCCAGAATCTTTTTATCACCTTTTTATCTCTAAAGTGCGCGAGAGAGGCAGTTATCGAGAAAATACCGGCCGAAAAGATGCTCAAAGCGAGTATGCCGGGAATCAAGTTATCGAGATAATCTAAATGTTTTCCAGTAAAAGAAATGTCATTTCTCTCGACGCCTATAACGTTATTTATTCCCTTTGATTTGTTTATTTCATCTGCTATGCTTTTGACTATCGAACTGTAATAATTCGAAGATTGAATGTTCGCAGGGTTTATGTACGCAAAAAGGGAGGTACCTTCGAGTGTGACGCCAAGATCTATCTTTTGGGAATTTACCGCATCTTTAAGTTGGGACAAAGTTGGATACTCTATGTATTTTATGCCGGAGACCATGGGCAATTTCTGACCGTAAAAACCAACATTTAAAGAACTTTGGGAGTAGATTCCCGAAAAGACGTATCCGAAGATCAAAAGCGTTACGAGCGGAAAGAAAAGATTGAAAAAAAGATTCATCATGTCTCTTACAGAATGCCGCGCCATAGCCTTCAGGACAGATAAAAATCTCATTTCACACCTCCCATTTGAAAACTTTTGCACTGTAAATTACCATGACGATTGCCCATATAAGGGGGACCAATATGTTAAGATACATCGGGGTTGGAGATGACATAACTCCCATTGCCGATCTCAGGCCGTTGGCAAGGTAGGTTGTCGGTATGATGTACGCAACGATTTGAACTGCAAGAGGGACTCCGGTAATTGGGAAAAAAAGACCTCCTAAGAACATGAAAAGAAAATTGAAGATATTGGCCAAGGCATTTCCCGCATCAGATGTCTTCGAAAAACTCGCTATGAAAAACCCAATAGGTAAGGTCGTCACTATCGCAAAAAGAATGTACAATATGGCCAAGATTCCAAGGCCAAAATGTGCGCCGAGATAAAGTCCAAGAATCAAAAGGATTATTATCTGAACGATTTCTATTGCCAGATTCGAAAGGATCATGGCCCAGAAGTATTCACCTTTATTAAGAGGCGCAACGAATAATTTCCTTAAAACCTTTTTCTCTCTTTGAACGAGAAGATCATCTGTTATACCAAAGATCGAGACCGTCATTACGGCCATTACGAGAATGCCCGGTACTATAAAGTCGATGTAAGAGAAGTTTTGACCGTTCTTCGAGACATATTCTGTCTTTGGGGAAACAAAATCTGACAGAGTTCCTGAATTCTGCAAGATTTTAAGATTAAAAGATTCAAGTACAGATGATATTATCGTAAAAGCCAGATCAGATGTCTGACTATTTTCGAGGGTATATACCTCTATTT
Source organism: Athalassotoga saccharophila (assembly GCF_009936215.1). Classification (GTDB taxonomy): domain Bacteria; phylum Thermotogota; class Thermotogae; order Mesoaciditogales; family Mesoaciditogaceae; genus Athalassotoga; species Athalassotoga saccharophila. Next base: position 1,448,951 of record NZ_AP019551.1, on the reverse strand, counting down.
TTGGCTTTGAAAAGAGGTTAAAACCGCCCTTTTGCTGAACAACCGCGGCATAAATCTGGGTATTGAAAAGAGGTGGAATCACAATAACGGCATCGATCTTTCCGCTTTTCAACTTTTCAAGAGATTCATTCAAAAAATTTTGCGTCGTGCTTGATTCAAGGGTTATAACGGCATTTTTGCCAGTCGACATCTCTTTAAAAGCCTCAGATATGTAAGAGGCGAAATCCATATTGGTGTTTTTAAAAGTTGTGCTTTCATCGACAAGATTAACTCTAAAGGACACTTCCTTTCCTATGTTTGAAAATATAGAGGCAAGTATCAAAAGCAATATGACGGGAAAGAATATATTCCAAAATATAACGGATGGAGATCTGATCGATGAGACTATCAACGCCTTGAAAATCGCGAAAACTCTTTTCATTTCAGTCCCTCAATTTCCTACCCGTAAGGTTTAAAAATACGTCTTCAAGATTCGGCTGCCTTACTATTATGTCATTTACCTTTATCGATCTTTCCTCGAAAAGATCGAGCGCTTTCTTCATATCCGTCGGAAGGGAAGAAGTTACGATTATTATCTTTGAATCCTCAATCTTTGTCTTTTGAAATTCTGAAAGAAACGAAAGATCTAAGTTTTTAGAATCTAAATCTATCTCTATTATTTTTTCTCCTCCAAAAGAGGATATGAGTTCTTCTGCACTGCCCTTTGCTATTATCTTTCCATGATCCATAACGTAGATGTAATCGGCAAGATACTCAGCCTCTTCCATGTAATGAGTTGTAAGAAAGACAGTCTTTCCCTTTTCTCTGAGTTTTTCTATCATCTCCCAGACATTCCTTCTTGCCTGTGGATCGAGGCCGGTAGTGGGTTCATCCATGAAGATGAGTTCTGGATTTCCAACGAGCGCAGTTCCTATGGCAAGACGCTGGCGTTGACCTCCCGAAAGTTTTTCAACCTTTGCATTCGCCTTATCCTCAAGACTTATCTCTTTTAAAACTTCTCTAACATCTATTCCATTCGAATAAAGTGATCTGAACATTTTTAGAATCTCGACGGTTGTGAGATGATCTATGAAATTATTCTCCTGCAGCACAACTCCGATTCTTTCTCTTAAATGCCTTGGGACCTTTCCACGGACCTCTTCGCCAAAAAGTTTGATCTTTCCACCGTCATAATCTTTAAGACCCTCCAAAATCTCGAGAGTGGTTGTTTTACCTGCTCCATTGGGTCCCAAAAGCGCGAAGACCTCTCCCTTTAGAACCTTGAACGAAATTCCATCGACCGCTTTGATATCTGAATAATATTTCTTTAAATTCTCGACTTCGAGTATGGATTCCCTCATAAATCCTCCTATTTTTTCATGTCCCTTTCAAGATCTGCCTTTATCCTTTCGTACTCCTCTTTTGAAATCTCCCCTCTTGCGTATCTTTTCTTAAGAATCTCGATAGGATCCTCATCATCCCACCATCTGTAATGACGGTAAGAATCCCATTTAAAAGATCTTACCACACGAATAATTATCCAGAGAAAAAATGCAAAGATCAAAATGCCTGCTATAGCCTGAACCAATCCAAATCCCCAATAATCCCATCCGTACCAGTAAGGTCCTGCGTAATACATCACAAATCACTCCTTTCAAATGGGGCAAATCTCTTTTGTCCTTGAATGTAAGCGATGGATATCTCCATTAGAGTGGGATATCTTCCTTCATCTTTGTCTGTCCTGTAAAGAACTTCGTCTCCAACAGTGCCTATGATCTCGCCGGATATTTTCTCATTTCTTCCACCTATTCTGTGCTTTGCCTTGGCCTCATCGATTGTGTCGGTGTAAATTATTCTTCCTTCTTTTATTATCGCAAATGCATCGGCGATTTCTTCTAATTCATATATCTCGTGCGAAGATATCACAATAGATTTTCCCTCCTTGGCAAAGTCTTTCAAGATCCTTAACATATCGGATCTGACAACCGGATCAAGGTTAAGTGTTGGTTCATCGAGGATTAAAAGTTCGGCACCACTTGAAACCGTTAGTGCCAAATTCATTATAACTTTCATGCCTGTTGAGTAATTCTCAACGCGTTCTCCCAAATTAAGTTTATAATGAATTACAAATTCGTTGAAAATCTCATCATTCCATTTGGGGTAAAGCATACTCCACAGTTTTCTATAATCATCGCCTTTGAATCTTGAAAATGAAATTCTGTTTTCGGTCATAACCGCTATTCTATCCTTTAAATTTGGATTGAATTTACTTCCAAAGATCTTTATTTCTCCCTGATCTGGAAAAAGATCGCCGTAGAGGCATCTCAGAGTCGTAGTCTTACCCGCTCCATTTGGGCCTATTAAAGAGAATATCTCTCCATAATTGACCGAAAAATTCACGTTGTTTAGGACTATCTTTTCGCCAAACTTTTTTACGATATTTTTCACATCGACGATCTTTTCTGCCATCTTTTTGTCACCCCTTTCTTTGAAAAAAGGTAAAAGGATACAACCAAAATTGCCACGGCAAATAAGAGTGCCGCAATTTCATTTCCCTGAAAAATTGGACTTATCATACGGTACAAATTTTGAGATTCCGGTCCTATAGATCCCAAAATCATGTCAGCAACCCAGAAAAGCCATATGAAACCACCACCACTTAGCCCCGCAATTGCGAAAATGTTGAAGATACCGTAATAGGCTGTTAAAAAGATCAAAGAATGCAGAATCTGCGAAAATGACAGGTATATACCAAGATCGATTATTCCACCAACGGAGAGTTGAATGATCGTTACTATCGTGACCAAAAAGACGAATGGAAACCAGAATATCTCGGAATATGAAAAAGGCAATGCCATTAATTCTGAAATTGATTCTTTGCGTCTTCTATATGGATCAATGTGGGATAAAACTATCGTGATCATCAAAATCATGAAAATCCCTCTTAAAAAATCAACGGGAATAAACATGAGAATGGCGAAAACGACGAGTGCACCTCCCTTTTCTATGAAATCTTTCATGAAATACGCCTCAAGTTTTTGAATCATTTTTCCATACCTCCTCCATTATCAAAATGGCTGTGTGTAAATCTATACCCATAATTTTGAGTTTCTGAACGGTTTCATCGAGAATTTTTATAACCTCGGTCTTCGGACTTTGAGAAGATTTTACAAAATACCCAACGCCGTGTCTTGCCTCAACGATACCCTCTGACTGCAAACGTTCGAGAGCCTTTAGGATGGTGTTGACGTTAACGTCAAAGATATCCTGTAATTCCCTTACTGGTGGAAGTTGATCTTCAGATTTTAAATTTCCAAGAAGTATTTCTTTTTTTATTATGTCTATAACTTGAATGTATGCTGGAATTCCGCTATGCTTGTCTACTTTTTCAAACATCAATATCTTACCCTGTTGATCTTTAAAAATCCACCGGTATTTTGAATGTCGAGATATCCTTCATTCGATGAAAGCGTGTACACGGAAAGATTTCCACTTATTGCATTTACAAGGATCGATCTCGATCCTGCCCATTTATCTACATATTTCAAATTACCATCTATGGAGACACCATTAATCTTTATCGTATTGGCAGAAACCATAAGGTCTAAATTGTCTCCGGTCCCATTTATCTCGATGCTTGAGGCCTTAAGAGTACCATTTAGATTTATTCCAACACCATTTATCGAGATTTTACTTGCCACTATCGATGAATTCATCTCTATGCCTGTCGAGTTGAATACGACATTTTCTGCCAATATACTTCCATTGACTTTAAGACCCGTCGTTTGAAAATAAGCATTCGTAAATCCGTCCTTTGTTCCAACAACGATTCTGAATGTAACGTTATTCTGATTTGATGATATATCGAGTATATTCTTGTTTCTTTTGACGTTTAGAATGGATGGAATGTATATCGTATTCGTAGACGGATCGAAGGTTAAGTCAAGTCCGGTAACATTGATGGAAAGATTCCTTGATCCTTGTATATATGTGTCCGGGTAAATAGTCTCTGACGTAAAAGAAAAAACGCCAAAGTTCGAAATAAAATTGTATGGAACATTTCTTATAGCGATGACAACTCCAAAAATAACGATCATCGCAATAAGGAAGAATGCATATCTTCTCATGTTAATCGCAAAGATTATCAGAGATAATACGCCCAAGATTATCTTTAATGGCAGAAATGGAATAAAAATAGCCAAAGTGCCTAATGCCATCGCCAAACATGTTCTAAACATTATCGGATATTTTACCATGATCTCACCTCTTGTTATAGTGTTCTATATAACTATAACACAATAAGGATCAAAAGTCAATCTCCAAAGGATCAAAATTGAACAAAATAGGTAAAGTATTAGTCATAATTATAGAAGGAGATGATTAAATGTCAAAAAAGGTTTTGATGATAATTTCTAACGGAGACAAAAACGTGATTTCTGGGGCAATGACACTTGCAACGATTTCTTTTGAAAACAAACTTTACAGCGATCTTAAGGTTTTTTTCTTTGGCCCAAGTGAAAAAGTTATAAGTGAAGACAAAGATTTGCAATCCAGTCTTTCAAAGTTGATTAAGGATGGCATTACGCCTGTTGCGTGCGTTAATGTCAGTAATGCCTTCAATATAACGCCAAAACTTAACGCCCTTGGCGTTAACACGATACCTGTGGGAAAGTCAATCGCGGATCTTGTGAATCAGGATTACGTTACAATGGTTTTTTGAGTAACCTCCCATTTTACCTGCGCCTCCTTTGTGGGGCGCATTTCATTTGTATAAAGTTACCGGATCATGCAAGTCGAAGTAATATTGGTGTATGAATTTAGAAATCTGGCTGGTATAATATATTTAAATAGATCAAAAAGGAGGAAGAGACGATGACGGAAATAAACAGATTAGAAAAGTACATTGAATTTCCGATGAAGCCAGATGACAAACTCAATCCAACTCTGTGCGAACTTTGGGAAATGGCTAAAGTGTATTCTGTTCCTAACAACGCTGGATTGCCCCTTTTCTATCCAAAGGTTAAATCGAGAAGCGCCAAATTCACAAAAAATTATGAGATCGATGATCCGGAAGCGCAGAAGTATCTCAAAGATGTTCAGGATTTTGTCAAAAACAACGAGATGATAAAGGTTGAGGCAAGAATAGGAGAGGGATCGGAATTAACTTTCAGATCGAGACTTTTTGTAAGCGCGAAATATCCACAACTTGCCTACATGTTCAAAAAGAACTTATTTGAACCTAACGGGGAAGAGATAGAACAGGTTGACGTTATAACCATTCCCGAGTATCCGGAAAGGAAGGTTCTCGTCTTTCCAAAAGAGGGCGTCGAAGTGATTTTGGGAAGTGATTATTACGGAGAGACAAAGATGGCTGCCCTTAGGCTTGCCATGTATATAGCCCGAGAAAAACATGGAGCACTTGGTCTTCACGCTGGAAGCAAAGCATACAATCTGAAGATAAATTCTGAAATGAAACACATCGGTGTTTTGATCTTTGGACTGAGCGGAACTGGAAAAACAACTCTTGTTTGCGCGACACACGATCTAAAAACGCCAGAATCGATAGAGATAATTCAGGACGATATAAATTTCATAGATCAAAATCTTTTTGCTTGGGGATCTGAGAAGAACTTCTACATCAAGACGGAAGGTATTACATCACAGCCATTGCTTTTTGAAGCCGCAAAAAGTACGGGTTCTATTCTCGAGAATGTTTACGTCAATGAAAAAGGAGAAATAGACTTTGATAATTTAAGCATAAGTTCAAATGGGCGCGCGATAGTTGAAAAAGATAAGATCCCTTACAGTTCGAAATCTTACAGAATGGGAAAGGTCGATGTTCTATTTTTCAACACCCGTCGTGACGATCTGCCTCCCATTCTTAAGATCGATAGCGTCGAAAAGGCCGCGGCCATCTTTGCGCTGGGAGAGTCTACCATAACAAGTGCCGATGATCCTCAAAGAGCGGGCCAGCCTGTAAGAACTGTGGGCTTTAATCCCTTTATAATAGACGATCCTGCAAAAGAGGTAAACACGTTCAAAAGCGCACTCAAGGGAAAAGAATTCAAGGCGTTCATAGTTAACACGGGATACATTGGAGGATGGAATGGCCTCAAGATAAAACCAGCCGACACCTTTAACTTCGTCGAAAAAGCCTTAAGAGATGAAATAAAATTCGAATATGATCCTCTCGTAGGGTTTGAAGTACCCGTTGAGGTTGAAGGTATGGACATAAGCAAATTCAAAATAGAAAACTTCTATTCGAAAGAAGAATACGCTCAAAAGATGAAAAGATTAAGAGCCGAGAGATTAGAATTTCTCAAGACGCTTGACGGACTTGACAAGGACATTGTAGAGTCGATCTGACCAACGCCTGCTTAGGCAGGCGTTGTTATATTAATTTCACAAGTTGACGGGCCGCAAGAAGTGTCCCTTCATTTTCGTATCCCGTTACACCCAACATGGTTCTTACCTCTCCGACCTTTACGCCTGTTTCGAACATCTTTCCGACGTAGAAATCAGCGAGTTTTTCGTGCACTTCTTTTCTTTGAACGGCTCCGAATGGATTTGCAAAGTATGAAAACGACAGGCCCTTCTCAGACGTTGTACCCTTTGCCATCCTTGCGCCTTTGGAAAAGACATCTATGGCGCTTTTGAGATCTTTGAAGAAAAGGACCCTTTCTTCGTCCGATTCTACCTTTGTGTAATTGTTGGCGTAAAGGAAGAAATCTATTGGGGTGGGTGAGATTATTTCGTTGTAGTTATCGAATGGAACTATAACCCTTGCGTTTGTTTGATCTGGATTCATGAAAATACTTCTGTCGAGCGTTGAGTAGGCATATCCCGGAGGTAGATCGTCAAGCCTTACAAAGGCTCCTATTTCTGTGCCGTAGGCAACAACCCTTCCATCTTCTATGCTCAAAGATCCCATGTCATCTATGAGTATGTTGACATATTCAACTTCGTCAAGCCTTCCGAGAGCGTCGAGAGTCTCTGATTTACCCGCACCACTGTCACCCACGAACATGATGTTAGCCTTTCTTCCATTTTTCAATTTTATCGTGGCAAGAGATCCGTGCACAGGTAATTTTTCTCTGTCTATCATTATTAAATTGTGAACCGTTAGTATCATTTTCTTGGCATATCCAAAGTAATCATTTTCGTCCAGATCGGGGATTACTCCCGCATATATTTCATCTTCGTATATCACACCATCTTTATATTCATTCCCGATGTAATCTATTGGAAGGCCAAAGATCACTATACCGTCAGGTTTGCGTTGCTCTGTAAGATCTGCCATCTCGAAAAGATTTGTAAGACCTGCCGCATGCGCTAAATATTTATAATTGAAATAGATGTACATCAAAAGGGTTCCAACCTTTATCGGCATGGCATACCATCCACGGTCAAGTTCGACCTTATCCAAGAATTTAGATTTCACAACTGGGAAAACGCCCGTTCTTTTGTTCGATTTTGTGTGAAATATGGCCGGGGGAGCGATTACCGCACTCCATATGAACGGAACTGAATACATCCATTCGTATTTCATCCTGTTCTTTGGAGAATTTCTTATCTTGTCGGTTATGAATATCACCTGAGCGCCGCTCGGCAGTTGCCTGAAAACCTTCTGGACTTTAAGTGAGGTGTTGAATTCAAGGTCTCGGTAAAGATTTCTGACGGTATTTTCAAATTCTTCTCCAAGGTACATTGCAGATTTAAGGATTCCATTTCTCTCATTCACGTTCTTCGAAAATCTTTCCCTTTTGACTATGAAGCGATGCTTTTCTCTCCAAAAATCGTAAAACCCTTCAACGAAATTTTCAAGTTCATTTCTCGTTTTATCGTCGAGATCATCCGCAGGTTTCAAAGTCAAATTGTAAAGGTAATTCATTATATCATCGTATTTGAAATTTTTCTTTTTGAATTTTTTTAAAACCTCCGGCACCTCATTTTTTTTCTCAAGCGCACCAAGATAATCGATCATGAATTTCTTGAAATATGGGCTTGATATGATCTGGTTGTAACTGTTAACAAAGAGTCCATTTATAACTATCGTGTCCATGAAAATCATCCTCCTTCAGTTTTGCCTTTATATTCGGGATTTTTCAGGATCACCCGTTTGTTAAAAACAACCTTACTCACCGTCGGAGGCAATTTCATTTCTTCTCTTTTTAAGCATTCAAGTATCAAATCAATGGGAAGGGAAGTTATAACCCATATGTCTGATACTTCCACGCTGTCTTCGGACCTTAAAGGAGCCTTCTCAATTGCCGATTTAACTGCCTGAACGTATTTTTCGAAATCGAAATTTTGATTATTATTTTCCACGTTATCTCCTAAAAAACAAGTCCTCCGTCCACGCCGAGTATCTGACCTGTTATGTAATTTGCCTCATCCGATGCAAGGAAAAGGTAGGCATTTGCCACATCTACAGGCTCGCCCATTCTTCCGAGCGGCGTCTTTTCCTTCATAAGGTTTGTGACTTTTTCTGGCAGATTGGCAGTCATCGGAGTTCTTATGTATCCAGGAGCAACGGCGTTGACGCGGATATTGTACCTTGCAAGTTCCTTAGACCATGTTTTAGTCATTCCTATAAGGCCCGCTTTTGAGGCAGAATAATTTGTCTGACCTATATTTCCGTAAATACCCACAACAGATGACGCGTTCAATATCACCCCACTTCTTTGATTCATCATGTAAGGAACAACAGCCTGAGTTACATTGTATACTCCCTTTAGATTTATCGCTATGACAGCATCAAAATCGCTTTCCGACATCCTGACGAGAAAGTTGTCTTTTGTTATGCCGGCATTATTTACGAGAATGTCTATTCTTCCGAGATCCTTTGCTATTCTATCTACGATCTGTTTTACCTCATCGTGCTTTGAAACGTCCATTTTGTATATTTTGTAAGCATCGCCAAGTTCACTTTGTGCCCTTTTCAAAGCGTCCTCGTTGTAATCACATGCGGCAATTACTGCTCCTTCTGATATGAATCTTTTCGCAGTTTCAAATCCAATACCACTTGCCGCTCCTGTTATAAGTGCCACTTTTTTCTCTAATCTCATGATTTACCTCCCACATTCAACTATATCGAACCGACAAGTCCAAGAAAAAATTTAACTCCCATTTCAAGAACATCTTCATCAACATCGAAATAAGGACTATGATGTGGAGCGATTATATTTTTAGATGGAGAACGTATGCCAAGAAATACAAATGATCCCTTTACTTCCTTAAGATAATAAGCAAAATCTTCCGATCCCATCGTCGGTGTTGCTTCATCGTATTGGAATCCCAATCTTTCAAGCGTTTTTATCGCGTACTCTGTGCTTTCTTTGAAATTCACAAGCGGAGGGGCTATCCTGTTTATCTTTACCTCTAAATCTCCACCGAGAGATTTGGAAAGTTCTCTCATCTTTTCGACGTTTGATATTATTTCATCTCTTACCTTGTCAGAAAAGGTGCGGATCGTGCCAAGTATTTTTGCATCTACCGGTACAACGTTAAAGGCATTTCCAGAATTAAAAGCCGTTACATTTAAAACGGCGCTGTCAAGCGGATCCACTCTAAGAGATCTCATCTTCATTAATTCGTTGATTATCGTTGATCCTATTGAGATGGGATTAACAGTTTGATTTGGAGATGCAGCATGGCCTCCGGATCCTTTTACACGCAAGGTCATTTCATCAACTCCGGCCATCAAAGGTCCAGATTTAACGGCGAATCTTCCCGATTCGGTGCCGATCCAGACATGGATTCCAAAAACGCTATCCACTCCATCGACTGCCCCGGCCTTTACCATTTCGCATGCACCGCAACCCCCTTCCTCAGAAGGCTGAAAGATGAATCTCACATTTTTCGAAGGTTTATGAACGACCATGTACTCCGCCGCCGTCAGAAGCATGGCCGTATGAGCGTCATGGCCACATGCATGCATCTTTCCGGGATTCTTAGAGGCATATGGTTTATCATTCATTTCATTTATGGGAAGAGCATCTATGTCTGCTCTAAGTGCTATGGTTTCATTCGATCCCACATCCATGTACCCTATAGTACCTGTACCTGCCGTTTTATAAGGTATTCCTAACCTATCGAGATGATTCCTTATGTATTTTGCCGTCTCATACTCTTCAAATCCGAGTTCTGGATGCATGTGAAGGTATCTTCTGTGATCTACAACGATCTTTGAAATCTCCATCCTTTTTGGCTCCTTTCTTAAGAGTATGATATCACAATTCGAAGGATCGAATCAAAATTATTTAAGATAAGTTCAACAAAGATTTCAATCATTTTGATGTATACTTAAATTAATATCATTTGAAGTTATTCTGGATAAGGAGGCAAAAATGGACAGAAAAAAGAAGGCTTTGATATTCATAATCCTATTGGGTGTTGTAAGTTTCTTTGCCGATATGACCCATGAGTCTGCAAGAAGTATAAACGGCCCATTCATGTCCATGTTGGGGGCGAGTGCCCTTGCCGTAGGCCTCGCAGGTGGACTTGGAGAATTCGTAGGGTATGCCCTAAGATTTATAACCGGATATTTCGTGGATAGGACCAAATCTTACTGGCTTCTTACAATAATAGGTTACGCCATAAACCTTTTTGCCGTTCCCCTTATGGCTATTGCTTGGAACTGGCAGATTGCCTTCGCACTCATAATAATAGAAAGATTTGGAAAGGCCTTTAAAAATCCTCCAAGAGATGTTATGCTCTCCTTTGCGACGAATGAAGTCGGAAGGGGAAAGGGATTTGGGCTTCACAAATTGATAGATCAGGCCGGAGCAGTAATAGGACCTCTATTTGTGGCCCTTGTATTATTTATTAAACCCAACGATTACAAATTGGGCTATACTTTCCTTTTGATTCCAGCCATAGCGGCCATGATAGTCCTTTTCATATCCATGGCACATTATCCAGAACCAACTGAGATGGAGGAAGAAAAAGAAATCGAAAGGCCAAAAAAGGAAAATTCCGGGATACTCAATAAAAAATTCTGGATTTATTCCGTATTTGTTACTTTAACGATGATGGGATTTGCCCATTTTATGATAATTTCCTATCACTTCAGCAAAAATTCGATAATCTCCGATGCCATGATACCTGTGATCTTTGCCGTTGCCATGGTGACAGAAGGAATTTCTGCATTTCTAATAGGTAGAATTTACGACAAGATAGGCTTTAAATCATTGCTTTTAATTCCTATACTTGCGATATTGACAACTCCATTTGTTTTTGCTTTTGGGTACACTCTCGCCGTAGTCGGCATGATATTATGGGGTATAGTACTCGGAATTCAGGACACAGTTTTGAGGGCATCGATTGCAGACTTGATTCCAACCTCCTCAAGAGGAAAGGCTTATGGTCTTTTCAACATATTCTACGGTGCGGCATGGCTTGCAGGCAGCACGATAATGGGAGCGCTTTACGATGTGTCGATATTGTACGTTGTGATCTTCTCGATCGTGCTTGAAGCGTTATCGATTCCTTTCATGACTTATCTGTGGAGAACGGCGAAATCATGAGATTTTTGATGTGTGAGCCGAAAGAGGCTTATTTCAAAGTTGATGATCTGAAAACTCACAATATAACTCAAAGATCAAACAAAGCGCTTGCAATATCACAGCACCGATCACTTTCATCTCTTATAAGATCTTTGGGCCACGATGTCGTTATGGTAGAGGAGTTAGAAGGTCATCCCAATTCAGTCTTTGTTAAAGATCCGGTATGCTGCACTCCGAATGGATATATCAAGTTAAGAATGGGACTTAAAAGCAGGCGATCAGAAGAGGAATGGCTCTCGAAATTTCTTGATCAACTTGGAATAAGATGCATCGGTAAGTTGGAAGCGCCCGCCACAGCCGAAGGAGGAGACATAATAATCGCGGAGAAATTTGTCTTTATAGGTTTATCTTCAAGAACAAACTTAAATGGTGCGAAAAAGATCTCCGAAATCTTTTCGAATTTTGGGTATAAGCCGCGGATGGTAAAGGTTCCATCGCCATACCTTCATCTTGGAGGTGCGATGACTTATATAGGAAGTAATAAAATCCTGTGCGTTGACAATTTAGATGGAGATTTCAGTGATTTTGACCTTTTAAAGGTGCCAAGCGGGGATTTCATAAGTGGAAATGTCATCTTTCTTCCCTTCAACGACGTAATTGTTGAGGAATCAAATGTAGATGCAATAAAACTTTTAAAATCAAATGAATTTAAGGTACACAGTATAAATCTTTCTGAATTTGTAAAAGGAACTGGAGGGCCAACCTGCTTGATCCAGCCTATTTAAACAAAAATTGCCCACTTTCGTGGGCAATAAACCCTTTTTCTTCAGAAAAGGGGGCCTGAAGTCAAAGGCAGAGAAACGTAAGTCGAGTAGTTAAGCACTATATAATTGTTCCCCGGAATCGATCCTGTCATGTTGCCGGTACCAACTGTAACGCTGAAATATCCGTGCTGGTAGAACAATCCAAAAGAAGGCTGAGAAAGTCTGGAATTCCAGTCAACAAGAGCGCCTATCGCGTTTGATTTGTCAAGGTTGTAGGTAAGAATTGCATTTGCTACCTGCAAGGGATAACCGTATCTGTCCGGATCTGTCGTATCGTAATGGATATAGGCCGATGTGCTTGTAGGCTGATTTGCGTAAAGTCCTTGGAATGAGAACTGGTTGTAATTTGCGTTTAACTCAACCTCCCAAGTTGGCATTCCAAATGTCGGATTGTTCATGTAAATGTCGTAGGCTGCGCCACCTATGGCTGACATTGAGATATCCCCAAGGTTGAAATTCATCTGACCATTCGCAGAAAGATGGACTTTATTGTTTCTTGCGTAACTGAAATCTTGGGCGGCATACGCGTAAAGACTCGCATTTTTAGAAACGTATCCTGCATATCCTCCAAAAGTTGAACTCGGCTGATCATATCTTACTCCCATTGCGATATTTCCAGAGTTGTAATTTATCTCACCGCCGGTAACGTAGTCGTAAAATCCTCCAACCCATGGCATTATCCACAGATAATTCGATTCTCTTGTCAACACATGGTTGGATCTGAATTTGCCGAGATAAATGTTCCAGTCTCCGGAGTAATAATTTGCATACCAGAATGTCGGCTGAATCAAAGTCACGCCGAAGGCTGAAAAGGTCGCGAGGCTTGTCGCAAGGTAATCCTGGATGCTAACGTTAAGTCCTTTCATCACGGGAATATTCAAATAGGCTATCGGGAAAATGTTTGCCGGTTGAGACGAAGTTTGATTTTGCAAATTCATCGTGTAGTATGTAAGGATGTTGAACTGAACTCCCGCGGCAAGCGCCGAAAAGGCAAGTACTGAAATCAACGCCACCAAAACAATGTACTTCCGCATTTTACTACCCCCTTGATTTGATTTTGGAAAGGATAAAATTATATCACATTAATTTTAAATTTCAAAATGATCTCTCGTATATCTTTTCAAGATCTTCAACCTTAAGGTTCCCCGGTGTTACCTCTATAAGTCCTCCCATAGTCCTCATAGCATCTGAAGCGAGTTGTTTTATCTTCGATCTTTCGACTCCCAACTTTGAAAGGGAAACATCAAGATCAACAGATTTTTGCAGTCTTCTTATGAGTTCTATAGAAAGGCGGGCAAGTTCTTCTGTATCAGTTATGGAATCGGGAGCGCCCATTGTCAGAGCGACCTTCGCGAGCCTTTCCTTTACGTGTGGGAGAATGTATTCAAATAAAGCAGGGCCCGTAGCGCAAAGTCCAACACCGTGCGTGACGTTGTAATGACCGCTTACGGGATGTTCAAGAGAATGATTTGCTATACATCCTGAAAGAGTTTCGCATATGCCCGCGGCGGTGCTTGCCCAAGCGAGCGCTGTGCGCGCTTCTATGTTTTTACCGTCCCTGTAAGCGACTGGAAGATATTGATTTATAAGCGATATAGCCTCGAGCGCGAGAAGATCTGAGGCTGGCTGATGATTTATATTCACGTAAGATTCTATCGCATGGTAGAATGCGTCCATTCCCGTAGAAGCAGTTTGATTTGGAGGAAGGGATATCATCAATTCGGGATCGACTATCGATATCTTTGGAAATGTGAGATCGAATCCAACGCCTATCTTTTCATTCGTCTTTGGGTTTGTAACGACGGCAAACGGATCTGCCTCCGTTCCAGTTCCATGAGTTGTTGGAATTGCTATTATTGGAAGTGCGTCAGTTGGAACTTTTCCACCTCCAACGTTGGTGTAATCCCAGCAATTTCCTCCCGATTTAGCCACAACTGCGATCATCTTTGCCGAGTCGATAGGACTCCCGCCACCTATACCTATAACAAAATCGCATTTCTCATCTTTTGCGATCTTTGCTCCTTCATCTACAGTTGTTGAGAGTGGATTTGGTACGATCTTATCGAAATGGACATATTTGATGCCATTTTTCTCGAGCGCTTTCAGTACTTTGTCAAGTAAGCCTGTTGATTTTGCGCTCTTTCCTCCGGTAACTACGAGCGCTTTTTTACCCACACCTTTTGCGAGATTTCCAATTTCGTTTATTTTGCCGACTCCAAAGATTATTTTGGTTGGCAAAAAGTAGGTAAAATCCCTTACGTCTTTCATTTTTATTCCTCCTTTCAATAAATAACAGCCTCTATCCATATGCTCTTATCTTTTGAAAGGTCTACGATTTTATCCTCGACAACGACGACGGGAACGAGTAAACCAACACCGCTCGATCTTAAAACCATTCCTGATTTCCCGTTGCTTAATTTTACACGTGTACCGGTTGGGTACATGCCAACGACTTTAAGAAAGTTATTGACGACGTATGGATCGTAGTCCTTTCCCGCTCTCGATAGGATCCACTTTATCGCCTGATAGGGACTCATCTTAAGGGCTTCAGATGTTGTAGATGTTAAAGAATCGTAAGCGTCCGCAATTTGAATAACCTTTGCGTAGAAATTTATGTCGTCCTTTGCCTTTCCAAGTGGAATACCGCTTCCATCGTACTTTTCGTGATGTTCAAGAATTGCGTCGAGCACCTCTCTGTTGTCGATGGTACCAGATGTGGAAAGCACCTTGTATCCTATAGCCGTATGTTGGAGCAACTTTTCCCTTTCGGTCATCTTTCCTATATCCACGTAATTCGGATCGTCCAAAAGCATCAATCCTATGTCGTGGAAGACGGCAGATTGTGCGAGGGGAACAAGATGGTATCTCGACATAGAAAGGGTGATTCCTATCATCAAAGAAAGAATTGCTGTGTTTATTCCGTGCTTGTAAAGATATCCACTTGGATGTTTTCTAAAAAGATTAACGACAAATTCTTTTTGGGTCATCATCTCGTCTACAAGCACACCAACGGTTCGTTGAATCGGGGTTGGATCTATCTTCTCTCCGATCTTCAATTCCCTTGATATATCTTTAAAGGAATCTATAAAATTCTGGTACATCTCTTCCTGTATTGATAATTTAACTCCTGCCGCTATTGGTTCTTCGTTTTTTATTAATTCCTGATCGAAATCTATAGAACTTTTTATCTTTTCAAGTTCGTCCGATGGTTTTTCTTTTGTCTCTATGGGAAGCCAGAGTATCTCACGACTTCTTAAAATTTCTATTTTATCCTTTGTTATCCTTGTTCCCTTGGCAAGTAAGACGTTGAAAGAAGATTTATCGTACAAATCTTCTCCGAGTATCTCTCCTTCTTTTATGTTCTCGATAGGTTTCCATTCAATCGCCATTGTGATTCACCACGAATTCGCAATTATCAAAGAATCTCGATAACCCCTGCGGTCCGACAAAAGAGAGCGTCCATTTTCTTTTCATGTATCTTTCAAAGGCCGTTATCGCTTCTTCTTCGGTGACGGTATCTATGTTTTCGCTTATTTCGTCTATTTCTCTTATCTTTCCTATTGTGAAGTAATCGTCGACGATCATGTACATCGTCGCAAGAGTCGACTCCGTAGACATAAGAAGTCTACCCTTAACCTTTTTCTTTCCATATTCTAATTGTTTCGATATCTCTTCAGGCAATTCATTTAAAACCTTCTTTATTTCATTCAAGGCTTTACCGGTGTTTTGAAGAGAAGTCGAGAAATTTATTGTAAACTCACCGCAAAAAGAATGAGATTGATTCGATGAGGAAATAGAATAAACAAGACCGAGTTTTTCTCTCAATCTATCGAAAAGAATTGAACTCATTCCACTTCCGAGAATTGTGGAAATCACACCAAGCACATAACTCATTCTGTCCCCGCGCGGCACAGATGGAATTCCTATGCTTCCATTTGCCTGATTTAGATCACTTTTCTCGACTATCTTCATAGTCGGATCGAGCGGGTGTGGATCAAGTTTTAAACTTTCGGGTTTTGAACCCTTTATCGAGGCCATTTTCTCTTCCACGTAATCAAGATCGATTGCGGAAAGATTTCCTATTAAGACTGTCACCATATTTCCGGCAACGTAATGTTTCTTGAAAAAATTCTCTATTTGATCTTTTGTTATTTTCTTAACACTCTCGGCCTTTCCCGCTATTGGTCTTCCGTATTCCGTATTTCCCCATATGGAGTTCAAAAGATTTTCTTCGGAAAGTGCCGCCGGATCGTCTTCGTACATGGCTATCTCTTCAAGTACAACCTGCTTTTCTGACTCTATCTCTTTTTCCGGAAAAAGCGGGGAGGTTACAAGTTCAAATAGAACATCGAAAGATTCCTTGGCCGCAAAATCAGGTACTTTCGATTCAAAAAGTGTGTACTCTTCGGATGTAAAAGCGTTTATTATGCCACCAAATTTTTCTATCTTTCTTTTTATCTCTGAAGAAGCAAAACTTTTAGTTCCCTTGAACACGGAATGTTCTATAAGATGAGAGATTCCGTACTCTCCCTCTTTTTCATTTACAGATCCAACCTTTACCCCTATGCCTATAGTTATGGTCCTTAAAGAAGGGATGTTTTTAAGGACCATAAGCGATCCATTTTTAAGCCTTTTAGTCGTTATTCTCTCTTTTTGATTTATTGTTGTTCCACTTTCTATTGCTATCTCTCCCTTCTGTACGTTCCTCTTCTTCATCTACTATCTGTCTCAACTGAAGTTTTCCAGACGGATCAAAACCAGTTATCTCGACGTTGACCTTGTCTCCAACGTGGACGACATCTGCAACGTTCTTTACGTGTCTGCCCATTTTTGATATGTGTACAAGGCCTGTCCTTCCGGGAACTACTTCGGCAAAAAATCCATATTTCTCAACACGGCTTACAGTCGCCATGAAACGTTCTCCCTGTTTTATTTCTTTGCTCATATTGGAGATGTAGGCTATTACTTGATCTATCTTTTTGGGATCATTTCCTACGACCTTGACCTTGCCATCCTCTTCTATTTGAATTTCAACATTGTACTCTTCTGAAAGAGCCTTTACATTTCTTCCTCCCGGCCCTATGAGTTCTCCTATCTTATCTGCCGGAACGAATGTGATCTTTATAATAGGAGCGTATTTGGAGAGAGATTTCCTCGGCTCGGGAATCGCACTGTACATTATGTCAAGGATTTTATTTCGAGCTACACGCGCCTTTTCAAGTGCTACTTTGAGAATCTCTGCCGAGACCTGACCAACCTTAACGTCCATCTGGAAGGCCGTTATTCCTTCCCGAGTTCCAGCGACTTTGAAATCCATATCTCCGAGGTGATCTTCCATTCCCATTATATCCGTCAAAACGATCCATCCATCCGGCTCGAAGATCAACCCCATCGCTACACCGGCAACGTGTTTCTTGACCGGGACTCCGGCATCCATCAAGGAGAGAGAGCCAGAACAGACCGTTGCCATGGATGAAGAACCGTTAGACTCAAGTATCTCAGAGACAACTCTTATCGTGTAAGGGAATTCTTCTTCCGGCGGTATCATACGCTTTAAAGCCCTTTCGGCAAGATGACCATGCCCTATTTCACGCCTTCCGGGGCTTCCAAACTTACCTGTTTCGCCAACACTGAAAGGTGGGAAATTGTAATGGAGCATAAATCTCTTCTCTCCTTCTTCGAGAAGAGTATCTATTATTTGAACATCCATCGAAGCACCAAGCGTTACAATACCAAGACTTTGCGTTTCTCCTCTTGTGAATAAAGCGCTTCCGTGCGTTCTTGGAAGAAGACCAAGTTCACACGTTATAGGCCTTATATCATCAGGGCCTCGTCCATCGACTCTAAGATGTTTCTCGAAGATCATCCTTCTCATCCTGTTTTTCACAAGACCTTCGAACAATTCGGAAAGATGATATTTCGTTTCATCGAGTTTTTCTTCGGGTATTTGCGATTCAGCAATGAAAGAATCTATCTTAGATTTTTTGTATTCTTCTATCATTTTGTCTCTTTCGTGTTTCCCGGGTGTAAGAAGTCTTTTTTCGATCTCCTCATTTGAAAGAAGACTTAAGAATTTTCCCTTTAACCCTTCCTCAAGTTCATTCTTTTCGTACTGGAACTTCTCAACTTTGAATTCGGAAAGAATCTCCTCTTGAAATTCAACGAGTTCTTTTATGGCATTGTGGGCTTCCATAAGGATCTCAACCATCTGATCCTCGCTTACTTCATTTGCCTCTCCTTCGACCATTGTGATGGCGTCTTTTGTTCCCGCGACTATAAGATCAATGTCTGCTTCTTTCGCGATTTCTTCGGAAGGAAAGAAGACATATTCTCCTTTAACATGCGCTATTCTAACACCGGCAACTATACCGTTAAAGGGTATAACAGAAGCATTCAGAGCAAGAGATGCTCCCAAAATGCCCCATGTGTTGGGTGGATTGTCTGGATCGAAAGAAAGGATGGTGGCCACAATTTGAACTGGCATCTTAAAATCTTCTGGAAATAAAGGCCTTATAGGTCTGTCTATGTCTCTGGCAGATAGAATTCCGCTCTCCGAAGGTTTCCCTTCACGCTTTATAAATCCTCCCGGGATCTTGCCAGCCGCGTAGAATTTTTCCTGAAATTCAACGGTCAGTGGGAAAAAATCAAGTCCTTCCTTTGCGTTCTTTTCCATAACTGCGGTAACGAGAATCGTTGATTCTCCGTAATTGACGACAAATGCTCCATCTGCTTGTTTTGCAATCTTACCATTTTCTATTATAAGATCTCTACCTTTGAAATGTTTTTTCCAAACTCTGTACATTTAATCACCTCTTAATTTTTCAAAGAAGGAAGCGGGCTACCCCGCTTCAGCAATAATTAAAATTACCGTCTTAAATTTAATTTTGATATGAGATCTTTGTAAACATCCGGTTTACGATTCATCAAATATCGAAGAAGTCTTCTTCTTTTTCCAACCATCTTAAGAAGGCCTCTTCTCGAATGAAAATCTTTCGGATGAGTACTAAGATGTTCGGTTAAATGGTTGATCCTTGCAGTTAAAAGCGCGACTTGCACCTCTACCGATCCGTTGTCCTTCTCGTTGATTCTGAAATTCTCGATGATCTTACTCTTTTCTTCCTTTTCCATACAGCACCTCCGTCACTTCGAACTAAGAGTGGGACTATCCACGCTCTGAGTTCGAGTCTAAATATATTTTACCATAAAGTTCAAATTTTCTGTTCAATCCATTTACCCTTTTTAACTTCCCAAATTGCCAACATTGCCATGACAAAACTTTGAATAACAAAAGCAAAGATCAGAAATTCCCATCTCATGTGAAGAAGAGAAAAGATAACAACAAGAGGTGCGAGGACAAGCCAGTCTGAAATAATTCCTATCATCATAGTCGTTCTGGTAAGACCACCTCCAGTTAGAACACCGTAACCAATCATGGCTATTATGAAAAAGATCTCGTTAATCGCAAAAAACTTCATGATTACCCCACCCATCATTGCAACGTTCTGATTCGGCGTGAAAAAATAAGTTATCTCAGATCCGAATAAGAAAAGTGCAAAAACGTAACCTGCTATCAAAAGTTCTCCGATCCATACAGAGGTAAGAATTATTTTTTTAAGTCTTTCATGCTTTTTTGCCCCCAAATTTTGCCCGATCATCGTAGATGTGGACATATTCATTGAAAAACCAAGTGTGAATGAAATACTTCTTATATTGTTTACTATTCCAAGGGCTGCAACCAGATCCGCACCGTAAAAAGATGCGAACTTAAGAACAAGGGTATAAACGAAATTCGCCGAAAATGTATCAAAGACACTTGGAATTCCAAGAGACACCATCTTCTTTATTATGTCAAATCTCGGTTTCATATACCCGAAAGGATTGAATTTTAAGTAACTTTTTTGACTGTTCAACAAGATCATTCCCATAACGAGCAAGTATATCTCGGATATATCTGAGGCTATTGCCGCCCCGCTTACACCCATTCCTAATGAATATATGAGGATCGGATCGAGCAATATGTTAATGCCTGCCGAAATACCCTGCACCCAGAATAATTTGTAAGAATCTCCAGTGCCTCTAAAGGTGGTCATCATGGTATATCCGGCAAAAGAAAGAGGTATTACCCAAAGTCTCCATTTTAGAAAGTCCATTCCGTAGGCGAATGTGTTTTTATTTGCCCCTATTAAAGTCAAAAGAGGTCCGAGAAAGATGTACGCGATGATCATGAAAATGGTACCAAGCGCTATTTTTGCGAGAATAGTCTGGCCTACGACCCACTTTACCTCTTCGTAATTTCCTTCCCCGTACCTTCTCGATATCATTATCACAGAAGGTGTTCCAAAAAGGTCGTTGAAGATCGAACCGTAATAAAAGATCATCATGGCAAGCGTAACACCCGCCACCTGATCCGCTCCAAGGTGGCCAATCCAGAAAGTGTCTATCAAATTGTATATGGATGAGAAAAAAGATGCTCCCATCGACGGCAAGGCAAGCCTTAAAAGAGATTTTGAGATGGGAGCGTTTGTATAATCAAATTTGTTCATAAGATTTTTGAAATATCAGTTCATGTGCCCTTTCAACATCTTTTCTTATGGCTTCTTTTAATTCATTGAGATCTTTGAATTTCATCTCCGGTCTCATAAATTCAAGAAGTTCGACTTTGAGTTTCTTTCCGGTGAGTTTATATTCTCCATCCAAGAAATGAACCTCATAGGTTACATTGCCATCTGTATCCGTTGTTGGCCTAACGCCTATACCCATGACACCGTAAACTATAGAACCGTCTATCGTTGATCTGACAAGATATACACCATATTTAGGAACGACAAGATTTGTACCTTCTCTCGAGATATTTGCCGTCGGAAATCCTATCTTAGAGCCTATGCCACGTTCTCTAAAAACCGTTCCAGAGATAGAAAACGGTCTTCCGAGGAAATGCATGGCCACATCGACCCTTCCGGCCCTTATTTCCCTTCTTATGAGAGAACTGCTTATCCTTACTCCACCTTCGATGATCTTGGGAGTTACATCAACCGTAAAACCCATAATCTTGCCCATTTCCCTTAGCAAATCTATATCTCCCTTGGCGCGCTTTCCAAATTTAAAGTCATAGCCTATGTAAATACTCTTCATTTCGTACTTATTCACAAGGAGATCCACATAGGCTCTTTCATTCATTTCGGCTATCTCACGTAAATCTTGAACAATAACATCTACAACTCCTATCTTTTTTAGGAGTTCAACCCTTTCTTGGGGAGTCGTTATCAATCCTTCAAAACTTTTAGGATCTACGATTGCCTCATACGGCATTTCAAAAACTATGGCCGTTGGAATCTGATGATGGGCAATAGCATAATTGACCATCTTTTTTACCATGTAAGTATGCCCAAGGTGGACGCCGTCAAAAACACCTATAGTTAGAGATCTCAATGTAAAAACACCTTCTTTGGCTTTAAGAGTAAATCATGTCTTTCATGTTTTTTTACGGTATCAAAAAAATTAGAACTTCTTTGCGCAATCGAAAGAGATATCAATTTCTCTTTGCTTAAAACTCTTAAGACCTCCCCCTTTTTAAAATCCTCGTAGGCGATCAAATCTTCTATTTTCAAAGGCATCCCATTCCTCATCTTTTTCTCTCCGGACTCGTTGATAACGACAGTTTTAAACAAATATTTAGTTACCTCTTCTAAAGACATTATTTCTTCGCAATTTATGAGATCTTTATCGAAAGGATTTATCGATCCTTCAAGATCGAATGGACCTACCTTTGTTCTCCTTAATTCTTCTGTGATGGCACCGCAACCAAGTTTAATTCCTATATCCCTGCACAGCGCACGAATATAAGTGCCCCCAGAGACAACGGTCTTGAATTCAACATATGGCAGATCAACCTTCTCAACCTTTATCTCGTATATCATTACTTTTGAAGGAGGCATCGTTATTATTTTTCCTTCTCTGGCAAGTTCGTAGAGTTTTCTTCCGGATATTTTCTTTGCCGAGTACATAGGAGGCACCTGATAATATTCCCCGATAAAAGAGAGAAATACATCTCTCACCATTTGTTCGTCTGCTACGCATTCAGATCTTTCCATTATCTTTCCCGTTCTATCGTATGTGTCAGTTACAATTCCAAGACGTGCGACTGCCTCATAGGTTTTTGGAAAATCAAGAAAATATTCAAGAATTCTTGTGCCTTCTCCAATGCCGACTATAAGCAAACCACTTGCAAATGGATCAAGCGTCCCGGCATGACCCACACGCATACCGGATATCTTTCTAACTCTTTCAACGACATCATGAGAAGTGGGTCCTTGTGGTTTATCAACTTTGATTATGCCGTTCATTTTCTATCTTTTTGAAGAGTTTATCTATTTCAAATGACTTTTCTATTCCTCTGTCCCTTACAAAGGTTATTTCTGGCGCTTTAAAAGTGTGAATATTCCTTGCTATCTCAGTTTTGAAATATCCCTTTGCTTTTTCTATTATTCCAAAAATCTCGGTATTTTTTTCCTCTTCGTTTCCGTAAAGGCTTAGATAGATCTTTGCGTACCTTTTATCATTTGAAAGTTCTACTCGCGTAACGGAGATCATTCCCGCAATCCTTGGATCCTTCATATTCAAAAGCGCCTGAGAGACGATCTTCATTATCTCGGACTCCATCATCTCTTTTTTGTATCCCATGGGTATCACCACTTTTTAAGTTTTTCAGAAAATTATACCATAAACAAAAAGATTATATGCACACTCGTGTGTATATAATATAGGGGTATGAAGATGAAAGGAGGGAGAAAAAGGCTTCTAATAAAAGAATTTCTTGACACGGTCATGAAAGAATTGGATGAGGAGTTATGTTCCGCTTATTTGGAAAGGGGATACAAGGTATTAAGGATCAAGAAGAGGAAAAACTGGTCAAATCTTTTGAATACAAGGGATATTTTGGTTCATGCGAAAGCAACGTCAAAAAAGTAAAGCAAAGGCTTAAGGGTAGGAGTTGGTCAAAAAGAGGGTTATTTAACATGATAAGGCACATGATGATTTTATCTGAGAAAGTGCTAAAGATTCACGAGGTTAAAGCACAGAAGAAACACATTGATGATCAAGACACTCATTTGGGATATATTGATTGTACATTAGCAACTCTGAATAATTCTTATGTGGAAGACAAAATTAAGACTCTTCTAAATCCACATTTTACATAATCTTTATACCCCATTACTTTATACACACCCAATTTTGGCTGTTTTTTATTCTATGGTATAATAAAATAATACATAGTAACACCCAAAAAGGAGGTGGATTATGAAAACTATAAGCGTGAAGATAGATAATGAACTCCTTGAAGAGTTAAATACACAAGCTCACAGGCTCAGAGTTTCAAAAAGCGTTATCATACGGGCAGCCGTGGAAGACTACTTGAAAAAGGTTTCTCACTTTAAAAACCTTTTAGATTTCCTCGAAAGCGTTCCCGAAGTAGAACCCGAATTGGATGAGATAAAAGTCATTGAAGAATATGAAAGCCGTAAAGCTCTAAGAAAAGTTGAAAGTATTTCCCTTGAAGAGGCCAAAAAAGAGTTGAACATTTGATGATAGAATTTGATAGACAAGCCGTAAAGGATCTTTCAAAATTGTCTTCTAAATTGCAGAAACACATTATGGATGTTCTCGAACGCCTTGATAATGAAAGCGTTGGGGATGTTAAAAAACTAAAAGGTGTTGAATTTTATCGTTTGAGAGTAAGCAATTACAGAGTTATTTTTAAGCTCGAAAAAAAAGTGCTTTATGTTGTTCGAGTCTTACCAAGAGGTTCAGCTTACAAGAACTTATGAGAAAGAAAGTTCTTTATTCATTTGTGCAATTTTACCGTTTTGAATAAAATCTTATATCAAATTATGCAAGTCGAGTTAACTGTATAAAGTAAATCAGAAATTGATCCATCGCGCTCATCAAAATTGATCCATTATTTTCGAGATCTTTCCCAAATTAGCTTAAGCTTTGTGTTAAATTCGAGCATTTTCCACTTAACGACTTTTATTACTTTTCGTGTTCCAATAGAACTGGTGATATGTCTTGGTAGAATATATTTATGGACAAAAGGCTCAATAGAACACATTGCAAAGCATGATGTCATGCCAGAAGAAGTTGAAGAAGACATTTTCGACGATAAACCTTTGTTTATGGTATCAAACAGAGATGGTAAAGACAGAATGTACGTGCTTTGTAGAACTTTAACAAATAGATTATTGTTTGTCGTCATTACAAAACCTGTTAAAAATCAAGTCAAAATAATAACTGCACGTGATATGACAGACAAAGATATCAGACTTTACAAAAAGAGAGGTGCAAGGTGAAAAAGGCTTATAAAGATGAAATACCAAAATTTAAAAATTTAGAAGAAGAAAGAATATTCTGGGATACACATTCATTGGAGGATGTTTTTGACGACTTAGAAGAAGTCAAAGTGCTTGTAAGAAAGCGTCCTAAGACAACTGTATCTATAAGAATGGACGAAGATGAATTGAAACAGATAAAAGAACTGAGTAAAAAAATGGGTGTAAAATATACCCCGTTAATTCGATCGTCCACAAGAATTGGGCTATCGAAAGTTGCGAAACTTGCAAAATGAGAGAGTAAATGTTGAAGGAAAGAAATGGATTCAATTTAAATCGGAGGATCAATTTTTGTGGGCGGCGCGGATCATTTATCCCACTTTCAATTTTAAAACTGTCATTTACGTTTGGAAATGTGGGTTTTTTACGGTGATTTTGTGAAGGTAATAATGAGGATCTAATAGAAAGACTGTGAAAATATTCGAAAAATGTGTTATTTCAGGTCTATTATGAAAAGAAAGAGAAATTCAAATCGAAGATAAAAGAATTCTTTGAAGAAGACGTAAAAGACAAGTTGATAAACTTGGAATTGAAGATTTTCATAGATACTGCTTTTCAGATTATAAGCGGGTAATGTTTCTTTGTGAGCCACAGAGAATACCAAATCGTATCTAAGATCATCCCTCAATTTTGAAGCACTTTTTTAGGCCAAAGATTCCGAATTTAAAACTGGTTCAGTATATAATGGGATTCACTGGAGTTGAGAAGAATGGATAAGAACAAATTTTATAAGGAAAATTCAACAAGTTTTAACAAAAATTTTTATGAATCATCGATAGTTCAGGAAAATAAGAAATCAAATTTAGACTTATCATTTATAACGAACGAATCAGGTAAGACACTCAAAGATAGGTTTAATCAACTAATAAGGGATTGCGAATTCTTTGATTGTCTGGTCGCTTATTTTTATATAAGTGGATTTCATTCAATATATAAATCACTGGAGCAAACAAAAAATATAAGAATTCTTATTGGAATTAATACAAACAAAGAAACTTATAATTTAATAAGATTTGCAGAAGACAAGTCACAAGATTCATTTCAATTTTCTTATCTAGAAACCAGGCAAATAGTCGAAAATCTCGTAGAAAATGAAATGTCTGAATCTGAAGACAATCAAATTGTTGAAGAAGGAGTGCAGAAATTTATTGAATGGATAAAAAATGGTAAGTTGCAAGTAAAAGCTTACCCATTTCATGATATTCATGCCAAATTATATATTATGACTTTTAGGGAAGGAGACAGAGATAAAGGAAGAGTCATCACGGGTTCAAGTAATTTTACTCAATCTGGTCTTGCCGATAATATCGAATTTAATGTCGAATTGAAGAACTATGCTGATTATGAATTTGCAAAACAAAAATTTGAAGAATTATGGAAAGAATCTGTTGATGTTAGTGAAAAATTCGTACAGACAATAAATTCCAAAACTTGGCTAAATCAAGATATAACTCCTTATGAACTTTATCTTAAGTTCTTATATGAATATTTTAAAGAAGAATTGACAAGAAATGATGATGTTTTTATGGAATACTTACCTCAAAATTTTAAAAGATTCAAGTATCAAGAACAAGCTGTTTTGAATGCTAAAAGGATATTAGAAGAGTATGGCGGAGTTTTTATTTCTGATGTAGTGGGACTTGGGAAAACTTATATAACAGCAATGCTTGCAAATCAGATTGACGGCAGAACTCTTGTTATAGCTCCACCCGCCATTCTTAATAAAAGTAACCCTGGTTCTTGGCCAAATGTTTTTTCTGATTTTCATGTTCCTGCTGAGTATGTTTCTATTGGTAATCTTAATGAGGCAAAAAAGATAGTGGAACGAACAGATTTTAAAAATATTATTATAGATGAAGCGCATCGCTTTAGAAACGAAATAACTATTAGTTATGAAAAAATTTCTGAAATTTGCCGTGGTAAAAGAGTAATTTTAGTTTCTGCTACCCCTTATAACAACTCACCCAAAGATATTCTTGCACTGATTAAACTTTTTCAAAACGCAAGGAAAAGCACTATTCCTGGGGTTCAAAATCTTGAAACATTTTTTAGCAGACTTGAATCAAAACTTAACTTAGTTGATCGACAGAAGGATTATAATGACTTGATTGAAATAGAAAAAAGTAATTCAAAAGAAATCCGTGATAAAATTCTAAAATATTTAATGGTCAGAAGGACAAGAGCAGAAATAGAGAAATATTTTTCTGAGGATCTGAAGAAAAATAAAATTAAATTCCCAGAAGTAAAAGCTCCAAAACCATTTTATTACCAATTAAATGACGAAGAAGACAAAATCTTTATGGAAACGGTTCGGCTAATAACTAAGAAATTCAAATATGCTCGTTATACGCCATTACTTTATTTGATGAAAAATATTTCTCATATAGAAGAACAATCACAAAGAAATATGGGTAGTTTTATGAAAGTACTCCTTGTAAAACGCCTTGAAAGTAGTTTTTATGCATTTAGAAATAGCATTGACAGATTTATAAATTCTTATAAGAAATTCATTGAAGAATATGACAAAGGAAATGTTTATGTAAGTAAGGGTTATATAAATAAGATCTTTGAACTTTTAGAACTGGGAAACGATGAAGCAGTTCAAAAACTTATTGATGAAGGTAAAGCAGAAAGATATCCTAGTAAGGATTTCAAATCCCAGTTAAAAGATGATCTTGAGAATGATCTCAAAATTTTGGAAAATATAAAATCTATATGGCAATCTATAAACCGAGATCCTAAAATTGAGACTTTATTGGATAATCTGAATAAAGATAATATTTTTAAGGATAATAAAATAATAATCTTTACAGAGTCAAAGGAGACAGCAGAGTACCTTACTCAAAATATAAATAACCATTTAGGTAAAATTGCGCTCTTATTTCATGGAGATTCTAAAGAAGAAGTTAGAGATCAAGTTATAGAAAATTTTGATGCAAGAGCAAAGAATAAGAAAGATGATTATAGAATATTGGTCTCAACTGAGGTACTTTCTGAGGGAGTCAATCTTCACCGATCAAATGTAATAATAAACTATGATATACCATGGAATCCTACAAGATTAATGCAAAGAATAGGAAGAATAAACCGTATAGATACATCTTTTGATAAAATATACACGTTCAATTTTTTTCCGACAAAACAATCAGATTCTGAAATAGAGCTTACACGAATTGCGAGTTCGAAAATAAATGAATTTTTGACATTACTTGGTGGTGATGCCTTTATATTAACAGAAGGAGAACCTGTATCTTCACATGAATTATTTGATAAACTAATTTCAAAGGAAATAGTTACAGAAGGCGAAACAGAAGAGAGCGAATTGAAATATTTGAAGGTTATTGAAAATATTCGAGAAAACGATCCACATTTATTTGAAAAAATAAAGCAACTTCCCAGAAAAGCCCGTTGTGCAAAAATGTCTCCTTCATCTTTAAGCAATATTACTTTAGGTGATTTTTTAATTACTTTCTTTAGAAAAGGGAGATTAATTAAATTTTTCCTCTCGGATAGAAACAGTACGATTGAGATCGATTTTTTGAGGGTTGCAGAAATTATTGAAAGCTCTCTAAATACAAAAAAAGAAAAATTACCCCTTCATAATTATTACGAATTTCTTGAAAGGAATAAAAACGCTTTCCTTGTTTCAACACAGGAAAATTTTATTGAAAATTCTAGACATATTAGAAATGATAGTGCAACTAATATTTTAAAAATTTTGAAAGCAATCCAGCAAGATACTAAGCGATTAACAGAAGAACAAGAAGAATATATTAGTAAACTTATAAGTCGGATCGAGGAAGGATCATTACCCAAGCAAACAATGAAAAAAGCAACTGCAGAGTTAAACAAACTTGGAAGTGAAAAGCAGAATCCGTTAAAAGTCATAAATACGTTGCAAAGAGTAATTTCAAAGGTGTTTCTCGAAAGTCATTATGTTGAGACGTCCTCTATACCAGAAGGAAAAAGAGAGACCATATTATCGCTATATTTGATTAATGGTGGAGGCAAAGAATGAATAGAACAGATGCTGAAAGACTTCTAAGTGTTTTCGAACAAGCTTTTGATGAAAATAAATTCACATTGTTCCTGAAAGACCTTTTAAAAAATTTTCAACCAATAGAAAGTCAGTTATATCTGAAAGATTCAATTCCAGAACGTTTCCAGCCACACATTTATTCCTTAAAGATAATTGGCAAATACTCTTATGGTGGTAAGAAAATTGATTTACTAATCGTTAAGCTGAAGAAAAGTACCTCGCTTGAAAGGGCGAGAACTGCGCAAAGAAATTTTATTGAGTGGTATTTGAAAGAAAATGAAAAAATAGAAATTAAAGATGCGGCTCTTGTTGCCTTTGAATCGCCAGAAAATAAGGACTGGAGGTTTTCTCTTGTCAAAATGAATTATTTTTTTGAAGAATTTGATGGTGAAGTTAAAATTAAAGAAAAAGCCACATCTGCAAGACGATGGTCATTTCTTGTTGGAGAAAACCAAAATATCCATACTGCAAAATCGAGATTTATTCCGATACTTGAAAATGATCAAATGCCAAAACTTGAAGATTTAGAAAATGCCTTTAATGTTGAACCTGTAACAGAAGAATTTTTTGACGCTTACAAATACGCGCTTAATGAAATTATTATAAAATCATTACCTAATGATATTTCATTAGATAAACGTTCGTTCGCTCAACTTTTATTATCGAGAATTCTTTTTGTTTATTTTCTTCAAAAAAAAGGATGGCTCCAAGACAGAAAATATTTAAAAAATTTCTGGTTAAAATATTTAGATTGGAAGAAATCTACAAAGTCAAAGGATGTATTTTATTCTAGATGGCTATCGAGTCTTTTCTTTGGTGCATTTAATAAAAAGCAGCATCTTATTTCAGAAGGCATACCTGACGATATCAAAGAATCTCTAAAATTGATGCCATTTTTAGATGGCGGTTTGTTTTCAAAAACAAAACTTGATAAAGATGTTAATATTCCAGATTCGGTTTTTGAATGGCTCTTTGAATCAGATCCAAATGATAATCGCAAAGGATTTCTTGAAATTTACAATTTTACTATTGATGAATCAACTCCTCTTGATGTTGAAGTTGCTGTTGATCCTGAAATGCTTGGCAAGGTTTATGAATCTCTTATTCTTGAAGATGAAAGAGAAGAATCAGGCATTTTTTACACACCGAGAATTGAAATTGACTTAATGACACGATTATCTCTTGTTGAGTACCTTACTAAAGAGACAAAAATACAAAAAGAAAAAATCACAGATTTTGTGTTTAACACGGACGATAATAAGTTATCAGAAGAAGAACTAGAGAATATAAGTGATAAGTTAGATAGATTAAAAGTGGTTGATCCTGCCGTTGGTTCCGGTTCTTTTCTTGTTGCAATGCTGAATATTCTTGTTGAATTACACTCTAAACTGAATCGAGATCTTGAAGGTAAAGAAAACTTATTTGCCCTAAAAGAAAAAATCATTTGTGAAAATATTTATGGTGTGGATGTTAAATATTGGGCTGTAATGGTTGCAGAATTAAGATTATGGCTATCTTTAATTGTTGAAACAGGCGAACAATATATGGATTACACAAAACCTCTACTTCCGAATCTTTCTTTCAAAATTCGTCAGGGAGACTCATTAATTGAAGAGATAGCCGGAGTTTATATTACTCTGAAAAATGAGAATAAAATGCCTTCACTTCCTCCTTCAATAAGGGTAAAAATAGAAAAACTTGTAGAAAAAAAAGAACGTTTCTTCGTCGGATCAAGAGACGATGATCTCAAAGAAGAAAGAGATATTGAAATGTTTGAACAAGAGATTTTTAAAGAAATAGTTCAGTTTAAGATTGAACAAACCGAGAAAGAAATACAATCTCTTAGCAGTAATATTGAATCACTAAAAAAATCCAGGAGCCTTTTTGAAAAAGAAAATCCCCAAATAGAGAACCAGATAAAAGAAAAAAAAGAAAATAAGATAAAAGAAATAGAAGAAAAGATATCATTATATAATAACAATATTACTAAATACAAAAATATTTATTCAGAAATAGGTAAAAAAGCAGAGAAAGATTATTTTCTCTGGGAAGTTGACTTTATTGAAATATTTGCAGAAAAAGGTGGATTTGATATTGTAATAGGTAATCCACCATATGTTCGACAAGAACTTATCGCTCCTCCACTTGAAAATCAAAAAAATTATAATGGTAAAGAATGGAGCGAACTAAAGAAAGAATACAAAAACAAATTAATTCAGTCTGCCAAAAATGAATGGGATAATCTTGCAAAGATTGATAGAACAAGCGACCTTTATGTTTACTTCTATTATAAGGGTTTATCATTACTTAAATCAGATGGCGTTTTTTGCTTTATAAGTTCAAATTCATGGCTTGACGTTAATTATGGAACAAAGTTGCAAGAATTTTTACTCAAAAATATGGAGCCTTTACTGATAATTGATAACTTAAAAAAACGTTCTTTCAAGGAAGCGGATATAAACACAGTAATTGTTTTGATAAGGAAACCAGAGAATCCTTTAAAAGATTATACGTTAAAGTTCGTCGCATTCAAAAAGCCCTTTGAAGATGTATCCAACCCATATGTAATCAAAAAAATAGAAGCAATTAATGAACCTAACTTTAATGATGAAGACTTCAGACTATACCCAAAGACGAAAAAAGATTTATTGTTAGAAGGGACAGAATTCGATGGAAACGATGAATCAAACTTTGGTCAAAACTTAGAAGATCTTCCATATATTGGCAACAAATGGGGTGGAAAATATCTAAGAGCACCTGAAATTTACTTCAAAATCTTAGAAAAAGGAAAGGGAAAGTTAGTTAGGTTGGGAGATATCGCAGAAGTAAAATTTGGAATAAAAACAGGAGCAAATGAATTCTTTTATTTGAAACCAGTGGGTAAAACAGTTAAAGAGGTTGCAGAAATAGCAGGCAATAACCCCAATGTTCTGATAGAAGTTAAAAATGATGTTGGGTGGAAAGGAGAAATCGAAGCAAGATTTTTAAAACCTGTTATAAAAAGCCCAAAAGAATTAAAGACAATAGTTGTAAAAATTGAAGATTTAAATTATCTTGCTTTTATGTGCCATGATTCAAAATCACAGTTGAAAGGAACAAAAGCTCTTGAATATATAAAGTGGGGAGAAAAACAAGGGTATCAAAATAAACCGACTTGCAAAAGTAGAAAACCATGGTGGGATTTGAGAGAATCAGAAATAAGTACAGCATTATGGACAATGACTTATGGTGAGAGATTCTTTGTGGTATTTAATAAAGCAGCTTTTGCTGATGCCCGTTTTTACGATATATATTGTAATGAAAATACAGTCTTTATACTTAATAGCACTTATTGTCTATTTTGGATTGAATTAAGTGCAAGAGGATACGGTGGTGGAGCTGCAGATGTAAAAGTTTATGAGGTAAATCAAATTCTTATACCAAAATTAGATAATTTTGAAATCAAGGGGAAAATTGATTTTTCTAATAAATCTTTTATAAATACCATCTTTGCTGAGCTTGGATTTGACCCATCAAAACCTATTCGTGATCAGGAACCTAATCCTATGCCAGATCGACAAGCCCTTGATAATATTATTTTTGATGCTCTCGGCTTAACCGAAGAAGAGCGCAAAGAAGTTTACTGGGCAGTTGCAGAACTTGTCAAAAATAGATTGGAGAAAGCAAATAGAGCTGTATAAAATAAAATTGATCCACGCCGCCCACAGAAATTGTCTCATTTACGTTTGGAAATGTGGGTTTTTTACGGTGATTTTGTGAAGGTAATAATGAAACTATTGGGAGTATAAGATTATTTGTGTAGTGCGGCTGAGAAATTGTGTTAACTCTAATGGGTGGAAGTCCCATCGAAATAATGCCCAACCAGCAGTTTCGTAGTTAGCCTTGGAGGTGTTCAGGTAACTGAACACTTTAAGCTACTCACAAGGCAACATCGTTGAAAGCGAAATGGTGAGTTTTCAATGGCGCCCCGGGATCTGAGAACTCGGCACATCATAATCGAGAGTTAACAGAAACTCAGGAGATCCTGTCTGTTCTCTGAATAGAGTATGCCTTACAAGTCTAAAAAGTGAGGAAGGCAAAAGACGGGCAGGAAGTCGGATAGCTGCGTAGTATCTAAGAAACGGCTTAATGGCTGTGGAGAGAAGGCAACTACATTAAGAGGACTTTGTAGGGGAAACAATTGCTGCACACAGAGGTGGGAAACGATTGGAAACGAAACTTGCAAGGATAGCACAGATTGCGAAAGAAAGGCCGAAGGAGAGATTCACAAGTTTAGCGCATCTCATAAATGAGGAAATGTTGCTTGAATGCCACAACGAACTGAAGGCAAATAAAGCGGCCGGTGTTGACGAGGTTACCAAAGCGGAATACGAAGAAAACCTTCAAGAAAACATTAAAAGGCTACACGAATCACTGAAGGATATGACCTACATTCCGCAGCCAGTCAGACGGGTGTACATTCCCAAGCCCGGTAAATCTGAATTAAGACCTCTCGGGATACCAGCATGCGAAGATAAGATAGTAAAACTGGCAATAAGCAAGATACTCAGAAATCTGATAGCCATTGATATAAGTCCCTTTGTCGTGTCATATGAGGCTGTAATGACTGCCGGAAAAAGCCCGGATTCGGGAGTATAAGATTATTTGTGTAAACCTCCATTTTGAGTAAAATAAACTCAAAGGAGGAGAATCATGGAAAAGAAAAGACTAATGTCCAAAGATGAGATCAGAAAGTTTATCAAAGACAATGATATCAAAGATATTGCAGGTATCGAAGAATCTCTAAAAAGGATGTTTTCATCGGTTATTGAAGAAATGCTTGAGGCTGAATTAGAGGACCAACTTGGATATACCAAATACGATTACAAGTCTAAGATGACGGATAATTCAAGAAATGGCAAATCGAAGAAAACGGTTATGTCGAAATACGGTGAAACTGAAATAGAAGTTCCACGAGACAGGAATTCCGATTTTGAACCTCAGGTTGTTAAGAAACGCCAAAGAGATATTTCTGGTATAGAAGACAGGATAATATCCATGTATGCTAATGGGATGACATTC
Organism: Athalassotoga saccharophila; assembly: GCF_009936215.1. Classification (GTDB taxonomy): domain Bacteria; phylum Thermotogota; class Thermotogae; order Mesoaciditogales; family Mesoaciditogaceae; genus Athalassotoga; species Athalassotoga saccharophila. Next base: position 1,415,155 of record NZ_AP019551.1, on the reverse strand, counting down.
TCCGAAATTGGGAATCAGATAGAGGATATTTACGGAGCGGAACTTTCAAATGAAACCTTATCGAGGATAACGGATAAGATAATACCGCTCATGGAAGAATGGAGAAACAGGCGGCTTGAAGAAGTATACGCCATAGTTTATCTTGACGGGATAAGGTATAATGTGCGGGAAAATGAACAGGTAATAAACAAGACGGTTTATTTTGCGGTAGGAATAGATTTAGGTGGACAAAAAGATGTTTTAGGTATGTGGATAGCAGAAACAGAAACATCCAAGTATTGGGCCAAGGTTTTAAGTGATTTACGAAATCGTGGTGTTAAAGACATTCTCATAATGACAACAGATGGACTTAGTGGGATGAAAGAAGCGGTTGAAGCGATTTATCCTGAAACTGAATTGCAGGGATGCGTCGTTCATGTCATAAGGAATGGAATGAAATACGTTTCGTACAAGGATTTAAAAGAGTTCTCCAAGGATACGAAGAGTATATATCAAGCGCCGACAGAAGAATCGGCACGAAAGGGATTAAACGCTTTGAAAGAAAAGTGGTCTGAGAAATATCCTTTAGCTGTGAATGTATGGGAAAAGAGTTTTGACAGGATATCCACGATGTATCAATTTACTCCTGAGATAAGGAAACTCATCTATACTACAAATCCGATAGAAAGTTTTAACATGCAATTGAGGAGGAAAACAAAGAACAGAGATGTTTTACCTAACGATACGGCTATATTCAAATTGCTTTATTTGGCAGTAGTTGAGATAAAGAAAAAATGGGTGATGAAGGTAAAAGACTGGAATCAAATTTTACAGCAATTAAAGGTACATTTTGGGGAAAGAGTGTCTAAATACTTATGAATACTGACAAAAATGGAGTTTACACAAAACTATTGACAGACCCCCGGATTCTCTTTTGACATTCGTTGTCCCCGGATTTCCATCACCCAGAGTACGAATGTCCACACCTCTTAAAATCTTCGGTAATAGCCAGGTAGAATCGCACCTAACAGATAGCCCAGAAAAATCCCTATGACTTCCATAAATCCTCTCCAGATTCAAGCCGCCTTAATTTCTCAATTGCCCTTTTTTCTATCTGTCTGACCCTTTCTCTCGTAATTCCCAATTCTTGACCTATCTCGGCAAGAGTCCATCTCTTCCCATAAAGTCCATACCTCATCCTTACTATCCCACATTTCGCACATCTTTGATCAGAAATAATATTTTTCATATTCAACTCCCAAAAGTCTTATCACTTTGATCTGCAAATCTTTTAAATTCGCTATCTGTGTGGTTGTTTGCCCATCTGTAACCACATTTACAACGGTTATGTTCATGAAGTTCTGACATATCCACCTGAATGTCGGCCTGTTTGTCGGCTTTTTCAACTGATTCGGAAATGTTTGCCCTGTCTCTTTCAATGTGCGCCTTATTTCCCATTCCGAAAGCGAGTACACCAATAACGTCAATACCATTATCATCACAAGTGCCTGAATCCGTCCGGGCTTTTTCAGATACACATCGCTTACTCCGAAACTTTTGTCTTTCAAAAACCTGAATCCTCTTTCGACCGTTGTCTGGTTTTTGTAATATTCGAGCACTTTTTCATCTTCAAGTTCAATGTCGTTCGTTGAAAGTATGAATCTTCCGAGTTTTGCTTTGGCCTTTTCAACCGCTTCTTCATTCAGACCTATCTCAGCATCTATTTCATACATTTCTATCGTCGGATCCCCATCTTTAGGCCTTCCTCTTTTCCCGTCAGTTCTGACTCTTACGCTCTTTATCTCAAACTTGTCGTATTTGAAAAGAGGATGAGCTTCCATCCATTGTCTGGACTTGTTTATTCCGTCTTCAGAACAAAAATACCGTTCTTTCGTCACAGTCTTTTTCAATGACTTTTCCGCTTCTGTCTTGCTTTTTTTCAAATGCCTGTCAAATGTTTTCAGTTCCTGTTCTTTAAGATATTTCGAATTCACCATTATCCATTTTTGTTTTATCCCGCCGTAATTGCTTATTTCGGAATACACTTCATATCCTTCAATTTTGGTCGGACGAAATTCAACTTCTTTATTTAGCATTTCTTCAGCCTCTTTTATCGTAGACGGCACATGGCTTATCCAGTATGTTGTTCTGAGTTCGCTAATGTTTTCCGCAGTGTAGAAAGCACTGTCTGCCACATGATAGACTTTCTTGTCTTTGTCAATGTTCTTCCTGATTGCTTTGACCATTTCTTTGATCGACTCTTTATCCGATTCGTTCCCGTTGTATGTTTTGGCAAACATCGGCATTCCATGCTGATTTACAACCATCCCTATCACGAATTGTTTCAAATCCTGTCTGTGATCTTTCGAATGACCGAAGGTGATCTTAAAACCATTCGTCCCGTCTTCCATCTCGTAATTGCCGCTTACACTCACGCTTGTGGTATCGGTGTGAACGAGGTGAACATCCATTTCAAGTTTGTTCAAAGCGTGCGCCGCTATCTCTTGAAATAATTCCGTTGGACCGTAATCATAAATCTTGTCAAGCACTCTGCCGAGAGCGTCATCGTTAAGATCTTCCGGTTTAGTTCCTTCGCCTAAAAGTTTCTCAACATCCCAGTTCTCAAAATAACTCCCTGCAAAGTACAATCTCCTGTCAACAAAACCAAGCCCGAGTATGATCATCGCTTTTATTATCGCAGACGTTGAAAGATTGAAGTTCCGGACTTTCGGTATTCTCTTTTCAATGACCTCTCCCATTTCAAATTTATCAAATGTCCCAGCCACAAGTCCATGGTGATCAAGTTGCTTTGTAGTGATTTCCATTTTTCTACCTCCGCTGTCTTTTTCAAATAGATCATAGCAGCAGAAAGGCATAAATCAATGGACTCTATCCGAAACGGTAAATAGTGGTATAATCTTTGTGATGTGCGTCAAGGTTACAGCAAATGCTTCTTTGGCTATTACTGACTCTAATCATTTCCCACTTTCAATTTTAAAACATGAGTTTCAAATAAATCCAAAAAACTGTTTTTTATCTGCGGAAAGTGGGTTACTATCATCGCATCTCTCGGATTAAGATCCGATTTATCTTGAGGATCTTCTCAAATGTGTGAATTGGTATCCTTATCGCTCTGTTGACACTCTTCCAGTCAAACTTATCTACGGCCTTCATGAGACCTATGTTTCCCTCCTGGATGAGATCATCGAGTGGGAGACCCAAGCCTGTGTAATGGCGGGCAATGCTTACGACAAGTCTGAGATTCGAAATGATAAGTTGTTCTTTTGATCATTTATCGCCAGAGGATTCTGCTTAGATATTAAAATAACACCATTCCTCTGTCAAGGTAAATAACTCAATTTCGTCGTTAATTCTAAGTCATGATTACGGAAATACCATAGTTGCGTCTGAAAGCAAAATCATCAGCGCCAGACAAATTTTACCAGAAATAAATTTGTTAGAAAATCAGCACAAAATAAAAGCCACCTTACCGGTGGCAAATATTTCTATTCTAACATTTGTTCAATACGCTGTTTAATAAAGTTCATCTAACTTGTCTGCATTTTTATGTTTAGCGTATTTTAGTCAATATCACAAACTCTATTTTAAGTCCCGTTCCGGTAAATTTATTTTGAAACATTCACAGTTACAATGTTTTGTGTCATTTGAGAATAACTGCCAAGTTCAAGTTTAGCCTCAACATAAACAGTTGTCGTGTCGTTATCATTTTTAACGATTTTCCAAATCCTGCATGGAATATTTCCGCTAACTGTGTAAGATGAGGCATTCGGCATAACAAATTTAAGTCCTTTTATAACTAACCCATCGTAGACTGTTGGCAAGTGATTCGTTATTATTGCCGTTACACTTCCGAATGCTCCCGTATTCAAAGGATAGTATTTGACATCAAAATACCCTGGAAGAAATACCTGAGTATATACTTGTTTTCCGTAGACTGTGACAAGCACAAAATGGTAAAAGCCACCATTATCCGGTGTTTGATAAAGTGGTGCTCCTGCTCCACCCGTGATGATGTACGTTATTCCGTCAAAATCTGCTTTCCAGTAAAGATGTTCGTGACCTTCAAATACTATCTTTATGTTGTGATACTTTTCATTGTACGAATTGAATAGTTCTTCAACCTTTTGAGCCATGACCTTGTCTGCCCATGCTGTATCTGTTGGATCACCGTATTCGTGAAGTGGTTTGTGCATGAAGATAAAAATATTGTCGGCGGAAGTCGCGGACTCAAGATCTTTTACAAGCCAATCGTATTGGGCTTGTGTGAAATCCCCATTCGGAGAATTTACATTGGTATCGAGTACTATAAAATGACTCGTATCATAATTGAATGAGTAGTAAAGAGGTCTATGTAGGAGCAATTCATAATCTGTTTGACCATTTTCTCCTGCCACATCGTGATTGCCAACAGTTGTATAAAATGGCATATCAAAAATCTTTGTGACATTCAAAAAATCTATGTATTGCTCCCATGTCTGCTCAGAGTTGGCATCGTATCCATGAACAAGATCACCCGTATCAACGACGAAAGACGGATGTATCCATTCGGTATCTTGAACTATTTGTCTGAATATGGCAGGTTGAGGTTCTTCATTGTTATAGGGCCTGTTATCTCCAAAAACAATGAATCTAAATGTTTCTGTTCCAAAGATAAAAATAGCAAAAGAGATAAGAAAGATCAGTGAAATAAAAAATACCCTCTTATCCATTTTGATTCATCTCATTTTCCGGAAAGCCATGATAAAATATTCAAAGTAAGTTGTGCGTTATCGTATCCTTTCGTCGTCCAGTCATAGTTTGAATATATCGCAGTTCCAAAACCAACAAGCCTCCCTTTCCCTATGATCTGTGCTGCTCCAACTGGAAATGGTGGCTGCCAGTAAGAGTAAGTTTGAGAATTTGTATCTGCCTGCTTTGCCATCGGAGAAGTTTGGGCAATCACGTAAGCCTCTCCATTCTGAAGTGGGTTATTTCCAGGAGCTGCCAGTGAACATCCACTGTAAAATTTAATGACACTTATTCCATTTGTAATATTAAATGGAGTTTGAGGAAAATCACTAATTTTGACTTCCCATACATCCCCATAGTTAGAGGAACTGTCTTCGACTTCATCGGGATTAAATACAAAAGCGGCATTTAACGCCCCAAGCAATTTGTTCAGAACGTCGAAATGACCTTCTTGTTTATAATTTGATTCGGCAGTTAGAAATAATCCACCACCGTCTTGCACAAAGTTAACTATCGCGTTTATCTCCGAATCAGACAGTGATTTTGGATTTGCAAGCAAGAGTATCTTTCCTTGACTTAAAAGTTGAGGCGTAATTTCAGATGTTGAAAATATAACGTTATAGCCGGAAGATTCGAGTGTTTTAACCATATCCGTTAATTTCGTTTGAGCGTACTGGTTTGAATGTCCTTCATCGATTATAACATTGACAGTTGAAAAAGCCATCATCCCGAGAACAAGCACGGCAATAAGAATCAAATAAAACTTTTTCATAAAAGATCCCTCCTCTTTTGAAATAGGAAATTATTATATCACCCTTCCAAATTAGAATAAAAATGGTGTGCATGTATCGTGGAAAAAGAATTAACCTGTAAAATAGATGCACGTCAAAGACCCAAATTGATTAAGAAATTTATAGATAAGAAAAGATATATCGAGATATCACTTATAATCATTTGAATGAATGAATTTTTTATCTCCTATCTTTTGAAAACAACGTTGTTAACTGTCAATTCCCTCTAATTTAACTTGACACTTCTTTTTCAATTAAGAAAACAGTATAATATATTCAATAATATGTAAACACATAGAAATGCTAACAATCAATTTTGATTAAATATCGAGCCAGTCTTTATCATCTCTGAAGGGAGGAATTGATATGAGGTATTTTAAACTATCTTTCATTTTCTCGATTCTATCTATTGCCTTGATTTTGTCGAGTTGCATGAATGTATCCCAATTGAATGTGCCGTCCAACCCAGTCCCGTACAACGGTGAAACCGGAGTGTCGCTTAATCCAACTTTTAATTTTACAGATGTAGGACCTGCAGGAGACAAAATACTTTACGATGTGTATTTTGGAACATCTCCAACGTCTTTATCAAAGTTAGAGAATCAAATCTCGACTACATCTTTCTTCCTATCCTTTACTCTAAAGGCCGGCACAACATACTACTGGCAAATAGTTGCCCATGATGAAACAACTGGATTAATTGTTACAGGTCCGATATGGTCTTTCACGACAAAGAGTGTGCAGCCACCAAATACACCATCTAATCCCAATCCTTACAACGGTCAAACCGGTGTTTCATTAAGCCCGACACTGTCATGGTCTGGAGGGGGTACAAGCGGAGATGTAATAGAGTATACGATTTTCTTTGGCACATCTCCGATGCCATCGTCTATTCTAACTGACGGTATACAGAACACGTATTATACCGTGACGAATCTGAATCCAAACACGACTTATTACTGGCAAATAGATGCTTACGATTACACGACAGGGTTATACGTGATAGGGCCCGTTTGGTCCTTTACAACTGGAAATTAACCTTATCTGTGTGATTATCGCCGATGCCGGAAGAGTTATGTCCGTGAATTCAGTCGAAGTCCTATGTATATTGGAAAAGATGTCGTAGGTACGTATGATTGTGTTACAGCAGTTACCGTGTTAGATGTCGCGTGTGGGGAAGATATGTTATAAGAAGAGAGAAGGCCATGAGTATACCTCCAAAGATTAAATTGACGCTGAGTTTTTCCGAAAGTATCAAAAAGGCTAAAAAGGAGGCTATCCATGGTTTGATGAAAAATGCCATCGATCCAAGGCTTGATCCCACTTTCGATATTCCTTTAAAGAAGAGAAGGTATGCCACTCCAGTCGTTACAACTCCTATGTACGCAAGATAAGGTAAACTTTTGAGTTCAATGTGGACGGGCACTTTAAAAATCAACATTTCTAAGAGGACGACTGGAAGCGCTATAACAAAGATCATGAAATTGAATGTTGCACTTGATGAATGTTGAACGACTGTCCTTCCGAAAACAGTCAAAAGCGCAAAGAGTACACATGAAAGGACCATCAAAAGCGCATAGATGTCTCCTTTAAAATCGGAAGAGTAGGACGTTATTATAACGCCCAAAAACCCAAGAATCATTCCTATGTATACACGTATTGAGAACTTTTCTTTGAAGAACAACTTTGAAAATAAAAGCACGAAGATCGGATTTGAACTGAAGATTATCGCCATCTCATTTGCCTGAGAATTTGCCACCGCTAAGTGATAAAGACTCATTCCTATTCCGGCAGATATTACTCCAAGCCATAAAAGATTTACCCAGTCTTTAGAATTGAGAGATTTCAAATATGAGAATTTCACAAATGGTAAAAGGGTAAGAATAGCGAAGATCAACCTAAAAAGCCATAGGTTAAGTGGGTCAACGTAATTTCCTATGAATTTTGAGACAACCTCTATCGAGGAAAAAAGCGCTATGGCAGCATAGACATAGAAGTATCCCATTTATTTATTAGCAATCAAGATCTTTCCTGATTTTTTCGTATTCTTCCTGAGTAATTTCACCTGAGGCGTATCTCCTTTTTAGTATTTCGCACGGCGCATCTTTATCTTTAAGATCAAAATATCTTATTGTGAAGATTCCTCCGTATCTTAAAAAGATGTAGAGTACTAAAAAAAACAGCGCGATGCCAATTATGTCCCAAATAAGAGCCCCTATCCCATATCCCCACCAGAATGGCCAGAAAAATACCATTTTATCACCCTCTGAAATGATTAGTTATCGGAAGCCTTCTGTCTCTTCCGAAAGCCCTAAAGGTTATTTTAACCCCGGGTGGCGACTGCCTTCTTTTGTACTCGCTTGTATCGACAAGTTTTATGGTCTTTTTGACCATTTCGGGATCGAAGCCCATCCCGACTATTTCTTCAAATGAAAGGTCTTTTTCGACGTAAAGTTCGAGTATTGAATCCAATAGTTCATAAGGTGGTAATGTATCCTGATCTACCTGGTTTGGTTTCAATTCGGCCGAAGGAGGTTTTACAAAAACGTTGTGAGGTATTATTTCTTTCTTTTTGATCTCGTTGAACCATTTGCACACCCTGTAGACCATCGTTTTGTACAGATCTTTTATTGGATCGAATCCTCCCGCCATGTCTCCGTAAAGTGTGGCATATCCGGTGCTCATTTCCGATTTGTTTCCCGTGGTGAGCACAAGATAACCGAATTTATTTGAAATCGCCATAAGGTAATTGCCCCTTATTCTTGCCTGTAAATTTTCCTCTGTTATGTTTGGCTGTGTGCCTTCGAATACTTTCTCAAGGGCCTTTATGTAAGAGTTGTAAACGTCCGTTATTCCTATTTGAAAGGTCTTTATTCCCAGATTTTGTGCCAGTAATCTCGCGTCTTCGATGCTCGATGCAGACGAATACATGGAAGGCATCATAACACCTATTACATTTTCGCTCCCAATCGCCTCGCTCGCTATGACTGCCACAAGTGAGGAATCTATCCCGCCGCTTAATCCTATGAGTACCCTTTTGAACCCATTTTTTGTAACATAATCTCTTGTCCCAAGCACAAGCGCTTTGAATATTTCTTCCTCAAGGCAAAGAGATGGAGAGATGTATTTTTCCATCTTCTCTCTCGGATTTTCTTTCAATTTCGCACTGATGGTATCGACTTCCACAACTTTTTTTGTTCTTTCACGTCTTCTTGGATCGTGCAAATTCATGTTCACTATATTTGGTATATCGACATCGGCGATCAGGATCTCTTCTTCAAAGTCTTTTGCCCTTGCAATTAAGGTCCCATTTTCATCGACTACAAAACTGTGTCCATCGAAGACAAGTTCATCCTGTCCGCCAACGATATTTGCATACACAATGGCCGTATGAAGATCTGAAGCACGAGTCTGGATCATTTTCTCTCTTGCGGATCCTTTCATTATGTTGTAAGGAGACGAGGATATGTTAACAAGCACCATCGCACCGTTGTCAACCTCATCAACTATCGGGCCATCAGGTACCCATATATCCTCGCAGATACTTATTCCAACCTTCACGTTGTCCACTTCGACGACCATTGGCTTAATTCCCGACGAGAAGTACCTTTTCTCATCAAACACTCCGTAATTTGGCAAAAGCATCTTGTGATATATCCCTATCAACTCACCATTTTGTATTATTGCAGCCGCATTATATATATCATCCTTAAGATCTACAAATCCTACGACTATTATCTCATCTTTTCCTTGCGAAAAATTCACTATTTCCTTGAGACCATCTATGTTCTTTTGCAAAAAAGCCATTCTAAAGAGCAGATCTTCTGGTGGATATCCGGTAATGGCGAGTTCGGGAAAAATTATGAAATCTGGATCGTACTTTCTTGCTTGTTCTATCGAAGATTTTATCTTCTCTACATTTTCATCTATACCGCCTACGACGAAATTCTTTTGTGCTATGGCAAATCTTAACGCTTTCAAATTTTTACACCTTCTATTTCGTTGAGCATTTCAAATACGCTCTTTTTCAATTTTGGATGAATATAATCTGGCGCTATCTCGGCAAGCGGCCTCAAAACGAATTCTCTGTTTTGAAGATCAGGATGAGGTATTATGAGATCGACAAAATTTATTATTCTATGATCGTAGAACAGTATGTCTATATCTATCGTTCTCGGCCCCCATTTTACATTTCTTACCCTTCCAAGAATCTTTTCAATGTCTAAAAGTGTGTCCATAAGTTCCATAGGAGCATACGATGTTTTTATTAGAGCGGCGCAATTTATGAATTTAGGCTGATCTTTTAGGCCGTACGGTTCTGTCTCGTACATGGTGGATATCCTCAAAAATTCCATCTTTTTCTTTTTCATCTCTTCTATGGCGCGCAAGATGTTATCTTTCCTATCTCCCAAATTTGAACCAAAGGCTACGTACACAAAATGTTCCATAACTACACCCCCATAATGGCATCGACCATTTTCATGGCCTTTACATGTGAAAATACATCATGAACTCTTATTATGTTTGCACCTTTCATTGCCGCTATGGTATTAAGGGCAATTGTTGGTTCTAATCTTTCGCTGACATCCATGGGCATAATCTTACTTATCATCGATTTTCTCGATATGCCTATCAGAATAGGCTTCCCGAGTTTTTTGAAAGTATCGATATGACCTATCAATTTGAGGTTATCTTCGAGCCTTTTACCGAATCCTATCCCCGGATCTATCACGATCTGCGATTCTTTTATGCCGGCCTTTATGGCTTTTTCAATCATCCTCTCGAATTCCTCGTACACTTCTTTTAACACGTCTTCGTAAAATGGATTTTCTTGCATGTTTTTGGGAGTGCCTTTTATGTGCATCATGACAACCGGCACATCAAAGTTAGCGCACACCTCTGCCATTCGATCGTCGAATTTAAGACCGCTTATATCGTTGACCATATTTGCTCCAGCCTTAAGACCAACAATGGCAGTTTCAGATCTGTAAGTGTCTACAGAAATGGGGATATCGCTTATTCTTCTTATTGCCCTGACGGCAAGATCTATTCTTCGGGCCTCTTCCTGAGGATCCACAGGATCTGATCCGGGCCTTGTCGATTCCGCACCAACATCTATTATGTCCACACCTTCATTTATCATTCCAAGGGCTTTTCTTTCTACATCTTCGATCTTAACCCTGCTTGGAGGGTAAAATGAGTCTTCGGTCAGATTGAGAATCCCCATGATGTAGACTCTTGAAAAGTCAAATTCTTTTGATCCTATTTTCATACTTTACCGTCCAGCACTTTCTTAACAAGTTCTCCGACGGCTTTCGGATCTGCCTTTCCCTTTGTTTCTTTCATAACGTTACCGACAAAAAATCCAACTACTGAAGTCTTACCTTTTCTGTATTGATCGACAACTGCAGGATTTCCCTCTATCACTTTTTTTATGATTGGAATGAGGGATTCTTCATCGGAGACCTGGATAAGATTTCTTTCCTTTATTATATCGGCTGGGTTTCTGCCGCTTTTGTAAACTTCTGACATTACCTCTTTGGCAGACAATCTCGATATTTTCGAAGAATTCGTGTAATCTATCAAGATCTTCAAAGCATCGACGGAAACTTTTCCCGGGTCGAATTCGGCCGAGTCTGCATTAAAAAGGCTAAGTAAATCATTGACGATCCAGTTTGCGCCATCTTTAGGATCTACACCGGCTGATATTGTACTTTCAAAATAATTAGCGAGATCACGATCTTTCGATATTATTTTAGCGTTGTAGTCGGATATTCCAAATGTTTTTACATATCTTTCGGCCTTCTGATCCGGCAATTCGGGGAGAGTCTTTTTTACTTGTTCTATGAGGTCTTTCGAGACCTCGAGAATGGGAAGATCCGGCTCTGGAAAGTACCGGTAATCATTTTCTTCCTCTTTCGATCTCAAAGAAACCGTTGTCCTTGTCACAAAGTCCCACCCACGTGTTTCATGCTTTACGTCTTTCCCTTCTTTCAGAGATTTTGAGATGCGATCTATTTCGTATTCTAAAGCGTACTGGACATACCTGAATGAATTTATGTTTTTTACCTCTACTCTTGAACTCGATCTTCCATTGTCATCGATGACTGAAACATTCGCATCGCAGCGTAGGGCTCCTTCTTCCATATTTCCACTGCACACATCTATCGTTCTGAGAATATCTCTTAACTTTTCCATGAATTCTTTTGCCTCGAGAGGTTCTTCCATGTCTGGTTCTGTGACTATTTCTATAAGGGGAACACCACATCTGTTGAAGTCTATCAAACTTTCTTTGGACTCGGTTATATTCTCAGTTGAATGGATCATCTTTCCGGCATCTTCTTCTATGTGGATCCTTCTTATTCTTACTTTTTTACCACTGTCAAGATTTATATACCCTTCCGTTGCTATCGGATGAAAGTACTGGGTTATTTGATAACCCTTTGGAAGATCGGGATAGAAATAATTCTTTCTGTCAAAAGAAGACCTCTGATGAATTTCACAGTTAAGTGCAAGTCCACTCTTTATGGCAAATTCGACTACCTTTTCATTCAACACGGGCAGCGCGCCGGGTTGACCGGTACATACCGGACATATATTTGTGTTCGGTTTTGCGTTAACGTCTATTTTGCATGCACAAAAAGCCTTTGTCTCTGTGAGTAACTGGGCGTGTATTTCGAGTCCTATAACGGATTTCATATCTTCACCCCTGACTTACCTTTTCGTAATTTCTGGCGATCCTCAACATTTTATCGTCTTCGAATCTTTTGCACATTATCTGAAGACCAACGGGCATACCTCCTATCTTTCCCATCGGAAGACTTATTGCCGGTAATCCTGCAAGGTTGGCAGGAATCGTGTATATGTCCTGAAGATAATATTCGAGAGGCGATGAAAGTTGACCTATTTTGAAAGCAACATTAGGTGTCGTAGGTCCTATTATCGCATCGTAAGAGTCGAAGACCTTATTCATTTCGTTTACTATCTTTGCCCTTGTCCTTTGTGCCTTGTCGAAATACGCATCGTAATATGTGGCCGAAAGCGTAAAGGTACCTATCATTATTCTCCGCTTTACTTCCCTTCCAAAGCCTTCATCCTTTGTTCTCATGTATACCTCGTCTATAGACTTACCATCGACGCTGAGACCGTATCTTATTCCATCGTACCTTGCGAGATTCGAAGAGGCCTCGGCCGGCGCTATTATGTAATAAACGGCTACCGAATATTTCAAAGAAGGTATAGAAACTTCTTCAACTTTAACGTCCATCTTTTTGAATCGATCGATTACCCCCTCGAATATCCTCTTAACGTCTGAGTTCAAATCTTTTACAAACTCTTTTGGTACGGCGAATTTGAAATTTTTTATCGGATTTTCTATATCCTTCAAAAGTGATAAGTGCTTTTCGACCGTCGTTGAATCTTTTGGGTCCATTCCAAAAAGGATTTCTCCTATTAGGGCCGCATCCCTTACATTTTGCGTTATAGGACCTATTTGATCGAGAGAAGATGCAAAGGCGACAAGCCCGTATCTCGATACAAGTCCGTAGGTAGGCTTGTACCCGACCAGACCGCAAAATGAAGCGGGCTGTCTTATCGATCCGCCGGTATCCGATCCGAGCGCGAATGGTACCATTCCGCTTGCAACTGCCGCGGCAGAACCACCGCTTGATCCTCCGGGCACTCTTTCGAGATCAAGTGGATTTTTGGTTGTGAAGAAGGCAGAGTATTCGGTCGATGCTCCCATGGCGAATTCATCCATATTGGTCTTCGCGACGAGAGTCGCACCGTTATCGAGCACCTTTTGAACGGCCGTGGCCGTGTAAGGAGAAACATAATTTTCAAGGATTTTAGAAGCACAGGTAGTCTTTGTTCCAATTACTTCCATATTGTCTTTAACGGCAAATGGAATACCTTTAAGTATACCATCCTTTCCATTCACAACAGGGGTAGAAATGCATGCCTTTATCTTTGGATCGATCTTTTTTATCTTATCTATCGCATTTTCAACGCTTTCATCGCATGATAACGTATGGTTCTTTATCTTCTCTATTAATTCTTCAACTCCAGGATTTGTCGTATCATTTTCCTCCCTTCTCGAAATCTACGTCAATTATATCACTACACTTCATCGAAAATGAATTGGCAGAATGTCTTGATCGGTGAACACAAAGTAAAGTGAAAAATTTGAATTTTGTTTGGTATATTTATGTGATAAAATAAAGATGTGTCTGTCCAAAGCCCTGAGATGGAGACGGAAAATTAACGGGGCTTTTTTCATTTTTGGGAGGGTAAAATGGATGAAATCGTCGTGGTTGATTACGGATCGCAGTACACGCAGTTGCTTGCAAGGCGCGTAAGAGAAATCGGAGTTTTCTCGAAAGTTGTGGGGCCCGATTACGATTTTACCGGTAAGGAATCGGGAGTCATTCTTTCGGGCGGACCTGAGAGTGTTTACGAAAAACGATACGATCTTCCTCAATTGATAGGGAAGGTGCCGGTCCTTGGGATATGCTATGGAATGCATCTGCTTGCCGAAAATTTTGGCGGACGTGTGGCAAAAGGTGCGCAGGGTGAATACGGCCTTACGAAGGTGAAATTATTTCAATCAGCGCTTTTTGAAGGGATTCCATCAGAGAGTATAACATGGATGAGCCATGGAGACATTGTCGAGGCACTTCCTCCTAACTTTTTAAAGACGGCAATAAGCGAGACAGGAATAACGGCAGGATTTGAATATGAAAATGGTAAAATTTACGCTATACAATTTCATCCAGAAGTCGTTCATACCTCTTATGGACGCGAGATAATAAAGAATTTCGTTTTTGGAATATGCAAGGCAAAACCCGAATGGACGATGAACAATTTCATCGATTCAGAAATATCCCGGATAAAAAGTACTGTAAAGGATCAAAGAATTATAGGTGCGATTTCTGGAGGAGTCGATTCAACCGTTGCGGCTCTTCTGACACACAGAGCCGTTGGAGATAATCTGATTCCGATATTCGTTGATCACGGATTACTCAGAAAGATGGACATGCATGTCCCTCAAAATCTTTCCACTCTCGGAATAAATGTGAAGTACGTCAACGCCTCTGAACTCTTTTTTGAAAGGTTAAAAGGTATCTTTGATCCAGAGGAAAAAAGAAAGATAATAGGAAATACTTTCATAGAGGTTTTCGAAAGGGAAGCGAGATCGAGCGGGGCTACGTTTTTGTTGCAGGGGACGATATATCCGGATGTTATAGAATCTGCCGCATCTTCACAAAGAAGTGCGAAGATAAAAAGCCATCACAACGTTGGAGGACTTCCCGAGAAGATGAATTTAAAGATTTTGGAACCTCTAAGGACTCTTTTCAAAGATGAAGTCAGAGAAGTTGGAAGATTGATGGGGCTTTCCGATACCTTTGTATCCCGGCATCCTTTCCCGGGACCGGGCCTTGGAGTTAGAATTCTTGGCGAGATAACAAGGGAAAAGGTCGAGATTTTAAGAGAAGCAGATGATATATTTGTAAATGTACTTATGAAAACGGGCGAATATTCAAGGATATGGCAGGCCTTCTCCGTTCTTTTGCCGGTCAGATCTGTTGGGGTAAAGGGAGATGCGCGATCTTACGGATATGTCCTTGCCCTTCGTGCCGTCGATAGCGTTGATGGGATGACGGCCTCATGGCATCAAATACCATTTGAGATTTTAAGGATTGCTTCATCAGAAATAACCTCTAAAATTCCACAAATCGGTCGTGTTGTCTACGATATTACCGACAAACCTCCTTCGACTATCGAATGGGAGTGAGAAGATGATAGAAAGGTATACTCCATCGTGTATGAAAGATCTCTGGTCTGAGGAGAGAAAGTTCGAAAGATGGCTTGAGGTCGAAATAGCCGTTATGGAATCTTACGAAGAGATAGGAGTCATTCCCAAGGGATACTCACAGTTGGCCAGAAAGCATTCAAGGATAGATGTAGAAGAGATAAACCAGATCGAATCAAATGTCAATCATGATGTTATTGCCTTTATAAAATCTGTCACCTCGACTATGGGAGATGAGGCAAGATACTTTCATTACGGTCTGACATCCTCCGACGTTGTTGATACAGCCTTTTCGATCGCCGCCGTTAGAGCAATGGATCTGATACTTTCGAAGATGGAAGAGTTAATGAGTTCAACTTTGACACTTGCAAAAAATTACAAATACACGCCCATCATAGGAAGAACCCATGGAGTCCACGCAGAACCGACGACATTCGGTCTTAAGGTATTGAACTGGTATTACGGGCTTGAGAGAAGTAAAGAAAGGCTTGAAAGAGAGAAAGAAAATGTATCGATCGGAAAGATATCGGGCGCCGTTGGAAATTACGCAAATGTGCCGGTTGAAATTGAAGAGATGGTATGCAAAAAACTCAAACTAAAACCTGCAAAAATATCCACGCAAATCCTTCCGAGAGATCTTCATGCCGGATACATCTCATCTATAGCGATAGTTGGCGGAGAATTGGAAAGAATATCGACGGAAATCAGGAACCTTCAAAGAACGGAGATACGCGAAGTTCAGGAGCCATTTTCTTCTACCCAAAGAGGTTCGAGCGCGATGCCTCACAAGAAAAATCCCGTAAAGGATGAAAGAATTTCCGGTCTTTCAAGGGTTTTGAGAGGATACGCCATTTCTGCAATGGAAGATATAGCGCTATGGCACGAAAGAGATATCTCACATTCATCTGTTGAGCGTATTATCTTTCCCGATACGACTTCAACGCTTTATTTCATGATAGATGAACTGAATAAAATCATAAATGGACTTAAAATTGAGGAAAAGAAAATGAAGGAGAATATATACATGACCGGAGGCCTTGTCTTCTCTGAGAAGGTGCTTTTAAAACTTGTAAATAGCGGCTTAAGCCGCGAAGAGGCCTATAGAATTGTCCAAAATGCTTCGATGAAGGTATGGGACGGAGAGGAAAGGAGTCTGAAAGAGGCTATGAAAAAATACACGGATATAGACTTAGAGGACGCTTTTTCTTTAGATCCATACCTTAAAAATGTCGATAAAATCTTTGAAAGATTTGAAAGGAGTTAAAGATGAATTCTGCCATAGTAGGACTTCAATGGGGAGACGAAGGAAAGGGTAAGGTTGTACAGAAATTCTCAAGATCGCATGAATGGATCGTAAGATTTTCGGGAGGTCCAAATGCAGGCCATACGGTTTATCACAACGGAAAGAAGGTAGTTCATCATCTTGTCCCGACTGGAACAGACAAAAATAAACTTTTCATAGGACGTGGAACACTTGTCAATTTCGATATACTAAACGATGAGATTGCCAAACTCTCAGAAATTTATCCAGACATCAAAGAAAGGCTTTTCATATCCGAATGGTGTAGGGTCATAACTCCGGTTGAAAGATGGCAGGACGCCGAAATCGAAAAGTTAAAGGGCGCAAAATCTGTCGGGACAACTGGGATGGGAATAGGACCTACCATTTCGAATGACGCAAATAGGATTGCTTTGCACGTTTTTGACCTTTTCGACGAAAGAATTTTCAGAGAAAAAGCAAAACTTCTAAAGAAATTTTGTGGATATCAAAAGGACTTTGAGGACGATCTTTTAAAATCATTCAATAAGGTGAGAGAAAGAGTTGAAGATCCAAAGATAAGTGGGGATATCCTATTCGAAGGGACGCAGGGAATCATGTTAGATCCTATGTACGGCACTTATCCTTACGTTACCTCGACGCCAACGATTCCATCTTATCTTTCTTACGGATCCGGAATTAAGGCTGGATATGAAGTTTTCGGCGTCTTTAAAGCCTACGTGACAAGGGTAGGTGCCGGTCCTTTCCCGACCGAATTGAATGACGATACTGGAGATGCCATAAGAAAAAGTGGAGGAGAATTCGGATCGACTACCGGCAGACCGAGAAGGTGTGGATGGATCGATCTTCCCCAGTTGAAATATGCCATAGAGATCTCCAACACAGATCATCTTGTCATGACCAAGGCAGACGTGCTAAATGGTTTCGATAAGATCGGTGTGTGCGTTGGATACGATAGACCTTTTTGCGTGCACGATCTCGAAGACGTAAATGCAGAGATAGAATACATAAAAGGCTGGAAAAACTTAGAAAGTTCTGAATTCGGAGATTTTGTCTCTTTGATAGAGAAATACATTCAAAAGCGTATTGATTACATTTCATTCGGACCTTCAGAAGAAGAGATAAAAGTACGCTGATATGTCAAAGATAATAGGCATAACTGGCGGCATCGCAACAGGAAAGAGTATAATCTCTGGATATTTGAGAAGTCTTGGTTATCCGGTAATAAACGCAGATCTTATAGGTCATGAAGTGCTTGAAAGAGAGGACGTTAAGCGCGAGATAAATGAGAGAATAGGAAATGTAGAATCAGATGGAAAGATAGACAGGAAAAAACTCGGATCCATAGTTTTTTCAAATTGGGACAAACTCAAAATTTTGAATGAAATAACCCATCCGAGGATAATAGATGCCATTCTCAACGAAGTAAGGGGTCTTTCTGCGATGAATGAAGAAATTTTTGTGGAAGCGGCAGTGCTTTTTGAGATGGGCCTTGATAGATACACGAATTTCATAATAGTTACAGATTGTCCAGATGATTTGAGAATCAAAAGGATCATGGAAAGAGACAAGTTAAGTTATGATGCGGCCGTTATGAGAATTAAATCCCAGATGCCGAGAGAGGAATATATAAAAAGGGCAGATTTTGTGATAGACACGTCAGGAGATGTTCAGGACACACTTGAGAAGGTCTTTGAAATGTTGAAGAGAAAACCGTGGTGTGATAAAATATAAGGCTTAGGAAGCCTTACATCAAAAAAGGAGGGATCACAAATGAGGAAGGTTCTTGTCGTGATGCTGGCCATTTCCATTTTGATGACCGGCATGATCTTTTCGAAGACGGTCGTTACCTTCTGGGAGTCTATGGGTGGAGACCTTGGAAAGACACTTTCACAAATCGTAGATACCTTTAACTCCCAGCATGCAAATATCGAGGTAAAGGCAATATACGTTGGAAGTTATGCAACTTTACAGCAAAAATTACTTGCAAGTGCGGTCGGTGGTGGACTTCCGACGATGAGTCAGGTTTATTCCAACTGGACTGCCGCTTTGATGAAATCCAACGTTATCCAGCCGATGCAAACCTTCATAGATAACCCGCAAATTGGACTTTCTCAGAGCCAGTTGAATGATATATGGGAACCGTTCTTAAAGGCCAACACGTGGAATGGAAAGATTTACACCCTGCCTTTTAACAAATCGATATACATAATGTATGTAAATCAGGATGCTCTGGCTCTTGCCGGGGTAAGTATTCCAAAAACCGTTCCCGAACTCATAAAGGACCTTCCATTACTGACCATAAAGGATTCGTCCGGAAAGGTTATCCAGTATGCTCTCGGCCTAAGAACTACAGTAGATACTTTTGAGGTTTTCTTAAGACAAAATGGAGCCGATTTCATAAATTCGGATTACACAAAAGCCACTCTGGATACCCCAGTTGCACTTGAGACCCTTCAAACGCTCGTTGACATGATAAAAACCGGAGATGTCCTTGCCCAAGGCGGATACTTGGATGGTCCATTTGGAAATGGTCAAATAGCAATGTACATAGACACATCCGCAGGACTTTCTTACACGGCAAACAGTGTCGGAGGTAAATTCTCATGGACAATAGCACCGGTTCCGGCATGGAAGACACAGGCCCCACCATTTGCAGGAACTGACCTTGCGATCTTCAACACAGCGAGTCCGGCAGAACAAGAGGCCGCATGGGAATTCGTCAAGTTCCTTTTAAGCCCTCAGATTCAGGCATTCTGGGCAATAAAGACTGGTTATCTTCCAGTTACCAAGAGCGCGGTAGAGACCCAGGCGTGGAAAGATTATGCGGCATCGAACCCGATGGCTAACATACTCGTATCTCAGATTCCTTACGGTTCATCTGATCCTGGAATTGCCGCTTGGAGCCAGATAAGAAATGATGTTGGTACTCTTGTTTCCGATGCGATGTTCTTCAAGAAAACGCCTCAGGAAGCCCTTCAACTTGCCCAGCAGGAGGTTACAAAGGATCTGCAAAGTCAGTAATAAAAAAGCCCCGAAAGGGGCTTTTCTTATCTTTTTGCCAGAGATTTTCTTCTTCTTTCAAGCCATCCTATGAGAATAGGACTTGCTATGTATATTGAGGAGTATGTCCCGGTTATGACTCCAAAACTCATTCCAAATGAAAAGGGTCTTAAGACAGAACCGGCAAAGAGAAAAAGTGTGAATACAACTATAAAGGTCGTCAAAGACGTGTTTATAGTTCTTGAAAGAGTTTCATTTATTGAGACGTTAACTATTTCATCTATTGGATGACCGTGCATTTTTTTGAGATTCTCTCTTATCCTTGAGTAAACGACGACCGTATCGTTGAGGGAGTAACCGAGCAATGTAAGCAGTGCGGCGATTGCGGTGCTATCGAAGGTTATCCAGAACATCGAAAAAAGTCCGGCCGTGATTATCAAATCATGGGCAAGAGAGGCAAGCGCACCGATACCAAAAACAAAACGATATCTTATGGCTATGTATATGAGTAAGAGGATAACAACGATAATCGATGCCCATATCGCTGACTGTCTCAAACCCGCTGCGGCGTAACCGCTAACTGTTTCGAAAGATTCGAAGTTGACTGTCAAGCCATGAGATTTTGCGACATTTTGAACATCGGCATTTAATTTCGCCCTCGCGCTTGCATTGTAAAATTGCTTTACGGTCAGATCGAACAAAGATTTCTGTGTAGTCGTTCCTTTCGATGTCATCGACATAAGTTTAACTATACTTGCATTTGTAAATGCCGGATCGGCCTTTGAAAAGATATCTCTGACTTCCGAAACGGACAGATCCGGTTTGTTGAAGGAAGCCGTTATCATTGTACCGCCAGCGAAATCAACCCCAAAGTTGAATCCCTTGACAAGTATAAAGACTATTGAAAGTGCTATTGCGGCCAAAGATATGCCAATGAAGATGTATCTCGGCCCGACGAAATTTATCATCTTCCTCATCTTTGATTACCTCCCTTTTTGTCCTTGTTAGAATTTAGACCCTTTGCAGAATCAGGCTGAACAGATTGAGCCTGTCCGGCATTTGAGGCTGGGAGGTACTTATTCTTGATATGCGGAGCAAGAAAATCCATCAAGACTCTCGAGAAGACAAGGGATGTAAAGATCGTCCCGATTATACCTACTGTCAAAGTTACCGCAAATCCCTTTATCGATCCTGTCCCTAAGTAATAAAGCACGAAGGCAACTATCAATGTTGTGATATTTGCATCGAGTATAACGGCCGTCGATCTTGAAAAGCCTGCGGTTATAGCGGCTTTTGAAGTCTTTCCAGTTCTCATCTCTTCCTTTATTCTTTCAAAGATTATAACGTTACCATCCACCGTTGTACCTATAGTAAGGATGATACCAGCCATACCGGGAAGGGTGAGAATCCCATGGGTGAGGGCGAGCATTCCAAGAACAAAGAACGCGTTGTAGACAAGGGCAAGGTCTGCCACCATTCCCATCAAAGGTCCGTAATAGGCAAGCATGTAGGCAAGAACTATTGCCATTCCTATCAATCCGACGATTATGCTTGTACGTACAACATCGGCTCCAAGGGTCGGTCCAATCGTTTGCTCTTCGGTTAGATTCAAAGTCACAGGCAAATTACCGCTACGTATAAGGGCCGCAAGTTCCTGTGCCTGCTGGTATGTGAAATTCCCCGTTATCTGTGCGCGACCTCCTTGAATCGCTTGCTGGACTATTGGAGCACTTAAGACATAATTGTCGAGAACTATGGCCAGCGGTTTACCAACGAGGGCCTGGGTTATCTGGTAGAAATCTTGAGCACCTTTTGCGTTGAAGGAAAGATCTATTTCCCATCCTCCACTTGACGTGTTCATCGCGGCCGAAGCGTTGGAGACTTCACTACCATTTAATTGAAGCGTTCCTGCTCCAACTTGGATATTTCTATTCACAAGGTACCATGTATTTGGTGGAACGCTCGGATCTTTGGACAGAAGCCACTCGGCACCGGCATACTGAAGTCCTATCTTTGGAGCGGGTTTTACTGTAGATTGAACGGTGTCGAGGACTTGGGCAAAGTACAATTCTCCTCTTTGACCGATTAAACTTTCGGCTTGCTGTGGATTATCTATTCCCGGAATCTCAACTCTTATTCCATTATTCCCAATCGTCGAAACATTTGCCTCTGTGTAATTC
This sequence comes from Athalassotoga saccharophila, assembly GCF_009936215.1. Lineage (GTDB taxonomy): Bacteria > Thermotogota > Thermotogae > Mesoaciditogales > Mesoaciditogaceae > Athalassotoga > Athalassotoga saccharophila. The sequence continues at coordinate 1,393,363 of NZ_AP019551.1, read as the reverse complement.
GCATCGTCAAGCCTTCTTCTTAAAATGGTTACAACCTGATTTGCGGTATCGGGAGTAACGTTGCCGGAAAAGGTGTATTCAAGCAAAGATCCACCTTTTATGTCCAGACCGAGAGGTATATTGGCAAACAATCCCGTGTTAGAGGGATTCATTGGATAGAAAAGAAAAAACAAGGCAACGAATAAAACAATTAGAACAACCGCTACTCTTATCGTGTTATACCTCATCACGAAGGCCTAAGGCCCCTTCACCTCCACTCATTTGCTTTCAGTCTTGTCATCAGAATCTTTCGATTCTTCTTTTCCGTTCTTTGAGTCTTCGGCTTTAGAATCATCCGTCCCTTCACTCTTTATGACAGATGATATGGCACGCTTCGTGACTTCCATCTCCGTATTTCCGGTTCTTATCTTGACAGTATTGTTTTTGATATCCGTTACCTTCCCGATAACTCCCCCTATTGTAACAACCGTATCTCCCCTTTTGAGATTGCTCATCATCTTTTCAAATGTTTTGTTCTGTCTTCTTTGAGGGAAGATGAGCAAAAAATAGAAGATCGCAACGATGACTACAAGCCATATTATCATCGTTAATATGCCCGTATCTCCACTTCCGCTTGCCGCGGGTGCCGTGGATTGAGGGGCAGTCGAACCCGGTGCTGCTGCCAGTACGATTTTGTCTAACACTTAAGTTATTCCTCCCTTCAATTAATCAATTTGAATGAATATCCAAAATTTTTCTTGCTTCGATCGGTGTTGCGATTTCACGTCCAATACTTTTTGCTATTTTTACAACGTTTTCCACAAGTTCGGCGTTGGATTTTGCAAGTACTCCTTTTGAAATGTATATGTTATCTTCAAGACCAACTCTCACATTGCCTCCCATCGCGATTGCAACGGCGGCCATTTCAAACTCGTGCCTTCCAATTCCTGCAACTGTCCATGTTGCGTCAGAAGGTATTGAATCTACCATTCTTACAAGGTTTCTCACATCTGCAGGAGATGATCCGGGCACTCCAAGAACGAAATCAAAGTGAAGATGACCCTTTATTATGCCCTCTTTTACTATTCTTAAAGCATTTGAGATGTGTCCGATCTCAAAGCATTCGAATTCAGGCATTATGTTCATCTCGGCCATTTTTGAAGCAAAGTGCCTTATAAGAGGCATATCATTTACAAAGATGTCGTCCCCAAAATTCGTCGTTCCAGTATCCAAAGAAGCCATTTCTGGAAGAGCATAGATCGATTGAAGTCTTTCTTCAGCGCTCATTCCCACGGCACCACCAGTTGAAACCTGAATGATAAGATCTGGCGCTTTTTCTCTTATCAAGCCTATAACTTTTTTGAATACGTTAACGTCCTGAGTAGGTTTGCCTTCTTCGTCTCTGACGTGGAGATGAACAATCGAAGCCCCTGCCCTGTAAGATAGAAAGGCTTCATTTGCTATTTCTTCTGGAGTCAAAGGAATGTAAGGCGTTTGTGCCCTTGTAACCTCGGCACCGCAAAGAGCCGCTGTTATTATGAGTTTATCCATTTATACTTTCCTTACCTTTCTCTGTCTTTCCTGTGGCACAACGCATGTTCCACTTGCCTTGGCGACGAGAACTGGCTTTTCAAGTATATCACATCCGCCAACATTATCAACAGGGGCAATAACCTTGTAAGCCTCAAAGTACATCTTTCTCGATGTTTTCCCAAATTCAGTTATTTTACCATAAACTTCGATGTAATCGCCAGCGTGAACGGGAGCGAGGAACTCTACCATATCGTAGGCTCGGAACAATCCCTCGTCTCCGTCCGAAATTATGAGCAACTCTGTCGCCACATCTCCAAAAAATTGCATTATCTTTGCGCCATCAACAAGTCCTCCAGCGTAATGAACGTCAGACTGGGAAATTCTTATCCTTATCATCGGTTTCGACCAGTCTTCGTAAGCCATTTCACTCACCAAAGGAAGTTTGACTTTTATCTTTTATTTCTTTCAAAATCTTTGAAATAAAGTCATCAGTTTTGAGATCTCCAAGATCTTTGCCACTTCTTAATCTCACGGCAACGCTTCCGGTCTCAATTTCTCTGTCTCCGATTATGAGCATGTAAGGAATTTTTTGAATCTGGGCCTCTCTTATCTTGTAATTTATCTTTCTCGGCTTATCGTCAAGAATCGTTCTTATCTCTTTTTCATCTAAGATTTGCACAACTTTTTTTGCGTATTCGGCATGTTTGTCGGATATTGGAAGAACTGCAACCTGAATTGGAGAAATCCATGCGGGGAAAGCGCCGGCGTAATGTTCTATGAGTATCCCTATGAATCTCTCAATGGATCCGTATATAACCCTGTGAATCATAACGGGTCTGTGATCCAGATTGTCAGATCCGGTGTAGGAAATGCCAAAGCGTTCCGGCATCAAGAAATCGAGTTGAATAGTTGCACACTGCCATGTTCTACCTATCGAATCTTTGACGTGGAAATCTATCTTTGGGCCATAAAATGCGCCATCACCCTCGTTAACCTGATATAGAAGTCCAACATGTTCAAGGGCCGCACGAAGGGCATTCGTGGATTTTTCCCATATCTCGTCAGATCCCATGGAATTTTCAGGTCTCGTTGAAAGTTCAACTTTGTAGGGGAATCCAAAAAGTTTGTACGTTTTGTCTATCAAAGAAATAACACCTTTTATTTCATCTTCTATTTGATCCTCCGTGCAAAATATATGAGCATCATCCTGTGTAAAGGCTCGCGTTCTGAAAAGGCCATGAACGACACCGCTTCTTTCATAACGATGGACGGTACCAAGTTCGCACATTCTCAACGGGAGATCCTTATAACTTCGAGTTTGTGATTTGTATATCATTATATGACCCGGGCAGTTCATTGGCTTTATCGCGTACATCTGGTTTTCTTTTTCCGTAAAGTACATATTTTCCTTGTAATGATCCCAATGACCGGATTGACGCCACAGGCTTTCATTCATGACCATCGGTGTAACTACCTCTACGTATCCAGATTTTTTATGTTCTTCTCTCCAGTACTTTTCAAGTTCCCGCCTTATGATAGTTCCCTTTGGATGGAAAAACACCATGCCCGGAGCAACATCTGGATGAATGGAAAAGAGATCGAGTTGTGGGCCGAGTTTTCTATGATCTCTCTTTTCAGCCTCTTCGATCATCTTAAGATAACTCTCGAGATCTTCTTTTTTGTAAAAGGCTGTTCCGTAAATCCTTTGAAGCATCTTGTTCTTTTCATCACCGCGCCAGTAAGCACCGGCAACATTTAGAAGTTTGAAGTACTTTACCCGCCCGGTGGATGGCATATGGGGTCCCCTGCAAAGATCGACGAACTCACCCTGTCTGTAAAGCGTGACATTATCTTCGTTAAGGTCCTTTATTATTTCAACCTTGTACGGTTGATCCTTTGATTCGAAATAATCGATGGCCTCTCTGGCGGTCATAGAAAATTTTTCCAACGGAAGATCCTCTTTTATTATCTTTTTCATCTCTTCTTCTATTTTTTTCAATTCATCTTCATTCAGAGGCACATCCACATCTACATCATAGTAAAAGCCATTTTCTATCGTTGGGCCTATGGCAAATTTCGCGTTCTTGTAAATTCTCTGAATTGCCTGAGCCATTATGTGGCTCATGGTGTGTCTGTAAAGTTCCCCTGCTCTCGGATCTTCTGCAGTGAAAAGTTCTATCTTGTCCTCCGGCTTTACCGTGTAAAACAAGTCCACGATCTCCTTGGCCACAACCCCACCTACGATCTTCGAATCAAGGTTTAACGCTTTTACCAAATCTTTTAGCATGCCTTCATGAACATCGTAAGACTTTCCGTTAAAGATCAACTTTGCCAATTAGTCCACCCTCTTAGACAACTTTTGAATTATTATACCATACCCAACAAAATTCAAATTCCGAGAATTAAAAATTCTCAATTGGAAATTGTTTTAAAGTACTTCAAAATTCCGTTATCGTAAATTAGCGCTTCTTTCCATATATTAACAGGATTTTCAAGCCATTTCTCTCTCGTAGGATTTGACATGAAAAAAGGTTCTATCAAAACGGCCGGAACCTGTGCGTATCTTAAAACGTAATATTCTTCCTGAATCAAATCACCTTCTGTGCCGGTGAAGTTTTCAAAAGCCTCAAGGATTATCTTTGCGGCAAGTTCAGAGGTATCAGTTGTGCTCCAGTAAAAAGCCTGAGGCCTGTCTATATCGGGAGCCCCTTCTATCGAATTATGGTGCATGCACAAAAAAAGATCGGCGTGGAGATTGTTGGCAAGTGCTATTCTCGATTGAAGAGAAACGTACACGTCCGTCGCCCTTGTAAGGTAAACAGATGCTCCTTGCACCTTTAAAATGCTTGCGAGATCGAGCGCAACTTCGAGATTTATGGTTTTTTCAAGTAATCCCGTCGGTCCTATCGCTCCCGTATCTTCACCGCCATGGCCGGGATCAAGGACTATTATCTTTCCCTTCAAAACATTCATAAAGGTCGCACTGGGAGTAAGATCTGCCATTACAATGGCAGAAAATGAAAGAGTGAATATCGCAAACAAGATAAGGATCTTTCTCATGACTCGCCTCCAGAAAATTTAAACTGATTTATACATCCTGTAAAGAGAAAAATTGGGAGCAAATTTGAAGAACGCAAATGATTTTGGCGGCAATTCAAAATCTATCTCTGAAACCCTCGAGATAGCCTCTCCTTGACCAAAAACACTCTCCATTCTGACGTGGTGCATGAAATACGCAAAGGGAATTGGAACTTTCTCGATTGTTTTTGAATTAGAAAAGTTGGCAAAGAAAAAGAGAGTATCCTTGGGGTCTTTTGTGTACCTGCCAAATCCAACGACGAATGGATTTGAAAGATCGATCTTTAAGTACTTGCCGCCATTCAAGGCATTTTCACGACGTCTTATCTCAAATGCCTTGATCACAAATTCCCTGAATTCCCAGTCCCATCTGCTTTGATCCCAGATCATAGGCCTTCTATTGTCAGGATCCCCTTCACCGTACATTCCGTTTTCTTCTCCGTAATAGAGAAAAGGATTACCGGGATACGCAATCTGAAAGGCAACTGCCATTTTTTTAAAGGCTCCATCCTTTATGAGTGAGTTCATCCTCGGTGTGTCATGAGATGAGATCATATTCCACGATTTGCAAAGTTTTTCTCCGGCCTCTTCTACCATTCTGTCAAGACCGCGCTTTAAGGTTGGAACATCGAAATTTCCATTGATCGTATTCAAAAGTAAAGTGGAAAAATAATAATTCATAACTCCGTCTAATTTTGATCTCAGCCATTCATCCGGATAACCGCTTACCTCTCCTATGACTATTGCGTCAGGATTTACGGATTTTGAATTATCGGCAATGATAGAATTTATCCTGTGGCCAAGATCGTGCGCGCAATCGAGTCTCCATCCATCTGCACCCATTCTCAAATAACGCTTAACAACGGAATCATCACCTGTAAAGAGTATGCGTTTGAGTTCTTCATTTTCTAAATTAAGTTCTGGAAGCAATTTTATGTCTAACCATGCCCTGAAATCGTCCGGCCATCTTCTGAATTCAAAAAAATCTTTGTAAGGCGATCGGGGATCGTTGTAGGCTCCGCCATTCCCATATTTTTTCGATCTGTTAAACCACACACCATCAACACCAACATGGTTAAAAACTCCATCAAGAATTACCCTTATCCCTCTTTTGTGGGACTCTTCAAACAAATTGACAAGTGTGCGTTCATCTCCAAATTGAGGATCCACGACGAAATCATGAGTATCGTATTTGTGATTTGTCGAGGCCAAAAAAATTGGCGTCAGATATATTACGTTGGCTCCAAGTGCTTTTATGTAGTCAAGACTGTCTATTATTCCATCCAAATCTCCACCAAAAAATTCGAGGCCACGACTTTCTTTTGATGGTTTCTCATCCCAGTTCCTGACAACTCCTCCATCACGACTGTAGATACCATCTTTGACCTTTTTCTCAAAGTCCTTTCCCCTTTTGAATCTGTCAACGAATATTTGATAGACTATCTGCGATTCCTGCCAGTTTATTGTCAACACCCCTTTCGCATCAGTAAGTCCAAGACTTATCGTGATTCAAATCTACCCTTAGACGTTCTCCAACCTTTTTTGAATTGTTCTTTAGATACGCCATTATTTCAACGTTACCATTTTTCAAATGGAACAGAGAGTACTTCGCATTTATAGGATCTATTGAAATTATTTCGAATTCGGTACCACTTTCAGACTCAAAGATCGCATCCGGTCTAAATGCAAGGATTTTACCGGATGGTGCGCCAAAAAGATCTCTGACGACATTCAGACCAAGAGGTGAGGTGAGAATTGCGACATCGAGAGTCTTAGGATGTTGGTACACGTTCATTGAAAGATCGTCTTGAACTACCTTTCCATCTATCATGATCATCATACGATTCGAGATGGCAAGCGCATCGAGTACATCTGAAACAACTAAAATGTAAGTTTTACCAAGATTAAGGAGATTCTTTTTTAAATCTGCCCTGACAAATTGTTTTTGATACGCATCCAACCTTGAAAATGGCTCATCTAACATCAATATATCAAACTCTCTTACAGTCTCTCTCGCGAAGGCCGTCGCCTGTTTTAATCCTTCGGGAAGGTTTTTCGGCATGAAGGAAAGGCTTTCCTCAAGTCCTCCATCGATCTCTCTTGCCCTTTTTTTGACCTTCCCGTCTATTTCGTCTTTTTTTACCTTTTTCACGGTCAGAGGAAAGGATATATTTTTAAAAGTATTCATATGAGGAAAAAGCGCATACTCCTGAAACATCATCGCCATTCGTCTTAAGTGAGGCTGAAAGTGGGACATATCCACTCCGTTTAAGATCACAGACCCCGTCGATGGTATCAATCCGCAAATGGCCCTCAAAAGTGTCGATTTCCCAGACCCGGAAGGTCCTAAAATTGCAAGTACATCTCCTTTCTCTATTGAAAAACTAACAGGCCCCAATTTGAAAGTTCCAACCCTCGCTTCAAGTTCTTTAATTTCAAGATACATCTTCTTCCCCCCATTTTCTTACAAAATCCAAAAATTCTCTCTCCAAATTCGACATTATTCTCTCTTTTTTTCTTATCATGAAAAAATTTCTTTCTATTTTCAAGTTTTCGATGTTCAGTACAATTATAGATCCATTTTTCTCATCATCTTCGTAGATGAGTTTTGAAAGAAATCCAACGCCAATTCCACTTTTTATCATGTACTTTATTGCCTCATTGCTCGATAGAGTGATGATAACGTTTGGCGTGATCCCGAGAGATTCGAATTTGTATTCTATTAACTTTCTTGTGCCGGATCCTTTTTCGCGCAGGATCAATGGAAGAGAGTTTAAATCTTCAATCTCTATTTTCGAAGGAAGTGGAAAACCGGGGGAAGAAATAAGGTTCATCTCGTCCATGTAGAATTTTTCACTCTCTAAAGATTTATGAAAGAAGGGTATCTCCACGAATCCCACCGATATCTCTTCATCCAAAACCTCTTCCACAACGTCCGAAGTGTTTTGTATGTCAACTGAAAAATTGACGTTGTGTGCCTTCAAAAAATCTACCATTATCTTTGGAAGAAGGTAATCACCTATAGTCTTGCTTGCGCCTATTTTAAGAAGGCTTTCAATGTTCTTTTGCAAATTGGTTATCCTGTCAATAGTCTCGTCAAAGACCCTTGAAAGGCTTTCAAGTTCTTTATATATTACAAATCCTTCTTCGGTTAATTTAAGGATATTCCCGCCTTGAATCCTTTCAAACAACTTTACATTCAATTTTTCTTCCATGTTTTTTATATGCTGGGAGATCGCAGGTTGGCTTATAAAAAGGTTCTTCGAAGCGCCAGTTATACTTCCGGTATTTACAACTTCGAGGAATACCTTTATCTCATTTATATTTATCATTTTTTATCTCTCTGAGATCGTCCGGCAAAAGCGCGTAAAGATCCGGCTCTCTCTCACACATCGACTGGAGGACATCCACAAGATCTTTGTTTTTGTCAGCCTTTGCCACAATAGCCTTAAAAACCTCTTTGTCGCTTGAATATGAAAGCGCAACTGCAACGTCAAAGATCATATCTTGTGAAGGTTCATTTTCAAGTTCGTAGAGTAAATACTTCTCCGAGTCTTTAAAGCCCATCCTTGCAAGAGAACCGTGAACTATTATGGCTTCTTCTTCGGTTTCGACAAGGTTTAGAAGCCTTTTTAGTTGTTCAACTCCTCCCTTGCAATTCTTCTCGCCTATTATGTCTGCCAAGTAAAAGATACCCGGATTCTTATCCTCTTTTTTCATCTCCGAATCTAATCTTTTGATGATTTGTTGACAACAATCGAGTTCTAAAAGTGCGTCTGTGACTATGTCTGCCATCTGTGCGTCCCCTTCAAAAAGCAAATCTATCAGCGCGGGGATGGCCTTATCACCTTTCTCTTCAACTATCCTTTTTATTAAAAGATCTCTTTCGCTCAATTTCTTTTACTCCTATTTTAAAGGTCAAAGCCTTGAAAGATATTGCTATGTCGACATCTTCGATCTCTACATTTTCCATTTTTAACTTCACCGGTGCAAAGTTAAGTATGCCCTTTACGCCCGATTTAACTAACATTTCCGCAACATTCCTTGCCTCTGAAGAGGGTACGGCAATGACTCCTATCTCTATATTCAGGTTTTTGACCTTCTCGTTAAGTTCCTCTATCGAGTATACCGGGATAGATCTTGTGCCTATTTTTTTACCTATTTTGGAAGGATTTCTGTCAAAAAAAGCGATTATGCGGTATCCTTCCTTGAAAAACTCGGTGTGGTTGGCGAGTGCCGTACCTATATTTCCAGCGCCAACAATACAGACATTCCATGTTTTGTTTATGCTCAAAAGGTTTTCCAAAGAAAGTTTCAATTCCTTAAGTTCATATCCAGTACCACGTTTTCCAAATTCCCCAAAATAGGAAAGATCCTTTCTTATCTGACTGGGCTTAAGGGCGAGCCTTTCTCCGAGTTCTTGAGATGATGTTATCTCCTTTCCCTCTGATAGCAGAGAAACAACACATCTGTGATAAAGCGCTAACCTTTTGGATACTGGATTTGGAACTTTCATGATTGCCCCCTTTATACAACTATGTTAACAACGTCTTTGGCGATAAAGACCTTTTTTGGTGTCTTTCCATTCATCAAACCCTTTATCTTTTCATTTTCAAGTGCTATTTTTTTCAACTCTTCATCGGAAAGATTTGCATCTACCGTCTCTTTCGCTCTAACCTTTCCATTGATCATTATGACGATCTCTATTTTCCTTGGAAGAATCGCATTCTCATCGTAGGATGGCCATTCAACATTTGCAACGAATGGTTTCTCTCCCATTCTTTCCCACAATTCTTCCGCTACATGAGGCGCAAAGGGCGAAAGTGCTGGAACGAATTTATGTGCAAATTCATCGATTAACCCGACATTTATTTTTTCTTTTGGTGTCGATTTCACGTAATCGCTAAAGAGATTGACGAGTTCCATGAATCCACTGACGACCGTGTTGAACCTGAAATCTCCCTCTATGTCATTCGTTATCTTTTTGAGAATGAGATGAAGTTTTCTTCTTATTTCGTACTCTTCATCGGTTAAAGGCCTTTCAAACTTTTTCAGATTCATAAGCGGTATGATCTCTTCAAAGAGATTCCACAATTTCGAGACAAATCTTGAGACACCTTCAATTCCAGAATCAAGCCATTCGGCGTCTTTTTCTGGAGGGCCCATAAAAAGTATGTAAAGCCTTAAAGTGTCCGCGCCGTATTTCTCGACCATATCGTCCGGGGAGACAACGTTGCCCTTGGATTTGGACATCTTGGCTCCATCTTTGTATATCATTCCTTGAGTAAAAAGATTTTTAAATGGTTCATCAAAAGACAAATATCCTCCATCTCTTAAAACCTTCGTTATAAATCGGGAATACAAAAGATGTAAAATCGCATGTTCCACACCGCCTATGTACTGATCCACAGGTAACCATTCGTCCACATCTGATCTTACAAAAGGGCGATCCTTTTCGTGTGGATTCACATACCTTAGGTAATACCATGAAGAATCGACAAAAGTGTCCATCGTATCACTTTCTCTTACCGCCGGTCCGCCGCATTTTGGACATGTTGTATGGAGAAATTTTTCATCGTAAGAGAGAGGAGACCTTCCGGTTGGATCGAATTTAACGTCTCGTGGCAATTTGACCGGCAAATCTTTTTCTGGAACGGGTACGATCCCGCATTTTTCACAGTAGACGACAGGAATTGGGGCTCCCCAGTACCTCTGGCGGGAAATCAGCCAGTCACGCAATTTGTAATTTACAGATTTTCTTCCAATTCCATTCTTTTCGAGATATTCGATTATTTTCTTTATGGCCTCTTCATTTTTCATTCCCGTGAATGGACCAGAATTTTCAAGGATGCCATTTCCATCGTAAGGAAGTTCTACATCAGAGGAGACAACCCTTTCGATTGGAAGGTTGTATTTCTTTGCGAAAGCGTAATCTCTAAGATCGTGGGCGGGTACGGCCATTATGGCACCGGTACCATACTCGTAAAGGATGTAATTGGCGACGTATATCGGAACTTCTCTGCCGTTAACAGGATTTATCGCGTGAGTGCCAAGGAAAACCCCTTCTTTTGGCGCGTCGGAGGAAAACCTTTCAAATCTGTTTTCGGAAAGATTTATCCGGGTCAAAAATTCATCAACTTCACGCCTTCTCGATGGGACGGTAAGTTCATCTATCAGAGGAGATTCGGGGGCAATGGCCATGAAGGTAACTCCCCACAGAGTATCGGGACGGGTGGTGAATATTTTAAGAGTTTTGCCACTTTCTTTTATCTTAAAATCAACCTCGGCGCCAACACTTTTACCTATCCAATTTCTCTGCATCGTCTTTACATTTTCAGGCCATCCCGTTAATTTGTCTATGAAGGCGTCGAGTTCTTCGGCATAATCAGTTATTTTAAAATACCACTGTTCGAGTTGTTTTATAACAACAGGAGTTCCACATCTTTCACACTTTCCATCGACAACCTGTTCATTTGCGAGGACTGTTTTGCAAGAAGGACACCAGTTAACTGGACCGCTCTTTTTATAGGCAAGACCTTTTTCATAAAGTTTAAGGAAAATCCATTGGGTCCATTTGTAATAATCTTCCTTATAGGTTATCACTTCTCTGTCCCAATCGTAACTTATCCCCAACTTTTTTATCTGCCCTCTTATTTTGTTTATATTCTCCCTTGTCCAGTCTTCTGGGTGAATATTGCCATGGGCTATGGCCGCATTTTCCGCCGGCAGACCAAATGAATCGTATCCAAAAGGATTCAAAACGTTGTATCCACGCATTCTTTTGTATCTTGACACAACATCTCCAATGGTGTAATTCTTAACGTGCCCCACATGAAGTGTGCCAGAAGGATATGGAAACATGACAAGAGAATAGTACTTGGGCTTTGTCGAATGATTTGGTGTATGAAAGATGCCACTTTCTTCCCATCTTTTTTGCCATTTGGTTTCTATTTTGTCAGGTTCGTACATTTAAACCTCCTTCACATCGAGTCTTTCGGTGTCCGACCACAAAGACTCTATATCGTAAAATTCTCTCGCCGCCTTTGTAAAAATGTTGACTACTATCTCTCCCGCATCGACTATCATCCAGTTATGATCATCGCTTTTGTCGTAAAAGATTATCTCGTGATTGTGGGATTTCAAAATTTGAAGTACTCTATCTCTTATAGATCTCATGTTAACGCTCGAATTCGCAGTCGCTATGACAAAATAATCTGTCAGGTAACTCAAGCCTTTCATCTTCAAGATCACAAGATCGGGATCTTCTTCTTTAAGAATTTCATCACATATCTCTCTTAAAAGAGACAAAGGTCTTTACCTCCCTACTCGACTGTAACACTTTTTGCAAGGTTTCTCGGCATGTCTATGTTAAGATTCCTATCGTTGGCAACATTATACGCAAAGAGTTGAAGGGCTATTCCAACAACGAAAGGATAAAGATAACTTTCAAGATCTGGAACGCGTATAACATCGTTGACAAGTGAAGAAACTTTGCGATCTGAAGCGCTCACTATTGCAACAACCTGAGCATTTCTTGCCTTTGTCTCAAGCACATTTGAAATCATCTTGTCCTTCAACTCATCATCAACGACGATGGCCATGACCGGGAATTTTTCATCGAGCAAGGCTATTGGCCCGTGTTTTAATTCTCCGGCCTGATAACCAACGGCATTCGTGTAACTTATCTCTTTCAATTTCAAAGCCCCTTCTAACGCCGAAGGATAATTTATTCCTCTTCCTATGTACATGAAGTTGGTATATCCAACGTATTTGTCCGCGATTGATTTTATAGAATCTTCCTGAGTTAAGATGAAATTATCAACGATTTCTGGCAATTTCGTGAGATTTATCACCATCTCGGAATGGTTGCCCCCCATCAGTTGATCCATGTAAATGGCCAAAAGGTACAAAACCGTTATCTGTCCAATGTATGCCTTCGTAGAGGCAACGCTTATCTCCGGCCCTGCATTTATGTAAAGTGTTCTGTCTGCCTCTCTTGTAAGAGTCGATCCAACGACATTCGATATCGCAAGTACCTTCCCGCCGAGAGACTTGACAAGCCTTACACTCTCTAATGTGTCCGCTGTTTCTCCGGACTGACTTATCGCGATGTTAAGCACTCTGTCATCTACAAAGACATTTCTGTATCTGAACTCTGAAGAGACCTCAACTTCAACGTCAAAAGGTCTTAACCTTTCAAGGAAATATTTGAAAACAAGTCCCGCGTGAAAACTCGTCCCGCAGGCTATCACATTTATTTTTCTTATATTTTTGATGTATTCGTTCCAATCTTTGATCTCTTCAAAAATGACCTTCCCATCTTTTATTCGTCCAACGAGAGCATCGGATATAACACGAGGCTCTTCGTGTATCTCTTTCATCATGAAATGTTTGTATCCGCCTTTTTCGGCCGACTTCTCATCCCAATTTATGTGATAGAAGTGATTTTCGACAGGTTTTCCCGAATTTTCGAAGATCTCGAATTTATTCCTTTTCAACCTTGCTATCTGGCCATCTTCGAGAAAAACAACATCTCTGCTTACCGAAATCAATGGAGTTACGTCAGATGCGCAATAGGTACCAAAATCATTTGCAGCGATGACAAGAGGACTTTTCCTCCTTGCGAATATAACCTCGTCTTCGATGTCTGCGTGTATAACGCCTATTGCGTAGGTTCCTTCAAGATCGAGAGTTGCAACTCTTACGGCCTCAAAAAGATCTCCACGGAAATACTTTTCTATGAGATGGGCTATAACCTCGGTATCTGTCTGCGAGACGAATATATGGCCTTCGGAGGTCAGCGCATCCCTTAAAGTGGCAAAATTCTCTATTATGCCGTTATGAACGACGGCTATTTTTTTGGTGCAATCCATCTGTGGATGGGCATTTATATCTGTGGGCATACCGTGCGTTGCCCACCTTGTGTGCGCTATGCCTGCGTTTATCCTTTCTTCTAATCTTCCGTTCATCAAAGATCTAAGTGCGTCTACCTTGCCGGTTCTCTTTTCGACAATGAGATTTTTTGATTTCAAAAAGGCTATGCCTGCAGAATCGTATCCTCTGTATTCGAGTTTTTTGAGTCCGTTAACAAGGTCTTCTACCTTTCCTTCTCCTATGAAGCCATATATTCCGCACATCTTAAACACTTCCCCGTATTGTGTCGATGATCTTCTTATCTATTCCCGTTGCGGCAACATTCAAAGCGTTGAAAATGGCCTTCGAGTCTGAAGCACCATGGGCCTTAACGACAATACCATTTACTCCAAGCAAGAATGCTCCGCCGTACTTTCTGTAGTCGAGAGATTCTTTGAATTTGTCAAAAGTGCCTTTCATCAAAAGTGCACCGATTTTCTGGATTACATTTGAATTCTTTATAGATCTCTTAAGCATTTCCGAGACGAAAAGTCCCACTCCTTCAGATGTCTTCAAGACTATATTACCACTAAAACCATCCGAAAGCACCACATCGACATCTCCGTAGAATACATCCCTTCCCTCAACATTTCCGCAAAAGGTTTCTCCAAATTTATCTTTTAACAATGAATAGACTTCTTTCAAAAGATCTGGTCCCTTTTCTTCTTCCGCGCCAACATTCAACAAACCAACTTTGGGATTTTTTTTGTTTAAAATCCCTTTGGCGTATGCAACTCCCATTATTCCAAGTTGGACATAATGCGGTGGCTTGAGAGAAAGGTTGGCGCCGGCATCTATCAAAACTGTCCCACCACTTTTAGATGGCATAACGGTCGCTATGGCCGGCCTTTCTATTCCCTCCATTCTGCCGAGTAAAAAAGTTCCCAAAACAAGCAAGGCACCGGTATTCCCCGCGCTCACAAATCCTTCTGCCTTTCCTTCTTTGACGAGCATTGCGGCGACATTCATCGATGCCTCTTTTCTTTTGAGTATTTCTGTCGGCTTGGCACTCATTCCAAATCTTTCCGGAGCATTTACTATTTCTATTTTTGAATCTTTTGGAATAAGAGGAGATATTTTTTTTTCATCTCCGACAAGGGTAACTTTGTGACCAGTTTTTTCAACGAACAAAAGCGCTCCCTTTACTTCTTCATAGGGAGCGTGATCTCCTCCGAATGCATCAAGCGCTATGTGCGCCAACGATGTCACTCCTTAACTTCAAGAACCTGTTTTCCGTTATAATATCCACATTTCATACATACGTGATGTGGAAGCATAGGTTCTCCACAATGCGGACACTTTGTGACGGTTACATGTTTGTCACGGTAATAGACAGATCTTCTTCTGTTCGTTCTTGTGAGAGAAGGCTTTTTCTTTGGAACGGCCATTTTCATTCTCCTTTCGATTCAAAAGATATCTTTTTTAAAGCGTAGAATGGAGAGTCAACCTTTTCATCTTCATATTCACACACATGATCTGGATTCTCATTCAAATTGATCCCGCAATGCGGACATAAACCTTTACAATCCGGCTTACAAAGCACCTTCATGGGTATCTCAAGGAGTATCGATTCGATGATCCTGTCCGTAAGATCCAAAAACTCCATCGTCGGGTTGTAATAAAAAACACCAACTTCATCCATAACTTCTTCGACATCTTTGACTTTTTCATTTTCGACGTAAACTGCTTCTACTTTTCCATTTATGTCAACCTTGACCGGTTCAAGGCACCTGTCGCACGGATGAATTATCTGAGTTTTGACCTCTCCGCTCACGTATATTCTTTGAGAAGAGAACTCAACTTCCAAATCGATCTTCACCGGCTGAGAGTAAGGGTAAGATTCTCCTTCCAAGTCAAGGTCTGTCCATTGATCTGTCTCGACTACCTTTATCTTTTGTTCATGTTTTAAAGTTTCAAGTTTTATCTTCAACATGTCATTCACCTTGGCGTGCCCGGGGAGATTTGAACTCCCGATCTATAGATCCGCAGTCTATCGCTCTATCCAGCTGAGCTACGGGCACAACTGGCGGAGAGAGTGGGATTTGAACCCACGGTGGGAAAATCCCACGCTTGCTTAGCAGGCAAGTGCCTTCGACCGCTCGGCCATCTCTCCAATTACTTTAGAAGTATATCACAAAAAAATCAATTGCTCAAGAGGTATGAGATTACCTTCTTTCCATCTTCATAATCAATGTACCACCGACAGATATCATTCCAAGGCCTATCAAGATAAAAGTAGAGGTAATAATGATGAAATCATTTGTGTACATTGCTTCTATACCGAGCGTATATCTTAGACCCTGTGCAAAATATGAAATCGGTAAAATGTGGGATATTATTCTCATGTAATCAGGCATTATCGAATAAGGAAAGAAAACGTCCGAAAAGAGCATCATCGTGACGGATAAAATCGTCGTTATGTTGAGGATGGTCCATAGATCCCTCGAAATCATCGAAATCAAAAGTCCTATTCCAAGTGACAGAAAAATACCACTCGAGACGAAGAGTAAAAACATCGGCCAGTTCACATTGTAAGAGGTAGAAAAGAACCATTCCGAGAGCAAAATAGTCAGCACAGATGCCAAAACGGAAATTATAAACCTTACAAAGGCAAGAGAAAGAAAGAAAGTGCCACCCTTAACAGGAGTAACTGAAAGTCTTTTTAAGATCCCGTTTTGTCTGTAATTTCCAGTGATTATGGCCATTCCAAACATCCCGGCTATCGTTATTGAAATGGCTATAACTCCAGGAACTATAAATCCTATGACGGTTAAACTTCCACTTTCAACGGATATGGGTTTTAATTGTATGTAATTTTTGACATTCGAAATTCCGCTCACAACGCTTCCGGCAATAACATCTTGGAGAATCTTCAGATAGTTGTTGTACTGGCCAAAGGATTGATTGTATATAAATGTCAAGGAGTTTTGGCCAAGGATCGCTCCCATTTGGACATTCCCAGAGAGCAATAAACGATTTAGAGCCTCTTCACTGCCAACAAATTCAAATTCTACACCGCTTCCTGAGGCTGCCTGCGTTATCATTCTTTCGAGTTCAGGTGAGGTCGTAAATGCCCCTATTTTAACGTTAACGGCCGTCTTACTGCCGGAAAGCCCTTCTATGACGAAACCGAGTATGAACATCAAAACTATGGGAAGAAGAAAGAACATGAGTAAGGCCTGTCGGTCCCGAAAAAGCATGACAAAAGACTTGTAAATCATTGTATTAGTCCTTCCATACCCTTTTTCCGTCAAATCTCAGAAAAGTGGCGTTGAACCTGGGATAATCATGGTATCTGTCATTCGAAAGTATCCACGAGTTCGTACTTTTGGCTATTTCTATTATCAACTCGTCGGCCGGCGAATGAAATTTCACATCCGGATGTTTTTGAAACCTTTCTTCGAAGATTCGCCTTTGAGTACCCTTAAGGTTGTATTCGAAATTCTCGTCAAATATTATTTTAAAAGGCCAAGGAATTTCATGCATCTTTCCGATGAGACGAAAGGAAAGAAAAATGTTGTTTAAATCCGGGTAAAGGCTTCCAACCATCGCTATATTACTTCCATCGACGATAAGCAATGCCTTCGCATTTCTTGTGAGAGCCCCTCTTACGTAAGGATCTTTTATCGAATCCGCAACAAATTTCTTATCAGATGGAAGAAGAGAGTTGTATATTTCTTCAAAAGTGTTAAATGTTGCCAGATCTAAGGATAAAAAATCAACATTTTGAGTCATCTTTATAAGATCGTCTATTATACCATTATCACTGCTTTGATTCTTCTTCATCGCAAAGACCAGATAGAGATCGAGGAAATCATCAAAATAGGCCGAATTTTCTTTTAAAAATTTCTTCCATCCTGCCATAAACGTTGCGTAATCTTTTGTGCTTATTCCCTCGATTTCTGCAAGTTTTATCGTTATTTCATCCATTGGAAGATGATTTTTGGGATCCATTAACATAGCCATTATCTCATTTCTTCTTTCAGAGATATCATTTGCACCAGATCTAAACTTTGGATCTATCATCCCAAGCGCCTCTGAAATCTTGTTCTTTGTCCATCCGTCTTTTCCATATCTTCTTATGACGCCTGCAAGGTGGAGAGCATCCTCTCCGTTTTCAAGAAAAATCTTTTCTTTGTAAATATCGATAAGCGTCTTTTTCATTCTAAAAGTTCATCTACAAATTCAGTTGCCTTGAAATCCTTTAGATCTTCTAATCCTTCTCCTATTCCTATGAGTTTGACGGGTATATTAAGTTCCCTCTTTATAGAAAAGATCATCCCGCCTTTCGCAGTTCCGTCGAATTTCGTCAGCACGATACCGGTAACCCCTGTGCTCTGTCCAAAGATCTTCGCCTGTTGTATGGCATTTTGTCCTATCGTCGAATCCAAGACGAGAAGAACCTCCTGGGGCTGATCTGGTTTTAATTTCTTTATTATTTTGTGAATTTTTTCAAGTTCTCTCATCAAATTGTCCTTTGTGTGGAGTCTTCCTGCCGTGTCTATCAAAGCAACATCTAATCCTTCGGATATCGCATGCGTAACTGTGTCATACACAACGGCTCCGGCATCTGCTCCCCATTGGTGTGATATTACCGGCACCCCAACTCTCTTTCCCCATTCCTTTAACTGATCTATCGCAGCAGCCCTGAATGTGTCTCCGGCCCCTAAAACGACACGTTTGCCTGTTTTTTTAAATCTGAACGCAAGTTTTCCAGCCGTTGTTGTCTTTCCAGATCCGTTGACCCCAACAAGTGTGTAAATAGTTAGCCCTTCATTTGCAAATGTTATAGACTCGTCTGGACCTAAAAGTTCCAAAAGTACCTTTTTGAGAGCCTCTATCGCATCTTTCTCTTTTGACTCTTTCACCCTTTCGATGATGTAATCCGATGTGGAGATGCCCACATCTGAAAGCAAAAGAAGTTCCCTTATCTCTTCTATCTTTTCACTGTCTAAGTTTCCACCCTTTAGAATTGATAGAGCCTTTCCCAAAAATCCATTCTTTGTCTTTTCGAGACCTTTTTTGAATATGTCAAATATTCCCAACTTGATCACCGGGTTTGTAAAGTTCGAGTAATTCTTTGACCTTTTCTATAAGGTAATCTTTATCATCGATCTTGACCTTCAAAGATTTATCTGAATTTCTCAATTTAAGTTCAACTTCTCCATTTTCGAGAGATTTCCCGCACGTTATTCTTAAAGGTATACCTATCAGATCGGCATCCTTGAACTTGAATCCGGCCGAAACCTCTCTGTCATCTAAGATCACGTCTATGCCGTTTTTTTCGATCAAATCATGCAATTCATATCCGATCTTCATTTGGTCACCCGCAACGTTGACAACAGTTATCACGACCTCAAAAGGTGCTATAGATCTTGGCCATATTATTCCTCGATCGTCGTGAAATTGTTCGACAACGGCTGCCATGGTTCTACTAACTCCCCATCCATAGCAACCCATAATGTAGTACTTTTCATTTCCATCCGAATCGACATAGGTAGCCGAAAGTTTCTCCGAATACTTTGTACCGAGTTTGAAGACCTGGCCAACCTCTATGCCCTTTTTCATCTTCAATTCATGACCGCATTTTGGACATTTGTCTCCTTCAACAACCATACGTATATCGGCATATTCGTTTATTTTGAAGTCTCTTCCGTGATTCACGTTTACATAGTGATATTCATTCTTAAGTCCGCCGACAATGTAATTGACAAGAGGCTTTACAGATCTGTCTGCTATTATCCTCGCATTTACCCCAATTGGCCCTATGTAGCCTATCTGCGTTGAGAACTTCTGGTAGACTTCCTCTCCCGTTGCAAGCCTTAAGGTCTGATCTCCGAGATAAGATTTCAATTTCGCGGTGTTTATTTCAAGATCTCCCCTTATCATCGCCATGATATATCCATTTCTTCCGACGAAGATCATCGATTTGACGATGCGTCTTTTGTCGACGTTTAAAAACTTTGAAAGTTCTTCTACCGTTCTGACGTTGGGCGTCTCGACTAATTTCAATGGCTTTTGATCTTCATCGATTTTGAGGTCATCTTCTAAACACTCGGCTTTCTCTTGAGTGGCAGCATAACCGCAATTGTCGCAAACGAGTATGTCTGACTCTCCACTTTCGGCAAAGGCCGTGAACTCATGGGAATTGCTTCCACCTATCGCTCCAGTATCTGCTTCAACGGCAACGTATTTTAAATCCATTCTCTCGCATATTCTCGAATAGGCATCGTACATATCCTTGTAAGTCTTATCGAGAGATTCGTAACTTGTGTGAAAACTGTAGGCATCCTTCATTATGAACTCTCTTCCACGTAAAAGACCAAAACGTGGCCTTATCTCATCTCTGTATTTCGTGTTTATCTGGTAGAAGTTAACTGGCAATTGTTTGTAAGATCTCAACTCATCCTTGACAAGAGTCGTTATCATCTCTTCATGAGTTGGGCCGAGTGTGAACTCTCTGTCATTTCTGTCTTTTAATTTCATCATCTCCGGTCCGTAATCTTCCCATCTACCCGTTATCTTCCATATCTCGGCAGGTTGCATTATAGGCATTAAAAGTTCTTGGGCCCCTGTTCTATTCATCTCTTCCCTGACTATCTGCGTTATCTTTTGAAGGACCTTCGTGCCAAGTGGAAGATAGGAAAAGATTCCAGAGGCAGATTTTCTTATGAATCCGCCTCTTACGAGTAATTCGGCACTTTTGATGTCCGCATCGGACGGCACTTCTTTCAAAGTTGGAGCATAGAGTTTAGACCAGTACATATCTCCTCCTATATTTTATCGACAATTTTATCAACAATTTCAAAATATTCATTGTTACCGTCTCGAGCAAGAGTTCCTTCGTCCGCACTTTTTTCGACTTCTATATCGAAAGGAATCTCTCCAAGTCCCGGCAATCCTAAAATTTTTTCCAGATCGCCAAATTCAATCTTTCCAAAAGGATAAAGTTTGTTGTGACAGTTATCGCAGACAAAATAGGCCATATTTTCGACAAATCCTGAAATTTTTATGCCAACCTGATTGAAAAAGTCAACGGTTCTAACGGCATCTGCTATGGAAAGTTCACCCGGTGTTGTAACTATAACGGCTCCATCCAAATCCAAATTTTGCTTTACGGTAAGAGCCGCATCTCCTGTGCCGGGAGGAAGATCGATTATGAAGTAGTCGAGTTCTGGCCAGTCTGTCATCTCCATCATCTCAACAATGGCTTTTGTGACCATAGCGCCTTTCCATATAACCGGCGTTTCCTGATCGACGACGTATCCAAGAGACATTGAATAAATTCCATCTTTAAAGACCGGAATTAACTTTTTATTCTCGCCAACAGTCGCTTTTTCCTCAATCGTTCCAAGCATTCTCGGTACATTTGGTCCATGTATATCGGCATCTAAAATGGCAACTTTGTACCCTTTCCTCTTCAAAGATATGGCCATGGAAACGGCAACTGTCGTCTTTCCGACTCCTCCCTTTGCGCTTAGAACTGCTATACGTTTTTTTGCACTCTGAACGAAATGTTTTTGTTCTACAGTCGTCGAAGTCGGCTGGTCTTGAACCGTTGTCAAAATTAGCCTTATTCCCGATCCTTTGAAGGCCGATTTTATCTCCTCAAGAACGCGATTCCTAACGTCCTCATTTTTTGTCGCGAGGTTCAGAAGGATCTTGACTTCATCTCCACTTATCTCGATCGACTTGACTATTTTAAAGTCGACTATGCTTTTGGCATAACCAGGATACCTTATCTTTGAAAGAATCGATCTTATCTCATCTTCCGTCACAAAACTCGCCTCTTTTGATATTTCATTTTTGATAGCACTTCTTCTTTGAACTCTTTAAACTCTCCATTCATTATAGCAGACCTTGATCTTTTCATCAAATCTATTAAGAAATAAATGTTGTGGTAAGTCGCAAGGATCATCCCGGTCGACTCATTCCTTTTTATGAGATGATGAATGTACCCGCGCGAATAATTGTGGCACACCTCGCAATTGCAAGACGGATCAAGCGGACCTTTGTCCATTTCGTATATCGCGGCACGGATATTTATGCGTCCTTCCGATGTGAGTATTCCGCCGTGCCTTGCCATTCTTGTTGGCAAAACGCAATCCATCATGTCTACTCCACGCTCGATTGCCTCTAACATTAAAAGTGGATCCCCAACTCCCATGAGATACCTTGGCCTGTCTTCAGGCATAAGTGGTAGAACAACGTCTAACATTTTTATCGTTGTATCTACATCCTCTCCGACGCTTAATCCTCCGATTCCAAAACCATCGAAAGGAAGCGATGTTATTTCGATTGTGCTCTCTCTTCGAGTTTCTTCGAAAAATCCTCCTTGGGTTATTCCAAAGAGTGCCTGATCCTTTCTTTTGTGGGAAAGAATGGCTCTCTGTGCCCATTTAAAGGTTCTTTTCATGGATTTTTTCGTCGATTCAAGATCGTATGTTGGCGCAAGGCATTCATCGAGCACCATTGCTATGTCCGATCCTATGGTTTCTTGAATCTCAACCACCTTTTCCGGAGTAAATCTATGAATGGTCCCATCGAAAGGGGATTTAAAGTCGGCCCCGTCATCGTCAATTCTTATATTTTTGGAAAGGCTGAAGATCTGGAAGCCACCGCTGTCCGTAAGGACAGGGATGTCCCACGATGCGAAATTGTGTATCCCGCCGAATTCACGAAGAGTTTCGAGACCGGGCTTTAGGTAAAGGTGAAAGGCATTGGCAAGGACTATGGTAGCGCCGGCCTGCTTTACACATTCTCGCGTGCACATTTTAACGGCGCCGTTGGTCCCCACGGGCATAAAGACGGGAGTCTCGACAGTACCCCTTTCGAATATCAGTTTTCCAGATCGTGCAGTTCCGTCTCTTCCGGTGGTTTCAAATCGCAAATTTTTTCACCCTTTCCATTTAAAAAGTCATCAAATGTCATTTTCAATTCTTCTTCGTTGTTCCTCAACTTTATCGTCTTGGAGAAAATGTTAACCTCGGAGACGGTATATATCTTATCTCCGAATTTGGCCGTATCTCCCGTGTCCGGAATTCCCTTCAAGATCTCGAGGTAATTGTCATTCTCATAGGCCAAACAGCAAAGCAATCTTCCACACACTCCAGAAATTTTTGATGGATTTATCAAAAGTTGTTGGGTTTTTGCGTATTTTAAGGTGATACTTTTGAAATCTCTTTCGAATCTCGAACAGCACGTCTGCATTCCACACATTCCTATTCCACCAACGATCTTGGCAACATCTCTAACGCCTATCTGTCTTAATTCTATTCTCGTTTTAAAAGTTGCGGCGAGATCTTTGACAAGCGCTCTGAAATCTATCCTCCCATCGGCAGAGAAAAAGTAAATTAATTTGGTTTTGTCGAGAGTGTACCTTGCGTAAAGCATCTTCATCGGAAGCGCATGCTCGACAACTTTTTCTTTGCCTATTTCAAAAGCTGCCTTTGCATCTTTTTGATTTGCAAGATCATTTTCTATATCTTCGTAAGTTGCTATTCTCAAAATCTTCTTTTCGGCAGTCTCTTCTTTGAAAATCTTTACGACATTCCCTATCTCTATTCCAAAGTCACTTTCTGCGACAACTTTTTGATTTATCTTTATTTCTCCATCGAATTCTAAATGGTAAATCTGTCCAAGTTTCTCAAAGGTTACTCCATATACCATGATCTATACCTTCTTTAAGATAGAAAAATTCAATAAAAGCCAGAAAATCTTCACGTCCATGTTCACATTTTCCCTTTTTATTTTCGAAAGTCTCTCAACGAATTCTTTGGACGGTGCCTTCATCTTTACGTAATTGGTGATGTATGACTTTCTGTTTAAATTTCTCCATGAACTCGTTTTGTGAAAGATGATAAGATCCTCAGATAAAATTAAAGCCGCATCAAAAAGCAAAGAAAGTGAATCATCTTTAGAAAGAAAATCGTTCAGACGATCGAAATATCCGTTAATGTTTTTAAAATTCACAAGCAAAAGTACATGCTCAAAATCAGCAGACAGCGCAAACTTTTCTTTGAAAGTTTCAAAATCCATCGGATCGCTTTCCATCAAAGATATTATGCTTTCTATCTCTTCAGGCATTCTTTTGTAGAGATCGACGAGTTCAGGATTGCTCTTTAGAAGATCTACTTCCCGTGCATCCTGCAGGTTCAATGATTCAACAAACTCATCCACCCATGAAGATCCGACGAAGACAAAGAACCTGCTTTTTAAGGTTGAAAAGATCGAATCGATGTTGGATGAAAATGCAAGGAAAACCGCATAATCGGGAGGCTCTTCGACGATCTTCAACAATGCCGAAGAGGCTTCTGGTGTTAAAAGCGACATCTCATCGATTATCACGTATTTTCTCATTGCATTTGATGGAGGATAAGAAAGAAATGATTTTATCTTTCTTACCGTGTCTATGCTTATATATTCTGCCTTCTCTACTTCAAATGTGTCGTAATAAGGATTGGATTTTTCAACGACCTTAAACAAAGACGAAATTACCTCCCGCCTGTGGAGATCATTTTCTACCTTTATTAGAAATCGCGGTACAGAATCCCTCGTAAAAAAAGTCGAAAGATTTTTGACGAATTCATCCACGCTTTTCATCTGTAAAGATCCATTATAAGGCCATTTATCTCTCCTATTTTGGAAGCAAAATAAATGGTCGATTTCTCCGATTCCATGATCTTTTTGGAAAGTTCTTCGAGTTTTTTGTCTATCTCGTCCACTATAAAATAGAATCTTGTTTTTTTGTCCTCGAAATTTTTGACCTCCGAAAATTTGTAGAGATGATTTTTTATGACTGTCAAAAATGCCCTTATCTTCTTTTTATAGGTGTTCATATTTTCTTCGGTCGGAGATCTTGAAAGGGCATTCCCGCTCTCTATTATTTCTTCCACTATCATGTTAAGGTCTTTTTCTTCTTCTTCCTCGAGAAAATATCCAAAACTTCCGTTTTTTACCCTTTTGACATCTTTCGATCTTTTTGGTTCTACAGGCTGGGCTCCTTCATCCGCTGGATTTATCCTCAATTAACCACCCCTCACTACCTTTTCTATCTTACCATCGTACGGTGGAAATATAACGCCTCTTTCAGTTACGATCGCATCGACAAGAGACGCGTCTGTAACGTCAAAGGCCGGATTGTACACGCCCACTCCATCTGGAGCAATTCTTATTCCCTTTATCGATGTTACTTCATCGTGAGATCTTTCTTCTATTGGAATCTCACTCCCGCTTTTTATATTCAAATCTATCGTTGAAATCGGCGCCACAACGTAAAACTTAACGTTGTGTCTTTTGGCAAGCAGGGCAAGAGAATAAGTACCTATTTTGTTTGCAACGTCTCCATTTGACGCTATTCTATCGGCACCAACTATTACGGCATCTACCTTTTTTGTTTTCATAACCCATCCGGCCATATTATCACATATAAGTGTTGTTTTGACACCCAATTTCATTAATTCCCATGCCGTTAATCGAGATCCTTGGAGATATGGTCTTGTCTCGTCAACGTAAGCACTTATAACCTTTCCATGATCAAGTGCGGCATGGATCATGCCTATCGCCGTTCCGTAATCGACCGTTGCGAGTGCGCCGGCATTACAGTGAGTTATCACAGTCGCATTTGATGGCAAAAGACTTTGGCCGTATTCACCCATTTTTTTGTTAACGGCGATATCTTCATTTGCTATTCTTTCGGCCTCATCGTTAAGTGATCTTATAACGTAGTCAGGATCTCCCTTCAGGGACAAAAATTTTGAATGCATTCTTTCGAGAGCCCAGAAAAGGTTAACGGCTGTGGGACGTGTTTTGGCGAGTTTTTCTTTTATTTTGTTCATCTTTTCCACGCAAAGATCGTCTTTGTTTTCGATTGCCCCTATGACATATCCAAATGCGGCCGTCGCACCTATGGCGGGAGCACCGCGCACAACCATATCCTTTATTGCTAAGGCTACGCAATCTGAACTTTCACATTTTACATATTCTTCTACCTGCGGCAACTTTCGCTGGTCTATAAGCGAAATCGATCTGCCATCCCATTTCATCGTCAACGTAGAGATCAATTCACATCCACCTCTTTTACAAAATTGTTACATATCCATCCAAGAAACTCTTCATCTCTTTTGTCAAATGGAGAAAGATAATGACTGTCTATGTCGAGTTCGCCGATTACCTTTCCATTTTTGATCAAAGGAATTACTATTTCGCTTTTAACGGAAGGACTGCAAGAAAGGTAATTTTTTTCCTTTGAAACGTCCTGAACGACGAAGTTTTTCATTGTCTCGGCAGCCTGACCACATATGCCATCTCCAAAAGCGATTCGCGTGTGTATCGTTGGCTCACCAACGTAAGGACCGAGTTTCAACATTCTATCGCCATCAACAAGATAAAAACCCACCCAGTTGTAATATGGAACGTTATCATAAAGATATTTACAGATGCAAAGCAAGTCTCCGTTCTTACACGATTTTGAAAGTTCTTCTTTCATCTTGTTGAATTTTGATTTGTCAAAGTTCACATTTTCACCTTCAATTCGAGAACGGACTTAACATCGTGGGTATGTCCTTTTACGCTTACCTTTGGCCATACATGATCTATTTTCCCGGTCGGATCTATCAAAAAAGTGCTTCTTACGGTCCCAAGAGTTCCTTGAGCACCGTACATCGCTATAACCTTTCTTTCGGTATCGCTAAGCAGTCTTATCTTTAACTGTCTTTTTTCCTCGAATTTTTTATGGCTTTGAACTGTATCGGCACTTATTCCGATAACTTCGGCGTTGAGTTTTGATATCTCATCGAGGTGTTCCGTGAATGAAATCGCCTCGGCCGTGCATCCCGGGGTGTTATCTTTGGGATAAAAGTAAAGCACCACCCATCTGCCTCTGAAATCTTTAAGGCATACTTCTTTTCCATCTTGATCTGGAAGGCAAAAATCCGGTGCCATTTCTCCAACTTTCAACATCTAAATCACCCTTTCAAAAAGAGAAACGATCTCAAAATGATGTGTTTGCGGAAACATATCAACTATCACCGCATCTTTTATATTATACAATTTTTGTACTAATATGCGAGCATCTCTTGAGAAAGTAGAAACATCGCACGAAACGTATACCAATCTCTCCGGCTTTGCGTTAAGAATATTTTGCATTGTTCCTCTATCTATCCCGCTTCTCGGGGGATCCATCACAACGGTAGAATATCCTTTTAGGTTAAAGTCTGCAGTTCTTCCAACCTTAAAATCAAGATTTTTTATTTCATTTATTATCGCATTCTTTCTTGCCTCTATGATCGATGAGGGAGAACTTTCAATCCCTGTGATATGTTCGAACTTCTTTGCAAGTTGGAGTGAAAAAAAACCAACACCACAGTAAAGATCGGCAAGTTTTTTACCGTCTTGCGCGTATTCTACGACCTGATCGGCCAAAATCTTTGCGCCCTCGTAATTTACTTGAAAGAAAGATTTTGGAGGAATTCTATAGACGATATCGTTTATTTTAATCTCGAGGTATCCCCTGCCCTTCAAAGTCCTTTGACGACCGGAAAGCACTATCTTTGAATCTGAAATCAAAGAGACTACCTCGTCAGCGCTTGAATTTGGAATTTCTCTCATCTTTGTCGAAACAAAGATGGCCATCTTTTTTTCAATACCATCTCTTAAAACAAGGTGAGAAAAACCTCTTAAATCTTTTATTTCACGCCTTAAAGTGTTCAAATTTTCAGAAATGATATGGCATTTCTCTATCTCTACAAATCGATGAGAATTTCTTCCAAAAAATCCAGCCTGCCCATTTACAACGACGAATTCAACTTTGTTTCTGTAATTGTATTCCGAAGTGGGAATTATCTTTGATGGAGATATATCTATACCGGCATGCTTCATCTGATCTAAAAAGATCTCTTTTTTGTATTGTAACTGGGCCCTGTAGTCGAGATCCATCCATTCACATCCACCACAGGTACCGAAATATTCACAGATAGCTTTTCGCCTGTAAGGTGATTGTGAATTGATCCTTTCGACGGAGGCAATTACAAAGTCTTTTTGATCTTTTTCAATCCTAATGTCCACATCCTCGCCGGGGTAGGCATTGCGTATGAAATAAACCTTTCCGTCCTTTCGAGAAAGACCATATCCACCGGCAACGATCTTCTCAACTATCATAACGTACCACTCACATTCAAAGAAATTGCACCGCCAATTTTATCACAAAGATTTTGCAATTGTAAGTTACCGTTTAAAGTTAAAGATCCAAAATTCCAAAACAACGATGTACCGGTACTCCATCCACCATTCGAAATTTGGCCATTGAATTCTAACAAGTTGTTTGAGAAAGAAAAACCTATAGACGGAGAGGTTGTTAAATTTATACCGGCCGTGCCGGACAGCACCGGAAATTCTAAGTTTGCATTCAACGTTGAAGAAGCAGAAGAGGAATAAAGTGAAAGGCCACCAGAGAGGATCGAATTGTAAATCATGAAAGTCGAATTGAACCCCATGCTAAGAGAATTTTGAAAATTGGACAGATATACACTCGTGCACGAAGGCCCTTTTGATTTGGAAATTGAAAGGCCAAAACCACGGGAATTCACGCTCGCCTGGATGGTAACTGGCGTCGAAATCTGGATCACAGACCAATTTGTAAAATTCGAGAGATTTTGGCCCATCATCACGCTAAAGATATCATTCGAAAATGATTCGTAAGTTGTAACATTCGAAGCAAAGATACTTATATTTCCGGAAAAATCTTTGTGCTTTATATAAAATTCAAAGCCCTGATCGCTAAGTTCGAAAGATGTATCAACGAGGGATGAAAAGGTTGAAATTGACATCGATTTTTTATCGAATGAGAAAGAAAGATCTTTTCCATTTAGCGTCATACCTATTCCCGGACTTTGCGCTATGCCCATTGGATATCTAAAGCCTTCTGAAGTGTAGCGAAGGTCGAGGTTGGAATTTGAGAATTTTTTTCCAAATTCGATTTGAAAAGAGGGAATGGTATCAAAGTTTAATGATGCCCTAATTCTCTCATTTCCAATTGCCTCAACGGAGGCAAAAAATTGATTCGAAGGGGTTGAGAAGGTCGTTGATGCTATCCCGTTTATCGAATATCCATCGTATGTTGAACCTATCTTTGTCAAAAAGAGATATGCACCGCTATTCTCCAAAGCACTTTGATATTCCACTGTAAAGGTTTGTGGAAAGGAAAGGTCGAGAAAGTAAATCGTTCCAGTTGTGTAGTCGACGGAATATCGGGATGGATCCAAAGGATAACCGTTAAGGTAAATCGAAAGACTTCCATAAACCATCGGTGTCAATGTTACAGAAGGGTTAACAGGAGACACCGTTACATCGACGATCATGGTTTTGCCAATTAATTGGCCGAATGAAAAATATGGAGATTTAATGCCAAAGATTGGAAGGTTATTTCCGTAAATCGACGGGATTGCATTTCCAATTTGAAGATCTAACGGGACGTAATAGAGTGTGAGCCATTTCGTATCTGTCCCTATCGATGAAGAAATGTAGAGACCATTCTCTATTTCTCCATTTACAAGAAATTGAAACTGTTGGCTGAAGGTAAGTCCTGTGTAGTAACCAAAACCATAAGAAAAATCTAAATTTCCATTTACTTGAATTCTTACTCCCAAGGCCACACAACTAAGTGCCAAAAATAGAGCCAGTATCAATTTTACGACCATTTTTGGCCTCTGAAAAACTCATGACCTTCTTTGACTGGAATTGAATGTGGGAAAGAATTATCGAATGATCTCCACAACCAATCATACCCTTCGAATTTATCTTTATTATCTCACCCGGTCTACCGTTAACGTCCATTATTCCGCTAAAGCCAAAGAGTTTGACCATCTCTCCATTCAAGGTAGTCCTTGCGCCTGGCTTTGAATCGAGAGCCCTTATTAGATTTCCGATTTTTAAGGCGGGAAGGTTCCAGTTTATGATGGTCTCATCTGTCGTTATTTTGGGGGCATAAGATGGTGTACCTTCCTGATCTCTTAGTTCTACCTTCTGAAGTTTAACAAAATCACTTATCATCTTTGCGCCGAGAAGAGCGAGTTTTTTGCTTAAAGTATCAAAGGTGTCGAGTGGATCTACCTCTATCCTTTCAGCCATCGCTATCTTGCCGGTATCGAGTCCTTTGTCTATTTTGAAGATCGTTATCCCACTCTCATTGGCACCGTCGAAGAGAGTTCTTTGAATTGGGGCAGCTCCCCTGTACTTTGGCAGTAAAGAAGCATGAACGTTGAAAAAACCTTGTGGAATGGCTTCCAACAACTTGGGTTTTAATATCTGACCAAAGGCAATGACTATCCCAACGTCGATCTTCATCTCTTTTAGGTAATTTATAAAATTTTCATCATTTACATTTTGAATCTCTACCAAATTCAGATTATTTTTCCGCGCAAAAGACGAAACCGGCGTGGGAGTTAAACGTTTGTTTCTGCCGGCAGGACGTGGTATTTGAGTTACGATCAGTTCAACTTTTGATGATTTTAGAAGCGCTTCAAGGATCGGTATTGCAAAGTCGGAAGATCCAAAAAATGCTATTTTTTCAAACACTCTTTGTCTCCTGTGGAACCTTCTTTTTAAGTATCTCTTCTCCTTTTTCTTTTATTTCGTCAAGTTGTGGCTTAAGAGTTCTCCTTTTTATAAGGCTAAGATAATCTATGAAAAGTTTGCCGTTAAGATGATCGAACTCGTGCTGGAATACTCGCGCTTCGTATCCTTCGAGATCTCTTACATATTCGTTGCCGTTTTGATCTGTGTATTTGACCTTTATCTTAACAGATCTTGGAACCTCTTCGTAGATTTCTGGAATGCTAAGACAGCCTTCCTGGCCGGACTCTATTTCTCGGGACTTTTCTATTATCTGCGGATTAACGACGATATTTAACTTCTCTCCTATATCGTACATGAAAAATCTTTTTGAAATTCCAACCTGTGGAGCGGCCAATCCCACTCCATCCTGCGTGTACATTATTTCGCTCATTTCTTTCAAAAGTTCTTCTGTAAGATCGCCGGGTAAAACCTCTTTAGCGATCTTTCTAAGAACCGGATCACCGTAAAATCTAAGTTTTAACATCAAAACACCTCGTTAAAAAGTTGTACCATTCCATCCCCACATTGAACCTTCAAAATCAACGAAGTTTATGTATATTCTATCCTTCTTTATCCCTGTATTTTTCTCAATGAAATCACAAAGTTCTCCCGAAAGTTTATCTGTCTTTCCATGTGGCAAACCTATGCTTTTCAGTTCTAAAAAAGCGCACGGATCCGTCTTTCCATCGAAGATCATACACTTTGTCTCAACGCTTGCCATCACGTACCTTTCTGGCTTGCCGAGAGATTTCGAGACAAGAGAAGAAATCCCCTTCAGAAGATCTTCTTTTGTCTCTATGTTTGTCTCAATTCTTATGTATGGCATACTACCACCTCTATTTTATTTTACCATAAAGATGTCAAAAACTTTCCCAGTGCAAAACTTCGTCCAAAGGCCTTTTTCGTGGCATTGGAGGAAGAGAGTCAAAATATCCCAAAGAGATGATCGATATCATTCTCAAATTTTCGGGAACTTTGAAATGACTTACAATTTCTTGTTCATAAGTACGATTATAGCCGGCAATCCAGCATGTTCCGATTCCATAGTTAAAGGCTGCAAGGATCATATTTTCGGTAGCGGCAGCGCCATCCTCGAGATGATGCCTGTTATTTTTTTCACAAAAAGTGATTATGCAAGCATTTCCATCCTTTATGAACTTACCATATGTAGTGACTTTTGAGAGAAATTCCAAATCTTTTTTATCTGTCACTACGAGAAACTCCCACGGCTGGGAATTGTTTCCGCTTGGAGCAAGCCTTCCGCAATCGACTATATCAGAAAGTATTTCCTTTGAAATAGGCTTATCCAAGTACTTTCTTACGCTTCTTCTCTTTTTTATGGCTTCGATGACTTCCATAAACTCACCTCACATAATAAAATGCCCTCACGAAAGAGGGCTATGGAGCGGCCAACGGGGCTTGAACCCGCGACCCTCAACTTGGGAAGCTGATGCTCTACCAACTGAGCTATGGCCGCACACAAAAATTTTACCATAAGAGATATTCTAAATCAAGTTCAATCCTCGCTTATCGCTTTTCTGCGGGCCAATTTTGTTTTTGCAG
The DNA here is from genome assembly GCF_009936215.1 of Athalassotoga saccharophila. GTDB lineage: Bacteria > Thermotogota > Thermotogae > Mesoaciditogales > Mesoaciditogaceae > Athalassotoga > Athalassotoga saccharophila. The sequence goes on along the minus strand of NZ_AP019551.1, from coordinate 1,361,686 downwards.
TACTCTTTTGCGTATCTTCGATTATCTTTATCCTTTTTATAGCAATGGAAAGCACTATCAATCCTATTGAAGCGATCGCGGCAATCAAAAAGGCATAGGTTATGGAATTTGCAAGATATTTTGCCATATCGTTAAAGACCCCGTTCAAAATCGCGTGAATCGTTACAGGCGTTTTTGAAAGAATTTGATTTTTATTCATGAGAAACTGAGGCGAATTCATCGAAGAGAGTAAATCCTTTGGAAGCATATAATCCAATATTTTCGGAATACCGGTCAATTGTGAAGTGTAAGTCGTGTTTACAATCGTGCCAAATACGGCCGTCCCGACAGTTCCTCCTATACTCCTGAAAAATTGGACAGATGAAAGGGCAAGGCCCGTATATTTTCTATCAACGGCACTTTGAATGACAACCATCATCATACCCATTGTAACTCCAACACCAAAGCCTGCAAGTATCATATAGGTGTCAAGTTTTAAGATAGGAACGTCGTAAGTTATACGAGATATTAAAAACAATCCTATCGTTGTCAAAATCGATCCGGCAATGAATACGAGTTTGTATTTCCCAGCCCGTGATATGTAAAATCCACCCAATACGCTCGATGCCATCGATGCAAGCATGACGGGCATAAGAATTAGCCCTGAATTTGTGGCCGACTGGCCTTGAACTCCCTGAACGAACAGAGGGATATAAACAGAGAGAGAAAATAGAGAGAATCCGACGAGAAAATTCATTGAGTTTGCAACGGTAAACACTTGATTTTTGAACAATTTCAATTCCAAAATAGGTTCCTGTATTTTTCTCTCGACAAAATAAAATGGAACAAAAAGCATCGCAGAGATTATAAAGAGTCCCCAAACCTGAGGCTCGATCCATGAATTGTCAATAGAAGCGTAAGAAAGTCCCATCAAAAGAGAAAAGATCATTCCGCCAAGTAATATTGATCCCCAATAATCGACTTTAGCCTTTGAGTTGCCGCCAAGTTCTTTCGACAGGAAGAAGTAAGCCATAACGAGTGCGGGTATTCCTATTGGCATGTTAACGTAAAATACCCAGTGCCAACTTATCCGATCTGTAAGGTATCCTCCTATCAAAGGGCCGATTATACTCGATACCGCAAAAACGGCTCCTATTAGGCCTTGGTACTTTCCCCTTTCTCTTGGGGTAAAGACATCACCTATTATGGCAGGGCCAACTGCCATGAGAGCCGCAGCGCCTATCCCCTGAAAGGCCCTTGCTCCTATGAGCCAGTATATGTTCTGAGAAAGGCCTGCAATCCATGAAAAGGCCATGAATGTAAGCATACCGCCCATGTAGAAGTATTTCCTTCCGAAAATATCTGACATCTTACCAAAGATTGGTATGAAAATAGTCGATGCTAACATATAGGCCGTAAAGACCCATGAATATAAAGACATTCCTCCCAGTTCATCTATTATTCTCGGCATCGCAGTTCCAACGACGGTTTGATCCATTGAAGACATAAAGACACCAAGCATAACCGTCGCCAAAGCACCAAAGGCAATTCTTCTTGAAATGTTTTTTTCTGGCATGCATTGCACCTCTATCTGTTAAGATATATCTGTACAGATTGTACGCTAAAAAGATTTCTTACAGATGAAGGAAAATTAAAGCTTTCAGTGACATGCTCCCACCACTTATAGAAGTAGGAGAATTCTTGCTTAAAAGGACGTTAAAACTCTAAATTTCTATCTGTTGGGGCAGACAGATCATTTAAGTATTTGCTAACCTTCCTTTTTCCCTTATAACTTCAACGGTCTTTGGATTTACAACTTTGCACGATCCATTTATCATTGAATTCACTCAAGATAAAACCTGTCAATTCGAATCTGTCTTGTTTGTTATGTTTTTTATTCTCTCTATTGCCATGGCCCCAATGTGGCTTATTGTTTCAAGTACAATTATGTTTTCCATTGTGAGAATTTGTTTATTTCCCATGAAATCGAATTCTATAACACCTATGGCTTCATCTTTAGAGGTCATCAAGGGTAAACAGAAAACCTTTGCATTTGATATCGTTTCGGTGCCAAAACCTGCGGGTTTTTTGTTTATCAATACCCACGAAGCTATACCAGATGATTCAGTATTTATCTCAAAATTCTCTGTTTTTGCTACAATTGAAAGTTTTTCTCCTTCAAGAAGAAAAATGGCTATTTCACAATTAAATAATCTTTTTATATGATTTACCATAAGAGAAAGCACATTATCGACGCTCTCGACCGTAGCAAGATCTCTGCTGAATTCATAAAGAGCATTGCTTCTCGATTCACTTTCTTTTAACAAGAAGACCCTTTTTCTTGATTGGGAGGCGAGTATACTTATGACAACAACTATGCTTGTGTAAACGACGAATGAAATTAAATGACTGAAATCGGAGATCTCGAAACTGAAATATGGGCGGGTGAAGAGATAGTCATAGGTTAAAATGCTCAAAAAAATTGCAAATATAGATGGCCCTATTCCAAGGTAAAGTGCCGTTAACACCAAAGGAATTAAGAAGATGAACATCATGTCAAATCCCGTCAGTTGATTTTTTAAAAGCAATGATATTCCAGTAGCAAGTGCAACACCGGCGGCACTCGACAGGTAATTCAAAAATTCATGTACTCTGAAATGGTATTTCGGTCTTTCAAAGGAAGTTTTATCAATTTGAGTTTCTATCATGTAGATGTCTATTCCTTTGGCTTCGAATATAAATCTATCGGAAATTGTATGAAAAAGGCCGGCTTTTTTAGGTTTCCCTATTATTATCTTATTTACATTATGGCTTTTAGCGTAATTTATTATTTCATGTGTCACATCATTACCTTTCACCCACGCAACCCACCCACCCAAACTTCTTGCAAGTTCGAGAGCATCATTTAGCCATTTATTTTCTTGTGCGGAAAAATCCTTGTTTTTTCCCGTTTCAACATGTAAGGCGATCCATTCAGCACCAAGTTCATTTGCCAATCTGTAAGTCGCCCTCACAAGTTTTTCCGCGTAAGGACTTGCAAATATTCCAACAAGCACTCTTTCCTTTGTAACCCAAGGACCTGCTATGGCATGAGCTTTCATGTAATTGCGCATTTTTTCATCAACGTTATCTGCCAAAACCCTTAGAGCCAATTGACGAAGCGCAAGTAAATTACCGGGTCTAAAGAATTTATGTACAGCCTGCTCGGCCATGTCTTTAACGTATACCTTTCCGTCTCGGAGACGCTTTAAAAGTTCTTCCGGAGGTAGATCCACCAATTTTATCTCGTTTGCTTCCATCACAAATTTGTCCGGGACGGTTTCATGGACCCTTATATTGGTTATTTGAAAGACAACATCCTTTAAACTTTCAAGATGCTGCACGTTCATTGCCGTGTAAACATCTATTCCATAGTTAAGAATTTCTTCAATATCTTGGTATCTTTTCATGTTCTTGGACCCGGGAGCATTGGTATGAGCAAGTTCGTCTATGATTACAAGTTGTGGTTTCCTTTCTTTGATCTTTTCGATTGGCACTTCTTGAAGTTTTATTCCCTTGTAATCTGTGATCAAAGGAGGTATTATTTCTAAACCATCGAGCAATGCTTCAGTTTCGGGCCTTTTATGTGTTTCAACGTAACCTATAACAACATCTATGCCTTCGGCTTTCCGCGCGTGAGCATCGCTGAGCATGGCATAAGTTTTCCCTACGCCAGGAGCGGCTCCAAAATAAATGGTCAATTTCCCGCGCTTAGATTTTTCTTCTCTATTTGCTATTTCAAGTAATTCTTCCGGAGATGGTCTTACCTCTTCATCTGCCATATACTTTCTCCAAATTCATCAATGCTAAATTCAATTCCAAAACATTTATAACCCTTGCTCCCATGAATCCAAAGGTTCTGCCATTTAAATGCTCAAAGACAAGATTTCTCAAAACATTTTCAGGTATATGAGTAACTTTAGATATTCTCGGAATTTGCACAAGCGCGGATTCCAAATTGATATCTGGATCCAAATTACTTCCTGATCCAAGAACAAGTTCGGAAGGGATGCTGCCGGTTATACCGGAATTTCTAAGTATCTTTATTCTGTTTTCAACACGGTCTATAAGCATTTTGTTTGTTGGACCAAGATTAGATCCACCGGAATCGAGAGCATTGTATGGAAATTCGGCGGTGGAAGATGGTCTCGACCAAAAAAGACCTGGATTTGAAAATGGTTGTCCTATCAATTCAGATCCTATCGGTTCATTGCCTTTGTAAATTATGCTTCCATTCGCTTGCCACGGAAAAAAAACGTTTCCAATTACCGTTATAAGTAAAGGATACAAAAAACCAACTATCACGAATAAAATCACGAAGATCAAAATGGATGCTTTTAATTGTTTTATCATGCTGTCCACCTCATATCAAACTTATAAACATGTAGATCAATTTTATGCCGATAAAAGGAACTATCAAACCACCGCCTCCATAGATAAGCAAATTGTAAGTTAGCAACTTATCCGCCGGCATAGGTTTATACCATGTTCCTTTCAAAGCAAGCGGGATCAGGATCGGAATTATTATCGCGTTGAATATGACAGCCGATAAAATAGCAAGATATGGATTTGTAAGATGCATGATATTCAAAATTTGTAATTGTGGATATATTGATGCCACGGCGGCCGGAATAATGACAAAGTATTTTGCTATATCGTTTGCGATGCTAAATGTCGTCAATGCACCTCTTGTCATTAATATGTGCTTTCCTATTTCCACTATATCGAGCAATTTCGTTGGATTACTGTCAAGATCTATGACGTTTGCGGCCTCGCGCGCAGGTTGCGTTCCCGTGTTCATAGCCACAGCAACATCTGCTTGAGCGAGTGCAGGAGCATCATTTGTACCATCTCCAGTCATGGCGACCATGTATCCCTGTTCTTGGTATTGTTTGATAAGTTTCAATTTATCCTCTGGTTTCGCCTCAGCAACAAAATCATCAACCTGGGCTTCGGCAGCGATAGTTGCTGCCGTAAGAGGATTATCCCCCGTTATCATAATGGTTTTTATTCCCATGCGTCTTAACTGTTGAAAGCGTTCCTGAATACCTTTTTTCAAAATGTCTTTAAGATTTATAACGCCTATTATTTCGGCGTCTTTACTTATAACAAGAGGAGTACCTCCAGCTTTAGCGACTTTTTCTACTTTTTGTTGAAGATCATCCGGGATCTTTCCACCTAAATTTTTTATGTACTCTATCATCGCATCGGCAGATCCTTTACGATAACTATGGTTTTCAATATCTATGCCGCTCATTCTTGTTTTTGCGCTAAAATTTATAGTTTTTGCATTCTTCGGCACTTCCGTTACACGCAATTTATACTTTGTTTTTGCAAAAACAACGATGCTTCTTCCTTCGGGAGTTTCGTCTGTTAGCGAAGACATCAATGCAACCTCAGCGCATTCCTGCTCCGTATGATTTCCAACCGGGATGAACTCGGCCGCTTCCCTGTTTCCGAGTGTTATCGTACCTGTCTTATCCAAAAGTAAAACATTTACATCTCCGGCCGCTTCTATTGCCTTTCCCGAAAGAGCGATGACATTTTTTCTGAACAATCTATCCATACCTGCAATTCCAATGGCCGGTAGCAGAGCGGCTATCGTAGTCGGAGCAAGACAAACGAAAAGGGCAACGAGTATAGTCAATGATACCGGTGTACCTCTTCCAACCGATTGAACACTGTAAATGGAAAGTGCACTTAAATTTATGACAACAAGTATGAAAATCACGGTTAACGATATGAGTAATACCTCAAGAGCCACTTCATTTGGTGTCTTTCTTCTTTTTGCCCCTTCTACAAGTGAAATCATTTTATCAAGGAAGGTTTCGCCCGGATCTGACGTTACCTTCACTATGATCTTATTTGATATGACCTTTGTTCCGCCTGTGACGGCACTTCTATCTCCTCCTGCCTCTCTTACAACTGGCGCCGATTCTCCCGTAACTGCCGATTCATCTACAAGGGCTGCTCCTTCTATCACTTCTCCATCACTTGCTATAAGATCATTCGCTTCAACGAGTATTAAATCACCTTTTTGCAATTTCGTAGATGGTACCATGTCGTATGCACTGTCAAAGGAAGGTTTTTTGAGTTTTTTTGCCATTACTTCAGTTCTTGTCTTTCTCATCGATTCTGCCCTTGCTTTTCCACGACTTTCAGCTATTGATTCGGCAAAATTCGAGAAAAGTACTGTTAACCAAAGCCATAAAGAGATCATGCCCGAAAACCATATAGGACTTCCACGATGTGAAAACAATGTGAATGCGAATTCCAAAGTTGTTATGATACTGCCTATCTCAACTGCCAACATGACAGGGTTTGAATATAAAGCAAACGGATTTAATTTTTTGAAAGACCCTTTCAAAGCACTTTTTAACAATTTTGAATCGAAAATGGAATTATCCCTTGATTGCACGTCAAATGCCTCCCCACATGATGAGATTTTCAACAACAGGACCCATCGCAAGGGCTGCAAAGAATGTCAGGGCACCAACTATTATGACGATCGCAAAGAGCCATACCATAAATGCTGGTTTGTGTGTCGGTAATGTACCAGCGTTGGGCGGCGTATATTTTTTTTCTGCCAAAGATCCGGACATGACAAGAATGGCTATGGCAGGAATATATCTACCAATAAGCATTGCAAAACCAGTCGTTAAGTTGTAAAAGAGTGTGTTAGCACTCAATCCTGCAAATGCGCTTCCATTGTTATTTGCCGTTGAAGCAAACGCGTAAAGAATCTCGCTTAATCCATGTGCTCCGGGATTTAAAATGGCAGATGTTCCGCTTTTTGTTACCAATGCTATCGATGTAAATATAAGTATCACAATTCCTGAGGTTAAAGCCGTTATAACGGCCATCCACATTTCTTTTACTTCTATTTTTTTACCCATGTACTCGGGAGTTCTGCCTATCATAAGTCCCGCTATGAACACGGCTATGATCACAAAGGCAAGCATTGTGTACAGACCCGATCCAATTCCTCCAAACGCAACCTCGCTCAAAAGAATGAGCAGCATTGAACTCATGCCGCCTATCGGCGTTAATGAATCCATAGACGCATTGACAGCCCCACAGGCTACACCCGTTGTAACTGTCGAAAAGAGTACAGTACCACCCACTCCAAATCTCGATTCCATTCCCTCCATGTAAGGCCCAGAAACCCCCATATTGGTTATTAGAGGATCGCCTCTTATTTGGGAATAATATTGTACACCTAAAAAGATAATCAATATGGAAAGCATAACTATATATATGGCCCATCCCTGCCTTGTATCGCCCACCATTTTGCCAAACGTGTATGTCAACGAGGCAGGTATCAAAATTATCAGGAATGCTTCAATAAAATTCGTCAGAGGATTTGGATTTTCATATGGATGTGCTGAATTTGCTCCAAAGAACCCTCCTCCATTTGTGCCGAGTAGTTTTATCGCTTCTTGAGAGGCAACGGGTCCCATTGGCAGAATTTGATGTGTTACTGTTCCACTTTGCGTGACAATAGGCTGGAGAAAGTCAATTGTTTTGTAAGAGTTAAAGTTTTGTATGACGCCCTGAGACACGAAAAAAACGGCTGCTATTATTGATAATGGAAGTAAGATGTAAAGTGTGCCTTTTGTTATGTCAGACCAAAAATTCCCAATTGCTTTGGTGTTTTTACGCGAGATCCCTCGTATCAATGCCATCAGGATCGCCATACCGGTGGCGGCCGATAAAAAATTCTGTACAGCAAATCCTGCCATTTGTGTGAAATAACTTGCCATAGATTCTCCAGAATAGGCTTGCCAGTTTGTGTTTGTGATAAAACTGATCGCCGTGTTGAAAGCCAAAGACAAAGAAAATCCCTTGAAATGTTCAGGGTTTAAAGGCAGAGAACCCTGAAAGATGAGTATCAAAAATAGCGCTATGAAACCTATAAAATTAAACAACAACATGGAAAGAGTATATTCTTTCCAGTTCATCTCTTGATTGGCATCAATACCTGTTAGACGATAAATCCATTTTTCAACCGGAGAAATTAAAGGACTTAAAAAAGTCCTTTTTCCGGTATAAACTGCCGCTATGTATTTTCCAACTGGTTTGACGATCAATGTTAAAATGACAAAGAAAATTCCAAATTCAAGTAAGTCAAGTGCAATACTGATATTACTCAAACCGTTCGTCAATTTTAACCTCCTTTAATTGTTTGAGTTCATTATCTGGCGATTTTCCCTTTCTTAACACCATGTTTTATTTTATCACCAACTGGAAGTATAAGGTGTCTCCTATTCTTTTCCAATGAGGTATCATTGGATTAGAGAACAAAGAAAGGAGACACCATTTTTATAATACCACAAATCGAAGTTGCTACAAATTTGTGCAAGACGTCGTAAAAAGCATTAACACTACGCAATCATTGGGCTTCCGTAATCGAGTCTTTAACTATTAAAAATCTCAAGTTAATACCCCGGAAATTAATATATCACAATCATTTCATGCACTTCACAACTCTTTAGTTTTGTCAAGCACCCTTTTACCTTTCTTTCCAGAAATCACGTAAGTTATCCCAAAACTTAGAGGATCGTATCTTACATTTTCGAATCCACTCTTTTCCAAAATGACTTTGAATTTTTCAAAGTCAAAATGTTCTATACTTGATATGAGCCATTCATAAGATTCTCTGTCTATGAAATGTCCCCAAAAACGTATTATCTGAAAATAGAACTTGAAAAGCATGCGTTGATATTTTTTCTTGGGCAAAGCCATATCCATTATGACAAAAAAGCCTCCATCTTTAAGTACTCTCATTAATTCATCAGAAAAAATTTTGAGATCATCAAAATTTCTTGCTCCGAATCCAACACTTATGGCATCAAAAAAATTGTCGGAATATGGCATTTTCAACGCATCTCCATGTATCACGCTTATTTTTCTGTTCCCAAATTTTTTCTTTGCGATTTCTATCATTTCTTTGTTTATGTCCATCGCATACAACTCAATTTTTTTGTTCGACTTTTCGGCCGTATCGTAAATCGCAAGCGCCAGATCTCCTGTACCCGTCGCTATATCCAAAATCTTTGAATTTTGACCGATGTCCTCTATCATCTTTTTAGCGGCTATCTTTCTCCATCTCACATCGATCCCAAAACTCATGATCCTGTTCATTGCATCATAATTTTTGTGTATTTTCGAAAAGATGGAATTTATCCTTTCACTCATCTTTTGTACCAATCTCTCCAGATAATTCTGTAAACTTTAACCCATTTCGGAATTTTGTTTAAAATAGGGATAACGGGCAAAAATAGAAGTACCAAAAACAGACCTATCATTATAAGTCCAACTTCCAAATCTCCGTTTGGAGAAGTTGACATGGGAGGAATTTGGTAAAAGAAAGTGTATGGCCACAACCACCACGCACCGGGATAATTTCCCGTTTCATTTGAAATTCCCCAATCTTCTCCAAGCATATTCAAAGATTTTGCCACGCTATGGTACACTTTACCCTGAAACAGAAGTAAAGGTTTTGTGTAATTCAAATTGTAAAAATCGTAAGGAGATTCATTCTTTTGAAGGGCGCCTTCTAAAAGTCCGGACTTACCAAGCAAAAGCAAGCCATTCATCATCACCGGCAAGGGTCCGTAATCTCCATTTACGATTTGGACTTTTTCATTCACAACAGTTGCATTGTCGAGCGCTTTTGAATAATTGTCAATCCATACCTGACGTTGTTGGGGCGACGCATTGTTTTGCCGTAACCGTTGGATAATCTGGAGAACCGAAGATTACTGCGAGGACAATTATCAATGCAGATACAACACCAAAGACAATTAATCCTTCTTTTATAAGATCGTAAGATTTCATTGGGACATCTTTAAAGTACTCATCTGTTTTTCGACTCATTTTTTTCGCCCCGAATCTTTTTCCTCTAATGGTTTCACAGGCCCGTCACTTCTTACGACGATAAGATGAATGAGCACAAAAGCGACAAGTATCAAAGGAATAACCGCAACATGCAATGTTAGAACCTGGGCCGTATTCATTGTATTAAAAAATCCTCCTATGCCAAGCGCGTTCATAGCATCTTTTGCCTGAACCGCAATCCATTGAGAATCCCAGTTCGTTTGCGAAAGATAACCTGTGTAGGCTTCAAAAATTGACAGTGCAAATGCAAACATACCGATTACCCATGTTTTCCATCGTCCGTCTCTCCATGCCGCCATGAAAAACTTTGTGAGTAAATGCGCAATCAAGGCTGCAAAAAAATCTGAACTCCCCAAAAGTGTAAAGAATTGAAAAAATGACCAGCATTTGAAAAGTGATACCATTGAGGGCCAAAGGCTGCAAGGATTATCCCCGTTATCACGACAAAACCCAGAGCCGAAAGTGTTATGACTCCAAAAATATAGGCAAATGAGTTAACGTATACCGGCATCTTTGTCGGCAGTGCATCCTCCATTGACATGTTATCTCTTATCATTTCTTGAGTTTTTCTTGTCAGATTCATTTTGCTTTTCTCTCCCTTCGAAGATTTTAGGTAACCTTAGCCATGCGGCAAAGAAAAAGCCACCTATAACAATCACCCATACAATCAAATCTGGAACTGACAAATTGAAAATCCCAAAGATTAAATGTGGTACAGCCGGTAATTGCTGGATCGGTAACATTTCAATCACCTCTTTTCCAAAGTAGATTTCAACTTTAAGCAAGAATTCTCCCAAGAAATAGGAGAATATCACGATTCATATATCGTCATGGAAGCAAAAAATATCATTGTAAAACTTTTTTGGCAAAATTTACTTTATTGAAAATTTCGATTTTGATTGGGCTTCAACGGAGTATTTGGTAATTTCCACGTTGCAACTTCCATTGTGAGTAGAACACCACTCGTAGCATTGTTTTGCAAGAGATTCCTCTTTGTAATGCAGGCCGCATATATCACATTTGAACAATTTCTCTTCCATAAAAATCATCTCCTTCTTAGAGTATCTAAACTCACTTCAAAAGTCGGATGCCCACGAGACCTTCATAGCACAGTCTGAGAAGCGAATCTATTCCAATTGTCAATTGAAATTTTTCAATTCTCAATTCTACATGCTACGAGCCACGTGCTACGTGCCATTATGGGCACCTGCCGGATCAAAGGTTTCAGTTATTCATTAAATCTCGTAGCATTCTTTCGTACTCTTCTTTTGTGATCTCTCCTCTGGCGTACCTCATCTTAAGCGCAGAGACGGCATCATCGTAATTGTTTCGGTAATAATGATTGCGATAGGTGCGATACGGCCGGTGAGTTCCCATTGTAGACCATCTTACGATCATGACTATTCCCCAAAGCACAAAAAGAAATCCTAAAATGCCTATTATCATCATAAGCAATCCTCCGCCCCAGCCCCAACCATATCCACCCCAATTACCAAATCCAGGACCTCCGTACCACCACATCATATTTTCACATCCCTTCTTCTAAAATTTCGTTTACTTCGTTTATCTCTTCTATCTTTGTGTTCAAAACTTCCATTGCTTTTCTTACATCGATCTGTTTTTCTTGGGCAAAATTCTTGATTGTCTGCATTTTTGCACAGCACGTGTTAAACCCAAGTTTTAAAAGTTCAGACTGCAATGACGGATCTTTATCGAGTATTTCTTTTATCGTCGTGTTTTCGTCGATTGGATCTATTTTTTTCATGGCACCATCTCCATTCACTCAGAAAGTTTTAACGATATTTCCTCAAGCACTCCGCTTATTTCCTTGAAAATGGATTTCAGACTTTCATCATTTGTCTCTATTGCTTTTGGATCAAGATATGCAACATGGTAACCATTTGACTCTTCGAAAATTCCGATCTTGCAGGGTAAATTTATTCCCTCGATTGGAGAGATCGTCAAAATTTCATGGGCCTTCGATGCGTTGCATATGTCAAAAACGATCGCATTTTTCCCGAGATTTTTACCCTTCGATTTCAGAATCGCACCAAAATCATGCTCGGCAAGCACGGCAAAGTTATGAGAATTCACAAGATCTTTCAATTTATTCTTCACAACTTCAAAATCCTTAGTTTTTATCTTTCTTTCAACAACTTTCATTTCAGTCCTCCCTCACAAAGATTTTTCGAGGTACTTCATAAGCGTTTCTAATTCTTTCAATTTTTCGTCAACATCTCCGTTGTTAATGGCATCTTTAACACATGTTTCTATGTGTTTGTTTATTACCGATGTATTTGCCTTTTTCAAAAGGGCTATTATCGCAAGCAGTTGCGTCGAGATATCAACACAATATCTTTCATCTTCTATCATCTTGATAACCGCATCGAGATGGCCTCTCGCAGTTTTCAAAAGATTCAATGCCTCTTCATGTTTTAGATGATCGGCCATATGGTGAACGTGAAATTCTTCCATATCATTCTACCCTCACAAGCGTGTATCCGGCATCTTCTATTGCGCTTTTGAATGTATCGAATGAGATCTCTTTTTTTGTCTCTACCTCTGCCGTACCATTATCGAGATTTACCTCGGCCTTTTTAACTCCCTTTATCTCTTTCAGTGCTTTTTCCACACGCATCTTACAATGTTCACACGTCATTCCATCAATGTACAACTTCATATTTAATCTCCTTTCAATTACCCTTAAGTCTTATAGCATTAGTCACAACCGTAACTGAAGAAAAAGCCATTGCCAGTGCCGCTATCATTGGATTTAAAGATATGCCAAAAGGCATGTACAAAACTCCCGCCGCTATCGGTATTCCTATAATATTGTAGAAAAATGCCCAGAAAAGATTTTCTTTGACATTCTTTATGGTTGCGTTTGAAAGTTCTATTGCCTTGACGATATCTTCTAAATCGTTTTTCATTAAAACTATATCCGCACTTTCCATCGCTATGTCTGTACCGGATGCTACGGCAATGCCAACATCGGCCTTCGCGAGTGCTACAGAATCGTTTATCCCATCACCGATCATCGCAACTTTGATGCCATTTTTCTTGAGTTGTTCGATTATTTGGGCCTTTTGATCGGGCAATATTTCCGCGAAGAAATCGTCTATTCCAACCTGTTTCGCTATTACTTGTGCCATTTTGACATTGTCTCCCGTAAGCATGTAAACATTCCCAATTTGTTTTAATTTTTTAATTGCTTTAACGGCCGTCGGGTTTATTTCATCGGAAATACCTATAAAGCCTATTACTTTACCATCATATTCTACAAAGACAGGTGTTTCTCCATCCTTTACCGAAAGTTCACCTCCATATTCTATGAATTTTGCGTTTCCCATTCTTACCCTTTTCCCCTTTATTATCCCGGTAATTCCCTTTCCTGCGATGACCTGAAAATCCTCAACGTCGAACAATTCAGATTTATATTCGTTTGATATGGCTTTATCTAAGGGATGGGAACTTTTTGAAGACATCGATGCGGCGATTTTGAAAAATTCATCTCTGTCGTAATTTATAGGCACAATATCCACAACTTTTGGCTTTCCATATGTAATCGTCCCGGTTTTGTCAAAGACAAAGATCTTTACCTTTCGTAGAGTTTCGAGTGCTTCTCCGCTTTTGAAAAGTATCCCATTTTCGGCCGCTTTTCCACTTCCGACCATTATCGCAGTCGGTGTTGCAAGCCCAAGGGCACAGGGACATGCTATGACGAGCACGGCTATACTCATCGTAAGGGCAAAGATAAAGCCCATTCCGATCAAAAGCCATACAACAAAAGTTAATGCCGCTATTCCTATGACTATTGGTACGAAGTATCCGCTTACGATATCTGCGAGCCGGGCTATCGGCGCTTTCGATGATTGAGCATCGCGGATCAACTTTATTATTTTCGAAATGACGGTGTCTTTTCCAACTTTTTGTGCTTCAATCTCTATCATTCCATCTAAATTAATGCTTCCAGCAGAAACATGGGTACCTTTTGATGCGTCTATGGGTATTGGCTCTCCAGTTAACATTGATTGATCTATTGAGGCGTTACCGGACAGAACGACACCATCGACAGGTACTATCATTCCCGCTTTGACTATTAAAATATCGCCAACTTCAACCTCGTCAACTGGAATCTCTTTTTGTGTATTTCCAGACTTCAAGATTGCCGTTTTGGGCTTGAGACTCATTAACTTTTTTATAGCCGTAGATGTCCTCGATTTTGAAAGATTTTCTAAGTATTTTCCCAAAGAAATAAGTGTGACAATAACCCCTGCCGTGTCAAAATACAGACCCGAGACATACTTGGGGTGACCTAAAATTATCTCGACGGTCGAAAACAAACTGTAAATTATAGCCGCTCCCGTGCCAAGTCCTACCAATGTGTCCATGTTGGGCTCCCCTTTGAAAAGCAAAGGGATACCTTTTATATAAAAATTTCTTCCGAAGATGATTATAGGTATGACAAGCAGTATCTGAACAAGCGCAAAATTCAAAGGAGAAAGATCCGGAGAAATTATGGCAGGCAATGTAAGACCAAATGTATGTGCCATCGAAATGAACAGCAGAGGTGACGCGAATATGGCAGAAAAGATGAACCTGTTTCTGAAGGTACGAACTGTTTTTTTACGCTTCATCTCGTCGCGATCGTAATCATCGTCTAAGATAAGGGTTGCTCCGTAGCCGGCCTTTTTCACGTTTTTTTCCATATCTTTCACTTTTACAACTGCCGGATCGAATTTCACAATGGCCTTTTCATCCATAAGGTTCACAGATACGAAAGAGACTCCTTCGAGTTTAGATATCGATTTTTCGACTGCTTTCACGCACGATGCGCAGGTCATCCCTTCTATGTCCAACTTTACCTCTTTCTCCTGCATATTTTCACATCCTCCGAAACTTCTCCATATATCCCACCCCCACAGGGTAGGGATCAATTTCATTGTAGAATACATTTGTTTCTTTGAAGTAAAGGAAAAAATAATTGTTTGTTAAAAGCGGACGGCTACCAACTCAAAACTGCCAATTTTACGTATCTTATGTGGTATTTGAGCCGAATGATTCAAAATTTTAACTTGATCGGGTATACTTATATTTGATCAAGCAAGAAAGGGATGATTATATGAAATGGGTGACAAGATCTCATGTTCATGTCGATAGGGTTGCCTGTCCGTGGTTGATAAAAAGGTTCATTGATAGTCAGGCAGAATTTCTCTTTGTGGCAAAATCGCTGGTGATGGAAACGGCACAAAGAGAAAATGCGATTCCTTTCGATATCGAAGGAGTTGATCTTGGTCATAAAGATGGACATTGTTCTTTTCTCTCAATTCTCGAAAAATACAAGATAACAGATCCCGCCTTGCAAAAGATGGGAGAAATCGTAAATGCGGCTGATACAAACCATCTTGACGACGATCCTTACGCTGCCGGTCTTGAAATTCTGGCGAGCGGATTTTCTTTGATTTATCCAGATGACATCA
This sequence comes from Athalassotoga saccharophila, assembly GCF_009936215.1. Taxonomy (GTDB): domain Bacteria; phylum Thermotogota; class Thermotogae; order Mesoaciditogales; family Mesoaciditogaceae; genus Athalassotoga; species Athalassotoga saccharophila. The sequence continues at coordinate 1,346,288 of NZ_AP019551.1, read as the reverse complement.
AAAATCTTGAGGAACAATTTAAGGTCTACGATGCACTTTACGCTGCTATAAAGGTAAGATATAAGTGAACAAAAAAAGATTAACGGATTTTTTCGCGCTAAATTCTTCCATGCTTTCCATGCTTGGACTTGTCATAATGGTGGGCATGGGACAATACATGGGTGACAAATTTTTACCACTCTATTTAATCGCTCTCGGCGGAAGTGCCATTTCTGTGGGCGCTCTAAACGGGATGCAAAACTTGCTTGGAGCCCTATATTCATTTCCCGGAGGCTATTTAAGCGATAAGATAGGCTATAAAAAGTCCCTTATATTTTTTACCCTCTTTTCGATGATAGGATATGCGATAGTCATAATATTACCTGCTTGGCAATATGTGCTCATCGGCGCAATTTTTTTCATCGCGTGGTCTGCAATCGCCATGCCTGCGATAATGAGCCTGATATCGGATGCCGTACCGAAAAACAAAAGGGTAATGGGAGTTTCGATGCATTCTCTTGTCAGAAGAGTTCCTATGGCGCTCGGCCCTCTTATCGGAGGTATTTTGATAGATCTTTACGGCATTACAAAAGGTATAAGGATCTCATTTATCATAGCAATGGCCCTTGCCATTGTGTCTATCTTCATCTTTAACGCTTTTATAAAAGATTCCGGCAAAAAATCGGCTCCCGTCAAAATAATGGCAATGCTTAAAAATCTAAAAGGGAATCTTGGTATCCTATTGATATCCGATATATTTGTAAGGTTTTGCGAACAGATTCCCTATGCTTTCGTCGTTGTGTGGGTGGTCGAGAAGAATGGCCTTGATGCTTTTCAGTTTGGAATATTGACAATGATAGAAATGTTAACAGCCATGATAATTTATGTGCCCGTTGCGTATCTTGCCGATAGACACGCGAAAAAGCCATTTGTGGTTATAACTTTCGGTTTTTTCACTCTCTTTCCACTTATTCTGCTTTTCTCAAGAAGTTTTGAACTTTTAATCGTTGCATTTGTAATAAGGGGTCTTAAAGAATTTGGCGAACCAACAAGAAAATCTCTGATAATGGATCTTTCTCCAGAGGGCCAGAAGGCTGGAACTTTTGGAACCTATTACCTCGTGAGAGATGGTATCGTATCGATAGTTGCTTTTTTGAGTGCCTTTTTGTGGATCATATCACCGGCGGTGAATTTCTTGACGGCCTTCACATTTGGACTTATCGGAACTCTCATCTTTCTGATCTTCGGGAAAGGATACCAAAAAGCATCTTAAAATGTACAATATTTTTTATGGTATAATCTTTTGAAAAAGTTGAAGGGAGAATCTTTTACATGTTAAAAAGGACCCACAGAATTCATGAATTAAACAATTCTTTAATCGGGAAAGAGGTTATAGTGAATGGATGGGTTGATAGGATAAGGAATCTTGGAGGAATTATCTTTGTTTGGGTAAGGGACAGGTACGGCATAGTACAGGTTTTATTTGAACCGGAAAGCCCAACTTACGAGATCGCAAAAAAACTTTCTGCAGAATATGTTGTAGGTGTAAAGGGAATATTAAGAGAAAGGCCTCGTGAGGCAAAAAATGCAGACCTTGCAAGTGGGGATTTAGAGATCCTCGCAACGGATTTAGAGATCCTCGCAGAGTCCAAAACACCTCCCATCTACATAAACCGTGAGGAAGGAAACGAGGATATAAGGCTTAAATACAGGTATTTGGACCTAAGAAGAAAAAGCCTGCAGTCAAATTTGATATTCCGTCACAAATTGATGCAGAAGACGAGAGAGTACTTTAACTCTTTGGATTTCGTCGAGATAGAAACTCCTTATCTTATGAAATCCACTCCAGAAGGGGCAAGGAATTTCATAGTACCATCGCGAATAAAGAAAGGAACTTTTTACGCTCTCCCTCAATCTCCACAGATCTTCAAACAACTCTTGATGATCGCTGGATTTGACAGGTATTACCAGATAGCAAGATGTTTTAGAGACGAGGACCTCAGGGCTGATAGGCAGCCGGAATTTACACAGATAGACGTTGAAATGTCTTTTGTGGATCAAGAAGATGTTCAAAAGGTTATAGGAGATCTCGTAAAGTACCTTTTCAAGGAAACTCTTGGCATAGACATAGGCAATGTACCTTCTATGAAATACAGCGATGCGATGGAACTTTACGGATCGGACAAGCCAGATTTGAGATTTGGAATGGAAATGAAAAATCTTACAGATCAGATCTTCGTTCGAAATTTAGGCTTTCTAAAGCCTTCAGAAGAAGAAGAAGTGAAAATGATAGTCGTACCTCCAAATGAGGTACTTTCGAGAAAAGAACTTGATGGATACGCAGAAAGCGCGAAATCTTTTAATTTAAGATTGGGATGGGCCAAATTTTCCGATGGTAAATTCACGGGAAGTATAGGAAAATTACTGACAAACACTGATTTGGGTGTTAAAGCCGGAGAAAGTGTTCTAATCTGTACCGGACAGCAAAATAATCTCAATTCATTTCTCGGAAAAGTGAGAATAGACATAGCAAACAAAATAAAAATAATTCCAGATAGAACGTTTAAAGTTTTGTGGATAAATGAATTTCCAATGTTCGAGTGGAACGAAGAGGAGAAAAGATTTCAGGCCCAGCACCATCCATTCACGATGCCGTACCTTGAAGATCTCGCAAATGAGGATCTGTCTAAAATAAGGGCACATTCATACGATCTTGTGATAAATGGATGGGAAATGGGCAGTGGAAGCGTGAGGATTCACACGAGATCTTTGCAGGAAAAGATTTTTAAGTTAATAGGAATAAGTGAAGAAGAAGCAAAGAGACGTTTTGGATTCTTTCTCGAAGCATTCGAGTATGGTGCCCCACCGCATGCAGGATTTGCAATAGGAGTTGACAGACTCGTTTCAATAATGGTTGGTGCTCCTTCTCTAAGAGAAGTAATAGCCTTTCCAAAAACCACAAGCGGTACCGATCTCATGATGGATACACCTTCAGAGGTTACCGAAGAGCAGTTAAAAGAATTGGGAATAAGATTGGAGGGAAATTCATGAATGATTTTTCTATAGAAATGACAAAGAACGGAAAAACAGTTCTTGTTAAAATGAAAGGAGAACTCGACGCCTATCAATCAATAGATTTCAAAAAACGTATGATAGATGAAGCCTTAAACGGTGACGAGAAGATAATTCTAATGGATATGACCGGCCTTTCGTACATAGACAGTGCAGGGTTGGGTGCATTAGTTTCTTTGCTTAAAAGGGCATCTGAAGGTTCAAAAGAATTGAGATTTTTCGGAATGAGATCGAATGTCAAAAAGATATTCGAACTCACGAGATTGAACATGGTATTCAAGATATTCGATACGTACGAAGAAGCATCTGTATGATATACATAGCAATAGACGGTCCCGCAGGGTCCGGGAAAAGTTCAGTTGCGAGTGAACTTGCCAAAAGACTTGGATTTGGATATCTTAACACAGGAAATATATACAGGGTGATTTCTTTTTTCTGGATTCAAAAGGGCCAACCAGAATTTTCTAAAGAATTCTTTGAATTCATAAAGGGAAAAAATTTTTCTGTCGTGGACGATTCCGTAATAGTCGATGGAAAGAGTTTCAATAATGAATTGAGAACCTTGGAAGTAGGACGTGTAGTTTCGAAGGTTGCCGAAATTCCAGAGATAAGGGAGATCGTAACGAGAAAAAGTAGAGAGATAGTAAAAGACGCGAATTTCGTTGTTGAAGGAAGAGACATAGGCACCGTTGTATTGCCAGACGCTTTTTTGAAGATCTTCCTTACGGCATCGATTGAAGAGAGGGCGAGAAGAAGGTATAAAGAACTCATATCAAAGGGAATAAAGGCGAATTTTGAGGATATAATAGATGAGATAAAAGAGAGGGATTATATAGATTCTTCAAGAACTATCTCTCCACTCAAAGCCGCAGATGATGCCATAGTTATAACAACTGACGGTCTTGATCTTGAAGAGGTGGTAAATAAAATTTATTCGATTTACACCGAGAGGATGAAGAGTGTTAGAGATAACAGTCGCAAATGAAATAGGATTTTGCTTTGGAGTTGACAAAGCGGTAAAAATAACCGAAGAATTTTTGAATAAAGGCGAAAATGTCTATGTAACGGGCGATCTCATTCACAATGAAGAGGAAATGAGAAAACTCGAAAGGATGGGTCTTAGAACTTTGAAACTCGATTCCGAATGGCCAGATCTTTCTTCTTCGGTCGTCATCGTAAGGGCACACGGTATTCCAGTAGATCAAATGAAAAAACTTCTCTCCAAAGCAAAGCGGGTTGTGAATGCCACATGTCCGGTAGTCTCTTCCGTTGCCGATTCGATCAAAAAGGCTCATGATGATGGGTTTGAAATATTGCTCTACGGTCATGAACATCATGACGAGGTTACATACCTTACAAGTATAGTGAATGGAATAAAGGTATTTGATTCACCGGACAAAATATCTTATTCAACAAAAAAGATAGCGATCTTTTCCCAGACTACAATGGATATGAACGGATTTAAAGAAGTGGTAAAGCAAATATCCGAAAATATGGACGAATTATCCATTGTGATGGTAGAAAACACAATTTGTAAGGTTACCTATCAAAGAGAAAGGGAGGTGGAAGAGTTAGCGCGATCTCGTGACGTATGTCTTGTAGTCGGTGGAAGTAAAAGTTCTAACACGAAGAAATTGTTTAACATTGCCAAAAATCTGAATGAAAGGACTTATCTTATCCTAAATGCGGACGATCTAAGAACAGAGTGGTTTAAATCTGTCAAAAGTGTCGGAATATGCAGTGGAACCTCAACTCCGAGAAGAATCGTAGACGAAATAGTTGAGAAGTTGAGGACGTTTTGAAAATTTAAAGGAGGTGTGCCCTTCGGGGTAAAATCATGGAAAACGGCGAAGCGATAAACGGTAAGAACGAATTTGAGGAGTATCTCGAGAATGAGAACCTTGGAATGCCTACAGTTGGAGAGATCAGAAAATGTACGGTTGTAAGTTCCGGGACTGAATACGTTATAGTCGATCTCGGTGCGAAAACGGAAGGCATTATAACAAAGAAGGAACTTGTCAAAGAACCCCAGGATTACAAATCCGGTGACATTATAGATGCTGTCGTTATAAATTATAGAGGGGAAGAGGAAGGGGCCCGTACATATCTTTCGGAAAGAAGATACCTTGTGCCAAAGATCCTTGAAGAGATAAAAAAGAGTATGGAAGAAAAGAGACCTATAAAAGGCCATATAATAAAAAAGGTAAGAGGAGGATACACGGTAGAAATCCAAGGCGCCGTTTCGGCCTTTTTGCCCGGATCTCAGGCCTCATACCTTAACAACATTTCAAACGATGAACTTCTTAAAAAAGAATTCGAATTTGAAGTTATAAATTTCGAAGAAAGGAACAACGGCAACAACATAGTGCTATCAATGGATACGCTTGTCAATAAAGAAGTCGAAAAGTTCCTCCAATCTGTCAATGTTGGAGAAAAAATAAAGGGTGTCGTCAAGGATATAACGAACTTTGGAGTCTTTATAGACGTCGGTCCGATGATCGCACTTATTCCGCGAAGTGAGATAAGTTGGGACAGAAATCTTAATTTAAAAGAAAAATTCAAAATTGGTGAAAAGGTTGAAGGAATAGTGATATCAAAAGACGTTCAAAACAAAAAAATGTCTGTCAGTGTCAAGAGACTCACAGAAGATCCGTGGGAAAGGATCGAAGAGAAATACCCGGTTGGAAGCATTGTAGATGCTACCGTTACCGGTATAGCGCCGTATGGAATCTTTGTCAAAATTGGCGATGGAATAAAAGGACTTGTAAGGGCTGAGAATATTTTCTGGGGAAATACCAAGAGGAATCTAAGGGATTACTTCCACGAAAATGATCAGATAAAAGTTGAGGTTACCGAGATAGATAAAAACAAGAGAAGGATCTCTTTCAGCGTGAAAGATGTAAAGGGAGATCCATGGAACAACATAGAAGAGAAATACCATGTTGGTGACACGGTAAAGGCAAAGGTAGAAAAGGTCTTGGACACAGGAGTAATTCTTGGTATAGAAGATGAGATATCCGGATTTGCACACGTTTCAGAATTGTCGTGGAATTTCGTGAAAAATCCATCTGACCTTTTCAGGAAAAATCAGGAAGTTGAGGTAAAGATTCTCGACATAAGTCCTGAAAAAAGAAGAATGAAATTAAGCGTTAAGAGGCTTTTAAAGGATCCGTGGGAAGAACTTTCAAAGACAGTTAAAATAGGTACCCCAGTTGACTGTGAAGTGGTCAATTTGAAGAATTCTGGAGCCATTTTAAGAATTGTAAATTACAACGTGGAAGGATTTTTGCCCAAATCTCAATTTTACGATGGCATAAAGGTGGGAGATCTTTTCAAGGCAAAGGTTCACAAGGTCTCTTACAATCCCGATTTGGACGAGAGGGATATGGTCGTAACCATAAAAGATTTGCCCGACAATTCCAAGAAAGAGGATCATAAAGAAGAGGCTAACTTCAATCAGGGACCTATGAGAACAACTATAGAGGAATTGGTGAATCGAAAAGGTGAAAAGTGATTTTGATCTGCCCGCTATTGTGATTGCGGGCAGAAAAAATGCTGGTAAATCAAGTATATTCAACAGACTTGTCGGATTTAGAAGATCTCTGGTTGCCGATTACGAAGGCTTAACCAGAGATCCGGTTATTTTTGATATGAATATCGAAGGAAAAGCCTTTCGTCTCGTTGATCTGCCCGGTTACTTTTTGGATCCTTCCGATGAAATAGAGATTGAGATGAATCTTTCTTTTAAAAAGTGGATCTCGCAAGCGACGTTAGTGATCTTTGTCATAGACGGAAGGTCGAATCTCACCCAAGAAGACATAGAAATCGCAGAGATAATTCGAAAATCCGGGAAAAAATATATTTTTGTGGTTAACAAATGTGAAAGCGATGCTTACAAAAAAAACCTCGGAGAAATATATTCCATTTCGATGGGAGAGCCAATCTTCATTTCGGCAGAACACAATATAGGCTTTGATCTTCTCGAGGAAGAAATTCTAAAATCAATTCCTGAATCGAAAATCGAAATAAAGAATTCAGGCCCAAAGGTTTCGATAATTGGCAAGCCAAATGTCGGTAAATCATCTCTTTTCAATTCGATAATAAATCAACCTATATCTATAGTCACATCCATACCGGGCACCACAAGAGACACAATAGATGCCTCTTTGAATTACAAGGATAGGCAGATCACCTTCATAGATACAGCGGGATTGAGAAAGAGATCTCATGTTCAAAAGGGCAGCGTTGAATCTTTCAGCGGTGCAAGGACGATAAGGGCTATCATGAATTCGGATATATCTCTTATCGTTGTGGACGCTTCAGAAGGCATAACTGAACAGGACAAAAAAGTGGCCTCGATGGTGGTAAAGTATTCAAAGGCTTCCATAATCGTCGGGAACAAATGGGATTTGGCAATAAAGAACTTCATCGAAGAGGTAGAAAGGGAACTTTTCTTTGTCTCATACAGTCCCTTTGTGCCGGTTTCTGCGCTGAATAGATGGAATATAACCGATCTAATGGATCAGATAATAAAAGTCTACGATCAGTACACATCAACATTGCCAACCTCGAAAATAGCTGGATTATCCTTCAAATTCTCGTCCGAACATTCGATTCCATCGAAATTGAAGATCTTTTACGCAACTCAGGTCGATACATCTCCGCCAACCATTTCTGTCTTTGTTAATTCTCCTGAACTTTTCACGGAAAGCGTTAGAAGATCTTACGAGAATTTTTTAAGAAGGAATGTGAGTGAGTTCGAAAATGTACCTTTAAAAATAATCGTAAAAGCGAGAAGAGAAAATGATAAATGAGATACTTTGGATAATCTTATCTTATCTTGTTGGAAGTATTCCTTTTAGTTACATTCTTCCCCATCTCAAAGGCGTCGACGTCAGGAAGGTGGGAAGTGGAAATGTTGGAGGGACGAATGCCTTAAGGGCCGCAGGACCTCTTATTGGTTTTGCCTCGATGTTCTTGGACATCGCGAAATCTTTCGTTATGGTTCTTCTGGCGCGTTTGATGGGTTTTCCCATGCCATTCGTTTTGCTTTCGGGAACGGCGGCTGTAATTGGTCATGATTATCCGATATACATGAAATTCAGAGGTGGCAAAGGTGTGGCATCAACACTCGGTTTTATGCTGGCGGTAAATCCATTCGTTGCGTTAGGATTTCTTGTAATATGGTTGATATTAACGCTTACAACGAAGTACGTTTCTCTTGCGTCTATGGTAGGAATCGGATTTGCCCTTGTGCTTTCATTCTTTTTCGGAGAGATATATTTTGGATTTGCGCTTATCTTTCTCTTTGTACTTAGCGTGTACAGGCACCATGAAAATATAAAGAGACTTGTTAACAGAAGAGAAAACAAGATGGATCTCATAAATATGTTAAAGCAGAAGTGATCGATTTGAAATGGTTTGTTGGACTTTTTCTTTTTATTTCATTTGTGGCTTTTGGATCTTACATTAACAATTTTTCCGCCTCGGTAAATGCGTGGAATAATTCCAACATAAGTGAGGCGGTTTCGCTTATCAACATGTCTTTATCATCTACCATAAATGTCGCCGACGCAGCCAATTTATGGTATTTTAAGGCTCGTCTTGATTTAATGGATGGTAAATTAACGTCAGCATCAAATGATCTCAATAACGCAGTTATGGTCTTTAAATCTTCTCCGACTTACACATTCATAAAATCACTTATCTCTGCATCTTTTACGGCCTTTTTACCCATCGTCTCTGTGAAAAAAAATGATACGATTTATGGCATATATAAAGGAAATGAGATATTTTACTCTCCCGTTTCAGTTGCGGTCAGAGAAAATGGCTTTTACGTTTTGGACGCGGCAAATAGAAATGTTATCGAGTTTTCCAAAGTCCAAAATGTCTATTCTCTCGGCGTTGACTCAACTCCAACGGCCATAATTTATTCGCAAATTTTTGACAGGTTTTACGTTTCATTTGAAAATGGTTCGATATATTCTTATTCTTCCAATTTCGACGATAAAAAAATTTTCCTCTCAAATCTTTCCTTCCCAGTGATCTTCTGTCAAGATAGCGCTGGCAGATTTTACGTTGGGGAGTATGGAAAGGATGCCGTCGATGTCTTTGAGAATAACGGCGATCTCTTCAGAAGATTTGATCTTTTTTCAAAGAAGGTTCACATCTTCTCTTACGGTCATGCGCGATCTGGAATATTTTATTTGATGGATCTTACGGATAGAGAAATAAGAAGATTCGATCTTATCTCTTCGACTGAATTGAGCCCTATTCCATTCCCGTCTGGACCTTTGCCATATGATTTTGCGATACTCGGAGACAGCATCGTGTTTTTCGACTCAAATCAGATGGTAAGCGGGGGAATAAATTTTAACCTTGAGAATTCAAAATCCGTCTTTTACGCCGACCTAAGTGGTCAGACTCTATTGACAGTTGATCCGGTTTCAAACGATGTAAAGATCTACAAAATCTCCCTTCAAGGAAATCCAATCTTTCCGATTATAGATAGAATAGGATTTGAAAACGGGAATATAGAAGCCTATTTCAGGATAATAAATCTTGCAAACAGATCGATAGAGTATCTTCCAGATCTCGTGGTAAAGGTAAATGGTTCAATGATACCCTTTTCGATCAATTACGTTTATCAAAATTACAAATTGTACCTCTTTCCGGATATTTCTCAAATTCTTTCTGTGAACAAAAATGTGAGAAATGTGGTAGTCGTAAAAGAAAGTGCTCTGGATGAACTCGCAAAGTATTTCGGTACCTTAATGCTTAGGAATGTCGCTTTGTTTGTTGTCGGAGATCCGCAAAATCTTTCCGAAAAGGCAAAACTTATGGTCTACATTACGGGAGGAACATTCATATCTGAGAACGAGATCGGATCCATCCAGCAGGTGATCTCCACAACGAATTACAAGTCCTTGGTGGCAACTTTTCCCGTTCCAGCATCTCTCGGCGGGATTAACACTATTTCAATTTATTACGGCGCGAATTCGAATTTGATCGATACGGTTTACTATACCGATCAAAATATACTCTCGAAATGATGAGATTGAAGTACCGTCTCAGAACCAGATCAACAAGAGAACTTGTGAAACTTGCGCAAAGTGGCGTAAAAGAGGCTGCCGATTTTATAGTTGAACAGTTTTATCCAATGGTAGTGAAGATCGCAGGCCAGTACTATGGCCAATGGTCAGATCAGGACGATCTTATTCAAAATGGACTGGTCGGACTCATAAAGGCGATTTACTATTATAAAGAGGACAAAAGCACCTTTTCGACCTTTGCATGGAAATCCGTTGATTCAGAAATGAAATCCTTCCTGACTTATCTAAACAGAAGGAAGCACAGAATACTTACAGATTCTCTAAAGGTTGATTTGCTTCTCGAAGAAGAATCTGAAGACAAAAGTTCAGATATAGGATATGAACCTACCTTGATAGATGAATATCTTTACGAAGACCTTATGTCAGAAATTTCTTCGGTGCTCGATGAGAATGAATTTGAACTGTTCAAGATGTACATGCAAGATGAATCTTACAAAGAGATGGCCAGTAGGATCGGAAAGAACACGAAGTACGTCGATAACACAATTCAAAAGATAAAGCGTAAAATCAAGCCAGTTATCGAAACTCATAATATGATAAGAAAAATAGTAGCCGATATTGAAAGGATGTGATCTTTTGAACGAAGAAACCCCTTTTATTTACAAATTAATTGTCGTGCTTGTAATAGTATCTGCAATCTTTGCGACTTTCATGAGTATACTCGATTTTGCCTTTATAAGATCAAGTTCGGTCTCTATTTCGAATATGGACGAAGAGATAAAGTCGATGAATGGACAGATAAACGACATCAATTCCAACATCTCCATTCTCAAACAGGACATCTATCCCGGCGGGATTATAGACAAATACATAAGTGCCTACAATTTCCTTTCGAACACGAGCGTAGACCTTCAGAGGATTTTAACATTCGCATCCCAGCAACCTCAAGCGCAGTACTTTGCAATTTACGTTACTGGCAATAGAGGCATATGGATAAATGTGTCCAAAAAAGATCAGTACATCTTGCAGGCCGAATTAAGACCCGGCCTTTCCAATTACCTGTTTTTCTATTCTGGAACGCCAACGGTTAAAACGATTTACACCATACCCGTTGATAATTCTTGCGTTGTGACAAGTAATGATGCATCCGACACTTACTTTCTTATTTCACAAAATGGCATGTCAAAGATCCTCAAAATGCAGAAAAATCCCCAACCGGTGTCAGAATTATTTTAAGGAGGGATGAGTATGAAAATTGAAAAATTGGACGGATCTATCTTCAAAGTAACTTACGGAATGCCTCAAAATCCAATCGAAGTTGTTCAAAAATTTCACGCAAATGATGTTAAAGATTTTTACTGTGCCCAGGAAAATAATATGTTAATTGTAAAGGACAAAGAGATCTTGATAACGCAAAGATCGGAGGATTTTAAAAATGGGATTTTTTCAGTCGATTTTTCCTGTAAAGAGGCCCACTTTTTCGGCTTTGGAGAAAAAATGGGGTATCTTGACAAGAGGGGAAGAAATTTTAAAATGATAAACTCCGATTTTCCTCTCCACACGCCAGATCTCGATCCGATGTACATTTCGATACCATTTTTCATAGCGATCATTGGCAAATCAGCAATTGGCATCTTTGTTGATTCGACCTCTTACTCCTTTTTCAACCTCCGCGAGGATGGATTCACGCTCTCTGCAAGAGATGAAGGAATAACAATGTATTTCATATATGGACCGGATGTAAAAAATGTAATAAGTACTTTTACTGGCATTGTTGGAAGAATGGAGATGCCACCCGCATGGGCCATCGGATACCAGCAATCAAGATGGAGTTATTCGAAAGATGAGGCGATCGAGGTTGCGAAGAAGATGAGGCAAAAAGATATACCATGCGATGTTATCTACCTCGATATAGATTACATGGATGGATACAGGGTCTTCACGTGGAAGAATGATTTTGAAAACGGATTTTCAGATCAACTTCATAATATGGGATTTAAACTTGTCACGATCGTGGATCCCGGAGTCAAAATAGACCAGAACTACGATATTTACAGATCCGCGAAATCAATTGACGGGTTTGTAAAGGACAAAGAAGGAAATGATTTTACCGGTTACGTCTGGCCGGGAAGATGTAACTTCCCAGATTTTTTGAGATCGGACGTAAGAGAATGGTGGGCAAGATCTCATAGAGCGTTATTTGAAAAAGGTGTTGACGGAATATGGAATGACATGAATGAACCGGCCATAGTGTGGACAGACTCGAAGACCAAAAAGGTCTCCGAACTCTTCAAGAGAGAAATCGATTTTCAAATCCTCGGTGAGGCAAAATCTCTTTTCTCTCAGGACGATGCCGGCGACGAAGCCTTTCATAAAGATGACAGTGGCAAGATCTGGCCTCATTACAAGGTAAGAAATATCTACGCATATCTTGAAGCGATGTCAACAAAAAGAGCCTTTGAAATTCACAAACCGGGTAAAAGACCTTTTATACTGACAAGATCTGGATTTGCCGGCATACAAAAATACGCCGCCGTCTGGACCGGAGACAATTCAAGTTGGTGGGAACATTTAGAGATCGAAATGCCTATCTCGATGGGATTAGGCCTTAGCGGTGTTGCATTCACCGGTGCGGATGTTGGAGGATTTGGAGGAGATGCCAATGGGGAATTGCTTGCAAGATGGATGGAGATGGGATCGTTCTTTCCCTTCTTTAGGAATCATTCCGCGATTGGAACGGCAAGGCAGGAACCATGGTCATTTGGAGAAAAGATAGAAGAGATAGCAAAGAAATACATAAAGTTAAGGTACGCACTCTTTCCGTACATTTACACGGCTTTTTATTTTGCACACAAAGAAGGAATTCCGATAATCAAGCCTTTGTTCATGTTAGATCAAAACAACAAAGATCTTTACTCGATAAATGATGAATTCGTCTTCGGAGACTCTATCCTTGTTGCCCCAGTAACGAGGCCGAACACGACATGGAGGACTGTCTACATCCCAAAGGATAAATGGATAGACATGAGAAACGGTAATATCTACGAGGGAGATCACGTTTACAAAATAGATGCCCCATTAGAAGAGATTCCAATATTCGTAAAAGATGGATCGATTATCTTCAAAACAGATCCTCTAAATTACATCTTCGAAAGGGAAAAGATGAATCTCTACGTTGACGTCTACGGAAATTCTGCCATCGGATATCTTTACGAGGATGATGGAGAAACACTCGGCTACAAAGATGGACAGTACAATCTTTACGAATTTGCAATAGGTAGTGCCGTGGACGGATACACGATCGGGATCAAGAGATTACACAATGGATATTCTGGAAGATATGATAATGTCAAGGTAAAGTTTTTAAATGCCCCAAGGATGATAACAAAAATAAGACTTAACGGTAAAGAAGTTGAAAATCATTTTGAAGGAAAAGATCTTGTAATAGAATTTCAGATGAAAGACGTGATTTAGATGTACATAGGCGCTCACATGACATCTCCACTCTCGACAATTCCACAAAGAACAATAAAAATAGGCGGAAATACATTCCAGATATTTTCTCACAGTCCAAGAATGTGGAAGGTGAATGTTAATCCAAATGATAACGAACGTGAACTTTTCACGCAGGAAATGAAAAAATACGGCATAGAGAATGATAAGGTTATGATCCACGCAAGTTATCTCATAAACCTTGCAAGTCCAAATGAAGAAGTGATCAAAAAGTCGGTAGAACTGATGAAAAAAGAACTTGAACTCGCAAGTTTGCTCAAGATCAAATACGTAAATGTTCATCCCGGCAGCGGTCTTGGAGAGAATGAAGAAAAATCCATTCAAAGAATCGCGAATTCGATATCCACGATAATGAAAGATCGTCCCGAAAATGTTGAATTATTGCTTGAACTCGTCTCTCCCAAGGGTGGAAATATAGGACATAACTTTTACCAGTTGAAAAAGATCGCGGACTTAAGCGGTTGCGATCTGTATTTCACTTACGATACATGCCACGGCTTTGATGCGGGTTACGATATCACTTCAAAGGACGGGATGAAAAAACTCATGGATGAGATCGACGGGACGATAGGCCGGGATCGTCTCGTCATGTGTCATTTAAACGATTCGATGTATCCTCTCGGTGTTCATAAAGATAGACATGAAAGGATCGGGAAGGGGTTCATAGGCAAAAAAGGATTTGAAACATTTTTCTCAGAGGAGTTTTTTAGAACCATCCCCATGGTGTTGGAAACTCCCGGAGATGATCCGGAACACGAAGAGGATATAAGGGTTGTGAAGGAAATAATAGAAAAAGTAATTTCTTGATTTATAAGTTAATTCAATTCAATCATTGCAAATATATGAATTTGCAATGATTTTTTATTTGTTTTGACATTTACAAGTTTTATGATATACTTCTTTCAAAATATCAAGGCATATCTTCAACAGGGGGGTGTTGTATGCGTAAATTTTTGTTTATGGCGCTTGTTTTTTCCTTCGCGGCCATGGCTTTTTCTGCATCCATACCGAAGGATACGGTCGTAATCGGGATGAACACGGGGATTTTCATCTCCTTCGATCCTGCCGTTTGCTACGAGGTGGAACCTTCAATAATGGTCATGAATATCTACAGCGGCCTTTTCAAATTGCAAGAGTTTAACGGTACAATTCAGGCTGTCCCGGAACTTGCTGAAAGTTACGATATCTCTCAGGACGGCAAAACATGGACATTTCACATTCGTAAGGGTGTGAGTTTCGCAAATGGCGATCCTGTAAATGCCGATGCTGTTGTCTATTCGGTGAGACGCGTTTTACAGTTGAAAAAATCTCCGGTCTGGCTTTTTGAATCTCTTGGATTGAATTCCGAAAACATGAATGAGACTGTAAAAAAGATCGATGATTACACGGTACAAATAACTATGAACAAGTCTTACGCTCCGAATATAGTCATGTCCATCTTTGCCGAAAGTTGGGGAGGTATAGTTGATCCTAAAGTTGCACAGTCTCACGATGTATCAGGGGATATGGGATCAACGTACCTTGCAGATCACAGCGCCGGTGCCGGTCCATACATTCTCAAATCATGGCAGAGAAATAACATGATAGTTCTCATTGCAAACGATAAATACTGGAGAGGTGCTCCGAGAATAAAGACGATAATAATAAGAGATATGCCAGAATCAACAGATCAACAACTCGCTCTCAAAAGGGGAGACATAGACATAGCGTGGAATCTCACACCGGAACAGGTTAATTCCTTAAAAGGAGATCCCAATTTCAACGTGGTCAGTGTCCCTGCCCAGTCAAATGAATACCTTGCGGTGAATGCCGGATGGGGACCATTTAAAGATGTTCGTGTAAGGCAAGCCGTTAAATACGCGATAGATTACGACTCTATAATTAAAAATATAGCCGGCGGTTACGCGATAAAGGTTCAGGGTTTTATCCCTTACGGATATCTCGGGTACGTCTCTGATATGCCTTTTGATCAGAATATAGCGAAAGCGAAGGAATTGCTTGCGCAGGCAGGATACCCGAATGGTTTTGAAGTTGAACTCGTCACAAACACGACGGAAAGAAGAAGAAATGAGGCTATAGCGATTCAGGCAGATCTTGCCAAAATAGGAATAAAGGCAAATATAACTATAATGCAGGCCTCACAAATGTACACGAAGATGAGAGAGCAAGGAGTTCAGATGATCGTTGCCGGATGGGGAATCGATTTTCCTGATCCGGATGCGCTTGCCAAGCCCTTCGCGGATTACAGGGTAAAACAACTCGCGTGGAGGATGATGTGGTACGACGATCATGCAGCAGATCTTGCGGAGGCTGCTGGATTTGAACTGGATCAAACAAAAAGAGTTGAGATGTACAAAGAATTAACGAATTACTGGTTCGATAATGGACCATTTGCGATACTATATCAACCTTTGAACTATTGGGGTACAAGGGCGGAATTGAAAGGATTTGATCAAACCGCAAAAGGGTATTCGCTCGCCTTTGATTTGACGAAGATGTACAAATAAGGGGATAGGGAATGAAACTTGGCTCCTACATATTAAAAAGAAGTCTTTTAATGCTTCTTGTAATGTTTGGAGTACTGGCCATAGTTTTTGCAATTGTCCATGTGATACCTGCCGATCCGGTAGGGGCACTCCTCGGAGGAAATGCCCCGCCGGACGTTGTCGAAAGAATGAAAGAACAATTGGGCCTTAACAAGCCTCTCTTCGATCAGTTTGTCGATTACGTGTGGGGCGTTATCCACGGTAACCTTGGAAATTCTATCCAGTCTGGACGCCAGGTCATTCAGGACATAGCGGAATATTTTCCGGTAACGCTCCAACTTGCAATAGCGTCTATAATAATCTCCATCTTTCTTGGAATATTTCTTGGGATCTTTTCTGCGATTTACAGAAACAGATGGATCGATCATTTTTCAAGGATCTTCTCGATCCTCGGGGTTTCTATGCCAGTCTTCTGGACGGGCCTTATTCTTTTGCTCGTCTTTTACTACATCCTCGGATGGCTCCCGGGAACGGGGCAGTTAAGCCTTTTCGTTATCCCGCCCGAAAAGATAACCGGAATGATACTCGTCGACTCACTTTTGGACGGAAACTGGGAGGCCTTCTGGGACGGCCTGAGACATTTAATACTTCCCGCCACAGTGCTTGGATACGCTGCAACTGCCTCGATTGCGAGAATAACACGCGCAAGTATGTTAGACGTGTTGAATCAGGATTACATAAGAACTGCAAAGGCTAAAGGCATGCCAAAAAGAATAGTTATCTACAGACATGCCCTGAAAAATGCGTTAATTCCGGTTATAACTATTATAGGTCTGACCTTCGGGGGATTGCTCGAGGGGGCCGTGTTGACAGAGACAGTCTTCGGTCTGCCGGGCCTTGGAAGGTACATAGTAAATGCACTCTTGGTTCTCGATTACCCGGCAATAATGGGTGGAACGCTTTTCATCGCACTTGTCTATTCACTCGTTAATCTTTCTGTTGATCTTATATATGCCGTGATCGATCCAAGAATGAGGGTGTGAGGTGGTTGAATGACTCTGACCGAAAAGATTTCTGATTTCATGGAAAAGAGAAGGCCCATTTTGGAAGATTGGAAGCATACGTTTTTTCTGTGGAGAAGAACAAAATTAGCGATCATCGGCACCGTTATAGTGATCGTTTTTGTGCTTGTGGCAATTATAGGACCATTTTTTATCCCTTACGATCCGCTTTCACAAAATATGGCCGAAAGGCTTCAACCTCCGAGTTTAAAACATTTCTTTGGAACGGACCAATTCGGTAGAGATATCTTTAGCCGGGTTGTAAGTGGATCCATGATAGAAGTCGAAATAATAATAATCGTATCTATTATAAGTGGAGGAATAGGTTTGATCCTCGGAGTAATAGCGGGATATTTTGGAGGCGCGATAGACGAGATACTGATGAGAGCAACTGATATGTTTCTTGCCTTTCCAAGTTTAATACTCGCCATGGCCTTTGCCGCTATGCTGGGACCGAGCCTTATAAACACGATAATAGCGATTTCCCTTGTGGGATGGACAGTCTTTGCGCGCCTTGCGAGGGCCGAGGCAATGAAGGTGAAGAATCAACCTTACATAGAGGCCATAAGGGCACTCGGAGCAAGTAGAACAAGGATAATATCGATCCACGTAACGCCGATGTGCGTCTCACCGGTTCTCGTTCAACTCACCTTAAGAATGGGCACTGTCATTTTAACGGCCGCAAGTTTGGGCTTCCTTGGCCTTGGAGTTAGACCACCTCTTCCCGAATGGGGTGCTATGGTCAGTGATGGAAGAAGTTTCCTGCTCGATCAATGGTGGATCTCTACCTTTCCGGGCATCGCGATAGCCATAGTCGTACTTGGATTTAACCTTCTTGGTGATGGCTTAAGAGACATAATGGATCCGAGGTTAAGAAGATGAAAGATGCGATCTTGACGGTAAAAAATTTGAAAGTTGTCTTCCACACTTACAGGGGAACTGTTCATGCGCTTGATCGTATCAATTTTACGGTCCTAAAAAATGAGAGATTTGGAATAATAGGGGAGACAGGATGTGGAAAGTCAGTTACATCCCTTGCGATAATGAGACTCATCGAGCAGCCGGGCGAGATCGTCGAAGGCGAGATCGTCTTTGATGGCAAAGACCTTGTTAAAACTCAGGAAAGTATTTTGAATACGATCCGCGGAAGGGAAATATCTATGATCTTTCAGGAGCCATTGTCCTCACTTAACCCCGTAATGAAAGTAGGATTTCAAATAGGGGAAAGCATAGCAAAGATAAAAAACACATCGATAAAGTCATGCCGGCAAGAAGTCTTCGAGGCGTTAAAAGCCGTCGATCTTGATCCAACAAGGGTTTCAAATCTTTATCCGCACGAATTAAGCGGCGGAATGGCCCAAAGGATAATGATAGCAATGGCACTTTCATCGAATCCAAAATTGCTGATAGCCGATGAACCAACCTCTGCACTCGATGTCACGATTCAGGCCCAGATAATGAATTTACTCGACGATCTCGTCTCTAAGATGAATAACACGGTTATTCTCATAACACACGATCTTGGGGTAGCCGCACAATTTTGCGATAAGATCATGATAATGTATGCCGGCACAGTTGTAGAACAGGCAAAAACTGAGGAACTTTTTGACAATCCACTTCATCCCTACACAAAAGGATTGCTAAAAGCCATCCCCAAGGTGGGAAATAGAGACAAACTTACCGGTATCCCCGGGAGTGTTCCGGATCTTGTCAATCCTCCGTCCGGTTGCAGGTTCCATCCGAGATGCCCATATGCGATGAAGATATGCAGTGTAGAAAAGCCCCCTTTGACGGAAATGAATCCGGGTCATTTAGTGGCATGTCATCTTTACGGTGATAAAAATGGATGAATTTTTGATCGAAATTCAAAATTTGAAAAAATACTTTCCTCTTAAAAGAGGCATCTTCTCGAAAGGCCAATACGTTCATGCCGTCGATGACGTAAGCGTACAAATACCATCAAGAAAGATCTTTTCGATCGTTGGAGAATCTGGCAGCGGAAAGACGACATTTGGTCGGACAATTCTTAGATTAATAGAGCCGACCTCTGGGAAGATAATTTACAAAGGTCAGGACATAATGAATTTAAGCCAGAAAGAAATGATAACTTTCAGAAAAAAGATGCAGATCGTCTTTCAAGATCCCTACAATTCACTTCATCCGCGCAGACTTGTGAAGGACATAATTGGAGAGGGCCTTTACATTCATGAAAAAATCTCCTCAAACGAGATCTTGGAAAGGGTAAAAGCAATTTTGAAAAAGGTCGGTCTAAACGAAGATCACATGTTCAGATACCCACATGAGTTCAGCGGAGGACAAAGGCAAAGAATAGCGATGGCGAGGGCTTTAATATTAAATCCTGAATTCATAGTGCTCGATGAACCAACCTCTGCACTCGACGTTTCCGTTCAGGCGACAATACTCGATCTTTTGATCGATCTCAAGAATACCTTCTCACTTACCTATCTCTTCATAACGCATAATCTTGCCGTGGTGGATTACATTTCTGATTTTGTTGCTGTTATGTATCTCGGCCAAATAGTTGAGATTGGATCAAAGGATGATATCTTTACCCTTCCGTCTCATCCTTACACCTACGCGCTTTTGAGTGCAATTCCAGATCCAGATCCGAAAAGAAAAAGATCAAGAACGATCCCAAAAGGAGAAATACCGAGCGCCGTTAATCCTCCCCAAGGGTGTAGATTTCATCCAAGATGTCCTTACGCAAAAGAGATTTGCAAAAGATCGGATCCGGCAGTCATCGAAGCATCAAAAGGCCATTTTGTAAAATGTCATTTTCCGCTAAGATGATTATTTTTCATGTCTGAAATGCCAGCCATTCCCCAGAATCTCGGAAGGAGATTTTCCAGTCCTTCCATCTTTCTTTCTTTGACCCATAACTTTGAGTACGAGTTGGAAAGAGATATGAAATCCGATGCGCGTGCCTTTTTATTCATCAAGGCAACGGCAGTCTCGATCATCTGTCTTAAGAATTCAAGATCGTCAGGTAAAATCACATCTTTTGTTTTCTCAAGTACTTCTTCAAAATCTTTCTTTATCTTTTGATCTTTGATTTTGTAAAGAGGATAAAGGTCTCCAAAGAGTACACGCTTGAGCGTCATGGTTGAAATTTCAGAATTGCCAAAGATCTTTCTGACATTTGTTATCTTTTCGTCTTCATCGCTTAGAGCCATCCATTTTTCTTCCCATCTTCCATTTCCTTCGGCGATCTCCATAGTCGCCAAAATCAAAGGATTTAAAAATGAGAAAAGGCATTCCTGACCATCGTCTCCCCAGGATGTTACCATAAAGCCGGGAAGATTTTCGTCTTTGGCAGCACCTATGAAATTCTTGACGTTTGAGATGGCGATCTTAAAGTTTGGATAAAATGTGTTCCAATCTGAAAGGCCCGGACACGCTATTTGGGTTCTCTTCCCAAAAGAATTTATTTTTTCTTTGAAAAACGCTTTTTTATTCGATGAATAATCCCAGTTTGCGATGATCACTTCGTCCCAGATTTTGCTTTTCAAAACTTCTTGCCATTTTTCACTCTCGGCCTTGGTCAGATACATGCCCGTCAGCATGTCTCCCCACATCATTGGAATCTTGCCATGAGACTTCACGATCTTTATCATGCGATCGTAATGGGACTCGTACAACTTATGGCCCTGAAATTCCCACCCTTTGTTTAAACTCTTTCCGCGTCCCAATGCCCATGTTTCATCTCCGCCTATGTGAATGTGCTTTGATGGGAAAAATTCAACTACCTCTTCGAGTAATTTCATCGCAAAATCAGATGCCTTATCGTTTGAAAGATCAAGACATCCTTCCGAAGGCCTGTGCCATTCGCTGAACTCACGATATTCTGGAAGGGATAGTATGTGCTCCATATGACCGGTCAATTCGAGAGACGGAAAGACCTCTATGCCGAGAGATTTACCGTAATCGATGATCTCGTCGACTTCATCTGCCGTCAATCTTCCTCTGTGCTCTCCTATCTTTGGATCTATTTTCCACGGGAATAAATCTTCGAAGTATATCGCAAAGTAATTGTATTTTGTCAAGAATAACCATCTGAGTAATGCTTTAAAAGTTTTGAGATTTGGCACTCCCCCGCGCGCTATGTCAAGATGATATCCTCTGAATTCGAATCTGAATGATTCTTCCACCTCGATTTCGGGAAGAAAATCACCCGACTGGTTCAAGATCTGGATTAAGGTCGCATAAGGGGTAAGTTCATCTCCCCAAATTTGGACCTTACCGTCGGTTATCTTCAGCCCACTGCCTGCTTTGTCAATCTTTTCTATCTTCCACTTCCCATCCTTTATTCCAAATTCTTTTTTTAAAAAAGATGGCAGATTCGAAAATCCATCGAATGAATAACGTTCCTTGCCAATCTTTGTCATTTTGGGTTCGGGAACTATCATCATCTTTATCACATCCTAAACGTAGTCCAGACCGTAGTCTGGAAGAGGAATTTCCAAAGATTTAGACTCGTATTCAGTCGATCCAAAGACGTATTTTGTCATCTCGCTTAAATCATCTATGATTTTTACATCATATGGCAACTCTTCAAGATATGGCCTTAATTGATTCAAAAGGAGTGCGGAGTCCAAAATCTTGACGGTGCCGATAAATCTTCTCCTGACACTTTTCTCAGACATAAAGATCTCATTTAACGTGCAATCTGCAGATGTTGTGTGAATTACCATCGGCTTCATCTTGCTTGCGACTGACTTTACAAGATTCGCAACATCGATTTGACATCCACCGTGATCAACACAGTGGTATCTGTTCTCGTTGTCTTTTTCAACTATTCCTTCAGTTACAACGATGTAAGCCTTATTCGAGACAAATATCTTGGCCGGCATATTGTCTGCCTTTGAAGTTTCTAACATCATCTTGAAAGTTTTTCTGTCTCTTACAAATCTGACCGGATTTTTTGCGTGAAAGATCATCAAATTGTCAAGATCGTCAATGGTAGCCTCATGATATTCAACAGAGTTATTTCCATCGACAAAATGTGCGTAATAAACTCCGGCGTCAACGGATCCGAACTTTCTGTATATCGAATTATCACCGGATATCATCATAAGAGAAGCGCCTTTCTTTACAGAATAATCTCCGGCCTCCTTCATCAAAAGAGTTGAATATCCACGTCCTCGATATCTCTCATCGGTGCAAACGGAACCGGCAAGCGATGCCTTAATTCTTGCCGAGAAGATCTGCACATCCTTGAACAAAAGGCCAAAGATAGAGACTATCTTCCCATCCTCTTCAATACATAAAATATTCTGGGCATTCTCAGACGAAAAAAGCGCGGGATAATCCCTTCCCATGTCTCCTCCGCCTTTCCTGAACACCCTATTTGCGAGGTCTATAGCCTCTGGTATTCTTTTTTGTGGCAATTTTAGAATTTTCACAATAATCAACCTACTTTTGATTTTCCATTATATGGATGTAAGTGTTCGCCGTCCAGACAACGTAGAAAAAAATCGCAAGGTAATTGCCAGCATAAGGCACAAGCGTCAATAGAGCCGTTACTATGATTATTATAAAAGCATAGGCAGATCTTATTCCTCTGAAGATAAATGAGAGGTTCCACTTGAATCCACCGTAAAGATCGCACGCATTTGACGCCACAAACCAGTTCGGCACGTAAAGGATAAGAAGGAGCATTACAAGGCCAAGTATAACGTTTATCTCAAAACCGATCATAAGAAAAAAAGACATAAAGATAGAGAAGGCGAAGAAGTTAAAAAAGACTCTTAATTCTTCTTTCCACAATCTTTTTTCTCCCATCATAATAGAGGTCATGATGGAAACGGCAAGAATTGCAAGAGCCCATTCTATAACTCCGAATATGAAAGAGACCATCATGATCAAGATTAAACCATTAAATTCATCTGATCGCAATCCGTAAAGAATGAGGTTGAAGATCAATGTTATCAAAAGTACGCCAAAAACAGGCGCCAAAATCAAAGGATTTTTCTTAATTCTTTCAAAAACATCTGTGAATCCTTCTAAAAAATCCATAAATGCCCCCTTTAATCTTCCTAAACGATATGGTCAAATATATTATATCAATTTTGACCAATTTGTGAAATGTATAGTTAACTGTAAAGTCAATAAAGAAAAAGTGAGAGGCAAAAATTTCGCGCTATGTGTAAAGATTATTTAAATGAAATCATTTGATATTTAGAGATAATTAACGATCATTTAAGATTGTATTTATCAATCATCGATAAACGTTTAAAATTAGAAATAAAGTCAAAATTCTGCTATTTTTTGCCTTTGAATTTTGAAGAAGAAAGATAGATAATAAAGTAAACTTTACTTACTAATTATTATTCAAGGAGTACAATATGAATGCCATAAGTTCAGTCGGTTTAAGAAATTCTTTGAGAATTTTTGAAACGCTTATGGTTAAAAATGCTTCAAGAGTTGAAATAGCAAATGAATTGGATCTCACAAAAACCACCGTCGGAGAAATCACAAAGAATTTTATCGATTTGGGATTCATAAGAGAAAAGGAAAAAACCCATGATTCCCGGATAGGAAAGCCTCAGACCTTGCTCGAAATAGTGCCAGATGCCTTTCACGTTGCCGGAATAGGAATTCTAAGAAAACAGGTCGAAGGATGCATTGTCGATGCAGATGGAAAAATTTTGAGAAGAAAATCAAAATATTACAAATCCTTTGATTACAATTCCATAATTAATTCGATCTTTGAAGTGACAGATGATTTAATTGCCGGCAATCGAGATAAGATAGATGCCATAGCCTTTGGAGCACCCGGAACCCTTGACTCTAAAAACGGAATTATCCTCAAACCGGCAAAATTTTTGGAATTTGAAAATGTACCTCTTGCAAAGATCTTTTCAGACAGATACAAGGTTAACGCATGGATAGAAAATGACGCCGATGTCGCTGCGATCGCCGAAAAATACTACGGTAAAGGTAAGAATTTAAACTCATTTATATCCATCCATATGGAAGAAGGAATTGGATCCGGGATCATTTTAAATGGAGAAATACATCATGGAGAATACGGTTACGCAGGCGAAATGGGACATTTTCTTGTAAAGGACAATGGTACGTTCAAATATCTTGAAGATCTTTACGGTGCCGATGCCATTCTTGAAAGGACAAGGATGTTTGGGATACCAGATTTTGAGAGTTTAAAGAAGGCCGAAAAAAACAAAGACAAAAAAGTGATTGAATTTTTGCAAGAGATCGGAGAAGAGGTTGGTGCGGTAATAGTTTCTATGATTCATCTCACAGGCATATCTACGATCTTTTTGGGAGGAAAGGCAACCTATCTCGGAAATACCTTCTTGAACTCGGTTAGAAGTACCATAAAGAAATATCTTTTCTACGATCATGAGGTAAAGGTTGAATTGTCAACACTCGGAGACGCATTTGTCGTAGCGCTTGGTGCGTCGGCACATGGAAGGGTGAAATACGTTGAAAAAAGGATGATAAAAATTTAGGCCAATTTGGCCAATAAGAAAGGAAGGGGTGTATATGAAGAGAATAGGTTTTGTAGTGCTCATTTTGGTACTGGCAATAGGGATAGTTTCACTTGGTGAGACGATCACACTTAATTTCATGCAGGTATTGACAAGTCCTCAAAGAACGGCGTGGTGGGAACAGGTTATAAAAGACTTCGAAGCCCTTAATCCAAACATAAAGATAAATCTTATCTCTCCTCCATACGAACAGGCAGATAACAAACTCACAACAATGTTGATGGGGAAACAGCCTCTGGATATCATTGAGGTAAGAGATTACACGATAAAACAACTTGTTGACAATGGCTGGTTGACTAATCTCACTCCTTACATAGCAACATGGAGTGCATCAAAAACTCTCATTCCACTTGCATGGCAGGCGGCAAAAACTGTGAATAACACACCTTACATGATTCCGCAGTCATTCTTTGTCAAAGCCCTATTTGTAAGAACGGATATATTGGCCAAATATGGCATCAACCCCGATGATCTCAAAACATGGCAGGATGTTTTGAATGCGTGCCAGAAATTGTACAATCCATCAAAAAATCAGTATGGATGGGACAACAGAGGGAAAAATTCGCCCTTCATATTCCCTGACACCCTTGCAACTTCTTTTGTTGAAAATGCAAATCCAGACAACCTCTACATTCTTCCAAATGGACAAACGATCTTCACATCTCCACAGTACAAAGCCGGATGGGAAATGTACATCAAACTGTTTAAAACCTCTCCTCAGGATTCTATAAACTGGGGTTTTGATTCTCAAGTCAACTCATTCGTATCGGGAGTAACCCCTATTTTGATGCAGGATCCGGACACGGTAGGATTACTTAACACGATGCTTGACAAAGATCAATATACAGTTGTGCCCCTTCCGGTAGGGCCGACTGGAAAAGCCTATCCAAATTACGGATTTAACGGCCTTGGAATAGTCTCTTATTCCCAACATAAAGAAGCGGCATGGAAATTCATCGCCTACGTTTCAAGTCCTGAAGTCAACGCCTGGTTTAACAAGAATTACGGACCTCTTCCGATAAGTTCCGTAACTTATGAAAACGATCCGTATTTCAGCACAGGTGTTTACAGCGCATGGGCATATATGATGAAACATCCTGAAAAATACATCTTTTCAAATTACCCATTTAATTCCTCAAAATGGCCCGGATGGCCAAGCATACAGCAGGCGGATATGCAATCATTGCTACTTGGAAACATTTCTCTCGATGCCGTTCTGGCGAAATGGAACAATTACTGGTCAAGTAAATAAGAAATAATCCAGGTGTCTTTTGACACCTGGATTTACTGGAGGACATCCATGAGTAGAAACCTTAAGTTGTTCATCATGGTTTTACCAACGATCGTATTGTTAGTTATCTTTACATATATTCCTATAGGTCAGGAAATACAAATAGCATTTGAAAATTATAATTTATACAATCTTTCAAACATATATTTCAATGGTTTTGATAATTTCATAAACATATTCACAAGTGTTGATTTTAATTTTGTCCAAATAGTCTTAAACACGGTGATATGGGTTGTCGTATCCTTAGTTTTCCAGTTCACACTTGGATTTGGATTGGCATTATTGCTAAAAAAGCCTTTTAAAGGAAGAGGCATTTATTCTGGACTTGTTTTTTATCCATGGGCCGTATCCGGTTTTGCAATAGGATTGGTCTGGGCATGGATTTTTAACGGTCAATTTGGACTTATAAATGGCATTCTTATGAGATTTGGAATTATAAATCAAGGCATAGGTTTCTTATCCGATCCACACATCGCACTTGCATCGGTTATTGTGGTCAATATCTGGTATGGGATACCATTTTTTGCGATAATGCTTTTGGCGGCTTTACAATCTGTACCGGAAGAACTTTATGAAGCGGCAAAGATAGATGGAGCCGGTCGATTTAGAAGGCTTGTGAACGTTACGATTCCATACATAAGACCAACGATAGCAAGTACGATACTGTTGCGTACGATGTGGATTTTGAATTTCCCTGACATAATATACGCAATGACAAATGGAGGACCTGCCAACAGTACAAACACCTTGGCCAATTACATGATAATAAAGATGTATAGTTTTTACAATTACGGTCAGGCGGCTGCTATAGGTTTTATAATAATGAGTATTCTCATGATCTACGCAGTCATTTACTTAAGTATCTTCTCAAGATTGGAAAGAGGGGTTATATGAAAAAATTAAAAATTTTCATCGAATCAGTTTTAAAATTCATGGCTCTTGGTGGATATTTGATATTTGCTTTGATCCCTCTTTACTGGGTGTTGGTAACATCTTTTAAAGGTCCAAAGGAATTGTACACATTTCCAATTACATTTTTTCCAAAAAGCCTTGACTTTGAAAATTACAGATTCCTTTTTACATTTGCGAATTTTGGAATCTACTTTAGAAATAGTTTGCTTGTCTCCTTGGGATCGTCTCTCGGTGCTTTAATAGTCTCTGTTCTAAGTGGATACGGACTCTCACGTTTGAGTTCCAAAAAATTAAGCAACGGAATTCTTCTTGCCATGTATCTTACGCAGATGATCCCAGGCTTTCTACTTATGCTCCCACTTTTTTTGATGCTTTCCAAATTCGGTATGATAAACAATCTTTTTGTACTCGGAATTATCTACATCGACATGGTAATAGCGTTTGGTACCATAATGTCTAAAGGATTCTTTGACAGGATACCTGTTTCACTCGAAGAGGCCGCCCTTATAGACGGATGTGGAACTCTCGAAGTACTTTACAGGATCGTTTTACCTATAAGTTTGCCTGCCATCATGGCCATTTTCAGTTTTTTCTTTGTTAACATATGGAATGAATTGTTTTTGGCCGTCATGTTTCTATCTTCAAATGACAAAATGACAGTTCCGGCCGCTTTGAACTCCTTCATTTCAAAGGCCGGCATAAGTTGGGGAGTAATGAGTGCAGGACTTGTAGTTGCCTTATTGCCCACTATAATCGTTTTTGCTTTTGCACAAAAGTACATAATCGCAGGATTAACGGAGGGAGCAGTTAAAGAATAGGAGGAATCGTCATGAAAAAAAATATCACGGAAATACTTCATCATCTCGGAGAAGAAAATATTCCATTTGGTTCGGTTACCCCACCTATTTTCCAGACCTCTATCTTTGAATTCGATTCTTTCGATAAATTCAAAGAGGCTCTTTCGGATGAGGAAGGGCATTACCTCTATACGAGGGGAAATAACCCAACCGTTAATATAGTAGAAGAGAAAATTGCCGCTCTTGAGCATGGACAAAAGGCAAAATTATTTGCGTCCGGAGTTGCGGCAATTTCGGCAGGAGTAATGGCCTTTTTGAAGTCAGGAGATCATGTTGTTTGCGTTGAAGACAGTTACAGTTGGACAAAGACTTTGCTTGAGAAGTATCTGAAACGTTTTGGCATTTCACATACTTATGTTGATGGAAGCGAAGAAGAGATACGTTCTGCTGTAAGGCCAGAAACGAAGTTAATATACCTTGAAAGCCCGACGACTTTTACATTCAAAATTCAGGATCTTGAAAATATATCTGCTTTTGCCAAAAAACGCGGTATAAAGACGATAATAGACAACACCTGGGCAACTCCTTACTTTCAAAACCCTCTGGATTTTGGGATAGATCTCGTGGTTCATTCTTCAAGCAAATACTTTGGCGGTCACAGTGATGTCGTTGCGGGTGTCGTGATCGGTAGCAAAAAGGACATTTCACACATTTTCAAAACGGAATTTCTCAACATTGGTGCCGTTCCAGATCCATTTGCGAGTTGGCTTATTTTAAGAGGGTTGAGAACACTTCACATAAGAATGGAAAGGCACTTCCAAAGCACGATGAAGGTAATAAATTACCTTTCTGAACATCCTGCCATTGAAGGGATAAATTATCCATTTTATAAGGATAATCCTCAATTGGCCCTTGCCAAAAAACAAATGAGAGGTGGATCTGGTCTATTTTCGATAAAACTGGCAACTAAAAGGATAGAAGACGTAAAGGCATTCACGGATAATTTGCGTATTTTCAAAAGAGCAGTAAGTTGGGGAGGATATGAAAGCCTCGTTGTACCATATGCAGTTTCGCACAAAGATCTCTCGGAAGATAATGTTTCGATCGTTAGAATCCATGTGGGACTTGAGGATCCGGAAATATTGATCGACGATCTTGAAAGAGCATTGAAAAGGATGATGAAGAGATGATCGTTCACATGATTGGCAACGCGCACATAGATCCCGTCTGGCTTTGGAGATGGCCCGAAGGGGTCTCCGAGATGATTTCGACATGCCGTACCATGGTTGAATTGCTCAAAAATTCGGACGATTTGATCTTCACGAAAGGCGAAGCAAGGATGTACGAATGGATTGAAAAAACTGACCCTCAATTATTCGATGAGATAGTAAAATTCGTAAAATCCGGCAGATGGAACATAGTCAACGGCTGGTGGGTACAGCCCGATTGTAACATTCCATCTGGTGAATCTTTCGTAAGGCAGGGTTTATATGGAAAAAGGTATTTCAAAGAAAAGTTTGGAATAGATGTAAAGGTTGGATACAACGTAGACAGTTTTGGCCATGCCGGAACTTTGCCACAAATACTCAAAAAAAGCGGCTTTGACTATTACGTTTTCATGAGACCGGGTCCGAATGAAAAAAACCTTCCATCACTTTTTAGATGGAGATCTCCGGATGGAAGTGAGGTTGTAGCCTTCAGGCTTAGCAGAAATTATGAAACAAGAAGGGATAAGGGAGACCTTGAAAAGCAAATAATGGCATATTTAGCAGAATCTGCTTCAGAAACAACGATGGTCTTTTACGGCGTTGGAGATCATGGTGGAGGGCCAACTATAGAAGATGTAAATTACATAAGAAATCACAAGAATTTTTCGGATGAAGTAAAATTAGAATTCAGTTCTCCGGACAAATTCTTCGATCAAGTAAAGGACAAAGAAGAGAATCTGCCAGTTACCGAAGATGAACTGCAGTACCATTCGATAGGTGCCTATTCGGTGAATTCAAAAATGAAAATTCTCAACAGAAAAAGCGAAAACACACTTATCACTGCCGAGAAATTTTCAACGATTGCCTCCGTTGTGGAAAAAATCCCTTATCCATACGACGTTTTCGAAAGGACATGGAAATCTTTGCTTTTCAATCAATTTCACGATCTTCTTGGCGGGACGGCGATAAAAGAAGCGTATGAAGACGCTTATAACGAACTGGGAGGAGTTATAAGCGATGCCGAAAGGATAAAGCATCTATCTCTCCAGACTTTGGCAAAAGACATAGATACCCGTGGAGATGGTCTGCCATTTGTGGTCTTCAATCCTTCGGCTTTTAAAAGAGAAGAATATGTGGAATTCGAACCGTGGCTCAACTGGGAAGAATGGGGTGACAGGGTGCTTGTGGATTCGAATGGAAAAGAGGTAGAGTATCAAAGAGTTCATCCGACTGAGTTGATGAACAACACTTACAGGATCCTTTTCAAGGCCACGGTGCCGCCTCTTGGATATAGCGTTTACTGGCTTAAAGATGGAAAATCGTCTGAAACAAAAAGTGATTTAATCTGCGGGGATGATTTCGTTGAAAATGAATTCTACCGTCTCGAATTCACAGATGAAGGATATATGAACTTCTACGACAAAAAAAGAAATACTCGATATTTCTCCGAACCTTCCTGTATACCTATCGTTATAAATGACGATTCCGATACATGGAGTCACGGAATATCAAAATATTCAAGAGAATCAGAACCCTTGAGGGGAAAGGTAAAGATCGAGAGTGGAAAATTGGAATCTAAGATAAAGATCGAGATGAGATACAAAAGATCTAAGATCTTCGAGATTATAAGAGTGCATGAATATGATCCTGTTGTAAGAATACATTTCATAATTGATTGGCATGAGCCTCTCAAAATGATCAAATTAAAATTTTCCTTTAACGGAATAAAAAAGGTCATTTCTGAAGTTCCATACGGGATGATTGAAAGACCTTTAAATGGTCAGGAATATCCTATGCAAAGGGCATTATTTTTCGAAAACGATAACCGTGGCTTTACGATCGGAAATAACGGGAAGTATGCCTACGATGTTTTAGACAATGAGGCGAGAATAACAATTCTTAGAAATCCTCCTTTTGCATGGCATATGCCATACAGGATAAAAAGAAATGAATCTTTGTATTTTACAGATGAAGGAATTCAAGAATTCGATATATGGATGTCGGGTTACTCTCCAAATCAAAGGGAAGAGGGATTAAAGATATCCCAGTCTTTGAATGAACCGTTAGAGATATTCAGCGTCCCAAAACATGGAGGGAAGTTTCCACCGATGAATTCTTTTGTTGAAGTGAATGGAGAAGGGGTAATGATGGAAGTGCTCAAAATGTCAGAATCTAAAGATGGAAGTGCAATAATACGGGTATGGGAAATGACAGGATCAAACAGAAAATTCTTTCTAAATGCTTTTGGCAATTTGAAAGCATTTGATATAAAGAAGTATGAAATAAAAAGTTTGAAATTCAAAAACGGATCTTTTAAAGAGGTGAACTTGATCGAAGAGTCAACACCCACCACCTTTAGAGGTGAGGGCTTGTAAAAGCCCTTGTTGATTTGATACGTAACGCATGGCACATGGCACGCAAAAGAGATTAAGGATCAAAAGGCTATTCGGTTAAGTGAATTCATGTTAACTGACGGAAAAAGTGGTTAGCACAATCGTTAGATGGTAGCAAGATACATGTGTCTGCGAACTGGAAACAGTTAAAGAAACTGGAAAGTGCAAAAACATTGTTGATAGAAAGGCAGGTGAATATGGCAATTCCTCTCCAACTTCTATAAGTTGGAGTCTCCTTGCCACAAGAACGATGAACTCAGAATATCTTGTGGGTCTCGACATAGGCGGCACAAAGACTGCGATTGTCGTCGGAAACGAAAAACTCGAAATCATAAATCGATATGAATTCCCAACAAAGCCAAAATTAGGCTTTTCTGATTTCTTTGAAAGATTGCTGAATTACCTTTCTAAAATAGATCCTATCGATGCCATAGGAGTTTCTGTCGGAGGACCTTTAGATGCCCAAAAGGGGATAATTTACAATCCACCACACCTTGGATGGGGAAATGTGAATTTACGCTACGAAATCAGAAAATATTTCACATGTCCCGTCAGGATAGAGCACGATGCCAAAGCCGGAGCAATTGCAGAATTTGAACTTGGTGCGGGAAGAGGATTTAGAAACATAATCTTCCTTACGCTTGGAACGGGCCTTGGGGCCGGAATAATCATAAATGGCAAGATTTACAGAGGATCGTCTAACATGGCAGGTGAGGTCGGCCACATAAGGATCGCAGAGGACGGGCCTGAGGTTTATGGAAAATCGGGATCGTGGGAATCTTACTGTAGCGGGGATGGTATTGCCAAACTTGCACGATATCTTTTTCCAGATTATTTTCCAAGAAGAATAACGACCAGAGAAATTTCTAAAATGGCGTTATCGGGAGATGAAAAGTCGATGGAGGTTTTAAAAAGGAGTGGAAGGTATCTTGGGATAGGCCTTGCAAATCTTTTCGATATTTTCGATCCCGATAGGATAATTCTCGGAAGTTTAAGTTTGCGCCTTCCCGATATCTGGCTTGAGGAGGCAAAAAATACACTTGCCAAAGAGGCACTCGACACGGGAGCGACCAAAAAAGTGGTTAAGTCAATGCTTGGAGAAAGAATAGGAGACTATGCCGCTTTGATAACCGCTCTCAATGCGTTAAAGGAGGAAAGAGATGGATCTTGATAAACTTGTAAAAGAGGCTTTTGAAGAAAGCATTCACGTTAAAGAAAGGTTTTTGAAAGAAAACATCGATAAAATAATCGATACTTCATCCAAAATCGTTGAAAGGATAAAGCACGGTGGTGGCGTCTTTTTCATGGGTAACGGTGGAAGCGCCGCAGATGCCGCACATCTTTCTGCCGAACTGGTGGGGAGATTTTACATGAACCGTCCTCCGATAAGATCGGCATCTTTTGCGTCCAATCCCTCTATCCTTACAGAGATACCGAATGATTTTGGGTTCGAATATCTGTTTGAGCGTCAGGTCGAATCTTACGTTAAATCCGAGGATGTTGTCGTTGGAATAAGCACAAGCGGAAAATCTTTGAATGTCATTCGGGCTCTAAAGAGGGCAAAAGAGATCGGGGCTTTTACAATAGGGTTTACCGGGAAATATGGCGATGAGATGAGAATGTGTGATGTGCTTTTTACGGTAGACTCAGATAAAACCCCGCGCATTCAGGAAACGCACATACTGCTTGGTCATACTCTGTGCCAGTTGATCGAGTATGAAATGAACGTGATATGAATTACGAACAAATTTGTGAAGATAATTGAAATAATTTTATATTAAAGAAAAAACAAGGGGTGATTGATTTGAAGGCAAGATCTGTTGTTTACGGAGGGGTATTGTTGGCCGTTGGACTTGTACTTTCTCTCGTTATTCACTCAATAGGAGGACAGCAGTTCGGAACGATCTTTGGTCCGCTCAATTTTGTGGCACTTACGACCGGCGTAGTCGCAGGACCGTGGGTAGGATTAACCGTAGGAATAGTTTTGCCGCTTTTGAGCAGTGTGATTTTTGGTATGCCGCCTTTGATGCCTCCAATTGCGGTTTTTATGGCTTTGCAACTTGGAACTTATGGAATTCTTACAGGCTTATTTGAAAGGCGAAATTTGAACATCTTTCTTAACCTTGCGATTTCCATAATAGCCGGTGGAGTTGTTTATTCCCTTGGATATTACGTGATAGGCTACATGGTCGGGATTCATCTTCAACCATTGACGGCGATCTTATTGAGTTTTGCCCTCGGACTTCCGGGCATCGTCATTCAATTCCTTTTGATTCCCACAATAAGATATTCGATTAAGCGTGCAAGAAAGTCATGATAGACATACTCGGCGGTGCATTCAGGGATATTCTTTTTTACGGGCAAATTCACGCAGAAGACGTGATCGAAATGTCAGGTGGCACGGGATACAATGTTTTTGCGGGATTACGAGAAATTGGAATAGAATCAACCTTTCATTGTGCCGTCGGGGATGATTGGCCCTTTGAAAATCTAAGACACGTGAATGGTAAAAGCGGTATCTTTGTCTGCAGAAATGAAACGGAGGTACTTGCAGTATACAGAGGGGTTAATTTGGACATACCCGTTGATGATTTCAAATCAAAAGTGCTTTTTTCAACTCTTGAATGCGGAGGAGATACATTTGAAAAATACGCAAAAAAGATGAAAAATGAGGGAGGAATCGTGATTTTAGATCCATCGCCTTCTTTTGAATGGAGAGAGGAATACGTAAGTCTTTGCGATGTTTTGATCCCGAACGAAAGAGAGTTTGAAAGCATCTCTCCTCCAAAATTCAAAGAAGTTTTCCTAAAACTCGGCGAGAATGGGGGTAAATATATCAAAGATAACGTTGAGATATACAAAAATATCTCTAAAAGGGGAGATTTTCCCCTCGGATGTGGAGATGCCTTTGATGTCGGCATCATCTACGGCCTTTTAAATGGAAAGGGACCTAAACGTACTTTAGAAATAGCCGTAAATCTTGGCGAAATCGCTTCATTTTTTCGTGGCAGTTCCTCTGCCGTAATCAAGGCAGTTAGAAAGGCGAATTTGAAATCTTAATTTGAAGAAGATGCCAAATCAGTTCGAGATTAGAAGTGATTTTAACAAATTTGGATAATCCGTTATTATCCCATCAACACCCATTGAGATAAATCTTTCCATTTCGGATCGGTCATTTATCGTCCATGGCACGACGGCCATCCCGTATTCGTGAGAGATCTTGATAGTCTCGGCCGTGCATTCTTTGTAATACGGAGAGATTATATCTACTCCAAGACTTTTTGCCATTAAGACAGGATTACTGAAATCGGAAAGTTTTAATCCAGACGTCCATAACGGGTTTTCGTAGTAAATTCTTTGAAGTAAAGCCACAGTCGTGATGCGCGGATCCATTTCTTTGACAAGTTTTAAGGTTTCCCAGTTGAATGACTGAATCATGACCGTGTCTTCAAGACCATACTTTTTTATGAGTGGAAGTATAGCATTGACAAAAGTTTTTGCATCGTAGGTATATCCAAATACAGATGGAAAGGTCTTTGTTTCCGCGTTTATCATGTATTTCTTTCCGTCACTCTGCATTTCTTTTACAAAAGCGAGGACTTCTTCAAATGATGGCATTTTTTCATTTTCAATCTGCATTTGGTTCGGCATTCTGTAATCTGATCTCATGATACCCACATCGTATTCAAGAATCTGTGAGTAGGTAAGATCTTTTATCAAAATCTTCTCGTTGATGAATTGACCGTTTTTTGAAACTTTTTGAGGATTAAGAAATGGATCGTGAGAGATTACGGGAATACCATCTTTTGTAATCGCAATATCAAGTTCCAAAGTTGTAGCACCTATCTTTATCGCATTCCTAAATGCGGCCATCGTATTTTCTGGCATCAACCCACGTCCACCTCTGTGGGCCTCAAGATCGAAAGACCATCCATTTTGAAATGGAGTAAGAGAAAAAGCGAAAGAAAAAAGAGAAAAGATCAAAATAGAAAAAACAAATTTTTTCATACAATCCCCCCTTCGAAATTATAACACGTCTCTTGTGTCTCACGGCATTTGTGGTAGTTATCGTATCTCCTTTTTCTAAGTGTCACAAGCCATGTGCCACATGCCTTACACTATACAGGCACACAGCATTCCCGATTGATGTGGTAAAATATTTCCGGAGGCTTTTATGGATAAAGAAAAGTTAAAGGACGCTCTTGATTACTTTGAAAATACTCTAAAAAGTTGCGATCTTTGCGCGAGAGACTGCAAAATCGATAGATACAAAAAGAAGGGTGTATGCGGTCAGTCAGAAAAGGCGAAGATAACGAATGCCGTACTTCACTTTGGAGAGGAACCTCCACTCGTAGGTGACGGTGGTGCAGGCGCAGTTTTTTTCTCGGGATGCGGGATGAGATGTCTCTACTGCCAGAACTTTGGTTTCAGTCAGTTGAACGTTGGAAAAACTTTAGAGGATGAAGAACTTGCGGAGATTTTTTTAAAACTTCAAAAAAGTGGCGCAAAGACCCTCGATCTTGTAACGCCCGAACCACACCTTAGATCCATCGTCCATGCCCTTATGATAGCAAGCGAAAAAGGTTTTAAACTTCCCATTGTCTTTAACACTTCAAGTTACGTCCATCCAGAGACTTTAAAGCATCTTGAAGGGATAGTGGATGTATATCTTGCGGACATAAGGTACACTGATAATGAGATGGGAAAAAGATATTCTTTGGTGAATGATTACTGGGACGTTACCAAAAGATCTTTAAGGGAGATGTACAGACAGGTTGGGTCCTTTAGAGAAGAGAGAATGAGAGGGCTCATAGTAAGGCATCTTATACTTCCAAATGGAATAGGTGGAACTGAAGAGGCCATGAGATTTGTTGCCGAAGAACTTTCCATATCTGTGCCGGTTTCTTTGATGTCGCAGTATTTCCCCGTGTACAAGGCCTTGAAGATCGAAGAAATTTCAAGAAAGGTAAATTATGAAGAATACACCGAGGCACTTGAAATATTGAAAAGGTACAATTTGAACGGTTGGTACCAGCCTCTATTCGAAAAGATGAAAGGCGTTTACGCAAAATCTATTGAGAGGTGATAAAATGTTCGCTTTTTTTAATCCTGTTGATCTAAGGTTTGGAGAAAATGCGATTTCGGGAGTAGATTTCTCATTATTTGGGAAAAAGGCATTTATAGTCACTGGAAAGGGAGGATCCGCAAAGAAGAACAACGCGATTAACGATCTTGTCGGATCTCTTAATTCAAAGGGAATTTCATACGAATTTTTCAGTGAAATAGAAGAAAATCCTCCATTTGATCTTATAGACAAAGGTGCGGGGATCTTCAAGTCAAAGGAATGCGACTTTGTAATTGGAGTCGGAGGGGGCAGCCCGATGGATGCCGCAAAGGCAATAAGCGCCGCAGCAAGGATGAACAAAAAAGTTGCCGATCTTTACGAAATAAAAGACCAAATATCGACATATCCCGTAGTTGAGATAACCACAACCTCTGGAACGGGAAGTGAGGTAACCCAGTACGCGGTCTTAACCTCTTACGATGGCAGAAAACTTGGCCTTAGGACAAAAAAATTATTTCCAACACTTGCAATCGTCGATCCTAAATACACGTTAACGATGCCTGCAGACGTTACAATAACGACTGGACTTGACGCGCTTTCTCAACTTGTAGAGAGTATCCTCTCAAAAATAAATACCCCCATTACCGATGCAATGGCAGTAAAGGGCCTT
Source organism: Athalassotoga saccharophila (assembly GCF_009936215.1). Lineage (GTDB taxonomy): Bacteria > Thermotogota > Thermotogae > Mesoaciditogales > Mesoaciditogaceae > Athalassotoga > Athalassotoga saccharophila. Next base: position 1,309,257 of record NZ_AP019551.1, on the reverse strand, counting down.
GAACTTATCAAGCAATCGCTTCATTCGGTCGTAAGAGAGCCATCGAACATCACTCACAGATCGAATGTGGCGCTTGCCGCTACTCTTTCCGGAATCACAATATCCCAGACGGGCACAACGATAGTCCATGCACTTGGATATCCTCTGACTTCTCATATAGGAATAAGACATGGTCTTGCGAATATGATGACAATATGCCAGATAGTAAAAAATGCCGCAAAATTCGAGCCTCAAAGGGTAAAGATGGCAACGGAAGTCTTCGGTGGTACACAGGGATTGTGCGATTTTATAGACGCTATTTATCCAAGACCAAAGTTGAAGTTAAGCGATAAAGATGCCGAAGAATTCGCAAGGGAAATAGATCTTAAATCGGGTCAGGTTTTGAATACCCCTGGAATTTACGATTTTGAATTTGTAAAAGAGATATACAAATCTCTTTGATAAAGGGGACATGAATTTGGGAAAGCGCTATGTATGAAGTAAATCAAGAGGATTCTCATGAAATTTTTAACATTTTATCCGAATCAGAGGTCTTAGGTGTTTTTCTTTTCACGACGCAGGGCTTTTTGTACGTTAACAAATTCTTCGAAAAATTCACGGAATACACATTTGATGAATTGGAAGAGAAACATTTAAAGCCGTGGGATTTGCTCTATTACGAGTCGGACAGAAGGGCCGCCTGCGAAATCGCCAAAAAACGTGAAAAAGGCGAGCCTTTGAAAGTGCCGTGGGAAAATCTAAAGGTGGTGTCGAAAAGCGGAAAGACTTTATGGGTGAATTTGATCACATCGACCGTTAAAATTCACGGAAAATATGCCGGCATAGGAACCTTTATAGACGTTACAAAAGACCATCTCCAGAGGGAAAAACTTGAAAACCTCGAAAGACTCCATTCCGTGATATCCAATGTCAATCAAATGCTTGTAAGAGAACGGGACGAGAATGAACTTTTGAAGAAAGTGTGCGATATCTTTGTCGAAGATGGAAAATTCAAGATGGCATGGGTGGGAATAAAGGATGAAAAGGGCTTTATAAGGCCCTTTTATTCATCGAATGATATTTACGGTTATGCCAAAACTTTGCAATTCAACACAAAGGATAATCCCCAATTCGGAATGGTGTTGAGGGCTTTTCACAAGCAACGCGTTTACATAAATAACAGCACTGTAAAAAATCCATTTATGTTCCCGTGGAGAGAGGAACTTGCTTCGATGAATTTCCTTTCATCGGCCGCCATACCTCTTGTTAAAATGGGAAGTTCAATTGGCGTTATCAACATCTATTCTGAAAAAGAAGGGATATTCGACAGAGAAAATTACAAATTGCTCGATGAGATAAAGGACGATTTGGAATTCGCTCTAAACAAGATCGAGTTTGAAAGGCAAAATTACATACTTTCAACTGCCCTTGAAAACACAACGGACTGTGTCGTTGTAACGGATTACGATGGCACCATAACATATGTAAATAATGGATTCGAAAGGATAACCGGCTACAAAAGATCAGATGTGATCGGTCAAAATCCAAGAATATTAAAATCTGGCCTTCACGATGAAAGGTTTTACAAAGCCTTCTGGGAGAGGATAAAATCTGGACATATCTACAACGGGATATTCATAAACAGAAAAAGGGATGGATCTCTCGTTTACCTTGATAAAACTGTCGTGCCCATCAAAATAAACGATAAGATAAAGTACTTCGTTTCCATAGATAAGGATATAACAAAGATGAGGGAATACGAGGATATGATATACAAATTGTCTCTTTACGATCCTGTTACTGACCTTCCAAATGCGGATTTGTTTTACGAAGAGACATCGAAAAGGATTTTACTCTCCCAAAAATTTGCCCTTATCTTGATAGGCTTAAGGGATTTTTCGAACATAAACAGTCTTTTCACCTTCGAAGCCGGAGATCAAGTGCTAAGAGAGATTGCAAATAGGTTGAACGAACTCTTTCCAGTACTGGAAGGAGGATTCGTATCAAAACTCAAGGGAGACAATTTTGGGATAATCATTCAGTCACCTTCGGATATCGCAAGGGTTGTAGAAAATTTAAAAGAAATTTTAGATCGTACTTTCACCGTGAAAGGCAATGAAATAACCCTTCATTACAACTTGGGTTTCGCATTTTACCCCGAAGACGGGGATAAACCAGATGTAATCATTTCGAATGCCACACTTACCCTTTCTTCTGCCAAATCTTTAGGAGATAAATCCGTTGGATTTTTTAACGAAGAGATAAAAGAAAGCGTCAGAAAAGAGATTTTGATGAAAAATGAACTCGAAATGGCATTCAAAAACTCAGAATTCATCCTCTTTTTCCAGCCTTATTTTGATACCATTTCTGGAAATATATCCGGAATGGAGGCGCTAATTAGATGGTCGAGAGATGGAAGAATAATTCCTCCGAATGAATTCATTCCATTTCTTGAAAAAGATCCTTTGATAGTAGAAGTTGAAAAATGGGTCATCGAGACAGTTGTAAAAAAGATAAAAGAGTGGAAGGAAAACAATTTCAGGGTAGTGCCGGTTTCTGTGAATATATCACCACGTACGTTCGAAAGAGAAAACTTAGACGGTGAGATAATAAAGGTTCTTGATTCTTACGATGTTGACCCTCAACTTTTGAGTCTCGAGATCACCGAAAGGCTTTTTTTAGGCCATATGGATCGTGCGATGAAAATCCTTTCAAAGTTGAGATCTTCCGGAATAAAGATAGCACTCGATGATTTTGGGACCGGGTACTCTTCATTTTTGTACTTAAAAAGCCTACCCGTCGATATTTTGAAAATAGACATATCCTTTATAAGAAATATCCACAAAGACGAGAGGGACTTTGCCATAGTCGATACGATAATATCACTCTCGAGAAAGATGGGAATAAAGACGATAGCCGAAGGCGTCGAAGAGATGGAACAGTTAAAACTTTTGAGATTCTCGGGATGCGACGCTATCCAGGGCTATCTTTTTTCACGGCCCGTTGATGAGAATAAAATCGTCGAGTTGATTAAAAAATAAGGAAGTGATTTTTTTGAAAAAATATCTTTTTGTTACCATCTTTTTGTTGGCCGGAATTGTAGTTTATGCGGATATAACTTTAAATGATGCGGTAAAGATAGCACAGACATATTTTGATCTTCCTTCGACCTTTACGAATTTCTCCTTTAATTACAATACATATGACCATCTTGGAGAGTGGTATTTATCATGGTCATCACCTCAGATAAATGATCTTTCAAATGGAAGTTTGAATGTCACAATAAACGCTTCGAATGGTGAGATTGAGAGCATGTATTATTGGAATCAATATAAAAATCAATCAAAATACGCATTCCCAAAAATCCCGAGAGAAAAGGCAAGAGAGATAGCCTTATCTTTTTTGAAAAAAATAATTCCCGGGAAAATCGATCAGTTAATCCATGTAAACAATTCCGATCAAATTGTGCCATTGAGCCTTCCACAATTTTACACATTTGAATGGGAAAGATCTGTAAACGGAATACCATTCCCGGCCAATTACGTTGAAGTGTCTGTCGACGCCCAAAGCGGTAGAATATCCCGTTATCAGATCGAATGGTCGGATCAGAAATTTCCATATTCACCGGATATTATAACTTCTGATCAGGCAAAACAGGCATTTCTCTCAAATGATCTTTTAAAACTTGAATATTATCCGGTCCATAGCACACATGAATCAACTGCTATCCTCGTTTATGCTCTCTCTTCAAGCGGCGCAATAGATGCCGTAACGGGTAAGCCGCTTAAACTTGAAGACGATCAATGGGTGAACTGGGGTTATTTTTCTAATATCGTCAACGGTCAGGGCAAAGTACCCGATAAAGAAAACTATCAGTCACAATCGGCAGAAACCAAATTCATAGACGAAAAATTGGCGGTGGATGATTTGAAAAAGATCGTTGAAATTTCTCCAAACCTTGAATTAACAAGTGCAAGTCTTGCTTACAACCCAAATGACGGTAGAATTGTGTGGAATCTTTACTGGGACCGGATCAAATCACAATCTAGTACAATAACATCTATATTTGCAGGAATAGATGCACTGAATGGATCACTCGATCACCTCTACGTAAATTACCAAGGTGGAAATGTAAAGAACCATTTAGACGAAGGTGAAGCGCAAAAAATAGCCGAATCCTTTTTGAAAAAGGCGCAACCCGAATTTTTTAATCAAATAAGATTGAATCCACAGGCCGGATATAAACCTCAAGGCGCGTACAATTTTGTCTACGATAGAATTGTCAACGGCATACCATTTCCCGCCAATAACATCAATATAACGGTAAGCGATTTCGGATTGGTAACGAGTTACTGGTCAAACTGGTCAAGTGTTTCCTTTGAAAGTACTTCTGAAATTATACCTTTGAATATGGCAAAACAAATCTTTTTGGATTACAGGCCTTTGGTACTTAATTATGTGAAGATAAACAATGAAAACAATTCGACGCCGACCGTAAAACTCGTTTATTTACCGGAAATAAGAAATCCCATTGTATCCGATCTTCTAAATGCCAAGACCGGAGAACCTATCAACTGGAATGGCATGCCAATTGGCAAAAATGCCACGGCTTACCATTTCAATGACCTGAATTCGACTGAATACGCAACTTACATATCATACCTCGGACAGGCTGGACTGTTCGGAGAGTACGGAGATCTCTTTATGCCTTCCGAAAAGATAACGGTCGAAGATTTTTTAAGAAATCTGCTTGCCGTAAAAAATGGTGCGGATTACGTTAGTTCAATTTCAACAAAGCAAATAATAGATACAGCGATATACGATGATCTTGTACCATCGGCGATAAATCCGAGAAAGTTTCTCGATGAAGAAACACTTTCCGAAATAATGGTGAGATTTTTAGGGCTTAAGGTCGTCGCAAAATTTTACGGTTATCAAACACTTGCCAGAACATTAGGAATAACATCCAATTCCTCATCAGATGTAACACGTCTTGAGGCAGGTATTTCGATAATAAAAGCCATCGAACTAAAGAATGAGTTTGGAGGATAGGATGAATTTGAATTACAGACAAACTTTTTTACTCGGCCTTGGTTTTATGGTTGTATCGATGGTATGGGCAGGATACAACGCCTACATGCCTATCTTTTTAGGCAAATATACGGATAGCAATACTCTCATAGGCTTTGTCATGGTATGGGACAACATAGCGAATATAATTCTACTTCCGATCATAGGGGCCATGAGCGATAACACGCGTACCAAGATAGGCCGGCGAATGCCTTACATCATAATTGGAATGCCTCTTGCTGGCATTGCTTATGCGCTTTTACCGCTTCAAAAAAGTTTTCTTACTCTTATAGCGATAGATCTTGTCTTTAATGTGATCATAGCGACATATCGTTCTCCCGTTATTGCCCTTATGCCAGATATAACCGCAGAGCATAACAGGAGCAAGGCCAATGGCGTAATAAACTTCATGGGAGGGCTCGGTTCTCTTATCATGTTTTTCATCGGTTCCCAACTTTACAAGGTGAATAACGCCTATCCATTCTTTCTTGTCGCAATCCTTTCTTTTATCGTCCCTATTGTTCTCTTTTTTGGAATAAAGGAACCTAAAATACAAGACAAGAGTCAAAAGCAGAATATATTCAAATCATTTCTATTCTTGGTAAAAGATAAAAATAAAGCGCCATTTTTTACACTTCTTTCTATCTTTACGCTCATCGCGGGCTTCAGTTCTATAGAAACTTTCTTTACCCGGTATGCCGAAATAGCGCTTAAGATAAATCCGGCCATCTCTTCATTTTCTCTTGGTTTTTATTCGATAGCGTTCATTGCCTTTGCACTTCCGGCCGGCTTTATAGCGACAAAGATAGGAAAAAAATATGCGATGATGGTGGGAGCCATAGGAAGCGTGCCTGTTTTGATCATCTTTGCGACAGTTACGAATTTCACCGTTTTTGAAATCTTACTTCCCATCGCTGGCGCTCTAAATGCCATGTTCACTATAAATTCTTATCCTTTAGTTGTGAGTTACGCATCTTCTGAGAGTACGGGAACTTACACGGGACTTTATTATCTCTTCTCTTCCCTTGCCTCAATAATAGCGCCACCAGTTTTTGGCCTTTTGATGGATTTGGTGGGTTTTAACATGCTTTTTGTCGCAGGCGCGGTAAGTATGTTTGCGTCATTTATCTTCTTGATCTTTATCAAAGATCACCGGAGGCGATAATGTGAATGTCGGATCTCTAATCGATAAAATAACCTCTCATCATGGAAGGGTTACAATCCTGACCGGGGCCGGAGTAAGCACTCCAAGCGGAATACCGGATTTTCGATCTCCATCCGGAATCTATTCAAGATATGATCCCGAAGAACTCTTCGGACTTGATAATTTCCTTTCGAACCCGTCTTACTTTTACAAATTTGCCGTCGAGAATATATTCACAATGAAGGACGCAAAGCCAAATGTAGTTCATTACATGATCGAAAAATTAGAATCTCTTAAACTCGTAAATGGTGTTATAACCCAAAATATAGACATGCTCCACAAAAAGGCCGGGTCTTTGAATGTTGCGCAAATACACGGAAGTATAGAGAAAGGACATTGCATCAAATGCTTGAGGGAATATTCTCTTGACGAAATGTACAGTCGATCCATCATCTCACCGGACAAAGTTGCAAGATGCGATTGCGGTGGTGTCATAAAGCCAGATATAATCTTTTTCGGAGAGTTATTGCCAGAATCTGAGGTTGATAAAGCCTACAGGATGATAGACGATTCAACCTTGATGATCGCAATGGGAACATCGCTCGCGGTTTACCCTGCCGCATCCTTTCCTCAAATAACGCTCAAAAAGGGTGGAGAACTTGTAATTGTAAATAGAGAGCCTACACCACTCGATAGATGGGCTTCATTGATTTTCAGAGAGGATCTTGAAAAAATTTCGAACGAAATAATTTCTCTTCTATAAAATGGAAAAAGCCACCAGAGGTGGCTTCTAATTTATAACAATTGATTTTTTACGACTAAGGCTCTACCTTCCGGTAGAGCAAGGTGTGTTACTTGCTCGATTTCTTCTCCATTCTTTCCTGGAGTTCTTTGAGGTAGAGATCATAAAGTTGCCATGACCACCACATATAACTCCCTCCTTTCGTGATCCTACCTAACCAGATCACGATCTGATTTTAGCACATTTTTGATCTGTTGTCAAGATTTTTGAAGATTTTACAGATTTATCAAAGATAATCGACGAAATAAATAGCATTGTTTAATTAATTGCCATAAATTGTCTATAATAACCTATAATCTCTGAATTTTGGAATTGCATTTGAAAGTAAAATAATTTATTCTTTCATAGAAGAAATTAAAGGGGATAAAAGATAGAAGATGAAGATAAATCTCCAGAGCATGAAAATAATGAACAAGCAGATGATTCTCCGCTACCTTATAGAAAATGGTCCTACCTCAAGAGCGGAACTTGCAAAGTACACAAAACTTACTCCAAGCACGGTAAGTAGAATTGTCTCCGATCTTTTTGCAGATGGTCTTATAGAAGAGATTGGATACTCCGAAAAGATCGGAATTGGAAGGAAGCCAATCGATATCTCCGTCACAAGCAAGTTCGTGTCGAGTGTTATCTTCAACGTCGGGGTAGAACAAACTACCGTCGCTATAGGGTTTTTAAATAAAGAGATCAAGTCCATAAAGAAATTCCATACCGGATCTTTGAAATCTTTTATATCAGAAGTCAACGATACGATAGATTACTTAGAAAAAAAATTCCCTTTGAATGAATTCACGTACATAGTCTTTGCATTTCCGGGCATAGTCAACACCGAAATGGCAAGAATAATCTATGCCCCTAACCTTAACTGGAAAAATGTGGATTTGAAAGAAATGATAAATCACAAATACAAGATCATGGCAGACAATGAGGCAAACCTTTCTGTACTTGCCGAGAGTCTCTTTGCCGATGACGCGAGAAAAAGTGAAAATCTCTTTTTCCTTTACATAAGTCAGGGAATAGGCGGAGGTGCGATGATAAATCACAAAATACTGAGAGGAAGTGGATTTGCCGGCGGTGAGGTCGGACATATAACTGTCGAGGCGAGATCCGAAATAAAATGTCATTGTGGAAATTACGGATGTCTCGAAAGATACGCGTCCCTTGTGCTACCGGTGATCGAATATGAAAAATACGGAAAGAAATTGAGGGGGAGAACCTACACTGAAAAGTTTTCCGATCTTGTTGAACTTTATATAAAATCTGAAAAGAAAGCCATCGATGCACTTGAAGGATTCATCTATTATCTTTCAATTGGAATTTTGAACATCATCAATACCTTCGATCCCGAACTCATAATTATTGGAGGAGGTTACAATCACATCTGGAAATATTTCGGCGATGAGATATTAAGCCGAATATCCAAAAGAGCAATGCCCGGAGTACTTGAAAATTTGAAGTTTCGCGATACCTCATTTGAAAGTATAGAACCACCCGTTTTCGGTTCTAACGTGCTTGCAATAGAAAATATAGTGAATAATCTTAATTAAGGTCTGGCAAAGCCAGACAAAATAAAAAGAAAGGGTGAGGAAGTATGAAGAAAAGAGTCATTCTGCTCGTGGGCCTTCTTATAGGTGCACTTGCGGTGATGTCGGTAGCGGCAACCTTTTCCATCTACGACTGGTGGACGGCCGGTGGAGAAAAACAGGCAATAACAAAAGTACTTGACATGTTCCAGCAGCAATATCCGGACATCAAGATCGTTCAGAACCCCGTTGCCGGTGGAGCCGGAGTTAACATGCAAGCAGTTATAAAATCTTTGATTTTTGCCGGTGTACCACCTACGACATTCCAAGTCCATGCCGGGTGGGAAATGTACCAGTACGCAAGTGCCAATCTACTTCAGCCTATAACCAATTTATGGCAATCTGAGGGATGGACAAAGGTGTTTCCTGAGAGAATTCAGCAACTTTGCTCCTATCAGGGACAGTTCTACGCAGTTCCAATGGATGTTCACAGAGCAAATATGGTATGGTACAACAAGGCGATATTTGACAAACTTGGCTTGACGATGCCAACAACGATTCAGGACTTCATAAATATGCTCCCAAAGATAAAATCTGCCGGATACATTCCAATAGCGCTTGGAGATTCTGCAAACTGGACAACGGCAATGCTCTTTGAAGAGACATTGCTCGCGGTTGCCGGACCTCAAAAATACAACGAGTATTTTGAGGGCAAAATAACTGCCTCCGATCCTGCCGTTCAGCAGACAATTCAGTACTTCAGAACAGAACTTCAATACGTCAATCCAAACCATGCCTCTTTGACATGGGATCAGGCCTGCGGATTGCTCGTCAATGGACAGGCTGCGATGACGATAATGGGCGACTGGGCCAACGGTTATTTCATGGCCGCAGGATGGACTCCAAATGTTGATTACGGTGGCGTTGCGGTACCCGGAACGGAAGGCATATACAACCTCGTTGTTGACTCCTTCCCAATTCCTGTGGGTGCTCCAGACGTCCAGACAGGTTATGACTGGCTAAAGTTCATAGCCACAGTCCCGGCTCAGGCTGCATTCAACCAGATAAAGGGATCGATTCCTGCAAATATAAACGTTCCAACGACAGGTTTCAATCCTATTCAGGTTGCCAATATGGAAGCGCTCAAGAAAGATGTCCTTACGGCTTCCGCAGTCCACGGTAGTGAAGCGCCAGTTGCGTTCGTTACAGACTGGGAAAACGCTCTTACAGTTATTCAGTACCATCCAGAAATGAGCCTTGCCGCATGCGTTAACCTTCTCAACACAACTGCACAGCAGGACAATCTGGCAGGTACAGTTGCAGCCGCAGGAGTCAATTACTGATCATACGGGCACCTTTTAAGGTGCCCTTTTTGAATTTGGAGGTTGACATGAAGAAAAGAACTGCTTTGTCGATAGGACTTATATTGCCATCTGTGATAATCGTTGGCATATTCGTCTATGCTTTTATAGCGTGGACCTTTGCAGTGTCTCTTACCAATTGGAATACTTTACTTCCAAACTGGTCCTTTGCGGGCCTTAAAAATTACATATATCTCTTCACGCAGGACATGAGATTCCACATGGATCTTATAAATAACTTCATCTTCCTGCCGTTCTTCGTCCTCGGAACAATGATTCTTGGATTTTTCCTTGCCACTCTTTTGAACAGCGGGGTAAAATTCGAATCGTTTTTTAGAACTGTTTTTTTGCTTCCAATGGCCATTTCCCTTGTTGTTTCCGGCGTTATATGGGTATGGATTTACGATCCGACTAATGGTGCCCTTGCATCTTTATTTCAGATTCTTCATCTTCCCGCTATAAACTGGCTTGGAAGCATGACCTATGCCCTGCCGGCCATAATAATAGCAACGATATGGCAGTATACCGGCTTTACAACGTCGATATATCTTGCGGGTCTTAGGGGCATACCACAGGAAGTACTCGAAGCGGCGAGACTCGATGGAGCCCATGGATTTAGGCTTTACTGGAATATAATAATTCCAATGGTTCAATCTTCAACCGTTACCGCTTTCGTTTTGATGGTTCAACTTTCTTTGCAGATGTTCGATATAGTCTGGGTCATGACGCAGGGAGGTCCCGCTTTTGCAACGGACATGCCAGCCGTTTACATGTTCATAGCAGGGTTCAAACAAAATTTCGTCGCGAGAGGTGCCGCGATAGCCATGATAATATTTGCGCTAACACTTATAGTCGTTATTCCTTACATATTCACGGCCGGTAGAATCACGGAGGAAGAGGCATGAGAATATCAAAAAAGATAGCCGTTTATACAGTTTTGATAATCGCTTCGATCTTTTTTCTCTTTCCAATATACATGTTGATCGTAACTTCCCTTAAATCTCTTCAGGAAGTCAACACGACGAGTTCTTGGTCATTACCAGTTCATATAGATCTTTCTGGATTTGTAACGGCATGGAATGGAATTTCTCAGGGATTTGTCAACAGTTTTGAATTCACAATTCCCGCTTTGATTTTCTCGGTTTTCCTCGGATCTATAGGAGGATTTGCCCTGACAAAGGTCAAATTCAAAGGGTCAAACACGGTCTTTCTATTTTTGCTTTTCGGAATGTTTTTGCCATATCAGGTGGTCTTGATACCGCTCGTGAAATTCATGGCTTCTTTGGGCCTTTACGGAAATATCTGGTCTTTGATAATAACCCATACAGCGTACGGAATACCAATTACCACGCTTATATTTAGAAACTTCTACAGTTCTATCCCGACGAGTTTGTTAGAAGCCGGCCAGGTTGATGGAGCGAATACTCTCCAGATATACGCAAGGATAATCCTTCCTCTTTCAATACCCGGAATCGTTGTTGCCTCTATATGGCAATTCACAAATATATGGAATAACTTTCTCTTCGGTCTCGTTCTCGGATCTATGCCGGATGTCAGGCCAGTTACGGTCATGCTCAACAACCTTAACGGATCGATGATGGCCCAATGGAATACGCTTATGGCCGGTGCCCTTATAACGGCCATTCCGACTTTAATAGTCTATCTTATCGCGGGGAAGTACTTTGTGAAAGGACTTCTCGGAGGAGCGGTGAAAGGATAAAGCACGGAAGATTCCGTGCTTTATTTTTAATACATTCTTTCGAATATCTCTTTCAAAACCTTACTTTCTCTTACAGTATCGAGCGCTATCTGTGCGTGGTTTGTCATGTATCCATTTCCTATTATCATATTGACATCCTTGCCAACGCCTTCTGCGCCAAGAGCAGCCTTGGTAAATGATGTAGCCATCGAAAAGAAGTAGACCGTCCCATAATCACGCGTCGCGAGGATCGATGCCATCTCCGTGTCAGGATTGTTTACCACATTTATAGTCACGTCCGCCATTCTTCCATTTGTGGTCTTTGAAACGATTTCTTCTACTTTTACGGCGTCCCTTGCGTCTGCTTCGAATATGTCAGTTATTCCAATTTTCACGAGGTTTTCGGCTTTTGCCTTTGATCGAACTATTGCGATGACCTTTCCGGCAGGTCCGGCATATTTTTTCGCAACGTAGGAACAAAGTAACCCGGATTTTCCGTAAGCACCGATTATAACGACGATATCATTTGGGTTTACAAGCCTTGCCGTCTGCGCCGGCGCTCCGGCGACATCGAGAATTGCAAGCGCAAGGCGTCTGTCCATGTCTGGCGGAAGTTTTGCGTAAATCCCGCTTTCAAAAAGGATCGCCTTTGCCTCTACGTCTACCTGATCTTTATCGAGATGAACCTTCTTTATCTTCTCTATCTTTAACGGTGTCAAAGACAAGGAAACGAGCGTTGCTATCTCGTCACCAACCTTGAGATCTATCTTGTTTTTAAGTGCCTCTCCTATCTTTTCTACCCTTCCTATGAGCATACCTCCAGAGCCTGTAACTGGATTTTGCATCTTACCCCTTTCTTTGACTATTTCCATGATCTTTGAAGCGATCTTCTCTTCGTCATCACCGACAGAGTCTCTTATCTGGGTAAAGGATGCCGCATCGATGTTTAGAGTCACGACGTCGACAAGGATTTCGTTGTCGTAAAGTTTTGACATATCGTTGTCAATCTTCCACGCAGGCTGTGGAAGTACTCCCTTGGGCTCTATTACCCTGTGAGTACCGTATTTGTTTCCTATCATTTTACTTCCTCCTCACCGATTTATTTTTATTTTAAGAGTTTCTCGGCGATTGCCTTCACACGATCGCCGGAAGCCTTTCCCTTGAATTCCTTCATGAGTGATCCCATCAATTTCCCAATCTCTTTTGAAGATGAAATTCCCATCTCCTTGATCTTCTCCGAGACAACCTTCTCTATTTCTTCGTCTGAAAGTTCGGGCCTTGCGAATTCTTTCAATATCTCGAGTTCTTTTTTCTCTTCTTCGGCAAGATCGAGCCTATTTCCCTTGGTAAAATCTTCTATCGCTTCTTCTCTTTCCTTTATTTGTTTTTTAACTACTGCATCGAACTCCTCTTCACTTATTTGCTTTATCTTCTCAACCTCGAAATTCTTGACGGCAGACACTAAAAGCCTTAGAACTCTCGTGCGAACCTCGTCTTTTGCGATCATCGCATCTTTTAACTTGTTTCTCAGATCCTCTAAGATACTCATAAATTACCTCCTACGAAAGGATTTTATAGAATAACTGGGCATAGATTCTTGAGATCATCAAAAGATCATCTATGGATATCCTCTCATCTGGCTGGTGCTCTCTCGACTCATGACCTGGGAAGGTAGGACCAAAGGCAACGGCATTTGGAATTGCCCTTGCGTAGGTTCCTCCTCCTATTGCTATGAGGTAGGCTTTTTGTCCCGTCATGTCCTCGTACACATCCGAAAGGATGTGTATTAATTCGTTGTCAGGAGAGACAAAGAGTGGATCATGATGGTGCCCTACCGATATCTTCAGTCCTTTGAGAGATTCTTCAATTTGCTTTTTTATCATTTTCAAATTGAAAAAGATCGGGTATCTTATGTTAAGAACCAATTTCATCTTTTTGGGATTTATTTCCATAAGACCCAAATTTACAGTCAAAGGACCGGACATCTCATCCCGGCCGGCTATGCCAAGGGACTTTCCATCTGTCTCGTACCCTACTTTTTGAGAAATTTTTTTGATGTGGCCAAGGATCTCTACGTCGTCAAGATCAAGATTTCCGATTAAATCCAAAAGTGCACTTATGGCATTGATGCCTGCCGATGGATTCGCGCCGTGCGCTGATTTACCCGTGGCAGTTATCTCAAGTCTATCTTTATCGATTGAAAAATTTATCTTTGCACCATTCGAAGGTTTAAAACCCTTCAGAATCTCTGTGGAAAATTTCTTGTTATTTATTTTGATGACGGCCTTTGCGTTTTGCGCCACCATGTTCGGAGCCTCTCCGCCTTTAAGGGATACAAGAGAAAGGCTTCCCTTTTTCAACGATGGATTTCTCGAGAGACTTATCTCGATATCAGCGATACCCTTTTCAACATTTATCATAGGAAATGCGCCATCTGGGGTTACTCCCCAATCGGGCTTTTTCTCGTGTTTGAAATAATGTTTCATGCACTCCCATCCAGATTCTTCATTGGTTCCGAAAATAACCCTTATTCTGCCTTTGGGATTAATTCCAAAGTCTTTTACAGCCTTGAGAGCGAAAAAAGCAGCCATTATGGGGCCTTTGTCATCTTCTGATCCTCTACCCCACAGATATCCGTCCTTGATCACCCCGCCATACGGATCCACTGACCAGCCAGTTCCTTCCGGAACGACGTCTAAATGGCCAAGCACTCCAAAGGTCTTTTGACCATTTCCAAATTCAACGTGGCCTGCGTAATTGTCCACATTTTTCGTTTTAAAGCCATATTTTTTCCCAAGAGAAAGCGCGTAGTCGAGCGCCTTTTTTACCTCAACGCCAAAAGGTGCATCAGGAGTTGGTGTCGATTTGTATGATTTGAATTTTATGATCTCAGAGATCTCTTTTAACATTTCGTCTTTTAAAGAAAGAACAAGATTATCAAGATCTTTATTCATCTTTTGCCTCCCATTCAACTCTAAATTAATTCAATTATAACATGTCGAATCTTTTCGATGATTCGAAATGTCCGATTTTTCTGGTATAATACAGATGTCAAAAGATCTTATGGAGGTTTGAAATGCAAAAGATATTTTTAAGTTCGAAAATTCACAGAGCAACTATCACTTCCAAGAATCTTGAGTACGAAGGTTCGATAACGATCGATAGCGCACTTATGAGGGCTGCAGGAATTGAGGAAGGAGAACTCGTTCAGGTTGTAAATGTCAACAACGGAAATAGATTCGAAACTTACGCCATAAAAGGAGAAGAAAATTCAGGCATAATCTCTCTTAACGGTGCGGCCGCGCGTCTGGGTGAGGTGGGAGATACTGTCATAATAATGGCCTATGCCATCTTTGATGTCAATGAACCTCACATTCCAAAAATCGTCTTCGTTGACTCACAAAACAGAATCAAGATCAACTGAGTTCTTCCTTCCTTCCAAGTCTTTCGCCTGCTATGACACCAACCATTGTTACCCCTCCTCCTATGTAAAGCCATACGGAAGGGATATTTCTAAGTATAGCGGCGTCTGCTATGACAGAGACAACTGGTATTAGATATATGAAATTGCTCGTTGTCCTTGATCCGACAGTCCTTACCGCATAATTCCATATAAGATATCCAAAGCCAGAACATAGTGTGCCGAGAAACAAGAGCCACAATATCACGTCTGGCCTGAAGAATGATAGCACATTCGGCTTTCTTATGTACATCTCAACGGCGGAGAAGGGAATAAGAAAGATGAGACCCCATTTTGTCATCTCAACGGTGGTCAAAAGGTTGTCATATCCTGAAAGTTTTTCAACGTAGAGCGTGTACATTCCCCACGATATCGCTGCCACAAGCACAAGTAAATCTCCTATAACGTCTCCTCTAAAATCAAATCCATTCGAAAGGATTATTATCGAAACACCTATCAAAGAAAGAAAAGACATGACATAAAGCAGAATGCCACTCATCTTTTTTCTCGATACGTCCATGATTAATATGGTAAAAATTGGCACCGTTGCAATCAAGATAGAAGCCTGCGCTGGCGTTGTAAAATTCACGCCAAAATTTTCGAAGATGAAGTAAATCGTTATTCCCCACAAACCCGCAAGGGCAGAAAGTGCTTTAGCCTTTCTTGTAAGTTTCTGCCCGTTTGGCCTTATCTTTGAGAAGATCCACAGTATCAAAAATGAGATCATAAACCTGAACAGAGCCATTGTTATCGGTGGTATAACGCTTACGACAACTTTTATCGCTACAAAAGATATTCCCCAAAAGAAAATAACAAGTAAAGCAAGAGAAACATTCAGAGTATTATTCTTCGTGTTCACTTGAAATTCTTGTCAAAGCCTCGACTATAGCGTAAGGCTGGATCAATTCACCGTCCTCTCTAAGCACTGTCTCCATTGGAATGGATTTTTTGTTTATTCTCATGACCTCACGTGCGAATTGTCCCATATTCATCTCGGCAACAACTATGCCATTTATGTTTGAAAGTATCTTTCTTAACGGATTGGCAGGAAATGGCCATATGGTAATTGGCTTGAAAAGGCCCGCCTTTATTCCATTTGCCCTCGCAAGTTTTAAAGCCCTGTAAGCACTTCTCGCTGTTGATCCGTACGCTATTATCAAATATTCTGCATCTTCGATCATGTAAGAATCGTATATGAGAATCTCATCAATGTGTAAGTTTATCTTGTTTACAAAGTGCTTCACAAGTTTTGAAGCCTCGTCTGCATTTCCAACCGGGAAACCACTTTCGTCGTGGAACAATCCGGAAATGTGAAATCTCGTGTCTCCCATGGGAACTAATGGCTGGATCTCATCATCTAATTCTGACTCTTCCAAAAATGGCTGGTATATTGTATTTTGATCTACGCTTGAAGACGTTACCCTTTCTACAATGGTAAATTCTTCAGGATCTGGGAGATAAAAACTTTCTCTTAAGTGGCCTATCGTCTCATCCATTAAAAATATCACCGGAGTTCTGTAAATTTCCGAGAAGTTAAAGGCCGTCACTATGTATCTGTAAATCTCTTCGACCGTGGAAGGATACAAAACTATTATCGCATGATCTCCATGTGTTCCCCATCTCGATTGCATTATATCCCCTTGAGCCGTCTTTGTTGGAAAACCGGTACTTGGCCCTGTCCTTTGCACATCGACAAAAACAACCGGCGTCTCCGTCATAGAAGCGTATCCAATAGCCTCTTGCATGAGACTAAAGCCCGGACCGCTCGTTGCGGTCATCGATTTAACACCGGCAAGAGAGGCACCTATTATTGCCGAGGCACTTGCTATTTCATCCTCCATTTGTATGAATGTGCCACCAACCTTTGGTAATTTTGCGGCCATAACCTCGGCTATATCTGTCGCCGGCGTGATCGGATAGCCGGCAAAAAATCTGCATCCTGCCAAAATCGCGCCACGCGCGCATGCCTCATCTCCCTGCATAACAACAAATTTTTCACCCATCTGATTTCGCGAAGATTCTTCGCATTCCTCCTCTCATCTATGTATAACAAAATAATTTTAAATTTCGAATCATCGTTCCGGCAGGTCTTCAATGAACATTCGACTTTCAAAGTTATTTAAGTGTATTAATAATGGAAATAACTTGAACCTATGAACTCCCTTATTATGGAAGTAGCAGGTATGACATCGAAATCAACTATTGGTAAGAAATAATCGAGAAATCTTATAAGTCTTCTCGCTTGGCTGTATTCGGCTGTAGAATTGTCAACCTGAAGCAAAAGTGGCATCGCAAAGTTTTTTAACACCGCAAGTTCATAGGGAAGTGCGGAGTTAAACATCACGTCTGCCTCTTCTTGATAAGGGAAGATATTCTTTTCTTCTCCGATTCTGACATTCTGCCACATCTGTAAAGTCATAAGGGCGCTATGGCCTCTGAAATTGTAATCCCTTATCATCCTTCTTATTATCCTGACATCTGTCGTTGGAATCCTGTTGTCCTCATCGAGACTTGTCTGGGTTAGGGCGCTAACGTAAACTTTGTAGACTAAAGAAGGATCAAAATTCTTCGTCATCAAAGGGTTAAGACCGTGAATGCCTTCAACGACAAGAATTGTCTTTTCGGTCGGCTTTATCATCTCTCCTTTGTATTCGCGCTTGCCCGTTTTGAAGTTGAACTTTGGAAGTTCAACAGTCTTCCCGCTAAAGATATCATTCATGTTTTGAGAAAAAAGTTCAAGATCTAATGCCTCTATCGATTCGAAATCCGGCTTTCCATCCGGTCCAAGCGGCGTTTTGTCCCTTTCGACGAAATAATCATCGAGAGAAATTGCATAAGGCTCAAAGCCGTTGACTCTTAATTGCAAAGACAATCTCTTCGAAAATGTTGTTTTTCCAGAAGAAGAAGGTCCCGCACATAACACAAGTTTAACGCTTCCTTTAGAAGTTATCGTGTCTGCTATTTTTGATATCTCCTTTTCGTGGAGCAATTCACACATCATTATAAGTTCGCGTGCCTTTCCATCGGCAACTATTTTGTTTAAATCTCCCACAGTCTCCATTCCCACGATCTTTCCCCATCTTGCCCTGTCCTCGTAAGCCTTTGCCATCTTTACCTGTGGAACGTAAACTGGTAATTCATTCGGAGACGTTATATCTGGATGAACAAGGACAAATCCATCGTTAACTTTGACAACGTCAAAGAGCGTTATGTAAGATGTAGAAGGAACCATATGACCATAATAGTAGTTGAAATAATTTTCAAACCAGTAAATGTTTATCGTGGATTTCGTCCTGTACTTCAAAAGTTCTATTTTGTCTTTCATGCCATTTTTCTCAAAAAGTTCAAGAGCATCGAATTTGTAAAGTTCTTCTTTTAAGAATGGTATATCCATTTCTACAAGTTCACGCATTTTATCCTTCAGATTTTTGAGTTCCTCTTCCGATGGCACCCATCCATCGAATTCGCAGTATATGCCCTTTCCAAGAGAATATCTGACACGCATCTTTTTGTCAGGAAAGATCTTTTTTGCCGCAACATATGCCAAAAACATGAGACCTCTTTGATATATCCTAACTCCGTCCTCACTTGTCAGATCGATGAAATCAAGCGTGCCATCTCTTTCGAGAGTTTTCGAAAGTTCCCTTATATCGTTGTTGAAAAGTGATGCAACTATCTTCGAAGGATAGAATTTTTGATACTCTTTCGCTATCCCTTCGATGATTATTCCCTTCGGATATTCAACTGTTTTGTTTAGTTTTGCTATTTTGATCTTTAGCATATCGCCCATTTTTAGCCCTCCTCTTTCTCATGACCCACAAAAAAGATATAAGTAAAATACCTATTATTATATAAAAAGCAATCGCTGTTAGATCATGAATACCCCTGTACTTTATGGCAATAATTGAAAATAGTATACTTATCGCGTACATAAAAAGCACGGCCGTGATCTGTGAAAATCCTATGTCGAGTAATTGATGATGAATGTGCATTTTGTCCGGAAGAAAAGGATTTCGACCGCCGAGAATTCTTCTTGCAAAAGCGTAAACTGTGTCCAAAATTGGAAATCCGAGAGCGAGCAACGGTACCGCGAGCGAAAGAGTGGATGCAGAAAGAGATGCTCCCTTTATTGCTATGAGAGCAAGAGAAAAGCCGAGCAATTGGCTTCCGGTATCTCCCATGAAGGTTTTTGCAGGGTGAAAATTGTATCTCAAAAATGCCACTGCAGAAGCAAAGATGGAAATCGCAACGAGCGTTGCGGTTACATCTACTCTCGAAGCAGTTATCGCTATCGTGAATGCAGATATCGCACTTATTCCGGCGGCAAGACCATCAAGACCGTCCGTGAGATTTATGGCATTCGTAACTCCCACAAGCCATATGATTGTAAGTATGGGACCGAATATTCCAAAATTTATACTTCCACCGAACGGATTGTTTATATGATCGATATTCGTGCCGACAAGGACAATCGCAAGAATAGAGGCGATGATTTGGATCAGAAATTTCCACTTGAATGAAAGTCCCTTTACATCATCTATAAAACCCATAATCGTTATAATCCCAAAGGGAATAAGAGACCAAAATACCCATGTCATTCTTGTCAATATGCCGGTTACTATCATACCGGCAAATATTCCGCTGGCTATTCCTATGCCTCCTATTCTTGGGGTTGGACTTTTGTGTATCTTCCTTTTATCTGGAATATCCACAAAATTGTGCTTTTTGGCGAATATTATTGCCAGTGGTGTTATCAAGATCGTTGCTAAAAAGGCTATCAATCCAACTATAACTCTGTCCAAAATCATCATTCCTTTAAGATTTGAGATAATTTTTGATTCTTGATATTCCCTTTTTAATCTCTTCTTTTGAAGTTGAAAATGATATTCTCGCAAAGCCGGGAGCGTAAAAATCATCTGCCGGAATAATTGCGACTCCGGCCTGTTTTATCATATCAAGGCAGAGTTCCTCGGTGCTTTTCCCGTTGAGAAAATCTCTGAGATCGATCATCACATAAAAAGCGCCTTTGGGTTTGAAGAATTTCAAATTTGTCTCTTTGAGAAGGTCTGCTATAAGGTCTCTTCTTTCTTTAAATTCTTTCACCATATACGATGTATCTATTTCAAGTGCTTTCACGGCGGCTATTTGGGTTATTGAATTGACATTTGATGTGGTGTGAGACTGAATTTTTGAGATCTCTTTTATGATGTTAGACGGTCCTGCACAGTATCCGATTCTCCATCCGGTCATTGCATAACTCTTAGAAAATCCATTTATCGTTATAGTCCTATCGCGCATTCCGTCGATAGAACCAATAGAGACGTGTGGCAAATCGTAAGAAAGTTTTTCATATATCTCGTCCGTCACAACGAATAGATCATTGTGCTTTGCAAAATCCGCTATCATCTCGATTATTTCTTTGGGATAAACCGATCCTGTAGGATTATTTGGAGAATTCATCAAAATTGCCTTCGTTCTTGAGGTCAGAAGTTTTTCGAAATCGGATATAGAAGGTATATATTCATTCTCGGGATACGTATTTAGTATGACAGGTTTACCTTTCCACATTTCAATTTGTGGAACATAACTTACCCACGCAGGTGCTATGACAATGACCTCGTCTCCCGGCTCAAGAATCGATCCGAAGGCGTTAAAAAGCGCTTGTTTCCCTCCATTTGAAACTACAATTTGATCCGGATCGTAAGAAAGATCATTTTCATTTTTCAACTTCTTGGAAATAGCAGATCTTAATTCATCGATCCCATTTGAGTTAGTGTATTTGGTAAAATTCGCATCTATTGCGGATTTCGCGGCATCTTTTATAGGTTGAGGAGTTGGAAAATCGGGCTCTCCTGCGGTAAAGAGAACCACGTCATTACCCGCTTTTTTCATCTCCTTGGCTAAGTTGTCTATCTTCAAAGTTGTCGAAGTTTTTATACCTTTCATCATCGAGGAGAGTCCCGACATATTCTCACTTCACAATCATTTGAAATTCGATGTTCCCGTCACTGTCATTCCTTGCCTGAATTACAACTCCAGAGTTAACGCTGTACTGGAGCATATTCTCAATCGCACCTGAGGAATTAACGTAAACTGTTAAAAATGAATTCTGCCAAAGTTGAGATGATAACGATGGAAATATCCCCATACTTTGGGCCGGTTTCGCGCCGGAGAGATATTTTACAAGATTGTCTGGTTGCATATTCGAAGAGACTATTCTATCCGGATATATTATCGTGTAATCGTGGACTGTCTTTGTACCCTCTGTAGTGTCATACCTTAAGACTGTATGTCCTTGCCATGTAAACTGACCATTCGCATCTTTTGAAAGTGAAGATAGAGAAGAAATGTCCTTGGAAAGGTACATCGTTATGACATAATCCTGCGAAGAGATTAAATTTGCCTGCGCAAAGACTTTACCGTTTAAATAACCGATGACATTTGAAATATCCGATGCGTCATTTTTCGATATGTAAGGCTTTAAAATGTTGTAAAAATCAGAAGGATTTGGAATATCTGCACTTATCCACATCTCTCCAGTTGCTGAATTTGTCGCAAGAGACAGAGAATTAACCTTTGAAGAAAGAATCGCTTTCTTTAAACTTTGGTCTTTGTAGACGAGATTGTCCTTTCCATAGACGTAAAGTTGACCATTTGAGACAACGCCATAAGCGTAACCACCATTTTGGTTAACGAGATTTGTAGAAGCGTTCGTTAAGAGACTGCCATTGAACGCAGATACAAACCATGCATTTTTGGGATAAGAGACGTTGAAAGCAAATGATTTATTCGAAGCATTCGCGTTGATTGCATCATTTATCATCGATGTGGAATTGGAAATTATTGTATATCCAGAATCAGAATAGAAATAAACCGTAATGCCGTTGATCGTTACACTTTGAATTTTCTTACCATTTAGCGTAGTGCTGCCAATCTGACCGCCTATCAAAGACTGTATGAATTTAACGAGCACCGTTGAATCGCCTTTTGCAACAATGGCAAGATCTTTTTGACTTTCATTGGCAAAAATGACAAAATCATTCAGCGTGAAAGACCATATCTGCGATGATTTGAAATTCAAAGAATTGGCCGTGTTGCTGACCGATGATTGGACGAGGCTTTCAAGACCGAGATCGTTGAGTAAGAATGAAAAAATCGGGACATTGTTTTTAAGAGAGTCATAATTTTGGCCATTGTTCTGGAATAGAATAACAAGATTTGCATTTTGTGGAACGTAATTCAAAACTCCCGCAAAAACAGAAGAAGCGATCAAAATCACAAAACCTAAGATTGTTATTTTCCTGATCATTAAAAAACCTCCTTTCGATTAAAAGCCATTAGATTATATCATTTTTGAACTCTATAATGAACTACGAAATCCTCTCCCAACATTTCTATGTTCACAAGATTCAATTTGATATCCTTAGACACATCGAAAAGATCCATTCCATCTATGAAAATCGGCTCATAGGTCAAATATAGTTCATCCACAAAATTCATAAATAGTGTAAAAACCTCCCTCCCTCCGATAACGGCAAGACGGGTATATCCTAATTTTTCGGCAAAATGTATTATTTGGTCGGGTTGATCTGATGTGTAAATGAGATTTTCTGGGCCGTTTTTCTTCGGATTATGAGTCATTACTATGTTAATTCTGTCTTTAAGAGGACCGTTGAAGGTTTCGAAAGTTTTCCTTCCGCAAACGACAATTCCTATCTCCTTTGTCTTCCTTTTGAACCATTCAAGATCGTCTTTTGAATTCCAATCTATCTTTGAACTTCCAAACCTTGCGATCTTACCATTCGCACTCAAAACGGCAATTATAACAACCTGCATTTAGATCACTCCTTACGCTGTGTATACAATTTTACTACAAAAGCAAATGATAATAGGAGGTACCTATAATGGCACGTAGCGTGTGGCTTGTGGCATGTAGAATAATTGAAAATGGACAATTGGAAATTATCACTACTCCTCATCTGTTACTGTTCACTTCAAAGCATCCTGCCATCCGATTACTGAAATTGCTGTGCAGATTTTAATGCAAATTAAAGTATAATTTTAAAGAAAGGAGATGATCTTTATGAAAATAGGCATAGTAGGTCTTGGAAGAATGGGAATGAATATGGCAAAAAGACTTCTTTTGGGAAATCATAAGGTCGTTGCCTACAACCGTACCGAGGAAAAGATCGAAGAAATAAAGAAATTTGGATCAGATGGTGCGAAAAGTTTAGAGGATCTTGTCTTACAACTCGATAAACCTGCCGTTGTGTGGTTGATGTTACCTGCAGGAGAGGTAACTGATGAACATATAAATGAACTTGTGAATTTCATGAAAGTTGGAGATATAATCATAGACGGAAGCAACGGATTTTATAAAGATGATATAAGAAGGGCAGATTTTCTCTCAAAGCATGGCATTCATTACATCGATGCGGGGGTCTCTGGTGGTATATGGGGATTGGAAGTGGGGTACTGTACGATGATAGGGGGAAATAAATCCGACTTTGAGTACATAGAACCAATCTTAAAGTCTCTTGCCCCAAAGGAAGGTTACATGTATTGCGGCCCTACCGGGGCAGGCCATTACACCAAGATGGTTCACAACGGCATAGAGTACGCACTTATGGAAGCCTATGGAGAGGGATTTGAAATACTTCACGAATCTCCTTACGGTAAGACTTTGGATCTTGAAAAAGTTGCCCATATATGGAACCACGGAAGTGTCGTTAGATCATGGCTTTTGG
This sequence comes from Athalassotoga saccharophila, assembly GCF_009936215.1. Taxonomy (GTDB): domain Bacteria; phylum Thermotogota; class Thermotogae; order Mesoaciditogales; family Mesoaciditogaceae; genus Athalassotoga; species Athalassotoga saccharophila. The sequence continues at coordinate 1,285,475 of NZ_AP019551.1, read as the reverse complement.
AACTTCTCGAAGATGCTTTGAAAAAAGATAAAGATCTTTCGGAGATAAAAGGGTACGTTGAGGATTCTGGAGAGGGCAGATGGACGGTAAATGAGGCTGTAGATCTCGGTGTCTCTGCAACTGCCATTGCGCATGCGCTTTTCAAAAGATTCGAATCGAGGAAAGAGGACCAATTCTCGGATAAAATTATCGCGGCTCTAAGAAATGAATTTGGTGGACATAAAGTTTACAAAGAAGATGATCACAATTGAGCGTTCCGGTAATAACGTGTAAGGATTTTTTCTGTACAGAATCGCATCCTCAACCTGTTGGAATAACGATCTTTGGAGCATCTGGCGATTTAACATCGAGAAAACTCTTGCCGTCTCTTTTTAACCTTTTTTTGAAGGGATTGATGCCGGAAAATTTTTACATTTTAGGAGTCGCCAGAACTGAATTTACAGACGAAACTTTCAGAGAAAAGGTAAGAGAAGTACTGTCAGGCGATGCGGATAAAGTTCAAGATTTTATTGAAAGAACCTTTTACATTCAAGGAGAGTATGATTCGCTTTCACTCTATTCTGATTTGAAATGGAAAATCAGAGATCTCGAGAAAAAGTTCATGACAAATGGTAACAAGATATTTTATATGGCCGTTCCGCCCGCTTTATATCTTCCAATTGTTGAGAACCTTGGAGATCTTGGCCTTACAAGTCAGGAAAATGGTTTTTCAAGAGTGATAATAGAGAAACCCTTTGGCTTCGATCTTGACAGTGCCAACGAATTGGACAAACACCTTCATGCGACTCTCAAAGAAAATCAAATATACAGAATAGATCACTATTTGGGAAAGGAAACTGTACAGAATATACTCATATTCAGATTTGCAAATTCGATCTTTGAGCCTATTTGGAACAATCAGTACATAGACAACGTTCAAATAACTGTGGCAGAGGATATTGGTGTCGAACACAGAGCAGGATATTACGAGCACGCAGGCCTTGTCAGAGACATGTTTCAGAATCATATGATGCAACTTTTGTCCCTTGTGGCAATGGAGCCCCCTGCTTTTTTTGATGCCGATGAGATACACAACGAAAAGGTAAAATTATTCAGATCAATAAGGCCATTTCCTCTCGATGATCTCGATTCATGGTTTGTAAGAGGGCAGTATGGAAGAGGAAAAATAGGCGGAAAAGAAGTCGTAAGTTATGTCGAAGAGCCCGGAGTTAATCCACACTCACGGGTTGAAACATTTGCCGCGGCCAAATTCATGATAGACAACTGGAGATGGAGCGGCGTGCCATTTTACATGAGATCGGGAAAGAGACTTTCAAAGCGTGTGAGCGAGATCATAATCACATTTAAAAGGGTGCCACATTCAATTTTCACGCAACTTCCGGCAAAAAGCATACCGCCCAACATTCTCAGAATAAACATTCAGCCAGAAGAAGGAATTGTACTGTCCTTTCAGGCAAAGCATCCCGGCCCAAAACTTTGCATGAGTACTTTAACTATGGATTTCAAATACGCCGAAGTCTTTGGGATAAGGCCTCCAGAGGCATATGAACGGCTTTTGCTCGATTGCATGCTCGGAGATCAAACTTTGTTTATAAGAGACGACGTAATGCGTGAAAGTTGGAAGATATTCACCCCATTGATAAAAAAATGGGAGAGTGAAAATGAAAGTGCAAAACTGGATATTTACGAGGCGGGCACATGGGGCCCTTCATCTTCGGATGAATTGATAAAGAAGGATGGAAGAGAATGGTACAACGCACTGTAAATAGGTTCAAAAGTATAGAAGATATGAACGAAGCCATTTTAAATTTTCTCTCTCAGTATTTCAAAAAAGATCAGATCTTTACCCTTTGTCTTGCTGGGGGAAATACCCCAAAGAAACTTTATGAAAGAATGGCCCTTGAGAACTTTCCGTGGGAAAGGATCCATCTTTTTTGGGGAGACGAAAGATACGTCCCGTACGATGATCCGCGAAGCAATTATGGAATGGCTTACGATTCTTTAATAAAATTTATAAAGATACCGCCTCAAAATGTTCACAAAATAAGGACGGATCTGCCTCTCGAGGATGCAGTCAAAGATTACGAAGAGACGCTAAGATCCTTTTTTGACGACGGTCCGACTTTTGACATACTCTTTCTTGGAATGGGAAAGGATGGTCATACTGCCTCTATCTTTCCAAATTCTCCTTTGATCCACGAAGAAAAAAGATGGGTAGTCTTTACAGAGGCAGGATTAGAGCCCTTTGTAGAACGGATAACCCTTACCTTTCCCGTTCTTAACAGGTCAAAGAACACTTTTATTCTGGCCGGCGGGCGCGAAAAAATACGGACTTTAGAAAATCTTTCAAATGAGATGCCTGTGAATATGGTCAGATCCGATCATCTCGAGATAATGATTTACGAAGAATGACCCAAGAGGATTAAAAAGTCATATTTTCCAATGGAGTAGTATCTCTTCGAAGAGGCCCAATCAACGATATCGTAATAAGTTTTAAGAAATTCTGGCGTGGACGCACTTACAAATGTGAATTTGATATTTGGATAAATTTTAGAAAGAGCGGATTTGATGGCATCTAACTTCCAAGAACTATCTGAAAGAGATATCACGATATTCTCCCCTTTGAATTTCCCGAAAAGATCCGGTATTATTTCAAAGTCATACCCATTTTTAGACCACAAATTCATGTTTGTCTGATAAAATGTGGACGGATTTTGATCCGAGCAATTTATAATAACAGGCTTTATCGAGAAAGGATTATAAAAAGGTGTACAATTTTCCATTTCCATGGCAAAGTTTTTTAAAGCATTGGTATTTGTTACGAAAGTTCCATTTGAATAAATGTATGGGTATTCAATTTTGAAGATCGAAGGCTTTGTCTGTATGAAATGAATGATCCTAACGAATCTCGTAAAATTTATGCTGCTTTTGAACTGGCTTGAAAAATTCTTAAAAGAGTAAAACAAAGAAAGCGGATCCTGCGTTTTCTCTTTTTCTATGATCTTTATAAGATCTTCGATGGTTTGGTATTGAAGACCGCTTTGATAGCCCTCGAGTGCAGACTTTGTCGAGACAAGCCAGTCTGTCATTTTCAAATTAGTAACTTCTTCTATTGCTTTTTCCATCTGTTCAATGCCCTTGGTCTGGTAAATATTCGAAATGATCTGGCCATTTATGGAAAGATCTGTTGGAACGCTCACGATTATAAGGTTCTTAGTCGTTAAGTCCATTCCCACTATCTCAATCGCGTTAATTCCCGCGCTGTCTTTTATGACTGACAAAAGATAGACTTTTGAATTTGGATATTCATTGGCTATTGCCGAAAATCCGCTTTCAAAAAGAGGATAAATAACTATCGAAGATATAATTATTCCGAAAATTGAAACTATTACAGAAAGAGATAGAAGAATATTCTTCAACTTTTCACTCCTCTTATGTAATTCCATGTTTCGACCGTTTCGGGCAGAACGAGTAAATTGTTTGTGACGGCGTATATCAATTTATTTTTGACTATGGCTTCAAACCCTTCTTTAAGAGACTTTGCGGATATTTCTCTTAACTCTTCTATGCCTTCAAAATCTCTTCCGGATTCTGTAGAATCGAGTATGAACATGGCCATGACGATAGGCGATTCGGTCGGAATTCCGGATGTATGATAAGCGACGGCATCAAGGATCTCTTTGTCATTTATTCCAAAGCGCCTTTTGATGTATTCGGCCGCAACTTTTCCATGAAGCAAAAGAGGTGAGAATTTCTCGACAGGCGTTACATCTAAATTCCATACTTTCGCGATTCTTATCAATTTTTGTGGAAGGACGTCTCTGAATAGATCATGAGAATCGACGCATACCAAAAGTCTTTGGAGATCTAAAGCGTAAATTTTTGCGAAATTCACGGCATCCTCTTCCATTCTTTCTATGTGAGCCGCCCTATGGCGGCTCACCATAAATGATCTGATCCTTCTCAACTCTTCAATAACTTGTCTGTAATCCGTAAGTAAACACTTCCTTTGAATTCGGCCCAAGATCGAGGTAGAACCGTATCTGAGTCGTGGATGTTCTTTCGAATTTAACACTCGGTTTAGAAATCACCGTGGCATCTGGAGGAATGGAGACATATATCCATAAAGATTGGGAAGTAGATGAAGAATTGATGGCCGTTACCTGATAATAATGGTTGTAAAGATCTTTTGATACCATCGTTCTCTGAACCTCTATGGACTGGGCCGCGAGATCGAAATTCTGGCCGTAGGAAAGTTCCAAAGAGATCCCAGAGGCTGTGTCAGTTATATTCGTTTGTCCGAGAAAGTAAGTCACACCATTATCTGTTTTGTAAAGGCTTACAGTGCCGGCAGGAACAGGAAAATCGTGAAAGACCCGAGATACCTGAACTGCGTTTGTTAGATTCTGAGAAGGATTGTAGACGATGTTCAACTTCTCAACCTTCACTTTTTTTGAAAAGAGTGGAAGAAATACGGTAGAATTCGAATCGAGTGCTTCTACTTTACCGTAGTTGTAGATCTTGTATCCCTCAACGCTTTGCTCCTCGGGCATCGAAGGAGATGGCATATAAGCGACAAATGCTTTCATAACTTGTGGCTGATTTGTGCTTGATGTGAATGGATTTCCAGAAAGAATAGAAAGGTTGAAATTTCTAAAGGTTGTATCGGTTTTATTCCACAATTCCACATTGCCAGTCATAAGGCCATTATCCAAGTTCAGAGTGTAGTAAGCCTTCCATCCAATCCCATTTGTAAGGTATGAATAAGAAAGGGATGAGGCATCGGCCGATACGATAAAGTAATTTTGAGAATCGATCTGCGGAAAGGACGGGAATATAAACTGGCCCGATGGAGAAAAGTAGACTTTTCCATTTTCAACGTTTTGGATTATGACCGGATTTGCACAGAGAATCCGAACATTTTTTACAATGTCAGTAGATCCAGATGTAAACTCAAACTGGACGATCATGCCGAGAAATTTTTTAAGAAAGTAGTCGAGAGTATAAGACTCGGCGCTGTGATATTCGTAAGTCCCATTCGCGGAAATGAGAAGAGATTCAGGAATTGCACCATTTGTAGTCGGGATCATGAAAGTTCCATTTCCATCTTTTATCGCCACATTTGAAGAAACAAGAGCCATCTGATCATATACGACAATATTTGTCATTGAAAAGGCAAAGGAAAAACAGACCAAACTTAGGATCAAAAAAGCAAGTCTTTTCATAAAAACACCTCCATTGACTTTATTCCTCCTTGAGCACCATTACCTCGTATGGTTGTAATTTTATATTCAAGTTCTGTCCGTCGATCAAGGTGCCATCAACGAGGTTTTCGAATTTTCCCGAAAGTCCGGTGCTCACCTTTTGAGAGGTATTTCCGCCATTTATGAAAACGTAGACATTTTCTCCTTGATAACTTCTTTCAAATCCAAGTACATCTCCGTCGGTACATGTAACTTTGTAATTTCCGTATCTTATGGCCGGTTCTTGGTGAATCTTTATCATCAATTTGTACCAATCAAAGATCTGCATATTCCATTTAGATGTGTCCCATATCATACAGCCACGATTGAGAGGGTCATTGCCCCCGGTCATTCCAATTTCATCCCCGTAATATATCATTGGAGCGCCCGGGAAGGTCATCTGAAGGCCGACTAAGGCCATCATCTTTTTGACATCTCCATTTGCGGCCGTGAGGGCACGGGGCGTATCATGGCTATCTATCAAATTCCACAGAGAATTCCAAAGTTGAGGAGGATAGGTGTTAAGATATGCGTCCGTGCTTTTTACGAATGAGGAGGCGCCACTGTTGTAAAGTATAAAACTGTAGGCCGCATTCTGGAAAAGATAATTCATCACCGAGTTAAAGGCGCCTTCATCAAACCATTGAGACGCATTCGTCCATATTTCGGCCACATCGAGAGAATCGGGATTAACCTCGTGAATCCAGTTATAGAGTTTTACGAGAAATTGATCTGATATGACATTTGCCGAATCTATTCTCCATCCGCTTATACCTTTCGATGTCCAGTAATCTACGACGCCTTTTAAATATTTTTGAACATCGGGATTCATTACGTTCAATTTGGGTAAAGAGGCGTAATTTTGGAATGTTCTGTAATATCCGGGCATTTCGATGACTGGATATTTAAGCACGAAATACCAATCTTTGTAAGGTGAATTCTGCTGGTTTTTCAAAAGGTTTTGAAATGCAAAAAATTGTGTTCCGGTATGGTTGAAAACACCGTCCAATATCCAGTGAATGTCATCCTTTTTAAGATCATTTGAGAGTTCTTCAAAGGTTTCAAGGGTTCCAAAGTGGGGATCTATTTTCATGTAATTCTGTGTATCGTATTTGTGATTTGACGGTGCTTCGAAGATCGGGGTTGTATAGAGAACGTTAACTCCGAGAGATTTAAGGTAATCCAAATGGTCTATTATTCCCCTTAGATCTCCTCCGAAAAAGTTGTCATTTGTTGGGGTGCCTCCCCATGGCATGGTGCCAGCAGGATCATTTTTTGGATTTCCATCCCAGAATCTCTCCGGAAAGATCTCGTAGACGATGGCCCCTTCGGACCACTTGGGAACACTTAAGATTTTTACATCGGGAGAGGCGAAATCAAATGTAAAGAAATTCGATTTCGTCGCAATTCCCGTCGATCCGACCTCTACGCTACGATCTCCATTTCTTAAAATGAATTTGTATTCAAATTTGGGTGTTGATGGATGGAACTCAGTTCTGAAGATATCCGTGTATTGATCGAGGACTATCCTTTTCATCGGATACATTTCTTTGTTGACTACCAATGTAGCGGCATCAACATCGTCATGAAGGGTTTCTATAGAAAAATAAATCGTCTTAGTCGAAGATGGATCAACGTATTTGAGAGAATATTGATCGAAGTGTATGTAATTCGTATGTATGATCCCGCTGTTTAACTTGCCGGTGGGCGGAACGTAAGTTCCAACGATTAAGATCGAGTAATATCCGCCTTTTCCATTTGAAACTGTTTTAGGATTGGCCGGGTCTGTTATTATCTGACCATCGACATCGAAATTGTAGTAATATATACCATCAGGTAGATCTATCTGAACCATCCACACAGTCCCGAAGGCATTTCTCATAACTGTAGAGGTTGAAGACCAATCGTTGAAATTACCAAGAACGGAGACAAACTTCGTATTTGAATCGCCCTGATAGGCAAAGGTTACTGTCTTTGAAAAAGCAAAAGAAAGGAATAACGCAATAAAGATCGAAAATAAAATTACTTTTTTCAATTTTTATCCCTCCTAAGATCAAAGGATCCGGGAAGAAGTTCTTCAACAGTGGTCTTTTCAACATCACCGTTTTCATTTGAAAGAATGACTTCAAAGTTTCCAAATTCGGCCATAACCTGCCTGCAGGCACCGCATGGTGATACTGGACCTTTTGTGTCGGCGACTATCGCGATCCTTTTGAACTTCTTTTCTCCTTCGCTTACGGCTTTGAAGATCGCTATTCTTTCTGCGCACATGCTAAGTCCAAAGGAAGAATTCTCAACATTGCATCCCGTATATACCCTTCCAGATTCAGTCTCAACTGCCGCTCCGACGGCAAAGTTTGAATATGGCGCGTAGGCGTGTTTTTTTGCCTCTTTTGCTTTATTTATCAACTCCTGAACTGTCAATTTCTGTCATCCCCTTCAATTTAAGTTCTATCTTTATTATTCGTAATCTGTTAGACTCAAGGATTTTGATGGTAAAATCATTCGTTTCAACGATCTCGCCGGGCCTTGGAACCCTCTCAAAGATCTTCAGAAGATATCCTCCTATCGTTTCGAATTCACTTTCGGGAAAAGAAATTCCGATCTCTCTTTCTATGCTGTTTAGAGGTGTAAGACCATCTATTATGTATGTATTTCTGTCTGTTTTTGTGATCTGAACTCTGTCTTCATCCACGTCGTATTCATCGAAGATCTCACCCGTTAATTCTTCAAGGACATCTTCGAGCGTAACAAGGCCGGCCGTACCCCCGTATTCATCCACAACTATTGCTATGTGCATCTTCATGTATCTCATTTCGTGAAGCAAGTCATCTATTTTTTTCGTTTCCGGTACAAAATACGGAGGCCTCATCACGTCCCTTACGATTATTTGATCAAGCGAATCCTTTCCTTTTTCATTTATGACCGATATTATATCTTTCGAATAACATATCCCGATTATGTGATCGATACTTTCGGAATACACTGGCAATCGAGAGTACTTGGACTCATCGAATTTTTTAATTGCCTCTTTGAGGCTTACATTCGATTCGAGTGTAACCATCTCTATCCTTGGCACCATGATCTCTCTTACGTAGGTGCTTTTGAGTTTTAAAGCACCTTTTAGTATAGCACCTTCTTCCTCTTCTATGACTCCGACATCCTTACCGACATCTATCTCGAAAAGAATGTCTTCACTCGAAATAAAGGGCTCGGAGGGTTTTTTTGTGAAAGTTTTGCTTATAAGACTCGAAAAGGCGTTGAGTGCAAAGACCACCGGCCTTAAGATGAAGTCCAAAATTTTTACAATGGGAAATGATATTTTGAAAAAAGAAGCGGCGTTCTCTCTCGCGTACAACTTTGGTGTGATCTCACCAAAAACTACGACTATCAAAGTAACAACAATTGTGACAATTGTGAGGACCAATCCCTCTGAAGCATCTTTTGGCAGAACGTTGATCAATATGACCGTGGACAAAGAAGAGATCAAAATGTTAACAAGGTTATTCAAGACAAGGATGACAGTTAAATATCTGTTCGAGGTTTTCAATTGATTTTCAAAGTTCATATTCTCCTGACCACTTATAGCATCACGGAGCTTTTTTCTGCTTACACTTAACAAAGAAGTTTCCGATGCAGAAAAGAATGCGGAAAGGATTAAAAGTATCAAAATGGCAACAATGCCACCAAAAATGTACATGTAACTCAGAGGATCACTCAAATGAATAACCTCCTTGTGTTTTTAAATTGAGCCTCTGTCAATGATCGTATGGCTGTGAAGAGATGATCTTCATAGATCTATAGATTTGCTCGACAAGTAATAGAAGCGTTATCGAATGTGTAAAGGTCATCGGCGAGATGGAAAGTCTTAAATTTGCCCGCTTTTTGAGTTCGTTAGAAACACCATAAGTTCCTCCAACGACAAAGCATATATCATGGCTATTTTCGATCCCATTCCTTATCAAATCTGCAAATTCAGCGGTGTTCATCTCTTCTCCCTCAACGTCAAGTAGGATGAATTTTTTCTCCCCAAGATATTTTATCAGTTTTTTTGATTCTTCCTCAATACAAATCTCAGGATTTTGTGAATGAGAAGACTCGAGGGTTTTTATTTCGATCTTTACCATCCTCTTGATTCTTTTTACGTATTCATTGAATCCTTCTTGAAGAAAATCATTTTTTATTTTTCCCGGAAAGACTATTTCTATTTTCAAAGAATTCACCATTCAAAAATATTGCCCTGATGATCTCATTCGTGGGCATATAAGGTATGTAATCGATTGACGGTACATCTAAAAGCAATATGTCGGCTCTCTTACCCGGCTCTATGCTTCCAACCCTTTCTCCAAGTCCTATCGCGCAGGCCGCATTCAAGGTATGGGCCACGATGGCCTGAGCGGTGGTCATACCCATGTAATTGACCGCGAGATGAATTGTAAGGAATGGAGAATAAAATGTATTCGATCCCGGATTGAAATCAGACCCTAAAGCGACTGGAACGCCGGAATTTATGATCTTTGCGGCAGGTGCAAATTTATTCTTGAGATAAAAACTTGTTAAAGGCAAAAGCACTGCTATTGTTTTGTTTTTTGACATCTCGTTGATTTCCGACTCATCACACATGGCAAGATGATCAACGCTTGTCGCACCTAACATCGATGCGATTTTTGCAAATCCGTTATTTGTAAGTTCGTCTGCGTGTGCCTTCAATTTAAATCCAAGCGATTTGGCAAAATTGAGATATTCGCGTGAAAAATCAACCGAAAAAGCCCCTTCATCGCAAAAAACATCTACGAATTCGGCAAGATTTTTTTCTTTAATTTCTTTCATCATCGCCTTTAAATCTTCAAAAAATGCCTTCTCTCCTTTTGGGGGAATGGCATGGGCCCCCAAAAAAGTTGAAACTATATTTTGACTTGTAAGAGTTGAAATGATCTTTATCGCCTCAAGTTGCTTTATTTCATTTTCAAAATCGAGACCGTACCCGCTCTTGCATTCCGCAGAAGTCACACCGTTTTTTAGCATCCATCCGAGGTATTTAAGCCCCGCATTTACAAGATCGTCAACACTGGCCCTTCTCACATCGTCGACAGTTGAATGAATTCCACCGCCTGCCTTTAGAATATCGGCGTATTTGATACCTTTCGATCTCATTATGAACTCTTTGCTTCTTTCTCCGACAAATGGTATGTGTGTATGTGGATCAACGAATCCCGGGAGCGCTATGAGACCGGACGCGTCAAAAAAATCGACGCCTCGGATTTGTTCATCTATTGCGACGATACATCCATTCGATATGTGTATGTTGGCCGTGAAAGTTTCTAAAACATAATCATTTACCGCTTCATTTCCACGCGCAGTTACTATCTTGGCATTTCTTATTTCAAAATTCACTGATTTTGTCGAGCAATTTATTTTCTATCACCTTGTCAGAGGACAGATCATCTATCCTAAGATAGAATTTGTAAGTTTGAATTATCGCATCCATTGGGATCATTCCTATTATTTCAGATCCAACTATCGGCACTCCATACCTCTCGGCCTCGATGCGGATCGTTTCAAACACTCTGTGAAGAGGGCTCTTTTTGTAATTGGTCATATTCATAGATACCTGCACTATTCCCTTTTCTTTCAAATCAACTCCTATGGCCTTTACGAATCTGTACCCTCCAGAAGAATTTCTGACGGCTTTAGCGATATTTTCTGCTATTTTCAAATCTTTCGTCCCAAGATTAACGTTAAAGGCTATAAGATACTCCCTCGCGCCAACAGCAACGACACCAGCCGTAGGATGAACCTCGCTTGGTCCGAAGTCTGGAGCCCATTCTGGCAACTTTATCTTTTCAAAAAAGCCTTCAAATTCTCCCTTCCTTATATCGGCAAGATTTTCTCTCAAAGGAGTTGTTGCGGACTTTTCGTAAAGATAAACCGGAACTTTCAATTCCTCTCCTATGCGTTTTCCAACCTTTTTAGATATCTCGATGCACTCTTCCATCGTTGAACCTCTTATTGGAATGAACGGAATTACATCCACCGATCCCATTCGAGGATGCTCTCCCGTATGATGCCTTAGGTCTATGAGTTCAACTGCCTTTTTTGACATCTTGAATATGGCCTCGCTAACACCTTCAGGATCTCCAACGATGGTAATGACGGATCTGTTGTGATCTTTATCCATCGACCAGTCAAAGACCCACACATTATCAGTTTCTTCTGCCATTTTAACTATCTCTTTGACAACTTCCTCCCGGCGCCCTTCACTGAAGTTAGGAACAGACTCTATTAACTTTTTCAAATTCATCACCCTCTGATCATTTTGAAATTTTGACCCTTGAACCTTCTATTATTATATGACGATACGGTTCATTTCCAACCGAATAAGCCTTTAGGTTGGGATACTGGGAGAGAATCTCGTGCGCAATTTTTCTTTCATGAATATTCATAGGCTCAAGCGATATTCTCTTTACGCGACCACTTTCGATCTTTTTGATCGATTCGGTAACGATCTGCTTTACAAAGTTTTCCCTTCTCGATCTGTAATCGTTTATATCGATTCTTACCGAAATCCTGTGATCGTTTATTTTGTTTATGTAAACCGAAAGTATATGTTCGATCGCTTCCATAGTATGGCCGTGCTTCCCGATAAGGTTTGAAAGAGGACTATCGGATTTTATACTGACTGAATAAGAGAGCATTTCTTTCAAAATATCGACATTTATTTCGACATTTTGATTGTAAAACCCGATCAACTTCTCCAAAAATTCTCTTATTTGCCTGATGTTAAAATTATCATTCAAAGATACCTTTACAATGGCATTTTTTGATCCTATTCCTAAAAATCCCTTTGATGGTTCTTGGACGACTGAAAAATTAAGTTCCTCTTTTTTTGCCTGAAACTCTTTGCACGCAATCTCAAGGCACTCTTCTACGCTTTTGGCTTCGAACGTTTTTTCCATCTTTTGTCCCCCCACTGGACTTTTGGATTCATTCCGAACAACTCTCTCCACGTTATACCTTTCATTTTATAAATCTTTGCCGCAACGTAACTTGTCAAAACCTGCATTCCTGAAAAGGTTGTGTAGTAAAGGAAAAGGCCGACCGGGAAGCCTATGAATATGAATTCAACAACAGCAGACATGCCTGCAGAAAGCCATACCTGACTTGGTTTTGTGCTTGTCCACAAAGAAGACCAAAGGGTGAAAAACACGATAAGCAACAACAAAATTATGTTTTCATTAATACCTCCAACAGACAGATCATTCCATATCAAAAACTGGGGATTGTACGCAAAAACCTCTCTCGAGTAAAAAATGACGTAATATAGAAGCCCAAGTATGGGAAGTTGGATCAAAAGAGGAAGACATCCTCCTGTGGGATTCACGCCTTCGGCTTTGTAGAGTTTCATCATCTCTTCTTGCAACTTTTTTGGATCCTTGTATTTCTTCTGAAGTTCTTGAATTTTGGGCTGAACGTCTCTCATCTTGAGCATCGATTTTAACTGGACATGGAAAAGCGGATAGAGGACCACTCTTACAATTATTCCAAAAAGTATTATTGCCCATCCGTAATTGCCTGTCAGATCGTAAAGCCAGTTGAGAAAAGCCACGAATATGTACATAAACCATGAATACCATGGCTCCGATCCCGGATAGGTGCCTATGAAATTGGATATAACGCCTTGTTCTTTTGGAAAAACTGAAAAGATTAGCGTGTTTTTAACAGGTCCCATATAGACTTTTGCTTCCAAATTTCCGGAAAAGGTCGCAACGCCACCGTCATTGAATATTCCATTTGAAAGAGAGGTGAATGTAACTATGCCCTTTTTTGAGTAGTAAGATCCGAAGACCTCTCCGCTTGAACGGTTGAAATTCGCTTCCAACGTTGGAAATGTCAAGGACAATGTCATATCCTTTGGCGCTTTGACAGAAACGACAACTTCGTAATTTGGATTGTTGACAAATGTTATAGATTTTTCGACATTAACTCCATTAACATCGTAAAAGAAATTCAGAGTTACATTCGATTTTGTCTGAAAAGTACCGTGTCCATTTGGAGAAATCGACCAACTTGACGGCGTCAGAGGTTTACCATCGTAGTAAAGCACAAGACCATCGCCTGTGTTTTCCCACGAATGAACATTTTCATAAAAGACGCTATACTCGTTCTGCAAAACTCCAGTCTTAAGATCTACAGAATATCTGTAAAGTTTTGTCGTGACAGTTGCCGTCGTTGCCGAAAGCGATACCTCCACCTGCGGTATAGCAAAGGCAAGAGCGCTTAGGGTAAAGACAAGAAATAGTAGCACAAAGACATTTTTTGTCACCTGCGTTTACCTCCAATTATGAATTTTGTCGGTACCGGATCTTCTCCACCTTTACTGTAGGGATTACATCTCAAAACACGCCATACGGCAAGTATTACTCCCTTAAAGCCAAATCTTTCTATCGCTTCTATGGCATAATTAGAGCAGGTTGGCGTGAACCTGCATGATGGGGGTTTCAAAGGGGAAATGTACTTTTGGTAAAATCTTATAGGCTTTATAAGTATATCCCTAAGCCTCATTTAAATTCTTCCTCTCAAGATTGGAGAGTAAAAAAAGGAAAGAAGATCTGAATGTATCGAATTTTATCTCTTCAAACTGATCTTTCAATTCCTTTTTGGGTAAGACGATCATATCGATTCCTTTTTTAGGTTTATTCGTTCTGAAAGTTTCACGGACATACCTTTTGAATCGATTTCTGATATGAGCCTTTCCGAATTTTTTTGATACCACAATTCCTATCCGTGGCCATCCAAGATCGTTGAAGATGTATTTCACGACTAAAAGATCATTCGATACACTTTGACCTTCGAGAAAAATCCTTTGGAAATCCTTTTCCTTTTTGATTCGATTCATTGATTCAAAGGTATTCAAACCGTTAATCTTTTTCTTCCAGCCCTTCTTCTGTTACTTAAAACACGTCTTCCAGAATTCGTTCTCATTCTTGAGAGGAAACCGTGAGTTTTAGCCCTTTTTCTGCTCTTTGGCTGATAGGTACGTTTCATAAAGCAACCTCCTTAGCATGTCTTGTAAAATGATTATACAAAGTGAATGAAACATTGTCAAGATCAATTTGATTCTGTTCAATTACCGTTAAGTAGTATAATGAAAATAAAAGTTATAAAAGGAGATGATTCCCATGAAGAAATTTTCTTCTGAAACCTTTTTAGACTTGAAATTCCCGGGAGATCCACAGATAGATCCTTTCGGAAAAAGGATAGTTTTTACCATTAGCAAGGCAAATGAAAAACAGGATGGATATGATAAATCTATTTACATGTATGACGGGCGTATTTTTCAATTTACGACTGGTAAAGATTCCTCTCCAAGATGGTCATCTGATGGATCGGAGATTGCTTTTGTGAGATCAAACGATAACGGATCTGATTTGATGATTATAAACTCAAAAGGCGGGGAGGCAAAAAAAGTCCTTCATTTTGAAGATCAAATAACAGATCTTGGGTGGCTTAACAACGATGAACTTGTCCTGTCAGTTGCCATAAAAGAAAAGCAGAAATCCAACAAAAAGATAAAGGACGATGTTCATGAAATAGATAAGATACCTTTCTGGGCAAATGGAGAGGGCTTTGTCTATAACGTCAAAAAACAACTTTTTCTTGTAAAGAAAAATGGTACAAAAAAACAACTTACAGATGAAAAAGGAGAGATTTTCAACTTTGCCGTCTCTCCGGACGGGAAATACATTGCTTTCGTCGAGGCAACAGATATGGAACATCATCCGCTTGTGTCTGATCTTTTCATCTTAGAAATCAATGGCAAGATTAAAAAACTCACAGAATCTAATCTTTCAATCGGAAACATCTCATGGAGCCCTGATTCTTCAAAACTGGCCGTCATGATTTCGGATCTTGCCCACGGTTCATTTACAAATGAAAGGTTATTCACGATGGATTTGAAAGGAAAAATGAAAAAAGTTTGCGATATAGATCTTCCGAAAGGTAATTCGATAAATAGTGACTCACGAGGATCTTCACCAAATAGAATCTTCTGGACTCAAAAAGGTATATATTTCATGATGACGGAAGGGCCGCTTTCCAAAATATATATTGCCCATGATGGGAAGGTTGAAGAGGTAATCTCGGGTCAGAGATCCATCTCAGGTTTTAGCGTTTCAGATGGTAATATCGCATTTCTCGCAATGAATTTTACAAGTCTCGATGAATTGTACATTTACAAAGATGGTAAAGAGAGAAAACTTTCTCGCTTCAACGATCTGAAAAAATTCAAAGTATCGACGCCCGAATATTTTGCCGTCAAAACTTCGGACGGTAAAACGGTGGACGCCTGGATTATGAAACCTGCAGATTACGAGAAAGGAAAGAAATATCCTGCCGTTCTTGAAATTCACGGTGGTCCCCGCACGGCTTACGGAAATGCTTTCTTTCTTGAATTTCAAATACTTGCATCAAATGGTTTTGCGGTTATCTTTTCAAATCCAAGAGGAAGTGATGGATACGGTGAAGAATTCTCCTATATATATGGAAATTACGGAAAGAGAGATTATCAAGACATCATCGAGGTTGTAGATGAAGCGATAAAAAAGTATGACTTTATAGACGGAAAGAGGCTTGGTGTGACAGGTGGATCTTACGGTGGATTCATGACAAACTGGATAGTAACACAAACGAACAAATTCAAAGCGGCCGTCTCTCAAAGATCGATAAGCAACTGGATTTCATTCTTTGGAACGACGGACATAGGATATTTCTTTGGTCCGGATCAACTCGGAGGTGATCCTTGGTCCAACACAAAAGGATACATGGAGATGTCTCCTTTAACACACGTGAAAAATGTTCAAACCCCGCTTTTGATGATCCACTCAATGGAAGATTACAGATGTTACATGGTAGAGGCATTCCAGTTCTTTACGGCTCTCAGATACTTTGGAAAGGAGGCAAAACTCGCACTCTTTCCTTCGGAAAATCACGAACTCTCAAGATCGGGAAAGCCATACCACAGAATAAAAAGATTAAATCTGATAGTTGAATGGTTTAAAAAGTACCTTTAAATATGATATAATTAGTATAGATTAGAAGGTGATCAAAGTGAAATTCAGGGATAAGGTAACCCTTATAACTGGTGCCGCCTCGGGAATTGGACTTGAGACAGCGAAGAAATTTCTTTCAGAGGGAAGCGTTGTTGCCGCGTGCGATGTAAATGAGAAAGGACTTGAAGAAGCACAGAAGGCGCTGGGCATAAAATACAGAACATACAAAATGGATGTCACAGATTTTTCGGAAGTTGAAAGGGTCGTTGACGCGATAGCCAAAGACCTTGGTCGCATAGATGTATTAATCAATAATGCTGGATCTGTAAGAGAAAAACCTTTACTTGAAAATAACTTAGAAGATTTTGATTTCACTCTAAATGTGAATTTGAAAGGTACATACAACACCACAAAGGCCGTCATGAAATACATGGTAAAGCAGAATGGCGGTGTCGTTGTGAATGTTTCTTCGATAGTGGGAGTTTACGGCAATCCGGGTCAAAGCGCTTACTCTGCGTCGAAAGCGGGCGTTAACGTCTTGGCAAAGGTATGGGCCAAAGAATTTGCAAGATATGGAATACGCGTGAATGCCATAGCGCCGGGATACGTTAGAACCCCTTTGATATCGGGTTTGTCGAAAGAAAAGATAGATGAGATAAAATCAAAAACATTGCTTGGAAGACTTGCAGAACCCGTAGAAATAGCCAACGTCATACTCTTTTTGGCTTCAAACGAATCATCGTACATAACCGGTCAGGTAATAGGGGTAGATGGGGGAATGATCATTTGAAGGTGAAAAAATGCTTGAATTGAGGGATATCCATCTTGAAATAGATGGTAAGGTCATACTCAAGAGATTGAACATGAAATTCGAGATCGGTAAAAGATACACCGTTCTCGGAAATAACGGCACTGGTAAATCTACCGTTGCGAATATGATAATGGGAATGGAAGATTACAGGCCTCAATCCGGAAGGATCTATCTCGATGGTGTCGATATAACCGACCTTGACATGAGTAAAAGGGCTCAGATGGGAATTACCATAGCCTTTCAAGAAAATGTCCGGTTTGACGGAATAAGAGTTCTCGAATATCTCACCCTTGGAGGAAAGATAAAAAAGTCTCTCGAGGAGATGAAAAATGCGCTTAAACTCGTTGGCCTCGGAGACGAATATTTAAAAAGATATGTTGATGGATCTTTAAGTGGTGGCGAGAGAAAGAGAATAGAACTTGCCTCTATATACATGCTCGATCCAAAGTATGTGATACTCGATGAGCCAGATTCCGGAATAGATATGATGTCTATAGAGACGATAAACAAATTCATAGATGCCCTGATCAAAAGGAAGATTGCGGTCATAACGATAACACACAGAGAAGAAATAGCAATTAACTCTGACTATGCTTACCTTTTGTGCGCCGGAATAGTTCTAAAAGAGGGCGATCCGGTCGAAATATCCAAATATTACAAGTCAATGTGTGATGCTTGCGATCATCCGAACGAAATCCATCTTGTGAAAGAAAGGGAAATGATATGAGAATAGCGCCGGATTATTCAAAAGAATTCGAAAAAATAGCCGAGGCTTACGAAAAAAGTGGTGGAAAGGCAGACAATCTGCTTGATAAACGTATTGCCTCAATAATAATAAGCGGAGATAAGGTGATAGGTCTTAACAACGTGGAAGGCGTCGAAATAGAGGCCGGCAAACAAGATTTGGGAGTATGGGCAAAGATAAGGATTCTTAAGGGCAAGAAGATCGCAATGCCTATTCACCTTTGTACTGGTTTCCTTGGAAAAGAGGGAGAACAAAGGATAAATTTTGAATTCATAATTGAAGATGGTGCAAGCGTAAATTTCATTTCTCACTGCTCTTTTCCGTGGTCAACTAAATTGACGCACAAAATGACTGCCATAGTAAAAATAGGTAAAAATGCCACCATGACCTACGCCGATGCTCATTTTCACTCAGAAGAAGGCGGGGTAACGGTCATTTCCGAAACACATGCCATTGTAGATGAAAATGGAAGATACAGCAATACCTTTGAATTGACAAGGACAAGGGTAGGAAAACTCGTAGTCAAAATGGATGTCGATCTAAAAGATGGTGCCATTGCAAATCTCGAAAGTAAAGTTAGAGGAAAGGCAAATGATGAAATAAACATAAAAGAAAGTCTTGGTCTTAACGGTAAAAATGCCCACGGAATAGCCAAAAGCACCATCGTGGCAACGGATCAGACACACGCGAGGATAATAAATGAAGCCTTCGGAAATGCCCCTTACTCAAAAGGACACATAGAATGTACCGAGGTGACAAAAGGAAATCAGGTAGACGTTGCGACTCTACCCGTTTTAAAGGTTACAAACGATCTATCGGAATTAACCCATGAGGCTTCTATAGGAAGGATAAATTCAAAACAACTTGCCACCCTCGTCGCAAAGGGTATGAGCGAAGAAGAAGCGACTGAATTCATAATAAAAGGTATGCTCAGTTAACAACAAGTATCACTTTCTTTCCAACCTTTTCCCTGTAGAGATTTCTCGTTCCTCCTCCGTGCGCGATTACCTTTAAAGCCGGAGGAGTTATTATTGTTCCGCCAAATACCTTTATTTCTGGAAATACATCCGGCACCATCGGGGCAGAAGGACCGAGAAGAATTGTGCGTGGCGTTTTGATGTATTTTACGATATCATCGAAGGTTTTATTCATCACGGTTGTTGCGGAAATAATAACAACGTCACTCTTCGGAAGAATATCAGGGATCATTTCGGGGCCGAGAGCAGGTTGAGGCCACGTCGTTTGTTGCCTTTCTCTCTCAAAGATGTAAAGAGATTTGACCTGTCTTTTTATATTCGATATCATCGGATCAAAATATCCTATCATGGCAACTGAATCGCTTGCGCTTAATTTTACTGCATCCATGACGTCCCCTTCTTCATATTTTGACGTGTTAAGACAGGCATTTATTGCAGCCGTTCCGAGTGCGTTGAGAAGCACGTCTGAAGAATCGAAAAATTCTATGAATTCTTCAACTGGAATACCCGTTTTTGGAAGCGTGTCGTAGAGAGAACATCCCCATGGTATAGATTTTCTGTCTGTATAGGAAACGCCGGCATTTCCGTTATTCAAAAGTACAGCGCACAGCCCTATACCCATAACGTAATCTTCAACTTTTAGACCTTTCCCGCTCAACTTTGCTCTTGATTTTAAGATCTCATACCTGTCCATTCTAAATCCTCCTCGTATCGAATTTGGTCCAAACATGATCCATATAAATATACCACAGGTATCCAAACGACACGTGAATGGTTATTCGACGGATTCATTATATAATTGAAATGATATGTCCAACAAGGAGATGGTATAGGTGATCAAAGGAATAGCACATGTTGCGTATACCGTAAGCGACATGGAAAAATCTCTTCATTTCTACTGCGATCAACTCGGATTTGAAAAGGCATTCGAAATAAGAGATGACGAAGGGAAGCCCTGGATAAACTACATAAAAGTGGGCAAAAATCAATTCATAGAACTTTTCTATGGCGGAAAAAAGAAAGAACATTCTCAAAACGAGGCAGGATTTTCACACCTTTGCTTTGAAGTCGATGATATCCAGAAGGTCGCCGAAGAACTTAAAAAGAAGAATGTCATCATAGACGTAGATCCAAAACAGGGAAAGGATTTCAACTGGCAATGCTGGATAAAAGATCCGGATGGAAACAGAATAGAATTGATGGAAATATCTGACAAATCACCTCAGTACAAAGCATCGAGATGATGGTATGAGATGGCAAAAGATCGTAACAATGATTTTAGGATTTTGGTTTGCGATTTCGGCATTTCTCCCTTACATTTTGAATATGCCCGCTGATTTGTGGAATAACTTTTTCATGGGTATACTTGTGATACTTTTTGGCTTTTTGATGATAAAAGATACAAACTTTTCAGTCATAATCATAATTCTATCTGGAATATGGATATCTTTTATATCTTTTGTGCCTTTTTTTATGCAAAAAGATATCAATATGGTAAATAGTCTCTTTATAGGCATTTTGATCATTATAATGTCTCTAATTGAGAGAAAGCAGGTGGTAAAATGAAAAAAATGAGGCTCGGGAAGACGGATGAATTCCTTCCGGCAATAGGCCTTGGTACGTGGGAAATGGGTGGAGGGATTTCGCCAGATCCATCTAACGATAAAGAATCAATAAAGGCAATCGTGAGGGCCGTCGAACTTGGAATGACGCATATTGACACGGCAGAATATTACGGATCAGGCCACACGGAAGAATTGGTTGGAAGGGCTCTAAAGGAGATCGGAAGAGATAAAGTCTTTTTGACATCGAAGGTCTGGCCAAATCATCTTAAAATTAAAGACATGATCAAATCTGTCGAAGGATCGCTTAAAAGACTTGGAACAGATCATCTCGATCTTTATCTTATACATTGGCCTCCCGAAGACATCTCGATAACAGAAGCCGTCAAGAATATCAATACCGTCCTTGAACGAGGTTACACAAGATATATAGGAATCAGCAACTTTTCCATTTCTCAACTCAAAGAGGCAATAGACGCGTCCAAAAACCCAATTGTTTGCGATCAGGTAAGATATAACATCGAAGATCGTGAAATAGAAAGAGAAGGGCTTCTTGATTTTTGTCAGAAGAATGGGATAAGTATCGTTGCCTATAGCCCACTTAACAGAATGGGAATAAGTATAACGGCATCAAAACTTCAAAAGATTGCCAAAGGCAGAAATGCGACGCCTGCCCAGATCGCCCTTGCATGGCTTGTAAAAAAAGGCGTTTTTGCTATACCAAAAGCGATAAACGAAAAGCATCTCATCGAAAATGCAAAAGCAGGAGACATAGAACTGACAGAAGAAGAAATGAAGTTTTTGGAGTGAAGGATTAGCCCTTTGGGCTAATCTTTCTTTATACCCTTTTTGATGATCTCAACAACGTTTTTCCAGTAATTTGTATCCTGAGCAAATCTCTTCATCGAAAATGGCATGGTGTTGACAATTATAAAATCGACAGTAACATCAACGGGAGATGCGAGTTGGGATTCAAAATCTTTGAATATACTTATAAGGTGATTCCTCATTCTTTTTTGGATATTCGTTCTTTTTTTGTTTATGGTCTCGTCTATGTATATCCTCATGAAAAGGGGAAGGAGATTTTCTCGTGATTTTGCGATCTCTTGATAAAGATCAAAGAGCATATCTATCTTGCGATCGAGATCGCATTTGCACTTTTTGGTTCTGACTGTGGCATTTAGAAATTCTGAAAGTACGTAAAGCAAAGTTTCTCCGAGAAGATCGTCTTTGTTCTTGAAATAAGTGTAAAGCGTTCCCTTACCAACCTTTGCCCGACTGGCTATAAGATCGGTTGTGACTTCTTCGAAATTTTTTTCACTTAAAAGAGAGATGGCACTCTCTATTATTCTTAAACGCTTTTCGTCCTTTTTCACTTGCATAATTTGATTATAGCACATATTAAAACTGTTTAGTTCCCACCCTTTACTGTTTACTCTCCACTTTTCACTATTTGATGAAGGCATTCTACCTTCCGATCAAAGTGACTATTAGGCAATTCTGTCTTTGTTCCCCATGATGAGTTTCTATACAGGATAAATCTTCAGAGTGGAGAATAATGTTATCCCACAAATAACCACGGAATAGAAGTTATAGGCAAAGTCCCATGGGCTTTTTACCTGAAGGGTGGTGACGAATATGTGCTTGGATACGTCTTAGACGGTAGATTACTTGTGATAATAGGTATCGAGTACAAGGATTGGATATATGATTTTTCTAAAAATATCTTATAATCAAGGAGATGATTGGAATGTATGAAATTAAAGGGATTGGAAATAATAATACTCAGTATTATGGAATCACGCCGTCTTCAGATTCGACGATTGCACCAAGAAATATTTCAATTTCAAATAATACAAATGATATAAGAGGCTCTAATTTTAACACTAATGATGGACCTAGTTCATTTCTAAATACATCGGATTACTACCATTATAATAATGATTTAGCTCAATCCGAAGCTGCACATGGGGATTTGATACATAATTTATATGAACAAAACACTGAATATATGAATTCTGAAGGTCTTACACCAGCAGAGTTGCGAGCGGATCAAGACCAAGAAGAAGGTGGTGATTAAATCTTATTTCCAAAACTGTCCGGTCATTTGAGAAAGTGGCCGGATGTGCAAATAAAGTACAAAGGAGATGATGACGTGAAAAGATATTTATTTTGGATCATTATGATCACGATTGTATTGCCTAATTTTGTAATTGCTTCAACGATAGCGAATATTCCTGTAGGCAAATGGCCGAGTGTCATTGGTATAAATCCAAAAACGGATATGATTTATGTGGCTAATTCTGGAAATAATACTGTCAGCGTAATAAACGGTAAGAATTACTGTGAAGTAGCAGTTATACCTGTTGGTTCTTCGCCTATTTCTATCGGCGTAAATCCTGTAACAAACAGAGTTTATGTTGTAAATTTTCACGATAACACAATTAGCGTAATAGATGGTACAGATAATTATGTGATTGCGACCATACCTTTGTCGATTACTGAATATTATCCTGCTGGCGTTAGCATAGATTCGAGTAGGAATATTATATATGTAACTAATTCGGTAGGAAATACGATAACCGTAATAAACGGTAATGACAATTCCATCATAACATCTGCACAGATAAGTAGCGGCCTTAGCGGAGCCTGGGGAGTTGCGGTAAACCCGATCACAAATATAATTTACGTTACCAATCATGATCAAAATATAGTCAGTGTAATAAGTGGCAAAATATTACTTTCGACTTTAGGATATTCCAATTCATTAATATTATCAAATGTATTAGTTGGAGAACAACCTGGAACTATTGCTGTAAATCCATACACAAATACGATTTACGTCACTAACTGGAAGAATGGAACTATTAGCGTAATAAATGGCACGAATAATTCTGTAATTAAAACCCTGCACGTTGGAAATAATCCGGATGGGATAGCCGTCGATACACGTACAGATATAATCTATGTTTCTAACTGGGGAAGTAACACAGTCAGCGTAATAAATGGAAAGGACAATTCAATTTTAAAAACTATATATGTTGGAAGAGGTCCATGGGGCATATGTGTGGATCAAAATAAGAATATAGTCTATGTTGCCCTTGAAGGGCTGAATATGGTAAAGGCCATTCGCGGTTTCGGCACCATGAAATAAGAAGAGGAGGGAACAAATAAAAAGGACCTACTCTAAAGGAGATAATCGATATGAGGAAAATCTTTTTGATCTTTTCATCCCTTTTGATTGGAATTTTAGGCTTTTCTTACACCATTTCGGGATACGTGGACGATGCGAATCAAAATGCCGTACCGGGCGTGAATATCCTCGTAAACGGTCAACCATTTACATTCTCGAACACGGACGGCTCATGGACCATTCAATCAAATGGCACAGTAAAGATAGAGCCATATCTGAAATGGTGGAAATTTGACCCTCAAGAGGTAACTTTAGAGACCCAAACCAACGTTGATTTTGTCGGTTCATTCACAGGGCCAAAGTTGAAAGAAATAACGGTTGGCACATCTCCAGACGCCGGTGTTTTTGATCCCAAAAACGGGATGATCTACGTTGCGGACAATCTGGATAACAGCGTTGTCATGATAAATGGTCAAAAAGACACATTCGAGAACATATTCCAAAATATCCCCGTCGGGGTAAATCCCTCAGCACTCGTGATAAATCTCGATACAGGGCTTATGTACATAGCCAATGAGAGTGTAACGTCCTTTTATTCTATAGGAATTTACAACACTGTTGAGAACAGATTCGAAGGCTCAATTCCTTTGAATTATGCCCCGAGTGGAATGGGAATAGATCAAAAGACGGATACTTTATACGTGACCGAAAGTTACAATTCGGCCTATTATGGAAATCATGTAGATGTTATAAACCTAAAGATAAACTCGGTTATCGGCAGAATAAATGTGGGAAATGACCCGTGCTGTATATTCGTTGATCAGGATGCAAACAGGATCTACGTTGTGAATAATTACGATAACACGCTTAGCGTGATAGATGGAAATGCCGTCATTGCGACAATTCCAGTTGGCCTTTCACCGCTTAGCGTTTGTGCAGACAAAGATAACATCTACGTTGCAAATTCTGGAGATAACACCGTCAGTGTCATAAGCGCGAGTACTTACGAATTGTTAAAAACGATTCCCGTAGGAGTGCACCCCAGTTCGGTTGCAATAGACCCAAAAGATGATCTTATCTTTGTCGCAAACACTGACAGCAATTCGGTAAGTGTAATAGATGGAACAACGGATCGTATCATAAGCGTGATACCGGATCCATATTCTCCTTACTCTTTGGTCGTGAATTCTGAAATGAAAAAACTTTACATGATAAATCAAAAAAGCAATAACGTTACCGTTGTGGACTATCGCGGGTTGATATGATTTAGGGCAGTTACATTTTGCAGTGTAACTGCCATACCATGAAATATTGCAAAGATTGAAGTATGTTTTTTAGATATTTCTCCAAGGTTACCCTGCATTTTGTGACGTGCTTCCACTTATAGAAGTAGGAGAATTCTTGCTTAAAAGAGCGTTAAAGCCTTGAATATGAAAGAAGTTTCTTTGTTAGACATAGGATATCTCCTTTCCGCTATCCTCTGAAACGTGATATATTCATAAGCATATAGTCTCTACTTTCGACTGTATCAACTTTGGGGGCATATCAACATTATCAAGCATCTTACAACCTCCATAATTATTAGATACCAATCTTATTTTATTACCTCGAGACTACTTTAATTACTTTCTTACTTATGAAAAAATAAGCAAAGCCACAAAGACCAGATAAAATTCCAAGGTATACAAGAAGTGTTGTTATCGGAAATAATGTGCTTATAAGCCCTGCAAATCCGTAAGAGACAGGCCTAAGTCCAGAATTCAAAGTCGATCTAAAAGAAAAAACACGACCTCGAACCTCTTTCGGCGAACTTCTTTGCAGGATCACATTCTGTATCACATTGGCAATTCCAGAGAAAAATCCAAGGATCAGCAATGCGGGAGCAAGCACGAAATAAGATTGTTTTATCCCGATAAAACTCATACATGATCCTAAAATAAATGTGGATATTGCCATTAGAAAAAACTTTCTTTTTGGCTCCGGCATAAAAGAAAGTAGAACGGAGGCTACAATCGTTCCAACTCCCATAAGGGACTGCATAAGGCCATATTGAGCAGAACCGCCATTCATATATCTCGTGATTATCAAAGGTAAGAAGATAAAAATAGGAGTCCCGAAGAAATCTATTATCGACTCTGTTACGATCAATCCTCCAAGATCGGCTTTCCTAAAAACAACTGCAAAGCCTTCTTTTATTTCAGAAAAGATTGAACCTAAACCTTTTTTACTATCTTTTTTGACTTCATCCACTTCCAAAAAAATCTCTGAAATACCGGAAAATATGAAACTTACCCCATCGACAAGTATGGCTCCATACAGTCCAAAGACTGCGATAAGTATTCCCCCGATCGCCATCCCGATTAATTGAGAAATGCTTCCGGTCATCGAGAGCAGAGCGTTTGCATTTGAAAGTTCTTCGTCTTTCACTATTAATGGAACAAGTGACTGAAGTGCCGGATTAAAAAATGTCGAAAGAATTTGAATGGTAAATACAACACCTAAAAGTATCCATAATTGCCCAAACTCGGCGTTAAGAAAAATCAGCATTAAAAAGAGTACTATACCACTTATCAGATCCGTGAAGATGACTATCCATTTTTTTCTTTTTCGATCTGCTAACACCCCAGCAAATGGTGAAAATATCGCTGAAGGTATTGCCGTGGCCATTAAAACAAGGCTGACAGGTCCCACACCACCCACCTTTGTGGCAGCAGCCCATACGATTGCTACGAAAAAAATAGCAGAGCCGGCCGTAGATATGAGTCTTCCAAAGAAGAGCAAAAGAAAGTTCCTGTTTTTCAATATGTGAACATTTGTCGCCATTATCGTTTTACCTGCATTCAAAAATGTATATCATTATATCTACTATTTGCTATTCTTTGTTCTACAAATCTTGTTACATGCTCTTTTGGATTGTATGATAAATATGAACATACAGAATTATTTATGCTTCCGTTAAAAGATTTTGCTTGTGCCAAGCATCCACCGCCACAAAACGAAAATACAGAACAGTTTTTACACTTATCTTGTATGAGTGGATTATAATTTTTAAGCCTTTGAATATTCTTGTCATATTCAATATTCTGTTGATTGTATATAGAACCTATTATGAAATCATTCATATCTCCCCCAACGGCCCAACACGTAGCTATTTTACCATCAGGAAGTATATGAAAGATCTTGAATGAAGTTGCCCCGCAATACACTAATCTTGGAAAGCTCAGAGGAAGATCAATATTTTTAAATCCCAATTGATGTCCAAGATCATAAAATTTTAATGCTTTTTCAGACCATACTATTTCTGAGTAAACTCTGTCACATAACTTGTTTTTTACACTCTCAAAGTAGTTTAAAATAGGGTGAAATCCCAAGATGAGATTATTAACTTTTGTGTAGCCATTATCTTTTAGATAGCCTAAGAGACTATTTATACCATTTTCGTTATCTTGAGAAACGTTTATTCTTAGCACAACTTCTTTTGAAAATTTTAAAGCATTGTTTATTCCATTAATGACATCATCAAAACTGTTATCACCATTTTTATAAGGTCTCATTTTGCCATGATATTCTCTTGTCCCATCCAAAGTAATTTGAGTTGAAAACCAATTATAATGCGACAACACCTCACCATTTTCTTTATTAATAAGCGAGCCGTTTGTTATTACTCTGGTTCTAAAATTATTTTTGTATCCATGATTTTCTAATTCAAAGATTATCTCTTTCATCAAATCAAATCTTAAAAATGGTTCACCACCTGTAAAAACCAACGTAAATCTTTTATCATTTAATTCTTCAACTTTTTGGCTGATAAACGAGACTATGTATGATAAATCATTTTTACTTAGAGATTTATTCTTTGTTCCAGATCCTTGAAAACAATAAAAGCATGCAAAATTGCAATTATATGTTAAGTATATAACAAAAGTAAGTGGAATATTATCCTTTGCCTTTTTGATATGTTCCATTAAAATTTTATTTTCATCGAGAGAATCATCAACTACAAAATAATTTTTAATCAAGTAGTCAGTTATTTTTTCTTCTTCATTTAAGCAAGATGGATTTTCAATTTTACGAAGTAAATTTTTATCACCCAAGATTATTTTGCCTGTTATATTTGAAATAAAGATATATTTATCACTTTCATACTCGAATATAAACACTTTGCTTGATTTTTTTAAATTTTTCATAGTATCACCTCATGAAAATAGATAGTGAATCAATTCAATTTTGAAACTTCTTACTATTCTTTTCAAAAGATTTCTCACTAAAAAGAGTTGGAACTCAATGCTTTCAATTTATGTCTATAAACAGAGGGCACCCTTTTTCAACTTTAAATTAAAGAAAAGACGGGATTATTTAACCACCATTTGCACACATATCAAATATACATGTTGAATCAAATTCAACTGAATCAATTTCAACAATGTCTAAACTATTTTCATTTTCCATATTAGTAATCTCCTTTCTATTTGATTGATTGGGTGCCCTCTATATAACTAATTTGCCAACTATATTCACATTCTAGTTGAAAATGATCATCTAAAAAATCAAGAGATTAATGGAACATTACAATTTCTCAGAGTATGCATAGTTAAGGAATTTGAGAAGCAGCAACAGGTGGATTCGGATTACCTTCTTGTGAACCTCCTCCATTATCATCCGCAAAGGATAGCATACTCATGAATAAAAGCAGGCATATAATCAACAATATAAAAATTCTTTTCATATTTTTCCTCCTTTCGCGTAATTACATGACAATTATATCCGTATTTATATGATTGTCAAATTAGATGATCTTGCAAGTACCTGTGAATAAAGGATTTGAGATATGCCATTTTTGTATGTTTTTATATGTTTGTATAAATTGATATAATAACTACCGGATAAAAGTGTTTTACGAGAGGGAACGATATGAAGCAGCCTTTATTTTTCGCAAAAAACGTTTTTGTTTATGGTTCGTTCGCAAAACCGTTTTTGAATATGGCTCTGGACGGTCGTCGTAATCCATGGAATATGTATTTCATGTCTGTAAGGTATGAATGGTGTAACGATCATGTCATGGCACTCAGAAAAGCAAAACAAGGTCTTTTGTTGTCGGAAAGAGTTCTAAAGAAAAAGGAATATTCTGGTTGTTCAAAATACGAAAAAGGAAAAACTATTTTCTATTTGCTTCTAATAAAATATTTCTCTATCCTAAACAGGCTAAAAGATCCTGAATCAGAGCGTATATATATTCAAATAAAATGTTCATACTCCAAAATGTCAAAACTCCCAAGGCAGATAGCCGCTACAACCCTTATAAACTATTATTCATTTGCAGGGGATAATATCAATTCAAGAAGACCGAGAGCGTGGAGCAAGGATTATGAAAATCCTTCAACAAAGGTTTTTTTATTGCTCGGCGTCGCAAGGAACCTTGTAAAAGATCAAAAATTGTCCGGATCGATTTCTTATTTTTCGAAAGCATTCAAAACTGCTCAGACAATTCCACATCCAACAGGCATTATAGAAAGCCTTAACGCTATGGCATGGTACATGAAAGAAACTCATGCAAAGATAGCATATAAGGTTGCCAAAAAAGCGGTATGGTTTGCCGGCTGGTACAGAGAGGATATAGGAACTATCTTTTTTGCCCTTGACACTTTGCTTGAATGCCAGAAAATTTGCAAAGATTATAAGTTATTCGACAACGCCATTTTTATGACATTTGCGTACGGTTACCTTCTATCCGGGAAAGGAGCCGGAACCCGAGATCATTACAAAAAAAGTGTGGACGACAGCAATAAATTTTTACCTGTTTTCGATATATCTACATACGAAAATACTGTACCTTTAAGAAATTATCTCAGAGACTACATTCCAAACATCTCGAATGTTGCAAAAGCCAGTGGCATAACCCCAAAGAGTATATCGGTGATCCTCAACGGCAAGGTAAAAAAGATAAAAGGAAATACCATAAGGAAAATTATAAAAGGACTGGATATAAAGGTAAATTTCGATACACCTTTCGAGATCATAAATGAAAATACAAAAATGTTCATAGAAGATGAGTTCAAAAAATTGATGGACAGATTTGAAAAGATATCTCCAGATGAAAGATTGATCCTCTTTTTATCCACTTATATGTCATACATTGAAAGAAGAAAGACAATTCCGTCCTTGAGTCAAAAAGATGTCCTTTCTAAAGCCACTCGATTGTGCAAAAATGACATAAAGGCTTTCGAGGACTACATGTCGATAACCTACGAAACGATGAAATTCGTCTCTGACATCTTTGATGCACATCCATTCATAGAAGGAAGAAAAGCACTGGCAAGATCATTTCTTGCTAAAATGTCTCCACGCATAAGGAAAAGGTTTATAAAAGCCTATCTGAACCTTGACGAGGATAAAAGGCGTGTAATGGACAGATTTGCCAGAGATTATATCAGATACGACATAAAATGGGGAATGAGGATAGAAGTTCCGGATAAAATGGAGGAATATGTCAAAGTGTTTCATCTGAAAAGAATGCCAGCCGCTTTGGCATACTGGTCATACGATGACGAAAAGGGAAGGGAAAAACTTGTAAGGACGCTTGGCATGGTAAGAGATGGAATGAAGTGAGAGCGTGTTCAATGGACGGGATGAGGGAGAGGATTGGGCATACAGGCATATAAGCAATAAGCAAGGTACCTCCTTTCTTGCTCTCTAATCCAATGATACCTCATTGGAAAAGAATAGGAGGTACCTTGTTTGTAACATATAAGATGAGAAATCAAGGTTAACGTGTTTTGTTCTTTTCAAAGACCGTCTGAAAGTTTCAGATCAAAATTGTTGGACAATCTAATATTGAAAATTATTATAATCTAAAGCAGGTTCGAAATCCGAATGGTAGTGGTAAAATGGAATTACGATGTCCAAACAACAAAGATTATCCGATGAAGAATTAAAAAACCTATAGAACTCTACAATGGAGGATTTGACGATGTCAGAAATTATTGTCGAGAAAAAAGAAAAGATTGGGTTTATCATTCTCAACAGGCCAGAAGCTCAGAACACTTTCAATCTTCCTTTTGCCGAGCAGCTTAACGATGGTCTGAAACGGATGGACGCCGATGATAAGATTAGAGTCGTAATAATTAAAGCGAACGGCAGGAATTTTTCCGCAGGAATCGATTTGAGAGAATTCGGTGGGAAAACTCACGAAGAATATCGCAAAACGATAAAGATAATGGATGAGCACAATCATACGATACCGCGTATGAAGAAACCAGTTATCGCTCAGGTGCAGGGATATGCTTTGGCAAACGGAGCCGGTCTTGTTTTTGCATGTGATATGGCTATTGCAGGTGAAAGCGCCAAATTTGGAACGACGGCGATAAATGTCGGATTGATCTGTCTGGGACCAGCCGTACCGCTGAGCAGACTTGTTGGAAGGAAAAAGGTTTTGGAAATGGTCTTGACAGGCGAAATTATGGATGCACGAGAAGCCTATAGAATAGGCCTTGTTAACAAGGTTGTGCCGGATGAAGAACTTGAATCGGAAACGCTCAAACTTGCGAACATTCTGGCGTCAAAGAGTGCTCTTGCGCTTCAAACCGGGAAAGAGGGGATATACAAGATGCAGGATATTCCTTACCACGATGCGGCAGATTACATGAGCGAGCTATTTGCGAATTTGGCATCGACGAAAGACGGGCAGGAAGGCATAAAAGCTTTCTTGGAAAAACGTCCTCCCGAATTCAGAGGGCTTTGATAAACAGGTGCCAGACTCGTGCTTAAATGACAATCCGTTCCCGCAGGCACTTTTATGCTGGATTCGTCCGGTGATTTGGCCAAAGGCGGTATAAAAGTACGACCGAATTCTATCAACTATGGGTCAATAGATTGCTTGTTGAATTAATGTTACGGGCAGGTCTTCGTCTTGGAGAGGTTTTGGGATTAACCGGAGGAGATGTAGTCGAGGATAACGGGATAACGTTTATCATTGTAAGGCATACGAAGGGGAAGAGGGACAGAAGAATTCCAATCGTTGATAAGTCACTTGTCAGGCTTTTGAAAGGATATATTCGGGGGATCCCGCTCGAGGATAGGATCTTTGATATATCCCGAAGGCGTGTTGAGTTGCTTGTAAAGGATCTTGCAAAAAAGGCGGGGATAAGAAAGCCGATACATCCACATACATTAAGGCATACAGCGGCGACTTTGTATTTGAAGAACGGGACGAATATTGCAAGCATCCGGAGGATGTTGGGGCATGCGAGCCTTTCGACGACACAGAAATATTTGCAGTTGACAGACGAAGAGGTTGCAAAGGATTTATCCCGGGCGAACTGGTGATATCTGGTAAAACAAAGTGTCATTTACGTTTGGAAATGTTGAAAAATTCCGAAGAACTTGAGTTCATAAAAGCCTACGACGAGGCGAAATTTTGGACTGGAAATGGACAGATCATGTTATTTCACAAATGAAAGAGGAAAATTGAGAAGATCTGGCAGAGATAACTCTTAAAAATCCAGATAAAATAGTGGTTAGAAACCTTGAAAGATTTATCAAAAGAAGCAGATACCATATATGTCAGATTTAGCGACAAAAAAAATCGAAGATACCGATCAAATAAATGAGAACATCATAATCGATTATGATGAAGATGGAAAAGCGGTTGCAATAGAAATACTTAATGCATCAAAGCAGACGGATATGGAAAAGATAATCATAGAAGCAATTAACAAAAATGTACTTGTCTGTCGTGACAAATGCGAGATATTTCTTTGAACGTGTTGCATTTGAAGTTAAATTTTTCTCATAATTCATAGGTAAGGATAAATTGGTATAATGTTTTACTGGGATCAGAAAGAAAGGTGAGGTACATGCAAATAAAGGATTTAATTAATTTCATAGACAATCTTGGGTATAAAGCAAAAGTGGCCAAAAAGACAAATATTGTGGATAAACTTCTTGGTAAATTCGAATGGACAGAAGAGAAAACAAGCACTCAAGTTCTAAAAGAGTTAAGGAAAAGTGGATATGGCAAATATTGAAGCGTTGTTAGATACGGATGTACTGCTCAACTGGTTATGCAAAGAAGTTACACCCGGTGGAGAAGTTTTATGGAAAAGTCCATACAAAATACTCAAGAAAGCTGAAGCAGGCAAAGTAAATCTCTATACAACGATTGTGAATCTTATGGAAATAAGATTTGTGCTCAGAAGGCGCAAAAAATGGAATTACTCGGAAATAGAAAAAACTCTTACCGATTTACAAAAAATAAATAACTTTGAGATTATACTTCCAGATGCGACTGATATGATAACGGGATTCAACCTGCAATCAAAGTATGGATTGGATCCTTTTGATGCTATTTATCTTGGCATATCTGTTAGGCTACCTACTTTGTTAGTAACAAGAGATAAAGAATTTACAAAATTGGCCAATAAAGTTAGGATTTTACTTCAAACAATACCTTGTGCCGATTAAGTCTAATATCTTTGATGCGTACATAAACCTCGGGACAGTCTTTTGGTATTACCATATCTGGATACCGAAATTGATTACATAAGCCAATCTGGGTTATACATAGGGGTCTATCTGCCGCTGGCGTTTATACTCTTAAACGGAATCTATTCACTTTACGGAATACGGGATGTTCCAATCTTTGGAATCAATATAGGCTACTTTGCTCCGGCAGGTGCCCCACTCGATGTCTGGTCTTCGTAGGCTGCGCCGGACTCGGAGGCATCCTGCCCTTTGCTTAAATTAAATGGACATTCGACTTTTAAAGTTGTTTAAGTATATTTACGGATAAACTCTTAATTTTTGGAGGTATACTCGAGGTATACTCATGGCCTCCTCCCTTCTCATAACATATCTTCCCTCGTGCTCACATTAAGTTGAGTCCTCATGAAGAGGACTCAAAGCCATTACAATCTGTAAGCCTCTTCTCCAAGTTCGACGTCTAATCCCTGCTCTTCTTCGTTTTCTGGAACACGGATTGGCATAAAAACATTCACGAATTTCAGAAGCAAATAACTAAGTCCAAAACTGTAACCTGCGACTATTCCTATTCCAAGCAGTTCTATCAAAAATTGATGAACATTGCCTTGAATAAGTCCTGACACGTGGTTTACAGCACTTTCCGCGAATACTCCGGTCAATATGATACCTAAAATTCCTCCAACACCGTGGACTCCCCACACATCAAGTGCATCGTCCCACTTTACTTTTTTTCTGAATTCAACAGCCGCGTAACACGCCAAAGATGCTCCAATTCCTATGACAGCCGCAGCCCACGGATGAACGTATCCGGCAGCAGGTGTTACGGCCGCAAGACCTGCAACAGATCCCGTTAGAGCACCCATTATCGACGGCTGCTTTCTTATCGACCATGAAAAGATAAGCCATGTTACGAGTGCGACGGATGCCGCTATATCTGTATTTATAAAGGCATTTGCGGCAAGTGTGTTCGCGGCAAGCGCACTTCCCGCGTTAAATCCAAACCATCCAAACCACAAAAGTCCGGTCCCAAGGGCAACATAAGTTATGTTGTGCGGTTCATCTATCTTGAATTTTCTGCTTCCAACCATCAAAATCGATGCAAGGGCTGCCATTCCAGCTGTGGTATGAACAACCGCGCCGCCTGCGAAATCCACAAATCCAATTTGTTGCAAAAATCCGCCGCCCCATACCCAGTGAGTTACCGGAATGTACACTAAAGAACTCCATAGAATAAGAAAGAACATGTAACTCTTGAATCTCACCCTGTCAGCAAATGCACCTGTTATAAGTGCAGGCGTTATGACGGCAAACATTTCTTGAAAAGCAAAATACGCGTAAAGCGGTATTGTCCCACCGTAGTGAGGATTTGGACCTGCCATGAAGACATTTTGCAAAAGCAAATAGTTGAATCCTCCGATGATACCATGAAAATCCGTTCCGAATGCAAGGCTAAACCCGTAAAGAAACCATAACGTTGTTACAATTCCCATCGATGCAAAACTTTGAAGCATGATGGTCAAAACACTTGTGCGTCTGACCATTCCGCCGTAGAAAAAGGCAAGACCTGGCGTCATTATGAAGACTAAAGCAGCACTGATTAGAACGAAAGAAACGTCTCCGTTGTTGATCATGAAACTTCCTCCTCCCATAATTAAGATAATATAGTATGTCCAACATTTTTGATTTGAAATTTTCAGACGTTCATTGAAAAGTGAAAAACATGTTAACCTTGATTTCTCATCTTGTATGTTACAAGCAAGGTGTCTCCTATTCTTTTCCAATGAAGTATCAAAGGAGCATGATTTATTGCATTTCAAAGACCTTATTGATTCTGTATCTCAAAGCAAATACATTCTTCTTGACAGCGCTTATGACTCTGAAGATATCTACAATACCATCCTCGAAAAGACAAATGCGATTCCTGTTATAGAGATAAATCCAAGAAGAGGAAGCGTTGGGCCTGTTGAAAAAGATAATCTTACCCGGTGGATAATGAAGAATCTACGTATCAGGTATGCGTCTCTTTATAAAAAGCGTTGGGAGGTAGAAAGAGTGAATTCGAATATGAAATCGATATTCATCTTTTCATTTGAATACATCTACTACGTTCCACACAGGCATTATGAACAAGCAGCAGGGTTTAAAATTGCTATCTCATAATCTTGTGACTTTTGCAAACATTTCGGTCGGATTGCCAAAGAACAGGAAATTGGAGACTGTAACACTATGATTCTAAAATATTGGACACCCTATTAAATCATTAAATTTTGTTTGGAGAAAACTATGTTTTTTGTGTAAGAATGTAAGAAAATGCGGAAACCCTTGCCCCATCTGCATTTGTGACATTACAAAACCCTTACAAAACCTCACATTCTTACATTTTTGAGCATATGTTCATTTTCTTTTTCATATATCTTTGAGTCCAACATTGATTAAATCATAATACCTTAGAAAGGAAATGTCAAGATGGTGGATCAATTTTATCTTACCAAATACACATCTTGCCTGAAGGGTGGTGACGAATATGTGCTTGGATACGTCTTAGACGGTAGATTACTTGTGATAATAGGTATCGAGTACAAGGATTGGATATATGATTTTTCTAAAAATATTTTATAATCAAGGAGATGATTGAGGTGCTATCTACAGGAGTTAATGGAGGAGGAGATATAATTACTCAGCATACGAATTTGAATTTCACTACACCTACTGCAAATGCTACTAATACAACAAATATGGCAACAAGTAATGCAAAACCAAATTATAATAATGGACCAAATTTGCTTGATGAGCCTTATAAATGGGACCAATACTACAATGCAAATGGAGGAGATATTAGTTTTTTAAATTTAATTCCAGATCAATCTGAAGCAGAAGGAAACTATTAATTTTAAACTATCATGCACTTTTATTTGGAACTTGAATATTGAATAAAGATCTTTGAAAACAGTAAACAAAGAGCATGGAATCATCCTATACTTTTACTTAGAAAAAGAAAGGAGAAATTCCATGCTCACTATTAATTCAAAAACCTTATTCCCTATCACCTTAGACTAAAAATTTGAAAGAGGCAAATCTGTAAACCAAATTAGAAAGGAGATATTCAGATGAGATTGAAAATGATTCTTGGATTGTCTTTATTATTCGTATTTTCTGGCTTAATAAGTGTTTTTGGAAATAGCCTATGGAGAACAATTAACATTGGAAGTTATCAAAATGGCATTGCGGTAGATCCATCAAATGATACGCTATACGTTGCGGAAAGTGGTTATTCAATCGTAGATGTTATAGATCTTAAAACGTATCAAATCATAAAAAAGATAGATACCGGCATTTTTCCTTACCAAATTGCGATTAACGATAAAACAGACATGGTATATGTTACAGATAAAGGGAATAACACCGTTAGCGTAATAAATGGTAAAAACAATGAAATTGTCGCAACCATTCCAGTTGGAAATATGCCCGAAGGAATCGCTGTGAATTCTAAAACAAATACCATTTATGTCGTTAACGAATTGGACAATAATGTCAGTGTAATAGATGGCCTTACAAACAAAGTGATATCGACGATACCTGTTGGGACTAATCCGCACGGAGTTGCTGTTAATTCCCAAGATGATGAAATATATGTCACAAACGGTCTATCTGACACTTTAAGCATCATAAATGGTCGAACCTTAGAAGTGATTAAAACAATAAATGCTGGAGACGGGCCAAATGCGATTTGCTTTGATCCGACCAATAACATGATCTACATTGCCGATGTTTTTAGCAATTCAATAATTTCAATAGATTCGAAGACAAACCTCGTTGCAGGTAAAATCATGGTTGGCAATCACCCAAGTGCAATAGCATTAGATCCGGTCAATCGAATTCTTTACGTTGCGAATTATTTTGATGACACTGTTAGCGTAATAGACATAAATACAAATAAAATAATCGAGAATTTGAATACAGGATCAATGCCATTCGCGATCGCTATTTGTAATAAGACGAAGACGATATACGTTTCCAACTTCAAAAGCAAATACCTAAATTCAATAAGCGAGAAACTTGTTTATATTCCCTCAAAAATCATCCCAGTAGGTAAGGGGCCTTCGGATATAGGCGGAAACTCAAAAACAGATCTTATATACGTTACAAACGCAGGTAGCAATTCCGTAAGTGTTATAGATGATAAAACAAATGATGTTATAAAAACCATTCAAGTTGGAAATAGGCCAACTTATTTGATTATAGACTCATATTCAAATATGATCTACGTCTTAAATGATAAAGACAATTCCGTAAGTATAATAAACGGAAAAGACAATTCTGTTGTGACAACTGTGTCTCTTTCAGATGTTAATGGATTTCTTCCATTTTTTATGGCTATGAATAAAAACGAATTATACATACCAGAGGCCATAGGAAACACGGTTAAAACTGTGAATATTACAAATTACAGCACAGGAGTCATGAAAATAGATCCACAATTCAATAAAGGATCCTGGGCCATTGTTGTAGCAAAAGGAGACAACCTTTATATAACGAATATACAGTACGATTTGGTATATGTCTTAAATAGTTCTACAGGTGACTTAATTGACAGAATACCAGTAGGTAAGAATCCATTTGCGATAGGATACGATCCGATGACAGACAGGTTTTATGTGGCAAATATGGGATCGAATGATGTAAGTGTTATAAATGGATCAAACAATAAGGTAGTCAAAACCATAAATGTTGGTTATAATCCAAGTTCAATAGCAATAGATCAATCGAGAAATATCGTATATGTTTTAAATGATGGAAGCAATGACATAAGCGTTATAGATGGAGAAAGCGAAAGAGTTATAGCGACAATGTTTGTTCCGGGAGTATCCATGTACATTAATAAAAATACGAATTCTTTATACATTATTTGTGATGAAAATGACTCTGTTGAGGCCTTAAGTGGAATTTAATTTTAGGAAAAATTTCTTTTATGAACCGAGCAAAAAAGATAAGAAATTTGACTTTATATTTTATACTTTTGCTAATCATCACACTTCTTTTTTCTCAACCAGAAGTAAATACAACTGCCATAAACAGTAATTCCATTGTGAATTACTTGAGAATTGGATATATAATCAGAAATTTTCTTGCGCTTTTTATGGTGACAATAGGAGTTATGATTTTACATGTTGTATTTGTTGAGGGAAATGAGAAAAATTTAGAATATCTTTCGGATTTTAAAGACGAATTAAAAAAAGAAATAAACAGAATTGGGTTTACATCAATAAGATTCTCGATTTTGTTTTTGATCTCAATCATTTTATTTTGTCTGAAGTCCATACCTATTTTTACCCTTTTAATGACAGAGCCTTTGAAATTTCTGGATTTGAATTTAATCTTTTTTCTTATCCCTATTACTTTAATGGAAGAGATAGTTTTCAGATATGGGTTCTTTAAAACGATAAGGCAAATGAAGGTAAATTTTTTAATTGCCTACATTGTTCCGGCGCTTATATTTGCAGCCGGACACTTTTATCATAATGATGGTTCAACTCCTATTGCATCAGTGATCTTCGCGTTCATATTCGGGTTATTGATGGAAATGTTATACGAAGGAAGCGGATGGTCAATTTATCCGAGTTGGTTTTTTCATGTTCTTAATGATATGGCATCATTTGTAATTTTACTTCCGAGGAGATGATAAAATGAACAAGGTCAAAGTAAAAATGTATCGTTGGATTGTCTATTTTGTAGTTTCTGATATCTTTTACTACCTTATCTTAGAATACCTTGGAATGCAAAGATTTGTCAAAATCGATTATGAAATTATTTTTATGGATAACACGAAATGGCAATTTCTTTTTTTCTCTTTTCTTTTAGCAATAGTAACGTTCCTTTTCACAAATTTCAATGAGGAGGATCGAATGAGTATTTCGTTAAAAAAGACAGGATTTTATAGTAATGTAAAAACTAAACCAGCAGTTGTATCGGTCTTCCTAATCATGTTTTACATAGTTCTACTTTTTGTACCACATGCTCCACAAGACCTTTACGGAATTCTGTTGTCGCCAATTATTATCTTTATAACTTTATCTTCAATTTTTCTTGGACTATATGGAGCACTTTTGATAGAGTCATTCAAATACTTGAAGTTAGTTTTAAGAAAGCGCTGGATGGTTTATGTTGCACTTGATATTCTCTATGTATTAGTGGCTATGATAGATACTCTTTTGATCATGAGAGTTAACCTGCAGGATAGCGCCTTAGCGATGATATCTGCAGCGATATTTAGTCCCATTTTTATGTACATTTATGAAAGTGCGGATTATTCGATATATCTTTTGTGGATTGTTCATTTTGTTAATTATGAAATTGCTTTTTTAAGTACTTATCAATTAAGATAATAGAGAAGATGATGATATGAGAAGATATTTATTTTGGATCATTATGATCACGATTGTAGTGCCTAATTTTGTAATTGCTTCAACGATAGCGAATATTCCCGTAGGCAAATGGCCGAGTGCCATTGGTATAAATCCAAAAACGGATATGATTTATGTGGCTAATTCTGGAAATAATACTGTCAGCGTAATAAATGGAAAGGACAATTCAATTTTAAAAACTATATATGTTGGAAGAGGTCCATGGGGCATATGCGTGGATCAAAATAAGAATATAGTCTATGTTGCCCTTGAAGGGCTGAATATGGTAAAGGCCATTCGCGGTTTTACGGCACCATGAAATAAGAAGAGGAGGGAACAAATAAAAAGGACCTACCCTAAAGGAGATAATCGATATGAGGAAAATCTTACGGACGGCTCATGGACCGTTCAATCAAGTGGTACGGTAAAGATAGAGCCATATCTGAAATGGTGGAAATTTGACCATCAGGAGGTAACTTTAGATAATTCTCAA
This sequence comes from Athalassotoga saccharophila, assembly GCF_009936215.1. Taxonomy (GTDB): domain Bacteria; phylum Thermotogota; class Thermotogae; order Mesoaciditogales; family Mesoaciditogaceae; genus Athalassotoga; species Athalassotoga saccharophila. The sequence goes on along the minus strand of NZ_AP019551.1, from coordinate 1,245,585 downwards.
AGCAACGTTAATTTTAAGGGATTTACAACTCTGTTAAAAAGAGATTCGAAGGTTCAATTCCTTTGAATTATACCCCGGGTGGAATCGGAATAGATCAAAAGACGGATACTTTCTCTGGAGATAACACCGTCAGTGTCATAAGCGCGAGTACTTACGAATTGTTAAAAACGATTCCCGTAGGAGTGCACCCCAGTTCGGTTGCGATAGATCCCAAATATGATTTAAGGCAGTTACACTGTAAAATGTAACTGCCATATTATGAATGGTTGCAAATAATTATGTTTTTAGATACTTTTCAAGGGTTACAATGTCCCTGTATTCGTTAAAGCGTCTTTCGTATTTTAGATCTTTTGGAATGATTTCTTCCATCTTTTTTAGATCTTCGTCAGATGTCAGAGGAGGATACATCGTCGTCCTTATTATCAAATTACCCTTGAAATTTTTCAATATATTCAATGACTGTTTCAACTTTGTGCAATCACCATTAAGATCTTTGTATTTTTCGCATGTAGCCTTAAGATCAAGCGCTATCGTATCTACTGTATCGACGACTTTCTCCAAGGTGTTTGGAAAATGTCCATTCGTATCTAATTTTACCAAAAATCCTTTATTTTTAACCTTTTTTATGAACTCTGGTAAGTCCTCCTGCATTGTAGGTTCACCACCGGTTATTACAACGGCATCAATTTTATCCTTTCGCTTTTCCAAGAAAGCAAAGATCTCATTCTCAGATATGTAATTTCCCTTAAAGAACACAAGTTCTGGATTATGACAGTAAGGGCATCTTAAATTACAAAAAGGGCAAAACAGAACGCTTGATATTTTGTTTGGATAGTCTATAAAACTAACCTTTTGAATTGCGGCAATGTTCATATTTTGTACTCCATGCGTTGTTTGAATTCTTCCCGTTTACCTTTATTCCAATTTTTAACAGGTCTGTAATATCCCACAACCCGAGAATATACTTCTGTTTCGTCTCCACAGATCGGACATTTGAAATGCTCGCCGGCTATGTAACCGTGTGTTTTGCAAATTGAAAAGGTCGGTGTAATAGTCATGTAAGGGATGGGATAATTTTCAAAGGCTTTTTTGATAAAGGTTTTGAGCGAGGCCTCGTCTGGTTTTTCTTGCAAAAATATATGCACAACTGTACCAGAGGTGTATAAAACCTGCAGAGGAGATTGATGATCCAGTACTTCAAATGGATCATCTGTGAATCCAACCGGCAGAAAAGTAGAATTCGTATAGTACGGCTCTTCCTCTCCGGAAGTTATTAAATCGGGATAAAGAGATTTGTCTTTTCTGGCAAGTCTATAGGAAGCGCTTTCGGCAGGAGTTGCTTCCAGATTATAGAGATTCCCGGTCTCTTTTTGATAATTTTTTAGGATCTCTCTCATAAATTGTAAAACTTCTATGGCAAAAGATTGTCCATTCTTTGTCTCTATACCTTCTTTCATGAAATTCAATATTGACTCGTGCATGCCAACTATTCCAATTGTAGAAAAATGATTGTCAAAATTTCCAAGGTAACTTAATGTGTAAGGCATCAAACCATTCTTTAAATTTTGATTTACTACCTCTCTTTTTATTTCGAGAGAGTTTTTCGCAATGTCCATTATTTCTTTCAATCTTTCAAAATACTCTTTTCTTGTCTTTGAGAGGTATCCAATGCGTGGAAGGTTAATCGTTACAACGCCTATGGAGCCCGTTTTGTCATTTGCACCAAATAACCCTCCACCTCTATTTCTTAATTCTCTTAAATCGAGTTGCAATCTGCAGCACATGCTTCTTACATCACCGGGATTAAGGCTACTTGACACAAAATTTTGAAAGTATGGCATTCCGTATTTTGCAGTTGCTTTCATGAGAAGATCGACGTTGGGACCATCCCAGTCAAAGTCTTTCGTGATGTTGTAAGTTGGAATCGGAAATGAAAATATTCTGCCTTGGGCATCGCCCTCAATCATTGTTTCTAAAAATGCCCTATTTATCATATCCATCTCTTTTTGATAATCGCCGTAAAGGCCAAAGTATTTATTTCCAACCATTGCCGGTTTGTTTTTAAGATCCTCAGGGACTGTCCAATCAAAGGTAAAGTTTATGAATGGCGCTTGAGAGCCCCATCTGCTCGGTACGTTCATGGCAAAAATCATTTGTTGAATTGATTGTTTTACCTCTTCATAACTTAACCTGTCCGATCTTACAAATGGAGCAAGTAATGTATCAACGGAATTGAATGCTTGTGCGCCCGCAAATTCCATTTGCATAACACCAAGAAAATTCACCATTTGACCTGTTATTGACGATAGGTGTTTGGCTGGTTTTGTCGTGATTTTTCCCTCTACGCCGCCAAAACCTTTTAAAATCAGATCCATCAAAGACCATCCAGCGCAATATGCGACGATACCGTGGGAAAGATCGTGTATATGAATGTCTCCGTTTATGTGGGCATCAGAGATTTCTCGAGGATAAATATTGCCCAAAACATAATTCGCGATCGCGCTTCCTGCAAGATGAAGATACAATCCCGCGTAACTGAAGGTTGTATTTGCATTTTCTTTCACACGCCAATCTGTTTGATTCATGTACTCATTAACTGCCTTGTCAACATCAAAAGAAGTTTTTTGATCTTGACGCTCGTTAATGTTACCCTTTGAACTTGAAAGATTAGATCCTTTAAGATTGATATTGAGATACCTCATACTTCTACCTCCTTTTACAATTTTAGGGATAAAGCAAATCTGGTGCTTCTCCGCCCGTACCTGATCCTATTTTGTAAGTATTGGGAAGTATTGATCTTGTTTTCTCAACGCATTCTGAAACTTTTTCATCGAGATTTTGACCCACTTCGGCGTCTATCCTGAATCTCATTTTAGGATTTATGCTTTTGAGGAATTCTGCTATTTTCATTATCTCCTCGCATTCAATAAAGCCTTTTGAGTAAACACTTTCTGCCACGACTTTTGGACTCGACGCGAATTTCTTGAAATTTTCCAATACCTTTTCGTTGGAATGACCTGTCAATTTTATATGGGTTTCTCTATCGAATGCCTTTAGACTCATGGTAAATCCATCTGCCAATTCGAAGATCTCATCGTCGATATTTTCTGCGTTTGTTATGATCCAACTTTTAATGCCTATATCTTTCATAGCGATCAAAAGAGGCTTTAATTGAGGATCTAATGTTGGTTCTCCTCCACCCATAAACAGCATCTTTATCTCGTTATCCTTTAATATTTTGATAATTCGATCGATCTCGAGAAACTCTATCTCATTTTTTCTCCATCTCTCTTCGAGTTCATCTTTAACCTTTTGAGGAAGGCACAAATTCCATTTCTCCTTTTTCCATATACAATAAACGCAGTTCCAATCGCATCCCCAAAATGTCGCGTAAGCGCTTTGATCTTTGAATTTAACAATCTGATACATTCTCATCAGATCACCTCTAAATCGAATTTGAGATAATGATATCTCTCGCTTTCACAGGTTCGATCTACTTTTAATTTCATCCCTTTTTCAAAGATCGGACAATTCAGAACGACGGTGTGGAATTCTCCACCTTCTCCTGCAGGATCTATCGATGGATTCTCTTTCACGAATTTATCAACATCTTTTGAATTTTCAAAGGTATAACCGAGCCATTCTTTCGAAAGTTTCGACTTATCAACTGCAATGACAGAGTAAGCAAATCCTTCATTGATCATCTCTTTTACAAGAGAAAGAGAATCTTTTTTCCATAAAGGCTCAATTGCTTTCACGCCGGCCTCTTTTGCCAATTTCTCGATCCACTTTAGATGTTCTTCGAGATAAATGTCCCCTCCGATTATTCCCGATACATTGAGGGATTTTATGAATTGAGCGAAGTTTTTATTTGCCATGTCAAAAATCCGAATCTCTTTGTTCATATTTCGGGCCATCTTATCAATTGCAGAAAGATTTTCGTAATGCGGTGAAAGTCCGATAGTCGTTTTGAGGGTTATCAAATATTTGACGTTATATTCTCTTTGTGCAAGGTATACGGCATAAACCCCATCTTTTCCTCCTGAAAATAAGGCAGCATATTCCATAATGGACCTCCTTAAAAAATTGAAGGCCGACAAAATGTCGGCCGATCTCCCTTTTCATCATGCCATAAATTACACTAACTCCACGAGTTTTTCCAACAGGCAGGTCTTCTGGCTTCCGGCTCAAATCTGCGCCTTCCCGTTTCCAGTGGCATATGCAGATCCTATCTCCGGTTACAGCGGCGGGCCCGCGTCGGTCTTTCACCGAACTTCCCTTTTAAACAATGTACCTGTTATGAATCGATTATACAACAAATTCGCACACACTGATCGGGATAAATGATCCGATGTGATAAAATAGATGTAAAGGAGAGGTGATGGTCTTGTCAGATCAGTGGATATACATTAAAGATCTAAAGGATCATATTGGAGAACATGTTGAGATTAAAGGATGGCTTTTTAACAAAAGATCGAGCGGCAAAATTCACTTCTTGCAGATAAGAGATGGTACCGGATTTGTTCAGGGGATAGTTGAAAAAAGTGTCTCGAATGAAACTTTCGAACTCGCAGATGAACTGAGAATAGAATCAAGCCTCAGCGTCAAGGGAAAGGTAAGAAAGGACGAAAGGTCTCCTTACGGTTACGAGATAGACGTGGATGGCATAGAGATATACCAGATACCCCTTGAGGATTATCCAATCTCAAAGAAAGAACACGGAATAGATTTTCTTATGAACAACCGTCATCTATGGCTTAGATCTCAAAGACAGTTTCATATTCTTCACGTTAGAAATGAAGTTATATGGGCCGTAAGAGAATTTTACAGAAACAATGGCTTTATTCTTATAGATACTCCTATATTAACCGGTGCGATCGGAGAGTCGGCCGGAGAATTGTTTAACATCGAATATTTCGATCTTGGAAAGGCATATTTGACCCAGACAGGCCAGTTATATCTCGAGGCGGCCGCGATGGCCTTCGGGAAGGTCTACAATCTCGGACCAACATTTAGGGCAGAAAAGTCAAAGACAAGAAGGCATTTAACTGAGTTTTGGATGAATGAGGCCGAGGTCGCCTATTACACCTCCAACGACAACATGCATCTTCAAGAGGAACTTGTCTCTTACGTAGTCGGACGCGTTCTCGAAAGGGCCGGAGATCATCTAAAAGCCCTCGAAAGGGACACAAAACCTCTCGAAAAGGTTCAGACTCCATTCCCAAGGATCTCTTACGACGAAGGAGTGAGATTGCTCCAGAAAAAAGGATTTGACATAAAATGGGGAGACGATATAGGAGGAGACGAGGAGACGGCCATAAGCGAGGAATTCGACAGGCCTGTTATGGTATACAATTATCCAAGAAATATAAAGGCATTTTACATGCAACCAGATCCTCAAAGGCCTGAGGTTGTGCTTTGCGATGATATGCTTGCACCGGAAGGATACGGAGAGATAATAGGGGCTTCGGAACGTATAAATGATCCCGACCTGCTCATAGAAAGAATAAAAGAGTTCAATTTGCCGGCCGAATCTTACGACTGGTACATAGATCTTAGAAAATACGGCAGTGTTCCGCACAGCGGGTTTGGGATGGGCATCGAGAGACTCGTTGCGTGGATTTGCAAACTCGAACATATAAGAGAAGCGATACCATTCGCGAGAACTATATACAGAATTCACCCGTGAGGTTGAAATGGCGAGATTACTTTCTTCAGAGCCACAAAAAGAGGACGATTCTCTTGTCTCTTTGAGACCTTCCAAATTGGACGATTACATAGGCCAAGAGAAGATAAAGTCAAGGCTTGAGGTGGCCATAAAGGCTTCTTCAATGAGGGGAGAGGTGCTTGATCACATTCTTCTTGCCGGTCCGGCAGGACTTGGAAAAACAACGCTTGCCATGATAATAGCAAATGAAGTTGGCGGAAATTTGCGCATGACGAGCGGACCGGTTATAGAAAGACAGGGAGATCTTGCGGCCATACTTACCTCTTTGAATTCAAAGGATGTGCTCTTCATAGACGAGATACACAGGTTGCCTCATCCCGTCGAAGAGGTGCTCTACTCCGCCATGGAAGACTTTCAAATAGACGTCATAGTTGGAAAGGGGCCAGGCGCAAGAAGTGTGAGGCTTTCGGTAAGCCCCTTCACGCTTGTCGGCGCGACAACCCGTAGCGGCCTGCTTACGGCTCCTTTAAGAAACAGATTTGGAATGATCTTCGAGATGGATTTTTACACAGTAGAAGAACTTGCTCGCATAGGAAAGAGAACGGCCCAGTTGCTTGGCGTGAAGATAGACGATAAAAGCGCCATTGAAATCGCGAAAAGGGCAAGGGGGACGCCTCGTGTCATGAATAGGTTTGTAAAAAGAATAAGAGATTTTGCAACTGTGAAGGGAAAGGACGTGCTCGATAAAGAAATCATCGAAGAGGCTTTTGTGTCGATGCAAATAGACAAAAATGGCCTTGATGAGATGGACATAAAAATACTTTCGAAGATAGCGCACGATTACAAGGGGGGTCCCGTCGGTCTTAACGCTTTGGCAGCAAGCGTGGGCATAGAGGCAGAGACCATTAACGAGGTGTATGAGCCTTTTTTGCTTCAGGGAGGGTTCATAGCGAGAACTTCAAGGGGAAGGGTTTTGACCCAAAAGGGATATTCGGTTTTGGGTGAATCTTTGATTTGAAAGGATGTGAACAATGTTTGCCGTTGCGAATTTAATCTACGCTATAGCGGTTATCCTTAACATAGTTGTGATCTTTTTCATGGTTGTCCTTATAATAGATGGAATCTTGAGTTTTATCCTTCCTTACGGCTTTCCTTTGAGAAGAATCTTTGATGAAATATCCGATCCGATCTTAAGACCATTTAGAAGATGGATACATCCCTTTGGTTACATAGATTTCACACCATTCGTTGTCTTTCTCATTCTTGTTTTCATACAGTTGTTCGTCGTTAACTCTCTCTTCGACCTCAGTGTGGTGTTAAGAAGATGAATTTCGACGGAATAGCCATCCTTGCGAATGAAAAAAATGCCGAGGCCGTAAGGGCTGCAAAGGTGCTGAAAGAAAGGATAGAGAAAAAATTTCCAATATTTGAAAAAGAGTCGATCACTTCAAATTCTTTGGTCTTTATCCTCGGTGGCGATGGAACTGTTCTAAGATATTCAAAAAGCGTTGTGGACAAAAACCCTTTTATTGCGGGAATAAATTTCGGACATTTAGGCTTTTTAAGTCCTTACGATTTCAAAGACATGGATACCTTTTTGAAAGATATCTTCGATGGCAAATTTTACATTATGAAAAGAAACCTTTCAATGGTTTCGGGTAGATTCGGAAAGCACTTATTCCTCAACGATTTTTTGATCCAGCGTGATGTTCATTCACATTTGATAAATGCCACAATAATTGTAGACGGAGCGCTAATGGGATCTGTAATTTGTGATGGAATTCTTATCTCGACATCGACGGGATCGACCGCTTACAACCTTTCGGCAGGTGGTCCTATCATCGATCCCAGAGCGCCAGTCCTCTCGATAGTGCCAATGATGGCCCACACGCTTTTAAAAGCACCCGTTATAGTATCGACTGATCGAAAAATAGAAATAAAGATCGATCCGAGAAATGAGGAAAGTTACTTTGCACTCTCGGATGGGGATATAATAGATCAGTACAAGAATTCAGAGATCTTTGAAATAACGGGAACGGAAAAGCATGTCAATTTCATCTGCGATTACTCGAAAGATTTCTTTAAAATAGTGAATCAAAAACTTGCATGGGGAGCACGTGATGGATTTGGAGAATATCTTAATTGATTCAAAGTACGAATATTACGAACATGCCCTTGATTCTATGATCGAGGGAGTTATAATGGTTAATTCAAAGGCCGAGGTTATTTTCATAAACAAAGCGGCCCGCCAGATCCTTCAAATAGATACCATCGATTACGTCGGAAAGAAGGTAGTCGATGTCGTGCCGAACACAAGGCTTCAAAATGTCGTCGAAAGCAAAAAACCAGAGATAGATCAAATCCAGAGCATAGGAAAAACGAAGATAATAACGTCTCGAATTCCACTTTTAGACGATCAGGGAAATCTAAAGGGTGCCATCGCCGTCTTTAGAGATGTCACGGAAATTCAAAGAATGGCCGAAGAGGTTACGGACCTAAGGCGCATCCGTCTGATGCTCGAGAAGATAATAGAATCGACCGATGACGCGATAAGCGTTGCCGACAAAGATGGCCGTGTTGTCATGGTAAATCGTGAATACACCAAATTAACGGGCTTTAACGAAGAGGAAGTCATAGGGAAGCCGGCAACGATAGACATAGCCGAAGGCGAGAGTGTTCACATGATGGTGGCAAAAGAAAAAAAGCCCATCCTGGGCCACAGACTCAAGGTTGGCCCGATGAAAAAGGACGTCATCGTCGATGTAACGCCACTCTTTGTCGATGACAAGTTTGTCGGAAGCGTCGGAGTAATTCACGATGTCTCAAAGATACTTTCGTTGAGCCGTGAACTCGAAGAAGCGAATAGAATGTTAAGAAGGCTAAAAGCGAAATATACCTTCGATGATATAATAGGCAATGGACGGGCCATGCAGATAGCGATAACGCAGGCAAAAAAGGTCGCACCGACAAGGGCGACCGTACTTTTGAGGGGAGAATCTGGAACGGGAAAGGAACTTTTTGCCCACGCCATTCACAACGCAAGCGATAGAAGGAATAATCCATTTGTAAGCGTCAACTGCGCCGCCCTTCCGGAAGGCATTCTCGAATCGGAACTTTTTGGATACGAAGAAGGAGCCTTTACAGGGGCAAGAAAGGGTGGAAGAATAGGACTCCTTGAAGAGGCAGATGGAGGGACTTTGTTTTTGGACGAAATAGGAAAGATGGAGTTAACCGTTCAATCCAAATTTTTGAGGTTCTTACAGGAAATGGAAATAACAAAACTTGGCAGTTCAAAAACAAAGCGTCTCGACGTAAGGATTATATCTGCCACAAACATAGATCTCGAAGAGATGGTAAAGGCGGGGAAATTCATACCCGATCTTTATTACAGGATAAATGTCGTGCCGATATACATTCCCCCTTTAAGAGAAAGGGTCGAAGACATAGAACCTCTTGTCAAATACATAATAAGAAAGTTGAATCAGGAATATGGAAGGGCCATCAACGGCATCTCAAGTGACGCGCTAAAGGTAATAAAAAGCCTTCCGTGGCCGGGAAATGTGAGAGAACTTGAGAATTTCATAGCACGAGCCATGATAAATATGGATATAAGCGAAAGAGAAATAAAACTTTCCTCTCTTCCTCCATATTCCGGAACCTACAAAGGGACTCTAAAACATGAAGGATTGAAGAAATCTCTTGCCGCCTACGAAAAAAGTTTGATAGAAGAAGCCCTAAAGGCGAATAAAGGAAATAGAAAAGAGACGGCAAAGAGTCTGGGAATAAGTTTAAGAACCCTTTTTTACAAAATGGAAGAGTACCAGTTAAAGTGAGGAGGCATTAAAAATGAAAGACATGTGGGAAGAGGTAAAAAGCGTCGATCCTGAAATTTACGATGTCATTCACAAAGAACTCGAGAGACAAAGAAATGGGCTTGAACTTATAGCCTCTGAAAATTTCGTCTCAAAGGCCGTTTTGCAGGCTATGGGAAGTGTGCTTACCAATAAATACGCCGAAGGATATCCCGGAAAAAGATATTACGGCGGATGCGAAATCGTCGATATCGCCGAAAATTTAGCGAGAGATAGGGCATGTGAATTGTTTGGTGCCGAATACGCGAATGTCCAGCCCCATTCCGGATCTCAAGCGAACATGGCCGCTTACATGTCTCTTGCGGATCCGGGAAGCGTTATAATGGGACTTTCCCTGACTCAGGGTGGCCATCTTACACACGGATCTCCCGTGAATTTTTCTGGAAAACTTTACAAGGTTATTCCTTACGGTCTAAATCCAGATACAGAGACGATAGACTACGATCAGGTCAGAGCCCTCGCGATCGAGAATAAACCAAAGATCATAATAACTGGTGGCAGCGCATACCCAAGAATTATAGATTTCAAACGTTTCAAAGAGATAGCAGACGAGGTCGGCGCATACCTTGTCGTAGATATGGCGCATTTTGCCGGTCTCGTTGCGGCGAAGATCCATCCCAATCCAGTTGAATATGCCCACGTCGTTACATCGACAACACACAAGACTTTAAGAGGGCCACGCGGTGGATTAATACTTTCAAAAAAGGATTTTGGCAAGCAAATAGACAAAACGATCTTCCCCGGTACTCAAGGAGGGCCATTAATGCACATAATAGCGGCCAAGGCCGTTTGCTTTAAAGAAGCGATGACAGATCAATTCAAAGATTATCAAAGGCAGATAGTCAAAAATGCGGCTTATCTCGCGAAAGCCCTTTCCGAAAGAAAGATAAGGATCGTCTCTGGCGGTACCGATACGCACCTTATGCTCGTAGATCTCGTCGATACAGGACTCACCGGTAAAGAAGTGGAAAACTTGCTCGGTGAGATCGGAATAACTGTCAACAAAAACACAATTCCAAGAGAGCAAAGGCCACCAACGATAACAAGCGGAATAAGAATAGGAACGCCAGCCGTCACAACTCGCGGGATGAAAGAGAATGAAATGGAGGAAATAGCGGACATAATCGCCTCTGTGATTCACGATCAGTCAGATCAGAATAAGCGCGTGGCGAAAGAACGTGTTCAGGCACTTTGTAAGAAGTTCCCGCTTTATCCAGACATTCTTTGAGAGGGGGTGCATCTTTTGAAGGTTCTCGGATTGATCCTTGCCGGTCAAAAAGGGGAAAATCTCGGAAAATTGACAAACAGAAGAGCATCGGCGGCTATTCCCGTTGCCGGTAAGTATCGCGCCATCGATTTCACTTTATCGAACATGGTAAGGGCAGGAATAAGAAAGGTCGGTGTCCTTACCCAGTACAATCCGCGAAGTCTTATGGACCACTTAGGTTCCGGAAGGGAATGGGATCTTGACAGGAAAAACGGTGGCCTTTACATTCTTCAGCCTTACGTCAGCGAGACAAGCCAGTTATGGTACAGAGGAACGGCAGACGCCATTCACCAGAACATAACGGTCTTAAGAAGAGGAGAAGAGGATTACGTGCTGATAGGCTCAGGCGATCACATATACAACATAGACTTCACCCCGCTTTTTAAATATCACATAGCAACGGCCGCCGATATAACGATTTTGACAAAATCCTCTGCCGGATACGATCCCGCGATGTACGGAACGGTTAAGATCAATGAAAATAACAGAATAACCTATTTCGTCGAAAAAGACAAAGAAAATCCGGGAGACATGATAAATCTCGGCGTTTATTTCATGAATAAAAAATTGATGATGGACCTTCTATATTCAACCGTACCAAATGGAAAATACGATCTCGTCAAGGATATAATCATTCCGAACATCAATGGTCTTAACATCATGTCTTACGAATTCTCTGGATACTGGAGAAATATAAAAAAATCCCTTACAGAGTACAAAAAGGTCAACATGGATATGCTCAATCCAGATATTTTGAATGAACTCTTTTCGCCCCAAAGAAAGATATACACAAAACTCAAGGATCTCGCCCCTCCCAAGATCACATCGACTGGATCTGTTACAAATTCGATAATCGCGGATGGATGCATAATATCCGGAAGGGTTACAAACAGCGTGCTTTTCAGAAATGTCAACGTAAAAGCCGGCGCATATGTTGAGGATTCCGTTATCATGGAGGGATCTGTGATAGAAGAGGGATCAAGGGTAGTCAACTGCATCTTAGACAAAAATGTCACGATAAGAAGTGAAAAATCCTACGTTGGATATGAAGAACCCCTTGTTTTTGAAAAATGGCAGGTTGTCTGAGGGGGTGATAAGATGAACGAGATCATAGCGATGATACTTGCGGGAGGTCAGGGTACAAGGTTAGGGGTTCTCACCGAAAATGTGGTCAAGCCCGCAGTTCCATTCGGAGGAAAGTACAGGATCATAGACTTTACCCTCTCGAATTGTGTGAACTCTTCCATATACACAGTCGGCGTCCTCACCCAGTACAGGCCAAGGGTCTTAAGCACACATTTAGGTGTCGGAAGAGACTGGGACATGGACAGAAAGAATGGAGGCCTTTTCATACTCTCGCCATACGCCGCCTCCACAGAAGGCGAATGGTACAAAGGAACGGCCCACGCCGTCGCGCAAAATATAGACTTCATAGATCAATTTTCTCCGAAGTACGTTCTCATACTCTCTGGAGATCATGTCTACTCAATGGACTACAATGAGATGCTTGATTTTCACATCTCCAAAAATGCCGATGCAACGATTTCATGCATAAGAGTACCGCTCTCAGAGGCTCACAGATTTGGAACGGTTATAACGGACAACATATCGAGAGTGAAAGAATTCGAAGAAAAGCCGAAAAGGCCAAGGTCCCAACTTGCATCGATGGGTATATACATATTCAACTGGCCTTTGTTAAGAGAAATTCTCATAAAAGATTCAAGGGACGAAAATTCTTCTCATGACTTCGGAAAGGATATAATGCCCAATCTCGTCTCTCAAAAGGCCATTTACGCTTACGAATTCGAAGGGTACTGGAGGGATGTCGGAACGATAGACGCTTTCTGGGAGGCGAATATAGACCTTACGAGGTCTATGCCGGCTCTGAACCTTTACGATCCAAACTGGAGGTTTTACACGCATAGCGCCGAAATGCCCCCGGCATTCTTTGGAAAAGAGGCAAAAATTCTGAATTCTTTAACGAGTGAAGGATGCATCGTCAATGGAACGGCAGAAAGTTCTGTACTCTTTCAGGGTGTGATTTTAGGACGGGGATCTTACGTCAAAAATTCGGTTGTAATGACAAATGTCAAAATAGGCGAAAATTGTGTTATCGAAAATGCGATAATAAGTGAAAATGTCGTGGTAGGAAATAACTGTCAGATAGGGATCGGGGAAAATATACCGAATGAGAAATATCCAAATATATACAATTCCGGAATAAGCGTCATAGGGGAATATGTCATCGTTGGAGACGACGTAAGAATCGGGAAAAACGCGTCTATCGGTAACTTTTTGAATATGGAAGAGATGAAGGTAAAAGAGGTTCCGGGTGGCAAAAATCTCAGAGTAGATGGCCTTGCCTGATATGACCTTTTATGATATAATCTATCTTGTGCGTTTGCCAGCGTAGCTCAACCGGTAGAGCAACTCATTCGTAATGAGTAGGTTTAGGGTTCGAGTCCCTACGCTGGCTGTGTTTTTAAAGAGGTGATAAGATGAAATTCTTTCTCATAAGCGACAATATAGATACCTACACCGGAATGAGATTGGCTGGAATAAATGGTGTGGTCTTACACGAAAAAGACGAGATCCTCTCCAAAATCTCCGAGATCAGAAAAGACAAAGACATAGGCGTGCTTTTGATTACCGAAAAAATATCCGAAATGATTCCAGAAGAATTGGATAAATTGCGCAAATCGAGGACTCTTCCGATAATAACGGTTATCCCCGACAGACATGGTAGCAGAAGATCGAAGGACTTTTTGACAAAGTACGTTCAGGAAGCGATCGGGGTGAAGGTAGGATGAACGTTGAAAAAAAGGTTGAGGCGTTAAAGAGTTACGTCAAGAACAAGGCAGAAGAAGATGCCGATTCCATCTTAAAAGAGGCCCAAAAAAAGGCCGATGAAATAAAAAAGGAATACGAAGCGCGTGCAACGGAAGAGTACAACCGAATAATAGAATCGGCCAAGAAACAGATAAAAGAAATGGAAAGAACCGAATTATCTCAGGCCGAATCGAAAGTTTCAAGAATTCTCATAGAAGGTCAAAAAGACATAATGGAAGATGCGATGAACCTTCTCAAAGAAAAGATCTTTGAACTCCCCCAATCCGCCGCTTACCACGATTTGCTCTACAAATTTCTTGAAGATGCGATAAATGTGCTCGATTCGAAAGATGTCATAGTCAAAGTCAGAAAAGAAGACAAAGCGCTTGTTTCGAAAATGGTCGCGAAATTTCCAAATCTAAATATAACCATTTCAGACGAAGAGGCCAAAATAGCGGGAGGCGTTGTTGTACTCTCAAAGGATGGAAAATCCATCGTCGAAAACTCGTTAGAGAACAAAGTAGAAGAACTCAGAGAAGAATGCCTTTCGGAATTGTTTGCAAAATTAAAGGTTAGGTGATAGCATTGGACAGAAAAGGGATACTTTATTCGATAAATGGTCCCGTCGTAAAGGCAAAAAACATGACGGGTTTCATGATGCATGAAATGGTCTTCGTCGGAGAGATGAAACTGACCGGAGAAATAATAAGTCTCGAAGGAGACAGCGCAACTATCCAAGTTTACGAAGAGACTACCAATCTAAAGCCGGGCGAGGAAGTGCTCGGGACTGGTAATTTGCTTTCCGTTACTCTTGGACCTGGCCTTATAGGATCGGTCTTTGATGGAATACAAAGGCCGCTTGATGTTTTGAAGGCCGCATCTGGCGATTTCATGAAAAGAGGCGTATTCGCAGATCCAATAGATCTGAAGAAATCATGGAATGTCCAGATGGGAAAGATCAAAGACGGAGACAAGGTCGTCGGCGGTCAGGTGATCGCGACGGTAAAAGAGACAGAATCTGTTATTCACAAAATAATGATTCCGCCCAATGTTTCTGGAATCGCAAAAAACGTCAAATCTTCGGGTAAATACACCGTTGATACCGTTCTTATGACCGTCCAAACCGAGAATGGAGAAGAGGAAATAAAACTTTACCAGAGATGGCCGGTAAGAATTCCAAGGCCTTATTCGGAAAGGCTTGCTCCAAGAGAGCCTCTCGTAACGGGCATAAGGGTTATAGACACCCTCTTTCCGATAAGCAAAGGTGGAACTGCGGCAATCCCGGGAGGATTTGGAACTGGAAAGACCGTCGTCCAGCACCAACTTGCAAAATGGTCAGACGCGGACGTCATAATTTACATAGGTTGCGGAGAGCGCGGAAATGAGATGACCGAGGTGCTCGAGGAATTCCCTCAATTGATAGACCCGAGAAATGGAAGACCTCTTATGGAAAGAACCATCCTCATAGCGAATACTTCGAACATGCCAGTCTCTGCCCGCGAAGCCTCCATATATACCGGAATAACGATGGCCGAATATTTCAGAGATATGGGATACAACGTTGCTTTGATGGCCGATTCGACCTCTCGATGGGCCGAAGCGTTAAGAGAAATATCCGGAAGGCTCGAGGAAATGCCGGCCGAAGAGGGTTTTCCGCCATATCTTGCTTCACGAATAGGAGAGTTTTACGAAAGGGCGGGAAGAGTTAAGACTATAGGAGACGAAGAGAGAATTGGATCTGTCTCGGTCATAGGGGCAGTCTCGCCTCCGGGAGGAGATTTCTCAGAGCCTGTTACAACGGGTACGAAGAGATTCATAAGGTGCTTTTGGGAACTCGACAGGCAACTTGCAAACGCGAGGCATCATCCTTCGATAAACTGGCTTGACAGTTACAGCGAGTACGCAGTTGAATTAAAAGAATGGATATCCAAAAACGTCGATCCGGACTTTTACAAGATGCGCGATCGCATAATGCAGATCCTCACCGAAGACGACAATCTCCAGCAGATAATAAAACTCGTCGGCGAGGATGTTCTTCCTGACAATCAGAAGTTGACCGTAAGAATCGCAAACATAATAAAGGTAGGATACCTCCAGCAGGATGCATTCAGCGATGTCGATAGTAACTGTCCGCTCAAAAAGCAGGACGCGATGCTGAAAACGATCCTTCATTACGCGGACAGATCGTCAAAACTCGTTTCGAAGGGTGTGGCCGTCTCCGAGGTGCTCGATGAAGATATAGTCAACACACTCATGAGAATGAAGGAAAATGTTAAAAGCGATCATTTAGACGAATTCAAGAAGATCGAAGAAAAACTCGATGCTTTCTTCGATCAACTCGACAAGAAATATCAGGTAACAACGGAGGCTTAAATATGCCATCAAAAGAATATGTTGGACTTTCTCAAATAAATGGACCTCTTGTGTTCGTTGAAAATCCGAAAGGTGTCGGATACAACGAGGTCGTCGAAATAATAACGGAAAACCAAAGAAGACTCGGTCAGGTCGTCCAAATAAGCGACAAAGTGGCCATGATTCAGGTCTTTGAAGGAACGAGCGGCCTGACCGTAGACAAGACGCGCGTCAAGTTCCTCGGAAGGCCCTTGATGGTAAAGGTCTCAGATGAGATGCTCGGAAGGGAATTCAACGGCATAGGAGAACCAATAGACAAAGGGCCGGATATCTTAAACGGAGAAAGCCGCGATATAAACGGATCACCGATAAATCCCGCATCCCGCATGTATCCAAGAAATTTCATACAAACAGGTATCTCTGCAATAGACGCGCTTATGACGCTTATAAGGGGTCAGAAACTTCCGATTTTTTCTGGAAATGGACTTCCGCACAACAGAATAGCAGTCCAGATAACAAAACAGGCAAAATTAAAGGGTGAAGAGGCTGGAAATTTTGCTATAGTCTTTGCCGCAATGGGAATAAAGCACGATGAGGCCAATTTCATAAGGGAAAGCCTTGAGCAGTCAGGCGCCATAAAGAACACGATAATGTTTCTCAACCTCGCAGATGATCCAGCCATTGAAAGAATAGCAACGCCACGCGTTGCCCTGACGGCTGCCGAATACCTTGCCTTTGACAAAAACCTTCACGTGCTGGTCTTGCTTACCGACATGACTAATTACTGCGAGGCTTTGAGAGAACTTGCGACGGCCCGTGGCGAGGTGCCATCGAGAAAAGGATATCCGGGCTATCTTTACAGCGATCTCGCGAGCATATACGAAAGGGCCGGAATGATAAAGGACAAAAATGGATCTATAACACAAATTCCAATACTTTCAATGCCAAACGACGATATAACGCATCCAATCCCCGATCTGACAGGATACATAACAGAAGGCCAGATCGTGCTCAACAGGGATCTCAACAGAAAAGGCATATACCCGCCGATAGGGGTCTTGCAATCCCTTTCAAGGCTTATGAAGGATGGTATCGGTAAAGGCTACACAAGAGACGACCATCCGCACGTCTCAAGCCAGTTATTTGCCTCTTACAGCAAGGTTCAGGAAGTAAAAGCGCTCGCTTCGATAATAGGAGAGGAAGAGTTGACAGACTCGGATCGAAGGTATTTGAGATTTGGTGAAGCCTTTGAAAATGAATTCATAAATCAGGGAGAGGACGAGGACAGGTCGATAGAGGAAACTCTCGATTTGGGATGGAAGTTGCTCGGATACCTGCCAAAGATCGAACTAACGCGTGTAAGCGAGAAAGAGATAGCGGATCATTACAAAGAAATAAAGGAGATATGAGATGGCTCAGGTTTCTCCGACGAAGAGCAAACTTATCGAGACAAAACGTGCCCTCGCCTTGGCAAGAGAAGGGTATGTTTTACTCGACAAAAAAAGAAATGTACTCATACGCGAATTGATGAAGTTGATAGATAAAGCCCGCGACGTGCAGTCGAGGACTGAGGCGCTATTCAAAGAGGCATACGAGGCGTTGATGGAGGCAAATCTGTATTTTGGAATAGAAAATGTGCAGGAAATAGGACTGGGAGTTGAAGAGTTCAGATCGCTCGAAATCAGGCTCAGGAGTGTTATGGGAGTTGAGGTGCCAGAGGTTGGAAATGTCGAGCCAAAATTCAGTCCCGCCTACGGATATGCGATGACGAATGCGAAATTGGATGTTGCAAGGAAAAAGTTCATGGAAGTTCTTGCGCTTTCGGCAAAATTGGCCGAGGTCGAGACAGGAGTTTACAGACTGGCCATCGAGATAAAAAGGACCCAAAGAAGGGTTAACTCTCTCGAGTATGTCTTGATACCAAGATATCAGGAGACCGTCAAATTCATAGAATCTTACCTTGAAGAGACTGAAAGAGATGACTTTTTCAGAATGAAAAGGCTCAAAAGCAGGAGAGAAAGTTGAGAATAGAGAATGTAAAGATCGTCGATCCGTTCTTCACAATAGAAAATGGATGGATAGAGTTCGATGATAAGATAAATTCCTATGGCTCGATGCAGGGAAAGGCCAAATTCACGATCATGCCCGGCTTTATAGATACCCACGTCCATGGCGGGGTTGGATACGATTTCATGGATGAATCGATCGATTTTGATGCCCTCGAGAGGCATTTCTTCTCCATGGGAGTAACCTCCGTACTTGCGACAACGCTTACGGCTCCGATCGATAAGATAAATCATGCCATTGAAATGATAAGAAAGAGAAGATCATCGAATCCATTTACCCCGTTCGAAGGGATCCATCTTGAAGGACCTTTTATCTCTCCCAAACACATAGGAGCCCAGAATCCGGCCTTTATTCTTAAAGGAAATGTGGATAACTTAAAAAAGATCATAGAAGGCAATGAAGATCTCGTCAAAATCATCACAATTGCCCCCGAAGAGTGCGATGAGGATTCCATACTCTACCTTCAATCAAAAGGCATAACCGTATCGGTAGGCCATTCGGATTCTACTTACGATCAATTCCAAAAATTTTACAAACTCGGCGTGAAGCACATGACCCACTTTTGCAACGCGATGACGCCCCTCCATCACAGAGAGATAGGTCTTGTCGGCGCCGGCCTTTCGAATGAAGATATAGATCTCGAAATAATTCCTGACGGAATTCATCTTAACAAAGACATGCTTTCTTTTATTTTGAAATTTCATCCACATGATCGTATAATAGCCATAACAGATGCAATGAGGGCCACCGGCCTAAAAGATGGCCAGTACGATCTTGGAGGGCTAAAGGTTACGGTATCGGGAAAGGCGGCCCGCCTTTCGAATGGTTCTTTGGCTGGAAGCGTTTTGAAATACAACGAAGGATTGAAAAATCTTAAAGATCTTGGTCTTTCGATCAATGAACTCTCAATGATTTCGGCTTTTAATCCCTCCAAAATCGCAAAAAGCGGTCCGGTCGGAAGAATCCTTCCGGGATACATGGCAGATATGGTTTTGATCGACGAGTTTAAAGTTTTGATGGTTTTCAAAAATGGAAGAAAAGTTTTAGAAGGAGGATAAAAAGATGTCTTTGGGAGATTTCGTTCATGGTGGAGGATCTGTGTTGATTGTAATAATAATTCTGGGTCTTATAGGACTTTTTTTCTTTTTCGAAAGGCTCTTCGTCCTTTTGAAAGAGAGAAATGACATGATGGCCACTATGGTCAAGGTCAGGAATGCGATCGCCCAGAAGAACATAACCGCGGCCAAACAGCATTGCAGATCATCATCTAACATCTTTTCTTCCGTTATGCTAAGAGCCTTTGAATACTACGAGCAGCAAAAGATAGATGCTTTTGACGGCAGCCTCAAAGATATAGTAGAAGAAGAGGCATTAAAACTCGAGAGAAATTACAGGTACATAAATATCGTCGCGGCCCTCGCGCCATTGCTTGGATTCCTCGGAACGGTTATAGGAATGATGCAGGTATTTGGAAAGATCGGCACGGTAAATACCGCCAACGTTTCCTCACTGCCATCTATCTTCTCGAGCGGCATCTCTTTGGCGTTATACACAACGGTTGGAGGTCTCGCCGTTGCTATACCCTTGCTTATTCTTATGGCAATACTAAGAGAGATAGAAGATAGACTCGTAGAATCGACGACCGACGAGGTTAGATCTATCGCTATGAAATTGAAATTATTGCCCATTGAGGAGGTCCAGTAAATGAAAAAAAGAGATACGGAAGTTTTTTTCTGGATAGGGATAGAACTCGTATCTCTTTTGAGTATAACCTTTATACTTATAATGTTTCTCGCGCTTGGATCTGCGACTGCCTCTCTTATTCCGTCCTCAGCGATCGGCGAGATGGGCATAAATTTACCTTCGGCGATAACGACCATTCCGGCCACTAACGCCCAAAAGGGTCTTTTCTTGACTATAAATTCGGCAGGAGATCTTTACATAGGTACAAAACAAATTCAAATATCAGATCTTCAATCTACCATCTCCTCTTACATAAGTCAGTACGGCACACCATCCGAGATTAAACTCGCCGCCGACAAATCAGTGCCTTACGGTACAATCGTTCAAATAATGGATCTTGTTAGAAGAAGTGGCATATCGACAGTAGATCTCGTGGTCGGACAGAAGTAAAGGGATGAGCCTATGAAATACACGACAGTTGCGGCTATACTTGCCATAGTATCAATTCTGGTAATCCTTGCGGGCATATCTTCCATCCTACCCGTGCCACCAAAGCCGCAGGTCGCATCGTATTCGCCTCTGACGACGACAGTTCAATTTGCCATCATAGCCAAGCCAGTTACGCCCGTATCTCCGATGATCGTAAGTGTAACGCCCGCGCCACCTTCTACGCTTGTTGCGGCCATAAATCAGATCCAGCCTTCACAGTCAAAACCACAACCTGTGATACCACAAACTGTGACTCCAAAACCTTCTCCAACGCAGACTTACGTGCCTCCCGCCATAACGGCGCAGCCTCCGAAGGAGGTAAGCGTTCCGTCATTACCGTCTTACAATCTCGTCAACATACAGAGCATACCTAACTTTCAATCACTTGTCGATGGAATGCGCAGGGATTACATAAATGAACTGAAAAAATTGCCAACCGAGATCGCCTACACGCTTGAAGGAACGGTCAAGGGGATCGTCGAGGTTCAAACGGATGGAAATGTTAAGGTCGTAAAGATAATAAGTTCTCCGAGCATAGTTTTAACGGACATATACGTGAGAAATATAGAAAAATTCGTAACCTTCCCGAGAAGCCTCGCGCTTGAAGGCCTCGAAATAGATGCGACCTTCACGCCATCTGGCACCTCAACGGTGGTCAGATGATCACCATCTTGTAGTTATATCGAGATTATCTTTTGGAATTAAATTGTACTTTTGAAGGTATTCTCGTACATCTTTTTTTGCGTAAATTCTGACGAGTTGGAGCATCTTGTCAAACATCATCGTGTAGGTGGGATGGGTTTTTTCAAACTCGTCAAAGGTCATGAGATTATCCCCGTCGTGAATATAAACCTTTGTCGATAAAAACTCGTCTGGATAGAAAAGCGTCAGTTTGTAGGGAGTATCTATTACAAAGATATCATCAAACTCTTCCAAAATTTTGCTCAATACCTTCACATCCTCAGCATTTGCTAAGTCCATTGCCTCTTTTATTCTTTTTTTCATCTTTTTGAGTATTTCCTCGCCGAGGGATTTGGAAATACTTCCGGGATCTATTCCCGTCGTCGTGTATGGAATCTCAACAACGAGTTTCCACAGATCCCTTCTTTTCAACCTCTTTATTATCTCGTAGGCTCGATCGACCTCTTCGTCTTTGTTCTTTTCAAAGTCGTGGAGAAATTCTATCCTGTGGATTACGAAATCATCTGTGAGTTTGACGAATTCGTCAAGATCTTCGAGATACGCGCCGAGATTTAAAGGCTTTATAGAATACCTTAGCAAATCCTGAATCATCATATCGACGGCTCTCGAAGTTTTGTGAAAATAAACGTTTTTGTACATCATAAACCTTCCAAAAAGGACGGTGTACATGTCATCGATTGTCTTTATGTTGTAAGAAAGCACTTCATTTTCATGTTTTTTGAGTATGGCCGAATTTCTTATTATCCTGTCCATTGGAACGGTGCCGTAATACCTCACGCCGCTGAAATACGCGTCTCTTAGCACGAAATCCATTCTGTCCGCGCCGAGCGGCCCTTGGACGATATTGAAGATAGGACTTCCCATCTTCTCCCCTTCAAAAACCTCATTGACGGACTTCATCAGATCGCCGAATGGATCCTCTGGCACCCGTCCAAATATTGACTCGATCTCTTCCATGATACTTTTTTTGAATGGTTCGCGAGAATTCTCGTAAAGTTCTTTCATCATCTGAGGCATCTTTTTTGTCAGCAATTTTTCCCTGAACTCATCGTGGCCCTCTTTGTACCCGAAAAAATCGTAGACTACTTCATCGAACTGGTGGCTAAAGGGACCATGTCCTACATCGTGCAAAAGTCCGGCAAGCCTTGCGATCTTAAACTGCGGAGAATCATTCCCGAAAAGGTGCGAGGCGTAAAGGCCTGAAACGTGCATGACGCCCAAAGAATGAGAAAATCTCGTGTGGGTCGCAGACGGATAACTCATCTGCGATCCAACGAGTTGGGAAAGGTATCTAAGCCTTTGGACTATGGGCGTATCCGTTGCCAAAATTTCGAGAGGATACATGAAAATTTCAGAGTAAAGCGGATCCCTCGATACCTTGTAATACATTCTCTACCATCTTCCAGTCAAAGATAAATTGTAAGAGGTCGATGCGGAAAGGTTTTGCGCCCACAAATTAAGATAAATTTTGAAAAGGTGGAAAGAAACACCGTAATTTATCTGGCTTGATTGAGAAATCGATCCAAAGATTCTTTGATCCCAAAGATTTAAAATAAGAGATCCGGCAAAGCCATCTTTGTAATCCCCGACTATTACAGTTGCAGGCCCGAATGTGCCCGAAATTTCGACCTCATCAATGGGGGAGGAAGATGTGGTGGAGAAAGAAAAGATCGTATTCGAATGGTTAAAGGCAAGGTAAATGTTATTTCCAAGCGTTATTCTCCATATCCACGAAAGATTGACAGATGTTGAATTAAGGCTTACCTCGGGACAGATATCGATCTGGCCGGGAGGAAGTGGATAAGAAAGACCCATAGTTAAATTGCCAAGATTTCCGGAAAGAGGATTTTTGTACTCCACAAAAGCGCCAAGCCTCGCGTAAATGTCCGGATAAGACGGTGTGGAGGTGTAATTGGTAAGGTATTGCATTACCTCCGAGACGTAGGCCTGCGTTTCGGGATAAGGAGGTATGCCTCCGTAGTAGGAGACGGCCCCGGGCCCGGCGTTGTAAGCGGCTATGGCAAGTTGAAGGGAGTTAAACTGCTTTTGGTACAATTTTATGTAGTTAAGCGCTCCTGTAACGCTTTGAAATGGATCGTAAGGATTCTGAACGCCAAAGGCCGGCGCGGTCGATGGCATAAATTGCATCAATCCCTGCGCTCCCGAAGAGGAGAGAGAATAATTTTGAAATGCACTTTCTGCCTTTGCAATTGAGATCGCAATTGGAAGATCACTTTTGGATATAGGCAACTGGGAGAAATTCATCCACGGAATAGGTATCGTAAATCCAAATCCTCCCTCAACCCCATTTTCAGTTCCATATCCACCTTCATACCTTATGCCGGGATAATAATACAAAGAATAAGGCTGAACCGAAAGGGGCAAAAATGGCGTATCAACTGAAAATCCACCTATTATGGGAGATCCGAAAACAAAAAAAGCGGTACAAATGAACAAAACAGTCAAAGCAATAGTACGCTTCACCTTGCACCTCCAAAAAAGTTTATGTTATTAACGTCTGTTTTTAAAATCGGAACAGCATCATTCTCAACTAAAGATTCTTCTATATCCAAATACATTCCTATCTCTGAAAGGTACCTTCCATGGCGGGAAGTCTTCAAAACTTTAATGGAATCCCCCATCGCGATCTCGCGGGCAAGAATCCCGCCATCGTTGAGTCCCACCATATCGAAAAGGTTCAAAAATCTTCCTGCCGTGTATGTGTCCTCAAGAGAGACCTCTCCATGGCTTCCGGCACATACGATCAGCAAATTGTTTAAATTTTTAGAGTAATCGTATATCGCCCTGAGATTTGAAAGTGCCATCGCAACGACCGGACCATAACCTTTGTACCTTTCCACGGCTTTCGTTCCATTCGTTGTGGTGATTATAACATTTTTCCCTCCAACGCTTTCTTTCGTGAATTCAGATGGAGAATTTCCAAGATCGAAGCCCTTTATTTTGAAAGCCTTTCTCTCGCCGGCAAGGATTGCGTTCGGAACGATCTTTTTCAAAATTCTCGCTCTCGGAATCGAGATGGCCGGATAGACCGCCATTGCCCCTTCGTGAATCGCCCTCGAGATGACCGTCGTAGCCCTTAGAGTGTCTATTATTATGACAAGATCGTAAGAATCAAGACGGGGTTTAGACGGCAAAAGTAAAACCTCTGATCTCATCCTTTCACATCCTAACGACTAAAATGAATACAACGATGAACAAGCCAAATCCTATTATAAAATAATCCCTTTTTCTAAAGTGCATCTCTCTGAACTTTGTTCTTCCCTCGTACCCTCTGTAGCATCTCGCTTCCATCGCTATGGCCAGATCGTCCGCCATCTTCATAGATCCAACAAAGAGCGGGACTATCAAGGGTATCATCCCTTTCGCCCTTTGAATAAGGCCGCCCCTGTCAAAGGTTGCTCCTCTCGAAAGTTGGGCCCTTATTATGTGATCTGCCTCCATCGAAAGGACGGGAATGAATCTAAAGGCTATGCTCATCATCATCGAAAAATCGTGGGACCATTCGCGCGGGAATCTTAAAATCCTCATAAGCCCCTCTATTCCATCGGCGATCTGAATCGGAGAGGTTGTAAAGGTCAGCAAGGAGGCGGCGACTATTACGAGAACAAGTCTTAAGACTATGAAGACCGTATTGTAGATTGCCATATCTGTTATTCTCAGAGGGCCAAGGTCAAAAATGACATTGCCTCCTCCAGAGAATATCTGAAAGACTGCCGTCAGGACTATCAAAATCCACAAAGATTTAACGCCTTTTAGATAATAAAATGGGGATATCTTGCTTAAAAGCATCAAAAAAATCACAACGAGAGACAAAATCGCGTATTGGTAAAAATTCGTGGACAAAAAAATGGCCACTATGAAGATGATCATGAAGATCAACTTGCTTCGGGAGTCGGCCGAATGAAGGATGGAATTTTTCGGTATAAACTGACCTATCGTTATATTTCCTATAAAATTCATGTCGGTTCTTTCAAAAGGCAGATGGCCATCGCAGATGCGCCCTCTTTTCTTCCTATAAAGCCCATTCCCTCATTTGTCGTCGCCTTTATGCTTATCCTCGAGAAATTAACGTTTAAAGTTTCGGATATCTTCTTTTTCATCTCTTCTATGTATGGAGAGATCTTGGGCTCTTCCAACATGACCATAACATCTATATATTCTATCGAGAGATTCTCTTTGAGTATCATGTTCTTGACCTTCTCGAGTATCACCAAAGAAGAGATTCCCTTGTACCTTGGATCTGAAGGAGGAAAGTGGATCCCTATGTCTCCGAGCCCGCTCGCGCCGAGAATCGCGTCTGCTATAGCGTGAATTACAACGTCCGCATCGCTATGACCTTCAAGTTTTTTGACGTAAGGAATCTCAACTCCTCCGAGGATAACTTTGTTTCCGTCTACGAATCTGTGAGTGTCGTACCCTATACCGGCCCTCATTACAATCTCACCGGCATGATTATAAAGAAATAACCCTTAAGATCTACCGTATCGATCATAAGGGGTTTATTTGAATCGACAAAACTAAGTTGTATTTTGTCCTCGTCTGTGTGATTCAAAGCATCGAGAATGAAATTCGGATTAAAGGCTATCATTATAGGCTCTCCCTCCATCTGAATATCGACAACCTCCTCAGCCTCTCCCAAATCTGCACTCTTCGAGGAGATCTTCATTCTATCCTTTTCTATGTTGAACTTCACAGTCTCAGAGCCACTTCTCGTTATTATACTCACGCGCCTGACGGCCGATCTAAGTTCATTTCTATCAACGATGATCTTCGTTTTGAACTCGTCCGGAATGACCCTTTTGTAATTTGGAAATTCTGCATCGACTATCTTGCATATGAAGATCATGTTATCAAACTCGAATGAGATCTGCCTGTTCTCGAATTTCAAATTCACATCTTCCACATTCGTCAAAGACAAAACCCTCAAAAGTTCCTTTACGGCTCTCAAAGAAAGCAAGAAGTTTATCTCTATCTTCTCGTCTATCTTCCCCTCGACCAAAGCCATTCTAAATCCATCAACGGCAACGGCCCTCGAAATTCCATTCTCGATCTCTATGTAAACACCGTTAAGGTTTTTCATGTTCTCATCTGTTGCCGCGCTGAACGCAACCCTTTCAAGCATCGAATAAAGTTGTGTTCTTTTCATCGAAAATTCAATGCCATCTGACGGAACCTTAACATCCGGAAACTCGGCGCCATCCTGAATGAAAATTTGGAACTTGCTCTTTCCCGAAAGGATCTCAAGTTTCTGCCCGTCTATCGAAAATTTCACCTCTTTGTCGGGAAGACTCTTTACTATCTCGTTTATAGTCTTTGCGTCCACAACAAAGGATTTGTCTCCCTTAACATCTGGAATCTTCGATCTTACCGTGAACTCCATGTCGGTGGCTGTAAGGGTCAATCCATCCTTTAGATCGAAATGAACGCCATTGAGGATAGGTCTTATAGGTCTTGAAGCAACTGCTCTCGATAAAGAATCCAAATACGAAGAGAGTATTTCCCTGTTGAGAATGAATTCCATTTTGAGACCTCCTTAAGGATCGTAAAGCACATCAAAAACAATTATATCATTGAAAATACTTTTTAGTCCATCTATCAAAGTTGAAGGCGCTTCCTCTTTTGAAGATACCGAATTGACCGCTATTGCCAAGATCTTTATCTCGTTGATCACAAAAAAATCTCCCTCTCCCAAGACAAAATCGGCCGAAGGAACAACGACGGAGGATTTTATTCGGGAAAATGTGAATTGATCGATCACGCGCGGAATATATACAAAATCGGCATCATTTGAGATCTTTATCGCCTCTTCTATCCGGTCAGGATCGAAGATCTTTTCATCCCTTCCCATCAAGACGATGGAATCTTTGTGAGGTAGAATTTTCTCCTCGATCTCGGGATCGACCTTCTTTGCCATCAATCTCTTTATCTTTCTCGCGTTTGATTTGATATCTCCCGAGGCCGTCCCGCAAACGATTATATTCGCGTCCATGTAAGGCGCGATCCCCACCCGGCCAAAGGCGCCATCGATTATAACCTTATCGCAGAATTCAAGAAGGTAATCGGCCATATCATTCGTAAAATCAAATCCTCCAACTCGCGCGACCTGAATTTGAGTGTCTATTCTCGCCATCACAAGAGCAAATCTTCCCGCGACAAGATCGAATGTGTCGATTATCTCGAGATTTCCTCCGACAAATTCGTAAGGGATCACGGCAAAATTTCCCCTTTTCAAATTTATCGGAGGCTTCTTCGTCCCGTAGAGGACGTCTCTTTCTTCACCATCCCTACCTATAGTCAAAATGCACACGTTAGAAAGATTGCCGGCAAGATAATTGACAACCGTCGTCTTGCCGACATTTTTGGCAAGGCCTATGACCGCTATCTTTTTGTATTTCTCAATCTCTTTTAAGACCCTTTCTTTGTCTTTGATTGCTTCCAAAGGTTTATGCGTTTTCTCCTTTCATTGCCGTATGGGATCAAAAATTTGTGCGTTCCTTCAAGAAGGCCCGAAATCCCGACCATGCTTTGCTCGGATTTGTCTATGTAATTTTGATCGCACGAAGGCTTGTAATCGTCTGGCTCTTCATAGGTAAAGATCCCGCCTTCGTAATTTCTCAACACGACCTTTCCCGCGCCCATTGAGATAAGATACTGTGGCTCAATCGGTATCTTTCCACCCCCGCCGGGCGCATCTATAACGTATGTCGGAACAGCGAAGCCCGACGTGTGACCTCTTAAATACTCTATTATCTCTATTCCACGCGCCACCGAGGTGCGGAAATGAGAAAGACCTTCTGAGAGATCGCACTGGTAAATGTAATACGGCCTTACACGATTTTTGACGAGAAGATGGACGAGTTTTTTCATAACCTGAGGGCAGTCATTGACACCTCTCAAAAGCACCGACTGATTTCCGAGAGGAATTCCAGCGTCTGCAAGTTTGGCAAGGGCCCTCTCTGAGTCGGGTGTAAATTCATTTGGATGGTTGAAATGCACATTCACCCAGATGGGGTGGTATTTCTTGAGCATATTCACAAGTTCGTCGGTAATCCTTTGAGGCATGACGACTGGCGTTCTCGTTCCTATCCTTACTATTTCGACATGTTTGATCGATCTGAACTTCTTTATTATCAACTCAAGCCTTTCGGTTGAAAGGGTAAATGGATCTCCTCCGGACAAAAGCACATCTCTTATCTCTGGATGGACAGAGACATATTCGGCCATCGCGTCTATCTTGTCGAGAGGCATCGGCATATCCGTCTCTCCGGCCTTCCTTCTTCTCGTGCAATGCCTGCAGTACATCGAGCACTGGTCTGTAACAAGTGCGAGCACGCGATCCGGGTATCTGTGAGTAAGACCGTAGACGGGAGAGTCGACATCCTCAAACAATGGATCTCTACTCTCATTCGGGGCCTTGTAAAGTTCATTCATGGTCGGAACGGCTTGCTTTCTTATCGGATCCTTTGGATCGTCGATGTTTATAAGCGTCGCATAGTAAGGCGTTATGGCCATTCTTAAATGTTTGAGGCTTGTAGTTATTGCCCTCTTTTCGTCATCGTCCAAAGGAATTACCTGAGAAAGTTTTTCTGCGTCCATTATCCTGTTTGCGATCTGCCAATGCCAGTCATTCCACTGTTCTTCGCTTACATCCTTCCATATAGGTATTTCCTTGTAATTTCTCATACGCTTCCTCCTCTATAATCTATACAATCTAAAAACTCAATCTGTATAAATTGAAATTGAAATTCTGATTTTGATTGACGGAAATCTGTGTAACTATCGTCGAATAATCGGGCTTTACTATCGTTATCTGATAACTTCCTGCCGCCAAATTCACAACACACGGAGAGATGCCAAGCATCCTGCCATTTACGAAGATCATCGCCCCCGACGGTGATGTGTTGAAATTCACACTGAAATTAGCACTTTGTTGGGGATAGAACGAGACTCGGACAGTGTTGTAAGTGTTTGGGTTGACATGAAAGGTCTTTGAAATGTTTGTATTGTTGTACCAGAAAACGGCAAGATGGTCTCCCTCGGCAAGTTGCAAGTCGAGAGGCGTTATTCCTTCATAAATACCGTCGACGTAAAGCGTTGCACCCGCAGGCTGGGATTCAAAATGAACGATCCCGGTGGAAGGAACAAAACCCACGTAAAAATACGTTACGCCCACGGCCACAGTCTTTCCGGTTATATCGAGTTTTAACTTTTGCAAATAATTTGGACCATCTGGGATCTCTCCGAAAGCCTTATTCGAAGGGACAGGAGGCTGAATAACTGGCGTTGTCGAGGCTATAGCCTCTATTATCTCGCGCCCATTTGGACCCGAGACCGTGAGATTGTAATCGTAATTTGGATTGGGTATGACGTAGACCATTCCGCCTCTTACAAAATTGTCTCGCTGAAAGAAGTTGGGAAAGATAACCCTTACATTTCCATCTGTTGTGTAGTCATATATCGTAACGTAGGCATTCTGGGAAGTTTTAAAATATATATGGATGTTATCTCCCGGATAATAGGTGGCCCCCGCGGGCCTATCTGTCCATACACTTATAGTCAGAGAAGAAGGCTGGGTCGGGGTTATGATTATATCCTGCACGCTTGCGTCGGCGTATAGCGAGACGACAAGCACGGACATCATCGCGAGTGTAAAAAGCAAGGCTCTCTTCATACACGCTCCCCTCCTCAAACGAATTTTAACATGCTTTTATTTTGAAAGAAACACATAACTATGATATCATATTTTTGGCCCTATCGGATAGTGGCTAGTCCGTCTGGTTCTCAGCCAGAAGACCGGGGTTCGATTCCCCGTAGGGCTGCCAGAACTCCTCGAAAAGAGGGGTTTTTTCATAAATCGGCAAATAGCGGATAGATTGCCCATTTTCAATTTTACTCTTTTTAAAACTTTTGGTATAATAAAAGCAATTTGGGTTCGATTCGAAATTTTCGGCTTCTCAGTCTTTTCGCATTGCTCATTGTACATTGTCTTTACATTGTTCATTTGTACAATTTTCCATTTTTGTATTGTCCATTGTACACTTTTCAATTTTCTATTCTAACGTTGGGAGGATATTTCGTGTCTCACACAAAAGATTTAATCGATGAAGCAGTGGAAAAGGTTCATGAACATCTTGAAAAAGAAAACGATAAACAAATGTCAGACTACGAACCATTTAAGAAAGTGCGCAGAACCAACATAAACAAATTCACCGAGAAATTTGGTGTGCATGTTACAAAGACAAACCAATGGAGAAAAATTCAAAAAGAGTCTTCAAAATTTGTTTATTCCTACTTTGATAAGAAAAGTTGTATAGAATTCTACAATCTTGCCGTTAGAGATCCTGAATCTTTTGACCGATTCTACGATATGCTCGAAGACGAAAATTCAAGAAAAGAGTACGATTGGTTTGTAAAATATAGAGTCGCTTACGCGTTTTTAGGAGAAGGTGCTGCTTACGAATTGTTTACTCCCCGCATCACAAAAGAACAATCTGAAAAATTGTCAAAATCGATCAAATTCAAAGACTTTTACGCAGAAATAGACGGATTTAAAATTAAAGTTGAAAGCCCGGGTCCTATTTCTGCTGCATTTCTTATCGAGCAATATAGACTTCCAAATTTAGTTGAGCCATCAAAAGGAGACGTTATTTTAGATGTCGGTGCTTACATTGGAGACACAGCGTTTTGGTTTAGAAAATATGTTGGAGAAAGTGGAAAAGTTTATGCGTTTGAGCCTTCAAGCAATAATTTTAAGATTCTCGAAGAGAATGTAAAGCAAAACAATGTTCAAAATATTTTTCCTTTAAAGATGGCACTAAGTGATAACGAGGCCACTTTATCTATAGAATCTGGATGGGGTGGAAAGAGTAACTTGTCTTCTGAAGGGAGTGAGAAAGTTAAGGTTACGATGATAGACAAATTTGTAGAAGATCAAAAATTAGATCACGTTGATTTCATAAAAATGGATATAGAAGGTGCCGAACTTGGTGCACTAATGGGCGGAGAAAGGACGATAAAAAAGTTCAAACCCAAACTTGCGATTTGTGTTTATCACAAAGGAGATGATCTTATCACGATACCGAATTACATAAAGTCTGTCAATAAAGATTACAAATTTTATTTGAAGCATAATACGGAAAGCTTTCCAGATACAGTTCTGTACGGAAACGAGCAGAGATTTTAACATGTCCACAAAAGTTTTGATATTGGCCGGTGGGTCCGGCACAAGATTTTGGCCGAAATCAACCAAAGACAAACCAAAGCAATTTTTGAAGATCACATCGGATAAAACCATGATCCAGGAAACTGTTGATAGAATTCGAACTTTAGTTAATTCAAAAGATGTTTATGTAATATCGAATGCAAACCATTCAAATCATATCCTCGATCAATTGAAAATAGAAAAAGATAACCTTTTACTTGAGCCAGAAGGGAAAAATACCGCCGCCGCAATTGCTTTTGGAATATCAAAAATGAATTCTAATGATATTGTCATAGTATTACCTTCAGATCATTACATTCATGACGAAAAATCTTACATAGATATTCTAAAGAAAAGCGCAGAGTTTGTATCACAACACGATGTGATAGTAACGATTGGAATAAAGCCAACTAAGCCCGAGACTGGATATGGATACATTGAAGTGGATAAATCGATCTTTGATAAAGATTTTGTACCTGTAAAGAGGTTTCACGAAAAGCCGAATTTAGAAACGGCATATCATTATATCGAGTCAGGAAATTTCTTCTGGAATGCAGGAATATTCATATTCAAAGTATCGGCTATGAAAAAAGCATTCAAAGAATTTTTGCCGGATATGTATAAATTATTTTTTGAATCAAAGAAAGACATAAAAGAAATTTACAAATTGATAGAATCGATTTCGATAGATTATGGCATAATGGAAAAGGCAAACAACATCTTCATGATCCCCGGAAACTTTGGCTGGAGCGATGTTGGCAGTTGGGATGCGTTGTACGATCTTTTAGAAAAAGACAAAGATGGAAATTTTTCTGACGCGAAACAAGTGGTTTTTAGAGATGCTAAAAATTGTGGGATCTTTGCAGAAGGAAAGACAGTTGCAATATCTCATCTCGAAGATATAATAGTTGTCGTGGACGGAGACAAAATTTTGATAACCAAACGCGGCACAACTCAGGATGTGAAGAATATAAAATTTGATTCGTAAAATAAATTTATGGAGGTAGAGATAGATGTTTGAAAGAATAAAAAAAATTATAACAAATTATTATAGTAAGTTAGATAATATTTCCACAATTCTTTCTAAGCAGTATCTAAATCAATTAAGTTCAAACCCTATTTATAAAAATGAAGGAAGATTAGAACTCTATGAATATAAAGTATACTAAATCTCTTTTAAAAGTGAATTTATGGTAGAATTAAAGCATGATACCGAGAAATCAAAGATTGTCAGATGAAGAACTAAGAAAATTAATTGAAATTTATAAACAAATGAAGAATTCAAGTGCGGCTAGAACAAGAATTCATTGTGTTATTCTTTGGGGCAAAGGCTATGAATGGGAAACTATAAAAGACGTACTAATGATATCTGACGTCATGATACAAGAAGTCATTGAAAAATACAAGATATTCGGTGCCGATGTTTTGATAGAAAATCATTACGAAGGACATAACAACAAAATGACCGCTCAAGAGGAAAAAGCAGTTATAGCATTTGTAAGGACTCATTTTGTACGAAACACGAGAGTAGTCATAAACTGGATAAAAGGGCATTTTGGAAAAGTGTATACCGAACAAGGGATGCAGGAGTTTCTGAATGCGCATGGATTTGTATATAAGAAGCCAAAGGGCGTACCCGGGAAACATCCAAGCGTGGAAGTACAAAAAGTAATCATAAACGAATTAACTGGTAGGATTGAGGAATGCTCTGGTGATGAAGAAAAGCAGATATTTTTTGTTGATGGTTCTGGATTCGACCATAACGTCAAAATAGGATACGGCTGGATTGAAAAAGGCAAAGAACAATTTATTAAGACGAACACAGGCAGAGAAAAGATAAATGTTAATGGAGCCTACAATCCCGTGAATCAGAAAGTAATTTGCATAGAGCATGAAGAAAACGTAAATCAACAATCGAACATTAAATTGGTGGACAAGATCATAGAAAACAGTTTTACGGACCTATGGATGAGGCGGAAGCGGAAATTATTTCTTGTGATGGACAACGCGAAATACAATCACGGGAAGTTATTCATAGAACATCTCAAACAGATAAGCAAAGAAAAAGGAATTAAGATAGAAGAGATATATTTACCGCCTTACTCACCGAACCTGAATCTGATAGAAAGGCTGTGGAAATATTCGAAAAATGTGTTATTGCAGGTCTATTATGAAAAGAAAGAGAAATTCAAATCGAAGATAAAAGAATTCTTTGAAGAAGACGTAAAAGACAAGTTGATAAAATTGGAATTGAAGACTTTCATAGGTACTGCTTTTCAGATCATAAGTGGGTAACACTTCACTTTTAAATTTGAACTAGTATATATTCACAAAATAGTGAAGATGGCATAATACATGAAATATTCAAAAGAGTTGGTATTAAAGAAAACACTTTTTTCGAAATAGGTATAGAAACAGGAATTGAATGTAATACACATTTTTTGCTGGCTTGTGGATGGAAAGGCATTTGGGTAGATGGAAATCAACCTTATGTTCAGCAAGCAAATATAAATTTTAAGCATTACATAGAAACTGGAAAACTCGAAATTATTAATTCGTTTATAACGAAAGATAATATAAATAAATTGCTTTCTAAAGCTGGAAAAG
The DNA here is from genome assembly GCF_009936215.1 of Athalassotoga saccharophila. Lineage (GTDB taxonomy): Bacteria > Thermotogota > Thermotogae > Mesoaciditogales > Mesoaciditogaceae > Athalassotoga > Athalassotoga saccharophila. The sequence continues at coordinate 1,211,827 of NZ_AP019551.1, read as the reverse complement.
AAGTTGATTTACTTTCGATAGATATTGACGGTAATGATTTTTATATATGGGAAGCTATAGATAACGATAAATTTAGTCCAAGGGTTGTTATTATTGAATATAACGGGTCTATACCTCCGGAAATAGCTTTGGTACAACCATATATAGAAAACTTTAAATGGAATGGTAGTAATGATTCTGGCGCATCTTTGAAAGCATTAGAAATTTTAGGCAAAGAAAAAGGTTATTATTTAGTAGGAACGGGCATAACCGGAGTTAATGCTTTTTTTGTTCGTAAAGATTTATGGTCTGAAAAATTATTTTCAGTTCCACCAACAGCTGAAAATTTATACAATCCGGCTCGATATGAATTATTATCAGCAGGAGCTTATAAAGTAGGGCACAGACCAGCACCATCGAAATTTATAAATATACCAAAATAATTCTTTGGCTTTTTTAAAACTGAAGACTAATCGATGATAAAGTATAAATCTTTTTGTGTGTGAGGTGAAATTATTCCCAAAATAGATCTTAGATGATATTTTTATGTCTTGATATATGTGAAGGAAGTCTGTATGAAAAGGGCTTTTATAACAGGGATAACAGGTCAGGATGGAGGCTACCTTGCAGAATTACTTTTAGAAAAAGGATACGAAGTTTATGCACTGTATAGAAGAAGCAGTAATCAACGTTTTGGCAGAGTTGAGGGCATATTAAATAAAATACACTTGATAGAAGGCGATTTAACGGATGATGCTTCTTTGATAAATGCAATCGAAGTTTCGAAACCTGATGAGGTATACAACTTAGCTGCACAAAGTTTTGTAGGCGTATCCTGGAAAGAACCTATTTTTACAGCGGAAGTTAATGCGCTTGGCGTTACAAGATTACTTGAATCGATAAGATTGAAAAAATCTGATGCAAGGTTTTATCAGGCCTCAACAAGTGAATTATTTGGACTTGTTCAAGAAGTTCCACAAAAAGGGACGACTCCATTTCATCCGAGATCGCCATATGGCGTGGCAAAGTTATATGGATATTGGATAACTGTCAACTACAGAGAAAGTTATAAAATGTTTTCATGCAACGGCATACTTTTCAATCACGAATCTCCAAAAAGGGGAATAAAGTTCGTTACAAGAAAAATATCAAAAGCCGTTGCAGAAATTTATCGTGGCGAGAGAGAATTTTTATCCTTGGGCAACTTAGATGCTAAACGTGATTGGGGATATGCTGGAGATTACGTGAAAGCCATGTGGCTCATGCTTCAACAAGAAGAACCAGATGATTTTGTTATAGCATCAGGAGAAACTCATACAGTCAGAGAGTTTGTTGAAAAAGCATTTAAAGTTGTAAATATAGAAATAGCGTGGAAAGGCAAAGGAGTAAATGAGGAGAAATGAATAAAATATTAGTTGATGCGAGTGTTGTCTCAGATTTGAATACTTATTTTACCGGCATTGGATGGTATACTTTTAACATATTAAAAAATGTTCAACCGGACAAACGGAAGTTCATTACTTTGTTTAATCCATATGATATTAAACCGTGGGATTTCAATGGTACATATAACACTTATAACTTAAACATAAATAGAAAACTTGGAACTTTAAGATTTTTTGCTTTTGGTGGTTTTAAGATAAATAAACTCGGCCATAACGTTTATTGGGCACCGAATTTTGTAATACCAAGATTTATAAGTTCTAATACAAAATGTATTGTTACAGTTCATGATCTAACCCCATTTAAACATACAGATGATTCGATTATGATTACAAATTTTGAACAAAAGATTAAAAATGATTTTTTTATATCAAATATAAAGAACTCAATAAAAAGAGCAGATATAGTTACATCAGTATCTCAATCGTCCGCAAATGAAATAAAAGATTTTTTTAAGTTAAAAAATATAGAAGTTGTTACTCCTGCTTACGATAAAACATTATTTAAGCCAATAATCAATTCTAAAGAATTATTTTATAATAAATACAAATTAGATAAGCGTTTTATTTTAATTGGTAATATGAAATATCCTCGTAAGAATTTTAACTTTGTTATAGAAGCGTTCAAAAAAGTTAAAATTGAGGGATTACTTTGTGTTTTTGGGACATTAACAAATGAACAGGTTGAATTTGCTCAAAGGGAACTTGGAGATAAATTTAAACATCTTGGATATGTTGATGAAAAAGATTTGCCTATGATTTATTCCGCAGCAAATGCTTTTGTAGCACCTTCAAAAATGGAAGGATTTGATATGCCACCTTTAGAAGCGAGAGCATGTGGTACAAAAGTAATAGCATCGGATATACCTGTCCATCGAGAAGTACTTGAAAATGAAGCAGAATACTTTATGCTAAATGATCTTGAAAAACTTTCGAAACTTATTTCAGATGTTTTTAGTGTAGATAAAATTATCGAACCTTCCAAAATAATAGAAAAATATGACTGGAAACACTCAGCAGATAAAATGATAAAAATATTTGAGGGAGATAACATATGAAAATAGGTATTGATGTAAGACATTTAACCGGCCCATTTTCTGGGATACCTTCCTACACATTGAGAAATATAAAGGCTTTAGAAAGTGAATCGGCAATAGAGTTCATTTTTTTTAGCGATGTGAAACCATCTGATATTTTTAATCTTAAAGAGACAAACATGAAAATTTACGGTAGCAAATTGAAACACGCAAGACATTTATGGAAGTATCATAGATTCATTTGCAAAGTCGTCAAAGAGGAAAAAATAGATTTATTATGGTTCACAACAACAGAGATGGCTCATTGTAAAAATCGTAATTTCAAGATTATTGTTACTGTACATGATGCTATACCAATTATAAATCCGGAATTTCACGATTTGATCGGCAAATTAAGGTTTTACTTCCATTTGAAAGATGTGATTAAGCACTCTTGTGGGATTATATATATTTCTAAATGGTCAAAAGATGTCGTTCATAAATTATATGATTCAAAAAAAATAAATGGATTAGAGACAGTTATTCCACCAATAATAACTGAAAAACTTTTTATTATTAATGATAAGAATGATAAAGTGAAGGATCTTGATCATACTTTAGACAGTAAAGATCATTTTCTTTTTTTCTTAGGTGCTCTTGGAAGAAGGAAAGGAACATTTTTGATAAAAGAAGTTGCCAAAATTCAGAAGAATACAAATTTCGTTCTTGCTGGTAGAAAAACAAATGATTATGATGAATTGTTAAGAGATAAAGCCGATAATCTTGTCATTTTAGAAGGAATTTCAGATTATGAAAGACAATTTCTTCTTTCAAAGTGTGATGCTTTCATCTTTCCGAGTTATGCTGAAGGATTTGGTATGCCAATTGTTGAAGCAATGTTAGCCGGTAAAGTAGTTATTTGTTCTGACTTGCCGATATTTAAGGAAATAACAGAAGGGAATGCAATTTTTTTTAAAACAGGAGATGTTGAAGATTTTTCTAAGGCAATAACAAGATTTTATTCTATGAGCGAGGAAGAAAAGGATAAAATGATAAAAAAAGGTTTTGAAATTTCTAAAAAATATTCAGAAGAAGTTGTGAAAAACAAATTAATTGAGTTTTTCAATCAGGTACTTACCGAAACAAGGTGAATTTATGATAATTACAACTCTTGATCAAATAACTAATCTTAAAAATGAAAATGTTTTTGATTTTGAAAAAAGGAGATAGTTGATGTGTCACAAGATTTATTTATCAGCGTTATTATTCCAACTTTTAACCGTGAATGGTGCTTACAAAGAGCAATTTCTAGCGTCCTTAATCAATCTTATAAGAATTATGAACTTATAATAATTGATGATCATTCTGCGGATAATACTGAAGAATTAGTTAAAAGTTATGTAGACAAAATTATATACAAAAGACTCGAAAAAAATTATGGTGTTAATTATGCGAGAAATCGTGGATATGAAATTGCATGTGGAGATATACTTGTGTTCTTAGATAGCGATGATGAATTGTTACCTAAGGCTTTAGAAACGATTGCCAATGATTTTACACAACATAACGATGCTTCTTTAATAGCTTATAATTGTATTGATAGCATAACGGGTTTTAAAACTTCAAATATAAAATCAGGATTTGGAAATTATAAAGACTTTGTTTGTGGAAAAATTCATGGCGAGTTATTTCAAATAATAAAAAGTGATGTTATGAAAAATTACAAATTTCCAGAATTTGTCAATGGCGTTGAAAGCTTATTTTGGTTTGAAATTTGGAAAAATTACAAAGTTTATATCTCTGAAGATGCTCTAAGAATTTATCATACTGAAACAATAGGCAGTATAATGAAATCTGCATCACGAAATAAATTATTGACTTTTGGATTAGCAAGGGAAAAACTAATTCAGGAATTTGGTAATGACATAAAAAACGCTTGCTTAAATAGTTATTTAAAATTTTTATACATAACAGGTCTTGAACTAGCAATGGGTGGATTGAAAAATAAAGGTATCGACTATCTTAAAAATTCTTATTCCATATCTAAAAATATGAAAACAATTTCAATTATCATCTTTACACGTATTTTTGGATCCGAAATTTTGAGATTAATGTTTTCTATTAAAAAATCTTATTTAAATATAATAAGATCACATTTTAAAAGAAACAAAAAGAGTGTGCAATTTTTTCATTTAACCTATGTAATAGGTAGTCTTGGCGCGGGTGGTGCCGAAAAACTCGTTTGTGATCTTGCAGTTGGACTTGATAAAGATAAATTCAAAGTTTCAATAATTGCCCTCGGAAGTTACAGCGATAAAGAATTTGAAAGAAAAAGAGTGGAATCTTTAAGGCAGAATGGTGTTGAAGTTATAATAATTCCAAAAAAAGCACATGGAAATAGGTTTAGATCAATTATCAATTTGAGAAAAATTTTAAAAAGAGATCGTCCGAATATCATTCATGCCCATCTTTTTACAGGAATGTTCTATGCAAAAATGGCCAGTTGGGGTATGAAGATACCGATTATAGCAACGTATCATAGCACTTCTGGCTTTGGAATTAAAGACAAAATTTTTGCCATTATTTTTGCGAAACACTTTAAAAAAATCGTAGCCGTCTCAAAAGGGGTAAAAGATTTTATACAGAGTTATTTCAAAATACCATCATCTAAAATAACTGTTATATACAATGGAATCGAAACCAAGAGATTTATGATCGATAAGAAAAGTTACTCTGGGAATGATAATGTGATATTTGCGTCTGTAGGAAGACTTGTGGAGCAAAAAGGTTATCTTACTTTAATTAAAGCATTGATATATCTAAAATCTCAAAAAGGTGTGAATAATTTTGAATTCAAAATCGCAGGAGATGGCCCATTAAAAAAAGATTTACTGCAAATGGTCCATGATAATTCTTTGGAAAATAACATTGAATTTGTTGGCAATATCACAAATGTTCCGGAGTTTTTAGCTGAAAGTGATATTTTTGTTATGCCTTCGTTGTATGAAGGGTTCGGAATAGCTTTGGTAGAAGGCATGGCATCTGGCAAACCTGTTATTGTAAGTAATTTAGATGTTTTCAAGGAAGTTCTTGATTTGAAGAACGTGAATTTAGATTCGAATTATCTTGTTACTAACTATGGTCTTATTTTTAAGACAAACGATCTCCAATCTCTTGCCGATTCAATAAAATGGATGTTAGAACACAAAGAAAAATGGTCAGAATTTTCACAGAACGCCCGAAATAGGGCAAAAGAGTTTGACATATCTAAGACAATTTCTGAACATGAAAAGATCTATGAGGAAATTTTAAGATGAATAAAATAAAATTGCTTATCTTTGCTCCTCAATCAATTCATACAAGAAAATGGGTGGAACCATTTTTAAATGATAATGATTTTGAAGTTTTAGTAGTTTCTTTTGATTTAGGGAATAGAGAAATTTTAAACGGTCTTCCCGCAAAAACTGTAAAAAGCAAATTCGGTAAATTTGGATATTTCTTTAGTGTCAATAAGTTCAAAAAAATTTTTGATGAATTCAAACCAGACTTGATTCATGCGCATTTTGTAACGAGTTATGGGTACATAGCATCAAAAATTGGATTTCATCCTCTTGTACTATCTGCATGGGGTTCTGATATAACGCTTGCCGAAAAAAGTTCTTTAAGAAGAAGAATTGTCAGAAGTGTTCTAAATTCTTCAGATTATGTGAATTTTGCTGGTGAATATCTCAAAGATATGGCCATCAAAATTGGTTTTGATCTAAAGAAGCCTCATGACGTGTTTCAATACGGTGTCGATACTCAGAATATAGTTAAATATAGAAAACCTATAGATGACAGAGAAAATTTAATTATAAGTCCAAGAGGATTCGCAGAGGTTTACAATGTAAAAAATCAAATATTGGCCATGAAAAATGTTGTTGAAAAAAATTCAACGGCCAAGTTGTTTATGTATGGAGGCGGAGATAGTTCTAAAGCAAAAAAATTAGTCGATGAATTACATTTAAATGATAGCGTGAAGATCATCGGAAAAGTTGATCAAAATACCTTGTGGAGTCAGATTGGTAAATCCTTGATAGTGCTTTCAGTTCCTTTCAGAGACGGAACTCCTCTTAGTTTACTTGAATCAATGGCTCTTGGTGCTTTTCCGGTAGTTTCAAAAATTCCTCCAAATGAAGAATGGGTAGAAGACAGAAAAAATGGTTTATTGGTAGATGAAGACTCTCCAGAGGAAATTGCCAAAGCTATAAATTTAGCGCTTGAAAATTCGGAGATAATCAGATCATCTTTTGATTGTAACCTCGAAATAATTCGTCTGAGAGCAGATTATCTCAAAAATATACAAAAAATAAAGGAAATTTATAAATCGTATTTTAAATACAGAGGGTAAACATGAATATATTTATTTTTTCGAATATGACATTTACGAAATTCATCGGTGGTGTTGAGACAGTTTTATTGAATTTTGATAAAGACCTTAAAAATACCAATCATAAACTGTATTTTATTGGTTTAGTTTATGATGAAGCAGAACTTGTATAAAGTCAAGCAAAAATTGACAGAGACTGGAAACTTATTATCACTGGAAGAGGTGGAGATGAGAAAAAATTAAGATCTCTTGCTGATGATCTTGGAATATCTCAAAGAATAGAGTGAATTCAATTTAGAATAGACTTACCCCAAACCCCAATACATGGTCTTTTAAAAACAGAGGAAGATACAGAAGAACAGTTGCAGAATCAAAATGCATCATACAGAAGGATGCATTCAGACATTGCAGATGAGATTGAGTCTGAATACGTTCAGGATCTTTGAAAAGCAAATTTTGGATTTAAACAAATACGTTTTCTGTCATGAGTTTCTCCTTTCAGCCTTTTAAGAAAAGAAACGTTAGATTCGAAAGTATAATGGCTAATCGTTTTTGAAATAAGTTTCAATTTGAATCTATCGTAAGCGCCGATGCTTGGGAAATAGATTACATTTTTCAGATTAAACCATCTTGTGAGGGAAGAGTTAAGAGTTTCAATTCTCGGTCTGAAGTTGTAGAACTGTTTAAAAGATGGGTTGGTCTGGAATGAAAGTCTGAAAAGAGATAATTCAGGTGTGTATTTCATCCAAAAGATACCAGAACAATTTTTAGGGCATAAAGCAGTTCTGTTGTGACAGAAGAACTTGTGGCGATGTTTTGAATAGTCGTTTCCTTCAGACAATAATTTTTTATTTGAGACTTTACAGAAGATATTGACGTTTTGAAGATAGAAATGATCTTTGAGATGAAACTTTTTTGTTTTAATGAAAGGGATAAAGCCGGCAGAGATAAGTTTGTAAAACGTCTCGAGTGAATCGAAGCCTTTGTCAGCGGTAAAAAAGATGTTGGAAGTTTTGACGTCAAGTAATTTGAGATACTTAAACGAATTCAAAAGCATAGGGTTATCATGTGCAGAGGCTTTGTCAAAAGAGAAGTAGAAGGGAAAATAAAAAGGATAAACAACCGCTAACCAGAAGACTTTGAAGCCAAACTTGCCGTTGAGAGTTTTATTGTAAGAATGAATGGGTCCGAGGGGGACATTGCCGTAAGCGGCGATAGGTTTCGAATCGGCCGCAATAACAAGGCCGTCAGAATCATTGATTTCGTCTTTGAAAGAAGAGATTATGGAGTTAAGAAAGAGTACAAGAAACAAGTTAAGGTATTGGAAAAGGACAGGGAAATCAAAGCGCTGCTTGAAATAAAAATAAGTTGTATAGCAGGGGAATTGATCTGAGAAACCACAAAGATAGAGGTAATTGCGAGGCAGGACAGAATCAATGCGCTTCGATTTGTAAAAGTCATATTCCAAATTGAAAAGATTTAAGATGAAAAAGAGTCTGAGCAAAGAAGAAGGGTCATAAGGACGATTCTTATTTTGAATGGGAGAATAAGACCGAAGGAGTTCTGAAGAAATGGAGTCAAAGTTCATTTGCTGAAAAGTAAAGAATACGAGATTAAAAACAGTGTCTGAAGAAGGAAATTTGAAAAGAAACACATCTGAAGAGCTCCGCAACATACCTGTCACCTCGGTTGAAAGAATTTTTGGGACAAAAAAATTTTACACCCTGATGACAGGTTGTTGTGGGGTGAGGGCAAAAAAAGAATTGAGGAATAGCAAGAAGTTTCAAAATTGAATTTACTCATCTCAAAGAATAGAATGGAGGGGATTTAAAAAAGATCCTTACGAGAATTTAGATGAAGGAGTAACTGCATTGCTTTTAACATCAAGATTTGAAGGATTCGGAATGGTATTAGCAGAGGCAAACCAAAGGGGAATACCTGTTATTTCATCTGATTGTGAAGTAGGACCTTCTGATATAGTTATCAAAGATATAAATGGCTATCTTTATCCTGAAGGAGATATGAATGCGTTTGTAAAGATTGTTAATGATGTTATAGATGGTAAACTTAAATTCGAGACACCAGAAAAAATAGCAGAAACTGCTAAGAGATTTTCTGGTGATGTTGTGCTTGATAATATAATAAATGCTTTAAAAGAACTGACCAATTTAAAATAAAATACAAGACTATTCTTAGAAATGCTAACTGATTTTAAGAATATTCAAGATATCTTTAACAGAGTTTATTTTTGAAAGATCATTTATCGAGATTGCTACGTTAAATCTTTCTTCTATTTCCATTATAATTTGTAAGTGCTTAAGGGAATCCCATTCCTGAATTTCTTCTTTACTGGTATTTTCATCCACTTTTCTGTTTAAGACTTCGCTTATAACATTTATTATCTCTTCTTTTTTCATTTTTATGCTCCTTCTACAAGTTCTAAAATTCCAATCGGCTTTGAATACATGAAAACGACTTTTTTATTTGAAATTGCCAAGGCTTCTTCAATCTCAGAAATTTGTATGAATTTAAATTGTTTGAGTTTATCTACAGTTTTGTAAATATCATCTGTTGAGTAACAAATATGATAAGGAGATGGTCCATTTTTAGATAAGAATTTACTTACAGGCGAGTCAACGCTTAAAGGTGCTACAAGTTCTATTTTCATTTCGCCTTTTGACATAAAGACTATTTCAACTTTTCTTTTGACATCGTTGAATGTATCCGAATCGACTTTGAATCCAAGTGCTTCAAATGTTTTTATTCCTTCTTCTATGGAATCAACGGCATATCCAACATGATGAATTTTCAAATTCACTCAGATCACCAGTTGTGAATATACTTTTCTTTCGGGTTTGTTTTCAAGATCTATTTCATAAGATACCTCACCGTTTTGACCTTCAGAAATTCTTTTGTACCCGAGATCATCCCAAAGATTTTTAACAGAAATGTTTTTCTTTGTTGGGATGTAAGAAGCCCTTATCTTTTTTATGCCTTGCTTTTTCATCTCTTCCTCGACAAAATCCATGACGTGATCTTCTATATGTCTTCCCATAACCCTGCAACTCATTAAGAATGTATCAATGTAGGCAATATCTTTGTCTTTCTTAACTATAAGAAACACAACCTTGCCATTGTCTCCGAATTTGTCTGCAACACTTCCTATGTACACCGAGAAGTTGGGATCTGCCATCATCTTTTCAAGGTCAAATTCCGTGTATCTTTTTGTCGTAACGTTGAATTGATTTGTCTTTTGAGTAAGTTGGGCGGCTCTTGGAAGATCTTCTTTTTTCAAATTCCATATTTTTAATTTCATTTCAAGAGAGGAAAGGTAATCTTCAAAACTTGCGCTCTGCTCCAAAAGGGTCTTTCTTTTTTCCTGAGATTTGTACATTTCTGTTTTTTCAAGATCCTCTTCCGTTACCTCAATAAATTCGAAATAATCTTTTTGCAATTGCGTTATCCATTTTGCTAACATGGTTGAATCCTGCGGAAAGTCCGGTACTTCTACTTCCGGCAATTGAGTTTTAACAGATTCTCTTTCAAATTTATCGTCATCTATGAAAACAATAGAATTCAGACCTATATTCAAATCTTCCGCTATTTTTTGAATATTGACATATTTGGGATCCCAGTTTATCTTCATCGATACAAAATCTTCTTCTTTGAGAACCATATGAGGATGGTTTCTTATTACCTCTATTGCATCATCGAAATTGTTTTTGGACGCTATCGCAAGAAGCACTCCCATGTTCTTCAAATCCTTCAATCTTTTTTGGAAATCTTTGTACTGGGATCCTTCTTTCACATCACTCAATGATATCCCATTTATCCCATCTTCGCCTATTATACCGCCCCATAGCGTGTTATCGAGATCAAGCACTATGCACTTTTTCTGTCCGCCTTTAAAGGCAAAAAATATCTTCGAGACTTCAGAAACGATTATCTTTTCTCCATTCATGGAAAATCTCATGCCGCCGAAATACCATCCTTTATCACTGTACATTGAGTTTCTTCCGTTGTCTCTTATAAGTCCTTGAAGATCAAAAATGTATATATTTTCTCTGTTTAACGATTTTATTTTTTCAACCCAGGCATTTTCAATGCGGGATGTATCTTTATAATATTTGAATGGCACTAATCTTGGGTCTTTCACATCTATATTTGAAATTATGATTCTCTTTTTTGAATTTTTTTCGGAATACTTGCCTATAAAACTCATAAGATCATCTATGATTGGTATTGCATCTTCAAATCTTGTTTCCGGGAATAAACTTATCCCGTCTATTAAAATAAATACCACATCCGGATCAAAAAGATTGAGACCTGAATTATCGTTAGAAATCTCATTTATCCATGTGTTAAATCCAGGCGGAGTGTATACTTGAAAGTGGTCATTTAATTTTTCGCCCATACTGTCAACATTTACGTTTGACAAAATAGCGATCTTCATAAAAGTCACCCCCGAGTTTTTGAATCTTTATTTTTTTCCATAAGTGTTTTCACATATTGTTTCACGAAAAAATCATGATCTATGGCAAAATTGCCTGTAACCTTTTGACCTTTTTTAACATTTTCAACGACAACAGATCCGATTGTAATCCATGCTTCGTCTTCTATTTTTAATCCATTTACAATAGATACATTTGGGCCTATCCAGCAATTTTTGCCTACAGAAACGCTACCACTTAAAGTAGCACCAGATGCTATCAAGGTACCTTTTCCTATTTTACAATTATGTGATATATGAGTTTGATCGTCTATTTTGGCATAATCTTCAATTATGGTCGGATCTATTGTACCGGCATCGACAACACTTAAGGCCCCTATTTCTACGTTGTCTCCTATTTTAACTCCTCCGAGATGTGGAATTCTGTAAGTGGTTCCGTCTGGATCCCTTTCTATTCCAAAGCCCGGATTCCCTATAACTGAATTTTCTCTTATTGTAGTATTATTTCCAATTGAAACGTAAGGTCCTATCTTAGCCCCTGCACTTATAAGACAATTTTTACCTATTTTCACGTCGTGATCGATGAAAACAAATGGTTCTATTTTTGTACCATCTTCGATGATAGAATTCGTGCATATGACAGATTCTAATTCACTTTTTGTGTATTTGAAGTTTTCTGTTTGCTGGTGATCTAATATGTACTGAAGTATGATAGCGTAAATTTTTCTTGGATTTTCGGTCAACAAAATTTGATTGTTCGATTCGATTTCTTTATTTTTAATCTTAGCATTCACAGGTAAAATTATAAGGCATCCTTTTAATGTCTTAAGTTTGTTTTCGGCCTCTTCCTGCCATGACGAGTCTGAAATCCACTTTTTAGAAAAGATCATAGAACAATTTTGGGGATTACTAAAAGGAGCAACGTTGTATATTTCTATATCTTTAAAGTTTAAGTTTGGTAATCCCTCTATGCTTTTCAAATTCATTAGATTGAAAGTAAATTTCTTCTCTGTCATTTCCCAAACCTTTCGTCAAAAAAATTCCTGTAAGGTTCGAATCCCTCTTTCAATGATTCTTTAAACCCTGCTTTTTTAACATCGAGAAAACGCTCCCATGCTTCCCATAAATTCATTGAGAAGTGATCCCACCAGAAAGGATGGGTCAAAAGTTGAATTGACCTTTCTTTATCCTGATCAAAACTTGAAAACAATTGATCTGCAAACTCTCTCCTTTTTGAATCAGAAAAATATCTTATCTGTTTGAAATATTTGTCTCCATACACATTTATAAAAGGTCCTGTCTCAAAACCATTCATGACTTTTTGAGGTGGATGGTGAAAAGAAATGACATTTGTAAGAGGTATATATTTTGAATAAAAATCGTAAAGTCTCTCAATCGCTGATTGAAGATCTTCCACAGATTCTTCAAATGGCGAATCGATATGGAGACCTATTTGATGACCCATTTGTGACAATTCATCGATTATTGTTACCGTTTTTGATGAAAGTATGTTATAAAAATCATTGTTAGGCTGAAAGAAAAAAGTGGAATGTATTCCGCAGTTGTTTTCAATTTTTGCCATGTTTATTACATTTTCAGCAAAAATATCAACATCATGTCTTAGAAAGAGTTTTCCCTTTTCTGAGTAATCTTGAAAAAATGAAGGCTTTAAAAATTCAGTTAGTTTATTTAGAACTTCTTTGTAAAAGTTGAAAGAAAATTCCATTGATATCACTTCTTTTCTGGCAATAACAAAAAAATTATATCATATCTAAGTTGAAGATCAAATATACAACTACAATCCTCTCTTAATAAATTGGCAATTGCATACAAAGTGACATTCTATGTATCATATTGGTATCATAAGTCTAAACTTTTTCTTAGGGAGATACAATGGAAAAAATACCAATTGTCAAGGAAAATATTTCTGAGTATGTTATAAAAATTTTGCCTTTGTTTATCGTGTACAAGGACAAAACCTAAAGAGACAAGATCGAGATAAAATCTCAAGAGGTTTATGATCTGCTTTAAAAAGAGATACCCAAAACCAAAAAGTGAATTTAGCCGTCATGAACGGTGAAGATCAGGAAGAGGCAAACGAATTCATTCTGAGGGTAAAAGAATCGGGAATAAATGTAAACAAACTTTTCATTGGTCAGATAAGTCCGGTGCTCGCCGTCCACGCAGGCCCGTGCTTACTCGGAATATCATTCTATGAATTCAGTGAATAGAAATATGAATTGGCCTTGACAAAGTAGACTAAAAAGGTATACAATATAATCAAAGGACGATTGAAAGTGGAGGAGGCCTTAAAAATGAAGAAGAACAACATCGACGGGTTGGTAGAGAAAGCATCAAGGAAAGAAATTGCCGAAAAGGTTTTAATAGAGAATCTTATAAAAATCACGATATACGGATCAAGGCTATGATAAAGCAGGGCTTTTTGCCCTGCTTTATTCCAAAAAGAAAGGTGAATTGAGATGAAATTTGTAAAGGTAAATATCATTTTTCACAGTATTTATGGTCATATTTATCAATTAGCGCTTGCTGAGGCAGAAGGCGCAAAAGAGGTCGAAGGAGTGGAAGTGGGAATTTATCAGGTCGAAGAATTTTTGCCGCCGAATATCATAGAGGCAATGCATGCAACTCAGGCAAAGAAAGCGTTTGCACATATTCCCGTGGCGACTCTTGATACTCTTGCCGAATCTCATGGAATCATCTTTGGCACTCCTACAAGGTTTGGAATGATGAGCGCGCAGATGAAAGAATTCCTTGATTCCACAGGGCCTTTGTTTTCAAAGGGCGCGCTTGCCGGCAAGGTCGGGAGCGTTTTTACATCATCACAAACCCAGCACGGCGGTCAGGAATCGACTATTTTGAATTTTCACACGGTCCTTTTGCACCATGGTATGGTGATAGTTGGAGTTCCTTACACAATACCGGAATTGGGCTATGTCGACGGTGTGTCTGGTGGCAGTCCTTACGGGGCCTCCACGATAACTGGATCTGATAGAAAAATAAGTGATGTTGAACTCAAAATCGCCCGTGCTCAAGGAAGACGGGTTGCAGAAATCACAAAAAAGTTGTTCGGATAAAGAAAGGAGGGCTTGACCCTCCTTTTATAATATCTGATCTTTGACATACTTCCACATGAGTCCAAATCCGCCGGCGTGCAACATATGTTGCATGTTGACTATATGTTTCATGATTATAGCCCTGTAGCCCGCAAAGGTGCCAATCGATTTTACGTTCACAACCCCGTATCTTTTCCCTATGTAGACTATGTTACCGTGAAGGTTCAAATCGAGAGGCTCTTTCTCTCCACCATTTATCGCAACGAAGATGTTATGCGCCGCTATTTTTGCCGATTGCATCGCAGATTCAACAAGTCCGGGCATGGGTTTATTAGATTTATCAACGTAAGAGGCTATATCGCCTATCGCGTACACGTGCGGATCGGATGTTTCCATGAATTCGTTGACGATTATCCTGCCCCTTTTGTCTTTTTGCAAATCCAATAAATTGCTGAATGAGTTTGCCTGAACTCCGCCAGACCATATAAGCGTTTTTGTAGGGATGAATTCTCCAGATTTGAGAGTAATGCCATCGGCCGTCACGTTGACTATCATGGAGTTGGTCTTTATTTCAACACCATGTTCATTCATGTACTTTATGGCCTGATTTACAACCTCTTCTTTTTCTATATTAGGAAGGATTCTCGGCAATGCCTCGACTATCATCAACTTCACGGATTTTCTCAGTATTCCATTCTCTTTGCACAACTTATCGACCCATTCCATAATCTCTCCCATAAGTTCAACGCCTGTAAAGCCTCCTCCGCCGACGATTATAGTGAGCATCTTTTGCCTTTCGGATGGGTCTTGAACATTCTTCACATCTTTGAAGATCTGCTTTATTCGGGAGTTTATTTTCATTGCATCTTCCAATGTCCAGAAGGAGAGTGCATTTTCCTTCATTCCGGGTATTCCAAAGAAGTTGGGATCGCTCCCTGCTGCCACGACTAAAAAATCGTAATCGTAGGATTTGCCCTTTGCAAAGACCTTTTGGCCCTTAATGTCTACCTTATCCACGGCCACTCTCTCGATTTTGACGGATTGAGGAAGGACTCTTGAGAGAGGTATTTTTATGGCCTCGGGCGGGATCCTTTCGCACGCGAATTTGTGCAATTCAGTTCTGAATGTCTGATCTCCTTCTTTTTCGAAAAGCGTTATGTCTATTGTCTTGGACATTTTGTGAAGCCTTTGAACGAATTCAACTCCTCCAAATCCTCCACCAACCACTACTACCTTGGGCATTGCACACCTCCTTAAATCAGACCGATCAATATTCCTATTCCAAAGACCAACATCGCATTTGAACTTTCGACATCTATGTTCATTATTTCTTTACCACTTATTTTACCATACGATTTTGAGAAAAGTTTCACTATAATTCTTACGTACAAAGGCACAGACGCCAAAGAGATCAAAGACCATGCCGATACGTCTTTTAGATAAAGCGCATAGAGTGCCAGCACAAACTGGGCAATTGTGAAGACAAGATAGATTACCGATCCGGCTATGTCTCCAAAGATGAGGGTGAGAGACTTTATTCCAATAACCCTGTCATTTTGGGTATCTCTTATTTCATTCGCTAACACTATGTTCGTAACGGGAAGGCCTATTATAACGGCAAATAAAATGGCATTTGCAGAGATCGTGCGGGCCATCAAAAAGTAACCACCGAGAGTTATAAGGATTCCGTATATCAAAAAGATCGATGGCACAGAAAGTCCGTGATATTTCAAATTCACGGGATCGGCCGTGTAAAAATATCCTCCCGCAAGTCCTAAAGCGCCAAAGATGAGTATGTAAGGCGTCGAGAGTACAACGGTTAATATTCCAAAGAAGATCGCAAGTACAAAGGTCGTTATCATGACGTATTTTTCTTCTTTCAGGGTTATCTTGCCATTTATCAAGAGTCTACTTCCGCTCGATCCGAAGGTTCCGGGTCTGTCTATGCCATGCTTGTAGTCGAAATAATCATTCGCACTGTTTGATGCAAGATGTATCAAGACCAAAGAAAGGCCACCGAGTATGTAAAGAATCAAAGAAAAGTGGCCTTCTCTTAGTGCCAAAAATGCCCCTATCGTAAACGGGATTAAACTTGCACCTACAACGTAAGGACGCGTGGCTAAAAAGTACTTCATAAAACTATCCTGTCAATTTCTTTCATTATATCGTCCGTAATTTTGTTCTTTATCTCGGCCGCAGCCAAATTCTCTTTGAATTGATCGATATTACTAACTCCCAAAAGTACACTGCTCACATGGTCATTTTTCAAAACCCACGCAATGGCAAGTTGGGAAAGTTTTACATTCAATGATTTTGCAATCTTCTCAAGAGATTTTACCTTTTCAATTCTCTCTTTTGAAAAACGGCCATCCTCTTCGAATCTCTTTTTTAAATCTGGAAAGAGATCGAGCCTGCTTCCTTTGGGAATCCCAGCGTTGTATTTGCCGGTAAGAATTCCCGAGGCAAGAGGACTAAAGGTTGTCAGTCCCATTCCATACTTTTCGTATATAGGAAGGTATTCCTTCTCGACTCTGTCTCTTTTGAGCATGTTGTACTGCGGCTGTTCAACTATAGGCTCGATGCATTTCCATTCCCTGCATACCTTGTGCGCCTCCTCTATCTCGGCCGCGCTCCATTCAGATGTCCCCCAGTACAGAGCCATACCGCTTCTTATCAGATAATCCATCCCCATTACTACCTCTTCCATCGGCACCGTCGGGTCCGGCCTGTGACAGTACACTATGTCCACATATTCCATCTCAAGCCTCTTTAGTGAATTCCTCAAACCTTCCACAAGATGCTTCCTCGATAACCCCGTGTCATTTGGTCCAGACCCTCCCCAGAATATCTTCGTCGATACCACAAGGTCTTCCCTTCTAAACTCTTTGAGAGATTGACTCAATATGTATTCGGCCATCCCTCCCTGATACGCCTCGGTCGTGTCAAAAAAGTTTATCCCGTTTTTAAACGCTTCTCTTATTATCTTCTTCGATGTGTCAACGTCTAACTGGGGCCCGAATGTCAGCCATGTACCAAATCCCAATTCGCTTATCTTCAATCCCCATTTTCCTACCTTCCTGTATTCCATCTAAATCACTCCTTTCACAGGGTCGTTATGTACTTTATCATGTAACCGACAACATACGCGATGATTGCCGCTGCCCCTCCGGTCAAAAGCATCTCAATTCCACTCTTTATCCAGTTAATGTTTGTAACTATATTTCTCAAAGCCCCAACCAAGAATAGCGTTACAATCGTCAAAAAGGTGGCCGTAGAAAACGTGTTTTGTGCAAAGAAAGGTATGAAGGTTGCGAGTATGTATGTGACAAGGGGCATGAATCCGAAAAAGACAAAGGAAAAGAAGGTTACAAGCGCGTCTTTGAGAGGAGAACTGTCCTTGTCCTCGAGTATGTTCAACTCTTCGTGCATCATTGTCTCAACCCACAATTTTTTGTTTGAACTGAGTATCTCGACAAGTTGGCGTGCCTTTTCCTCTTCAAGGCCTTTGGCTTTGTATATCTCGATGAGTTCTTCCTTTTCCGACCGGGGATCTATTTCGACCTCCCATTCTTCGCGTTCTCTCTCGCTTTGGTTGTATTTGACGGTCGTTCTTTGAGACATGTAATCTCCAACGGCCATCGAAAAACCATCTCCGAAAAGATTCGCAAGGCCCATTATCAGGACTATTTGCGGGCTAAGATGGGCTCCCATCGCTCCTGCCACAACGGCAAAGGTCGTTATTATCCCATCGCTTGCACCGTAGACAAGAGGCGTCATGTATCTGCCTTGAGAGGTTTTGTGCCATACCTCATTGGAGATACTTTCTTTCGAATGGGCTTCCTGATGAAGAGACATATCTCTTCTTTTGAAAGCCTCTCTCGCGATTTTTTGCCTATCGTCTAACTTCATTTTTCCTCCTAATAATCATTATCGTTATCAATTATACAACAATTTTGTCATTTCACAAAAGTTATTCGCTTTGAGTATTGCTTCTTTCTTCGGCCATTTTCATGAGTTCTTCAAAGGTTTCTCCATCCTGAGGATAGTAAGAGACGCCAATCTTTACATTCACCGATCTTTTGAATTCTTTTATCTTTCCGATTATCTCCGATTCTTTTGTCTTCATGTCCGTCTTTTTGAAATTCGCGAAGTAGATCGCGAAACTGTCCTCCCCCCACCTGCAACTTATGTCCGTTATTCTTGTGCTGTTCTTTATCACTTTGGCAATGTATTTCATGAGCACATCTCCCTCAAAGTGCCCGTATCTATCGTTGAATTCTTTGAAGTCCTTTATGTCTACGAGAACAAAGGCAGATTGTTCATTTTCTCTTTTTAAAATCTCAATCTCTCTGAATACGAGATTTGAAAATTCCTGTCGAGTTAGCAATTCGGTGAGAGGATCGTATCTTGCCGATTCATTTCTTTCGGTTCTTAATTCGTACATAGACACTACGGATCCGACATGGTGCAAAAGAGAGACAAGCAATTCTTTGAATATGTCTGTCGTTGTGAACTTATCCAAATCGAGGACAAAATCGAGTGTGCTCGAATGTGTCTTGATTCCGAGAGTGAATTTTGTGTTGCTTTGAAAATCGTAAGGCGTTATCGTTCCTATGTTGAATATTTGTTGACCGTACTTTATTCCAACTCCTTTTACGCACTTTGAAAGGTCGAGTATCCTTCTTGCCACGATCCTTATCGCATCTTTAAATGATTCTTCATTGTCTATTCTTTCAAAGATCATAGGAAGTTCGGCATACAAATCGTTGAATTTTATAAGGTCTGTATTCGTCTGGCTGATCTCATCTATGACGGAGGCATAACTTTTGGACACTCTGTCCCATTCATTAACAAGATCGTTGTAATTCTTTACGAACTTTTGATCTTCACTTCCTTCATACCTTCTGAAGGTCTTTATTTCGCTTAAAAAGTCCAGAAATTCTTCGACCGGCTTATCTTTCTTCTTTAAATGGAGGTACAAAAACCCCGTTAGAAAAAAGATCGCAAGAATTAAGATGTAGGAAGGCAAACTCGCACCCAAGGCCGAGTAGATAATTGAAGAGATTCTAACCTGATTTACAAGTGTGTAATTCCCATACGTTGGCTCTTTCACGAAAAGGTATGGCCAGTCGATTATGAAGTTCGAATTCTTTGCAAGTACAGATATAAAGGTCTTCCATTCGTTGCTGGATAAATTCACACCAAAACCAGATTGATCGACTATGTAAAGGTTTGCATTGGATAGGGCAACGCGTGGATCGATTTCGACCGCTATGATTCCAGAAGGGGATTTTGTCGCGATCGTTATAACGGGATTCCCATCCACATTGGTAATCGGAGAGATGTACGTTCCGCTCAGTGCCGAAAAATCGTAAAGGGCCCTCGTGTAATTTTCAAGACCGTAAGATTTCACAACATTTCCGTCATCGTTTATTTCAATGATTCCTTTTATCCCCGACGGAAGTGTGATGTTTTTTGAAAGTTGCATTATCGAGATGAACTGTGTTATGCCCTCTATTCTTTCGGAGAACGCCGCAGACAAGTTTGTTAATTCTTCATTCATCTCATTTTGGATATTCACAAATTGAAAGTAAAGATCGAAAATTGCGAATGCGACGGATATTACAACAAGAAAGATCACAAATCTTTTAAAAGTCATCTTTACCTCCAAGACCACAAAAGGGTAAGGTTTTCACCGGATATCTTGTAAAAGTAAACTTTGGAAGAGGCCGATTTATTCGAAAAGGTGAATTCCCCATTTGATCCCACAAAGACTCGAGAATCGAGGAATTTTTGAGCATCATTCGATCCAACATCATTTTTTGCCAATATAAATACGACGATCGTGGCGTTATAGGCAAGAAGCATTGAAGGATCTGGAAACATCTTTATTTTGTAAAGCGATTCTTTGAATGATTGGGGAAGATCTGAAAGATCTGCAAAGCATGTAGCAATCATCCCGTTAGATTTTTTCGAGTTAAGAAGTGTCTGATCCAAAGTCCAGTCGCTTCCTATAACGGGCACATTTCCGTATTTAGATCTTATCCGTGGCATGATGTTGAGCACTCTTTCCGAAGACATGATAAGAACAACGCTATCGGCCGTCGCGTCTAAATTTTGATCGAACTCCTTTATTACCGAATTGATCCCGTAATTGTTGAGATCCTTTGCAATTTGAGATGAAAGATAATTTTCGTAGATTGGATTTTGATCGCCTTTTATTATCAGGACATTTTTGTAATTTTGTGCATGAATATAATTCGCTATGGCCGAGGCTTGAATTGTGTCAGTTGGAGAGATGGTGTAGAAGTTCTTTATCTCATTTATGACAAATGGATTCGTAACCTGAGAATCAACCAGGATGACATTTTTACCGTTTACCACACTTCTCAATTCCGATGCCTGAGAGGATGTAAGAAAGGTCACGAAGTACCTTATCCCCGAGTTTATGGATTTGGAAACAACCGTTGAAAGATCGGAGGAGTTAAAATCGATATCGACGAATTTGACCTCATCGGGAAGGGACCTTATCGCGATCAAAACCCCGGCCATTCTATCCGAATAACTTGTGGCGGAATCAACCGGAAAAAGGATCCCCACGACGGGTTTTTGATTCTTCTCGAAGAAGAACACTATTGCCACCACCGCGATCGCGATGATGATAACAGAGATGATAAGATATTTTCTCATGAAATCTTTACCATCTTCTCCACTATGTAAGATGCAACTTCAGAAGGCATTGTGCCCGATCCGAAGCCGGCATCGTATCCGAGTTCTACGGCAAGTTCGTGTGTTATTCTCGGACCACCGACTACAAGAAGCACCCTGTCTCTTAATTTCTCTGCATCTAATATATCGGCAAGTTCTGTCAATTGCTTTATATGTATGTCTCTTTGAGTTACAACCTGAGAGACCAAAATGACGTCAGCATTGTATTCCCTCGCCTTTTTAACGAGTTCGATAGGCGGAACCTGACTTCCAAGGTTGTATACTTTGAAGGCCCTGTACCTTTCAAGGCCAGAATCGCCGTGGTATCCTTTCATGTTGAGAATGGAATCGAGTCCGACCGTGTGTGCGTCAGATCCGATAGTGGCTCCGACGATTACGATCTGTCTTTTTAGATATTTGAAAACCTTTTCGTTTATCTCTTCCATTCCCATCTTTGGCACTTCTACCTCGAGAGTTTTTATCTCTTTGTAATTCACATCTCTCGTTGTTTTAGCGTAGACGACAAAAAATGTGAAATCCTCTCCGATATCTTCAGAATGAACTATTTGAACATCCGAAAAGTTCATCGATTCTATCAGCCGTTTTGCGGCCTCTCTCGCCTTTGCGCCGGCCGGAACGGGAAGGGTGAAGGACAGCTGGATGACCCCATCATTTAACTGATCACCGTAAGGTCTGAGATGTTCGAGATCGAGATTGTTTATCATCTTCTCACCCCCAAAAGCCTTTCCATCTCTTCTATGAGAGGATTGGAATAAT
Source organism: Athalassotoga saccharophila (assembly GCF_009936215.1). Classification (GTDB taxonomy): domain Bacteria; phylum Thermotogota; class Thermotogae; order Mesoaciditogales; family Mesoaciditogaceae; genus Athalassotoga; species Athalassotoga saccharophila. The sequence continues at coordinate 1,190,012 of NZ_AP019551.1, read as the reverse complement.
CCTCCCCTTTGACGAATACGCCATCTGATCCCTTTCCTTCGTCCATCCTTCTTGAAATGTCTCCAAAGGTACCCTCCTCTATGGCCGCCATAAGGCCCACCTCTTTGACGTGCTCGAGCAAAGAAACGGCATTCTCAAGGACCTTTTGGGCCTCGCGCTGGATAAACCCATCTTTTTTCAACTCGATCTCAGATCCGAAATTCGCGGCGTTGTTGAAGACGTACTTCGCGTTAGAGATGGCGAGATACCTGTCTTGGACCAAAGGCGTGTGAATTGCCTCGGTAAGCATTCCGAGCAAATGAATTGATTGATCTGTCATTATGGAAACCAAATTGTAGAGGGTATTCTGGGCATATCCTTTGAAGATATTTCCCGTCATGTACCTTGTCGGTGGCATGTACTTCGGCGTCGCATAAGGAAAGAGCGTTCTTGTAAGCAACGCGTGGGATACTTCGTAAAGAAATCCGTTTTCCACGTCTGGATCTATTTCAAATGCGTGGCCTATTCCCATGTACTTGGGATCCATTCCTGCCTTGATCGCGAATTGTTCATTTATAAGTTGAGATGTTGTAACGGTGTGGGCCCGTTCTATAGGATCGGAGGTCTTTATGTAATTGTCCTCTCCGGTATTTATCGTTATGTGCGAGAATGCGCATATAAGCCTCGATGTGTACTGATCGACGAAGGTTCTCATCATGTTTATGTTTCTAAAGAGGATTCCGTACATAGAATCATTCAGAAGCATGTCAAGTCCTTCGAGAGCGGCGATGGCGCTTATTTCTGGCATACAAAGGCCTGACGCGTAATTCGTAAGCCTTACATACCTTCCAACTTTGGGAGCGATATCGTCAAGGGCCTCTCTCATTATCTTGAAGTTGGCCTGTGTCGCGTATGTGCCACCATATCCTTCGGTCGTCGGCCCATAGGGAATAAAATCAAGCAAAGATTGGGCCGTTGATCTTATCACCGCTATTATGTCCGCACCTTCTCTGACGGCGGCCCTTGCCTGAACAACATCTTCGTATATATTGCCGGTCGCAACTATGACGTAGATGTAAGGCTTTTTGGGATCTCCGAGTTCTTCAAGCATTTTGTCCCTTTTGTTCCTTACATCTTCAATCTTTTCGATCGCTTTTGCCGCCAATTCGTCCATTTTTTGATCAACGAGTCCCTCATTCTGCGGGGGTATTTTGACAAGTGAAAATTCCTTTCTTCCGACGGCTTCGGCGAGTCCTTGAGGATCCAAATTCTTCGCAACACACCCATTCGCGATCCAGTAGGCTATGCCCCTTTTCAAACCTCCGCCGATCTTTACATCGTCGACGACGACATTTGGAAGCGGCGCGCCTTCGGAATTCACGCCGTCTATTCCAAATAGCCTTGAGACTGTCCTCTCGACGGAATCGGTGCTTCTCAAATCGATGAACTTTTGAACCTCATCCGTTACTTCTTTGGCGAGTTTTCTCGCTCTCTCTACCATCTCACCGTCAAGTTCAAGGCGCAAAGTGCTCTCCTCCTCTTTATGCCTTTACCATTTCGATTATATCCGAAAATCTCACTCTTTTCTGTTCCCCGCTTTTCATGTTTTTTACCGTGTAAAGGCCCTCTTTTATCTCCTCCTCACCGATTACGATGACGAATCTCGCATTTTCTTTCGATGCCTGCGAGAACTGGCCCTTTAGATTTCTTCCCATGATGTCCACGTCTACTCTGAAGAATTTCGAAAGTGCCTTCGCGATTTTTAAAGACTCCATCCTTTGAGCATCGTCGACCGCGATGACGTAGATATCTATGCCTTTGGATTCGGGAATTTTATTTTCCATCTTAAGTGCAAGAATGATCCTCTCTATTCCAAAGGCAAAACCCACTGAAGGAGTTTTGCTACCTCCAAGTTCTTCTATAAGTCTATCGTACCTTCCACCGCCACCGATAGCGTCTTGTGCACCGAGGGCTGGATATTTGAACTCAAAGACCGTCCTCGTGTAGTAATCAAGGCCCCTTACGATAGATGGATCGACCTCGTACTCTATATCGAGTTCATCAAGATATCTTTTGAGAGTGTCAAAATGCGTTTTGCAATCGTTACAAAGGTAATCCGTTATCTTTGGAGCATCTTTTGCATATTCCGCATCCTTTTTGCAGTCTAAAAGCCTTAGAACATTTCTTTCGTATCTGACTTTACAATCGTCGCAGAGTTTTGGAAGCAGATCTCTGTAATAATCCTTGAGTGCCTTCACGTATTCTGGCCTGCAATTTTCGTCTCCCGTCGAATTTATCTTGAGTTTGAAATTCGTAAGTCCCACGGAGTTTAACATCTCTATGGCCATTGAAATCACGAAAACATCTGCTATCGGAAGTGCCGATCCTATGAGTTCGGCTCCAAACTGGTGGAACTCTCTTAACCTTCCGCTCTGCGGCTTTTCGTACCTGAACATCGGGCCGTAGTAAAACAATTTCTGAGGAAGGCCTTTAGATGAAAGGTTATGCTCTATGAATGCCCTCATCACCGGAGCCGTTCCCTCCGGCCTGAGAGTTATAGATCTTCCTCCCTTGTCTTCGAAGGTGTACATCTCTTTTTGGACTATGTCAGTCTCATTTCCAACGCCTCTATCGAAGAGTTCTGTCGCCTCGAAGGTAGGCGTCCTTATCTGGGTAAAGCCAAAGTTTGTGGCCACCCCTTTGAATCTTTCCTCTATCCACTCCCAAAGCCAGGATTCTTCGATCGTGTCTTCCGTTCCCTTTATCCTCGATATCATTTCATTTTCTCCTTTATCTCATCGTACGCTTTTTTTAAAATCCTTATATCGTCCCACGTCAAAGCCTTGGGCGATCCGGGAGCCTTCGACTGGTTTCTAAGCAAATAACTCGGATGAAACATTGGAAAGATCTTTATCTCTCCCTTCCAATCGAAAAACTTTCCCCTCATCTCACTTATAGAACCATTGATAAAAAAATTAAGCGCCGTCGATCCGAGCGGAACGATTATCTTCGGATTTATGACGGCAATCTGAGCCATCAAAAAATGCGAACACGCGAGGATCTCTTCCTGATGCGGTACCCTGTTGTCAGGCGGCCTGCATTTGACGACATTTGTTATGTAGAGATCTTTTCTTACGAACCCTGCCGATTCGAGTATCTTGTCGAATAACTGTCCCGCCCTACCAACGAATGGCCTTCCCGAAAGGTCTTCATCCTCTCCGGGACCTTCTCCGACAAAAACTATGGGAGAGTGAATATTCCCCTCTCCGGGCACAACTTTTGTCCTCGTCTTGCTCAGATCACAGGCTGTACAATGGGATATTCTCTCTTCTATTATTTTCATGAGATCTTCGTCTTTCATCGTTAACCTCCCAATTGGGATTTTACCATAAAATTCCTGAAATGGGGCTAAAAATTAGGCTTATCGATCGAGTATCATGTTCCCATTTATCGCACTGATCGTGTTATCGCCGAAATTGGTAACGTAGATCATACCTGTTGCCGTGTCTACTCCTACGTTTCTTGGCCATTTTCCGACAGGTATAGTTTGAATAACGGAATTAGTTTTTCCATCTATCACGCTAACCGTGTTACTTCCGGAATTAACGACGTAAATTATGTCTCTTGCCGGATCCACTCCTACTCCCCATGGACTATCTCCCACATTTATACTTTTTGAAGCGTTAAGATCATTACCATTTATCACGCTGATCGTGTTAATACCAGAATTGGAAATGTAGATCATGCCCGTTGCCGGATTTACTCCTATATTTCTTGGCATTTTTCCGACAGGTATAGTTTGAATAACGGAATTCGTCTTTCCACTTATGACACTGATCGTGTTACTGCCATAATTGGTAACATAGACCATGCCTGTCGTCGTGTCTATTCCTACGTCTCTTGGATATTTTCCAACATTTATATTTTGAATGACGGAGTTTGTTCTGCCATTTATCACGCTAACTGTGTTACTGCCATAATTAGCGACATAGATCATGTTCATTATTGAATGTATTCCTATACCTACTGGATTATTCCCAACAATTACATTTCGAACGACGTAATTTTTCTGGCTGTTTATAACGCTGATTGCGTTATTACCGTTAGAGACGTAGATCGTACTCCCGTTTGTCGAGGAAGAGATTCCCACAACATATGGATGATTTTCTACGGATATAGTTTTGGGAAGGGCGTTAATGTTATTTCCATCTATCACGCTAACCGTGTTACTGCCATAATTGGCAACGTAAACCATATGTGTGATCGGATCTACCCCCACTCCCATTGGGTTACTTCCGACTCCTATCGTGACAGGAATTATCGTAAATGTTACGAGATACGTCGATTTATTTCCAAAAGGATCTGTTGCAGAGACTTTTACCGTGTATGTTACATAGTAATAACTTGCATCGAATGTTGAATTTAACTCTCGTAACCCCGTAAATAAAAGTCCGGCAGATGATGTGGTTATCTCTGTAGCGTAAGCCGTGATCGGCAATCCAGAATCGTCAGTTATGGATATAGATCCTTTAAGTTTTTTCACAGATTGAATGGTTATATTCGAACCATCTGCCAATGTGGTCGATCCTGCATTTCCGCCTGCCAGATTTACTTCGATCACCGGCGCCTGACCATCAACATAAACAGGAATAGATATCATTTGAGTGTTTCCTGCATTTTCTTCCACTTTCGCCGTTATATATGTGTATTCAGAAGTGTTAACCTTCGGCGCCGTAAGAGTGAATGTAAATTCATATCCGTTTGAAATAGGTGTTATTGTTGGATCTGTCAATGTCACTCCATAGTGCGTTGCAACAGTAGAGATGATCTCGCTTTGCAAATCTGTGGCCGTTACTGTCGCCGTAAATCTTTGACCTGATCCGACCGTTGCAGGAGCAGTTATTTTTATTGTCGGTGATACTGTATCGACAACAAGTGTAAATGTCGCGATGTATGTCGATGTATGCCCAAAGGCATCGGTTGCAAAGACTTTTATCGTGTATCTTTGAGAAGATGTGGCATTGAATGTTGCTTCAGATGCATCAGAAGTTGTCGTGAATTTAAGTGCCGTTGATACGTTAGTGATTTCTGTTGCCTTTGCTGTAACTGGCATCTTTGAATTATCAGTAATTATTATACTTCCACTCACCGGTGGCACTTTTGTTGAATTGGTGTATATGGTTACAGATGAATTATTTGTCAGGGTGTAAGGTGATATAGTTTTACCTGTTCCACCTGTCAGAGTAACTTCAATCGTTGGAGTAGCATTATCAACGTATATCGGTGTTGAAGTACTAATTGTGTTTCCATACAGATCTGTTGCTGTTGCTTCAATTGTATTTGAACCGGCGCTAAGCGGTACTCGAGCAGTCCACACATTTGCAGATTGTCGGGTCGCAGGTTGATTCTTAATAACTACAGATTCAATTCTGTTTCCACCTTCTGTGTTTCCAACTGTCGCATATACAGTTATCGTTGCGTTTGTTGAAGTTTGGGTGGTCGATATTCCGATCGTGGCAAGCATTGTTATCTTCAAAACGATGTTATTTGTCAGGGTTGTCTTCGTCGCTACAATATTCGACCACGCATGTCCAGATGAGTTGTACGCGCTGACCATAAAGTAATAATTAACCGCAGGCCTTATGCTCGCATTGTAATAAGTCGCACTCCCCGGTAACGTCGCAATTTGGGTATATGCCTGCATTGGAGATGTGCTCTCCCATACGTGAAATCCACTTGCATTTTGAGCACTCTGCGTCCATGTCAAAACGGCAAGATACGGATTAGGTGTTGAGATTCTAAGCACGGGAGTCGCAGGCGGAAGAATTGAAAGATTTATCGTTCCGATATTATTCATACCCTTTGAAAGTGTTACAGAGGTTGAATATGAAGTTAAACCGCTTGCACTTATCGTAAGCGTGTAATTCCCAGTTTGCACTGCAGATATCATGAACTTCCCGTTCGGCTTTGTATACGTTTCTGCTACCACAGTAGATGAATTGCTCAAAGACACCACGGCCATTGGAACTGGCATCGAGTTATACATTACCTGCCCTATAACAGATGATCGTACATTCCCCATCACGCTGTGAATCACAGGTTTGAATAAGTATCCCTGTCCTGTCTGTTCTACAGATTGTGAAATGTCAAAGTCAAAATAAACTCCTCCTGATTCTAACGCATTTATGCTATTCATGTTCATGTATATCGTTGAACTTGGAATGTTCAAAGGATAAGAGTTGCCATTTATCACTATTGTCGCCGAAGATACCTCAAACCTTATCTGTGTGATTATCGCCGATGCCGGAAGAGTTATATTTGTGAATTTAGTCGAAGTCCCGACAAGAGTCGTTAGATCGCATGTCCCGCTTGCAGAAGACGTGTACCATTCGGATGTCCCTTCAAAGGTTGCATGAATTGAGAATCCAGTCAAGGTAACGTAGAGATGTTGAATCAAGGATGGCGATACAGGTTTGTCTCCTATGTATATTGGAAAAGATGTCGTAGGTACGTATGATTGTGTTACAGCGGTTACCGTGTTAGATGTCGCACGTCCGGATGGATTTATTCCAACTATGAAATAACTGTATGAGGTTGAAGGCTTAAGACCTGTTATCGTATAAAAGGTTGCATTCCCGCTTAACGTCGCGAGTAATGCGGACGGTGGATTGTAAATGTATATCACCGAGGCATTCTGTGTTTGAAATCCCAAAGTTATCGTATCTGTCGACACAGATGTTACTCCAAAACTCTTTATAACGGGCAGGACAGGAATTACCGGTGTATAAGAAAGCGTTGTCGCAGTTACCGTGTTAGACGTCGCGCGTCCGGATGGATTTATCGCTACGACAAAGAATTTATATACCGTCGATGGAGTCAAATTATTCACCATGTAAGATGTAGATGATCCGGACAGAATTGCGTATTGATTGAATACCGTAGATGTGGATCCGTAAAGCGTTACCATGGACGCACCTATTGATTGAGTCCATCCTAACGCAACTGAACTGGTAGAAACGCCTGTAATACTTAAAAATGGTTTGGATGGTGCAGGTGCTTTAACGGTTGTAAATGACCATGTATCGCTTGTCGCAGTTTGATCGTTTGCCATAGATACAACCTTCCAGTAATAAGTCGTGCTATAACTTAAGTTGTTAACTACAAAAGAGGTCTGTCCGGTAGTGGCTATATACGCAGTGTTTGATGCGCTTTTGCCTAAGAAGACTTCATATGTTGTCTGAGACACATTCGAAGGTTTCCATGTCAAAGTTGCCGTTGTCGATACGTTTGTGGCGCCATTGGTTGGAGAAAGAAGTTGTGGCTTGATAAGTGTTGGTTTGGGTAAAAGAAAACACCCCGACAGCACGAGAACTATAAGAATAACTGAGAAAATAAAAGTTAAGTACTTGTACTTATTCATTTAATTCCTCCCTTATTATCGAAGGTGTGGAGAGTAATTGGTATATCTCTATAGTATCATAACTGAATTCACTTTAAAAGTCGAATGTTCATTTAATTTAAGCGGAGGGCAGGATGCCTCCAAGTCCGGCGCAGCGAGGACCAGACATCGAGTGGGGCGCCTGCCGGAGCGATGATTCGGAATTTAAAACTGGTTCAGTATATTGAAATGGATCTGGATGCAAGTTCGCAATAAAGTTCTCAAATTGCATTTACTCGTTGTAAAATACTCTTGAGGTGATGATATGTCAATTTACGAGACGGTATTACTTGTACTTTCGATCCTTTTGTTGGTACTTTTTTCCTCTCTAAACATGACAGTGCAAAGCATGAAGAGCGAGATCTCGAACAATTCCGCAATGATAAGTGCGCTAAAAGATCAGGTAAAAGAACTTCAATCCACTTTGAATCCCGTCAGTATAACACCATCTTTTCTAAAATACGATATACTCTTTCAAAATGCTCCGAGGACTCTTCCATCTCTTCCTTTGAACACACTCGAATCGACGAATTTACAGAATTTTAGCAAAGTGCTTTCGATGAACGAATATTACGAGATCACAAAATTCGGTGACAGATATTTTCTCGCCTATCCGGCCGTTGGTGGATCTACCTTTTCGATTCAAGTATTATCGTCGCCTTATTCTGACAGGGTTATGAAGATAATCAACAATCTAAGAGGTCAGAATATCCCTGCCTTTGATATCCAATACGGATCGCAGTACAGTCTTTTTGTGGGAGTTTTCCCAAATTACGTCGTAGCAACGCAATACGCAAGTGCCGTTTCTAACGTGATCTTTTCAACGACGGGATCAACTTACACCTCATGGCTTATAAGGCAAATACCGTAAAGTCGATTTCACAAATTTACCACTTGACAAAGTACTGTCTGTTAAGGTAATATATTTCCGTTAAGAGGATTGCCCTCATCGTCTAGAGGCCTAGGACATCGGCCTTTCACGCCGGCAGCTGGGGTTCGAATCCCCATGAGGGCGCCAAGAATTTCGGGAATGTAGCTCAGTGGGGGAGCGCTTGCCTTACAAGCAAGAGGTCGCAGGTTCAATCCCTGCCATTCCCACCACAGCGTGGGGACGTGGTGCAGCCTGGTTAGCATGCCGGTCTGTCACACCGGTGGTCGCGAGTTCGAGCCTCGTCGTCCCCGCCATTGCCGAGATAGCTCAGGTGGTAGAGCAGTGGACTGAAAATCCTCGTGTCCCTGGTTCGACTCCAGGTCTCGGCACAGAAATAGGGAACTCTTTGGAGTTCCCTTTATGTTATCGATCTTTCCTAAAAAATGGTAAACTATATATGATCGCGTGAATCAATGATCAACCCGGGGAGTTGGTTATTTTGCCTTTGTACGTTTATAGGGTTATAACGCCTAACGGGAAACCCGCTACCGGAAGGTTAGAGGCGGAAAGTGAGATAAGCCTTGTCAGTAAACTTTCCCAGCAGGGTTATATCGTTCTGGGGGTAAAGCCTACCAAGGAAAGAAAAAGGCGTATAACTTTGCGGGCAAAGTTAGCCGATCTCGTGCTTTTTACGCGCCAGTTGGCAACAATGATAAATGCCGGTGTGCGAATAAGGGATGCGTTGACTCTTCTTTCAAAGCAAAATGCCTTTACGCCTTCTTTTAGAAAGATCCTTGTCAACGTCTTGGTATCCATAGACAGCGGTTCTTCTCTTTCCGAGGCGATAGAAGAAACAAATGCCTTCGAGCCTATTTTCGTTAACCTCGTAAGGGCCGGAGAGAGCGGCGGAGTCCTCGATAACACCCTAAATAAAGTGTCCGAATTTTACGAACATGTCAAGAAAACGCGCGATGAGGTAAGATCTGCGATGGCTTACCCTCTTTTTGTTTCCATCTTCGCATTTTTCATTCTGATGATAATAAGTCTTTTCATATTGCCGAGCCTTTTCAGGGCATTTGGCGGTGCGAAGGTGGGTGGCATAGTCGCGATGTTGATGGGAGCCAACGATTTTCTCGCCGCAAACTGGTTTTACGCTACGATTATAGTTGTTTCTATTCTTATCTTTTTGATCTACTTTTTTAGGACCTCTTACGGTGCCGCCACGAAAGAATTCGTTGGGAATTTGATACCGCCAATAAAGGCTCTTAAGCATCTTCAAGATTCATCTAATTTCAGCAAAACGCTCTCTACTTTGATCTCGAGTGGAGTTAGTATAATAGAGGCAGTCGACATGGCCGCAAGGGCGACTGGAAGCAGAAGGTTAATGAAAAAAGTACCGGTAATGGTGGATATCTTAAAAAATGGCGGAACTTTGAAAAGCGCCATGGAGAAGACGAAATTTTTCCCCCAATTGCTCGTTGAGATGGTCGGCACTGGAGAGGAGACTGGCAGGGTTGACGAGATGCTTTCAAAGGTCTCTGAATTTTACGATCAGGAAGCCTCTGTCAAATTAAAGCAACTTGTCTCGATGATAGAACCTGCGATGATAGCGATCATAGGGTTATTTGTGGGGATCCTTGTATTTAGCCTTTACCAGACCATGTTTAACCTTGAGCAGGGTGTCGGACAGCATTTTTAACATGAAAGGATATACCCTCGTTGAGTTGATCATTTTGATATTGATTCTTTCATTGCTTTTGTCTATTATCTTTCCACTTTCCAAGCACTGGATCGACAGGATAATCGCGAGGGCGGAAGTAAACAAGATCGTCTCATCCATAAGATACGCGAAGTTTCTTTCTGCAAATTTGAAAGGCAAGGTGACGGTACGCATATCCAAAGAAATAAAGATAATCACGCCGTCTGGTTACATCGATAAGGGAAGATTGAGTCTTATCGTTCCAAAGACCGAGATGATTTACAAGGGATCGAACGTTGATCTGGCTTTTTCAAATGGCATTCCGTACTATCCGGATTTGACTGGAAAGGTAAAGATATATTTGAGAAATTCCCAAATTGCAACTGTGGTTTTGAGACCTGTGACCGGCCTTGTAAGGGTAGAATGGGGATGGTAAAGACGAATTTGAATATCTTTTCCAACTTTTACGTTGGAATAGACATAGGAAGGTATAAAATAGACGGTGTAAAGATAAAGCACAACGGCAAAAGATCCGAGATAATCGCCGTTCATTCCGTTCCTTATTCGAACAAGGTTTTCGATGGAGACGAACTCGTAAATGAAAATGAAATAATAAATGGTCTTGCGGAGATTGGAAGATCTCTAAAAATAGACATCGAAGATTTTATAACGACGGCCATCTTCAGCGATAAGGTGCTCTTCAGACAATTGAAGATGCCAAATATGAGGAACAAGAGACAAATCATAGAGGCGTCAAAATTTCAGATAGTCAAGGAACTTTCTATATCATCCTCGAATATAACGGTAGACGTCGATCTTTTGGGAGAAGGAAATGGACTTAGCATTTCGGCCTTTATAGTGAGAAATGAGGATATAGAGAAATTCAAAAGTTTTTTTGTCAGATCAAATCTTCCGATACCAGACATTTTAGACGCGGGATATTTCAAGTTTAACTATCTTTTGGAAGAGAAAGTAAGACATGGTCTTTCCTTCTTTGCATTTGAAGACAGCATGTCGACCTATCTGCAGATCTTCAGAAATGGGAAATTCCTTTCCATAGACAGCGTAACTGGAGGATCTGAAGAGTTAAATAATGACATTGACGCGAGGATGCATTACCTTCAACTTTCGGATGACGTTCAAAGGCTTACAAGAATTCTAATATCGAGATATGGCCTTTCTAACGAAAATATAGAAAATTTTATTTGCATTTCGGAAAGAAATGAATACCTAAACGAATGGGTGGAAAGCCTGAAGGAGATGGATCTCGGAAAGGTAAGCGATTATTACGATTTCGTGTCTTTGAAAAGGGAGATACCCGCGGGCGCTTACAGCATGGCCATGAGGGGAGCGTTAGAGAATGCCAAGGGTAAACTTTTACACAAAGAAGCGTAGAAAGATAAAATTTTCAAAATTCATCGTACTTATGGTTATGATCATCGGGATAGGGATTGCCTCGTACCTTTTTATAGATCTTTTCATAAACGGCCTTTACACTCAGGCAATCTCGGGCCAGAAAAATTTGCTCGAAAATGCAGGTATTTACCTTTCGATGAGGCAGGATCAGATTCAAAATCGACTCGATGCCGTTATAAATGATTATTCCAAAAATTTAGATCTTCAGTCAAAGATTCTCTACCAAATAAAGGATTATATCAACGGAGTAAACGAATTTCATTCGGCAGTATCTCTGATTCGTGAAATGGCCGACAGCGCAACCTTTACCATAGTTTCATTTTCTTATTCTGCAAATTCTTCAACTCCTCTGGTCTTCTCACAAATCATAGATGTTAACAACTCGAATGTTGCAGATGTTGAAAGAAAAATAGCCGAAAGCGAAGGATACAAATTTTCCGTTTCTGACTCTCAATTCCAGACGTGGTTTAAGACTTACGAACAGACTATTTCGATAGGGGGTCTTAAATGAACAGAAAATTGGCCATAGCGATAATCTTTGCAACGATAATACTGGCAGGTACGATAGATATCTTCGAGTTTCTTTCTTTCTCGGGATCTTTAAACAAAGTCGTTGGATCGATTTCAAAGTTTCAAGTTCTTTACAATCAAAACAACGAGATTACAAAGCAGATAAATCAGTACGGTAAGATGCTAAACTCGCAAAAGATAAACCTCGCAGGCTTTAAAAGTGCGCTTTTGAAGATCGCTCCAGATGCAGATCTCAAGATTTCGGGTGATACTGTAACGCTTCAAAATTCGGTCGAGGTGGATCCGTACGATCTCGTAAATCTTCTTTCTTCCTACACGAATATATACGTTTTGAACCTTTACTTTGAATCGAACTCTCCGGTCTCTTACGAGTACGAAGGTAAAATTTTAAGTTTGAAGAAAAATTACACTTTAACGAAATTGTCGGTGAGAATATATGGCGGGTAGAAATAAGGTTTTAGTTCCAATACTTGTCATATTCATAATAGGCATCTTCCTCTATCTCGGATATGTACTCTTCTTTCCAAAGGGAGGGGGAAATATCATAAGATCGAATCAAACGCCTCAGGTTTCCGTCATAGTAAATCAACCGGTAAAAACGGACAAGATAAATCCTGTGCAACTGAATTCGAATCCATTTTTACCTCTTGCGATCAAATTGAATGAAAATTCATTTGAAAATCTCATAAAAAGTTCCGCGCTCTCGACTAATCTGGACAGAGGAATATACGTCGTAGGGATGGCAAAGGGCATTGCTAACATGGTAACTTTGTACGTAAGCGGAGAAATACTCACTTTGAATTTGAGCGACAATTCGGTCTTCTACTTTCAGGGTAAAAGGTATCTTGTGACATACATAGCGCCATCTTTCAGCAGTGCGGTTATAATGGATTCATCGACGGGAAATCTTTACGTTGTTAATTCTCAGGGATTCATATTAAGGTAAAGGGGATGAATTTGTGAAAAAGATATACTTTTTACTCTTAATGATTTTGATTGGAACGCTTTCTTTTGGTTCGACTTTACAAAATTTGACCTTCTCTTCCACCCAAAATCACATAATAACTACCTTAATTTTCGATTCGATTCCCAACTGGAAGATCCAAAACCAAATGGGGAATCAGATAACATTTGTCTTTCAGGGCAAAGTATCCAATTCGATTTCAAACAATTTATCATGGAAAGACGTGAATCTTTCGATCTCGACAAATAGATCGACTTCGGAAATCGCCTTCACCTTTCCATTTGTCGTAAGCGCTTCTATAAATCAGATAGACGATCATCTCGAGATAAACTTTACAACCCTTGGAATTTCTCAAAATCTTCCTCTGACCGGTCCTGCTTCTAAAATATCAATAGACTTTTCTGGCCAGCAAGGGTCTAATTTCAGCCTTGCCATCAAATACCTGTCGAGGATTTTGAATAGAAATCTCATAATAGATCCTTCCATAGCGAATAATCCCGTTAACATAACCCTAAAGGACGTAACTCCTGCCGAGGCCTTTTACGATATAATGATATCTTCGCCAGGGATAGGATACGCAATTCTGCCGGATGGCACATATTACATAGCGCCAGTTTCAACCTTAATTCAAAATTTCGGAAAACTCGGAACTGGCACCTACAACAACGTTGTTAGTTTTTACAATCTGTCCTCGACGAATATAAGCGCGCAGGATTTCAAGAGTTTGGTTGAGAATTTATTCGGACAGAATAAGATCATAGGGAACATAGGATCGTACCAGATAGTCAACGCCACCGTTGAACAGCAAAAAACGATAGAAGATCTGATGAATTTCGTCAAGGAAAGCGAAAGTTTTAAAGATGTCCAGTGGAGCGATCAATCTTCGGTCAAAGATCTTGAAAGTCTCATTTCGATGATGTATCCCAACTTAAAAGTTACGTACCTTTCAAGTTTTTCTACATTGATTTTAAGTGGAAGTAAAAGTGATATCGATGGTGCTTCCAAAGTAATAGCAGAATACGGAAAAATAATAGAGAGTATAGGCCCAAAGATAACCGTGCCCTTTGTAGTTTCAAATCAAAATGTTCAGGCTTTCATGCAATTTGCAAAAAACTTTGCAGGCATAACAATCTATGGATCGCCAACAACCAATTCGACGAAGATTACCTACCTTGCGATGGGGCCAAAGAATAGAATTTATGACTTTGCAAAAGCGGTGGCTTCAATCGCGAGCACACTTGTGAACGTAAGTCCGCAATTCATTCATTTCAACTTTGTCTCTATCCCAAATGACAGCGCCTTTTTGGATCTTTCGAAGGTCATTTCGATAATCTATCCTGACGTTAAAATGACCTACCTACCCTCCCTTGGAGAGGCTCTGATCTACGGCACGGATCCGAATTCAGTCGATCAGACTCAAAAATTCATAGAGAATAAAACCTATTCGTCTACGTCAACGTCGATAACGAACATAGTTACCGTTAGAAATCAGGATTACCAGACGGTTAAATCTTTGATACAGGCTAACAATCTCACGATGCTTGGACCTTCTATTCCGTCAACATCTTCGACGGTAACTGCCGTGGCGATAGTTGGATCTGAAAGCGCCGTTAACAAATTAACCTCCCTTTTAAGCGTAAGCGGCCTCATTCAAAGCAAAGTCCGGGAAGTAGCCCAGACATCAAATCAGATCGTCGATGTCAAGAATGGCCTTATAACTTTGAGTGTAAAGGACTATCCACTCTACGATCTTATTCAGAGAGTCTATGCCGCACTTTCAAAGAACATCGTTTTTGCATATCAGAACCTTCCAAATGTAACGTTGAATCTTTCAAATGTAACTATTGATCAATTTGATCAAACGATCGCAAGTTCTTACGGCCTTTCATTCTCCGGAACGGCAGTTACAATAGTTGACAAAAACACAACGGGTTTGACAAGAATATACATGGCAAGCGGAAATATAGATCAAATAATGTCTCTGGCAAAATTCTTGGGTGGAAATGTTTATTCAGATCCAAATACGGGTATCGTCGTCGTTAACGGTCTTAGCCAATATGCCGCGAGTGTACTCGATAACGAGATGCAAAAACTTCAAAATCCAAGACCGAATGTTCAGATAATGGCAAAGATCGTCGACGTTACGGGAAACAAATCGATAAGCGACTCTGTGAACTCCACACTTATAACTCCTCAGTTGATATTCAACAATGGATTGAACTTATCCTTTAACCTTCTGAATACGACCAATCCATCTAATTTTGTCTCGGGAATCGCAGATCAAATTCTTTCTTCGAAGGCAACCGTTACGGCGAACTTTTCTAAAACCACGGGAGAGGGATCGGTCCTTTCTGCTCCAAACATAATGACTCAAAGCGGAGAGCCCGCACAGATAACGATAGGAGAACAATATCCGTACCTTGTTACAACCGTTGTGAACAGTCAGACCGGCCAGACTGCCCAGCAACTTCAATTCTTGACCACAGGCATTCAACTCAACATTTTGCCAGTCGTGCTTTCCAACGGACAGATATCCTTAACAATAACTATTCAGGTTAGCGACGCTGACTGGGGTCATGCTGTCAACGGTGTGCCGGCCGTCGTTACGAGAAATGCGAGTGTGAAGGTCGTCATATCGAGCGGGCAAACCCTTTTAATAGGAGGATTGACAAAACAGAACAGATCTGAAAACGTCACCAAAGTTCCGTTTTTGGGAGATCTTCCCTTCATAGGCCAATTCTTCACCTCTACAACCTTTCAGGATTCAACGGATAATCTCGATATATTCATAACTGCTTCGGTGGTGAGATAAATGGACAGGAAACCTGTCGCATCTGGAAGTTTTTACCCATCAGATCCTGAAGATCTGAGAGATTACATAAGAGAATTGTTCCTTTCCAAAAGAGGGCCGGGAGAATTGCCAGATCCAGATGGATTTAGAGGAAATGTGGGAATAATAGCCCCGCATGCCGGATACGTCTACTCCGGATCTACGGCCGCCTACGCGTATCTTGCCGCCTCCGAGTGGGGAAAGCCGGATATCGTGGTCATAATAGGTCCCAATCACACCGGATACGGTAAACCGATTTCTATATGGCCAATTGGTGTATGGAAAACTCCTCTCGGAAATGTAGAGGTAGATCAAAGCGTTGCAAGCGTTATCGTCGAAAATTTCAAGTTGGCATCACTCGATTACGAGGCCCATCTTTTTGAACATTCGATAGAGGTTCATATACCCTTTCTTCAATTCACAATAGGCACCGGCTTCAAAATAGTTCCCATCTGTATGCTTGATCAGAGAAAAGAGATTTCGAAAGAATTGGGCATCGCTCTAAAAAAGGTTTTACAGGGAAAAAGATTCTGGATCGTTGCATCCACAGATCTCAACCATTACGAAGATCATGAAACGACCCTTTACAAGGATAAGATGATAATCGATGCGATATCATCGAATAACATCGAAGAACTTTACGCATCGATAGAAAAAGAACACATAACTATGTGCGGGCCCGGATGTGTCGCAACTGTTATGGCCATGGACCTTGGAATGCCAAAAGTTCTCAAACATTCCACAAGCGGAGAGATATCAGATGATTTCGAAAGGGAAGTAGGTTACATGAGTGCCTGCATATCTTGATTTATTGGATCTTCTCTTTCCCAAATCCTGTCCTTTGTGTGGCAGGATTATTTCTCATGATCAGGTGATATGCTACAAATGCAAAATGGAAATTCCACCGATGATCATGGATCAAAATCTCAAGGGAAGATGGAATTTCGATAAATTCTTTTATTTCGCCATTTACGAGGGAAAGATAAAAGAGATGATCCGATCTTACAAATATGGCGGTGCCATATCTTTGTACAAGTACTTTGTGGATATTTTTGACGAATTGTTCGATTATTTTCCTCCCCCATCGGATTCCGTTATCACAACCGTTCCAATAACCTTTAATTCCTTTAAAAATAAGGGGTTCGATCACATGAAAAAGATAGGAAGATCGTTTTCTAAAAAAAGAGGAATTCAATTCCTTGATCTGATAGAGGTCGTAAAACAAAAGAAGCAACAGGTAAACTCGACCTTCGAAGAGAGGAAGGAACTCGTGAAGGGAAAGTACAGAGTAAGGATCGAAGAACTTTACAGGACAAATGGGAAGATAGTCATCCTTGATGACGTCTTCACAACTGGGGCGACTGTCAACGAATGTGCAAGAATTCTCAAAGACGGCGGGGCACAGAGTCTTTACGTCTACACGATCGCGAAGACAAAATTGGGGGAAATATATGAACTTAAATGAAGTGAAATCATTTCTTAGAAAAAATCCGGTTATCCCTGCGTTGAGAACTTCTGAAGATTTAGATGAAGTCTTGAAATTAAAGGATCGCGTTGTATTTTTGCTCGAGACATCTGTTGGAAAGTATCAGGATTGTGTGAGAAAACTCAAAGACGCGGGCCATATCATTTTTGTTCATGCCGATCTAATAAAGGGACTTAAGATGGATGAATTTGGGTCTGAATTCATTTTGACTGAAAGGCCTTCGGGAATAATAAGTACGCACAAATCTACTTTAGAATGGGCAAAAAAGCAGGGATTAATGCAAATTTACAGGGTATTTTTGATCGATTCCGAAGCCTTGAAAAATGGCGAACAACTCATTCGGTCAACCCGGCCAGATTTCGTTGAAATATTGCCGGGACTTGTGATGCTTTCTTTGGAGATAAATTTTGGCTTCCCGCTAATTGCAGGAGGACTTATAAGCAAAAAAGATCACGTTGACGAACTTTTAAAAAGAGGGATATTTGCCGTCTCGACAAGCAATAAAAATTTGTGGTATAATTAAAAAAGTACGTTCGGCAGAGAATAAGAGAAGCCACGCACATTTTTGTGTGTGGCTTTTTTATTTTTGGAGGTGTGAAATGAGAGTAGCAATAATAGGTGCCGGCGTTGTCGGCTCTCTTATCGCGAGAGAGTTGACAAAGTACGAAGCAGAAGTAGAAATCTTTGAGAAATATCCAGACGTAGGTTGGGGTGTAACAAAGGCGAATTCCGGTGTCATACACGCCGGATACGACGACGAGCCCGGCACTGTCAGATCCAAATACTGCGCGCGCGGTAACTCACTTTATACAAAACTTTCTTACGAACTCGGCTTTCCAATAAAAAGAACGGGATCTCTCGTCGTCGCTTTCGATGATGAAGAGGTTAGGGTGCTTGAAAAACTTCTCGATTACGGTAAACAAAATGGTGTTGAAGGCTTGCAAATACTCGATAAATATAAATCGCTCGAAAAAGAGCCGAATTTATCAAAAATGATTGTGGCGGCCCTTTGGGCTCCATCTACCGGTATAGTTGGGCCGTGGGAAGTTGCTCAGGCCGCTATAGAGAATGCGATAGAGAATGGTGCAAAGATCCATCTTTCGACAGAGGTAAAGGGGATAAAGAAGGAAAACAAAAAAGTATTTGTCGAAGTAGATGATCGAGATTACGAATTCGATTTCGTCGTTAACGCCTCCGGGCTTTGGGCCGATGTGCTTGCAGAATCGGCAGGCGTAAAGGTTACGCCTCTTCATCCGAGAAAGGGAGAGTACATTCTTCTTGATCAGTCAGACCTTGTAAGAACAGTTATATTTCCGGTTCCTTCAAAGGCCGGAAAGGGAATTCTTGTTTTACCGACCATACACAATACCACCTTACTCGGCCCAACTTCTGAAGACTTACCTCCAGATTGGAGAGACAGAAATGAAACGACAAGAGAGGGAATACAAAAAATAATCGAGAATACAAAAAAATTGGTTCCATCGATAAACCTTTCAAAATCGATAAGAACCTTCGCCGGGCTAAGACCTGAAAATGATCTAAAAGACTTCGTTGTGGTAAAAGAAGAAAGCATGGTAAATGTGGTCGCTACAAGATCACCGGGTCTGACCTCTGCCCCTGCGATGGCTGAAGAGATCGCAGATTGGATTGTACAGATCGGTGGCCTTAAATTGAACAAGAATTTCAATCCTTATCGTAAGCCCATTCCAAGACCTTACGAGATGGAAGATAAAGAAAGGGAAAAACTCATAAAGGAAAATCCTGCCTTTGGAAGGGTTATATGCAGGTGTAACAAGGTTACAGAAGGAGAGGTAATCGAGGCTATAAAAAGGGGAGCGCGAACTCTCGATGGCGTAAAATTGAGAACTACCGCGATGTTTGGAAGATGTCAGGGTTCTTTTTGCACGGTCAATATAATGAAAATAATAAAAAGAGAGACAGGAATTGATTTTGGGGAGATAGAGAAAAATCTCCCATCATCTAAAGTTGTGGACGGTGAGATCAGATGAAAATGAGATACGATGTCGTTGTACTTGGCGGAGGGGCTGCCGGAATGGGAGCGGCCAAAGGTGCAAAGGATCTTGGATCGTCCGTCTTACTTATAGAACGTGAGCCATTCACAGGCGGGGTCTTAAATCAATGCATACATACCGGATTTGGACTTCAGGTATTCAAAATGGAACTTACCGGGCCCGAATACCATGAATTTTACAGAAACAAAATAGGCAAATTCGATGCCCTCTACGAGACAATGGTCCTTAATATAGACTTTGATGGAAACAAAATCAAGGCAATGAATTCGGACGGAATTCATGAAATAGAATATGGTGCTCTCGTGCTCGCTACAGGAGCAAGGGAGAGGCCATTTGAGGCGTTGAGGGTGCCCGGCACAAGACCGGCTGGCATCTTCACGGCAGGACTTGCACAAAAGTTCGTTAACCTTGAGAATCATTTACCCGGTCACAGAGCCGTCATAATCGGGTCTGGAGATATAGGAATGATAATGGCAAGAAGGTTATTTCTCGAAGGAGTTGAAGTCGAAGGCGTTTACGAAATAATGCCCTATCCGGGAGGACTCACGAGAAATGTGGCACAATGTTTGGAGGATTTCAACATACCACTTCATCTTTCGACAAGCGTTGTCAAAATACATGGAAAAAGGAGATTGGAAGGTGTTACAGTCGCGAAATTCGAAAACAACTCACCAATTGAAGGAAGTGAAAGGTTTATCGAGTGTGATACGCTTGTGGCATCTGTTGGTTTGATACCGGAAAATGATCTCGTGAAGGGAAAGATAGAGACAGGCTCTGACGATGGAATCTTTGTCGATGATCTGATGAGAACGAATTACGAAAATGTATTCGCATGTGGAAATAACGTATGTATTCACGATCTTGTTGATTTCACGACTACCGAAGGAGAGATAGCGGGAAAAAACGCGGCCCTGGTCGCTAAAGGAGAAAGTTTGCCACCAAGGGCTGGCATTATAATCGCCGGCAGTGGCATAAGGATTTTGAGTATACATTACACGACGGCCACAGAACCTTTCAAATTGTACGTAAGGGTTGACAGGCCCATGGAGATCGCGACAATAAATATCAATGACAAACCTGTAAAGGCCGCGGTGAACGCAAGACCAAGCGAGATGATAGAGTTAACGCTTAATCCTCAAAAGATAGATCTTAAAGGTAAGATAATAGTATCCGCAAAAGGGGTAAAGAAATGAAAGAGATACAGATGACTTGTATAATTTGTCCCGTTGGATGTGCTTTGAAAGTTACGTTAGATGATGATGGAAAGTTTTTATCCGTTAAAGGCAACAGATGTCCTAAGGGCGAAATTTACGCGAAAGACGAGGTAACAGATCCCAAGAGAGTGTTAACATCGAGCGTTAAAGTTATAAACGGGAAAATGCCTCTCGTTTCGGTAAAAACAGACAGATCTATTCCCAAAAGGCTTATCGGGGAAGCCATGAAGGTTATAAAATCTACAAGCGTTGAGGCACCCGTTAAGGTTGAAGATATCATCATCGAAAATTTCCTTAACACAGGCACGAATTTGATCGCGACAAGAAGTGTGGAGAAAAGCAGTAAGTGATTTTGGCCTATTGACAAAACACAAGACATTGTAGTACAATTCTTTTGTACCTTCCACCATAGCTCAACCGGTAGAGCATCCGGCTGTTAACCGGAGGGTTGTAGGTTCGAGTCCTACTGGTGGAGCCACCGAGATTTCAAAAAGTCCTGTTCAAACAGGACTTTTTTGATTGAGGAGGAATTATGAAAATCTACATTTCTACGGATATGGAAGGATTGCCCGGAATAAATTCATGGCATCAAGTAAGCGATAAAGATCCGCGATTTTTAAATAGGTATCTTGAGGAAACGCTTCAATGGGTTGTTGATGGAGTAAAAGCATCGAATCAAAATTCAAATGTAGATCAGATACTTATCTGTGATTCTCATGCACTCGGAGAAAATATATCTTACGATTTTACGGAATACGATGACAGAATTTACCTCGTAAGGGGAGGTCTTCGAGATTATTACATGATGGCCGGCCTTGACAATACATTTTCAACTGTCTTTTTTGTCGGCTATCACGCCGGCGTTGGTGCCATTCATGGAATAATGGATCACACATACTCTTCCGCATCGGTTCACACGATGAAGATAAATGGAATGAGAATGAATGAAACGTTGATAAATGCCGCTTTTGCCGGAGAAATGGGAATACCCGTCTCTTTGGTGATAGGAGATCATGCACTTGTTGAAGAGTTAAGAGATGTCCTCAAAGATACCGTTTTGATCGAGACCAAAAAAGGTTTAAGCAGATTTGCAGCCATAATGAAACCAAAAGCACTTCTTAGAAAAGAGGTTATCGAAGGAGTAAAAACGGCACTCGATAGGACTCATGACAATTCGATAAAAATTTATAAATTCACCCCACCCTACGAACTCGATATAGAGTTCAATTCTACCGAAATGGCGGATCAATCGATGCTTATGCCCGGTTTGAAAAGAATAGATGGAAGACATGTTAAATACACATGTGAATCTTACGAAACACTTCTTCAGACAATGCTTGCTGTTGTCTACACGGCTAAAATAGGCACAGAAATTGGCAAATGAAAAAGCGCCTTCCGGCGCTTTTAGTTATTTTCTTGGTTCTATGACAAATTTTATGGCCGTTCTCATTTCCCCATCTATTTCGATATCAACGAAGGATGGGATGCACACAAGATCCATTCCGCTTGGGGCTACATACCCTCTCGCTATAGCGACTGCCTTTACCGCCTGATTTACCGCCCCTGCGCCGATAGATTGCAATTCGGCCTTGCCGTTTTCTCTAAGTACTCCAGCAAGTGCGCCTGCTACCGCTGTAGGTTTCGATTTCGAAGAAACTTTCAGAGCTTCCATATTTTCTGCCTCCCTTGGCGTTCGTTAGAGAAAAGATCAAGATAATTATACACATTCAAAATCCTAAAGTCAATATACGTTAACATTGATTTTTTTAAGTATTCATGATATAATTTTCGAGACAGGGCGTAGTTCAGATGGTAGAACGCCAGGTTCGGGACTTGGAGGCCGCTGGTTCAAATCCAGTCGCCCTGACCATTAGGTATTGACATATAGGTATTTCTCTGGTATGATATTTAATAGTTTGCCGAGGTGGTGGAACTGGCAGACACGCATGCTTGAGGGGCATGTGGGCACACGCTCGTGCGGGTTCAAGTCCCGCCCTCGGCACCAATAAGAGTCGCGATGAGCGACTCATTTTTGTATGCGGAGGGAAAAAATGGCCAAGATATTATCTTCTAAAGATGCACAAACTTTAAAAATAGCCTCGGATATTTTGAAAGATGGCGGTGTCATCGTTTTTCCGACAGAAACCGTCTACGGAGTCGGAGCACTTTTGGACAATGAAAATTCGATAAAAAGAATATACGAGATAAAGGGAAGGGATTTTAAAAAGCCTTTGCTAATTCACATCTCAAAAATGGCCTACGTTTTCGATCTTTCCAGATACGTCCCAGACAAGGCTTCTGATCTCATGAAGACCTTCTGGCCAGGTCCGATTTCAATAATTCTTGAGGCGTCCTGTGCAGTTCCAAGATCGGCCATTTCTTACGGCTACACTGTTGGATTGAGAATGCCTTCTAACAAATTTTTTAAAGATCTTGGAGATTTGGTAGGTCCAATCGCGGCAACAAGCGCAAATCTTTCAGGCCAGAAAGATCCTTTAACGTGCATGGATGCTTACAATTACCTTAAAGATTCTGTAGATCTCTACGTCGACGATGGTCCTGTTGAAAAAGGCCTTCCATCGACGGTTATAGATATGACCGCAAATCCTCCGAAAATATTGAGAATAGGGGCAATAAGCGTTGAAGAGATAGAAAAAGTAATAGGCAAGGTAAGTTCATAGGAGGACAAAATGGAATCTTACGAGATAACTTTGAATGGCAGAAAAACAGATGCTTTCAGGTGGCCGGCAAAAAGTACACGCGCAATCGTTGTTATAATTCACGGCCTCGGCGAGCATGTCTCAAGGTACGATGTCATATCCAAAGAGTTCAACGATGCAGGGCTTGAGATGATAGGATTCGATCAGAGAGGTCATGGAAGAAATCCAGGTGTAAAAGGACATGTTGACCGCTTCGAAGATTTCCTAAAGGATATAGACGATTTTATAAAGATGCAAAAGACGGAACTCCCAATTTTCATGCTGGGCCACAGCCTTGGAGGCCTTATTGCCGCGAGATACAATGAAGAATTTCACGGACGCCTTAAAGGTACGGTACTTTCAAGCGGTGCGTTTTCTTCTAAAAATGTCTCGGGTATGACAAAGGCTATGGCAAAATTTTTCTCGGTTTTAAGTCCGAGGTTGACCTTTAACAACGGTATAGATCCAAAGACGATCTCGAGAAATGAGGAGGTTGTTTCGGATTACACAAAAGACCCCCTTGTTCACAACAAAATAACGGCAAGGCTCTCGGCCGAATTGTTCAAAAACATAGAAATAGTTTTCGAAAGGGCGTCCGCCTTCACGACACCCGTGCTTATGATCGCCGGATCGAATGACAGGATCGTCCCATTTGAAGGAACTCAAAAGTTATTCTCTCTCATCGCTTCGAAGGACAAGGAATTGAAAATCTTTGATGGCGCATACCATGAGATCTTTTGCGATCCAAAGTATTCGTCGGAATTTCGTAAAAAGATCATCGACTGGATTGTAAAGAGGATCTAAGATTTTGATAATGTGCCTTTACAACGTTTTGGATGAAATCATCAAGGACGGATATTCCATAAACAGATGGCGGTGTGCTGACTTCTGGACTTACCTGTATGTTTAAGTTGTAAGTCTGGTTTGCGTTAACGCTCAAAGTCAATGGTGTCGATTGGGTACCCGAATATCCGTAATATCCATACAGATCGCCCTGATCTATCTGATTATCGCCGTTAAAATCCTGCCATGCGTATACGTAATAATTTCCTACGGGCACTTTCATTGAAAAACTTCCATTCGGAGAGACAACTGCAGTCGCCACAATTCCGGAAGCATTTTGTGCCCACACGATCATCGGTTCCCATCCTCCATTGTACGTTACGGCGTTATAGGCGTTGACAAGACCGTATCCGAAGGTTGATTGAGGACCTATGTATGTGGCCGTATTCTCGAGTATCTTTGTTATATTGGCAACGCCGGTTATGTTGTGTGCTATCATAAGTGCCGCTATGGCCGATACTTGCGGCGCGGCAAAGGAAGTTCCCTGATTGTATCCGTATCCGTTCGTGTTCGTAGATGTTGAATAGGTCGTGCTAAAAACTCCATTGGGATCATTTTGAGAATTCATCTGTCCTCCGGGCGCACATATTACCGTTGAACTGTAATTCGAATAGTATGCAAGTGTGTATGAAGATCCCGAAGGCGCGACAGATGCGACCGGAATGACTGTGGGAAATGCGGCGGGATAATCCAAAGTGTTACTCGAATTATTTCCGGCAGCGGCAACGACCACAACGTTGTTGTTGTATGCGTACTGACACGCGAGTTCTTCAGTTTGCGTGTAATTGGGCCCGCCAAGGCTTAAATTTATAACCTTTGCACCGTGTTCGACCGAGTAAATTATTCCCTCGCTTACGTTATAAACCGATCCAGATCCGTCCGGACCGAGAACGACTATTGGCATTATCTTTGTCGAATTGGGACCTCCCCAGTTTATTCCGGCAATTCCAACGCCGTTATTTGTATCCGCGTCTATTATGCCGGCAACAAATGTGCCGTGGCCAAAATCGTCCATCGTGTTCGTCGTGTTGTTGACAAAGTTGTAGCCGGGCACGAGTATGTTTTGAAGATCCGGGTGCGTAGACGAAACGCCGGTATCCACTACGGCAACTATCACCGTGTTTGCGCCCGTTGATACATTCCATGCCTGCGGCGCCTCTATATTTTGCAAATACCATTGTTTGCCAAAATCAGGATCGTTAGGAATCGATAAAGCATGAACTATGTAATTTGGCTCGGCGTAGGCGACATTTGGAAGGGATTTGAAATAATCGATAGCCCTTTCGACGGACGTCGAGACGGTTATCAAAGAGGCGTTAACTTCATAATTTGGAGTCTGAAGTGTGCTTACAATGTTGTATTTGAATGGAGATGGATACAAAGAGAGTGTATTTGGTCTTATGCCGCTTTTGAATCCAACGATTATCTGTCCCGGAACGTAATCGGGGCCTGTGTATTTTTGTATTTGCCATTTATTTTGATAAACCGGTGCAGATGAAACAAAAGCACTCTGACCCGTATAAACGCTTACCCTTCCATTCACGATCCCGTACGCGGCCGGCTCGGGGGCTGATTGCGTTGTGACAGTTATTTGGTTTGAATATCCCGATTCTCCAAAGGGATTGTATGCCGTAACAGCGTAATAATAGGTCGTCGAAGGAGATAAATTCGTGTCTGTGTAGTAGGTATTAGGTGTAGACGAAATCTTTGAGAAATTAACGCCATTTGTAGATCTGTAAATGTTGTATCCGGACGCGAGAGGTGATGGAGACCATGCGAGACTTACCGAATTAGACGTTACGTTCGTGTAATAGAGGCCGGTCGGATTGGAGGGAGAAGTATTCTGCGTTGTGAAAGACCATAAAGGCCCCTTTGTCGAGGCATAACCGTTGGTTGCGATCACGTACCAATAATAGGTCGTCGAATAGTTGAGGTTTGAGACCTCGTAAGTTGAGGTCGAAAGGCCCGAAGCGATAAGTGGAGGATTTTGAGAAGTGCCAAAATAGAGCGAATATGTGATAGGAAAATTGTTTGAATCGTAGGCCGACCATCTGAGATTTAAAGATATCGGAAGGCCGACGCTTCCACTTTCCGGATACACACTCGAAGCGATCGAAGGTGGAACTATTTGGACGTAAATGGCCGTTGCTTCGATCGGAAGACTCACGTACTGAGAAAGGGGATTACCGGTTGTTGTCTGACCATTTACGATCCAGTAATCAAATACAAATCCTGATTCCGAAGGAGCGGTTAACTGAACGAATGTATAAGCGGGGTAGAAGCCGTTAGCGTAGTATGGAGACGAAGCGATCGTAATTCCAATGTTCGAAGACGCTTTTACAGCGTAATACGCGATCATATTCGCAGTTAAGGATAAATTACCTTCCAAATTGACGATTCTCGGATTTTGTGTTGAGCCATCTGACCAGTTTGAGAATAAATATTCCACATTAGGAGATCCTCCGTAACTGCCAAATGTCGAATAAGTTGGAAAAACCTCAATTGTGTGCTGGCCAAATGTGAGATTTGAAGAGAACGGGGTTATGTAATCCTGCCCGTCGATTGATATATTCACATTTTCCGGATTTGACTGAATGCTTAAGGTGAAATTTCGCAAATAAAAGCAGGAAGACAGGATTAAAGTCAAAAGAATAACTGGTATTAAAAGTGAAAAAATCTTTTTCATGTTGCAGGGATTCTCTTCCTTATTTTAGGTGGTTTGGCTATCTTTTCGGCGACCTTCCTAAAATGATAGCCATATATGGCGAATGAAACGGCCTTTGAAAAGGTCTTGGGTTTTTTGAAGAGGCTCCAAGTAAGTAATTTCCAGTATTCTTTCCTTTCCTTTCCAAAGATTCCAAGAACAAAGATAGATCTTAAAAAGGCTCCTATTTCCGGCAAACTTATTCTTGATTTTATGAATTTTGGAACTTTGTAGACAGATAGAAACTCTTTTAACCTCTTGTAATAGTTCTTCGGATTGTAAAGAGATGCAACAAGAGATTTATAACCGTTCACAAGCAAATTTGAGTCCATCTTAGGTACTATGTTGGTCATGACATCAACGTTATCGCCGGTCATCTCCCCGCGCAGTCTATTTTCATTTCTCAATCTTTCGTACAATTGACTTCCGCGCGGGGCATTCAAAAGGCCAACCATGGCAGTTACTATGCCATTTCCCTGAATGAAATCAAATTGCCTTTTGAAGATAGTCGGCATATCGCTGTCAAACCCTACTATGAATCCGCCTTGAACTTCGAATCCGAATGATTGAATCTTACGTATCGATTTTTCAAGATCGTGTTTTATATTTTGATATTTGTTTGCTTCTTTTAAACTTTCCGGATCCGGCGTTTCTATCCCTACGAATACCCTGTCAAATCCGGCATCGGACATAAGTGTCATGAGTTCGTCATCATCTGCGAAGTCTATCGAAACCTCCGTGTAGAATGTGAAAGGATACTTGTGTGATTTTTGCCATTCTATTATAGCGGGAAGGACATCTCGCTTCAATTTGTTTTTGTTGCCTATGAAATTGTCATCCACGAAGAAAATCGATTTTCTCCATCCACTATCGTAAAGTGATTGCAACTCATTGACTATCTGTTTTGCATTTTTCTGCCTTGGCACTCTTCCGCTTAGCGCGCCTATATCGCAAAATTCGCAATTGTAAGGGCATCCTCTCGAATATTGTATGCATCATGGATGCATACCATTTTAAATTCAAAAGTTCCCACCGTGGTGGGAGCGTCTTTTCTATATCACAAAAAGTCGTTTTCACGTAATATCTTTTTACATTTCTTTTTTCCATGTCCTTGACAAGATTGTCCATAATCTCTTCGGCTTCACCAAGCACGAAATAATCGACTGTATCGTGAAAAGTATCGGGCTCCATCGTAAAAAGCGGCCCTCCGGCAATAACAGGGACACCGAAATCGTTGCACTTTTTGATAACCTCTATTGAAGATTCTCTCTGGACTGTCATCGCACTTATGAAGACGTAATCGGAGTTTTTTATATCTTCATCTTTCAATTTCTCACAGTTCATATCTACCAGTTTGACATCCCATTCTTTGGGAAGATAAGATCCGACTGTTATAAGTCCCAGCGGCGGAAGTGCTGCTTTCTTGGAGATGAATTTAAGCGCGTAATTGAAACTCCAAAATGTCGTTGGGTACTGAGGGTAAACCATTAAAACTTTCAAACATCTCACCTCTTAGAGTACCTATTTTAGGTATTATATCACAAAAACAATAAGAGAAATGTAAAGATTTACATATTGTGATTGGTAAGAATATTTAGTCGTTCATTATCAATTCTCAATTTTTTCTACGTGCCACCCGCTACCCGCCAATTATTTTGATCTGGTATGTTACAGCATAGGTGAATAACCTCTCATATTTTACCATTGGATTGCGAATATATATTCTTTTGTTCTAAATTCAGCCTCTTTTCCCCACCTCTTTTGTTACACACCCGACCCTTAACATTCAATCACATAAGAACTCATATTAATTATCTCCAATAATTAAATATATTTACATATATCCACAGATCATTTCCATCGCCTCCTTTTCTCTTAACATCATTCATACTTCATTTACCATCGTCGTCGACCTACGATACTCGAAAAACCCCCGGAGATCGACGACGATCGGATTTCTTACATAAATAATTATCACTAAAGCTTTTATCTCACTTTTATGTATACAAGTTCACATACTTTTTCCCAAAATTGACTTTTAGAAATCCTTATGTTATACTATGTCAACGAGTTTCTATCCTACCTTTGAGGAATGAAAACTTGCATATGTAGAACGTGAAGAGGTGTCAAATTATCTTGTTTCTATCCTACCTTTGAGGAATGAAAACTTTTATATTATCACCTCTTTCAGTACTTACAATATTGTTTCTATCCTACCTTTGAGGAATGAAAACAGCATACTCACTCCGCTTAACGTTGTCAAGGGTAAACGTTTCTATCCTACCTTTGAGGAATGAAAACTATAATATCCGGGTATTTCAATTTTAATTACGTTTTTGTTTCTATCCTACCTTTGAGGAATGAAAACATAATAAAATGAAACCTCTCGTTGAAAATCTACAGTTTCTATCCTACCTTTGAGGAATGAAAACTGAATTTGAATGCCTTGTGTTAAAAATCTGTTAAACTTCGTTTCTATCCTACCTTTGAGGAATGAAAACCTATACATAGTATCTCCTCCTTTTAAGGTAAAGTTTCTCGTTTCTATCCTACCTTTGAGGAATGAAAACAACAACAGTCATCTTTGATATTTTGCCTTCATCCAGAGTTTCTATCCTACCTTACTGCCTTCGCAGCCTGCAAAAGACAGCAGAAGAGGAATGAGTTGGCGCATGGCCTATGGCCAATGGCTCTAGTGAGCAGTGAGTGGAACTAATTGATAATTGCAAATTGAAAATTGTCCATTTTCAATTCTCAATTTTATTCTACGTGCCACAAGCTACGTGCTACGTGCTTAATTCGGTGCATGGCTTATGGCCAATGGCTCCAGTGAGAAGTGAATGGGACTAATTGATAATTGCAAATTAAAAATTGAAAATTGTCCATTTTCAATTCTCCATTTTTTACTACATGCCACGAGCCACCCGCTACGTGCTTAATTCGGCGCATGGCCTATGGCCAATGGCACCGGTGAGCAGTGAATGGAACTAATTGATAATTGCAAATTAAAAATTGAAAATTGTTCATTTTCAATTCTCCATTTTTTACTACATGCCACGAGCCACGTGCTCAAGTTGCATTCTATAAATAAAAAAAGTCCCCAACAGGAGACTTTTTTATTTGTAAAAGTTCAAATTGATCTAATCGCTGGAGGCGACGATGGGATTTGAACCCATGAATAAGGATTTTGCAGACCCTCGCCTTTGACCCCTTGGCTACGTCGCCGAAACACATTTTATATTATCATTTAAAATGCAAAAAGGTCAAGCCCTTACGTCTATTTTCCCTCCGTTGAATATATCTCCAAAATTCGTTACCATATTCGTGGTTTTGACATTGCCACGCTCGTCATATGTCGACATCCTCATCAACTTGTTAAGATCCTGAGGTCTCACACCGCTTTGAGGCGCATGCGTGACAGAAACAACTGGATTTACTCTCGACATAACTATATAATCTACAGGTGGAAGATTTGCGGCATCTATTCTCATTTTACCACCCCATTTCTACACTTTTATTTTATTATACCATCTTTTTTCTTGAATTGATCTCTGAATTTGAAGAAAGATACGACGTTAAAGAAAAGCACGATTACAGTTATTAAAAAGGTTATAACAGGAGTGAATTCGAATTTACCGTCATTTATAAGGGTATCAAAGGCATTTGCAAGAACGCTTATCATGTAATACACGTTGAAGATCATGCCTATTATGTTTCCACTTAAAAGATGGGCGAGGGCAGTCTTTGACGAATTTTCCGTAAGGCCAAATATGAAGATAAAAGTTACTGTTATGGAAACGAAGGCATTCATGTAATCGTGGTAAATTATCATAAGGACGCCTAACGTTATAAATCCAGCCATCCCTGCGATCATGTATTTTCTCATTTCATATCACCAGATACGCTATCTTTTCAAATAAAAATGTGACTGCATATGCAAGCGATAAACTCCAGACTACAGAAAATATCGGCCATTTGTAACTTCCAGTCTCCATCTTCATCGTTGCCTGAGTCGCGACGCATGGTATGTAAAGCAAAGCAAAAAGCATCAAAGCGTAGGCGCTAACCGGGTTGAGTATAGTTCCAAGGAATTGTTCAAGATTTCCATTTGCAAAGGTGCCAAGCGTCGTGACAGTTACCTCTTTTGCAATTCCTCCAAAAATCAACGCAAGCGTTACGTGCCAGTCAAATCCCAATGGCTTGAAGATCGGGGCGATGGCCTTTCCCATTTGGGCGGCAAGAGAGTCCTGAATTGGAGCGTTGAAAGGCAAATTAGAAAGAAGCCATACAACCACAGTTGCGCCGAGTATTATTCCACCGGCTTTTTTCAAAAAATGTTTTCCTCTTGACCATGTGTAGATTGCAAGGCCTTTTGCCGTTGGAGTTTTGTACCTTGGCATTTCTATTATCAAAGGAGTGGTCTCCTTATTCTTCATTATGAAATTGAAGATTATAGCCATGGATAAAGCGACGGCAATGCTTATCATGTAAATGGAAAAGATCGCAAAACCTCCAAAAGCCCCAAAGAATGCGGCCGAAATGACGGCATAGATTGGCAATCTCGCGCTGCACGTTGTGAATGGGTTTATAAGAATCGATATGAGTCTCTCTTTTTCTCCCTCAAGAGTTCTTGTCGTCATTATCGCCGAGGCGTTGCACCCGAATCCCAAAAGCAAAGGTATGAATGCCCTTCCACTTAATTTGAACCTGTGCATCAACCTGTCTATCAAAAAGGCCGCTCTCGACATGTAACCGGAGTCCTCGAGTATTCCCATAGAAAAAAAGAGGAAGAAGATGAGCGGAACAAATGTAAGAACAGAACCGACGCCAGAGATGAGTCCATCTCCAATAAGAGATCCGGCCCATCCGGGTATTGAATGGGCGTAATTTCCAAGATCGCTGAATCCAGTGCTCAAAAGATCGCTAAAGGGTGTCGAAATGGAGAATGTAAATTCGAAGATCATCCACATTATCGATATAAAGATCGGAATACCCAAAATTTTATGCGTGAATACGTGATCAAGCGCGTCAGTTATCGTCCATATTTCCTTTGGACGTTGCTCAATCTGTTTTACAACCGAGTCTATGAAATCATACCTCGCCTTTGCGATCTTTAAAGACACATCTTTTTCTTGAGGGACGACAAGACGGTTTTGAACCAGTCCCTTTGCGAAGTTATCTCCTTCGATCACAGATATCGCAAGCCATCTCGAAGGATATTTCTTCAAATTTTCATCATTTTGAATTTCACGGCTAACAGAAGAAAAAATGTCTTCAAGTTCTTTTGGGTATATTTCGTATCTTATCTGACGTGAACTATCGGCCAATGCCGATCTCATTATACTGTCTATGTCGACGCTCTTTGTCGCAATGGTTTCTATAACCGGTATACCAAGTCTCTTTGAAAGTTCCCGTGTATCTATCTTTATGTCGAGATTTTTTACCTCGTCCATTTGATTCAAAATAAGAATGGTCTTAACGCCTGTCTCTATAACCTGAATCGTAAGGTAAAGATTCCTTTTCAGATTCGTCCCATCGACAACGTTGAAGACAAGATCCGGCCTTTCGTTTATCAAAAAATCACGCGCAATCCTCTCGTCTATACTTCTCGCGTTAAGAGTGTATATGCCGGGCAAATCAACAACCTTGACGTTGTAATCCTTCCATTTAAAAAAACCCGTCTTCTTTTCAACTGTAACGCCGGGCCAGTTTGCGACGTACTGGTGAGATCCGGTCAAAGCGTTGAAAAATGATGTCTTGCCGACATTTGGATTTCCTATGAGCGCTATAGTTATCTCTTTCATTTTTTCTTCTCTACAAAGATTTTGTTTGCCATACCGTAGCCTATGAAGATATTTTCACCACCGACGGAGATATTTATCTTGCAGCCTTCCTCATGAGGCAAAACCGTTATTTCCTGTCCAATTTTAATCCCGAGAGAGTTTATTTTTTGGGCAAAGACCCTTCCACCTTCAAAGTAAAGTACGATGTACCTTCCTTCACTTACGATAGATAAAGGAGCGGGATACACAGGCTCAACCTTTATCAATTTGCTGTCGTCCTCTCTTAGAGAGATTTCTGTTGAATCTACAAGGTATATCGTTGGATCTCCAAATGGAGCCTTTCTCAAAACCTTTATCTCACGTCCCGGAAGCCACCCAAGACCCATAAGCCTTGATCTGAAAGAATCTGGCAAATCGGATTCTACAATTATACATCGTGTATTTTCTGGACATTTGTTGAGAGATATTATAGAGATCATCCCCTTATTGAGATCAATTCTCAATAAGATTTTATCATAAAAGAATCATAATATCAAATCCATTTTCTACCTTTCAACTCCCACCATATTCGAGAGATGGGAAGTCCCACAACGTTGAAGAAATCTCCCTCTATTCTTTCAACAAGGACCATTCCCATATTTTCCTGGACTCCATACCCCCCGGCTTTGTCCATAGGATCTCCGGACTTTACGTAATTGACGATCGTCTCTCTATCGAGATCGTGAAACTTTACTCTTGTAGTTTCTACAAAACTTATACATTCACTACCATACCTTATGCAGACGCCGGTATGAACTTTGTGCCATCTTCCA
This sequence comes from Athalassotoga saccharophila, assembly GCF_009936215.1. Taxonomy (GTDB): domain Bacteria; phylum Thermotogota; class Thermotogae; order Mesoaciditogales; family Mesoaciditogaceae; genus Athalassotoga; species Athalassotoga saccharophila. Next base: position 1,156,710 of record NZ_AP019551.1, on the reverse strand, counting down.
GACAGCATCGAGATCATCCTGAAAGCATCTTCCTCGTCTAAAGGCTTTCCGAGGATAGTTTCATCTATTTCTACGGTTGTATCTGCCGCTATGATTATGTTATCTCGCTTTACAGAATTCGCCTTCATTGTAGAAAGCCTTTTGACCATCTCGATCGCACTCTCGCCCTCTATTACCTGTTCATCAACATCGGGCTTGACTATCTCGACTTCTTTGAAGATCTTCTTTATGAGTTCTTTTCTTCTTGGAGAAGAGGAGGCAAGTGTTATCATCTTATCACCTAATTTTGATATGTCATCGCATCGTACAAAGTTTTTTCCTTTGAACCTTCGGTGTATATGACTATCTTATTTGGGACGCTTATTATGGTCTCACCTTCCTTCGAAATCCATCCCGTCGCGACGCTAACTTGAGTTGTCTCAGTTTGTGGAAAGATCCAGTTCGTCGAATAAGTCGCCCTTATTGCGCCGGGTTTAGTTTCAACGGTCATAAGATAAGTATCCCCGCGATAAATTTTGTAATAAGCATTCTTGTCAAGCGGGATAACTTTGTATACCTTCCCATCGAGCAGGATAACCGCCTTTGCCGCCGGCGGAGAGAATTGTTTAACTCCTATCCATATTCCCAGACCGACGACTAAAAGTGTTATCAAAAGAAGATCCCATTTTGAGAAGAATTTATTTTTTGTATTCATATTCGTCCCAGTTTGCACTCTTTATAACCTGCCCATTTTCATCTATCGCATAATACGCAACGCCTATCTTTTGTGCCATTTCTTTCATCGCCTCTTGGCCTGCCACCATTGAGAAAACGCCAAAGCCATCTGAATATATCGATCTTGTCGATACCGTTGTGACAGATTCAAGATAATCGTTGGAATATCCGGTTTTGGGATCGAATATGTGGTAATATCTCTTACCATTCACTATTATGTACCTTTCGTAATCTCCAGAGGTGCCAACGTATCCGCTGTAAAGTTTAACGTACGATATGGCTTGATTGGGATTGCCTCTCGGATCTTGAATTCCAACTATCCAAGGTTCATTTCCGTTCTTTGGGCCAATTATGCCTATCGTTCCACCTATATCAACAAATCCCGTGGAATTCGGATCATTTTGCTTTGCCATTTCAACGAACAATTGAGCGATGTACCCTTCCATCATGCCATTGAGATCGAGCCAGACTCCGTTCAAAAGCCTTACCTCATCTCCTTTTATCTCGACATTTTGATAACCCACGTGCTTTAGAGCATCTTTTATCTCCTGAGAAGAGGGTAAATGCCAGTTCTTTGTGTTGTCAGTGTTGAATCCCCAAAGCGGCACAAGTCTGCCGATTGTCGGATCGAACCTCCCATTCGTGAGTTTTGCAAAGTCAATCGAATCCCTTATGACCGTCAAAAGTGCCGGAGATACCTTTGTCCATTTTCCATCTGAATGATTTAGATTGTAAAGTTCGGATCCCGCAAGCCATGGATCGAAGATCTCCTCGTAATCATTGAATTTTTTGAACATTTCGTCAACTACCTGTTTTGCATTACCCTTAGATGTTGCATATGTTATTTCAACATTCGTGCCCAGTTCGATCCCGTAGCGGGTGTAATATTTGGGGGCGGGTTTTATGAAAAGGATGGCACTTATAACCCCTCCAACCACGACAATCGTGAAGATCGTTATTATGACTCCTCTTTTCACCTATATCTTCCTTTCGTTTTTCACTCTTTTGACAAGGACACCCGCTATCACCGCATTGGCTATGCCGGAAAGAATACCTATTATTTCCATGTAAGGCAAATAAGACATTATTGCCCAACTGTTGACTATTTGAACTCCTATCAAAACCTGAACAAAATTGTTCGTTAGAGCGCCAAGAACGCTATGAAAAACTAAACCTGTGCGATTTTTCATGGCAAAAAATGAAAGATACATTACAAAGGTTGAGCCAATCGATCCCAAAAATCCCATCAAAAATGTTGGCGCAAGGAAGGTTCCTCCGAGCAAACTTCCTATGAGCGATTTACCTATGGTTAAAACCACAAGCCAAGAAATTGGAGTATCAGAGAGAGCATAAACTATGACCATATTCGAAAAGCCCCATCTCGCGCCCGGAATCGGCACTGGAAATGGCGCGTAATTTTCGAGAACGTATATGGCCGAGCCAACGGCTATGAGCATTCCGTAAGTTGTTATCTTTTTTGCGCTTAATTCACTGGGCATATTCGTTCCACAATTCATTCGATTGCATTTGACCGTTATTTATCGCAAGATACGCCACTCCCATTTCGGCTGCCCATTGATTCAAATAATTCGGACCAGAAACCATGGCGGCCGTACCAAAAGCATCTGAAAGCATCCCGCTGTCAGAAATTGACGTGACTGACTGGAAATAATTTTGAGAGTATCCAGTCTTTGGATTTAGGATGTGGTAATATCTCCTTCCTCCCACGGTTATGTATCTTTCATAATCACCAGAAGTCGCTATGTAACCACTGTAAAGATCAACATAGGTTATAGCATCGTTTGGACCTCCGTCGGGATTCCTTACTCCTATCTTCCACGGCTGGTTCCCATACTTTGGACCTATTATTCCTATGTCCCCTCCTATGTCAACGTAGCCTGTAGATGAAGGATCATTTTCCTTTGCAAATTTGACCAAAAGTTCAACTGCATATCCTTTAGCGATTCCACCAAGATCTATCCACGCGCCATTTAAAATTCTTACTTTGTCTCCGTCGAACTGCACATTTTGATACCCCACATGCGATAATGCATTCGCTATCTCGGAAGCAGATGGCAGATGCCACTTTTTCGAATCAGTCGAATTAAATCCCCACAAATCTGTAAGTCTCCCTATTGTTGGATCAAAACTTCCATTCGTTTCTTGGGCAATCGCGATTGAGTATTTTAGAACATCCATTAACTGTGGACTTACCTTGACCCACTTCCCGTCCGAATGGTTGAGATTGTAAAGTTCGGATCCAACGAGCCATGGATTGAAAGTGTCGTTGACTTTATCGAGGATTGCAAACATTTGATCGACTACCTCTTTTGCATTTCCCTTCGAAGTCGCATAAGAGATCTTCACATTGGTTCCAAGCGCCGTTCCATATTGGACGTAATACTGAGGAGGCTTTCTTGTCAGTGCGACAAAGATCACGACCAAAACGATCAAGATGAGAGTAACAGATATTAAAATGCTACGGACCGATAAAAAATTCACTTTCTTATCGCTATGTGATGGCCACAATTTGTGCAGTTCCCCTCCTTGTCAAGACCTACTATTTCGACATTGTATCCATTGCGTTTTATCACAAGATTACCGCATTTCGGGCACACGGTGTCTTCATGCATTCCGGGAATATTTCCAATGTAGACGTAATCGAGATACTCTTTGGCAACATGCCAAAGATTTTCGAGTTTATCGGGATCTGTGGGAGGTCTATCGTACTTGTAATTCGGAAAGTATCTTGAAAGATGAAGAGGGATAGATTTGTCTATCGTGCTTATCCATTTCGCTATGCCCTCTATCTCTTCTTCAGAATCGTTGTCTTCGGGAACGACAAGCGTTGTCAGTTCTATATGAATGCCGGCCTTGTAAGCCATCTCAACATTTTTCATCACGATGTCTCTATTTCCACCGAGGACCTTTTTGTAATAATCTTCTTTGAAGGATTTAACGTCTATGTTCATGGCAGAAAAGTACTGGATCAAAAGTTTAAAGGGTTTTTCCTCTATAAAACCGTTAGTTACAAGCACGTTGTGAAGGCCTTCTTTCATCGCAACGCGGGCACAATCTAAGACATACTCAAACCAGACTACCGGCTCGGAATATGTGTAGGCTATTCCAAAAGATTTATGATCCTTTGCAAGCGTTGCTATTTGATCCGGAGGAAATTCTCTCACCCGCGGAATGGCATGGGATATCTCCCAGTTCTGGCAATAAGGGCATGACATATTGCATCCCCAACTTCCGACGGATAGGATTCCTTCGCCCGGAAAGAAATGAAAAAGAGGCTTTTTTTCGACCGGATCCATGGAGATACCGGATACCTGACCATAGTTGAGAGAGTACAATATCCCGTCTATGTTTTTGCGCGCGTTGCATATCCCGCTTTGTCCAACCTTTAACACGCAATGGTGCGGACAAAGATCGCATCTTACCCTATCATCCTTTAAAACCTCAAAAAAAAGAGCCTCTCTCATTTTGCAAGCTCCTTCCATTGATCGTGGCACGCGTAAGCATTGTGAGGATGAATTGATTCATAACTTGTAACTCTTATGTTGTACCATGTTATTCTTTCATCCCTTTCGAGTTTTAAAGAGATGTCTCTCACTATATCTTCGACGAATTTGGGATTATCGTATGCACTTTCAGTTACGTATTTTTCGTCTTCTCGCTTTAAGAGTGTAAAGAGCGGGGCCGAGGCCGAACTTTCGGCCACATCTATGAGATCTTCTATCCACACTATTTTGTTCATCCTTACAGATATATCTGCCTTCGCCCTTTGATTGTGTGCCCCTCTCTCGCTTATCTCTTTCGAGCATGGACACAAAGTGTGAACCGGTACGATGACCTCGAGGATGAAATCGAAATTTTTGTCCTTTTTTGAGATGAACTTTGCCTTGTAAGGCGTGTAACTCGATATCTTTGAAATTGGTGCCTGACGCATCACGAAATAATCGAATTCAACCTCAAGGTGGGAAACTTCGGCGTTGAGTTTTGATTTCATATCATCGAGGATTCTTTCCATATTTTGAATCGTCATCTTTCCCATGTGAGCGTTTAAGACCTCTACAAATCTACTCATGTGGGTACCCCTGAAGTCCTTGGGCAGATCGACGTACATGTTTATCTTTCCAACGGTATTCTGATAATCATTTGTCTTATCCAAAACGACAATTGGATAGATTATATCACTCACGCCAACTTTATCTATGTAAACATTTCTTACGTCCCTCTCACTTTGTACATCCGGAAGTTCCATCGAAATGCTCCTTTCGTAAGAACAGACTAATTATACCATTTTTGTGAAATCTCTCGAAATACGTGAAGTGAACCTGTGGCTTATGACACGTAGAAAAAGCAGAAATTATAGTATAATTATCAAGGTGATAAAATGGAGAAGGTTTTAGAAGTGAGAAATTTGAAGAAGAGATATGGACGTTTTGAGGCTTTGAAGGGGATAGATATAGATCTTTACAAGGGGGAAATCTTTGGATTTCTCGGCCCAAATGGAGCCGGCAAAACGACGACGGTCGAGATACTCGAAGGACTCAGAAAGGCCGGCGAGGGCGAAATAACCTTCTTTGGTCATAAGATACATGGTCAAACTCCATCTTTTGTAAAGGAGAGAATAGGCGTTGTCCTTCAGGAGACAAGGTTTCTCGATCATCTAAAAGTGAAAGAAGTCATCGAACTATTTGCCTCCTTTTTCAAAAATGCAAAATCTCCCGAAGAGATAATAAAGATGGTTCAGATAGAAGAAAAGGCAGAGGATTTTACAGACAATCTTTCTGGCGGACAACGCCAGAGACTTGCCATAGCAACGGCTCTTGTCAACGATCCAGACATTATCTTTTTAGACGAGCCCACAGTTGGACTCGATCCGCAATCGAGGGAATCAGTCTGGCAACTCGTAAGAGATCTCAAAAAAAGTGGCAAAACTGTCTTTTTGACAACTCATTACATGGAAGAGGCTCAAACCCTTTGCGATAGAATATCGATAATAGACAGAGGAAGGATCGTCGCAAGCGACACCCCGAAAAACCTTATAAGAAAATACGGAGGAAAGAGCGAGATAGATTTTATGTGCGCTGAATTGCCTTCAAAATCTATCATCGAAGAATTGAGATCTGTTGACGTTGTAGACGATCATTTCAGAATAGAGACGGATGATATCACAACAACCCTCGAAGGACTTGTCGAATGGTCAAAGAGAAATTCGGTAAAGATAACAGATATATCTCTTGTTGAACCAACGTTGGAGGATGTATTTTTAACTCTTACCGGAAGGGGATTAAGAGATTGAAGGCATTCTGGAAGTTCTTTAAATTTCACTTGCTTTCAGATTTGAGAAACAGGAGATCTATATTCTGGGTTATCATCTTTCCAATTCTTTTGCTTGTTCTTCTCGTTTTGGCATTTTCAAATCTTGGAATGCAGGGATCAATGAATTTCAACGTGATTCTCATAAACGAATCCGGGTCGAATTTCGACTTTTCAAATAAAGTTGTTCAGGTACTCAAATCGATGTCCTTTCCAAACAAGGGCGCCGTCTTTACCTTGACGGTTATGGATCCATCCCAAAAATCTCAAGCGATAGAGAAGATTCTCTACGGTCAAGATGACATCTTAGTTGTCATCCCTCAAGATTTTGATCAGTCCATAGCGAGGATGATTTTGCTTTCTAAAATGGGACTTAAATTTTTTCCCGTCAGCCTTGAGACGTATTATGTACCAAACAGGGCCTCGTCTGCTTTGGCGCAGGGCATGATATCGGGCCTTACATCGCAAATAAATACCTTCTTTTCAAAAACGCTTGGGCAAAGTATAAAAAACATAACGGTTAACTCAAAAATACTCGGTGAGATAATGGGCTCACCATCCTACACCGATTTTGTAACTCCGGGAATTCTCGTTATAGCCTCTTTCACAACGGGCCTAATTTTGGTCGCTCCCAAACTTTCTTTTTTGAGATACGGAAAGGTTTTAAAAAAATATTCGACAACGCCGATGAGCCCTCCGAGTTTCTTTTTCGGATTCACCTTCTCGAGAATAATCATCATGATAATTCAATACTTAGGCCTTGCGATCTTTGCGGTTTTTGTAATGGAGGCACGTGTTGATATCTTTTCGATTCAGGCATTTTTGTATTATCTTTTCTCCTGCGCAGTCTACACGGCGATGGGGTTTGCAATAGGAATGGCAGTCTCGAGCGCCGTGGCCGTGAGCGCACTTTCGAGCGTTGTAAACCTTCCTCTCGAATTCCTTGCCGGAATATACTTTCCACTTTTCAACCTTCCGTGGTACATAAAAATATTCGTGTACGCGAATCCTTTGTGGTACGCGACAAATGCCATGAGAGAGTTTTTAAGAGTCTCCCAATCTCCAACTCCAATGTGGATGAACTTCTTTGTCCCTGCGATATGGTTTGGAGTATCGATGACATTCGCGCTTTTGAAAAAATCAATCGAAAGGGCATAAAAGGCGATTTTGAACGATTACGAACAGAAATAGGAGATCTTTGACGATCTCCTAATTTTATCTTCGATTATCTTCAAATTACTTTAAATATCTTCTCTTTTCTCTCTAATGTCTAATCACTAATGACTGCTTTTGCTGGATTACGAATCACAAATTTCTCTAATCTCTATTTTCTACGTGCTACACGCCACCCGCTACGTGCCATTTGCCACGGGTCGATTGATTACCAGTACTTATTTATAACTCCAGTTGCCATTACTGTGCCAGTAATACCACTAATTGTACTTGTAGCACCTTTCCAGACATTATAAACATCCGCCGCACTCACTGATCCACCAGTATAAACCACAGCGAAATATGTCAAAGGTGCTGTTATTGAACTACTTCCGGAAGTAATTGCATGGGTTATCGCGCTTGGAGATGTCCCCCCATAAATTACATAGTCAGTTGTATTTCCGCCCGATACACTTGTAGCCAAAGCGCTCATACTTGGAAGAGTATGCTCAGAATACGCGTACTGTTGTACCTGAGTCACAAGTGATTGCAAATTCTCCGCCACCCTCGTTGCATTTGCATGTCTTATTGCACTCAAAGCCACCGGTACAAGCGCGCCCATCAAAGCGGCTATAACGGCCATAACTATCAAAAGTTCTACAAGCGTAAAACCTTCTCTTCTCTTTTTAAACATATGTTATCCCTCCTGTTCTTTCAAAATTTGAAACCACTTTGAAAAGATTTTATCACACAATTTGTAAATTATTGAAAAACAAATGCATATTGAATTGTTAATCATGTTTTACAATATATTACGTTGTGCCTCTAAAACCTTCTTCCATTCTTCGGCAAGTCTTTTTCCTATCTCCCTTCCTGAGATGCCCTGAGACTTTAGAGCCTCGGCCGATATTCCCAATTTTGATCTCATTCTTTTTCGCACGATTTCATCATCCATTCCAAGCGCATTTAAAATTTGGGACAGGCACCCGGCCTCGTGAGGTTTTATCTTTACCGCCCATTCGTATCTTTTGTTTTTTATTTGATCCACGAATTCATTCATTCTCAAGATCGATCTTAAAATTTCTTTTGGAGGAAAGACCTTAATGGCGAATTCATCAGAATTTGATTCCGCAAAGATTGCCTGCCATCTGCAGTTTGGATCGACCTTTGATGCCATCTCCAAATTTTGAGACGGTATGCCAAGAATCTCTATTTTTAGATCTTTTGCCACAGGAATAGACTTTTCGAAGTACTTTCCCCTGACAAAGCCATCCAGAGGTTGAAATAACCTCTCTTTCGAAACATTTTCCACAAGCGGCATGTATTTCTTCATCGAGATCAATGTATTTTTTTCAACATCAAGATTATAATTCGCAATAAGTCTTAATCCGCGTAGAATTCTGACCGGATCCGATCTCATGTTGGTGTCGGGATCGAAGGATCTAAGGATACGATCTTTGAGGTCTTTTAATCCGTTGCAGAGATCTACGATTTCTTCGATTACCTTGCCATCCTTTGAGACCGGGAAGGCCATCGAATTTATCGTGAAATCCCTTCTTTTTAAGTCGAGATCGAGGGACTTATAATGTGAGATATCGTATTTGACACCATTCATAAAGGCTCCGACGGTCTCGCCGGTCTTTGATTCCTTAAAGGTTCTGAATTTTATCTCGTCAAGGGGAGTGGTCGTTATAAGATCGTACTCTTTTGGATTTATCCCTAAAAGGAAGTCTCTGACGGCTCCTCCAACGACGAAAAGGTCATCAAGATTTTGGGCTATTATTCTTGGAATTCTCATCGTTAAGATCTGCTATTATCTTTTCTATTATCGCAGTCGCGCTTGCCAAATTTGTGGCCAGAGGAATGTTGTGAACGTCGCAAACTCTCAAAAGTGCAGAGACGTCTGGCTCATGAGGCTGGGCCGTTAGAGGGTCTCTTAGAAAGATCACGTAATCTATCTTTCCCGATGCTATCATTGAGCCTATTTGAAGATCCCCTCCGAGAGGACCAGAGAGAAGTTTATTTATTTTTATTTTCAATTTATCTTCTAAAACCGTTCCGGTTGTGTTTGTCGCGTACAATTCACACCTTGAAAGCACGTCTAAATGTTCTCTTACAAACATCACCATGTCTATCTTCTTTTTGTCGTGTGCAACAAGGGCAACCCTGAGTTTCGGCATTTTATCACTCCTCGCTTCGGCAAGATGGCACAATTGGTGACAGGTGAAGGGTAAATAGATCTAAATTGAGAATTGCAAATTTTCGATTATCAATTTTTAATTCTCAATTTTCTATCTGCCACATGCCATTTGCCATACGCCTTTTGTCTAAGTATATCAAACTTAGTTCAAAAGATGAAATTCAATCCTTCGTATAAAAGAAAATCTTAACCTTCAAGTACTTATATTCATAACATATTTGGTTCTATCATTATTCGAAATCTTGTATGAAAGAGGTGGGGTGATATGGACATTTCGGAGCGTGTGCGAGAAATAGCACGTTCAAATGAAAGTCCTTTTGTGGTGATGGACCTCGATATAATCGAGGACAATTACAACCAACTTATAAACAACATAAACGGTGTAAGAGTCTTTTACGCTGTGAAGGCGAATTCTCATCCAAAGATAATAAAAAGACTCTACGATCTGGGATCTTCTTTTGATGTTGCATCCCGTGGAGAGATAGAGTTGCTTCTTAGCATGGGAATTCCCGGATCGAGGCTAAGTTTTGGGAATACGATAAAGAAAGAAGCAGATATCCGTTTTGCTTACAACAAAGGCATAAATTACTTTGCGGCAGATGCCGAGATGGAACTCGAGAAGATAGCAAGAAATGCTCCCGGTGCTCAAGTGTATTTGAGACTCGCGATGAACGGATCTGATAGCGACTGGCCTTTGTCGAGGAAATTCGGAACAAACATAGATCATGTCAAGAAACTCGTCATTTACGCAAGAGACCTCGGCCTTGCCCCGATAGGCGTTTCTTTCCACGTTGGATCTCAGTGTTACGATAAGTACAGTTGGAAAGATGCCTTAATGCAGGTTGCGGACATTTTCTGGTTTGCAAAACTCGAGGGCATAAAGATGACGACGATAAATCTCGGAGGAGGAATTCCAGTCAAGTACGTAAGGGATATCCCGACTGTCTCAGAGATTGCCGATGTAATAAATGAAAGCGTTGATGAATACTTCAACTTCATGGAAAGGCCAGTACTATTCATAGAGCCGGGCCGTTCGATGGTTGGAAATGCCGGAATACTCGTATCGAGAGTCCTTTTGAGATCATCGAAGGAAAAGAAAGAATGGGTCTACATCGATGCTGGCGTTTACCATGGTTTAATGGAAACTATAGAAAACCTTAGATACAGAATAGTCGTAGATGGAAAGGATGATCATCCGAAAAAGACCTTCACACTTGCGGGTCCTACGTGTGATAGCATAGACGTCGTCTACGATGAGGTTGAACTGCCGGAAGATATAACGATGGGAGATATCGTCTATTTCCTGAACGCCGGAGCATATACTCTCGATTACAAGACGCACTTCAATGGAATAGAAGGGCCTTATGCCATCTTCTTGGATGAAGTAGCGGCAGAAAGCGCGCCAAGTGCCCATTTGGCTCAAGAATAAAAAAATGCTATAATTGAGCCGACAATTTTTTGGAGGTGTGTCTTATGAAAGCATTTGTTGATGAAGATACTTGCATAGGTTGTGGCGTTTGTGAAAGTTTGTGTCCCGATGTTTTTAAATTGGGAGAAGATGGTAAGGCCCACGTTATAGCAAACGATTGCAGCGCAGGATGCTGCGAGGATGCAAAGGATTCCTGTCCAACGGGAGCCATTTCTCTTAAGTAAAATAAAAAAGGCAGGCGAGAGCCTGCCTTTTAGATTGATCTTTGGTATTCTTTTATCGTTCTTCTTATTTTTCTCATAGATGCTTTAAGGATTTTAGATATTTCTTCGAGAGTGTATCCTTCTGATTTTAACTTTATTGCCGAAGGTATCTCATCTTCGATTGTGAATTCAATTGTGTCTGGAAGTTGGTCTGTGTCTTCGAAACTTATCGCTTTCATTCTTAAAAGCGAGAATTCTCCATCTGTGCCGGGCAACTTTATCTGTCTGTCGAAGTGATCTCTCAATTTCATATCCGCAAAGTAATAAGCGTAAGATTGTGGCGACATTCCTTTTTGTTTATCGTAAGTTTTTTCCGAAAGAAGTACAAGATACCATACGGTCTGACACAGATCTTCAAATTCGTCTCTCTTTACCGAATGTGCGTATTTTTTGACGATCGCTCTAACCGTTTTTTCCATCTCAACCATTTTGATTTCCCCATAGTTTCTCATTTGCCCATCCGACAAAATCGTCAATTGCAAATCCCAAAATCATCTCCAGTATCTGGTCCGGTACCGGCAGGTGTATGTCATTTATCTTCATTAGTTCTTTTACGATCTTTATTGCCCTTTCCTTTTTTGCAGGTCCATCTCCGGGATGTTCCACGATTATGACTGCAATTTCTATGAAATTCTTTATATTCAAAAGTATCTTTAGAAGTTCCACAGAATCACCTTCTCAGAAAGGGGGCATGTGCCCCCTTAATTCATTGGACAAAGTTGAATATCTGGGTAGAATCGGTATTCACAACCGTTGCGGAATCGATCGTATCGACCGGAGAACCTTTGGAAGTCTTCAAAAGTTGAAGTGTCGCCACCTTTTCCATGAAGGCCATTATCTCATCTTGGGTAATGTTCTCTTTTACGTTGTTTATTCTAAGTGCTTTTGTCGATCCATCTGACGAACTTATCCATCTCATATTCAGATATCTCATTTTCTTTCACCTCAGTCTATCGGCCCTAAAGCCGAGTTCTCATTTACCGTTATGTCCGCTATTTGTTTTGAGACGAGGCTGGAATAAAGGTACGCAAGATCGTAAAGATCTTCAAATGTTGCGTCTTCCCTTACGCCGTTAATTCTTACACGGCTTACGATGGGATTTCCATTTGGTCTTAAATTGCCTGTGTCGAGAGAAATCGTCAAAGAAAGTGCCTTTGAAACCGTACTTACAGGTCTTGTTCCTGCCGCCACTTTACCACCCCCATTTTGTTTTTGAAGCGCGCTTCAATTTTATTGTACAAAAAAATAGTATATTTTTGATCACTAATTTTAATTCAACTTTAGTGGTAAAATTTCTTTGTACACTGAATTAGAAAGTGATTTGGAGGAGATGACAGACGGTGATGGAAAAATTGCCTGCAAAAATGAAGGCAATAGTTAAAGATGGGCCTCATTACGGCGCAAAGATGATGACCGTTGATGTGCCCAAAGATCTCGAAGCGCACGAGGTTTTAGTTAAAGTAAAGGCTGTGTCGATATGCGGAACTGATTTGCACATCTGGCTGTGGAATGAATGGGCGAAGGAACACATAAATGTGCCACAGGTTCTCGGACATGAATTCGCCGGTGAGGTTGTTGCGGTAGGATCTGAAGTTTCTCTTGTGAAAATCGGAGATTTCGTCTCTTCCGAGACGCACATTCCCTGCGGTCATTGCAAACAATGCAGGACTGGAAATATGCATGTATGCCAGAACCTTAAAATTCTCGGTGTTGATATGAATGGCGCTTTTGCCGAATATGTCAAGGTACCCGAGATCGTGCTCTGGAAAAACGATCCATCTATTCCCTCGATATGGGCCTCTGTTCAGGAGCCGCTGGGCAACGCGATCCACACGATCTTCACAGAGGACGTTACGGGAAAGAATGTACTCGTTACGGGAGCGGGTCCCATAGGTTTGCTTGCGATAGGCGTTTTAAAGACGGCCGGAGCGGCCAAGATAATCGTAAGCGAGGTTAACGAATACAGAAGGAATCTTGCAAAAGAAATAGGTGCAGATGTAGTTGTGAATCCTAAGAATCAATCTTTGGTGGATATCGTGAAAAAAGAGACAGACGGAGATGGCGCGGATGTGCTTATAGAAATGAGTGGCAATCCGCAGGCGCTTCATGATGGTTTAGCCTCTTTGACGAATGCGGGAAGAGCCTCATTGCTGGGCGTTTACGATAAAGATGTTCAGATAAATTTAAACGATCTCGTGATCTTCAAAGCCATAAGAGTTTACGGAATAACGGGAAGAAAGATGTTTGAAACGTGGTACAAGGGAGCGGAACTTCTTAAAAATAAAAAGTTAGATCTTTCAAAGATAATTACGCATGTCCTTGACTTCGATGATTACGAAAAAGGCTTTAAGTTGATGGAAGAGGGCAAATGTGGTAAGGTCGTTTTGAAACTGTGAGGAGGTGGATTTATGTTTAACTGGAAGGAACTTTCAGACGAACTTGAAGAACTTAAAAAGTCAGGCCTTTACAACAACATAAAGACCATAGAGACTCCTCAAGGCGAATGGCTAAATATATCCGGTAAAAAGGTTTTGAATCTTTGCTCCAACAATTATCTCGGATTTGCCAACGATGAAAGACTAAAAAAGGCCGCGATAGAGGCAATAGAAAAATGGGGGGTAGGCCCGGGCGCTGTGAGAACGATCGCAGGGACGCTCTCGATTCATGAAGAAGCCGAGAAAGCCCTCGCAAAATTTAAAGGTGCCGAGGCCGCAATGTTAGTGCAATCTGGCTTTAACGCCAATCAGGCAGTAATTCCTCCACTGGTCTCCAAAGAAGATCTAATCTTCAGCGATGAGTTGAACCATGCCTCTATAATAGACGGGTGCAGACTTTCCGGGGCCAAGATAATAAGATGGAATCACCTTGATCTAAACGATCTGGAAGATAAGTTAAAGTCCAACGATGCGCGCAGAAAATTAATAGTTACCGATGGAGTCTTCAGTATGGATGGAGACATTGCGCCACTTAAAGGAATCGTCGAACTTGGGAAGAAGTACAATGCCCTCGTGATGGTCGACGACGCGCACGGTGAAGGAGTTCTCGGCCCTTCTGGAAAAGGTATAGTGGCCCACTTTAAACTTGAAGGACAGGTTGATATAGACATAGGGACGATGTCAAAGGCCTTCGGAGTTATAGGTGGATACGTCGCGGGGAACAAAGTACTCATCGATTATCTCAAGCAAAAGGCGAGGCCATTTTTATTCTCGAGCGCTCCCACTCCGCCAGATGTTGGGGCAATTCTTGCGGCCGTAAAGATACTCGATCAAAGTGATGAACTTGTGAAAAGATTATGGGATAATGCCAATTACTTCAAAGATCAGATGAAATCTATGGGATTTGACATAGGCCACAGTCAGACGCCTATAACGCCAGTTATGCTTTACGATGCTCAGGTATCTTCCAATTTTAGCAAGATGTTATTCGAAGAAGGCGTCTTTGCCCAGTCTATAGGATATCCGACGGTGCCAAAAGGCAAGGCGAGGATACGTGTAATGATAAGCGCAGTTCACACGCGTAACTCTCTCGACTTTGCCCTTGAAAAATTCGCAAAGATAGGTAAAAAACTCGGAGTCATAAAATAAAAAGGGGAGGAAAAGATCATGGAATTGAAAAAAACGCCTTTATGGGCCGAACATAAAAGGTTAGGGGCAAAGATGGTCGAATTCGGAGGCTGGGAGATGCCTCTTCAGTACACTTCCATAATCGAAGAGCACAAGACTGTCAGGGAATCGGCCGGAATTTTCGATGTCTCCCACATGGGCGAGATCCTTGTCGAAGGACACGATGCACTGCGCTTTGTCGATAAGATAATAACGAATTCCGTCTCAAAACTCAAAAATGGAGAGATATGTTATAGTCCGATGTGCTACGAGAATGCCACAATAGTCGATGATCTGCTCGCTTATAGATTTTCAGAAAGCAAAATACTTCTTGTGGTTAATGCGTCAAATACAGACAAAGATTACGAGTGGATTCTTTCCCAAAAAGATAACTACAATGTCAATGTAAAAAATCTCTCAAGTGATTATGCCCAGATAGCGTTTCAGGGGCCAAAGGCCGAGCAGATTCTAAAAAAGATTTCCGGGGTAGACCTTTCTAAAATTTCATTTTACACCTTCACTCTTGGACAGATAAATGGGATAAACTGCATAGTTTCAAGAACGGGTTATACCGGCGAAGATGGGTTTGAGATGTATTTTCAACCTGACGCCGCGGTGGCCTTGTGGAGAAAATTGATCGAGATAGGCGGAAAAGAGGTAAAGCCCTGCGGTCTCGGATCAAGAGACACACTTAGATTTGAGGCAACATACATGCTTTATGGCAATGATATAGACGATACTACAACGCCTCTCGAAGCCGGTCTTGGATGGACCGTTGATTTTACAAAACCCGTCTTCAATGGCAAAGAGGTACTTTTAAAACAAAAAGAAAATGGGGTCTCAAAAAGGTTGAGAGGATTTGAGATAGACGGGGGAATAGCGCGTCATGGCTACGAAATCTTCGATGGAGAAAAAAAGATAGGTCATATAACGAGCGGAACCAAATCTCCAACCTTGAACAGATCTCTCGCTTTGGGATACGTTGAAAATGAATATTCCAAAATAGGTACGGAAGTCCTTGTTGATGTACACGGTAAAAAGGTGAAGGCAACTGTTGTCAAGACACCTTTCTATAGAGGAAGCGTTAAATCAAAATGATCAGGAGGTAGTTGGAATGAAAAAATATTTGAAAACACATGAATGGGCAGAATTAGATGGAAAGATCGCGACGGTTGGAATATCAAACCACGCTCAAGAACAACTTGGAGATGTTGTTTACGTAAATCTGCCCGAAGTCGGAAAAACCGTCAAAGCGGGAGAGGTCTTTTGCTCAGTTGAATCAGTTAAATCCGCAAGCGATGTTTATGCGCCTGTCAGCGGAAAAATAAAAGAAGTTAACAAAGCGCTTGAATCAACTCCCGAATTGATAAACAAATCTGCCGAAGGCGATGGATGGATTGCAAAGATAGAGGTATCGAATCCGAAAGAATTCGACAATTTGCTTGATAAGGCTGCTTACGATAAGTTTGTGAAAGAGTCAGAATGAAAAATCCTAAGGAGGGGACTCAGATGGACTCTTATATTCCCCATACCAATCAAGATGTAAAGGAAATGCTTGAGGCAATAGGAGTTAAAGATGTAGATTCGCTCTTTTCAACCATTCCGGCCGAAAAAAGGATAGATTCACTCGATTTGCCAGATGGAATGGACGAGTTTAACGTTCTCTCTAAATTGAGAAAGATGGCCTATTCGAACGCGAGCGCTGACAGATATTCTTACTTTCTTGGGGCTGGAATTTACAACCATGTAATACCTTCGGCCGTTTCCCAGATCGTTTCTCGTGGTGATTTTTACACGGCTTACACGCCTTATCAGGCAGAGGTCTCACAGGGAACATTGCAATCTTTATTCGAATTTCAAACGATGATATGTGAGATAACAGGTATGGGAATAGCAAATGCCTCAATGTACGATGGGGCATCTGCCCTTGCTGAGGCCGTTTTGATGGCTTCTCGATACACTCAAAAATACAAAGCCTTAATCGCCGACACGGTTCATCCGGAATATCTCGAGACCGTCAAAACATACGTTGCCGGACCCGGAATAAAGATCGAGAACTTTTCTCACGATGAGACGGGTATGGTTTCTGTTAAGGATTTAAAGTCTAAGATAGACGATGAGACCGCGTGCGTCGTTGTTCAATATCCGAATTTTTACGGGATCATAGAAGATCTAAAGAGCATCAAGGAAAGTATCGGTGATATTTTATTCATAGTCGTTGCAAATCCTATAAGCCTTGGAATTCTTGAGGCGCCGGGAAAGTTGGGATCGGACATCGTCGTTGGCGATGGTCAGAGTCTCGGAATACCTATGAATCTTGGCGGCCCCGCTTTTGGCTTTTTCGCCATAAGAGAAGATCAAAAACTCGTTAGAACCATGCCGGGCAGAATAATAGGCGAGACTGTAGACGTCGAGGGAAAAAGGGGCTTCGTAATGACGCTTCAGGCAAGAGAACAACATATAAGGCGCGAAAAGGCAACGTCCAACATTTGCTCAAACCATGCTCTCGGTACGCTTTACGCATCTGTTTACCTCTCACTTTTAGGCCCTGCAGGCCTTAAAGAAATAGGCGAGTTGAATCTTTCAAAGTCCCATTATCTGCTCGATAGACTTGAAGAAACAGGACATTTTGAAAGGGTATTTTACGGAGAATTCTTCAACGAATTCGTCGTGAGGACAGATTTGGATGTAAGAAAGTTTTACAAAACACTTTTCAAAAACAAAATCATAGGTCCTCTCGATCTGTCGAAATTAGATAAAGGCATGCAAAAACATTTACTCTTCTGTGCAACCGAAGCGAATACAAAAGAAGAAATCGATAAACTCATTTCTGTTGTGGAGGCGATATGAGATGGAATTGATATTCGAAATCTCGACTGCCGGAAGAAGAGGATTCATTCCTCCCAAATCAGACGTTAAAGGTTATGAACTTTCGGATAAATTCAAAAGATCAAATCCTCCGCGGTTGCCAGAAGTAACAGAAGGAGACGTTGTACGACATTACACAAATCTTTCAAGGCTCAATTACGCAGTTGATGTCGGATTTTATCCACTCGGATCTTGTACTATGAAGTACAATCCAAAATTGAACGAATATGCGGCCTCTTTCGATGGATTTTCAAAGATCCATCCGTATCAGGATGAGAGTTCTATACAGGGTGCCCTTGAACTCATGTACAACCTTCAGGAAGATTTGAAGGTCATAAGCGGAATGGACGCGATGACGCTTCAGCCTGCCGCCGGTGCCCATGGAGAATTCGCCGGTATAGCGATCATAAGGGCATATCACAGGTTCAGAAAGGATTTCAAAAGAGACGAAATGATAATTCCCGACTCGGCCCACGGAACGAATCCGGCGACGGCAACGATGAATGGATACAAGGCCATCGAGATAAAATCTGACAAAGATGGAATGGTCGATATAGACGAATTGAAAAAAATGGTAAGTGACAGAACTGCCGGCATAATGCTTACAAATCCAAATACGCTGGGGCTTTTTGACGAGCGTATACTCGAAATTGCAGAGATAGTTCACAATGCGGGAGGTTTGCTTTACTACGACGGTGCAAACTTGAATGCCATAATGGGTAAAGTAAGACCGGGAGATCTTGGCTTTGACGTGGTTCATTTCAACCTTCACAAAACCTTCTCAACCCCTCACGGAATGGGTGGGCCCGGTGCCGGTCCCATAGGTGTCAAAAAATTCCTCGAACCATTTTTGCCGGTCCCGACCGTCTCGAAAAAGGGAGAAAAATATTTCTTCGATTATTCTCACAAACATTCAATAGGACGTGTAAGAAGTTTCTACGGCAACTTTTCGGTCTTGGTTAAGGCTTACGCCTATATTTTGACGATGGGTGGGGATGGTCTCAAACGCGCAAGTGAAATGGCCGTTTTGAATGCAAATTATTTGAAGGCAAGGATTTCAAAGATATTAAAAGTTCCATATGATACGAAACCATGTATGCATGAGTTCGTTGCTACAACGGAGCCTTTACTCGATCATGGAGTAAAAGCCCTCGATTTTGTCAAGAGAATGTTAGATTACGGTGTCCATCCACCGACGGTCTATTTCCCGCTCATAGTCCATGAGGATTTGATGATAGAGCCGACAGAGACCGAGTCTAAGAAGACACTTGACAAATTCGTTGAAGTGATAGATAAAATAACAAAAGAGGCCAAAGAAAATCCAAAACTACTCCTCGAAGCGCCGCATGTAACACCGGTAAGGCGTCTCGATGATGTCAGGGCTGCAAAGCAACTCGTTTTAAGGTGGAAATGATAATAAAGGCTTACGCGAAGGTAAATTTAAACCTTTCAGTACTTTCCAAAAGAACAGATGGTCTCCACGACATCTGTTCTTTGATGCATAACATATCCCTTTACGATTTAATAGAAATAGAAGAGAGCGATGAACTGTCTTTTTCGACAAATTCCGATCTCAAATGGAACGAATCCAACACACTTTACAAAACTCTCAAAATTTTCGAAGAGTTGACCGGCAAAAGTTATAATTTAAAAATAAGACTTGAAAAACATATTCCTTCACCTTCCGGTCTGGGCGGAGGAAGCGCTGATGCGGCGGCTCTTTTGTGGTATCTATGCCAGAGAGAAGGGATATCCGAAATGAAGGAAATTGCCGCGAAAATCGGAAGCGACGTTCCATTTTTTATCGACGGCGGGTGCGCAGTTGTTGAAGGTAAAGGAGATAGAATTCATAATTTAGATCCACTCGATTTGAATTTAGAGATTTATTTTCCAAAGATAGGCTTTTCAACAAAGGAAATGTACGATCTCGTTGATGAGATGAATTTGACGGGCAAAAATTGCGATCCTTACATGCTTTACGATGGAATTAAGCGAAAAGATGAAAAAAATGTCCGCGAAAATCTGTACAACACATTTAAAATAGTGGCACAAAAAAAGTATCCAGACATAGTAGAAGAAGCAATGAAAGCCTTTGCGGATATGGAATACGTTTCGATGTCTGGATCTGGTTCTGCCTTTTTCGGGTTTAACCTAAAAAATAAACCAAAAGGGGACGTCCAACTTGTGGCACGTCCTCGATTAATTTTATAACCCTTTATCCATACCTGTCAGATCTTTTTTTCAAATCGCTTGACTTTTGCTGGCTTTCTTTAAGGAACTTTGACATCTTTTGTTCAAAATCACTTTGCTTGTCTTCTTTTTCTTTTGGCTGGGATGAATCTTTCTTTTTTATGACCTCCCCCGCATCTTTGATCGAAAGATCCATCTTCCCATTTTCTCCAACGTTTAATACCTTGACTTTGACCTTTTGACCCACACTTAAGTATTCTCCGGGGTCCTTTACGTATCCGTTTGCTATTTTGGAAACGTGAACTAACCCCTCTCCTTCGCCTTCAATTTTGACGAAAACGCCAAAATTTTTGATGGCTGTAACTGTTCCTTCAAGAATCTCTCCGGTCTTAACACTCATGCTAATCCTCTGAAAAACCAGAAGTTTCCTCCCTTCAAATTGGATAATTAAATTATATCATAATGTGCCCTATTTCAATACATAGGTGTGTGCATATTACTAACTTTTCACTCGTGTCATCTTGCCAAAAAGAATATTTAGAATTTCAATTTTATTTGGTATAATATTAATGTTTAGATAAAACTAAAGTAAAGAAATAGAGGTATAAGATGATCATGAGAATAGGCGTTATAGGTTATTCTGGAGATATAAATGAACCACCTGTCAAATACCTCAGAGAGATATGCGAAGATCTTGGAAGAAAGATTGCCCTAAGGAATCATGTGCTTATTACCGGAGGAACGGACGGAATAATGGATCTTGTTTCGAAAGGCGCTAAAGAAAATGGAGGAACGGTCATAGGCATCGTTCCGGGAAAAGAAAATGGCAATTCTTATCTTTCTTATGAGTTGAAAACTGGTATAGATTCTTCGATGAGATCGGTTTTGATGATGTACAACGTCGATGCCGTCATAAGCGTTGGAGGAAAGGCTGGAACAGGACTTGAGATCTTTGCCGCTTATCTGATGAGAATTCCCATAATTCTATTGAGAGGAACGGGAGGATGGACAGACAGAATAAGCAATGTTTTGATAGAGGGAAAATATTTAGACGAAAGAAAACTCGTTGAGTTAAAAAGCGCATGGACAGTCGACGATGCGATGAATATGTTAGAAAACAAAAGGGCTTAAAGGCCCTTTTTCTATTTTAAAATAGAGGAGGTAGGACATGAAAAGGGTTATTGCATTCCTTATTATTGCAGTTTTGGGACTTGCTTCCATCTCTCTTGCCCAGAAGACCGAAGTCATTTTCTGGGAGGCAATGGAGGCAAAACTCGGTACAACTCTTCAAACAATAACAAATATCTTCAACAAAGAACATCCAAATATCGATGTAAAACTCGTCTTTGTTGGTAACGGAGATCAACTCGATTCAAAGATTCTCGCTGCGGCTCAGGCAAATACACTTCCAACAATTGCTCAGGTATATCCCGCGTGGGCAGCCGCTCTCGTTGCACAAGGTGTTGTAACGCCGATGGATTCCTTCCCCGACTTTACGACCGTTGCATCTCAACTCTATCCGTCTATCATAAATATGAGTAAGATAAACGGTAGGGTCTACACGCTTCCATTTAACCAAAGCGTTTACGTTCTCTACTACAGACCTATGATGCTGGCGCAGGCAGGATTAACGCCTCCGAAAACCATGGATGAATTGGCTCAGGATGCAAAACTTTTAACTGTAGTTCAAAACGGCAAAACTGTCAGATATGGTCTCGGGTTCAGAACGACTTACGGTGTTTTGACAGCCGTTGCAAGACAATTCGGTGGAGGCAAATACATAACTCCAGAGGGATCCCTTATAATAAATTCGCCTCAAAACGTTGCCGCCCTTACCTTCTTAGTTAATCTTGTCAAGGAAGGATACGCTTACGCGAAATTCGATTATTTCGATAACGAACTTACGACGTCGTCTGTTGCCATGCTTATAGGAGAGGGGGCCGATCTGCCATTTGATCTTTCGGATATAGCAGGCCAAAAAGACGGCATAGAGATGGCCTCCTTCCCGGTTGGAATAAGCGATCAAAAATCACCGCTCTTTAGGGGACAAACCCTTGTGATCTTCAACACGGCAACGAAGGATCAGCAGAATGCGGCATGGGAATATGTCAAATTCCTCCTTAGCCCGGCAGTACAAATTTACTGGGCTATGAATACGAATTACTCGCCTCTTAACAAGACGGTGGTCAGCCTCGATCAATGGAATTTGTTTGCTCAGGGAACATCCTACAATCCTTCTGCGATAGTTGATGGCCTTGCAAATGGCATCTCTTATTCTGAAAATCTTCCCTGGTGGCCGAGTGTAATAGACAACATACGTACGGCCGTAGAAAATGCCGTTCACTTTACTATGACACCCCAGCAGGCTCTCGATTGGGCCCAGCAACAATCTATCATTGTGCAACAAAAATATCTTGGTAAATGAAGAAGGCGATTAAGATGAGGAATAAGTTAATATTTTTAGTATCTTTTGCGTTGATATTCGCATTTGCAATTCCAGTTTTTGCCCAACCTGTGGTTGTGACATTCTGGGAAGGGATGGGAGCAAAACTCGGAACAACTCTTCAAACAATAACGAACCTTTTCAACAAGGAAAATCCAGATATTCAAGTTAATCTCGTTTATCTTGGAAGTGGAAATGAAGTTGATTCAAAACTTTTGACCGCTTTGGCTGCCAACACTTTGCCTACAATGGCTCAGGTCAAAGGGCCTTGGGCAGCAATGCTTGTATCAAAGGGTGTAGTCGCTCCACTTTACGAATTTCCCGGCTTTACACAATTGGCAAGTTCAATTTATTCACCATTGCTTGTCGCCGGCACATTTAACGGGAAAATTTACACGCTTCCATTCAACAGAGATGTTTTCGATCTTTTTGTAAGGCCTCAAATGTTTGAGCAGGCCGGACTTACATATCCAAAAACGATGCAAGAAATGGCTCAAGACGCAAAACTTTTAACCGTTGTACAAAATGGAAAAACTGTCAGATATGGTCTTGGATTTAGGACAACATACAGGCAGTTCACGGCCGTCGCGTACCAGTTTGGAGGAAGTTACATAAGCCCTGATGGAAAGATAACGATAAATTCACCTCAGAATGTCGCCGCCCTCACCTTCTTAGTTAATCTTGTTAAAGAAGGATACGCTTACGCAAAATTCGATTATTTCGACAACGAACTTACAACTTCTTCTGTTGCCATGTTGCTTGGCGGAAGTGCCGAATTAACGTACGACCTTTCAGATATAGCGGGTCAGTCCGACGGTCTTGTTATGGTTCCAATTCCTTCGGACGTTACTTTCAAGCCCATGCTTCATGGTCAAAATATAGCCATATTCAACACGGCCACTCCAGAGCAACAACAGGCCGCATGGAAGTATCTCCAGTTCCTCTTGAGCCCTGACATCCAACTTTACTGGGCGATGCAAACTGGGTATATCCCCGTCAACAAACAGGTTGCCGATCTTCCTCAGTGGAAAGACTTCGTTGCCCAAAATCAAAATGGAATCGGCACGATAATGGTAGGTCTCGATCAGTCTGCAGATTATGCGCCAAACCTTCCGTGGTGGACAGACGCGAGAGAGGCTATAAGAACGGCCTTTGAAAATGCCGTTCACTTCACTATGACCCCACAACAGGCCCTTGACTGGGCTCAACAACAGGCCGAACAGGCTTACGCAAGTTATAACGCAAAATAAAAGGTAGGCCTTTCGGCCTACCCTTTTTGGTGGTGAAGAGATTGAACAAAAAAAGAAATTATGTGATCGGTTATCTTTATCTTATTCCCGCTCTTGTGATCTTCATTCTGTTTACTTACTGGCCCGCGATATATTCTTTTTATTTGAGTTTTTTCAACACTACAACGAGCGTGGGTCATGCCATCTTTGTTGGTCTTTCAAATTACGCCTATCTTTTTAGAACGGGAGAGATTCCATATTCTCCTTATATGGCCTTTGAATATTCTTTGATCAGATTCTCATTTGCCTTCATAATATCTGTGGCAATATTTGGATGGATCGAAAAAGGTCGGAAGATTTCAAAGAATTTAATTCCACTCTTAATTGTTCCGATCTTCGCACTGATATTTGTATATCCTTCACTCTCCGTACTGGGTGGAAATGTTTATATTTTCATTTTGTGGATCATAATTGGGTTTCTATCTTATTTTTTTACGAGAAAGATGGAATTCTACAAATCCCATACGATTCTTTTTCTTTTATCTCTTCTCGGACTTTACATAGTGGCATTCTACATTGGAAAAAGAATAGACCTTTACCTGCTTTTCTTTGATATAGCCCAGAATAATTCATTTGTAATGTCTATATGGAACACATTTTACTTCGTGATAATAGACGTTCCGCTTACAATTGCAATATCTCTCGCGGCCGGGTTGCTTATGAAAAATTTGCCATTTTTCAAGGCATTTTTCAGAACGGCTTTTTTTGCGCCGTACGTTGCCTCGATAGTTGCAGTAAGCCTTTTGTGGTTGTGGATGTTCAATTATCACTATGGAATACTGAACTACATTCTCTCATGGTTTGGAATACCTCCTATAAACTGGCTCAACAGCGCTTCTTTAACAATGCCGACCGTCGCGATATTGAGTATATGGGAGTATTTTGGATATTATGGCCTTATTTTTCTTTCCGGCCTTCAAAACATAGATCAGGAATATTACGAGGCGGCCGAGATAGAAGGGGCAAATTCATTCCAAAGGTTTGTATACATTACATGGCCCTTACTTAGCCCTATAACTTTCTTTGTCATTGTAGTCTCTTTGATAAATGCATTTCAGGTTTTCACGCAAGTTTACGTCCTTTACAATCAGATGCCCGGTCCCTACGCAAACAGCGGTCTTACGATGGTTTTTTACATATACAATACCTTCTACAACGAACAACAAATGGGGCTTGCATCTGCCGCGGCGTATGTTTTACTTGGAATTATAATGGTTTTAACCTTGATCCAGTTTAGAACGACTGAAAAGAGAGTTGAGTATAACATATGAAAAAGCCGAGAAAAAAATTACTTTACTTTTTTTATTACGTGGCAGCCGTGATACTTGCGATCTTTGCGATAGGTCCTCTTGTTTGGATGGTCGATACTTCTTTTAAAACCAATGCCGAGGTTTTGAGTTATCCACCCAAATGGGGCACAATAAATGCCATGCCTTCAAGAACGCTAAGCGCAGAAATAGTGAAAACACGTGCGGGCCAAAACGCCAATCCATCATCACTTTCTCTTGAAGCGCTTTTGGGATCTCTGTCCACTAACCAACAGACGTCTCTCTCAAGTCCGGATACACTCGCCATTCACGTACTCGGTGCTTCAGGATACAGGGGAACCGGGACCATGCCAAGGCGTGGAATTCTGTCTATCGAATTGATGGGTGAAGATGGTGGCTTTGCCTCTTATTCGACCAACTTTAGCACGCCCGATTTTAACTCGGTGGTTGCGAAGATATCTTCAGTTTCGACCCTTACAGACGACGTGAGGGGAATCATGAATTCTCTTTCACAGTACACCTCAGATCCGCAAGAATACATTTTGAACTTTTACGATGATTTTCTGTACGGAAATAACCCTGTCTTTGCGAGAATAAATTTTATCTCTAATTTGCTTAACGTCAATGGAATGATGAAATTTCAAGATGAGATATCACCTTTTAAAAAAGGCGTAGGTCCTCTTTCTGCGGCAGAACTCAAGGAACTGGCCGGTATATTGCAAAGCGCTCTTTCGACGGCAAGTCCTTCAGACAAGATGGAGATAGAAAAATATCTTAACGATATAGACGTATACCTTGAATTCAATGAATTTTATCAATCGCAGAAAAACAAAAAATTAAGTGGCCCTATAAAATTGGCATTTATACCTAACTCAAATCAGTTAAAAATAATAGATGGACAATCCATAGTCGAGAGCGCTTACACCTCCGGAGATCAGATATACATAAATTTCAAAAACGTGAGTTTTGTCTGGTTTCTAAATAGCGATGTCTCATTAACTGCCCATTACAACTTCTGGGAAGTACTTGCCAATTTCTTTGACAATTACGTTAGCGCATGGAATTCGGCACCTTTTGGAATTTACTATTTTAACAGCATCTTTGTCGCGGTAGCAACGACAGTTTTGAATATCATCTTTGACGTCATGATGGCCTTCGCGTTTTCAAAACTTACCTTTCCGGGAAGGGACAAAATCTTCATAGGCGTAATAGCGACGATGATGATACCTTATCAGGTCTTGCTTGTCGCCGATTACCTCATAATCCATTCATTCGGCTGGATAAACACTTATTACGCTTTGATAATCCCATGGTCTGCGACGGCATTCGTCATATTTTTAATGAGACAGAGTTTTAACTCGATTCCAAATGATCTTTACGATGCGGCAAAGATAGACGGAGCCTCTTCGTGGAGATTTTTATGGACTATAGCCGTGCCTCTGTCCATGCCCGTCGTGATAACCGGTGCATTGCTTACATTTTTGGGAAGTTGGAATTCATTTTTGTGGGTATTGATAATGACCGATACAACCAACATGAGAACCTTGCCAGTGGGTTTGCAAAATTTCATAATAGATTCGGGAGCGATTTTCAACCAGTTAATGGCAGCGGCAACCTTTACCATGATACCTGTAGTCGTGGCATTCCTTTTCTTCCAAAAGTACTTTGTGAGCGGGTTTTTCAGATCTGGAATAAAATGATCGTAACATGTAAAATCTCCGTTCTTAACAAAGTTTCGTATTTTCGGATGGTTTGATAAGAGTTAATTAAAAGATAAAATTCGAAGATCTCTAATTGATCGCTTTTAAAACCCCTTCTAAAGAGTAGAATTGTATAATTTTTATGCTCGAAAGGAGGGGCCAATTATGAAAAAGCAGGATATTGAAAAGGTATTATATAAAGAAGAGAGTAAAAAATTAGCGGAGAAGGTAAGGACTGAAACAATAATCAAAGCATCTCTTTATGGAATAAGATTTTAAAAAGGCGCCGTTTGGCGCCTTTTTATTTGACCTCCATTGCCTCTGAAGAAGATTTCACGGCCTTTCTTACTTCTCTTACAAGCGTGCCGGTGCCTATTACAAGAACAACCACGATAACAAGTACAAATTCTATTCCAAGTGAATGAAGGTTGTGGACATGAAGCGGGGTTACGATCTGGAAGTCAGCAATCGATGGAAAGGCCAAACCAAAGATACCTGCCAAAACGAAGACGATGCCCCCCCAAAGTAATGTTCTGCCGGCCGTTAAACTTGAAATCTTTGAAGCGATCTCCGGACTTATCTTCAAACGTGTCGTGATAGATCCAAAGAGCAATCCAGCGATACCTTGAACGGTAGCAGTGCCGATTCCGAAGAAAAATCCGGGAACCCATCCCAGATAAGCATTTGGCATCGATGGAGCAAGAACTGTGTATATTATCAAAGCAAAGGCTCCGAATCCAAACCCGGCTATAAAGCCATGAACTATGGCCATCTTGGGCGTGGGAGGTTGTAAATCAGGATATTCTCCCTTCAAGGCTGCGGCGTGGTGAGATCTGTCTATCTTTCCGAAATGTATATGAAAGGCATTTTTGAATTTGAAAACGTACATTCCTCCAAGTGCCATAGCGGTTCCAACTATTATGTATATTATGTAATTGAAATAGGGCAATGAAAAAACTTTTGAAAGTGCAAAGTATGAAATCTCGCTCATCAAACTTCTTTGAACTGTAAAACTAAGAGAAAATATTAGACCGACAATTAGTCCCTTCCTTGCCGAATAACTTCCAACGGCATAACTGAAGGTTATCGGCCATGTATGTTCATCTGGAGTTATTCCATGGACAAGGCCTAAAAGATATGATGTCAGTATGATCATGCCGACTGACATGCCGGCCGACGGAGACCACAGATCTATCATTTTTTCACCTCTTCTTTTTCACATTGATCACAAATGCCAAAAAAATCAACCTGATGGCTTTGAATTTTGAAACCCTCCACCTTTACATCTTTTACAGGACAGTCAAATATATTCTTTACTCTCAGACATTTAACACATATCATATGGTAATGATGATCTGGAGGACAGAATATGTATCTCAATTCACCATTTATGGAATAAGATTTTGTAAGGCCGGCTTCCATTAAATAATTCAGCATCCTGTATACGGTTGTAAGACCTATGTTAATGTTATGTTTTTTTATATCTTCGAGAAGTTCTTGAGGAGTTTTGAGATACTCTTCCGATGTAAAAAAATCGAGAAACTCCTTTTTTGGCTTTGTCATTCTCATTCCCTTTTTATGAAGGGTATCTGTTATAAAGGTTTCTATCTCCTTTTTCATGATCCACCTCTTATAGAAAATAATTTTCTATAATTATTATAGACCATTCTGACATATTTGTAAAGTGGTGGGAGCATGTCACTTCTCATTTCTTCTACCTGCTAACCGCCACGTGCTACCCGCTAAATAAGTTCGTGTATTTGAATTTTTAAAAATTTGGTGATAAAATATTTATGTGGTTTGACCAATTTCTTTCAGGAGGCAAGGAAATGAAGGGTACTGTTAAGTGGTTCGATGCCAAGAAAGGCTACGGGTTCATAACGATGGAAGACGGGAACGACATCTTTGTTCACTACTCGGCAATCAAGATGGATGGCTACAAGAGTCTCAAAGAAAATCAAGCAGTTGTCTTTGACATCACAGAAGGGCCAAAAGGTAAACAGGCATCGAACGTAAGAAACGCTTGAGAAAACAATCTAAAGCCCGATGTCAAATCGGGCTTTTTTAATGGAGGGAATACATGAGATACATAGATATAAGGAGCGATACCGTCACTCTTCCCACTCCAAAAATGAGGGAAGCAATGTTCAACGCAGAGGTTGGAGATGATGTTTATGGAGATGATCCGACAGTCAGAAAACTTGAAAAAATGGCAGCCGAAAGGGTTGGAAAGGAAGCGGCTTTGTTTGTTCCATCTGGAACTTTCGGAAACGAACTTGCCCTTCTTACCCATACTTTAAGAGGCGATGAGGTTATAGTTGATGCAAATTCACACATAATTTTGCATGAGGCAGGTGCTTCGGCAGTTATAGCAGGGGTGCAACTTAGAACCTTCAGATCTAAGAATGGTCATCCAGATCCTCGCGAGATAGAATCGTTGATAAGATCTGAAAATATACATTTTCCAAGAACTGGGCTTATCTGTCTTGAAAATGCCCACGGTATGGGAACTGTTATAGACTTAGAAAGTATGAAAAAAATACATGAAATCGGAAAAAGCCATAATATTCCAATTCATCTCGATGGGGCAAGGATTTTCAACGCGGCGTGCGCTTTAAGAGTTGATGCAAGAGAAATAGCACAATATGCAGACAGCGTTATGTTCTGCCTTTCCAAAGGTCTCTCAGCACCTATTGGTTCCATGCTTGCGGGTACGAAATCTTTCATAGAAAAGGCAAGAAAGGGTCGAAAATTGATGGGAGGTGGGATGAGACAGGCCGGAATCATAGCGGCTGCCGGAATAGTTGCCCTCGAAGAGATGGTTGATAGACTTTGCGAGGATCATGAAAATGCAAAAATACTCGCAAAGGGACTTGAAAGCATAAAGGGCATAGAGGTATTTAAAGACAGGCTTGATATAAACATGGTCTTTTTCAAAGCCAAGGTTGACGGAGATGATTTCGTTTCTTACATGATGAATCGTGGCATAAAGATAAATCCAGAGGAAGATGGCGAGTACAGGTTTGTGACTAACAAGGATGTTACGCGTGACGATATATATTACGTTATCGAAAGTGTTGAGAAATACTTTCAAAAGTTAGCGTAAAAGGTCCTTCAAATTAAGTTAATCATAAAAAGTTAGAATATCGTTGTAAAAGAATCTTCAAGGGGATAGCATTTTGAAGGAACTTAGAAAACTTTTTATAGCCTTTGGATTTCAAGGCGCCGCTTTTGGAGCGATAGGCGTAATAATAAGTCTCTTTGTAGTTATAGTCCTCGGAGGAAACGTTGCAAATGGCAGCGTGGCTTCGGCTTTTTATGCCCTCGGAAACCTTCTTGGGTCGATGATCGTTGGGATAATCATAGATAAATACCAGCGTTTTTTTGAGGTTGTCTTTGTAAGTGTCGTGGTAGACGCCGCTGTAAGTGTTTTTATGTCATTCACAAATAACCTCTACATTTACTATGGCTTAGCACTTACATTGGGTACCTTTGCGGCCATGATGGGCCCCTCCATAACGATATACCTTAACAAGAAATTCGATGAATCACTTTACAGGAAGAATATAAACACGATGAATCTTTTCAACAGCGTCGGCGTCACAATAGGTACATTCGTTGGAGGATTGTGGCTTTCTTATTTTCCATTCATGTCTAATGGAACTGAAAAGATGAGATTTGTATTTTTCATTGCCTCATTTCTGCTTATTGTTGCGATAATACTTTCGGGTGGATACATAAAAAGAAGGGAATTCTTTAAAACCTTTAAAAGTAAAAGATTTCTTCCAAATATGCACTCTCTTGCAGATCATGTAGCCTCCATTCCGCACAACATAATTCTTTCTATAAGTTCGAGAGGATTCAAACCGGGAACCGGGAAGTACATGGGAAGCATTTTCATGATCTTTTTCGGGGCAAACATGATCTTTTCCATCTTCTCCATATACCTTGCCGAAGTTTTGAAAATAAGTAGCGGTACTATCTTCATCATTTACGGAACAAACAATATTCTCACGAATGTTGCGTATTTCCTTACAAATCCAGTTACCAAAAGGCTTCCAGACGCTCTCATCGTCAGAAGTGCTTTGTGGACACGTATCATTCTTTTTTCGTCTATAGCGATATCTGGATATTTCCTCCCATTTGGTGTGTTTATAACCGTTATTGCCTTCCTTATAGTGGGCTTCACATGGCCGTTCTTTTACATTCCAACGACTGTCCATGTTACAGATCTTGCTCTTCCAACGGATCGGGGACGTATAATAGGACTTTTCAACGTTACGATCAATTTTGCCGTCATAGCGGCTTCCTTTATATCTGGCTACATAGCCCTGAACTTTGGATATATAACCTCCTTTGTGCTGGGAATAATCTTTTTATTTTTTGGAGAAAGGTTCATATATAAATTAAACGTTGTTAGGCCTATTCCGAAAGAAAATCTTTTGCCCAAGAGTGGAAAAGATGTAAATAAAAATTTTAAGGATAAAAATTTGGCCAGTCAGGAAAAACTATGATAGAATATACTGAAAATAACGATCGACAAGATGAATGGATACAATTGACAATTGTCAATTTCACATACCCAATCGCCTTTTAGATCGATGATGTGATTGCCTTGAAAGGAGGAAGTGACTTAAGTCACGAGGTGGGTGGATAAATTTTATTCTCCTTACGAAAGTGAGAAAAAATGGTATAAGAAATGGGAAGAAAGCGGGGCTTTTAAGCCCAGACCGGGCGATGGCAAATTCTCAATAGTAATCCCCCCTCCCAATATAACGAATGTATTGCACATGGGACATGCGCTTAACATAGTCCTTCAGGATATCGTGACAAGATATCAAAGAATGAATGGAAAAGAAACACTGTGGCTTCCCGGCGAAGATCATGCGGGAATTGCGACACAAAATATGGTCGTAAAGCAACTCTCCTCCGAAGGCAAGACAAAAGAAGATGTCGGATACGATGAATTTGTCCGAATAACGTGGGAGTGGGCACGGGAATACAGACAAAAAATAAGGTCTCAGATTGAGGCGATGGGTGCTTCTTGTGACTGGTCGAGGGAAAGGTTCACTCTCGACGAGGGATTAAGCAGGGCCGTAAGAAAGGTCTTCGTTTCTCTTTACAAAAAGGGATTAATATACAAAGGTAAATACATGGTAAATTGGTGCCCAAGTTGCGGTACCGTCCTTTCAAATGAAGAGATCGAGTACGAAGATGAGAATTCCAAACTTTACCATATAAAATATCCAATTAAAGAGGGTGGAAGCATCATCATAGCGACCACCAGACCCGAAACAATGCTTGGAGACACGGCTGTAGCGGTAAATCCAAAAGATGAAAGGTACAAAGATCTCATAGGAAAGCATGCTATCCTGCCTCTTGTCGGAAGAATTATACCTGTGATAGCGGACGATTACGTTGATATGTCCTTCGGGACGGGGGCTTTGAAGGTTACCCCGGCACACGATCCTAATGACTTTGAAATTGGCAAAAAGCACAATCTCGAATTCGTAGAAGTGCTCGATGACAATGCACATATAAAATTTGAAGGACGTTATAACGGAATGACAAGAGAAGAGGCAAGAAAGGAAATAGTAAAAGACCTTGAAATCAATGGTTATCTTGTCAGGATAGAGAATTACAATCATTCCGTCGGACATTGTTACAGGTGCCACACGGTGGTGGAACCCAAATTGTCCGATCAATGGTTTGTAAGCATGAAAAAACTCGCCGAGCCTGCCATCAAGGCCGTTAAAGATGGAAAGGTAAAGTTTCATCCGGAAAGATGGGAGAAGGTTTATCTTAACTGGATGGAAGATGTCCACGATTGGTGTATCTCGCGCCAACTTTGGTGGGGTCATAGAATTCCCGTATGGTACTGTGACGATTGTGGACATTTAACGGTTTCCGAAACGACACCGGACAGATGTGAAAAATGTGGTTCTACACATATTCATCAGGATAAAGACGTGCTTGACACGTGGTTTTCATCGGCTCTCTGGCCATTTTCGACACTTGGATGGCCCGAGAAAACGGAAGATCTCGAGAAATTTTATCCCACGGATCTGCTCGTTACGGGATTCGATATAATATTTTTCTGGGTTGCGCGTATGATTGTAATGGGATTAGAGTTTATGGAAGATGTACCCTTCCATGACGTTTACATTCACCAACTCGTAAGGGACAAATTTGGCCGGAAAATGTCAAAATCTCTTGGAAACGGAATAGATCCGAATGAAGTCATTTCAAAATACGGAGCCGATGCCATGAGGATGGCTTTGGCGATGCTCGCCGCCCAAGGAAGGGACATAAGTTTGGACGAGCGAGTCTTTGAATCTTACATGCATTTTTCAAACAAGATATGGAATGCAAGCAGATTCGTCGAGATGAACACGAAGGATACAAAAATGTCAAGGCCGGAAGGACTTACGATGGCCGATAGATGGATCCTTTCGAGATCAAATGAGGTTATAAAAAGAGTTACGGATTCGATCGATTCTTACGATTACAACATAGCGGCCCATGAGATATACGATTTCTTCTGGGGAGATTTTTGCGACTGGTACATAGAACTTTCAAAGGTTCAACTCGAAGATCCACAATTGAATCAAAATACAAAATATGTTCTACTTTACGTCTTGAACGTGAGTTTAAAACTTTTGCACCCGTTTATGCCTTTTATTTCCGAAGAAATATGGTCCAACTTCTTTGATGGTCTTTTGATAACGTCGAAATGGCCACAAGCAGCAGAAGAATTTTATTTTGAAGACGATAACTTCAACTTCTTCATGGAGACGGTAAGGGGAATAAGAAATGTAAGATCGGATCTTGACCTTCCGCCTTCGACCAAGATAAACATAGTAATGACAAAGAATATATGGCCAAAGGATTCACCTGTCGACAAATATATATCTAAACTTACAAACGCTCTAAATGTCGATCTTTCTCGAATAAAGCCCAAAAAGGGAATGACTGCCGCTGTTAACTCTGAGGCCGAGATATTCGTGGTGATGGACGAGCATTTTGACTTCAACAGCGAGATAGCGAGACTTAATTCCAAAATAGTTAAAGCCACCGAAGAGTTTAGAAAGTTGAATGCAAGATTATCAAATGAAGAGTTCGTCAAGAAGGCTTCAGAAGAGGTTGTCCAAAAGGCAAGGGAAGAAAGGACTGAACTCGAAAAGACTTTAAGACGGCTTGATAGCACATTGAGAAAGTTAAAGGAATGATCGTATGAATTACGAAGAGATGATAAACAGATTGTTCTCCTTTCATCCGGAGGCAAAAATAAGACTTGGCCTTGACAGAATAGAAAGGTTACTCGATAGGTTAGGAAATCCCCAAAAAAGTTTCAAGTACATCCATGTAACTGGTACAAATGGTAAAGGAACTGTCACGAGAACGATCGGAAAACTTCTGACTTCGCATGGCCTTAAGGTTGGAACTTATTTTTCTCCGCATCTTGAAACTTTCAGAGAAAGAATTAGAATAGACGATGTCTTTATACCTGAAGATCGGGCAGTCGATGTTTACGAAATGGTTATAAAAGAGGCTGAAGAGATGTCTGCAGATCCTATGATGAAGCCGACCTTTTTTGAAATTGTTACGGCCATGGCCTTTTTGTACTTCAAAGATCAAAAAGTGGATGTCGTCGTTTCAGAGGTGGGAATGGGCGGAAGGTTTGATGCGACAAATGTTGTCGATGATCCTCTTTGCTCGGTCATAACGATAATAGATTACGATCACATGAATGTCCTTGGGAATACACTTTCCCAGATAGCATTTGAAAAGTCCGGGATAATAAAGGCTCACTCACCGGTTATAACGGGCGAGTACAAAGCAGAACCTTTAAGAGTTATAACGAACAGGGCAAAAGAATTGAATTCTGAGGTTAGACGAATAGGTAAAGATTTCAGATACATCGTTAAAAGGATAGAATTCGCAAGAAATGCCTTTGACTTTGTCGGAAAAAGGTTAAAACTCTCTCTCGAGACGAGAATGAATGGCCTTGCGGCAATAAACAACATTGCCATATCTTTGGAGGTTATTGAATACCTCGATGAGATAGGGTTTATAAAGATAGACAAGGACAAAATTTACAAAACGATCTTCACGATACCGTGGGAAGGGAGATTTGAATGGTTCCCTTCCGATTCGACTATAATTTTGGATGTAGCCCATAACGCGCCTGCAATGGAAATGCTCAAGAAAAATCTTAAAATCTATTTCCCATCCCGACAAATGAACGCGGTAGTTGGTATTCTGAATGATAAAGATTACAAACGTATGATAGAGATAATTGCTCCCGTGTTTAGAAGGATCTATTTGACGTCACCGAGAAATGAACGTGCGAAGAATCCATTTGAGATATACGATTGGGCCGTAAGGCATTACGACAACATAGGATTTGTAAAGGAAATTGAAGAAGCAACTGATCTTTGTACGAATATCTCCAAGAAGGAAAACGCGATCTCGGTTATAACCGGATCCTTTTACACGGTTGGATTTGCGAGGAGTTTTTTAAGGGGCGTGAAGTCCGAAACGTGATATGGGCATTACGTGGAAAAATATTCAAAAAAGACTCAAACCATATCGTCCTTGACACCGGGAATATACTCTATGATGTTGTCATGACTTCAAAAGATTTGGAATTTTTAAATGAAGGTCAAGAGTTGCTTGTGTATGTACGTGAAGACGTAAAAGAGGGAGAACCGGTAGAACTTGTGGGGTTTTTAAGTGAAGAAGAGAGATATCTTTACGATGTTTTAACAAGCGTTAACGGTATCGGGAAGAAAAATGCTTTAAGAATAATGGAAGTTCTTGATCTTCAAAATTTTTCTTCTGCCGTTGAAACGAAGGATATAAAATTTCTCAGTTCTTTGCCGGGCATCGGTCAGAAAACTGCCGAAAGGATAATACTTGAACTTTCCGGAAAGATAAAGTCCTCCCAACTGAATCCAAATCTTGGAGAGGCTGTTGAAACGCTTATCGCTTTGGGATTTTCTCGTAACGACGCATTTGTGGCCGTTGAAAAAGCGGCCGTCAATGGAAAAAATCTTGAGGAAATCGTTAAAGGTGCCCTTTCCATTTTAAGAAAGGTATGAATTAATGTTGAAAAAGTTGTATAATGTGATGGGTGATCGGGAATGAATAAGGCGCTTATTTTGGCCGGAGGACTTGGAAAAAGAATGAACTCTCCGAAGCCAAAAGTTCTTCATGAGGTACTTGGAAAACCTCTTATAAATTGGGTCATTGATGCCGCAAGATCGGCCGGAGCCGATGAAATAGGAGTGGTGGTCGGCCATTCGGCCCAAGATATATACCCTTTTCTTAAAGATGTAAAGGTATTCGTTCAGAAAGAACAACTTGGAACGGCCGATGCGGTAAAATCGGCATTGCCTTTTTTGGACGGAAGGATCTTGATCCTTTACGCAGACATGCCCTTGATCCCTGCCGAAATATTAAGAAAACTCTTTGATTCGGAAGCGGATTTGGTAGTTTTGACGGCTTCCCTTTCAAATCCATTTGGATACGGAAGAGTTTTGAGAAAGAATGGAAAAATTGAAAAAATCGTCGAAGAGGCAGACGCAAGTGATGAGATAAGATCTATAAAAGAGGTAAATAGCGGCGTTTATGTTTTTAACTCAAAGGCATTACTTTACGCTCTTGAAAGGATAAAGAATGACAATAAAAAAGCAGAATATTATCTTACCGATTCTATAGAGATACTTGCAAACAGCGATTTTAAGGTTGAAACGATCGAAACGTCCGATCCAGACACCGTGATGGGAGTGAACACGCAGCGTGAACTCGCTTCTTTGATAAGACGTGCGAGAGAAATGATAAACTTTTCCCTTATGGATTCTGGTGTTACCATCGAAGATCCCGACACCACCTTTATAGGTCCCGATGCTAAAATAGAACCTGGAGTAACTGTAAAACCATTCACTTTTATATACGGAAAGACCGAAGTATCTTCCGGATCTACGATCGGTCCTTATGCGGTTGTATTGGATTGTAAGATCGGAAGTAAGAGCGTAGTCATAAGTTCTGATTGTAACGGTGCGATTATTGGAGAAAATTGTTCAATAGGACCATTTTCGCGTTTGAGACCCGGAACTGTCATAGAAAATAACGTGAAGGTTGGAAATTATGTTGAGGTGAAGAATTCACATCTTTTTAACAACGTTAAGGCACAGCACCTTACATATCTTGGAGATGCAACGATAGGGGAAAACACGAATATAGGGGCGGGAACCATAACGTGCAATTACGACGGGGTCAAGAAGAATCAGACCTTCATAGGCAAGAATGCTTTCATAGGTTCGAATACGGCACTTGTTGCTCCAGTTAAGGTTGGGGACAATGCCTTTGTTGGGGCCGGTTCGACTATAACAGAAGATGTTCCGCCCAATGCCCTTGCCCTCGGAAGAGCAAGGCAGGTTAACAAAGAGGAATGGGTAAAAAGGAGAGAATCTGATGAAAAATGACATGAAGATCCTTGGTGGTTCCTCTAACAGGCCGTTGCTTGAGAAGATATGTTCGTATCTCAACGTAAGTCCAACTCATGTTGAGATTTCGAGGTTTGCCGATGGAGAAATAAACATGAGGATAGAGGAAACTGTGAGAGGGCACGATGTGTTTCTAATTCAATCAACCTCTCCTCCGGTCAATGACAATCTCATGGAGTTGCTCATACTAATAGATGCTCTCAAGCGTGCATCGGCAGGATCTATAGCAGTGGTCATCCCATATTACGGATACGCAAGGCAGGATAGAAAAGCGCGCGGAAGAGATCCTATAACGGCCAAACTCGTTGCAAATTTGTTGACCGTCGCCGGTGCCTCGAGAATTTTGACGATGGATTTGCACAGCGAGCAAATACAAGGCTTTTTTGATATTCCCGTGGATAATTTACAGTCTTTTCCAGTTTTTGTTGAGGCCCTTAAGAAACATGAATGTATAGATAAAGATAAAACAGTTGTAGTTTCTCCCGATGTAGGGGCAGTAAAGCGTGCCCGAAAATTCGCGGAGAAGATGGGGTTACCGATCGCCATTCTCGACAAAAGAAGACCAAAGGAGAATGTTGCAGAGATACTTCATGTCATAGGTGATGTTGAAGGCATGTCATCTATAATGTTTGATGATATGATAGACACCGGTAGAACTTTGATAGAGGGTGCAAAACTTTTGAAGCAAAAAGGATCTACAAAGGTTATCGCCTGCGCAACTCATGGTCTTTTTTCTCAAAATGCGCTTGAAATGCTCGATAAATCAGACATAGACACCGTCTACGTTACAGACACCATAGCACACGATGAATTGCCCGATAAGATAAAGATCGTCTCCGTTGCCTCTTTGTTCGGAGAGGCAATGATAAGGATAAGAAAAAGTTTATCAGTTAGCATATTGTTCAAGTAAGGAGGAATTTAAATGGCTGTCCAACTCAAAGCCAGCGCAAGAGAAAAGGGAAAAGCAAAAAACCTCGTCAAGGTAGGTAAGATTCCTGCCATTGTTTACGGCCCGAATCGTGAAAATCTTGAAATTCAACTACTTCAGGGAGAGATCGAATCTCTTATTTCCAAAGCAAAGGAAACGACTCCTGTGCGTCTTACCGTAGATCTCAATGGAAGTACCGAAGAAAGAAATGTCTTTGTAAAATCTGTTCAATTTCATAAGGTAAACGGAAAGATAATTCACGTTGATCTTTATGAACCAGATCCGGCCAAACCGATGAGATTCAAAATGCCTGTAGAACTTTCTGGCGAATCCGAAGGAGTCAAAGCCGGAGGAATTCTCGACGTGCTTTTAAGAGATGTTGAAGGTGAGGCCCTACCTTCGAACATAATCGAAGAGATAAAGATCGATATCTCTTCCATGAAGATAGGAGATTCATTAAGAGTCAAAGATCTGAAGATTCCGGAAGGCGTAAAGATACTTCACGATCCAGAAGATGTCATAGCGACCATAAAGGCTCCGAGGGCCGAAGAGGTTGCCGCTCCTGCACCCGCAGAAAGTGCCGAGACTTCTGAACCTGAAGCCATAAAGACAAAGGGTAAGAAAGAAGAAGAGGCAGAAGCAGAGGAGAAGTAATTGTCCAGTCTTATAATTGGTCTCGGCAATCCCGGCAAAAAATATGCTCTTACACGTCACAATGTAGGTTTTATCTTTGTCGATAAGTTTCTAAAAAAATATCCACCTTTTGAAACGGTTCAAAAGGTGGATTACCTTCTTTATTCTACGATTGCGGAAGGTCTCGAAATCTCTTTGGTAAAGCCTTTAACTTTTATGAATCAAAGCGGATTGATCTTTAACTCTCTCTATGTTGTAGATCCTCCTTTGGTTGTATACGACGATCTCGATCTCGAAGTTGGAAAGATGAGAATAAGGCCTTCAGGATCGGCAGGAGGACATAACGGTGTTAAATCGATAATCGAGCACCTCGGGACACAGAACTTTCCAAGGATTAGAATAGGCATAGGTCCAAAAAGATCAGACGCCATTGAACATGTACTCGGAAGATTTAGCGATGAAGAATTCTCAATCGTGGATAGTGTAATCGATCGCGCCGTTGAGGCGGCGATAGTTATATTCAAGGATGGTATAGACGTGGCTATGAACAGATACAATTCTTTAAAGTTACCATGAAGGCATTTGGAATTGAATTTAAAAAAGATTTAAGAGAGATATCAACGAAAGATCTTGCCTACATCGGAGATGCGGTCTTTGAACTTTATTGCAGGTTATCCTTTTCATTTGACAGTAAGACAGTCAAAGCGCACGTCAATGCAAAGTCGCAAGCAATCAAGTACGATTTTATCGAGCCATTCTTGCATGAAGATGAAAAAGAAATAGCGATGAGAGGAAGAAATTTAAAAAGTCCGAGAAGTAAAGATCCATCTTACAGAAAAGCTACCGCCTTAGAAAGCGTTATAGGATATCTTTTTCTTGCCGGCAGATCTGAAAGACTTGAGGAGATTCTTTCTCTATCTTTAAAGATTTAACGATAACACCCGCTTTTATCAAATCCGTCATGCGCTACGTGCCATTATCTGTCATTGCTGCGACTCGGTAAAAATGCTTTCATTATAAGTGGTGAGAGTATCTCACCATGTGTTCTATTGCCTTTGCAACCCCATTTTCGTCATTTGAGGATGTTACGTACTTTGCTATCTTAAGAAGTTCTTGTGGAACATACGAATTGCCCATCACAACTGGGTAGCCGGTGATCTTTAATACCTCAAGATCGTTGTAATTGTCTCCTATAAAGGCCGTATCTGATCTCTTCACGCCGAGAGATTCGATTAGAAATTCAAAAGCCTTTTCTTTTCCACATCCGGGACCAAAGCATTCGACAAAGGCTTCGTTGTTATTTGAAAAAAGAGTGCTGAGGATCATCGTGTAATCCGTACACCTTATCTCTTTTTGCATGGACTTTATTTTTTCAAAATCTCCAACGATTGAGATCTCGCTTACCTCCTCACCTACACAATTGGCGATGTCGGAAACTTTCACCATCCTGTAGGCATTTCTTTCAAAATATCCCGTGTAATTTGAATCCTCTGGCCATTCTTTATCGTAGATCATGTCTGGCGTTTCTGTAAAATTCGTAAATAAAATGACGAACAGATCGTATTTTTTGGCCGCAGATATTATCTCCCGAGCGCATCTGTGAGAAAGTGTGATTTTCTTGATAACCTTTCTCGACTTTATCGTGGAAATGAAAGCACCATTTTGAAAGACGCCGGGTATGTCAGATGAAATGGCGTCGAGATATTCTTCCGCGGCTATTAGCGATCTGCCGGTAAAGATTGTCACTTTAATGCCGGCCTTTTCGGCCATTTCGATTGCTTTTAAATTTTTTTCAGATATTTTCTTTTCGGAATCGAGTAACGTGCCATCTAAATCTATGCCGATAAACTTTATCATTTCTCTATTTCCTTTATTTCGTCTATTCTTCTCTGATGACGACCTCCTTCGAAGTTTGTCGATAGAAATGTGTCCACTGTCTCCTCGGCAAGCGTTGGTCCCATCAATCTTCCTGCCATCACAAGCACATTGGCATTGTTATGCATTCTCGCATATTTCGCCATAGTCGGATAAAGGCAGAGCGCGGCGTATATATTTTTGAATTTGTTTGCCGTTATAGACATTCCAAGGCCAGTTCCACATATCAATATCCCGTAATCTGCCATTTTGTTCTGTAGATCTTTTACAACCTTCCCGGCAAAGATTGGATAATCAACGGAATCGGATGAATAAGTCCCTTCATCTACAACCTCTATACCTTTAGATTCTAAATACTTTTTCACATGTTCTTTTAATTCAAATCCTGCATGGTCGCTTCCGATTGATATCTTCACTTCGATCACCTCATTTATTTTCGATCTCGTAAGGATTGGCCCAGTCGATCTTCGATAACAATTTGAAGATCACAAAGGCCATGATGATTTCGCCAACGATAGGCGCTACAAGAAAGATCAAAAATTCATAGACTGGAGAAAACAATATTCTGTTTCCCGAGAAATAAAGGCCTTCAGATGTGGCAATCATCGCTCCAAGAAAGCCTATTCCCATACTTACAAAATTCCCCGTAGTGTTGAGCGGACGTCTCGCACCACCGATTGAATTTGGCCATTTGACTGTCGCGTAAACTCCAAAAAATGAAAGTATTAAAAGCACAGGAATGGATAGAAGAACCGTGATAACGGATAAGATCAAACCACCAAAAAATGCCGAGAGGATAAAGAAAGTTATCATCATGACGATGGCAAAGGCACCGGTAATGACAAAGGCTTTACTCCACAAAGGAGTTCTATTTCCCACTGGCAATGTTTTTATGAATTCACCAACCTTTATCTCTATCGAGATCAAACTTGCCGTGGCGATAATGGTATACATGGAAGAGATAAAGATGGATATCAGGATACCACCCGTCAGGGCATTGGCGATCGAACCCTCGCCCTTTCTCATAAGCCCTCCAATGAGTAAAAAGAATGGAAAGATTGCCGGATAGATGAGCAAAAAGAGGATAGAAGGTTCCCTTCTCATCAATTTTAAATCCTTCGATATAAAGGCCTGAGTTGGACTCTTTAAATTGTAATTTCTCCTTTTGACATGCTTGGTTGCGCTCTTCATTTGAGAGTATCCAGATAATATGCCAGAAGAAGAGATCCTGTAAGTTACAAAGACTAAAATGGCAGATGTGATTATCAATGGTAAGATCCCGTCAATCCGGAGATTTACGGCATTGATAAACCACGTCGAAGGAAGAAATGGAAGATTTATTGTGTTTATGTAACTTGCAAAGGCTTCCGTTAAGTTCTTTTCATTTGGAAGAGATCCAATTGTACTCATCAAAAGAATGGACAGCACATAGACGATCAAAGATGTAAAGACCATGAAACGCTGGGT
Source organism: Athalassotoga saccharophila (assembly GCF_009936215.1). Taxonomy (GTDB): domain Bacteria; phylum Thermotogota; class Thermotogae; order Mesoaciditogales; family Mesoaciditogaceae; genus Athalassotoga; species Athalassotoga saccharophila. Next base: position 1,114,850 of record NZ_AP019551.1, on the reverse strand, counting down.
ACCGGATCTTGACGCAACCTTAGAGACGCCAAGTGCTATCATTGACGAGAGGGAATTAATTATCATGAAATAAATTATGTACATTAAAAACATCACGATTATCCTGTACCACGGCATCATCGTTGCATTTGCGTAAGAAATCAATAGAGGTATTACAAAAAGTGCGGGGAAACCACCTTGAATTATCGTCTCAAGGTTTTTCGAAATGAATATAGTTGATTGTTTGATCGGAAGAGACAGTAAAAAGTCCACATCTTCGCTCATGAAAACGTTGAGGGCTATGGCAGGGGTATCGGTAACAATGACAAGTACAAAGATGCCTATCATCGATATTTCGACAAAAAGATCCGCAAGACTTATCCCGTTGAAAATTATGGTAGAATAATTTCTAAATAAATCCAGAGTAAATAGATAAAGAGGCACACTTATGCCAATGAAGACACCAGAAAGAATCAAAATGTAGAGAGAAAGCGGAATTCTTCTTTTTCCCCTTCTCAAGGGTATATTGGACCACATCTTTAGTTTGTATCTTATCAAAAGCATTAGTTTATTCATAGATTTTGTATTATTTCCCTTACCTCTTCGTCCGTTGAACCTGTCAACTGTAAGAAGATGTCTTCGAGAGATTGCTTTCCAGATTCATTTCTGAGATCTGAAAGAGTACCTTCGGCTATTATCTCTCCGGCATTTATTATGCCTATTCTATCGCACATCTTTTCTGCGATCTCGAGCACATGTGTGGTCATGAAAATGCTCGATCCTTCATCTGCATACTTTCTCAAAAGCATCTTCAAAATCTTTGCGCTTTTCGCATCGAGACCCACCGTTGCCTCGTCCAAAAAAATCACTTTTGGCCTTCTCATGAGTACAGAAGTGAGCATCAATTTTTGTTTCATGCCGTGAGAATAATCGCCTATGAACTTTTCTAAGAAATTTATTTCGAACGCATCACAGAGTTCTTCTATTCTTTTTTTCATCTCATTTTTGTCCATCGAAAAGATAGATCCCACAAATTCAAGGAATTCCTGTCCGGTAAGATTTTCATAGAGTTTTGGCTCATCCGGGACAACACCTATTTGTGATTTAACCTCCAAAGGATGCGTTAGAAGATCGAGGCCGCATATTTCTATCTTCCCGCCTGTGGGCGTAAGAATGCCGGTAAGCATCCTTATAGTCGTAGTCTTACCGGCACCATTTGGACCTAAGAAACCATAGATTTCTCCCGACTTTACGCTAAAATTTATGGATTTAACGGCTGTAAAGGTTCCAAAATTCTTCTTTAAATTTGAAACTTTTACAAGTTCCGTCATATCTCACCCTTTATCTTCAATAACCTCTGAACGTGACCTAACTCCTCGTGAATTATTTTTTCAAGAATCTCACGTACCTTTGGCTTTTTTGATGTATCGAGTATTTGATCGTAAAAGACGATGGTTTCTTTTTCTATGGAAAGCGCGAAATCAACGATCTCGTTCATGTCCATGTATTTTGATTTTGATACCATCTCGTCCAACGAGGGGAAGATCCTTCCATTTACGATACTTTCAAGGTAAGGTTTTGCTTCGGCCCACAACTCGGGATCTATTTCATCTATTATTTCTTTGGATATTCTTTCAAAATCCTTCGCGTGCTGTGCCTCCTGGGCTGCTAAATACGAGAACAGTTCTTTTTTTGCCGGGTTTTCGAAACTTTTGGCAAGGTAAGAGTAAAACTTTTCACCATCTTTTTCTATTTTGACAGCCATTTCAAAAATCTCATTTGGAGCGTACATATCATTCATGGTTAACCCTCCTTGTGAAAAAAATTGACATTCGTTTTATTATACCAAACAAAATTCAAATTATAAATAGCCGTGTGAAGTATATGCACACACGACGGATGCCTTTGTTCATAATTGTGTTAAAATATAACATGGTGAGAGTTAATGAATGATTTGCTTATGGTTATAGACATGCAAAATGACTTTGTCACAAAAAAAGGTGCGCTTTATTTTGAAAAGGCCGAGTTTGTAAAGCCTGCTGTGCTTGATATTGTAAGGGATAGAATCTCAAAGGATTACACCATTATCTTCACAAAAGATTGGCACGATAAAGATGATCTTGAATTCAAACGTTTTCCACCCCATTGCGTTAAAAACACCTACGGTTCTGAACTCTTCGATGATTTGAAAGAGACCATAAAAGATTATGAGAATTCAATCTTCATTCTAAAAAGACGTTTTTCGGCCTTTTTTGGAACGAATCTTGACGAGATTTTAAAAAAACTCTCTCCTTTCAAAATAGAAATTTGTGGCGTCGATACGAATATATGTGTTATGTACACGGTTGAGGAATTAAAGAACAGGGATTACGATGTTTTAGTTTACGAAGATGCCACCGGCACTTACGACGAGAAATTACATCTATTCGCCATTGACCAGATGAAAAATGTCCTTGGCGCTCGAGTAGAGAAATGGAGGTAGGCTGATGCGCGGTGAAAGACTTGATCCAAGGGTTTTTAAGGTTCCTATAGATAGAATCCGTGCGGGATACTATTCAGACAAGTATTTCACGAGATATGTAGAAGTTTTGAAAAAAGATAACCACCATCCACGCGTGCTTTACCAATTCTTTCCACGAAAAGATGCCGTAATCGTTGGAATAGACGAGGCACTTGCGATCTTGAAGTTGTGTACTGGATACTTTAAAGACGAAGAAAAAGCACAAAGACTCTTTGAAGAATTGCTTGTGGCAGAGAGGGAACTTCAAAATGCCGTCCTTGACATGAACAGAAAAGACTTAGAAAAGATAAACAGAAAAAGATGGGATCTTCGCGAGGCTATGAACGCACTGTGGGTTGATAAGTTCAACGAAATAGAGATAAAGGCACTCTACGATGGAGAAGAAGCAAGGGAAATGGAGCCAATAATGACAGTGGAAGGAGATCCGATTTATTTTGGATATCTCGAGACCGTATTGCTTGGAGTGATAGCACGCGGCACTTCCTCTGCCACGGCCGTCAGACGCGTGGTCAAGGCCGCAAATGGAAAACAGATCCTTTTCTTTTCTGCAAGGTTTGATCATTACTGGGTTCAGGCCACAGATGGTTACGCCGCATTTAAGGCCGGCGCCAACGTCGTCTCAACGGATGCCAATGCCGATTACTGGGGCGCCAAGGGTATAGGTACCGTACCTCATGCATTGATAGCCGCCTACCACGGTTCTACATCTATGGCCGCAATAAAATTTGACGAGCACGTTCCGCCAGATGTTAACAGGATAATTCTCGTAGATTGGGACAACGATGTTATAGGGACGACTAAAAAAATGATGATCGATTTTTACGAGCACGTCACAGGCAAAAAATATTCTCCTTCTTCCGATTTGAATACAGTCATAGGAAGTGGGAAAGGTAAAATATGGGGAGTCAGATTTGATACATCTGGAACTCTCAGAGATAAATCAGTTACACCTATCAACGAGAACTCTTTGGGTGTCTGTCCCGAACTTGTATGGAAGGCAAGGCAAGAGTTCGATAAGATGGGAATGAACAATCTCAAGATAGTCGTCTCGGGAGGGTTCAACGCCGAAAAGATCGCTTTATTCGAAAAATTAGGAGTTCCTGTCGATTCTTACGGTGTAGGATCTTCACTTTTGAGAGAAAAAATAGACATAACTGCCGATATAGTAGAGGTTGATGGAAAGCCTTGTGCAAAGGTGGGAAGAAAAAAAGGAGATCTTTCAAGACTTGAAAAGGTTATTTTATGAGGAGGTGTTTTGATATGGTCGAGAAAGGAACATGGGTAATAAAAGAAGGTTTTGCCGATATGTTTAAAAATGGAGTCATTATGGATGTTACAACTCCAGAACAGGCAAAGATTGCCGAAGATGCAGGAGCGGTGGCCGTGATGGCTCTTGAAAGGGTCCCGGCAGATATAAGAAAGGCCGGCGGGGTTGCAAGAATGGCAGATGTGGGACTTATCAGAAGAATAATGGAGAGCGTTTCTATTCCCGTTATGGCCAAGGTCAGGATAGGCCACATAGCAGAGGCTAAGATCCTCGAAGCGCTCGGGGTAGATTTCATAGACGAAAGTGAAGTTTTAACTCCTGCCGATGATAAGTTCCATATAAACAAACATGAATTCAAAGTTCCATTTGTTTGCGGTGCGAGAGATCTGGGAGAGGCCCTAAGAAGGATAGCAGAAGGAGCCGCAATGATAAGGACGAAAGGCGAGGCGGGAACTGGAAATATCGTTGAAGCGGTCAAGCACATGCGTGCCGTTATGGATGCTATAAGAATGGTCAAAGGCATGGCCGACGAGGAACTCGTGAATTATGCAAAAGAGATCGGTGCTCCAGTTGAAATAGTTAGAATGGTAAAGGATCGCGGAAGATTACCAGTTGTCAATTTTGCCGCAGGTGGAGTTGCGACACCTGCAGATGCCGCTTTGATGATGATACTTGGTGCAGACGGAGTTTTCGTAGGTTCTGGAATTTTCAAATCTTCAAATCCATCCAAGATGGCCAGCGCGATAGTTCAGGCAGTTTTACATTATGATGATCCAGATGAACTTGTAAGAATAAGTGAAGATATAGGTATGGCAATGGAAGGTCAGGAAATAGCGACTTTGTCCGAAAAATTGCAGGAAAGAGGCTGGTGAAAACTCACAAATGAAAATAGGCGTTCTCGGAATGCAGGGTGATATAGAAGAACACCTTGCCATGCTGTCAAAAATAGGTGTAGAAGGAGTTCGTGTTAAATCGGTGAAAACTCTTGAAGAGGTCGATGGACTCATAATGCCTGGCGGAGAGAGTACCACCATGTTAAGACTACTCAAATTGACCGGACTTTTTGATCTTCTGAAAGAAAAAATAAGAAATGGTTTCCCAGTCTACGGAACGTGTGCTGGTCTTATTCTGCTTGCAAATGAAGTGTCAAACCCGGTTCAGGACTCTTTGAAAGTTTTAGATGTCGCTGTAAGCAGAAATGGATATGGAAGGCAAATAGACTCTTTCCATGCCATGATTCCATTGTCTATACTCGACGGTGACCTCTTCGACGCCGTATTCATAAGGGCACCGATAATAACGAGTGTTGGACATGTCGAAGTCATCGGTACATATGGGGGAAAACCCGTTTTTGTCAAGGATAAAAATGTAATCGCATCAACCTTTCACCCCGAACTTTCAGAAGACACGAGAATCCATGAATTTTTCAAGAGGATGGTAGAAAATGCTCTTAGCCATTGATGCTGGAAATACGAATGTAGTCATGGGACTTATGAATGAAAACAAATCATTTTACACATGGAGAATAAGCACGAAGAATATATCGACTGAAGATGAGTTTTTAGTTCACATAAAGAACTTTCTCGATTTTTCAGGCTACAGATTTTCTATCATAGAGGACATATGCGTGGCCTCCGTCGTCCCGAGTCTGAATGAAGTATTCAAATACTACGGTAAAAAATACATGGACAAAAGTCCAACCTTTGTTAAGATAAAAGATGCTAACTGGATAGAATGGAATGTCTGGACTCCAAATGAACTTGGTGCCGACAGGATAGCAAATGTCATTGCCGCCAAAGAGATTTACAACAAAAATGTCATAGTTGTAGATTTTGGAACTGCAATAACGATAGATATCCTAACTGACAGGTATGAAGGCGGTGTGATTCTACCCGGTCCGAGAACTGCCATTCAATCTCTTTTTACAAATACGGCAAAACTTCCAACAGTTGAGGCTAAGTTTCCAGATTCTCCAGTTGGTAAAGACACGATTACCAATATTCAGGCCGGTATAATGATGGGCACAATGTTTGCGATAGATGGTTTTGTCTCTCTCTTTGAAGATGAATTTTCGACAAAGTTCAAAGTCATCTCTACAGGCGGCTACGGAGCCGAAATATCAAAGAGTTCGACAAAGATAGAAGAGTATGATCCCGACTTGACTTTGCGCGGAATATCCGTTTTCTATTGCCATAAAAATGAAAGTTCTTCTTGTTAATCCATATATTCACGATGTATCGGCCTACGATTTCTGGCTTAAGCCTGTTGGACTTTTGTACATAGCAAAAGCCCTTAAAATGGCCGGCATCGAGGTGAGGTTACTCGATCTTTTGGACAGAAAATTGCCCGGCAACAATGCCCACGAAGGAATGTATGGAACGGGCAAATTTTACCACGAGGTAATAGGAAATTTGAAGAAATATGGTATACCGAGGCGTATCAAGAGATACGGTGCACCTTTAAAAGTCATAGACGATCTCGACTTCGATCCCGATGTGATTTTGGTTACTTCTATGATGACTTATTGGTACGGTGGAGTTTTTGAGACGATAAAGATCCTAAAAGATAAATTCGGTGCTCCAGTCGTTCTTGGAGGAAATTATCCAACATTGCTTTTCGATCATGCCAAAAATTCAGGCGCAGACGTCATCGTTGCTGGAGACGGAATTCCAAAAGTTTACGAAGTCATAGAAAAACTTACCGGCAAAAAAATAGAAAGAGTAGTTGGCGAAGATTGGTTTGAAAAGATAACGCCAGACTACTCTTTTTATAAAGAACTCGATTCGGCAGTCGTTCATACAACTTATGGATGCCCGTTCAGATGTACTTATTGTATAGCGTGGCAAAAAGGATTTAAATCGAGAAGTGTGGAGTCTGTCATAGAGGAAATTCTCTCTTTAAAAAAGATGAATGTCAGGGACATAGCATTTTACGATGATGCCATTCTTTTTAACAAAGAAAGATTTAAGACCATCTTGAAAAATCTTCCGGAAGGTATTAGGTACCACCTTCCAAATGGGATACATGCGGCGTACGTTGATGAAGAGATAGCCTCTTTGATGATGATAAAGCAATTCAAAACTGTAAGGATAGGCTACGAAACCGGCGATCCGTACCTTCAAAAAAAGACTGGAGGAAAGGTTACAAATCAAATCTTTGAAAGAGCCATTGAAATTCTAAAATACGCTGGTTTCACTTACGATAATTTAGGAGTTTATCTTATAATAGGTTTGCCCGGCCAGACCTTCGAGTCGGCTCTCGAAGACATTGAGAGGATAGAGAAACTCGGTGCAAAACCTTTTTTGAACGAGTACACCCTCATACCCGGATCTTTGGACTGGAAGGACGCGATCGAAAGGGATCAAATACCTTCGGACATCGATCCATTTATATTAAAAGGCGCGCTTATACATTACTGGTGGAAGGGTTCGATGGGTATAGAAAAGATAAACGATTTAAAGAGGTTTGTCCAGGATCTTTACCTTAAGCATTACAAAAGTTCAGAACGATCTTTAAAGGAGGAGGAAAACTTGTGAAGGTGAAGAAGATCGATCATATCGGTGTAGCCGTAAAATCAATCTCTCAGGCCTCTAAGTTGTACACAGGGCCGCTTTCCCTCGAAGGAAAGGAAGAGATCCTTGAGGACAGAAAACTAAAGGTTATGATGATAAGGGTTGGAGATACAAGGATAGAATTGCTTGAGGATCAAGATCCCGCAGGCACTATATCCAAATTCATAGAAAAGCGTGGAGAAGGATTGAACCATATAGCCTTCGAAGTTGATGATATTTACGAGACTGCTAAAAATTTAAAAGCGCAGGGTTATAGAATAACGTCCGAGCCCTCGGCCGGCGCAGACAACACGATAGTAACCTTTGTGCACCCAAAGGATGCAAATGGTGTTATGATAGAACTTGTCGAAAGGAGGAAGGATTGAATTGGACAAAAACAAAGACTTACTTCAAAGGCGTGAAATAATAAGGGCCGGTGGAGGATCGGAAAGAATAAAAAAACAGCATGAAGAGGGAAAGTTAACCGCGAGAGAAAGAATAGATCTTTTGGTAGACGATGGAACCTTTTTCGAGGTTGACGATCACATAAGACACAGATCCACGTACTTCGGACTCGATCAAAAGTATTTTCCGGCAGACGGCGTTGTCACGGGGATTGGCAAGGTTAATGGACGTGAAGTTGCGATCTTTTCTCAGGACTTTACCGTCCAGGGTGGATCTGTCGGAGAGATGCACGCAAAGAAGATCGTCAAAATTCAAGATCTTGCAATGAAGATGGGAATACCTCTTATCGGAATAAATGATTCAGGTGGTGCAAGAATTCAAGAAGGAGTCGACGCCCTTTACGGCTACGGAGAGATATTCTACAGGAATACACTCGCCTCCGGTGTCATTCCACAAATTACGGTCATTGCGGGTCCGTGTGCGGGAGGAGCGGTTTATTCTCCAGCGATCACAGATTTCGTCATCATGGTGGACAAAACCTCAAAAATGTTCATAACGGGACCAGAAGTTATAAAGGCCGTCACCGGCGAGGATGTAACGCAGGAAAATTTAGGCGGGGCAGAGGTCCATAACTCAAAAAGCGGTGTAGCCCATTTCATAGCAAAAGACGATAAGGACGCGATGGAGATAGTTAAAAAAATACTTTCATACCTGCCTTCAAACAACATGGAGATGCCCTCCGTTACCTCTCCCGTGTATCTGCCGATGGACGAAGCGCTAAATTCGATCATTCCGGAGAGTTCGAATAAGCCATACGACATGATCGAGATAATAAATAGAATCGTGGATCCCGGAACCTTCTTTGAGGTCCACCAGAAGTTCGCAAGATCCATGATCACGGGTTTTGCAAGGATAAATGGAAGGGTGGTTGGAATAGTCGCGAATCAACCAAAAGTACTCGCCGGTGTCCTCGATATAGACTCATCGGATAAAGCGGCGAGATTTATAAGATTTTTGGATGCCTTTAACATACCTGTCCTCACCTTTGCAGATACTCCGGGATTTTTGCCCGGAATATCACAGGAATATGGCGGAATAATAAGACATGGAGCAAAGTTACTCTTTGCCTACAGCGAGGCCTCAGTTCCGAAAATAACGGTGATAACTCGACGGGATTACGGTGGTGCCTATATAGCGATGGGAAGTAAGCATCTCGGAGCAGATCTCGTGATGGCTTGGCCGAGTGCCGAGATAGCGGTTATGGGGGCAGACGGTGCCGCTAATATTATCTTCAGAAATGAAATAAAGAATTCTTCCGATCCGGAAAAAACAAGATCTGAAAAGATAAAGGAATACGCAGAAACATTTTCTAACCCGTACGTTGCGGCATCGAGAGGGTATGTTGATACCGTTATTCTTCCATCTGAAACGAGAGAAAAAATAATACGCGCACTTGAGATCCTCTCTTCAAAGGTTGAAGGAAAACCTGCCAAAAAGCATGGAAATATACCATTGTAGGAGAATACCATGGATGAAGAGATCGTTGCGATCATAATTTCCGCGATAATGTCTTACGAAAAGAGAAATCTGAGAATCGTAAGTGTTAGAGAAATTCCCTGTTCAAGATGGGTTAACCATACGCCTTACGTTTTTTGGAGAGTTAGGAAGGGGTAAGCGATGAAAAAATATATCGTGAAAGTTAACGGAAAGAGTTACGAAGTTGAAGTTGAAGAGGTTCAAAATCAGCATGAAATTCCTTATATTTCAAAACCAAAAGTGGAGGAGATAAAACCAAAAGAAATCCACGTCGATTCCGCGCAGACCCAGAAGATTCAGAACAGTCCTGAAGAGACGATTTCTTCGAATGAAGAAACATTGCGCGCTCCAATGTCCGGTACGATCGTGAAAATAAAGGTTAACGTTGGAGAAAGTGTAAAGGACGGACAGACGATACTGACACTTGAGGCCATGAAGATGGAGAATGAAATTCTTGCTCCTTTCAACTGCAAAATAAAATCGATTCTCGTCAAAGAGGGCCAGCAAGTTGAAATAGATCAGCCGCTTGTTACACTTTATCAAATATAAAAAGGGCGATTTCGCCCTTTTTTTCTGTGGAGCCGATGGGATTTGAACCCACGACCTCTTGCATGCCATGCAAGCGCGCTCCCAACTGCGCCACGACCCCGCATAACGATTTATATTCTAATACATTTGAAGATAAAAATCAAGTACGAAAGAGTGACATCCTTCCACCAATTATAAAAGTGCGAAAATTCTTGATTAAAAAGGTTTAAAATGAAATTTGACGAATTATCTGGTATAATAATAAATTGTATGTGACTGTGAAGGGGGTAAGATTGTGAAGAAGTTTATATTCATTTTCGCGATTTTTATGATCATAGGTTTATCTGGAATGGCCCAGATCATTCAGATGCAGGTGCAGGTTTATCCCCAGCAGGTCCTCGCAAACGCTCCTTTTAAAGTTTTTGTAAGCGCATATTCGACTTCTGGAGAGCCTATTTCCTTCATAACGGCTACTTTTAACGGTCTTACTTTAAAGGCCTCAGGTTCGACTGCCTCATTTGATTTCATCGCGCCTTCAATAACGCAGGCAGTGCAAAACTTTCCCGTATCTATAATCGCCAAATCACAAAGTGGTGAAACCTTCAGCAAAGAATCAACTATAACCGTTTCGATCAACGCAAATCCCGTTATACAAATAGGAAAACCCATACCCTCAAATAACTCCTACATAGGAAATACAAAGGTTGTAAAGGTACCTGTAAAGGTCTACGGAGGATTGGGCCTTGAAAAAGTAGAATTCATGGTCGATACCACCGTAGCATCGGTGATAAATGTAAGTCCTGCGGCAACAGTTTACCTTTCGAGAACATTTGACGTTGACACAACGCATTTGAAAAATGGATGGCACATATTTTCGGTCAAAGCCGTCAACATAGCGGGGGAGATCTTCTCATCCATCTCCGCGTACGTTATAGATATTGGAACGCCTACAGTTAATTTTGTGAATTTACAAAAATGTCTGCCGGCGAATACTTACATTCCAGTCAACGTAACGGCTGTATCGACTATAAGCGGGATAGCCAATGTCACTGTGAATGGAGTTCGGGCAGAACTTTCGAAAGATTCGACATGGAAGGCTACCATTTTGACGCCAGATATGACGGGGCCATTTAAAATAGAGGCTACTGCCATCGACGCCGCAACTAACAAAGGGTACGCGTCTTTTGAGGCTTTTTCTGATGGGAAGGCTCCTTCTTATCTGTTAATAACCAAAGACGCATCGATGATAAAAAACAACGTTTTGTGGGGAAAATATGCAATCCCATCCCTTACATTTGTTGCCACGACGGCGTGCCGTGATTCAGCGCCCGATGTTATCGTTAACGGATATGTCCCCTCAAAAAATGTAATTAGCCAATACGATGGTTACAATGCCAGAATTTTAACATTTGAATTTCCTTCGAGAGGGGCCTACCCGATTGCGTTGAAAGTTGTAGACCCTGTAAATAAACTTTCGACTAACCTTTCAACGAATGTGTCCGTTGCATATTATCCTCTAAATCCTGAAATAAAATACGCTTATTACCCAAAATACATCGGACCTAACAGCACGATGACTGTGTCGGTCTTGGCAACAGATGGTCAAGGAATAGGAATCGAGAATGTTTTTGTTAACGGTGTTAAGGCAAAAGAGATAAATGGGCAGTGGATTGCGGATATAAAGAGTCCAAGTCCTCAAGTAAGTGGTTATCATGATTTTACCGTTATTGCGTACGATTACTTTGGTCAACCCTCTTCGCCGGCCACTTTTAGTTACTATGTAGACGTCAATCCTCCATATATATCGATAACTCCTGTTGCATCGATCTATTATAAAGGAATATACTGGAGCAGGAGTACTTTCAGGGTGAATATAAATGTAAGAACAGATTCGGGAAGTCCTGAGATCACAAAAGTTATTGTCAATCAGGATCCTCAAGTTTACAAAGGAAAGAATTTCATCTCGATAGAGTTAACAACTGCCGGTACATACACCATAACGGTCATATCAACGAATACGGTTAACGGTTTTTCTAAAAGTGAAAGCGTAACCTATCGAATCAAATTCGATCTCAAAAATCCAGAGATAACAGGAATAAATTTCCCAGACTTTATAGGACCTTCAACGCCTTTTGCCGTGAAAGTTAGCGCCAATGATGATTTCGGTCCGGGAATAAAAGACGTTATTGTAAACGGGACAAAGGCATCCATGATTGATTCAAAGACATGGGTTGCAACTTTGGTCTCTCCAAATACATCTGAAAGTAAGTCATTCTCTATAATCGCCACCGCGACAGATTTGCTTGACCTGTCCTCTGCAACAGAACAACATTTCTTCGTCGACGCAAAGAGTCCATACGTAAAAATAACGCCAGTTGCCACGCTCCTTAAAGATGGAGTGTACTGGAGCATAGGCAGGTCCTACATAGAGATCGTAGCGACTACCGATTCAAAGGTTACACCTCAAAGTTTTGTAACTTTGAACGGGAAGTCCTTTAACATGACCTCATCTTCAACAAAGATAACTATAGACAAAAATGGTACTTACTCTGTAAATGTCTTTTCAACAAATCCTGTCAACAAATTCAGCACTAATACTTCTGCTACCTTCAAATTCGCCTTTGATAACGCTGATCCAAAAATAACTGATATCTCACCGAATCATAACGTTATAGGGCCAAATATGGATTTGGTTGTGAATGTTAAAGTCAATGATTCATGGGGACCCGGTGTAGAGCATCTTTACGTAAATGGAAGTGTCGCCAAACATGAAGGTGAGACGTGGATTGCAACTGTTACAAGTGAAAACTTTGAAAAAAGTGGTGATGCAACCCTTATTGCAAAGGCCGTAGATTGGCTTGGCAGGTCGAGTGTGGGAACCAAAAATTACTTTGTCGATACCGAACCTCCTGTCATAAGCGTCTACCTTAACGGTAAGAAGGTATCGAATGGTTCGGAGTTCTACAAATTTGAGAAAGCAACTCCGACGATTTCGGTCAAAGCCGTCACAGATGGAAAATTAAGTCCTGATATTGAAACGTATATCAACAACGAGAAAGTGCCTAACGATTTAAAATTCGCCGGAATAGGAATTTTAAATGTCAAAGCCGTTAACCCTGCAAATGGTAAAGTTTCCACCTTTGAGTCAAAAATCGCGATCTTCGTCGATCCGAAATCTCCTCAAATTGAATTTTACGGACCTTCTACCGTGAATATGACCTCATACGCGACCTTTACTCTTAACATCAACGGAAAGGATTTAAGATATGCAATTCTTGGCATAACTTTGAATGATCATCCACTTTACTTCAAAATCTTCGATGAGAATGGAATGTATACGATCTCTCTCAGAAAGATCTTTGCAGGCATAGAAGGAAAAGATGTGAATGTTGAATTAAAAGCAGTTGACATGGCAGGAAATATCAACTCACTTAAAAACACGATCTACGTCGATACAGTTGGTCCTAAAATAACTGATGTTAGAATTGTGAATGGCAACTTGGAGATTTCTTTTGACAAAGATATCCAAGGCACACCTTATGTCAAACTTGAAAGTCTGAATGGAGAGGTATTCGATCTTGGTCAGGCCACCATCTCTTCGAAGACTCTAATTGTAAAGAATGTTAGCGTTTCTTACAGTCCTTACACCGTGATCGTAAATGGAATAACAGACAACGATGGTAATCCTCTCATGAACAATTATTCGATATGGGAGTTCTAAATCATGTCGAAGTTTTTCTTTGTGCTTCTTCTTGTTTTGGCCGTAAGCCTGGTACAGGCGGGTGTGGTCCGCTCCTTTGGGAGCGGGCCGGCCTTTGAGATATCTCCCGGCATAGTCATTGCCGGTCCTGACGGTCATTTTCAGGTGGGCGGTTTTTCAGAAGACGGAAGCCCGATAACTCTTAGCGCGTATTTCAATGGTGAGACGAAAAGTACCGTAGACAAACAATGGACCTTTACCTTTACGCTTCCATCAACTATGTCGTATGCCTACATCACTTTTGAAAGCCGGTCTGGATATCTCACGTCTTTTGCGACTGCGCTTGTGATCTCTTATAATTTACAAAAAACCGATTCAGATGTGTATTTTTATCCATCCTATAATGGTTACATGAGAGGAGATGAACACATTTACGTAATTGCGCAGCCGGGATACGGAAGGGAAAGTCTTTCTATTCTCGTCGATGACAACAGGATCTTTGAGTGGCAGATCTCTCCTTTTGATAATTCTCCAAAGGTATTTGGATTTAATTTTGATACTAAAAATTTAAAGGATGGATTTCATCTCTTCTCAACTCGAGAAAATCTTGTAACCGGACAGTCTCTAAGTTCAAATGCTTACATAGGTATCGACAATAATGGCCCGAAAGTGGTATCATTCATAGGAAAAGATATTTTCTTAAGCGGGAAATACGAGATAACGGTAAAGGCAACTGGTGCCATTCCATTGAAAGATATTTCTTTGTACGTTAAGAACGGGAATGAAAGCACACTTTTATCGACCTTACCGGCGAATAAAGAGACAAAATTCATCATCAACGAGTTTGCGGGATCTAAAACCTTTGAAGTGAATGTATCGGACGTCTCAGGGATGTCGAGAGTTTACAGTTTTGTAGTTCAGAATAATCAGTCATTTGTAATTCCGCTTGTTATTTTGGCTTTCACTTTGGGAGTGATCTTTCTTACATTCTTAAAATAAAGGAGGAAGATATGAAAATATCAATTCTGTTTTTGATTTTAATACCGATTTTAGCAATTTCCTCATTCGCAATTACTTCTGTAAATGGAAGCGTTGGCCTTCCATCCAGCGGGTACGCTGTTGGATTGACCTTTAAATCCATAGGTACCATGGGATTTGAACTCACAGTGGAGGGAACGGTTAACAATCTGACAGATCTTTCTCAGATAGGAAATATATCTAAATGGTATCTTTACCCGACGCTTCTTGTATCGTTGCCGACCGGAGAGATAAGACCTTATGCCGGTCTTGGTATAATGACGACATTTTCACCAAATGGTGGATTTGGTCCAGTTTCGATCACGCCGCTTTATTACCATGTAGGCATTGATATGTTTTTGGGCGCTCTTTCTGCCTTTGCAGAAGGTCAGGGTATTTACAATATAACCACTAACATAACATCTTTTTCAAATATAACAGAGTGGAGATTTGGACTGGGACTGGCATTTTAAATGAAAAGATTTTTACTTGTTTTTTCGATTCTTGTATTGATCTTGGTGCTATCTTCTTGTATGCTTATAAAAGGCTCTTCGAAGCCTATGATACTTGATCTGTCGAAATCGGCAACATTGCTTTCTGGATATAACATAGAGTTTTCCGCAAAGATCCTGTCCGAAGGCCAGTTACCGCAGGTTGTCTTCGATCTTGACAACTCCCCATTACCGACAAATCTCGTGGGGACCTCGACTTACGTTGCAGATTGGGTCGGCGTTTATGGAAAGCACAAGATAACTGTCTTTGCCGTTAATCCCGGTGGAATGGTTGCGACAAAGACAGATACATTTTTTGTTAAAGATTCTACTCCTCCAATTGTAAAAGCCCTTTACCCTTCTACAATAGCACAGGGAGTTGTATTTCCAGTTAAAATAGACGTTTACGATCCGGAAAGTGGGATACAATCTGTTTCCATGAACATAGATGGTAAAAATGTTCCTTTTAACTCGAATATTTTCGATCTTTCTTTCCAAGAAACGGGTATAAAAGAGATAACGATAACGGCCGTGAATGGTCAGGGGTTGATAGCAACCCCGACTTTTAATATAGACGTTGTAAAACCTTCAAATGCCATGCCTTACGTGCAAATTCTAAATTATCCTCAACTTTTCATGGCCGGATCAGATTCGACGGTGACTTTTTACGCTTATTCTCCAAATGGGATTAAAAGTGTGAACTTCGATTTTGCCGGCGTAGATGAAAATATAGGTTCAAATGCAAGCAATACCTATACATTTAATTTCAAAGTCCCCGATGTAAAAAGCGGTCTTTACACTGCAACCTGTACCTTTGTCGATGGCATTGGAAAATCTGAGATTATAACGAAATCATTCCTTGTCGCTTCAAAGGGATCGACAGGGGTGGTCTATATTCCGCCAGTAAGCCTTTCTTCAACAACGACGATAGTTCCATTTTTTGCTTCCGCATATCCTCGAATAAATGATATATCTGCTTACATCGATGGAGTCCCAACGCAGATTTACGGTAAATCTCCAGATTTTTACATTGTTGTGCCTTTTTCCGGAGAACATAAAATAAAAATAGTTATGAACAACCTAACAGAGATGGCTTCTTTAAAGTAGTTGAAAGGAGAAACAATTGTGAAAAATCTTTCCTCCGAACAGATAAGAAAGGAATTTCTGGAATTTTTTAAATCAAAAGGTCATGAAATTTTACCGAGTATTTCTTTAATACCTGACGATCCTCAACTTTTATTCACAGTTGCCGGGATGGTGCCCTTCAAGAAGATCTTTTGGGGACTTGAAGATCCCAAATACCCGCGAGTCGCAACTGTTCAGAAATGTATAAGGACGAATGACATAGAGAATGTTGGAAGAACGCCACGGCACCATACGTTTTTCGAAATGCTTGGCAATTTCTCATTTGGAGATTATTTCAAAAAAGAGGCTATAGAGTATGCGTGGGAATTTCTCACACAAAGACTTGAAATAGATCCATCAAGGCTGTGGGTTTCCATATACAAAGATGATGATGAAGCCTTTGAAATATGGACAAAGGACATAGGACTTGATCCTAAAAAAATAGTCAGGATGGGTAAAGAAGACAATTTCTGGGGTCCGGTGGGACCAAGTGGACCGTGCGGACCTGATTCGGAAATATTTTACGATCTCGGACCTATTGAAGGATGCTCATCAGATGAGTGCACGCCAGCGTGCGGCTGCAACAGATTTTTGGAGATATGGAATCTTGTATTCACCGGTCTTTACCAGGATGAAAATGGGAATCTTGGCGAACTTGAAAGAAAAAACATCGATACAGGAATGGGACTTGAAAGGATCGCTTCTGTTTTACAGAAAGTAAAAAGCAATTTCGAGACAGATCTTTTCATGCCGTTGATTCGAAAATCAGAGAATATCTTTTCAATAAAGTACGGATCACAAGAGAGTAACGATATCTCGATGAGAATAATCGCAGATCACGCGAGAGCCGCGACCTTTCTTATAGCCGATGGAGTTTCTCCTTCCAATACAGAGCGTGGATATGTACTGAGACGTTTGATAAGGAGAGCCGTAAGATATGGAAAATTGATGGGGGCAAATGAACCTTTCCTTTACAAGTACGTTTCAACCGTTCAAGAAATAATGGGAAAGAGTTATCCAGAAATAATTGAAAGATCTGCTTTTATAGTTGAAACTATAAAAAGTGAAGAAGAGAGATTTTTAAAGACTCTCGATCAGGGTCTTGCAATGGTTGAAAAAATCATCTCAACGTCCAAAAACATATTCGGTCAAGAGGCTTTCAAACTTTACGATACATACGGGATGCCTCTCGATATCTTGTTGGACATATCGAATGAAAAAAATGTTCGAGTTGATGTTGAAGGCTTTAACAAACTCATGGAAGAACAAAAGCACAGATCGAGAGAAAGTCTCGGTGTTCAATCATTTGTTGATAGCATTTACGAATCGATTTCGAATTTCAAAACGGAATTCGTTGGATACGAAAGCCTTGAATCGGAATCGCGGGTTGTTGCAATGATTTCGAATGGAGAGGAAGTTGGCAGTGTCCCAAACGGAAACGAGGCCGAGGTTATCTTCGATAAAAGCCCTTTCTATGCCGAAATGGGAGGGCAGATCGGTGACACAGGAAGATGTGAATTTTCTGGAGGGAATGCGATTGTAATCGATACCTATCAAAAGGCAAATCTTCACATACACAAAATAAAAGTTGAGAGCGGTACTTTAAGAATCGGAATGAATGTCAAATTGATCGTTGATGAAAAGAGAAGAAAGTCTATAGCGAGGAATCACACAGCAACTCACTTACTTCAAGCCGCTTTGCAAAAGGTACTTGGCGATCATGTGAGGCAATTTGGATCTTACGTCGGCCCCGAAAAATTGAGATTTGATTTCACACACAATTCTCCTTTGACATCTGAAGAGATCGAGAAAATAACAATGATGGTAAATGAGGAGATACTGAAGGCCGACGAGGTCAAAACTAAGATCATGCCACTTGAAGAGGCAAAGAGAATTGGCGCGATGGCTTTGTTTGGAGAAAAATATTCAGACACGGTGAGAGTCGTCTTGGTTGATAACTTTAGCAAAGAATTGTGCGGAGGAACGCACGTTTCAAATACCGGAGAAATAGGCATCTTTATGATAACCAGCGAAAGAGGTGTCTCTGCAGGCGTCAGACGCATAGAGGCAACGACTGGAATTAACGTTTTGAAAATCCTCCTCGATCAATTTAAAATGATAGAAAATCTTTCCTCAAAACTTTCATGTCAGAAGGAAGAAATAGAAAATAAAGTCAAGGCCTTGATAGATGAAAATCAGGAGTTGATCCGCGAAAATGGTGCTCTTAGAAAGAGTTTGATTCTTCAAAATGTTAAAGAAATGTGTGAAAATGCGAGAAAAAGCGGTAAAAAATTCGTAGCCATAAGGGTGGAAAATTTAAACTCTTCAGATCTAAGGGATGTGGCCGATGATGCCTTAAGGATTTTTGGAAAAGGGGCAGTCGTCATTTTGCAGGAGAATGGAGAGAAAGTAACATTGATCGTGAAATCCACCCTTAACAATGCAAATGAAATAGCCTCCAATCTTTCTAAACATTTCGGTGGCAAAGGTGGTGGAAAGGGAGAAATGGCCCAAGGAGGTTGGAACGGCAAGATAGATATGGGAAAGGTAGAAAAGATTCTTGAGGAGTCATTGAAATGAAGGCTTTTTTGTTCGATCTTGATGGTACGCTTCTACTTTCAGACGAAGATATCTTTTACGAGAATTATTTTAAACTTGTTTCTTCAGAATTTTCAGAATTTGAACCACACGAGTTCGTCAAAGCCATAAATGAGATAATAAAAGAGATGACCGTTCAGGATGATCTCAGAGACAATTACCATAAGTTCATGGACAAGATAGGGTCAAGGTTTAAAAGGGATCCTTCTGAGTTCGAAAAAAGATTTATTGATTTTTACAATGGGAAATTCAAACTTTTGAAATCCCTAACGCTTCCAAATCGTGAGTTGATAGAGAAAATGAGGAATTTAGATGGCATAAAAGTACTTGCCACAAATCCTCTTTTTCCGGAGATTGCCATAAAAGAAAGGATGAAATGGGCCGGATTAAGAGAGGAAGAATTCGATCTTATAACCTTCATGGAAAATTCTCATTATCTAAAGCCAAATCTAAAGTATTTCATCGAGATAGCGTCAAAGATAAAGGTTGATCCTGTAGAGTGTACCATGATAGGAAATGATCCGATTCTCGACGGTGCATGCCAGAAAGTTGGAATGAAATTCGTTTTGATCGGAGATGGTGATGGATACAAAGATAGAATTGAAAGTTGATGCCGATAAGTTAAACGCCTTTATCGTTTTAAATGACAAAGATGTATCTGAAAGCGAGATAAAATTCGTTCTCGATAACGGGGGAATAAAGTTCGGGATTGCCGATGCAAAAATAAAAGAGATAGTCAAAAATCCAATTTTAAAAGAGCCACTGCTTGTGGCCAGTGGAGTTCCGCCTGTCAATGGAGAAGATGCAAAAATAGAATACAAACTCGAAGAAGGAACTCAAGAAAGAAGGCCCCTGGTCCTCGATGACGGTACCGTAGATTACAAGGACGTAAAGGTCTTTAAAATAGTCAAAGCCGGAGATGTACTTGCAATAAAGATCCCTCCAACCAAAGGTAGGAATGGGCGCGACGTTTTTGGAAATGATATACCTGCAAAAGATGGGAAAGACGTAAGGTTAATCGTAGGCAAAAACGTCTCGATTGTAGATGGATCAAAGGCGATAGCCGAAAAAGACGGAATACCACTTATTCACGACGGCATTCTTGAGGTAAGTCAGTTGTTAGAGATAAAGGGAGATGTGGACTATTCGACTGGAAATATAGACTTCCCCGGCGATGTTGAGATAAGAGGAGGTGTCTCCCCCACCTTTTATGTTAAAGCAAGTGGAAATATAAAGATAAAAGGAGTCATCGAGGCTGCCGATGTCAGTGCAGGTGGAAATATAGAATGTTTAGGCGTCAAAGGGAGAGGAAAAGGACTTATTACGGCAAAGGGAGATATAAAGGTAAAGTTTCTTGAAAATGCGATAGTTGAATGTGATGGGGATCTTTACGTTGATGGATCGATAGTAAACAGCAGAGTAAGATCTGGAAGAAAGGTTGAAGTCACCGGGAATGTAGGTCAAATAGTCGGATCCAACGTTATGGCTGGTTTGATCGTCATGGCAAAAGAGATAGGAAGCGAAATGGCGGTAACAACAAGGGTAGAAGTTGGCGTTAATCCGAAAATAAGAGATAGAATAAAGATGCTCTCATCTCAGATATACGTTCAGAAACAAAACCTTGAAAAACTTTCCAGCCTTATAAAATTACTCGAAGATACCAAAAAGAAAAACAATAATTTTCTTCCGGCAGATAAAGCCGAAAAATACGATCAGGCGAAATCCTCGAGGCTTGAGATATACAAAAGCCTTTCTCAGATGATAGCAGAGGTTAAGGAACTCGAAGAAAATATTTCGACTTACGCCAACGATAGCATGATAATAGCGTTATCGAAAATCCATCCATCCACTGAAATAATAATTGGTGGAAGAAGGATGATAATCGACAAGGAATTTGGACCGTCTATCGCAAAAATTTCAAACGACAAGATAGAGATAAAACCTTACATTCCCTGATTTTATCCTTCTGCAATTTCTCTCAATTTCTTCGATTGGTTTTCGCTACTTTCTATCACAATTAAAATGTCTCCCGGATTTATAACCATGTCAGATGGGGGGTTGAATTTGAAATCAGTCCCGCTTTGGATGGCAACAACCAAAAGTCCTGTTTTTTCTCTTATCTCCCACTTTCCGCAGATAAAAAACAGTTTTTTGGATTTATTTGAAACTCATGTTTTAAAATTGAAAGTGGGAAATGATTAGAGTCAGTAATAGCCAAAGAAGCATTTGCTGTAACCTTGACGCACATCACAAAGATTATACCACTATTTACCGTTTCGGATAGAGTCCATTGATTTATGCCTTTCTGCTGCTATGATCTATTTGAAAAAGACAGCGGAGGTAGAAAAATGGAAATCACTACAAAGCAACTTGATCACCATGGACTTGTGGCTGGGACATTTGATAAATTTGAAATGGGAGAGGTCATTGAAAAGAGAATACCGAAAGTCCGGAACTTCAATCTTTCAACGTCTGCGATAATAAAAGCGATGATCATACTCGGGCTTGGTTTTGTTGACAGGAGATTGTACTTTGCAGGGAGTTATTTTGAGAACTGGGATGTTGAGAAACTTTTAGGCGAAGGAACTAAACCGGAAGATCTTAACGATGACGCTCTCGGCAGAGTGCTTGACAAGATTTATGATTACGGTCCAACGGAATTATTTCAAGAGATAGCGGCGCACGCTTTGAACAAACTTGAAATGGATGTTCACCTCGTTCACACCGATACCACAAGCGTGAGTGTAAGCGGCAATTACGAGATGGAAGACGGGACGAATGGTTTTAAGATCACCTTCGGTCATTCGAAAGATCACAGACAGGATTTGAAACAATTCGTGATAGGGATGGTTGTAAATCAGCATGGAATGCCGATGTTTGCCAAAACATACAACGGGAACGAATCGGATAAAGAGTCGATCAAAGAAATGGTCAAAGCAATCAGGAAGAACATTGACAAAGACAAGAAAGTCTATCATGTGGCAGACAGTGCTTTCTACACTGCGGAAAACATTAGCGAACTCAGAACAACATACTGGATAAGCCATGTGCCGTCTACGATAAAAGAGGCTGAAGAAATGCTAAATAAAGAAGTTGAATTTCGTCCGACCAAAATTGAAGGATATGAAGTGTATTCCGAAATAAGCAATTACGGCGGGATAAAACAAAAATGGATAATGGTGAATTCGAAATATCTTAAAGAACAGGAACTGAAAACATTTGACAGGCATTTGAAAAAAAGCAAGACAGAAGCGGAAAAGTCATTGAAAAAGACTGTGACGAAAGAACGGTATTTTTGTTCTGAAGACGGAATAAACAAGTCCAGACAATGGATGGAAGCTCATCCTCTTTTCAAATACGACAAGTTTGAGATAAAGAGCGTAAGAGTCAGAACTGACGGGAAAAGAGGAAGGCCTAAAGATGGGGATCCGACGATAGAAATGTATGAAATAGATGCTGAGATAGGTCTGAATGAAGAAGCGGTTGAAAAGGCCAAAGCAAAACTCGGAAGATTCATACTTTCAACGAACGACATTGAACTTGAAGATGAAAAAGTGCTCGAATATTACAAAAACCAGACAACGGTCGAAAGAGGATTCAGGTTTTTGAAAGACAAAAGTTTCGGAGTAAGCGATGTGTATCTGAAAAAGCCCGGACGGATTCAGGCACTTGTGATGATAATGGTATTGACGTTATTGGTGTACTCGCTTTCGGAATGGGAAATAAGGCGCACATTGAAAGAGACAGGGCAAACATTTCCGAATCAGTTGAAAAAGCCGACAAACAGGCCGACATTCAGGTGGATATGTCAGAACTTCATGAACATAACCGTTGTAAATGTGGTTACAGATGGGCAAACAACCACACAGATAGCGAATTTAAAAGATTTGCAGATCAAAGTGATAAGACTTTTGGGAGTTGAATATGAAAAATATTATTTCTGATCAAAGATGTGCGAAATGTGGGTTATCTGAGCCTCTTTTAAAGTTTTACCTGCCAAGGGGCTTTTAACGTTGACGAGAACTTCTTCCATTTTAAGGTGAATGTTGTTCGACTGATGAATTATGTCCATAAAGGATTGGAGAGCGGGATTAAGCACAAGAGAGGCTATCCTCGATCCAACGATCTCCGTTGCGGAGAGCACGTTATCTACGCCGGCATACCTTAGTCTCTTTATGGCAGTTACATTATCGGCCTCGCTTATGATCTTTAATCCCTTGTTCATATTTCTTGCCATCAAAGAGACGTAAACGTTAAGGGAGTCATCAGAAAGGGTAATAACTAAAGTTGAGGCTTTGCTTATGCCAGCCTTTAAAAGAGTTTGCTCGTCCATTGCGTCTCCGACGACGTACATTAAATCTTCTTCTTTCATGACATCAGAGATTGCACGCTTTACTTCATCGACTCTCGAAGGCGTCGGCGTTGCAAAAACGAATGGATATTTCCTGTTTGCAAGTTGTCTTACGACGTACTTTCCTATCTCACTTCCACCCATTACTATACAGTGTCCTTCCATTTTTTCTATCATACGCATCATCCTTCTCAATCTCATGTATTTTCTTAAATCTCCATCTAAGAAAAATGAGGTGACAACTCCTATAGCGTAAAGATATGTGGATATTCCTATAACTATAAGGATCGTTGTGAAAAGATAACCGTTGTAATCGAGAGGTTTTGGAAGACCGTAACCTACCGTTGACAGTGTCATTGCGGTCATAAAAAGTGCATCGACGACATCCCATTTTTCTATTATCATGTAACCGAGAACGCCGAAGACAAAAACTCCGGCAACAAGAGAAAATGCCAAAATGACATGCCTTATTCTTCTTTTGAGATCCTCTTCCATTTAAATCACTCTTTTATATCCGGCCATTCGTCCTCTCCACCACCTATCGGTTCGGCGTGGATCGTGACTTCCTTTACCTCTGGTAATTTCTTCTTTATTTCGTCTTCTATAGACGTCATTATAGTGTGAACATGTTGAAGGCGCATCTTGCCCGGCATCTCCACGTGCATGTCCACTATGTAGTACGATCCGAGTTTTCTAACCCTTATAAGATGGGGGTTGAAAACATATTCTTGCTTTTTAACGATCTCTTCTATCAGGTCTGTCATGGCCGGATCACGTTTTTCCATAAGTTCTGGAAGACCAGTCTTTATAACGTCTATGCCCATCCAGACTATCAAAACTGCCACGGCTATAGAAGCGATAGGATCGAAGATCGTCATTCCAGTTATCATGACAAGTACTCCACCCACAAGAACGGCGACTGAGGCAAAAACATCGCTCATGTAATCCTTTGCGTCTGCAATGACGGCCTGATTTGAAAATCTTTTTCCCATTTTGAACATGTAATAAGAAAGAAAGAACTTTCCCACTATACTTATAGATGCGCCTACGATCATTATAGTCGCGATAACCTCGTGATGACCAAGGTCGATAAATGATTCCTGAACAATAATAAAACCCGCGAAAATGACCGAAATTCCAATTATATTCGCGACTATTGTTTCGGCCCTACCATGGCCGTATGGATGATCGATGTCTGGCGGACGGCCTGCGACCTTTATGCCCTGATAAGCCAAGATGGATTTTGCAACGTCCATAATCGTGTCTATTCCGTCACTTATCAAAGCGATAGATCCACTTATGATTCCGAGAAGTACTTTGAATATTGCGAGTATTGCGTTACCGTAAATTCCGATCTTCACAGTCTTTAGGCTCTGCTTAGTTCTTTCTTCCATTAAACTCTCCTTTAAGTTTAATCTTTAAATGTACAGGATTATGATCGCTATTTTCGAATCCCAAATCAATCGTTTTTACAGAAATCATCTCGAGATTTGGAGAGACTAAAAAACCATCTATGACTGTTACAAAATTTTCTCCCTTTACAAACGGCCTCTCGTTAGATCGATTGGTAGGAGTATTCGGATCAAATGCCCACTGCCATCCTGGTTGTGTCCAGTTAAGGGGAAATTCGAGATAATTTTTCAAATACTTTTCGGAAGTTGTGAATTCAAAATGCTTTTTCGAAAGGCCTGGCATTATCAAATTCCAGTCTCCACCAACTATTACGTAATTACCTTTCTCATATTCCTTTAAGATGAAACTCTTGATGTATTCAAGTTCTTTCATTCTCAACTTCCCATCGTCAAAGGCCGAAAGATGTAGATTCAATATCAGCAAATCATGGGAATCCACACGATACCTCGTAAGCAAAAAGGCTCTTTTGAGTTCAAAAAGTTTTCTTGGCCATTCTAAATCACCGGGCAGGGCATACCTTTCAACCCTGTATGGCTCAAACTTTGAAAGCATCATAATTCCGGATTTTACCTTGCCGATTGGAGAGAGTAAAGGTACAGGTACAAATTGTACGTTATAATTCATCGCAAAGTAAGAAAGGTAAGGCAATCTTGAGAATAACTCCACCTCATTTATTTTGTAAGTCCTTGATGATCTTAAGTCAACTTCCTGCAAAAGAATGAAATCAAATTTTTGATCATATAAAAAGGAAAGAATCGAATTCATGTTTTCTTCCACGACCCTTTTGTTTGCTGGTTTTGAGGTTTTACCTCCGCTCATGAAAAAATCGGCATTCTTTCCAAGACCGCCGTAACCTACATTCCAAGTCAAGATCGAAAATTCACGGCGAAATTTTTCACCTTTGATCTTACGTAAAACTGTGACTTTCTCAATTTTAGGAGGCCTGTACATAGTTATCTCGGAAAAGATTATGAATCCCAAAATGATTGATAAAATGCTCAAGATGTATAACATAAGACCTCCATTCGATGCCATCAAATTATATCATAAGAGCATGTGGCGTGTGGTTATTTAAGTATAGTATAATATATCGAACCTCTTTTAAGATGGAGGAGAGTATGGAATCATTCGTTAAGTTCGAAAATGTTACAAAGATTTATCCAGGAAAGGTCAAGGCCCTTGACGACGTATCATTTGAAATTCCAGCGGGAAGTGTCTTTGCCATCCTTGGACCGAATGGAGCAGGAAAGACAACGACCCTGAAGATCATGATGGGATTCATAAAGGCTACAGAAGGAAGTGTAAGTATCTTTGGTCATTCTCCATTTCCAGATGGGGATAAAGAAATTTCTTTTGTTCCAGAGGAAAAAAATTTGTACGATTGGCTGACGGCATCAAAGATGAAGGCGTATTTTTCTAAATTTGCCCCTCATTTTTCAGAAGACAGATTTCAAAAGATTTCAAAAAGGCTCGATCTAACTTATAGAAGAAGGGTTAAATCACTTTCTCAGGGGAACAGAACAAAACTTTATCTTTCTCTTGCTCTATCGCAGGATGTTAAAATCTACGTACTCGATGAGCCAACTTGGGGTCTCGATCCCATCGTAAGAAACGAAGTGCTCGGTCTCGTAAGCGAGATTGCAAAAGAAGGTAAGACCGTTATATATTCCTCGCATATTCTCTCCGAGGTCGAGGAGGTATGTGACAATCTTTTGATCCTAAAGGATGGAAGATCGATTTACACAGGTACCTTGAAGGAATTAAAAGAAGGAAATGAAAAGAACTTTTCAAAGATATTCATAGATATGATGAAGAAAGAGGAAGATTATGGCTCTTGAATTGAGGATGAATCTTTTCAGATCTATAGTTTTAATTGCCATAATGGTCGGCCTTTCCGTAGTGCCTGTTTTGAGTCATAACTTTGTGACTGACATCTTTAACTCACCGCAAATTCAGGAAAACTTGAAAAATAACCCTTTAGGGCGCGAAGGTTTCAATGCGATCTTTTCCAATTACACTTTTTATTCTTACGCGGAATGGTACGGCGGAAATTACAATTTACTTTCTATAATTGCCGCCATAGTGATCAGTTTTCCCATATTCGCAAGGGAGAAAGAACGCAAAACGATATATCTCATAAGCGGAAGAAGGACAAGATGGGAGATCTTTTCATCAAAGGTCATTTCCGGCTATATATTGACAGCCATAACGGTAGTCACTGGAGGATTGTTTTATTACCTCTTCTCGAGGATAATGGGTTTTTCTCTGAACCTGAATATGGTTTTGATATGGACATTAAGAGTCACGGCAGGTTCTTTGCTGTTTTTCCAAATAGGCGCGTACACATCGATGATCTTTTCGGGGCAGGTTAAGCCTATTCTTTTGGACATAGCAATTTATGCCGGATTAATAACTGCCGGTGTATTCAAACAGACCAAGTTTTTGGACTTTCTCGAATACATGACAGGACAAGATGTGCTTACCAATCAATCCATTGGAATAACCTTCTTGATTCTTTTGATGATCTCTTTGGTTATATTTGCACTTCAATACCTTCATTTCAGAAACTCTGAACTTTAACATCCTTTTAAGCAAGAATTCTCCCATTTCTATAAGTGGTGGGAGCATGTTACGAGTGCATGAAACTGTAAAGAAATCATAAATAAAAGCAGAAATTCTAAGATCTAATGATTTAAAATGGAATAATGGCAAAACTTCCCGTTTAATCGGGAAATTATCTTATTTTTAAGGGTTTGTTTTCTATATATAATTATATATAATCATTTTAGATGATTATATATGATTATATATGATTAAGGAGTGAGACCTTTGACGACTAAAACAGAAAGAGAAATCAGCGAACAACCTGAAAAATTTGAAAAGATAGTAGAACAATATGAAGTTATTTCAAGTGATCTTTTGTCGTTTTTGAAAGATATTGAAAAATTCTCCGAGATAGATTTTGTCGGATGTGGATCTTCTTACTATCTTTCAATGGGATTATCATTCCATCTGAATCGTGTGTCAAAGGGAAAGGTTATTTCCAAATATTTCAGCGGGTCCGAAGTTGCATTTGGCCTGAGAAATTTCCAGAAAAATTCAGTTTTAATAGGTATATCAAGGTCTGGAGAATCTTCAGAAACAATTTTGGCCTTGAGAAGGGCTAAAGAAAATGGCGTTAAAACCTGTGCCATTACCTGCAATTCAAAAAGCGAATTGGCCAACATCGCGGATATTTCTGCAAATCTCGATTTAGTGAATGAAGAATCAGTTGTTATGACTCAATCATTTACATCTATGGCATTTTTAGGGACCTTGATAATACGAAATATTTTCGAT
Organism: Athalassotoga saccharophila; assembly: GCF_009936215.1. Classification (GTDB taxonomy): domain Bacteria; phylum Thermotogota; class Thermotogae; order Mesoaciditogales; family Mesoaciditogaceae; genus Athalassotoga; species Athalassotoga saccharophila. The sequence continues at coordinate 1,087,029 of NZ_AP019551.1, read as the reverse complement.
CTTGATTTAAAAGATTACATGAAGTCTGTCCCAGATATTTCCAGTAAAATTTTGGAAAATTCTAAGAATTTGTTCGATAAAGTAAAGCCCGAAAATTACGAACACTTTGTTTTTCTCGGGTATGATGAATATTTCGCCTCATCAATGGAAGGAGTCATAAAGGTTTCCGAAACCTCTCTTACTCCGGCCGAAGCCTATCAGACTTTAGAATACCGTCATGGGCCAAAATCCAAAGTGAACGATAAAACATTGGCAGTTATTCTTGCAAATGATTTCATAGAATCAGAGGAAGAAAAAATGGCAAAAGAAATAGAACAACTCGGAGGCAGCGTTATCGTCATGTCGAAAGAAAATACGATCATAAAAAATAGGTTAGTCCTTCCTTTTGGGGATTTCAGTGACTGGTTTGTCAGGGTAATACCTTTACAGATAATAGGCGTAAGAAAATCTTTGAAAAAAGGTTTAATGCCAGATGCACCAAAAAATCTTACGAAGGTTGTGAGGTTTTGAATGAAGTACTTCCTTGGTGTAGACGGTGGAGGAACAAAAACTATCGTCGCAATAGCCAATGAATCTGGAAAAGTAATTGGATTGTCAAAGACAGATTCGGTTGATATACTGAACGTTCCTCAAGAAGAAGTTAAAAACAAACTAAAAAAAGCGATAGATGAATCTTTGTCTAAGGCCAAAATAGAGATCGAAGATATTTCTTTTTCGTGCTTTGGAATGTCTACTTTCGGAGATGTTCCGGGAACGGAGAAAGAGATCGAGAAGATAGTAAAAGACATATTACCTAAAAGCATGGTCGTCAATGATGTAAGGGTAGCACTTGAAGGCGCTCTTCCTAAATCTCCCGGGATGATATTACTTGCAGGCACAGGATCGATGGCAATGGCCAAAGATATCAAAGAAAGGATTTTTAGAGTAGACGGTTGGGGAGAATATGCCGGAGATCTTGGAAGCGGATATTTCGTCGGTCGAATGATACTTCAGAGATCCTTCGAAGAATATGACGGAAGAAGGGAAGAAAGTCCTCTTTTGAAAATGGTTAAGGATTTTGCGAATGTATCGGATTTAAGAGAGATTTTGACAAAATGCAAGGGACAAAATGTTAGAACGTATATTGCCAGTTTCTCAAAAATTGCTTGTCTTGGGGCCACGAATGGAATTTACGTGGCATCCGAAGTGATTTCCATTGCGGTTCAAGAGTTAAAAAGAAGTGTAAAGGCACTTTTGAATAAACTCGATTTTGAACCCGTGAAACTTGCCTACGCAGGAGGGCTTTTTAACTGTGAATACTTTAAAAATGAATTTATATCCACTATGAAAGAAGTTAAAAGAATCGAGATAGTCAGACCTGAATTTCCTCCGTACATTGGATCTTTAATTATGGCTGCAAAGAGTGTTTTGAACCAGGATGAGTTTTTAAGTTTCTACAATGGTTTGAACAAAAATGAAAAGGAGTGGCTGTCACGATGAAAATACAATCCGGGAAATATAGAGGATTTATCAAAATTTCTAATGAAATAGGACAATTCCAGATGTTAGCGCTTGATCAAAGGAATTCTATCGAGAAGATGGTAAAAGATGTAAAAGGAAGTGTCGATCCTGAAGATCTTGTGAGAATAAAAAGATCGATATTGAAAAACTTGTCCGATAAAGTCACAGCAGTTCTTGTAGATGGAGAATACGGATTTCCCCAAAATCTAAGATATGTCTCGAGGAATTCCGGGATAATTTTATCCGCCGAAAAAAGTGGATATTCGATAGATCCTTCTCATCCCAGTGACAGGCTGAGTTCATTGTATCGCGAGGGAGTTGCAAGTATTGCAAAAGATGCTGGATTGGATGCAGTTAAATTGCTTATTTACTGGTCTGAAAATTCCTCCGATAGCACAAAGTCGCATCAGATGAAAATTGTCGAGGAACTTGGAAGGGAATGTGAAAGGGAAGATATCCTTTACATTCTCGAGATTCTGACTTATAACGTAAGCGGTACGAGATCAGATGCCATATTGAAAGCACTCGAGACCTTTAGCGAGGGGAAATACAAAGTAGATCTATTCAAAGTGGAGCCAATAGTCACAGATGCCAAGGATAATCTAAGATCGGAAGACATCTACAGAACAACCAGAGGCAAGCCATGGGTCGTTTTAAGCGAGGGAATGGATGCCGAAAAATTCGCGGAAATTTTGGATTTGAATTGTCGAATTGGCGCTTCTGGATTTTTGGCCGGTAGAGCAATATGGAAAAAAGTTGTATCAAGCGTTGATGATACAGAAGAGATGGATTTGCATCTAAAGCATACTGGTACTTATAACTTGAATTTGATAAAACATTCTTCGGAAAAGGCCGTACCATTTTTTAACGTGCCTTATTTTGGTGGATTTGAAAACATAGAGATCATTTGAGGATCAGAAAATGCTATCTGAAGAAAGAAGAATGAAGATATTTGAATATTTAAAAAGCAAAACAAGTGCCACAACAGAGGAATTGATAGAAAAATTCAACGCGTCTGGCAGTACCATAAGAAGAGATCTTGAATACCTTGCAAGTAAACAACTTATCAGGAGAACTCACAGTGGAGCGATCGTAAATACTCCTTACACTGAAGGAAATTTTATAGTCAACTACAACTTCATGAAAAACGAAAAGCAAATGATCGCACGAAAGGCCATTAAGTTGATAAGCGATAACGATTTTATAGCCTTAAGCGGAGGGACAACCTCTTACATGCTTGCGCGAGAGATAATAGATTCTCCTCTTAAGAATCTTACCATTCTTACAAATTCGGTGAACATATCTACACTTGTCATCGAGAGCGTAAAGGATTTTAAACTTATTTTAACCGGAGGCGCTCCTCGAAAGGGAACTTATGAATGTGTCGGTGAAATCGCACTTAGGGTCATTAGAAACTTCAACATAGATAAATTTTTCGTGGGAGTAAATGGCATCTCGATAGAAGGCGGTATAACTTTTTCCAATATGGAAGAGGCTGAAATAGCAAGAGAGGTACATTCTCATAGCCGTAAAACTTACGTTATAGCCGATCACACGAAATTTGGAGTTGTAAAACATATAAGAACTTTTGAATTCAACGAAATCGATGGAATCATAACCGATTCTCTTTCTAAAGAATTCATGAATGAAATCAAAAGTTTAAATTTGAGAGTCGAGATTATTTGAATAGATAAGGAGAGAAAAAAATGGCAGGTCCTAAGGTTATCTTAATTGGTGCTGGAAGCAGGGGAAGAGATATTTACGGTGCCTACGCTTTGGAAACGTCAAAAATGGATATCGTGGCGTTAGCCGAGCCCAATGATCAAAGAAGAAATTCCTTAGCAGAAAGACTTAAGATACCGTCCAACAGAAGATTTAGAGATTGGAAAGATCTTCTATCTGTCGGCAAAATCGCAGATGGCGTTATTATAGCAACTATGGATAATCTTCACGTGGAACCTGCTGTAGAGTTTTTGAAAGCAGGTTACGATATTTTACTTGAAAAGCCAATAGACAGAACTCTCGATGGGGCAATAAAGGTATATCTGTATGCTCAAAAATATAAAAGAAGAGTTATGGTTGCACACGTTTTACGCTACACGAAATTTTTCAGAAAAGTTCGTGAACTTGTCTGGAGTGGAACGATTGGCGATCTTATAGGCATTGAACACAAAGAAAATGTTGGATACTGGCATATGGCTCACAGTTTTGTGAGAGGAAATTGGAGGTCAAAGGAAGAAACGGCCCCGATGATTTTGACCAAATCATGCCATGACATGGACATAATTTACTGGATCATAGGAAAGAAATGCTCAAAGATTTCTTCATTTGGTAATTTGATGTATTTCAGAAGGGAAAAAATGCCAGAAGGTGCGGCAGAACGTTGCCTTGACTGCAAGGTAGAAGACACATGCCCGTATTCTGCTTTAAAGATATACCTCAATTCCAAAACGGGTTGGCCACAAAATGTGATATCGGAGGATCTATCGTACGAAGGAAGATTAAAAGCCTTAAGGGAAGGACCTTACGGTAGATGTGTTTATGCTTGTGATAATGATGTCGTAGATCATCAGGTTGTTTCTATGGATTTTGAAGGAATAAGCGTTAGTTTTACCATGCAAGCCTTTACGTTTGAAATGGATAGAAGAATAAGAATCTTTGGTTCAAAGGGCGAGATCCAAGGTCATTTTGGAAAAAGCGAGATCGATGTCTTACTCTTTGGGAAAGAAAAGGAAAAAATTCAAATTGAAAGCGGAGATATAGACACATTAGGACATGCAGGCGGTGATTTTTATATGCTCGATGATTTTGTCAAAATGCTTGAAGATCCAAATTATGAAAGTATTTCCACGTCTATTAGAGATTCGCTCGAAAGCCATTTAATGGCGTGGGCTGCAGAAAATGCAAGGTTAGAAAATACAGTTATAGATATGGAAAATTACAGATCTGAAAATATCGATAAGGTGTACAAAAAGATCTTTGGAGAAGAGTCATGAATAAAAAAGAAGGATTGTTCGGTTACATTTTCATATCTCCATGGATCATCGGACTTTTAGTATTCACCATAGGACCTATAGTTTTTTCCTTTGCCCTGATATTTTCAAGTTGGAACTTAATAGGTCCGTTGAAATTTGTCGGTCTTGAAAACATTTGGAATATTCTTCATTCAACTTTTTTCTGGTCGGCACTTAGAAACACGGCATTTTTCACCTTGTATGTTCCAATCTCTGTGATTCTATCCTTAATAGTTGCTGTCTTAATGAACAGGATCCCTGGGTCGTCTATTTTTAGATTAATATACTTCTTACCTTCTGTAACACCTGCCGTTGCAAATGCTGCCGTATGGATATGGCTTTTGCAGCCATCTTACGGTGTTGTGGACAACGCTTTGAAAAACTGGTTTAACATAGAAGGGCCCGGATGGTTCTCCGATCCAAATCTTTACATTCCAACGTTGATGATGATAAGTATCTGGGGAAGTATTGGATATAACTCTATCCTCTTTACTGCGGGTTTGAAATCCATCGATAAGAGTATATATGAAGCGGCGTATTTAGATGGTTCGAATTCGATCTCAACTTTTTTTAGAATCACAGTTCCCCTTATCTCTCCAACTATCTTTTTTGTTACCGTCACATCTGTCATATGGTCATTTCAGGTCTTCGATCTTGCTTACATGACGAACAACGGTGTTACCTCTTACTACAATATAACTTTAGTTCAATACATTTATCAACTTGGTTTTCAGTATTTCCATATAGGAGAGGCGTCGGCATTGGCTTGGATATTAACAGGGATCATCTTTTTGATAACTTTGTTCGAATTGCAGGCCGAAAAAAAGTTAGTCTTTTACCAATAAAAGGAGAAAGACATGAAGAAGTCCAAATTGATAACTTTAATCGCTTTCGTAATAATTTTAATAGGCGCAATTCCAATGATCCTGCCTTTTGTCTGGATGGTTTCGACATCTTTTAAGTCCCTTAGCGATACGATGGTCTTTCCTCCGGATTTTTTTCCCAAAACGATAAGATGGGAAAATTACACAGAACTTTTTAGCCTTGTTCCAATAAAAGACTGGTTTTTAAACTCGATCTTTTTATCAGTTATGAACTCGATAGGTGTTATAGTTTCATCTTCACTGGTAGCGTTCGGATTTGTGGCTTTAAATTTCAAATTAAAAGATTTCTTATTCACACTATTACTTGTGACTATGATGATTCCATTTGAGGCTGTTATGATACCACAATACATCTTGTTCAATTTTTTTGGATGGATAAATACTTTATATCCCTTGTGGGTGCCATCCTTTTTTGGAGCCGCTTACATGATCTTTTTCGTAAGGCAGTTTTTCAAGACTATATCGACAAGTTACATAGACGCAGCAAAAGTTGATGGTGCTAATTACTGGCAGATCTTTTATAAAATATTCATTCCCTTGTCATATCCAGTCCTTGTCACCGTGGGATTGCTGACATTTATAAATACATGGAATTACTTTTTGGGGCCTTTGATATATCTAAACACTCCATCAAAAATGACAATAGTTTCCGGTTTAAGTTTCTTGAGCGGTCAGGCTCTTGGATATTGGAATTACATAATGGCTGGATCTACACTGGCCATATTACCGGTGATAGTTCTTTTCTTAATAGCCCAAAAATGGATCATAAGTGGCATAGAACTTCAAGGAGGAATTAAATGAATGTTAACGAATGGAGGGGATCCAAATGAAATTTAGGTTTATGTCGATCTTTTTAGTCTTACTACTTTCTTTTGCCATATCTATTACGGCTTTCGGAAAGACGAATATAACCTTCATGGTTTGGGGAAACATCTTCGAAATCCAGGCCTATCAAAAGATGGTGGACAAATTCAATCAATCTCAAAAGGACATCTTTGTTTCTCTTCAATCAACTTCGTGGGGCGCTTACTTTCAAACGTTGCAAAATAGAATTGCCGCAAATAATGCACCAGATGTCTTTGTAATGGATGGAGCATATTTTGACAATTTCGCCAAAGAAGGTGTGTTTTATAACCTAACTAACCTTATGAAAAGTGTAAATCTCAACGAGTACTATTTTGAACCTACTGTTTGTGAATACAATGGCATCGTTTATGGAGCACCTAAAGATATAACTATAGGTGGAATTCTTTACTACAACAAGAATCTTTTTGACAAGGCTGGGCTTTCTTATCCAAACTGGGATTGGACATGGCAAGACTGGCTCGATGCGGCCAAAAAATTAACAAACATTGATGCAAATAAATGGGGAATGTACATACCCACCTATGGTGAAGGAGGGCTTTACCAGATAATATGGGAAGCCGGAGGTGACATTTTAAACAGCAGTAAAACGCAGTTCACGCTCACGAATCCAGACACTTTAAAAGGTCTTCAATTCATGTACGATGTCAGATATAAATACTACGTGAATCCTTCTGAATCTTACATGCAGGGCCTTTCGGATCCATTTATGACTGGAAACTTCGGTACAGTTCTTGGAATTTCGTCGAGCATTGTCGGATACAAGAGCCTTCCATTCAAATGGGGGATTGCTCCTATTCCAAAAGGGCCCGCAGGAAGATATATGAGCATAAATCAGTTATCTTACGTTGTATCAGCACAATCAAAGAACATTCAGGCTGACTGGGAATTCATAAAATTTTTGATAGGTCCTGAAGGGCAGAAGATAATGGCTGAAAATGGTCAGGCTATACCTGCTTTAAAAAGTGTAGTCCCAGTTTACTTTGACAATTTTCCTCAGGCAAGCGGGCTTTTGGATATATTGAACAGGAGTAATGAGGATCCATCTATTTTACGCGACATTCCTTTTACGCTTTCATGGTATGAATGGGAAAACATGTTGGAAAGTACATTGGAATACGCATGGACCAACACCATGAGCCCAGAAAGAGCCGCTTCAATAGCACAGCAAAGTTGTCAGAAGATATTGGATAGGGCTTTAAAATAAATTTCACTGATTAAAGGGAGAGGTGATAAGTTGTGAAAAGGGCACTTGTGATTTTGTCGATTTTAACCTTGGTAGTGTTAGGGTCTTTAGCATTCGCTGATTCTGTGACTCTAAACGTCGCAAGTAGTTCTCCTGCGAGCACCCAAACTTTGAAATTGAGAACCGAGACATGGACCCAGTACGCTCCTTATTTCCCACAGCCACCGGTTATAGACGGAAAGATAAATCTCAGCGATGAATGGTACTTGAGTCCAAGATACTATTTGGGATTACCCGTTGACGTCGGTTACCAGCCAGAAAACTGGGAAGGGCAGGAAAAGCAATCGGCCGTTTATTACTTAGGATGGGATCAAAATTACTTTTACATGGCAATGGAAGTCAACGCAACACCTGTAGTCCAGATGGCGGTAGGATCCAACATGTGGCAGGGCGATCATATTGAATTGTGGTTTGATACACAAATGCAAGAAGATTTCGATCTTAAACAACCCAACAAAGCCATATTCCAGATTGGAATAAGCCCGGGAAACTTTGATTTCATAAAGCCAGAAATATACGTATGGACTCCACCCGTTTTGGCAAGTGAGGTTGCAAAGTGTAAGTTGGCAGTTGTTCAAACTCCGACCGGTTATAATTTCGAGGTTGCAATTCCATGGAAGTTGTTAAATGTCGATCCTCAACCCGGAATGTTAATGGGCTTTGTGGTATCTCCAAGTTTCACGAACAAACCCAATACACTTTCACAGGATGTCATGATAAGTTCTTCTCCGAAGTCACCAAATAACTGGGGAAATCCTCAATTCTTTGGTAACCTTTTCCTCATAGATCCATTGAATAAATTCTGATTGAAAATCAAAGGGTATCTTTGAAGATACCCTTTGATTTTAATTGTTAACTGAAAGTGAGGGATGGAAAGTGAGAAAGATCCTTGTATTTATTATCTTAACTTTTACTTCTTTGATTTTATTTGCCAATCCCATTGATGGAATAAAGAATTTTGTTTTCTATTACGGAAAAGACGATATAAACCAACTTTCTAAATACGATCTTGCCGTTGTTCAGCCAGATTCGTATTCAACGAGTGAGATTAAGGAAATAGAATCTCATGGGGTTAAATTGATCGCTTATATGAGCATAGGAGAATCAGATAACAAAAATGTAGATCCATCTTGGATACTTGCAAAGAATGAGAACTGGAATTCGTACATGATAGATGTCAGAAAACAGGGCTGGAGAGATTACATATTAAATGTTCTTGCAAAGAAAATAAAAGATATGGGATACAATGGATTCTTTCTCGATACCGTTGATACGGCAGTTCAATTTCCACAAACTGCCGATGCAATGGTCTCTTTGATAAAGGAAATAAGAGAAAAATATCCCGATATGATAATCATTCAAAATAGAGGTTTCCCTCTTTTGAGCAAAACAGGTCCTTACATTGACGGAGTTTTGTGGGAAGATTTTGCCTCAAAATACAATTTTATAAATGGTACTTATGAAAAGGTAGACATAAATCCAGTCGAGGTAGATCGGCAGGTTAACCTCGCTAAAAAGTTTGGATATAAAATCCTTGCGTTAAGTTATGCGGGAGAAAATGATTACAATCTGATGAACTACATCTTTTCTGTGTATGAAAAGTATGACGTACTCGGATCTATAACAAATCTTTACATCAATTCGATATACACATATAAGCCTGGCATGCCAATCCCAGTTTTAACTTATAGTTCTACCAATGTTTCTTCCGAAATTTATTTCAATCCAGAAAGGCCGGAAAGTTCTACTGCTTATATATATGGACCCGGCTGGAGTAAACCGGAGAGCATTGTTGGGATATGGTATAGAAGATGCGAAGGATGGGATGCAGGTGCTGTTTTAACATTTAACGCGACGCAGAACTCCACTTTTTTGGTCATATATTTCGATGGAGGATTAAACGATTTTGCCCTTCAGATTTCCGCCTATGATGGTACAAACTGGCCCATGATAGCCTCAATTCCTATAGGCGACGATAATATGCCCAAGGCTACTTTGGTGAACATAGATAAAAAATACCTTTACGATGTGGATTCAAAAATTCCGGGAATTCAAGAAAAACTTGGATTTAAAGGGGGAAGAATTGCATACATAGGAAGACCTGACATGATGGAATTTGCACTTGGCAATTTCGGTTATCGGAATAACAAAATAACATTTACGGTAAGAAATGTTGGAATCAATCCTTCAAAGCAATTTGAGATACTTGTGTATAACAGCAAAGGCCAACTAATAAAAGACGTAACTGTTGATCAACTCGGTCCAAATGAGGATTACAAAGTGTCAGTTGAGGTTAACAAGTCTTTTAGCCCTTTGAAAATAGTGATTAACCCGGGAGACAATAAAGAATTCGATACAAGTGTAAATACAACGACGGTTAATTTTTAAAATTTATGAAAACTTTAAAGACGTATAAAATTTCATCGGGGAATTTTCAACTTTTAATGGATAACAATTTTGGCTTTGAAATTTTTGATACTTATTCAAAACGGTGGATAACGTTAAAAGGTTCCGCTGATTACCTTTTAAAGGCTGATGGAGAAAAGATCGATAAATTCTCTTTAGAAAAGGTAAAGGTTTTGAATGGTAAAAATGGATTGGGACTTTACAAAAAGTACATTTTTGAAGGCATTTCTGAAACCAAAAATTCTCAAATGAAAAAATATGTCTACATTACCGTTTTTTCTGATTTTAAGGATGCCTTTTTGATCAAAGTAAAATATTTGATCGGACAAAAAATAGATATAGAAAATGTCGTAAGAAATGAAATAAAGATCGGCAATTCCAAAATGTTCTGGGCCTTTCAGGGTGCAAGTTATCCAGAAAGGCCAGATTGGATACTCCCTGTAACTCAAAATTACCACAGAGAAAATTACATGGGCATGAATTCAAATGATTACGGCGGAGGAATTCCGATTGTAGATGTATGGTCAAAAGATGGTGGAGTTGCGATAGGCATTCTCGAGAAAAAACCACATCCAGTCTCAATTCCTCTTGTCAGCGATAAAGAGGGAATTCATCTCAAAATTTTAGAGAATAGAAAGGTCATTCTAAATGGAGAATACGAAGGTTATAGCACTGTTTTGTTACCCCACCGTGGAGATTTTTTCGATCCTTTAGAACGGTATTCGAAGATTTTGACGAAATTAGGTCTTATCGTAAGAAAGAATAAATATCCCAAAGACGCTTATTTGCCTCAATGGTGTGCGTGGGGATATGGAAGAGATTTTTCTTACGATGGCCAGTACATGGAAGATATTCTTAAAACGATCGGCAAGGTAAAAGAACTTGGATTTGGATGGGTTGTAATAGATGATGGATGGCAAGACAAGTACGGGGATTGGGGAATAAGCAAATTGGCCTTTGGAAATGGAGAAGATGATCTCATCGAGACGGTGAAAAAAATTCATGAAAAGCATTTAAAGGCCGGAATATGGTTTATACCTCTTGCCGCCTCCAAAGATTCAGAATTGTTAAAAGTACACAAGGAATTAATGGTTTTAGACAAAGATTCGCATCCGATAGAGATCGATTTTTGGAATTCCTATTACCTTTGCCCATCAATGGCTGGTACAAAAAAAGTCACCACAGATCTCGTCAAGAGATTGATTTCAAATTACGATTTTGACGGTCTAAAAGTAGATGGTCAACACATAAATGCGGTGCCGCCATGTTTTAACAATTCTCACGATCATAAAAGCGAGTTTGAATCCTATGAGAGTTCCCCAAAATTGATAAAGAAAATATATGACCTGTCTCATTCCATAAAAAAGGATGCCGTAATAGAAATATGTCCATGCGGATCCTGTGCTTCGATATATAACATGCCATCCTGCGATTTGCCGGTTGCCTCTGATCCGAAAAGTTCATTTCAGATAAGACACAGAGGAAAGGCTTTTAAAGCACTTATGGGTAGAAATGTTCCATATTTTGGGGATTACGTTGAATTAACTGAGACAGGTAAGGATTTTGCCTCAACAATAGGCATCGGAGGTGTTCCCGGCTCTATGTTTACTCTAAATGGAAGCGGTCATTATCCTCTTACAAAACAAAGAGAGAAAAATATTAAGAAATGGATAGATATCTACAATAAACTCAGACTTTCTGAAGGAGAATACCTCAACCTTTACGACATGGTCTTCGATCATCCCGAAACGCACGTTGTAAGAAAAGGGAAAAGGTTATATTATTCCATCTTTGCGAGTAAGTTTTCAGGTCAATTAGAATTAAGGGGATTAAAAAAATCGAAAGAATACGAAATATTCAACTGTGAAAATGATTATAAAATAGCAACTCTTAAGAAAGGAGAAAGATTTGTGAATTTGGATTTCAAAGATCACATTCTCATTTGTGCGATTCCAAAGCAGGTGGCAGATTATGTGGCTTGATAGCGTTTTTTTGAAAAATAGAGGAATATATTCTGTGTGCAGTTCAAATGAGAATGTTTTGGATGCTTCTATTGAGTTTGCAAAGGAGAGAGAAGATTTTTTGCTTATCGAGGCGACATGTCATCAGGTTAATCAATTTGGTGGATATACCAATATGACGCCAGAAATTTTTAGCAAAAAGATCTTTAAAAAGGTTGAAGAATTAAATTTTAATCCTCAAAAAATCTTGCTTGGAGGAGATCATCTCGGTCCCGATCCGTGGAAAAATGAATATGCCGGTACAGCAATGGGCAAAGCAAAACAATTAGTGGCCGAATTCGTAAAAAATGGTTTTGGGAAGATCCATCTGGATTGTAGCATGCCATTGAAAGGAGACAATGATTTCTCGACAACTTTAGTCGCAGATCGCGAGGCAGAATTGTGCGCTGTGGCAGAAGAGACCTACGAAAAATATGGTGGAAATAAACCCGTTTACGTTGTTGGCACCGAGGTGCCTGCTCCCGGCGGAAGCGTGCAAGAGGTTCCAGAAGTAACCTCTGTTGCAGAGTTGGACGAAACGATCGAAGAACTTCAAAGTGCTTTCTCGAGATTCGGTCTAAAAAATGCGTGGGACAGAGTTATAGCGATAGTCGTAAGACTTGGAATAGGTTTTGGAGATGAGATATCCGAATATGAAAGTGAAAAGACAAAATCATTGTGTGCCCATCTGAATCGGTATTATCCATCTTTATACTTTGAGGCCCATTCGACAGATTATCAAACGGCAGGATCCCTAAAACAAATGGTCAAAGACGGTATAAAGATATTAAAGGTTGGACCTGCACTAACAGATGCTTACAGAAGAGCCATATTTTCATTGAATTTTATAGAAAGAGAGTTTATAGACGAAGAGAAACAATCCAGATTGATCGAGAAAGTGCTAAAAGTAATGAATGAATATCCAAAGTACTGGCAAGATTACTATAAAGGTAATGGAAACAAACTTAGATTAGATCAAATGTACAGTTATTTCGATAGAATTAGATATTACTGGCCATTCGAAGAAGTTGAGAAATCTACGAATCGTCTTATTGAAAATCTTAAAGATATTCCTATGAGTTTAATTCGTCAGTATCTTCCAGAACAATATAAAAACATAAGGAAAAACAAACTGAACAAAGATCCCCGTGCGCTAATAAATTACGAAATAAAAAAGGTATTGAATGACTACCAAAAAAGCGTGATTTACAAAGTCCAGTAAAAACGTTCGTGGTACTTTGTAACTTTGAATCCAAAGTCGCGTGAAAATTCGATCATGCCATCTTCAAAGAATTTTTCGCTCTCGTCGTGATCGACAACTATGACGGAGATTCCCGACTGGACTGCTTGAGATATCTCGTGATAAGATAGGTCTCCGGTTATGTAAAGATCTGCGCCTGCGTCAATTGCGTTTTTTAAAAAATCTCCTCCAGATCCCGAACATATCGCTATCTTTTCAACCTCAACGTTGCCGATGGGAGCGAACTTGACGTGATCTACTTCAAGTTTTTCTCTTACAAAGTTGACGAATTCCTCGATAGGTCTTCTTTTGACCAGACCTATTCTTCCTATTCCATTTCCGTATTCGTCTATTTTGACAAGAGGATGACACTCTTTCATTTCAAGAAGCCTTGCAAGAATATCGTTCAAACCACCAATTGCCGCATCGTAGTTCGTATGGCACGAATATACAGTTAACGAATTCATTATAGCGGTATATATAATCCTTCCTTTGAAATCGTCAGATCTTATCGATTTTAAAGGATGAAAGAAAATGGGATGATGGCTTAATATCATTTGGGCATCCGTTTGAATGGCTCTTTCTACTGCCTGTTCGGTAATATCAAGAGTTATTATCACGTTATGAAGTTCAACGTTAGGACCCTCGATCTGGATTCCGCTGTTATCGTAACTTTGCTGGAGGGCAAGCGGGAATTTTTCTTCTATCTTTGATATATATTCCTTTACAAGCATTTTATTTTTTCTTCCTCGATCTTGTCGCCTGATCTTTTACCTTTTCGATTATCTCTTCAACTTCCCGACCTCCATCTTCGTAAAATTTTTCTTCTTTTGAATCCAAGTACTTCAAAAGTTTCAGGAATTCTCCGGCATGAACCCTTTCCTCATCTGATATGTCTTCGAGGACAGCCTTTGCCACCTCATCGTCTGTTGATTCGGCAAGTTGGGTGTACAATTGTATCGCTTCGTATTCGGCCGCTATCATAAACCTTATTGCCCTTACAAGTTCTTCGTGAGAAAGTTTTCTGTCATTCGCAAGTCCTGAAAATGAATTTCCAAATTCCGGCATCTTTGCTCTCTCCTTTCATTTCAAATTTTCGAGGAAATCCACATATCTTTTCATTATTTCTTCTCTTAAATAGTTTTTTATCACGTAATCCTTTCCATCGATCGCGTTTTTCTGGTAGGCCTCGTAATTCGATCTTATTTTTTTTATAGCCTCTATTATCTCGTCGGTATTTTCTCTATGAACTCTTATTCCGGATTTAGACTTATCGAAGATCTCGGCAGATAAACCATCAAGACCGTATATTACCGGTCTATTGGCCACGGCGTACTCAAAGGTCTTTGAAGGAAGGGAATCTGAAAACAACTTTGCATTTGCAAGATGAATGAAGAGAATATCGCTGGCAGCGTAATAAATCGGAACATGCTCTCTTGGAACTGGCGGGACAAAATGAAGGTTGTTAATCCCTTTGGAAATAGAGAGAAGTCTTTCTTTGTCCGATCCATCGCCAACTATTATGAATTTAACATCTTTCAAGGCCTTTGCAGCATTCACAAAAACTTCAAGATTTTGTCCGAGTCCGACATTACCAACGTAAGAGACCACGAATTCATTATCGTCTATTGACAAGAATTTCCTTGCATCCGCTTTTTTATCGCTCCATTTCGATATTTCTTCCAAAAGATACGAATCCAGTCCATTTGAAAATGTGACAAGTTTGTCCTCCGGAATACCTCTTGAAGAGATTCTTTCATTCATAAAAGGCAATACCGTAACTATTTTTTCGGCCGTTTTGTACATCTTCATTTCGTAATGTCTCATAACTTTTATCACCGGATTACTTTCTTTTGCCTTTCCAAGTTCTACGATGGTGTCGGGCCAGAGATCTCTTATTTCGACAACCAAATGTTTGACCTTCTTTTTTAGAGAAATACCAGACATGCCTATGAAAAATGGAGGGCTTGAGACTATTGCAATGTCTACATTGTTTGATCTGCATATCTTCTTTGCCTTGCTCTTCATTTTCAAATAGAAATTCAACTGTCTCAATATCTGTGCGAGGGCAGAATTGTTTCCACTTTTAACGTTTATCCTTATTATCTGTTCTTTACCCTTTTCCTCTTCCGAAACCTTAAAGGACGAATATCTGTTAGGTGTCGCAGTAAGTACGACAACTTCGTGCCCTCTTTTTATTAGTTCATTTGACAGTGCTTTAAGTCTGAATGCAGAAGCACCAAGATCGGGTGGATAATGCTGCGTTATTATCAATACCTTCATTGGGGACTTCCTTTCTTAATTCTGTACGATTATATGATATCATAATAATTAAGGTGTATTCAATTGACAGGAAGATACGCTATCAGGATAATAGCAAGTGGTTTTTTTATGGGAATAGGCATGATTTTGCCGGGAATAAGTTGGCCAGTTGTGGCAATAATGATCGGCATTTATGAACCTATTATTCTTACTTTGAATAAACTCATTTCATTTCAAAAGATAGATAAAGATGATTCGATCTTACTTTTGTTATTGATAACAGGCATCGTCCCTGCACTTTTTTTGATGTCTTACTTTATTTTGAAATTCTTGATGAACTTTAGATTCGGTATTTATTCTATCTTCGTGGGCCTGATAATAGGAACTCTTTATTCTCTTTACAAACAAATAAAAAAGAAAGGCCTTCGTGAATTGATATGGTTTCTGGCCGGCATTGCCGCGATCTTTCCCCTTTTCTTTGGACGCATTGGCGACATCGCCTTTTTTCAAAAGAATATGGGAATAAGAATTGTAGACTTTTTGGCTGGATTTATATCATCTACCTCTTTACCGGCCATCGGAGATTCTATAACCTTTATTCTTCTTGGAAATTACGAACATTTGCTTTTGGCAGTCAAGAATTTCGATTTATTAACCCTTTTGATCTTTGCCGCCGGTTATCTGGTAGGATTCTGGATTTTTATAAAAATAGTTGGAATCTTACTTGAGAAATACCATTCTCAAACCTTTTCTTTCATAAGTGGGCTTATGATATCTTCGATCTTTTTTATATGGCCATTCCGAATATCTTCCTATACTTTCAAGAGTGTTATACTATTCTTAACCCTGACTTCTATTGGCGCTTTTATTTCAATCTATTTTGGAATTGTTATGATGAGAGGAAAAAATGGAAAGTGAAGAGAATTACAAGATAGTCATTTCGAGAATAATCGAGGCGTTAAAAAAAGATCATTCCCAACAAGAGGTTGAACTCGTCGAGAAGGCTTACGAATTTGCAAAGGAAGCACACAAGAATCAAACACGCGCCTCCGGAGAGTTGTACATTTCACATCCAGTTCAAGTCGCAAAGATTGTTTACGATATGGGAATGGATATACCTTCAATATGCACGGCCCTTTTACACGATGTGGCCGAAGATACGGATATTCCAATAGAAGAGATCGAGAAACACTTCGGATCTGAGATTGCGAATATGGTTAACGGCCTTACAAAGATAAAGACTCTTGAAAATGAGGATATAAAGTTTTCAGAGATAGAGACTATAAGAAAGATGATCTTTGCGATGGCCCAAGACATGCGCGTTGTTCTGATAAAACTTGCCGACAGACTTCATAACATGAGAACTATAGAAGGATTTGCCGAGGCATCTAAAAGAAAGGAAAAGGCCCGTCAAACTCTCGAGGTGTATGCGCCTATAGCCAACAGGCTCGGAATATACACGATAAAAAGAGAACTTGAAGATCTTTCATTCAAAGAATTGTATCCGCAGGAATATATAGAGATAAAAAAATTAGTTGATAAGAAACTCCAGGAAAGAAGTCAAGAAATAGAATATTACAAATCTCAAATTGCCGGGGTTCTCGATCAAAACGGGATAGAATACGTTGAAATAAGCGGGCGTGCGAAGCATTTTTACAGTATCTGGATGAAGATGAAAGAAAAGAATAAATCTTTCGACGAGATCTACGACCTTTTTGCCATAAGGATCGTTGTCAAAAATATTCCGATGTGTTATGAAACGCTCGGCGTTATTCACAGTTTATGGACACCGGTACCGGGAAGGTTCAAAGACTACATAGCCGCTCCTAAATCTAACGGTTACAGAGCACTTCACAATACCGTTGTGACAGATAGAGGAGAGTTTCTCGAGATTCAGATAAAGGACGAACAGATGAACCACGAAGCCGAGTACGGAATGGCTGCACACTGGAAATACAAAGAAGGAAATATTCAAAAGAGTGAATTCATAGACAAATTGTTAGAATGGCAAAGAGACTACTCAAAGGGCCTTGTAGGATGGAAAGAGATGGCAACGGAGATGAGTCTCGATGAGGTCTTTGTTTTCACCCCAACGGGCGAGGTAAAGCATCTTACGAAAGGATCAACGCCGATAGATTTTGCATATTCGATTCACACGGATATCGGGAATCATTACGCCGGAGCCTCTGTTAACGGGAGATTAGTTCCGATGGGTTACCAACTTAAAGATGGAGACAGGGTTCAGATCATAGTCGATAGAAACAGTGAAGGGCCGAACGCAAGTTGGCTTAAGTATGCCCATAGCGTCCACACAAGGGCCAAGATAAAAAAATTCCTTAGAGATAAATTCGCAAGCGAATATCAGGAAAAGGGCAAGGAAATACTAAGAGAACTGTCTAAAAAGTACCATCTTACAGTTGAGGAGATTTTAAACAAGCCAGAGATAAAGGCATATCTAAAAGATAGAAACATAGAAAAGGATGATGAACTTGAATTAAGGCTCGGATCCGGAGCAATAAAGGTTTACCAAATAGAGAAATTTCTCGGCCAGATTCCAAAGCCGGAGTTCCAGCACGAAATTACCGAGCCCGAAGGGACTGAAATAGTCGTCGATGATTTGAAGGGCATAGAGGTAAGATTTGCCAAATGCTGCAATCCAGTTCCGGGCGATCGAATTGTAGGCGTTGTCACCAAAAATGGAATAAGCATTCATACAGCCGATTGCCTTAATTTAAAAAACATGGATAAAAACAAAATCGTAAAGGTATCATGGGGAAATTCGAATGAACTTTTCGGTGCAAATATAGTCCTCGAAGGAGACGACAGAGATGGGCTTTTGAATGATATAATGAACAGAATAAAGGAAAAACATATCCAGATAGTTGGTGTGACATCATGGGTCGATGACGTGAGAATCGCACACATCATCGTCAGAGTCAACGTTGCAAATCTCGTTCAGTTGAATGATCTCATAAACCACCTTAAGAAAGAAAAGGGTATAAGTAAAGTTTACAGGGAAAGAGGAAACAGTCTTGAGGGCCGTAATTCAAAGGGTTAAAGAATCTTACGTAAAAGTTGATGGAGAAACAGTTGGAAAGATCGGCAAGGGCCTTTTGATACTTCTTGGAATAGGAAGAGAGGATACAGATAAAGATCTTAAGTGGATGGAAGACAAAATTCCAAATCTCAGAATTTTTGAAGATGAAAATGACAAGATGAACAGATCTTTGATAGATATTGGTGGAGAGATTCTCGTCATCTCTCAATTCACACTGTACGGAGATGCATCCCACGGAAGGAGGCCTTCTTTTTCCGAGGCGGCCCCTCCCGACATGGCAAGGGAGATGTATTTGAGATTTTGCGAGGATCTTTCGCTAACTTATCCTGCCTTAAAGGTAGAAAGGGGTATATTTCAGGCAAAGATGGAGGTCTACATTGTAAATGACGGACCCGTTACGATAATAGTGGATTCCAAAGCGTAAAGATGTGTTTCACAATATTAACAAATCAATGTATTTTTTTCAATGTAAAGTTCGATTTATTCTTTTGATTTTAAGTTATAATAAAGTGGTTTCCCGCATCTTTTGAATTTTGGAGGGATATGGATGAAAGTTGGAGCGAAGATAATACTTTTTGCCGTTGCAATGGTTGTTGTGCTCTCAATAATAGCCGGTGTGATCTATTTTGAAAGTTTTGGAGTAAGAAATGCTCTATCAAATACCAACAAAGCGGTAAAAGAGGTGAATAATACCTACAACTCCACGACCCAACTTGCCAATCTCAGATTCACGATAACAAAGGCTCTATCAGACCTCAATTTGGGAGTATTTAGCGCCTCCACCTCTACTCTGAAGGCCCAGACTAATCTATTCGACAGCGAGGTAAATGATGCCTTTTCCATAATTCAAAAATTGCCGGTCTCGGATGAAGCATCTCAAATGAGCGCAAATCTTAAAAAGATGAAAAGCGTTGGAGATCTTGCTCTCGTTCAGACCGGAATGCTTATAAGTTATCAGGACAAATTAAAGCAGGCCCAGTCGAACTTGTCTGCCGCCCAGGCCCAGTACACCCAGGTAGAAAGTCAGATATCCAATTTGATGGTTCTTCACAAAAATCTTACGCAAACGATAGAGGCAAGTTTTAACACGATATCAGCAAGTGCAAATAACCTTTATTCTCTTCCGGCAACAGAGGCACAGATCCTTCAGACAAAACTTGCATCCGAGATCTCGAAATTTCCGATAAGTTCCCTCAGCATTGCAGACGTTGAGGAATTACTTAGCAACCTTGCAATTCTTGTGGGAACTTCTCAAGCGCAAGGAATGCTTTCTTCGATGGAACTTGCAGTCAGGAATATAAGCCTTGCAACATCTCAGGATCAGATAAATACCCAACTTACGATGATGAAGACTTACATTCAATCTTTCAAGACCGGAATGAGCATGGGAGCCCTCAACTCTGTTGGAGTCTATTATGGAAACATTTTGCTTGACACGTATTACAACCTTGCAAAACAATTCGGAGATCTCGTGATGACGGCCCAAAATGATCAATTCAACGTTCAATCGGTTTCAACGGTTGTTGACGGATACAACCAGCAGATATCTACTCAAAGAAATTTGATAGCAAACCTTCTTACCAACAGTGCAAAGCAATATTTCGATACCATAAACACTAACCTTTCAACACTTTTTGACAGGGCAAATTCTGATGTGCAAAATGCCATACAGAATGTTAACCAATCTTCCGCTTTCGTTTCAAATTCTTTCAACTCTCTTATCTTTATTTCCGTTGTTATAGTTATAATTTCTGGAATAGGCATAGTTTTGCTCGGTATCTTCCTGATATTCAATTTCACAAGAATTCTAAAGAAACTTGAAGATGCTGCCTCGAAGATAAGCGAGGGCGATCTAAGCGTCAATCTTGAAAAAACAAAACGAAGAGATGAATTTGGGGCCCTTCAGAATGCATTCCATGAGATGGTCAATTCTCTCAGAGAGATAATAAGTCATGTAAGACAATCGGCCTCCGACGTAAACGGCGGTTCACAGAACTTAAGCGCGGCCATAGAGGAAAATTCTGCCACGATAGAGGAAATAAGTGCAAATCTCGATAAGATAAAGAATTCAACAAAATCTTCCGTTGAAGGCTTGAGAGAGATGGTAAGCAGATTTGAAAAGTTGGAAGAGTCTGAAAGGCGCACTGTTGATAATGCCAAAAATATAAAGAATTCTTCCGATGAATCGATGAAGGCCGCGAGTGGCACTCAAAAAGAAGTAGAGCATCTTGTCGGTAATTTGCTAACGACAAAGGATAGGATTCTTCAAGGTTCGAAATCTGTCGAGAATCTAAAGGCTTCATACGCCTCAATTTCAAAGTTCATAGAGACGATCGAATCGATAGCCGAACAAACTAACCTTTTGGCTCTCAATGCCGCCATAGAGGCAGCACGGGCTGGAGAGGCAGGAAAAGGATTTGCGGTTGTGGCATCGGAGATAAGAAATCTTGCAGAGGAATCAAACAAGGCTGCCGAAGAGATAAGAAATGAAATAAAACACCTCCAAGAAGATGTTCAAAAAACCGCGGCAGAAATAGAATCGGGAGCATCTGCGATAGAAAATCTTTCATCCGAGGCTGGAAAGATGGCCGAGATGGTTAGAAGTATGATATCCACCTTTGATCAGATAAGAAAAGACGTCGAAGAGATAAGTAATGTGATAAAATCCAACGGAATAGAGATGGCTGAAGTAAGCGCAGATTCTCAAGAAAGGGCAAAACTCTTTGAAGAGATGATGCATATGTTAGACTCGATATCTGAAAGTTTAAACGAAAGTGGAAATGCAATAACGAATATAGCAAACACGGCAGAGGAACTTGCGGCAACATCACAAATGCTTGATGAAAGTGTGAAAAAGTTCAAAACAGAATAAAAGGCCGCTCAAGCGGCCTTTTTTAATACCATTTAAAATCGTATGATATAATAAGTCAAGACCAATTGGAGGAAGCCAGATGGATAAGATAGCCTTATCGAGTTATGAACATTCAATGGATATTTTGAGAATGAAATTGAATGAAATGTTCAGTTTATCTCTTGAGTCATTCGATTCTTCGATAAAATCTCTTGAAAATGTGGATGTCAAAATTGCGGAAAAGGTTATAAAGCAGGATGATGAAATAGATGCTCTAAAAAGAGAAATAGAGGAGATCGTCTACGAAATACTCCTAAAATACAAACCGTTATCTCAGGATCTAAGACGCATAATGATGGCCATGAAGATAACGGGAGAACTTGAACGCATTGCAGACCAAGGAGTTAATATAGCGCAGGTTACTCAGTTTTTGGAAGGCAAAACTTTGATAAAACCACTGATAGATATACCCAAGATGGCCCAAGTGGCAAGGGAGATGCTTCACGGATCAATGAAGGCATATTTCGATGAAAATATCGAACTTGCAAAAAAAATTTGGCTTATGGATGATCAGGTTGACGATCTCGACAGAAAGGTAGTCAATGATTTGGAAGAAATAGTAGAAAAACACTGCTCCAAGGATAGAATTGCACAGGCCGAAAGGTTGATCCTTGTCTCAAGGGCCATCGAGAGAGTTGCCGATCACTCCACGAATATATGCGAGGAAACAACTTACATGATCCTTGGAAAAGAACTTTACACCTTGTTAGGAGGTGAAAGATGAATTCAATTCTCATAGTTGAAGACGATGAGGACATGATCGATGTAATATCTTACGCTTTGAAGAATGGTGGATTTACATTCGATAAGGCCATGGCCATTTCAGAGATGTGGGATAAGTTGTCAAAAAACAACTTTGACTTAATACTTCTCGATATAGGCCTTCCGGATGGATCCGGCATAGATGCTTTAAAGATGATGAAGAACAAGGATATTCAAATTCCAGTCATAATTTTGACGGCAAGGAGAACAGATATAGACAAAGTGCTTGGTCTCGAGATGGGCGCAGACGATTACGTAACAAAACCATTTAACCAGTACGAACTTGTGGCAAGAATAAAGGCAGTCCTCAGAAGGACGGGACTCGACAAAACTCCCGCAAAGATCTTCAAATTCAACGGAAAGACTGTGAATCTTGATTCTTATTCCGCTGTGGACGAAAATGGCAATGTGATAGAATTTACCAATAAAGAATTTGAACTTTTAAAATTGTTTCTTTCAAATCCACTTAAGGTTTTCACAAGAGAAGAGATACTTGACAAGATCTGGGGCTTAGACTTTTTCGGGGAATTTCGTACAGTAGATGTTCACGTCAGCAAGATACGGGAAAAACTCGGAGAATCAGTTATAAAGACGGTCAGAGGAGTCGGATACAAACTCGGTGATTTTTTGAATGAGGATAATTGATTTTGTAAGTGAAGGAATAGTCTCGACAGATCAAAATTTGAACATAGTCGATCATAACGATACGATTTCGACGAACTTTGAAGTTTCTTTTCAGAGGGCCGTTAAACTCACAGATGTCATTTCATTTTCGAAGATGAATGAAGCACTTCAAACCTCTTTAAATGGGCATGTATTTTCAGAACAGTTACCTGTTTTTTTCGGCACAAAGAAGATAGAATGCAAGGTTACTGTCTTTACAGAAGGACCTTTGATAAGATGGATCTTCAAGAATTTAGACGATATCAAAATGCTCGAAAACGCAAAAGCGGATTTCGTTTCGGCCGTTTCCCACGAATTCATGACTCCTCTCGGCATAATAGAAGGTTTTCTTGAGATCATAAAGGATCCAAAGGTCGATGAAAAATCGAAAGCACAATACATCGAGAGGGCAGAAAATCAATTAAAAAGACTTGAAAAACTCGTTGATCAGTTACTATATTTGAGCGCTCTTGAAATGGAGACCTACATTCCAAAGTTTTCAATCGTTAACCTCTACCAGATGGCCCAAGAGGCAAGAGAAGAAATGGCTTACAGATGCAAGGCAAAAAACATAAATGTGGAAATAGAAATCCCAGAAAATCTTTTCATTAAAACCGATGGAACAGCCCTTTACAGGATAACCACGAATTTGCTTTCGAATGCCATAAAATATTCGTGGGAGAATTCTTCGGTAAAAATAAGCGCAAAAGAGGACGAAAAATTAGTAAGGATCTCAGTTGAGGATCATGGCATAGGTATAAAAAGTGAAGAAATACCGAGAATTTTTGAAAGATTTTATAGGGCTTCGAACGCCTCCGAAACAGATGCCAAGGGAATGGGATTGGGCCTTGCACTGGTCAAACATCTGGCAAAGATAATAAATGCCAAAATAGAGGTGAATTCAAAGTACACATTTGGATCTACCTTCACCGTTGTAATTCCTAAAAGATGAAAATTTCACCACACTTTTTCAACGTATTCAGATGTCATGGCTCTCAAAAGTGCGCTGTATGTTAGGCGAAATTTCAAAATGTCTCCTAACTTCAAATTTCCATCAAAATCGCTCACATCTAAAACTGTATGATCACTTGAGGCATGAAGTACTTTGATTCCTTTGTTGAGAGGGATCAAGCCAGCCGGATCGATATCCTGCTCTCCTATGGCTATTATGGCCTTAAGTCTATCTCCGAGGTCCTCGAAGACCGGTACCCTTCCCATTGCATCTCTTCCTATCCTGCCATAAGGAACCGATGGCTTGGTTTTCAATTCTATTATTTCGGCCTCGAGAGTGAATGTATCCTGCTTTAGAAATTCAAATGAAATGTTGTTTGTCGTATCGGTACCGAGGATCAATGATTCTCCAAGTCTGTACTCATTTATAGATGGAGGTATTTTCTTATCCTTTACCATGTAAAGTGCCGCCGTATTTCCACCGCTTATAACTTTGAAATTCACGCCTTGCGATCTTATTTTATCTCCGATCTTTGCAAGTAATCTCATGTTATCTGGATCGGGTATGACGCCCCCGTAACATCCGAGATTCGTACCTATCCCGTAAAGGTCTATTCCTTTTATTTTTGAAGATTCGACGATCTCATCTACGGCCTTTGTAAACCAAACACCTTCTCTTAAATCGCCGATATCTACCATGTATATTATCTTTTGCCTTTTTCCGCGAGAGGTTGCCACTTCTCCGATTTTTTTGACCGTTTCTAACTCCGAGACAAGGACTATGTCCACACTCTCAACGACATCCTCTATTTCGCTCATCATAGGTATTCTAAGCAACATGAAAGGGCCATTTACCCCATCTTTGCGCATTCTTTTTATATTTTGCATTCTCGAATCTCCTATTATGTCCACTCCGTTTTCTAAGTACGTTTTCGCAAGTAAAGGCTCTCCCTTAGCAACTTTAACGACACCGACGAGTTCTATTCCATTTTCATGGCACATCTTCGAAATTTCTCTGACATTGTATTTTATCGATTCCATATTCGAGACTAATCTTGGATAAGCCATTTCGACCTCCTCACTCGTATTTTATCTTTTTTTTCAAGGTTCTTTCGACCTCTTTCTTTGCTATTTCCTCCCTTTTATCGTAAAGATGTTTACCTCTGGCAAGGGCTATCTCAACCTTTGCCTTTCCTTTGTCATTGAAATAAACTCTCAAGGGGATAATGGTCAATCCTTTTTGATCTACCTTTGAATCGAGCCTTATTATCTCTCTTTTGTGCATCAAAAGTTTTCTTTTTCTTAACGGATCGTGATTGAAAAGGTTGCCTCCCGCGTATGGCGGTATGTGCATATTTTCTATGAAGATCTCTCCATTCCTTATTATGCAATAAGCATCGTTTATATTCGCACTTCCATTTCTAAGAGACTTTACCTCTGTACCTTTCAATTCTATGCCGGCTTCGAATTTGTCTAAAATCTCGTAATCCCTTCTTGCCTTTGAATTCGTCGTTACTACCTTCATGAACTCACAGCCTTTAACGCTTCTTTCGATTTATCAACGACTTTTTGAATGACATCCATTAAGTTCGCATCTTTTATGCTACATCCCGAGGCCCGAATATGTCCTCCACCACCAAAATACTTCGCGATCTCACTTACGTCAACGTAATTTTTGGATCTAAAGGAGATATTTATCTGATTTCTTGGCCATTCTATGAAAAGAATTGCGATCTCGACTCCGTATATAGATCTTATTTCCCCAACGAATCCTCCGGTTTCTTCATCGGTGCAGTTATTTCTTTCAAGCATATCGTAAGAAACATAGGCCCATGCAAGTTTTCCATCCTCTTTGACCTCGAGAGTATCGAGTGTTTCGGAGAAGAGTTTTAATTCTTTTAAGGTTTTATGCTCAAGGACAGCGGAGGCAATTTTTTGAATATTTGCACCTTTCTCAACAAGGCTTGCAGAATATTTGAAGACCTTAGCGTCTGTATTTGAATATTTAAAAAATCCAGTATCAGTTGCTATGCCCAGAAGATTTATCTCGGCAAGTACTGGATCGTATTCTATTCCAAATTTGTTTATTATTTCGTAAACTATAACTGCCGTAGCGGCATAAGATGGATCGCAAAAATCGAACTCCCCAAACCCTTCATTCGTTTTGTGATGATCGAGAGTTATATCTGGTTTCTTCTTCAAAAGTAGGGCTCCGTCCCCTATTCTCGATATCTCAGAGGCATCGACTATTATCGAGGTATCATAATCATAATTTTTTAATTCTTCAAGGCCTTTTATCTCCGATACTCCATTTATATCTTTGTAAAACCATGGAATGTGATCTGCTATACACCCTTCGGCCTCTATCCCGCATTTTCTCAAGGCAAGCGTTAAGGTTGCCACCGAACTTATATCATCTCCATCGGGCTTTACGTGTCCTATTATGAGAACTTTCTTGCTCTTTTTTATTCTTTCGACTATCTCTTCGAGTTTTACAAACATTTCCATCATCTCCACTTAATCTGAACACTTATTATATCATAAACAAGCGCAGGCCGATGCCTTGTGTGTGTAAAGTGACGAGTGAACAGTAAAAGACTTTTAATGATCCATCTGTTTTTTCTACGTGCCAACCACCTTATCCTATATTATCACCCATAAAGGATGATGAAAATGATTATGGTATACTATATTTGAAAGGTGTGATAATTTGAAGGATTACAAAGAGATATTTGAAAGGCTTTACAACAATTACGGACCTCAAAATTGGTGGCCTGCCGATACGAAATTCGAAATAGCGGTAGGTGCGATTTTAACGCAGAATACAATGTGGAGAAATGTTGTTCTTTCGATAAAAAATCTTGAAAATGCTGGCCTTCTTGAACCTTATAGAATGTATATAACACCTATCGAGAAACTTTCATATCTTATAAAGCCTTCGGGCTTTCCAAAGTTGAAAGCGATGAGATTGAAGAATTTTCTTTCCTTTTTTTCAAATTTTTCTTTCGATTTCGACAAACTCGAAAAGTTTGACACAAAAACTCTTTATAGTATGTTGATCGGCGTCAACGGTATAGGCCATGAAACGGCCAGTTCAATCTTACTTTACATATTCAATAGACCAATCTTTGTTTACGATGCTTACTTTAAAAGACTAACCACAAGACTTGGAATCGAACCGATCCAGATTGAAAAATCTTTCAACGATCCAGAAACTCTCGGTGAATTTCATGCCCTTATCGTTCAGCACTCGAAGATGCATTGCAGGAGCAAGCCCATCTGTCGAATGTGTCCTTTGACAGATATATGTGAATACGGTGAACAAAATGTTTGAGCATTACTATTCTCAGAACCCTTCAAGTAAAATCGTAGAAAAGGATTTTGAATTCAACGTCGGAAGTCAAAAATTGCGCTTCAAAACTGTTAGTGGTGTCTTTTCGTTTGGCAACCCAGATCCGGCATCGGTGGTACTTGTGAGAAATTTTCCCGAAGTTAAAGGTGATTTACTCGATCTTGGATGTGGATACGGATTCATTGGAATTTCTCTGAAGGCTAAAAATCCCGATCTGAATCTTTTCATGAGCGATATAAATGAAAGGGCCGTTGAATACGCGAAGATCAATGCAAAAAACAACAATATATTTGCAGTCATAAAAAGTGGTGATGGATTTGAAATATGGAATGGAATGGAATTCGATTTTGTCGTTTTTAATCCTCCAATGGCAGCCGGAAAAGATGTATGGGTAAGACTAATAGAAGAGTCACGTTCTCACCTTAGAGAGAGAGGGTTACTCTTTTGTGTTGGATTTCACAACAAAGGTGGAAGTGCGATAGAAAGAGAAATGAAAAGAGTCTTTGGTAACGTATCTACCATAGTAAAGGATGGAGGAATAAGAGTTTACTGCTCTGAGAGATGATAGAATTTAAAAATGTAAAACTCGATTACGAAGATGTAAATGTCTTTTCGAATTTGAATTTTAAAATCAAAGAGTCTGAATTCATAGCCGTTCTCGGTCTGAATGGATCTGGAAAGACCTCTCTTTTTAAGTTGATGAACGGTCTACTTTTGCCAACTGCAGGAGAGGTTTTGGTTGACGGAATGAGTACAAGAGATGAAAAAAAGATATGGGAAATAAGAAGAGACGTTGGTATTGTCTTTCAAAATCCAGAAAATCAGATCGTAGGGACCACGGTAGAAGAGGATGTAGCCTTTGGTCTTGAGAATCTGGGCGTTCCGAGAGAAGAAATGATTAAAAAGATAGAGGAGGTCCTTAAATTTGTAGGACTTTACGATCTAAAAAATGTCGAACCACACAGGCTTTCCGGAGGTCAAAAACAATTGCTTTGCGTTGCTGACGTTCTTGCCATGGGACCTAAATACATAGTTATGGATGAGCCTACCTCGATGATGGATCCTGTAAGCAGGGAGGCAATCTTTGAAATACTTTCAAAACTTCATGAAAATGGCCACACGATAATTTTTTCAACCCATTTACTCGATGAGATAGTAAATGCAGAAAGGATCATTTATCTAAAGAATGGGAATTTACTCTTCGATGGAAAGACTGTAGACGTAATAAGCGAGATAAAGGATGATTTTGGAAGTTCTGAACTGATAGATTTTGAAATAAAACTTCACAGATCCGGAGTAATAAAGGAATTCATGAGTATCTCAAAATTGGAAAGAAGGCTGATCGAATATTGTCAATCGAATTTGAAAAGGTGAGTTACGTGTACGATAAGAAAACACCCTTTGAAAAGGAAGCGGTAAGTGATATTTCCTTTAAAATAAAGGATGGAGAATCTCTTTCTATTCTTGGAAAGACTGGATCTGGAAAATCAACCATTCTTCAACTCATGAACGGTATAATAAAACCATCATCTGGAAGGGTTATCGTTGATGGAATGGTAACGACAGATAAAGATAAGGTCTTCGAGATAAGAAAGAGAGTTGGACTTGTCTTTCAAAACCCAGAACACCAATTTTTTGCAGATACGGTTTATCAGGAAATAGCATTTGGTCCAAAAAACTTTGGAATGGACGCCGACATGGCAGTTAAAGAAGCCATAAGAATAGTCGATCTTAGATGGGATATTCTCTCGAGGTCTCCCTTTGCCCTCTCGGGAGGTGAGAAAAGAAAAGTTGCAATCGCCTCGATAATAGCGTGTGATCCAAAATACCTTGTATTTGACGAACCCACTTCCTCTTTGGATCCTTCAAGCGCAAAGAATTTTTTTGAAATTCTTAAGGTACTCAAAAGTAAAGGAAAAAGTGTCATAATCGTTACGCATTCAGTAGAAGAGGCCCTTTACAACTTTGATAGGGCCCTTGTAATGTTCAATGGAAAGATCGTTTTTGACGGACATGTAAAATCCTTCATTGAAGAGGATCTTACCATGTACGGTCTCCTTCCACCTCCAATGGTAAGATTAAAGGAGAGCGTGAAAAAAGCCTGCGGAAATTTCCGCTTCGAAGATCTTATAAGTCAAAATGATATGACGATATAATTCAACTCTTCTTTTCCTTCGGCACTCTTTCAAAAAGTGCAACTATAAGGATTATCACGCCTACCACTACATCATTTGCCACATTGTGGAGATGATGGATCTTTGGATCGCTGACGTAAGGGATAAAGGCTGCTATTATCATCCATACCCCACCGATAAGCCCTATGATCCATCCCTGCCACGCTGAGCCCTGCGGAAGCATCATGAATCCAACTATCGCAACGATTATTCCAACTATTATGTCATTTACCATATTGCCAGTTACACCGATCGGAATAAATCCCGCTATTATAAGCCACACTCCCGCCAAAACTGTTGTCCATCCTTTCCAGGTCATTCAATTCCCTCCTTTATCAAGCAATTGATCCTCGGGTACGTCTTTGAGATACTTTGCCGGAACACCTGCAACAACAACGCGCGCCGGCACATTCTTTGTCACAACGGCACCTGCCGCAACAACTGCCTCTTCCCCTATCGTTATGCCCGGCAAAATCGTCGCGTTAACTCCTATCCTTGCGCCTTTTTTAAGTGTCGGGCCTTTGAAATGTTTGAATCTTTCTTGCGTTCTTCCCAAATAATTATCATTTGAAAACGAGACCTCTGGCGCGATGAAGCAATGATCCTCTACAACAGACATTGCCGTTATGTAGGCCTCTGTTTCTATCTTGACATAACTGCCGATCTTCGTTTGATTTTCAATTGCAACTCCCCTCCCAATGATCGTGTTTTTGCCGATCTCAACTTCTTCCCTTACTGTGGCAAGGTCCCCTATGAACACGTTTTCATCTATTACAGATCCTTTGTAGATAATGCATCCCGATCCTATTGTAACGCCTTTTTTAATTTCCAAAGGTGGCAGAACCTTTAATCTCGTTGTCGCACTTGTAGAGGCTTTGAGGGGAGATCTCCCAAGGATCGTACCATCACAGATCGTAACATAATCGCCTATTCTTACGCCCGAAAGAATGACAACGTTGTGTCCTATTGTGACGTTATTCCCTATCACAACATCGTTTTCTATTATGGCATTTTCTCCAATAGATACTCCATTCCCCATGATCGCGTTTTTGCTGACACTCACTTTTACCACCTCGCTTGATTATACCAAACAAAATTCGAATTCCGAATAGTCACTCTTGCAAACTGGCACTTAAACAAAAACTGTATTTCGAATTTTCAAATGAGATCATTTTTTACACTCCGGGCATTCTTACCATCTTCTCTATTCTCGACATTCCCCATGTAAGAATCATCACGATAACGAGATATATCAAGGCAACGCCAAGGAAAACGTCCATAAATTCAAAATTTCTGCTTGCCACGAACTCACCCTGTGCCATTAACTCTGGAACACCCACAAGGTATGCGACAGAGGTGTACTTTACAAGGTACGCGAATTCATTTGTCCATGATGGAAGCACCTTTATAAGACTTTGAGGAAGTATCACGTTTAGGATGCTTTTCCATTTAGTCATCCCTATCGAAAGGGCTGCCATCATCTGTCCTTTATCTATAGATTGAATAGATCCTCTTATGTATTCGGCTTGATACGCCCCACTGTTTATCGAGAAACTTATTATGGAGGCGACAAGCGGTGAAAGATGTATTCCTATCTGCGGAAAGGCAAAATAAAATATGAATAACTGTACGAGCAAAGGAGTTCCTCTTATGGATTCCACAAAGATGGTTGAGATAGAATATGAGAGTTTATTCCCGTAAGTTCTCGATATCGCAACGAGTACACCTATCACGAATCCTATCGAGATCGAAGAAAGCGCAAGTTCTGCCGTGAAAACAAGGCCATTCATAAAAAATGGGAAGGCCTCTATAAAGACATTTATGAACTTTATCATCTTCCCTCCCTGAATTTGGCCAAAAATTGCTTTGTCCTTTCTTTTAAGGGATTAGCGAGTATTTCCGGGCCTCCTTGTTCGATTATTTCCCCATTTTCCATGAAGATTATCCTGTCAGCGACATCCCTTGCAAATCCAAGTTCGTGAGTCACAATAAGCATAGTCATGCCTTCCCTTGCAAGTTTTTTTATGACTTCTAAAACCTCTCCGACGAGTTCGGGATCGAGAGCCGAGGTTGGCTCATCGAAAAGTATCAACTGTGGCTCCATGGCAAGGGCTCGTGCGATTCCGACCCTTTGCTTTTGCCCGCCAGACAGTTGGGCAGGATAGGCATTCATCCGTGATTCAAGCCCAACTTTCTTTAGATTTTCGATTGCCACTTTTGTAGCGATATCTTTTGGCAATTTTTTAACCTTAATGGGCCCTATTCTGACATTGTCGAGGACAGTTAAATGATTGAAAAGGTTGAACTCTTGAAATACCATTCCGATCCTTTGTCTGAAGATTTCAGGGTGCTTTGAACCGGTTATCTCCTCGCCATTCAAAAAGATCTTACCTTCATCCGGCTCTATAAGGCGATTTATACACATAAGCATCGTCGACTTCCCAGTTCCTGAAGGACCTATGACGACGACCGTTTCTCCCTTTTCCATCTCAAAGGAAATGCCTTTTATTATTTCGTTGCTGTCATATCTTTTTTTGAGATTTCTTACTTCAAGAACCTTCACGCCCTCTCACCTCTGAATTCAAAGCCGTGAATTGCAAATCTCTTCTCAACTCTTCTGACAATAGAATTCGTTGAAAAGGTTATGATGAAATATATCGCCGCACACAAAAGGTATATCAAAAGCGGCTCGTATGTCGTAGATATTATATAGGTGCCTTCTCTAAGAAGTTCTGTTACACCAAGCGCATAGGCAAAAGAGGTATCTTTGAGAACTATCGTGAATTCATTTGTGAGTGGGGCAATTGAAAATCTTATGGCCTGTGGTAAGGTTATATGAATGAAGATCTGTGTACCTTTCATTCCAAGCGATTGTCCCGCCATGATCTGACCATTTGGAACTGAAAGGAGTGATCCTCGAAAGATTTGGGACTGATAAGCCGAACTGCAAATGCCGAGAGATAGTACAGAGGCCGTGAAAGGGTCAAATCTTATGCCGATAGAGGGAAAGCCAAAGAATATTATGAACATAACCACAAGGAGTGGAACACCCCTTATTATCCTCTCGTAAGATGTCGTGATTATTTTAATTGGTATATTGCCATAGACCTGACCGAGCGAGAATGGAATCGCTATCACAAAGGCCATTGCAAAAGAGATTACCGCCAGTTCAGCGGTAATCAGAGTTCCTTTAAGTAAAACCTGTAGAATTGAAAGGAGATCCATCTTTACTTTCCGAAGTACTTATCGACAAGAATTGTTAACTGACCGGAACTTCGCAATTTCGAAAGTCCATCGTTTATCTTGGAAAGCAAATCGCTATTTCCCTTGTTTACTGCTATACCATAATTTTCATTCGTTATTATTATCCCAACAATTGAGACGGGCTGGGTCTGGGCAAATCTTTCGGCGACAGGGCTATCGAGAACTACTGCGTCAACCTCGCCGTTCAAAAGCGCCTGAAGGGCATATATAAAACTTTCGTATCTTACTATACTTTTCAGTATATTCGTCTTCACAAGATTATCACTTACCCACAGATCACCGGTTGTCCCCGTTTGAACGCCTATTTTGTGATTTCCGAAGAGAACGGTCAGATTGTAATTTGAGTCTTTCTTGACTATCACATCCTGATCCGCAGACCAGTAAGGAGTCGAAAAATCAACGACTTTTAATCTCTCCGGCGTTATCGTCATGCCCGCTATAGCGATGTCTATTATTCCGGATTTAAGAGCGGGTATGAGAGAGTCAAAGGACATATCCCTTATCTCAACCTGAAATCCTTCCAAACTTGCGATCGACCTTATGAGATCCATGTCAAAGCCGACATACTTCCCATTGTCAACGTATTCGAATGGTGGGAAATCGGCAGAGGTGCCAACTATGTAAGTTTTCGAAAGAACAAATGAACCAAAGACCAAAAGTGCAATCAAAACAACGGAAATCTTTTTCATTTTCATACCTCCCTTCCTGTTTGGAAAATTATACCATAAAATTTAAATGATAAATGATTTAAATTTAATTTGCATTCAAGAGTTAAAAACATTAACACGTATTCTTTAAGATTTAGAATTTTCACCTTACACGACGCGTTATGTGCTATGTGAGCACCCGTCAGAGAGATTCTGATTTGAATTTTATTTGGTATATAATATGCAATAAAAATGGAGGGAAAAAAAGATGGAAAAACTTCTTGAAAGGTACGCGAAATTTTTGCCGGTAAATGATAAAACTCCAATTATAACGCTTGGAGAGGGTTTTACTCCACTTCTAAAGGCTAAACATATAAGTCAGATGGTCGGAATAGATCTTTACCTTAAATACGAAGGGATGAATCCTACGGGATCATTCAAAGACAGGGGAATGGTAATGGCCATGGCAAAAGCCATCGAAGAAGGTTCAAAGACCGTTATATGTGCGTCTACAGGAAACACCTCCGCGTCTGCCGCCGCTTACGCGACGTCCTTTGACTTGAAATCGATAGTTGTGATCCCTGCGGGTAAGATCGCGATAGGAAAACTTGCCCAGTCTTTGGTCTACGGTGCAAAGGTCGTCCAGATAGAAGGCAATTTTGATGACTGTCTTAGACTGGTAAGACTTGCAAGCGAAAAATTTCCGATAACCGTGGTTAATTCTATAAATCCGTACAGGCTTGAAGGTCAGAAAACGGCCGCTTTTGAGATAATCGATGTCCTTGGCGATGCCCCCGATTACCACTTTCTGCCTGTTGGAAATGCCGGGAATATAACGGCTTACTGGATGGGTTATAAAGAATATAAAAATGCAGGCTTTTCTTCAAAATTGCCACGGATGATGGGATTTTAGGCCGAAGGCGCTGCTCCTATAGTGAGAGGGTTCCCGGTAGAGCCAGAAACCATAGCAACCGCAATAAGAATAGGAAATCCAGCGAACTGGGAAAAAGCGCTAAAGGCAAGAGACGAATCTCATGGCGTAATAGACATGGTGTCTGACAGGGAAATACTTTACGCCCAAAGCCTTATAGGGTTGGAGGGTATCTTTTGCGAGCCGGCATCGGCCGCTTCTGTCGCAGGTATATTGAAAATGAAAGAAAAGGGCCTTTTCAAAGGCGGGGAGAAGGTAGTCGCTACTTTGACCGGAAATGGTTTGAAAGATCCTCACGTTATCGAGAAAGAATACGAAAACAAGATCAAGGTTATCCCCGCAAAGTTCGAAGATTTTGAAAGGGAGATAGAATCATGAAATTTGTCATTTCGGCCCCGGCAACGATCGCGAATGTCGGAAGTGGCTTTGACACATTCGCAATGGCCATAAACTTAAGAAATGAAGTGATCGTGGAAGAGTCCTCAGGCCTTTCAATTATTGAAAAGGGAATAAAGGTAGAAGGAGAAGACCTGTTTTTGAAATCTTTCGAAATGATGATGAGAAAATACAATCTTGATATGAATTACAGGATAGAGAAAAAGACTTTGATTCCTCCCAAAAAAGGACTTGGATCGAGTGCGGCCTCGATAGTTTTGGGAATAGCAACGGCGATGTCGATAAATGGCACTTTATCTCGAAAAAGAATTTTTGAAATCGCCTCTGAAATGGAAGGTCATCCAGACAACGCGGCCGCATGCGTCTACGGTGGTTTTACCGTAAGTGGTCATTTCGAAAATTACATGGCGAGATCTCTTTCTCCAATTTTTACGCACCTGACGATAATAATTCCTCCATTTTCTACCTCTACCCATGAGGCACGAAAGGTCCTTCCCAAAATGATCTCCTTAGAGGATGCCGTCTTTAACATCCAGCGTGTGGCAATGGTAGTTGCGAATGCCGGAAAAAAGATGGAAAAAGAATTTTTCGAGGATAAACTTCATCAAGAACAAAGACTTTCTCTTTATCCAGAGTTGAAAGATTTTTTTGAAAAGATAAGATCAAAAACGAATGATCCCGTCTTCATATGCGGATCCGGCAGCGCTTTGGCCGTATCAGGAGTCCATCATTTGGAAGTTCCATCAGGATGGGAGGTCCTTCAAAAAAGTACCTCCAAAAGAGGACTTATCGTCAGACATTTATAAAGTATTCAAGAATTTTTACGGCATTTGTGGCAGCACCAACTCTTACGTTGTCTGCAACATTCCAAAACATCAAGGCATTCGTTGGAGATATTCTCGCCCTTCCAACGTGCGAGAGATCGCTTCCCTTTATCTCGATGGGGGTAGGATAATCATCCCACACTTTGACGTAAGGAACGGCTTTCCATGCTTTTAAGACTCCATCGAGATCGAAAGACTTTTCGAATTCTGCCCAGACAGATTCCGAATGGCCGTAAAGTACCGGCACTCTTACGGTCGTGGCTTCGACTACACAATCACATTCCATTATCTTTCTTGTCTCATTGTACATCTTCATCTCTTCTTCGGAAAAGCCATTTTCGAAGAATGGACCTATCTGGGGAATGCAATTGTAGGCTATCTTTTTTGGATAAAACTTCGGGACGATATTTCCCTTCATCTCCATTTCGAGTTCTTCTATGCCTTTGTGACCGCTTCCAGATACGGCCTGCATCGTCGTAACGACCACGTGTTTTAAATGGTAAAGATCGTGAAGTGGCTTTAGGGCCATCACAAGTTGAATTGTAGAACAATTAGGATTTGCTATTATTCCGCGATAATTTTTCAAGACGTGCGAATTGACATCGGGCACCACAAGTGGAATTTTCGGATCCATTCTGAATGCAGAAGAATTGTCTATGACAGTCGTACCGTAATTTGCCGCTATGGGAGCAAAATGCTTGGAAATCTCTTTTCCGGCAGAAAAGAGAAGAAAATCGAATCTTTCCTTCATTGCCTCCTCAGTTAAAACCTCAACGGGAATATTTTCATCGTGAAACGGGATCTTCACTCCCTTCGATCTTTCTGAGGCAAAGAGTCTAAACTCATCAAAGAAATGTCCTCTTTCTTCGAGTACCTTTACCATCGTTCTGCCAACCTCTCCGGTTGATCCAACGACTCCTACTTTCATCTTATTCCTCCAGTCCAAACCTTTTCGCAACGGCTTTAGCAGCCTCTTTTATCTTTTCCCTTTTTACGATGCATGAAATTCTACTGTTGGATGTGCTTATCATATCTATATTCGCACCTACAGATGCTATTGCATCAAACATGTTGTAGACTATCTCTGAAGACCCAACAATGTTGACCCCTATTATCGAAATCTTTGCCATAGTGTCGTCAAAATGAATCCCGC
This sequence comes from Athalassotoga saccharophila, assembly GCF_009936215.1. Classification (GTDB taxonomy): domain Bacteria; phylum Thermotogota; class Thermotogae; order Mesoaciditogales; family Mesoaciditogaceae; genus Athalassotoga; species Athalassotoga saccharophila. Next base: position 1,050,527 of record NZ_AP019551.1, on the reverse strand, counting down.
CAAGTTCAATTTCATTCTTTAACATTTCCATGGCCTTTAGAGCATCTTTAGATTCCTCTTTTGAGACTGTGAAGGCTATATCATTTTTTCCATCTTTGTGCATGCTCTGAACTATCATGTCTAATGAGACATGGTACTGTGCGAGTTTCTTGAAGGTTGCCGCGGCAATACCGGGAATATCTGGCACATTTGAAATGACTATCTTGACAATGCCTTCGTCAACGCTTAGAGATCTGACAAGAGGTTCTTCCAATTTACCAGCCTCCTCAACAATTGTTCCATCTGATTCTTTGTGTGCATGTTTTACAACGACTTTAACATGATACCTTCTGGCAAGTTCGACGGATCTTGGATGGAGCACCTTTGCCCCATTTACCGCCATTTCGATCATCTCATCGTAAGACACTTTATCGAGTTTTTTCGGCCTCTCTATGTACCTTGGATCTGCCGTGTAGACTCCGTCTACATCTGTGTATATTTCGCAAAGATCTGCACCTATTCCATAAGCAACGGCCACAGCCGTGGTATCGGATCCGCCGCGTCCGAGAGTTGTTATCTCTCCATCTGGGCTTATCCCCTGAAAGCCCGCGACTACAGGTATAAATCCATCGTCCAAAAGTGAGAGTAACCTTCCTCTGTAAACCCTTTTCAAAGTTGCCCTCGAGTGCGTTGAATCAGTATCGATACCGGCCTGAAAGCCAGTCAAAGAGATTGATTTTTTCCCAAATTTTGAGAGTGCCGAAGCCATAAGCGCTATCGATACCTGTTCACCGGTGGATGCTATCATGTCGTACTCTCTCGGACTTGCATTGGGATTTACCTGATTTAGGAGATCTATCAAATAATTCGTCGTCTTCCCCATTGCGGATACAACGACGACGATCTTATTTCCACGATCGTAATCTTCAGAAATCTTTTGTGCTATCTTCAATATCTTTTCAGTACTCTCGACCGAAGTACCGCCGTACTTTTGAACTACGATCATCTCTTCCTCCGGCAAAGTCTTTGGTCTAATATTAGCACTATATCTTTATTTAATATTTTCAAATTTATTAAATCCCACATTTCGCACATCTTTGATCAGAAATAATATTTTTCATATTCAACTCCCAAAAGTCTTATCACTTTGATCTGCAAATCTTTTAAATTCGCTATCTGTGTGGTTGTTTGCCCATCTGTAACCACATTTACAACGGTTATGTTCATGAAGTTCTGACATATCCACCTGAATGTCGGCCTGTTTGTCGGCTTTTTCAACTGATTCGGAAATGTTTGCCCTGTCTCTTTCAATGTGCGCCTTATTTCCCATTCCGAAAGCGAGTACACCAATAACGTCAATACCATTATCATCACAAGTGCCTGAATCCGTCCGGGCTTTTTCAGATACACATCGCTTACTCCGAAACTTTTGTCTTTCAAAAACCTGAATCCTCTTTCGACCGTTGTCTGGTTTTTGTAATATTCGAGCACTTTTTCATCTTCAAGTTCAATGTCGTTCGTTGAAAGTATGAATCTTCCGAGTTTTGCTTTGGCCTTTTCAACCGCTTCTTCATTCAGACCTATCTCAGCATCTATTTCATACATTTCTATCGTCGGATCCCCATCTTTAGGCCTTCCTCTTTTCCCGTCAGTTCTGACTCTTACGCTCTTTATCTCAAACTTGTCGTATTTGAAAAGAGGATGAGCTTCCATCCATTGTCTGGACTTGTTTATTCCGTCTTCAGAACAAAAATACCGTTCTTTCGTCACAGTCTTTTTCAATGACTTTTCCGCTTCTGTCTTGCTTTTTTTCAAATGCCTGTCAAATGTTTTCAGTTCCTGTTCTTTAAGATATTTCGAATTCACCATTATCCATTTTTGTTTTATCCCGCCGTAATTGCTTATTTCGGAATACACTTCATATCCTTCAATTTTGGTCGGACGAAATTCAACTTCTTTATTTAGCATTTCTTCAGCCTCTTTTATCGTAGACGGCACATGGCTTATCCAGTATGTTGTTCTGAGTTCGCTAATGTTTTCCGCAGTGTAGAAAGCACTGTCTGCCACATGATAGACTTTCTTGTCTTTGTCAATGTTCTTCCTGATTGCTTTGACCATTTCTTTGATCGACTCTTTATCCGATTCGTTCCCGTTGTATGTTTTGGCAAACATCGGCATTCCATGCTGATTTACAACCATCCCTATCACGAATTGTTTCAAATCCTGTCTGTGATCTTTCGAATGACCGAAGGTGATCTTAAAACCATTCGTCCCGTCTTCCATCTCGTAATTGCCGCTTACACTCACGCTTGTGGTATCGGTGTGAACGAGGTGAACATCCATTTCAAGTTTGTTCAAAGCGTGCGCCGCTATCTCTTGAAATAATTCCGTTGGACCGTAATCATAAATCTTGTCAAGCACTCTGCCGAGAGCGTCATCGTTAAGATCTTCCGGTTTAGTTCCTTCGCCTAAAAGTTTCTCAACATCCCAGTTCTCAAAATAACTCCCTGCAAAGTACAATCTCCTGTCAACAAAACCAAGCCCGAGTATGATCATCGCTTTTATTATCGCAGACGTTGAAAGATTGAAGTTCCGGACTTTCGGTATTCTCTTTTCAATGACCTCTCCCATTTCAAATTTATCAAATGTCCCAGCCACAAGTCCATGGTGATCAAGTTGCTTTGTAGTGATTTCCATTTTTCTACCTCCGCTGTCTTTTTCAAATAGATCATAGCAGCAGAAAGGCATAAATCAATGGACTCTATCCGAAACGGTAAATAGTGGTATAATCTTTGTGATGTGCGTCAAGGTTACAGCAAATGCTTCTTTGGCTATTACTGACTCTAATCATTTCCCACTTTCAATTTTAAAACATGAGTTTCAAATAAATCCAAAAAACTGTTTTTTATCTGCGGAAAGTGGGTTAAATCTTAATTTAAAGCACATATCGAAACAAAAAAGCGAAGGGAGAATCCCTTCGCATTAAAATATCACTCTAAAGTTGAATATTCATTTACCTGTAAGTTGAGTGCAGGATGCCTCGGGTAAACAATGACAAGTAAAGAGTGAGTAGGTCTAAATTGAAAATTGCCAAATTACTTCGAAAAACCTATGTTCGCGATGTATATTGTGCCTTCTTTGACGTTGTCGACGTTATTTTCAAAGACAAAGGTCATCTGAATCAGTTTCGAAAAGTCCACAGGTTTCGTCCACGAGTAAACAGACATTTTGTCAAAAGGAATGACAACCTTTGTCCACTCATTACCGAGGTTTACGTAATAATATTCAACGCCGTTGTTCGGACTTTTTAACTCTATTTTGAAATTCATATCCTGAGAACTTCCTTTGGCGTAAAAGACAAGAGATGAATAGCCAGAAGCATCGAAGGTCTGATTAAGATTTGTATTTGCAAGATCCATCCATGTACCGTTGTAAGCGCCGCTCTTTTGGACGTTGAAATTTATCTTCCATGCATGTCCAAATTTTTCATCAGAAACTATATTTGCATTCACATCAGAGGGAGAAGAGGTTCCACCAGTCCATACGCCAAGACCGTAATTTCCGTAAGGACTTGAGAAATTTTCAACTACCGTGTACGATGTGCTTTGTAAACTTTGGGATCGTTCAATCTGTGACTGTTCTTCGGAGGATTTTATAACTTCTGGCCCTATCAAATCGATTGCCTTTTGAACGTAGGGTATCTGCATGAAATATTTCCAAACCATGCCAGTGTAATAATTCTCTGTCATCAATACCTCTATTCCGACATCTATGCCTATGTAATCGAAATCTCTCCAATTCTGATCGAGATTGAAGGCATCAACGAATCCATACCGGCCATAGAGTTCATTTTTAAGTTCCCACATCTTTAAAACCGCCGCTTTCGATCTGTTTGGAGTGAATGGAAGCGCACCTATCATCGCGTAAGGTGCAACGGTCCCATCTATTCCTCCAGTTATCGATCCATATGCCTGATAACCATTCGGTCCATCGCATGCGGACAATCCCCAAAAGCCTTCTTTGAATGTCTTGTACTGGGAATTATCATTCGCAAATTGCATGTCGTACTCTATGGCCCTCTTCGAATTGTCCCATAGATTTCCAACGTATTTGAAATTCAAATCTTTGAAATCTATGTAAGCCTGAGAGTAAAGATAGGTGAACATGCTTTCATCTGAACTTGCCCAGTGTTTCAAATTGCCAGATCCGTTTTGAGACCATGTAACTATCCAGTACCCCCAATCTTGAGGCGATATCGGATAAGTAGGAGATCCTATGGCAAGGATGTACATCAACGCAGCCTCGCTGTATCCGGTCCAGTAAGATTTGGAAAATCCGCTTTCGGGATACCACGCCATGTCCAAATAGGCTGTGTTATTCGTCATCCATTGCCAGTCTATACGCTCGTAAAGTTCATCTGCCAATTTTTGAACCTCTGTTCCGGGAAAATACTGGCCTGCAAAGAGTGCTCCCGCTATGAAAAGTGTTGTGTCTATAGGAGAAACCTCTGATCCGCTTGCCCTCTGGCCAGTCCAAAGATTCAAAAAGTGGTAGTAAAAACCATGCTCGTTTGGTAAATCTTTGAAGTATTCAAGTGTTGTTAGAATTCTATTGTAAACGTCCTGCTTTGGAATCCAGCCGTGATCTGCACCTATACATAACGAGGTAAGTCCAAATCCAACGGCCGCTATCGATGAAGGAGAATCCCATGTGGTTCTGTCTCTTACAAGTCCATTAGATGGATTTACCTCATTCCAAAAATAAAATACGGCATCTCTTTCATTTTTTGCAAGAATCTCATCGGGATTGTCTTGAGCCATTGCGATGCCTCCTACTATCAAAAGGGCAAGAAATAACACAAAGAATTTTTTCATTTCATCACCTCAAAAGAAGGCACCTTGACGGTGCCTTCTTTATTTCATGAAACCTATGTCCGCAATGTAAAGATGGGCCGTGTTTAAGACGTCCAAATTATGTTCGAAAACAAAGGTACCCTGTGTTAACTGAGAGAAATTGGTTTCATTTGACCATGAATACTTCGTAAAATCTTTGAATGGAATCTGGACAAAGGTCCAGTACTTGCCTATGCCGCGAACATAATAATATTCCACGCCGTTATTTGGACTTTTCAGTTCTACCTTGAAAGTTATAGGTGTCGATGAATCAGACTTTGCGAAGAAGACGTAAGAAGAATAAGCAGATGCATCAAATGATTGATTCAGATTTTGATTTGCAAAAAGCACGTATGTCCCGTTGTAAGACCCGTCTTTTTCAACGTTGTAGTATATGTCCCATTTGTTTCCAAAAAGTGTGCTCGAGACTATCTGTGCACTTGCATCAGTTGCCGATGATGTACCTCCCGTCCACGGACCAAGTCCAAAGTGACCAAATGGGCTTGAGAATGGCTCTATGATGTAGTAATTAAAAGTTACCTGAGCAAGGGCCATTCCGATCGCTAAAACCAAAATTGCCGAAAAAACCAGTGCTACTTTTTTCATTTCTTTCCCTCCTTATTTTGAATTTTGGATCAATATTTTACCTTTACTTTATGGATTCCCTTCAAATAAGGTATGAGATCCCCATCTATTTTCTTTCCATCGACAAAGATAGTGCTTTTTGAGTCGAGGCCTTTCATCTTTGGATTTTCGATCTCGACTGTGTATTCTCCGCCTCTTACGGTGAATGAGAATTTCGCACTCTTCCATGTCTTTCTTGTCGATGGTCTGAAAAGAATTCCATCTTTGACGGGCTTTATCCCTATGTAATACTCTATTATCGATCTGTAAAACCATCCGCCCGATCCCGAATACCATGTCCAGCCAGCCCTTCCGCTCTTTGGAGAAAGCGGTCCATCGCTGTTACCTGGAGTTACGTAAGGTTCGGCCATGTATATCTCGGGCGCTTTTACGAATCGTTTTATAGGAGAAATAGATTCGTAAACTTTGTCTGAAAGGTTTGTATCCCTTCTCTTCCAGGCAGACCACAAAGTCCAAACGGCCGCATGAGTGTAAACTCCTCCATTTTCTCTGGATCCAGGAGAATATCTGCTGAGGTACCCAATTTTTGGATCAGGCCTTGTAAGCGGTGGCGTAAAAAGCAATGGACCATAATCGGTTATGAGTCTTTTTTTCACATTTTCCATAGCCTTTTCTAATTTTTCATTGTCGCTTATTTCAGATATCACGGCCCAGTTTTGGGCATTTAAAAAGATCCTGTCATCATTTTTGCCGCCAAGCACTATTCCATCGTCTGAGGTAGCCCTGTCAAACCAATCTCCATTCCATGCGCAGGAGTTGAATGAATCTTTGATCTCTTTTGCCGACTTTTCAATGAATGCTTTTTCATCTTTACTGAGTGAAAAGGTTTCCTGAACTTTGGAAAGGATGTAATAAAGGAATTCGCTTACCCAGAAACTTTCTCCTTTTCCATTTTTACCAAGACCGTTAAGACCATCGTTCCAATCCCCGTTAAATATAAAAGGTATTCCTCTCTCCGATCTAGCAGACATCACGCTCTTTATACTCCTTATGGCATGATCTTTGAGAGTACCGCTACCACCGTCTAAAAAGGGAACTTCTTCTTCGAGTATTTTGGTATCTGAAGTATGAGATATGTATTCGGTAAGTGCAAATGGAAGCCATAAAAGGTCGTCTGACCACCTTTCCGAAGGGTGCCAGTTTGTAAGAGGAAGCCACCAGTGCTGGACCGTTCCATCATTTCTTTGGTGGGCAGCATGGAGTTTTATTTGATTTTTTGTGATCTCGGGATCAAGCCATAGAGCCGCAAGACTGTCTTGAAGTTGATCGCGAAATCCATATGCACCTCCCATCTGGTAATACGCAGTTCTTGCCATAAGTCTTCCACCGATCGCCTGATATGGAAGCCATTTGTTTATCAAAAATTCTACGTCTTTGTCCGGAACACTTATTTTGAATTTACCAAGGAAGTCTTTCCAGTGCGACTCGACTTTATCTTTTAAATCATCGAAATTGACCTTATTGTATTTTTTCGCGATCAAAAGCGCCTCTTCTTCACTCTTGCCTACGCCTATAAAGAAGTTAAGTGTCCTCGTATCTTGAGAATCTACATCGATCTTGACGTGAAGGGCATTTATGCCGTCCACGTGCCTGTCCTGATTCATATCGCAAATTCCATTTTTAACGGCCTGAGGTCTTCGAATATCTCCATACATCCCGATAAATGATCTTTTGTCCGTGTCAAATGAAATGACCTTTCCGGATGTCGAATGGACAAGAACGTAAGGATAAGAATCATTCCAGTTAAGCCATAGATATTTTTTGCTTAATATGGCCGAATGATCTTTTATGAATCTGGTTTCAAAGAAGAGTTTGTGAAATTCGCGATGGAAATCGGCATTTGTGCTCATGTTGAGTTCAAAATATGAAAAGATAGAAAGGTGAAGTTTATCTTTGCCCTTGTTTTTGAAACTCAAATTTATAACCTCTCCATCATCGTCCATAGGTATGGTGACATTCATCTCAACATCGAATTTGGAGAATTTCGCGTTGAATTTTACAATTCCCGGAGAGAAGGTAATGGTATACTTCCCCTTATGCTGGACTGGCTGAAATGTCGGAGAATAAATCTCGCCGGTCTCATCGTCACGGATGTATATGTACCTTCCGTAATCATCCTTTACGAGATCTTGAACCCATCTTGTCAGCAAACTCTGAGATGCATCAATGTAAAAGGAATATCCGCTTCCGCTTTGTGAATAGATAGAGCCATACCTTCCATTCGTTAAGATGTTTATCCAAGGCATCGGAGTTTTTGGATCAGTTATGACGTAATCTCCATTTTCATCAAAATATCCATATTTTGTTTTGAAATACTTCATTGACCTGCCTCCCTGTGTAATGTATCGTAATATTTCGTTATTTCATTTGTCTTTCCACCAACCAAAGAGAAGATATTCTCGTACATGCTTATCTTCGATTGATCCGATGTTCTGTGTATTAATTCGGCCAGAACGTAAAGTATGTACGGATTTCTATTTCTTACGGTGTTTTGAAAGTAAGTCTCAAGATCGCTCGTTGGCATGGTGGCAATCAATTTCATAACTTCTTTTCTGGCCTTTTCAACAACCGGCGGAATTCCAAAGATCGAGTTGTCTTCAAACATCGTTGAAATCTGAGTAAAACCCACATAAGTTACGTACTTTTGAAGTTTGGCATCGAATATCTGGTAACCGTTAAGAGCATCGAGATATTTTCCGGCCTTTAGAGCCTCTTCGGCCTTGTTGTAATTTTCAACTGCAAAGTCTTTCGTTTGAATCCACGCTGCAACGTATCCGGCAAAGAAGATCGCAAAAACTACCAATGCAATGACAGAGTAAAGGATGATCTTTTTCTTCAAATCGATCGCCTACTTGAAAGAGACATTCGTAAAGGCTCTGATGAAATATTTTTGAAGGAACAAAAAGACAATTAATATAGGCAAAGTTATCACAACTTCACCCGCCCACAGCACCTGTATATTTTGGCCGGGGATCGAACTTGAAAACATCTGAAGACCAAGTTGAACCGTCCACATGCTCGGACTTCTTAAATAAAGTAAAGGACCGAAAAAGTCATTCCACGCGCCCATAAATGTCAGTATCGCGATCGTCGCTAAAACTGGCACACTCATGGGAATTATTATTCTTGCGTATATAACCGGATCACTCGCACCGTCTATCCGGGCTGCCTCTATGACCTCATCCGGAATTTGTTCCATGAATTGTTTCATAAGGAATATGCTATAGAATTGAACAAAACTTGGAATTATAAGGGCCCTGTAATGGTTAACCCATCCCCAGTTGTAGAGCATTGTGTAAGTTGGTATGAAAAAGAGAACACCTGGAATCATCAAGGTAAAGAGCATGAAACCGAAAAGGGCATTTTTCCCAGGAAACTTCAACTTTGCAAGCGCAAAGGCGGCCAAAGAATCAAAGAAAAGGTTAAGCAAAGTTACAGATCCGGCTATTATTAAGGTATTTTTGAAAAGCAATAAAACGTCAAGATCTTTGAAAAGCCCGGTGTATCCAGACCACGTCCATGGCATAGGAATTATCATCGACGGATTGTTCAAAAGTTGTGATGGAGTCATGAATGAACTCATAACCATCAGAACGAATGGATAAAGAGTTATTATGAGTCCTATACTTAAGAGAATGTATGCCCTTGTTCTTTCTCTTCTTTCTTGCTTTAGCATTTGATCACCTAATTTCTTTCCTGAAGAACTTTAAGCGTTATGACCGTTGCTATGATTATCAAAATGCTGAGAATAAAACCGAGTGTTGACGAATATCCCATCTGAAATTTACTCAACCCTTCGTCATATATGTAAAGCACAGGAGTCATTCCGGCCTGATCCGGCCCTCCCGTGACACCAAAATTCACGTAAACTTGGGTGAACATCTGAAGCCCTCCTATCGCGTTCATGACCATTATGAATACTATCTGTGGCCTTAAAAGCGGAAAGATTATTCTCCAGAAAATAGTACCTTCTCTTGCCCCGTCTATTCTTGCCGCTTCTATGAATTCGGTCGGTATTGTACCCATTCCGCCAAGCAAGATTATCGCCTGAACTCCGAAGGACATCCATGAGGTTATGACCGCTATAACGGGCATTATGAGTATCGGCGTTAAATTCCACACTATTGGCTGACTTAAAATATGCCATTTAACAAGCAAAGATTGAATGGGGCCATAGGGAGCGGTTATATTTCCGAGCACAAGCATCACAACAACAACTGAGGTTATAGTCGGTACAAAATAAGCACTTCTGAAAAACGCATTCCAGAATTTATTCCCATTAGAAATTTTGAAGAGCAAATAGGCTACAAGTAAAGCGACAAAGAAGGTTAAAATTATGAATATCGCCTGATTGTAAAGGATATTGACAATGCTTTTCCAAAAAAGCGGATCTATAAATCCATTTATCCAGTTTTGGAATCCAACAAACTTTATCGACTGCGGCGCCACAAGGTTGTAATTCAAAAAGGTCATCTTTATTCCAAGCCATAAAGGATAGACGCTAAAAACCAAAAAACCAACGATCCAAGGGGCTACAAAGATGTAGCCCCATTTGGATCTTTTAAGTGTTCTTAGAAAATCCTTCATGACCTCATAATCCCGAACTCAAAGCGGCCTGGGCATTTTTTGCTGCTATCTGGAGAGCCTGCTCGGCCGTTGGAATTGAATTGTTGACAACGTATTGACCCCATGCGTTTAAAACGGCTTGGGTAACTCCGGAGTTTTGCTCAAATGGGTTCGTAACGATAACATGAGCAAGTTGATCAACGTAAGGTTTCACATCCGGTTTCATGAAGAATGGATTATTTGCGTTCTCTTTGACGGACGGCAGCCATCCTATCTCTTCGCACGCTTGAAGTTCATTTTGTGGTTCCATTAAGAATTGGATGAACTTCCATGCCCCTAAATCCTTTTGTGGCGTTGATTTGAAAACTATCAAAGGTCTTTGAGCAAGGGTAGACCAGTGAATGGCCGTTGCAGAATCCGAATTTGTGGGTATCGGAGCAAGGCCATAATCTTTACCGTAAACCATAGGACCTCCCGTTGAATTTTGAAGGTTAAAGGTCCACCCATAGGCGAATTGAAGCCACATTCCAACGTTTCTTCCAAAAATAGAAGCCTGCTGCATGCCTGATGGACTGTATTGTTGGGCCTCCTTGCAGAATTTCAAGAAATCTACGAAATGTGCATCGGGATTTGTAAATTCAAGTGAAAGACCATATTCACCTATCAAATGAGGATATTTTGCATCGTTGAAGTTGTAGTATATCTGTTCTAACATACCCCAATACCAAGAATATTGAAGCATCTCATTCCAGAAAAATTGACCGTAGTATTTTCCGTAAGGACCGGGCGGGAGTTCACTTATCTTCTTTGCATCGTAAAGGTATTCGGCAAAGGTCTTTGGCGGATTATCCGGGTTAAGTCCTGCAAGTTTAAAGATCGTTTTGTTGTAAAACATCACCTGTGTCGTTACCATCCAAGGTATGTTGTAAACTCCACCATTGTAAGGGAAAATACCGGTTATGAGTTCAGAAGCTATCTTATCGTATCCCGGCATTTTGGTAAAATCGAGCAGAAGGCCATTTTGAACGTAATTCATCGAAACCGGCCCTATGAATATATTCGGAGCATTGCCTGCCGCGACAAGTGCCGCTATCTGACCGCCACTTGGTTGGGCCACTACCTGAACGGTTATGTCCGGATTTTGTTTTTGGAAGATCGGGATCACACTTTGAAGGTAGTTAAAAGATTGCGCATCTGGTGGTGCAATAGTTATGGTGACTGCCATCGCCGATCCAACGATTAAGATCAAAATCATAGAAAAAACGAAAAGATACTTTTTCATAAATCATTCCTCCCATCGAGAAAAGGCAGGATAGACCCTGCCCCAATTCATTTCAAATGCACGTTCAAAGCGATCATTTCGCCTTCAGCCGATCCTATACCTGCACCGGTCGCGTAAGGATGAGACTCGGAAGGCCATCCGGTGAAATTATTTTCGCTAAAGACATCAAATTCTGTTCCGTAAACGACAGGAACAAATGGCATATCCTGTACAAAGATCCTCTCTATGGTGTACATGGCCTGCTTCTGAAGGCGCATATCGCTTGTTTGCGAATAGGTATTCAATGCGGCCGTTATCAGAGGATTGGTATATCCAGACCAGTTAGAAGATGATGTTTGTCCAACTGGCGCTGTAAATGATGGATTGAGTTCCTGGTTAAAATAGAAGTAAGGAGTCGGACCGCTTCCCGTTGCCCACGCAAAGGCCATGTCGTACATTCCCTTTGTTATTGTTGACCACCATGATCCGAATGATTCCTGATCTATTATCGTGTTTATGCCGAGTTCTTTAAGGTTTTGGGATATTATCTGAGAAATAGTTAGATAATCAGTCCATCCCGCAACGACAGGTAATTTGTAAGTTGGAAGGACTTTTCCATCAGGACCAACGAGATTACCATCTGCGTTTTTCTTAAATCCTATCGATGCGAGTAATTCCTGTGCCGCTTTTGGATTGTACTGCGCAAGAGAAACATTCAATTCTGTCAAAGTCGGATCGAGCCATTCGGACTGCTGGGCCGGAAGTATTCCGATGGCGCTTGAAGGACCTCCAGCGTTGAAATAGGCCTTTTCTTCTGCCGCTGATCTGTCTATTGCCATCGATATTGCCTGTCTGAAGACTGGATTATCGAAAGGATACTTTCTCGTGTTCAGATAAAGTATCAACGTGCTATTCATCGGCCACCATATCTTGTTAACGGCCGGATTTTTGCCCACCCATGTCTTTTGAACGTCAGGAATATAGACATAACTCCAGTCCGCCGTGCCTTTTAGCAATTCAAGCATTACCGTAGTATTGGACTCAACTGATCTCACGACTATTTTGTCTATATAAGGTCTTCCTACCATCCAGTAATTTGGATTTTTTACAAGCGTTATAGTGTTGGTCGTTGGATTGAAAGAATCAAGCAAGAACGGACCAGTTCCAACTGGATTCTGATTTGGATATGTCGCAGGATCTGATAACTTTGACCATATATGTTCTGGAACTATGAGTTGTCCAAGCAATGCGTAAAGTAAAGGCGTATTTGGCTTCGAGAAGGTGAAGATCACGTTATCACCGCTTGCAACAACGCTTTGAAGGTAATTGTCTTTGGCCCACAATGATCCCAAATCGAGTGCCGGATATTTTTTGATCAGGTTAAACGTGAAAGCAACATCATTGGCTGTAAATGGCGTACCGTCAGACCACTTGACTCCCTTTCTAACTGTAACTGTAAGGGTTAGGTTATCGTCTGACCATTTGTAAGATGTTCCGAGCATGGGTGTAAGTTGGCCAGTCAAACTGTTGACATAGAAAAGACTTTCATAAATCATGTTTTGCATCTGCAAAGTCTGAGAAGTAGGCAAAAATGGATTGACGCTATTTGTCAATTGTCCCCATGGCATAACCACATTTAAGGTACCCCCGTATTTGACATTTCCCCAGTTAACGATCGCAGGGCCCTGTGTTGTAGATTGTGCCAATCCAAAACTTACGGCACCGATCAAAATGATCGAAAAAATCAAAAGTGTCAAACCCTTCTTCATAAAACTTCCTCCTTTCAATTTGTGGAATCGGTTTCACAACCACATGAATTTCTCACGATCAGCCTTGTGCTCAAAACAATTCTCATGGGAGATTTAACGAGATCTTTTGAATTTATCCTGTCGAGAATCGTCTTTGCCGCCATTTTTCCGATACTGTGCATGGGTTGATGTACTGTCGTCAAAGGTGGTTGAATGTACCTTGACCAGAATGTATCGTCAAAACCAACGACGGCGATTTCTTTCCCAACCTTTATTCTTTTTCTTTCTAATTCTTCTATGACTCCGAGGGCCATTTCATCGTTGGCGGCAAAAATGGCCGTCGCACCGTTTTTGAGGCAATTCTCGACTGCATTTTTACCACTTTCTTTTGTAAAATCTCCACGGCACACAAGACTTGGATCGAATTCAATGTCATTATTTTCAAGGGCAAATTTGTATCCGCGAAGCCTTTCGACGCTGTCGAAACTTTTCGCAGGCCCGGTTATAAATGCGATTCTTTCGTGTTTGTGGATCTTTATCAAATGTTCTGTCATCGAATATGCGCCGCTAAAATTATCAACTAAAATTACATCCGATCCATGGACATCTTCTCCAAGATATACCACAGGAATTTCAAATTTTGTAACTTTTTCAACGGTCTGACTGTCTACCTGTGGATCAAAAATTATTATTCCATCGATCCTTCCAGAACTCATGAGAGATAAATATCTTTCGCGGTTTTTTTCTGGAGAATTCGATTCGAAAGTCATAAAAAGTGTGAAATATTTGTTCTCGCTTAGCACCTCTTCGACTCCCTGGATTACCTCTCCATAAAAAGGGCCAGTTACCGAAGGCAAGACAAGTCCGATTGTCATAGTTTTTTTCTTGCTCAGATTTACGGCTTTCGAATCCGGAACATAGTTGTGGAGTTTCACGAGTTCGAGTATTTTTTTCTTTTTATCTTTTGAAATGTAACCGGTACCATTAAGTGCACGTGATACGGTTGATTTAGATACTCCAGCCATTTTTGCAATATCATCTATCGTCGTTTTCAATTTATCTTCACCTTCTTTATGGAACCGATTCCACACAAAATCATACAACTTATTTCTGAAATTTCAAAATACGATTTCAGGAATTTAAGGGCGAAATTCAGAAAAAAACGGGCGATTTATGCGATTTATTGACTTTATCTTTTGATATCTCGAATATCCTTTAAATATACTGAATTCACTTTAAAAGCCGAATAGTCATTCATGGTGAAGCGTACCACCCGCCACACGCTACATTTGAAAAATTTCATTTCAATACGCCTATGAGTTCTATCTCTATATCTGCATTTCTTGGAAGATTTGAAACTTCCACAAATGACCTCGCAGGTTTTGAATTTGAGAAGTACTTCTCGTATACAGCATTTACACGGCTGAAATTCCCCATGTCTTTTACAAAAACGGTAACCTTCACAACTGATTCCAAATTCGATCCGGCAGTTTCAAGGATTGCTTTGATGTTTTCAAAGATTCGAATTGTTTTCTCCTCGATTTCGCCCTCCACAAGTTTTCCATTTTCCGGATCTATCGGAAGTTGGCCAGAAACAAAAATAAAATTGTCAGCAACAACTGCTTGAGAGTAAGGTCCTATCGCCTTTGGTGCACGTTCCGTGGATATGTACCTCATGAATTCATCCTCCATTCTTCTTTTAAAATACCCATTATTATTTCATCGTGGTATTTCCCATCCCTGAAGATTTGAGATCTAAGAGTGCCTTCGATTTTGAATCCTACCTTTTTGTAGGACTTTATCGCACGATCGTTAAAGGCAAAAACGTGAAGTATTATCTTGTGAATATTCATCTCCGAAAATATGAAGTTCACAAGTATTTCCATTGCGTCTGTACCATATCCTTGAGAAAGGAAAGGTTTGCCCAAAAAAATTCCAACAGTGGCAACACTGTTTTTCCAATCAAGTTCGTTTATACCGCACCCACCGATGTACTGACCGTCTGATATCCTTTCTATTGCAAAACTGTAATGTGAAGGATTCCTTGAGGATAATTCTTCGTACCATTTTTCTTCCTCTTCGAATTTCCATGGCAAGGGGACATCGGGAGCAAGGTATTTTTTTACCTCCCAGTCGTTAACGTATTGCCAAACAATCGGAAGATCATCCTTGTGATACTCCCTTAATCTGACAAGATTTCCATAAAAAATATTCTCCTTCATTTTTTCACCTCAAACAATTATACTAAGTCAGTTTCAAATTTCGAATATTTGTCCCGGCAGGATGGCACAAATGACGAGTAAAAAAGTGAAGAACGAGAGGTGAATAGATTCATTATACACACGAATTTGTTATAAATGAGGGAAATCTGGTATAATAGATACGTAACGGGGAGCCAGTGAACTGGCTGAGAGGAGGCTTAAAGTCTCGACCCTTTGAACCTGATCCAGGTAATGCTGGCGAAGGGAAATAAGGATAAACTGGCCGTCTCCGTTTGGGACGGTCTTAATTTTTTGGAGGTGATAATGAATGAAGAAAGTCGCGATCTTTGCCATAGTAATTTTGATGGCAATTGCTGGATTTTCGGAAACTCTGACTGTTTACACCTACAGCAGTTTCGTATCGGGGATAGGAAATGAAATAAAGCCTATCTTCGAGAAGATGTATGATTGCAAAATCAACTTTGTATCGATGAGCAGTGGAAACCTTGTGGCCAGATTGATCCTTGAGAAGTCGAATCCGCAAGCAGACGTTGTCATTGGTCTATCTCAAAGCCAGATTCCGCAAGTGATCGATCAAAATCTCCTCATTTCTTACAAGCCAACTGATATCGCAAGTGTCGTGAACAAATCATTTTTGATAGATCCACTCTACAGGGTAATTCCCTTCGATTACGGTGCTCTCGCGATAGATTACAGTAAAAGTCTTAAGGATCCCCCAAAAACCTTTGATGACCTTTTGAATCCACAATACGCACATACGCTCGTGATAGAGGATCCAAGAACTTCTACAACGGGCCTTGACTTTTTGCTATGGACAATAGCGATATATGGTGATAAATGGCAGGATTACTGGCAAAAACTTATGCCAACTGTAAAAACTATAACGAGTGGATGGGACACGGCATTTCAGATGATCGAAAATGGAGAGGCCAAAATGATGGTGAGTTTTGCAACTGACGAGGCTTACAATTACTATTATTACAACGGATCTGATATAGGAGTTATCATTCCAAATGATGAAGCATATGTCATGGTAGAATATGCCGGAATAGTGAAAGGCACAAAGCACCTCTCTCTTGCACAAAAATTCATTGATTTTGTGCTCTCCAAAGATTTTCAAAGCGCAGTTCCCCTTAACCAATGGATGTATCCTGTAACGGATGTATCTCTTCCTCAGGTATTCATAGATCATGCCCCAGTTATAACAAAGACTGTTAATATACCTATGGAAGAGATAAAAACTTCTCTTTCAAAATGGATAAACGAATGGACTCAAATAGTTATTAAATGAAAAGCAGGTATATTTTTTCAATTTTACCCGCCGCGATCTTCACGGCGGTCTTTTACCTTTTACCCATTATAGTTCTATTTGCCTATACTTACAAAACAGGAAGTTCTGTTTTCAATTCTCTTAACCTTCGAATACTCAAGTTCACATCTTATCAGGCCTTCCTTTCGACTTTAATGTCTTTTGCGATGGGCCTTCCCGGCGCTTATCTTTTGGGAAGAACCCGCTTTAGATTCAAAGGGATATTTGCAGCCCTGTCAACGGTGCCTTTTGTTATGCCTTCGATTTCTATGACTCTCGGATTTATTTCCTTTTTCGGTCATAACGGTATATTCAATTCTTATTTTCTCTGGCCAATCTTCCATGTAAGATTCGAGCCACTCTTTACCCTTCTCGGGGTTGTAATGGGAAATGCTTTTTATAACTTTCCCCTTACAATGATGATAGTTGGAAGTGCTATTTCAAATCTCGATCCACTTTATGCCGAAGCGGCTCGAATAGACGGGGCTTCTAAATTCAAAAGTTTTTTATTCATCGAATTGCCAATTCTTTTGCCATCGATACTGAGTGCTTTGATTTTGACATTCATATATTGTTTCACCTCCTTTGCCGTTGTTCTCGTCATAGGGGGTGCCCAATTTTCAACGATTGAAGTTCAAATATACATGTATCTAACAACGATCATCGATTTCAAGGGGGCTATAGATCTCACAATCTTACAGATCGCTTTGATAGGATCGATAGTCTTCATCTTTGGTATTCTAAGAAAGATCGCGGGAATATTTTCGCAAGAAATTTCACGTTCAAATTTCAAATTCCCGCTGTGGGGGATTCTTTATCTGGCAGGAATAAGCATCTTCGTGTTTGGTCCAATAATCTCACAGGTATTTGCCGGATTTTGGAACTTTCAAAATTCAACATTCACGCTCGAATGGATAGATCATCTCTTCTCTGGAAGGATGAATCCTTACATAGGAAATTCCGTTATCGCCGCGATTTTATGGACTGGTATTTTCTCGTTATCGTCGGCGATTCTAACGGTGATTTTATCTATAACCTCAGCCTACGCCGTTAACAAAATAAAGAGTGCCATTTTTGATATCATTTTTACCTCCTCTCTTGCAATTTCCCCCGTGATACTGGCATTTGGATATTTGGCACTTCAAAACTGGATACCTCTTAATTTTCCATCTGAGATCATCCCGATATACACAATACTTTCATTCCCAATAGGTTTTCAAACCTTTTTGTCCGGCTGGCAGAGGTTTCCAGAGGAGATAGATGAAGCGGCATCGGTAGACGGTGCAAACTGGTTTCAGAGATTAACGTTGATAAGAATTCCAATATTAAAGCCTCAAGTGATCTCTACTTTCTTTTTCGCATTCGCAATCTCAATGGGCGAGATGAGCGCGACTATGGTACTTTACAATCCCCAATTTCCAACTATTTCGATAAGCGCCTACAGGTTATTTTCATCGATGCATGTGCCAGAAGCCCAGGCACTTGGTTCTATTCTTACCATTGCAACTTTTGTCGTGTTTTACATTCTCGAAAAACCATTATTTAGAGAAGAACAATAATCATGATTTATAGCAATTTTGACGTTTTTAATGTAATTATCACGTAATTGAATGTCTTTATCTCCAATTTTTGCAAATTATCTTAAATTTGCTTTGAATTTTTATTTTTAACATTTTTTGTTGTATGATCTTATCTGTGGGAAAGGAGAGAAGATAATGATAATAGAAGAGTGGATGAAAAAAGATTTTGCCACGGTTGATAAAAGTGCCACTGTTGGTGACGTTAAAAGGATCTTAAGGGAGTACGGATCAAATTGTTGTATAGTCTCGACGCAAAAAAGGTTTGAAGGCATTGTAAGATCGGAAGAAATTCTTGGAATGGATGATTCGTTGCCTGTATCAAATTACATTCGAAAAGTTCCATACACTTTAAGTCCGCAAGATACTCTCGACGAAGCGGCCGTTTTTTTTCTTGAATCGGATTTTGAATTGCTCCCCGTTATTTCAGAAGAGGAGATCGTTGGGGTTATATCTATCTTTGACATTCTCGACGCTTTTACTCAGATGGCTGGATTCGGCGAAGGTGGAATAAGGCTTGAGGTAGAACTTAAAGATAAGCCCGGATCTTTAAAGCATATATTAGATGTTCTATATCTTCATTCAATGAATGTTTTATCAGTTCTCATTTATCCGGGAAAGAATATAGGTGAAAGGGTCGCAATAATAAGAGTTGAAGGAAAAAATGCAAAGGAACTTTCTAAGATTTTGGATGTCAACGAGATAAGTTACAATTCAATAATAAAAGAAGAAAAAATATGAAAGGAATGATAAAGCATGAAAGTTGCTTTTGTGTCTTTTGAAGTTTATCCGCTTGCCAAGGTTGGAGGTCTTGCGGACGTAGCCGGCTCCCTCCCGAAAGCCCTGATATCCAAGGGTGTGGATGTCGAGATCTTCATGCCATACCATAAAGTTGTTAAAAAGAATATCGAAAAATTCAATCTACGGGTCGAGAAGATTCTCGATCAATTCGACACAGGCCTTAAAACGGATCAAAAAGCATCTCTTTTTAAAACCAATCTTCCCGGTACAGATATACCCGTTTACCTTATATCAAACGATTACTATTTTTCATCTGAAGATGTTTATGGATCGCCAGACGGTGGTCAGCAGGCCATCTTTTTCACAAAGGCCGTTATAGAATCGATAAAAAAGATGAATATACATTTTGATGTAATACATTCCAATGACTGGCAGACAGGACTGCTTCCCGTTTACCTGAAAAGTCTGTACAGAAACGATCCGGTCTTCTCGAACACTTCTACAATTTACACGATTCACAATCTTGGATATCAGGGCCTCTTCGATAGATCCTACATCGATTTTGCAGGGTTGCCCGATTACCTTTACAACATGGACGGGATAGAGTTTTACGGGAAGATAAATTTCATGAAAGGTGGGATTTTATTTTCAAACATAGTCAACACCGTGAGTCCTACCTACGCCGAAGAGATAAAGACTCCGGAATATGGTGAGAAACTCGAAGGAGTTTTGCAACTTAGAAAGGATGTACTCTACGGAGTCCTTAACGGCATAGATTATGCCGAGAATGATCCAAAAACTGACAAGTGTATACCTTACAATTACGACTTGAACTCTTTAGATGGAAAGAAAAAGGACAAGTTATATTTGCAAAAAGAGATGGGGTTGAAAGAAAGTGAAAGAACGCCAGTAATAGGTTTGGTAAGCAGACTTTTCGATCAAAAGGGCCTTGATTTGGTTGACGATATCATGAAATACGTTGTCGCCTCTTGCGATGTGAATTTCATTTTACTTGGAACGGGAGAGCCTAAATACGAAAAGGCCTTCTTGGATCTTTCAAAAGAATTCCCCCAAAAGGTGGCCGTTAAGATCGGATTTGACGTAAATCTTGCTCAGAGAATATACGCAGGATCTGACTTTTTTCTTATGCCATCCAGATATGAGCCGTGCGGCCTCGGTCAGATGTACAGTCTCAGATATGGCACAATACCGATAGTAAGATACACTGGAGGCCTTGCAGACACGGTAAAAGAGTTTGATGGAAAATCTGGAAATGGATTTGGATTCAAAAATTACGACTCTGCTCATCTTTTGAGATCAATCTTAAGGGCCCTGTATTATTACCAAGTCGATGATTACATGGGAACACTTATAAAAAACGCCATGAGCATGGATCTTTCATGGGAAAGGTCTGCCTCCGAATACATTAAACTTTACGAACTTTCAAAAGCAAGGTGATAAAATGCCAGAATTAAGAAAAGATATCATAACGAAAAGTTGGGTCATAATCTCGACGGAAAGATCAAAAAGGCCACACGATTTTGTTAAGCCTCAGGTCGAAAAGGTTTCGAAGTTCTGTCCCTTTGATCCCGGCAATGAATCGACAACTCCTCCGGAAATAATGGCATTTAGGCCCGCGAATACCGCTCCAAATTCTCCCGGATGGTGGATAAGGGTCGTTCCAAACAAATTTCCAGCACTCGATCCAAAGATTCAGCCCGTAAGACTTGGTCATGGTATATACGATTCGATGTCAGGCTTTGGTGCCCACGAGATAGTTATAGAGACTCCTGATCACAATGCGACGCTTGCCACTCTCGATTACAAACAGGTCCAAGAGGTTATATGGGCTTACGTTGAAAGGTACAACGAGATATTCAAAGATCCAAATATAAAATACGTTTTGATCTTCAAAAATTACGGCGCAGATGCCGGCGCATCTTTGGAACATTCGCACTCTCAGATAATAGCGACACCAATTCTTCCGAGTCTTGTACTTCAGGAGATGGAAGGGTCAAAGGAGTACTACGGATTTCGAGAAAGATGCGTGTACTGCGATATAATTCAGGAAGAAAAGATGGAAAATACACGCATAATAGAAGAAAATGACGATTTTCTTGCCTTTGCACCGTACGCTTCACGCGCACCTTTTGAGACATGGATTCTGCCAAAGGTTCATCAGTACAATTTTGGAGAGATAGATGAGCCTCATGTAAAAAACTTTGCGGCAATACTTAAAAATGTCCTTTTAAAAATGAAGATGGCCCTTGACGATCCTCCGTACAATTTCATGATTCATACTGGAACGCCACGCGGAGATGGAAAAGAATACTATCATTGGCACCTCGAAATAGTTCCGAGGCTCACAAAACTCGCAGGTTTCGAATGGGGATCTGGATTTTACATAAATCCTACTCTTCCAGAAGAAGCCGCAAAATATCTAAGAGATGTAAAGATTTGAGAGATATAAAGATCGTGAGGTTAAGATCAACCGTTCCCGTTAGCGTAACGGGAACGGCTTGCCAACTTAATTGCAAACATTGCGGTCGCCATTACCTTGAGGACATGATTCCAATAAACAAAATAAATGAAATACCATCATCTACAAAAAGCATACTTGTAAGCGGTGGATCTAAAATGAATGGAGAGGTACCACTTTCCGAACATAAAGAAGAAATAGAATCTTTGAAAAAATTCAAATTGAACTTTCACACGGGTCTTATTCACGATGATATTTCCGTATTGAACCTTGCCGACGCGATTTCATTCGATTTCGTTGGCGATGACGATGTTATAAAAAGAGTTTACAATCTCAACGCAAAGGTCCAAGATTACATAAGATCTTTAGAGACATTGATGAAGATAACGGACAAGGTCTATCCACACATTACCGTAGGCCTTGATTGCGGTAAGATCACTCATGAGTACAAGGCAATCGATATACTTTCACATTACAATTTCAAAAAAGTGGTTTTTCTCGTCTTCATTCCAACCCCTCACACTGCTTTTGAAAAATGTCAACCTCCCAAAATAGAAGATATAAAATCGGTCTTTGCTTACGCGAGAGAAAGGTTCAAATGTGAATTGAATCTCGGATGTATGTATCCAAAGGGCAATCTCCGTGATCAAATCGCAGAGGCCGCAGTTGAAAATGGCTTTAACACCTTAACTCAGGTATCTGAAAAGATGATAGATTCTCTTCGAGAAAGAGGATTTCACCTTATTTTTCAGGACGAATGTTGCATTTTTTGAAAAAACAATCCTTTGATCTGGTAAAATCATGATGAGGTGATCCCGTGGAGGATGTCTTCAAAAAACTTGAAGAGGCCGTCGGTCAACTTTTGAATGAAAGAGAAGATTTGTTCAAAAGGGTTCAAAGTCTGAATTCAGAAGTTCAAAACCTCAAAGCAGAGAATAACGAATTAAAAGAAATGCTAAATGCGCAAAGTGTCAGGGTCGAAGTTTTGATAAAGAAACTTCAGAATGTTCTCAATTCAAATAAAAAGGAGAGTGTTATCTCTGATGAAGAGGACAATAACCTTTGAACTTGGAAATAAGAGTTACAAATTCGAAACAGGCGATCCGCAAAATCAAATCGATGAGATTTTAAACGAGATCAAAATGAATTTCGCAAGCCATTCACAGGAGATTCAAAAGTATGGAAATGAATATTTTTTCTTGATGATGCTTCTAAACACGCTCGAGGAAAATTTATCCCTTAAAAAACAGATCACTGAATTGACAGAAAAAATAGAGAAGGGAAAGAAAGTTGGCATCTGAATTCGTCTTGATCTCTGGAATGTCCGGAGCCGGCAAGACCACAGCCCTTGGCGCTTTGGAAGATGCCGGATATTTTTGCATGGACAATGTTCCACCCAGCCTTATAGTTGACATGCTCTCTTTGATGGAATCTTCCTTCAATGGTAAAAAAATAGCGGCAATAGTAGATGTCCGAGCCGGAAAGATGCTTGGAGAGATAAAAAATGTGATAGAAAATCTGAGATCGAGAGGAATAACCATAAAGATAATTTTTCTCGATGCGAAAGATGACGTACTTATAAATCGTTACAATCTTACAAGAAGGCGTCATCCGCTCGCCGAAAAAGAAGATCAGCAAATAGAAAAACTTCTAAAGCAGGAAAGAGAACTCCTGCGTGAGATAAGGGAAATAGCCGATTACGTTGTTGATACCTCACTTATAAGTACGCACCAGTTGAGAAGCGAGATAATCGCCCTTACCGAAGGAAAGTACGAAAGAGTCTTGAAGATCTTTCTCGAGTCTTTTGGCTTTAAATACGGACTTCCACTGGGCGCTGACTTCATCTTCGATGCGCGGTTTCTACCAAATCCTTATTACGTTGAATCTTTAAGTGCAAAGACCGGTAACGATCCGGAAGTTATAGAATATCTCGAAAAATTCGATGTTGTAAGGGAGTACGCAGAAAAGATAATCGAGATAGTGAAGATGGCGATAAAGAATTATTCAAAGGAAGGAAAAAGTGTAATATACGTTGGCATTGGATGTAGTGGCGGAAGACATAGATCTGTTTATTTAGTCAATCAAATCGCCAAAGAACTTGAAAAGGAAGTGGATATCCGTATCTCTCACAGAGACATCGAGAGGTGAAATTAATTGAAGATCGTTGCATTTGGTGGTGGAACAGGGCTTTCGACGTTGCTAAGAGGGTTAAAAAAGTTTGAGAAAGTCGAGATCACGGCCGTTGTGACCGTTATGGATGATGGGGGAAGTTCTGGAATCATGAGAGAAGAATTTGGAATCCTTCCTCCGGGCGATATAAGAAATAACATCGTCGCTCTGGCTCAAGATGAATCTCTGATGGCCCAAATAATGGCGTACAGATTTCAAGAAGGCACAAGATTCAAGGATCAAAGCCTTGGAAATCTTATAATAGCAGCGCTTACAAAGATAAATGGAAGTTTTCCTGCAGCAATAGAGAATATATCCTCCATTTTAGCGATAAAGGGAAAGGTGCTTCCGGTAACTGAAGAATCCGTTCAACTTGTGGCACACATGTCAGACGGAAGTGTTATCACAGGCGAGAGCAATATAACAAAGAGAAATGGAAAAATAAATGAAATAGGGCTTAACAAGCCTGCAAAGCCCTTTCCAAAAGTGATAGAGGAGATCTCGAAATCTGACGTGGTGATAATCGGACCGGGAAGTCTTTTTACGAGCATAATTCCCAACCTCCTTGTCGATTCAATACCCGAAATCCTTAAGGAAAAGCCAAAGATACTCATTGCGAATTTGATGACGCAGCCGGGAGAAACAACGGGAATGGACGCAGAAGATCATTTAAAAATTGTAGAGAAGTATCTTAAATCTGAAGTTGATAAAGTTATAGTAAACTCGCAGTCAATCCCAAAAGATGTGCTTGAAAGATATGAAAAGGAAGGGTCAAAACAGGTCTTATGTAAAATCGAAAACCCAAAATTCGTAAGATTTCCCATGGTAAAGATCGTAACAGACAAAATCGATGGCCAAAGAAAAATAAGACATGATCCCGATAAACTCGCAAAAGCCGTTATAAAAACCATTGAATTGATAACGGGTGATAAGGTTGGAATTTAGCATGCAGGTAAAAGAGGAACTTTACCATGTTCCCACAGACGAAACGCTTGCACGCGCCGAACTTGCAGGTTTTTTGAAATTTAAGGGAAATGTCGAAATAGGAAAGGATATCTATCTTCTTATAACACTCAAAGAGCCTTCCTCCGTCAGAAGGATAAAATTTCTCCTGACAAAAGTTGGAGAGAACGAAAGTTCCGTTATTTACAAAAAAGTACGCAGATTGAATACCGGCAATCTTTTCGAGGTAAAGGTCTTTGCCGGTGACATAAAAGAGTTCATATCCCGAATGGGCCTTGATTTAACCGGAAAAATGCACGACGAATTTTTCAAAGATCCGGCAGTACTCGGCGCTTTTTTGAGGGGTGCTTTTATATCGTCTGGATACATAGCCAATCCTGCCAAATACCATCATTTGGAGATTTACAGTAAAGATATAGAGATCCTGAAATGGTTGAAAGCGAAACTTGAAAATACCGTTGGAATGGTAGGATTTATCGTAGACGTAAGGTACGGTTACAGGTTCTACATAAAAAATGGAGAAACGATAAATGAATTTCTTAATTTCATAGGATCTGTGGAATCAGCAAGATTATTCTCCTCCATAATGTCATCGAAAAAGATAAGTTCTGATATAACGCGAAGCATGAATTTCATAGATGCGAATTCAAAAAGAAGCGGTAATGCGAGTTGGAAACAGATAAATGCGATAAAATTCGTCTCAGAGAGGATAGGACTCGAGAACTTTCCTGAAGATGTGCAAAAAATAGCAAAACTTCGTATCGAACATCCAGAGTTGTCTTTAAGTGAAATAGGAAAGATGATCGATCCACCCCTTTCGAAATCCGTTGTTTACAGAAGGCTCTTCAAAATAATTCAGATCGCAGAAAAGCAACAGTGATACCATTAAGTGTTAATCTTTTATCTATTGATTTTAACATTAAACAATGGTAGGATGGGTTCAAAAGGAGAAAAGCATTATGAATTTACGATTTGAATTAAATCTCAATAGAAAGCATGATAAGTATCTGCCCGGTGAAGGAGCGGATATTTGATCGTGCTTTAATCAAATTGACTGCTAATTCACCGGGCCACATCGAAAAGATGTGGCCCTTTTAATTTAGGAGGTGCTTTATGGAAGTAAAGGAAAAAATAAGTGCAGAAGAGTCTGACAGGAAGTTGAAAAAAGTTCTAACATTCCAGGATTTATTCTTTCTTTCTATGGGTGGAATAATAGGTTCTGGATGGCTTCTTGGAGTCGCGGCAGGAGCCGGAACGGCGGGACCCGCCTCGGTAATCTCGTGGATAATCGGCGGTGTGATAGTGCTTTTTATTGCCCTCACCCTTGCCGAGGTGGCCGGATCTATACCCAAAAGTGGCGCGATAGTTAGATATCCACACCTAAGTTATGGCAGTTATACGGGCTTTATCTTTGGATGGGCTTATCTTATAGGCGCGATAACAACGCCGACGATAGAGGCTGAAGCGGTTTTGAATTACGTTTCAACCTATGTACCGGGATTATTTAGGACGTCTGGAAATGTAGCGGTATTGACGCCATTTGGAATTTTGATCGGAGTATTTTTGATCATGGGTTTCTTCCTTTTGAACTGGTTCGGAATAAAATTTCTCGGGAAATTCAACAGCATTGCCACTTGGTGGAAATTAATCCTTCCAGTTCTTACATTTGTTTTTCTGCTTTTCATGTTCAACGGATCTAACTTTGTCTCCTATGGAGGCTTTGCCCCGATGGGGATCGGAAGTATCTTTTACGCCATACCCGCGGCTGGAATAATATTTTCCTACCTTGGATTCAGACAGTCCGTCGAATTCGGAGGAGAGGCAAAAAATCCGCAAAGAGACATACCCAAAGCGACCATTCTATCTATAGTCACGGCCATAATACTTTATTCTTTGCTTCAAATGGCCTTCATAGGGGCGATAAAATGGCCTGCCGGGATCAGTTGGGCCAACTTGACATCAAGCGATCTCGGAACCTCACCGTTTTTCACGGAATTGAAGTACAGCGGAATAGCCTTATTTGCGGCATTTGCAGAACTTTTACTTGTGGACGCGTGGATCTCTCCAAGCGGTACTGGATGGATATATCTCGGGACAAGTTCGAGAGTACTTTACGGGATGGCGGCAGATGGATATCTTCCTTCTTCACTTTTGAAATTGCACAAAAAAACTGCCGTACCTTATCTTGCGCTTATCGTATCGACAGTCATAGGAGTATTTTTCTTTTTGCCATTTCCTTCATGGTACCTTTTCGTTGGATTTTCGACAAGTGCAACTGTGCTAACGTACATAATAAGTCCTGTCGCATTGCAGATATTCCGAAAAAATGCTCCAGACATCAAAAAACCATTCAAACTTGCGTACGCTTCGATAATATCTCCGATAGCATTCGTAGGAGGTGCCTTGATAGTTTACTGGTCAGGAATCACGACTCTTACCATGATAATCTACGCAACATTTGTTGGAATACCGATCTTTTATATAACATATGTGCCTGATAAACTCAAAATATCAAAAGGCTTTTCCTACACGGTGGCCTTTATAGAATTCATTACCTCGATTTCAGCGATAGTTTTGAATTACATGTACGTTTTGTATCCTCCATCAAATGAGCCAATAGGGACAAAAACTCTTGTATTTATGACAACTTTGGTCCTTTCTTTTGCGGTGTTTTTAACATCGACGTGGCTTACCTCTAAAAAGATGGAAAGTGACAAAAAAGTTATATTCACAAGCGCTTATTGGCTTTTTGCCCTTCTTTTTTCGACGATTTTGGTTTCTTACTTCGGCAGTTTCGGAATAGATACGGTAATTCCATTTCCATGGGACACTCTTCTTATGATCCCAATTTACACTGTTATATATTTCTTTGCCATTAGGGCCGGGTACAAAACCGAAGACCTTCAGAAAATAATAGAAGAACAGTACGAATTGCCAATTTTACCTGAGGTAAAAAATGAAAAAGGTTAAAAATACAAGATTCGTGATATAATATTAGTTGCTATCGAATACCATTTTCAAAGGAGGTAGTAAAATGAAACAGATGACTGCTGATTTTCTGAAGGCCGCTTTTGCCGGTGAATCTCAGGCTCACATGAGGTATGCGATCTTTGCCGAGGAAGCGGAAAAGAAAGGACTTAAGAAACTGGCAAATCTTTTCAAAGCGATCTCTTACGCCGAATATGTCCATGCCAAGAATCACTACAACGCTCTAAAGATGATCGGTGATCCTGCATTTAACATTCAGCAATGTATCGATGGTGAAAATTTTGAAGTTGAAGAAATGTATCCGGTTTACAACAACACGGCAAAGTTCCAGGGTGAAAAGGAAGCCGAAAAGACGACGCATTTTGCCCTCGAGGCCGAGAAGATTCACAGAGAGATGTACAAAAACGCCAAGAAACTCGCCGAGGCCGGCAAAGACTACACGGCAGACAAGATATACATATGCCCTGTCTGTGGATACACAGTTGAGGGCGTTCCTCCTGAGAAATGTCCTATTTGCGGAGCTCCAAAGAGCGCTTTCGTTGAATTTAAAGCATAATGCGCGCCTCCGGCGCGCTTATCATGAAAGAGATATTTGAATCCGTAAGAAAAGAAATTGAAAACGGATCCCTCTGGAAAGTGATGGGGCGGATCGATAAGGTTGTTGGATTGACAATAGAATCGGTAGGCCCCAATGTTTCTATGGGCGAACTTTGTGAAATAGATGCAAATGGTCAAAAAGTTTTGGCAGAGGTTGTTGGCTTTAAGGAAAACAAGATAATATTAATGCCTCTCAGCGATATAGAAGGTCTTACAGTCGGAAGTACGATTACCGGCAGCGGAGATAAACTCTTTGTCCCTGTAGGCGATGTCATGTTGGGAAGAATCATAGATGGACTTGGAAATCCAATAGACGATAAGCCTCTTGTCGCCTACAAACGTTACCCTCTCAATTCTCCCCCTCCAAATCCAATAAAAAGAAAGATCATAAATGAACCTTTTCCTGTCGGCATAAGGGCCATAGATGCCTTTTTGACAATTGGAAA
The DNA here is from genome assembly GCF_009936215.1 of Athalassotoga saccharophila. Taxonomy (GTDB): domain Bacteria; phylum Thermotogota; class Thermotogae; order Mesoaciditogales; family Mesoaciditogaceae; genus Athalassotoga; species Athalassotoga saccharophila. The sequence continues at coordinate 1,021,945 of NZ_AP019551.1, read as the reverse complement.
GGGGCAAAGAATAGGTATATTTTCAGGTAGCGGTGTCGGTAAATCTACCTTAATGGGCATGATAGCAAGAAATTGTGTGTCTGACGTTAACGTGATATGTTTGGTTGGAGAGCGTGGCAGAGAGGTAAGAGAATTCATAGAAAGAGACCTTGGCGATGCCATTTCAAGATCCGTTATCGTAGTTGCAACAAGCGATAAACCTGCACTTGTAAGGGTTAAGGCGATCTTTACGGCCACCGCTATAGCCGAATATTTCAGAGACATGGGAAAGAATGTTTTGTTGATGGTAGATTCACTTACAAGGTTTGCACTTGCGCAAAGAGAGGTGGGCCTTGCGATCGGTGAACCGCCGACTACGAGAGGTTATCCTCCAAGTATTTTCGCCATCTTTCCAAAGATTCTCGAAAGGGCAGGCAACTCTGATAAAGGATCCATAACCGGAATATACACAGTTCTTGTCGAGGGAGACGATTTGAATGAACCTGTAAGTGATACGGCGCGCGGAATTTTAGACGGACATATAGTCCTTTCGAGAGAATTGGCAAATGCGAATCACTACCCTGCAATAGATGTCTTAAAAAGCGTAAGCAGAGTCATGCCGTACGTAGTAAACAAAGATCTTATACACTATACAGGCATTGCAAGAGATCTTATGTCAACATATGCTTCCGTCAAAGATATGATAAGTGTTGGAGCGTACAAGATTGGAACAGATCCAAAGATAGACAGATCTATAAAGTTTCAGGATAAAATAGAATCATTCTTAAGACAATCTGTGGAAGAAAAACCCGATTTCGAAGAGGTACAAAGAAAGATAAAAGAAATAGTCGATTCTACCTCTTGATCTTCAAAACAAGGTAAAGCGTCCACAAAGAAGAAATTGCCGCTATCAAAAAGATGATCCTGTAGGCGTCAATGACGAATAAATTAGCGTTGAATTTCAAAGATTCAAAAGTGAGAAACAAAAGACCAGATATGAGGTTGCCTACAAATGAGGCAAGATTTGTCACGCTTGCGTATATTGAAAAGGCCTCTGTTTTACCGAAATTAGGCACTATTTCCATTAGAAAATTGAACGAGATAAGACCTGTCCCGGCCGTTGCTATTATGCCTATTGCCATTTGAAATGGAATCATGTAATACATGGACGGAATCGCGAATACCCATCCAAATGTCAAAAGAGTTTGAATTGTGAGAGTTAATTTGAGAATTTTGAAATTTCCGTACCTGTCACCCAATCTTCCCCATATTGGCTGGAATATAGTGGCGGCAAAGGTTGAGACCACAGTAAGTATTCCAAGGATTGCGTAGTCGTATTTGAAAACTTCTATCATTAAAACGGTTGTGTAAGGACCGACAAGGTTCATTGTGAAGATCCACAATGACAAAGTTATAAGGTAGGACCTGTAAGGAGATTTAATTTTAAGAACTTCAAAGATCGCAGAAGAATTTATCATTGGTACGTTAAGTTTTGATTCTTCATCCTGAAGTTTAAGGGAATACCAGTCCAAAACGCCAAAGATCGATCCTATCAAAAAGATCACGAAAAAGGCCCAGAATCCTTTTCCAAGCGCATCGAGTAGATAACCTGCTGCAAGCAAAGATGGAATGGCAACAAGACCAGTTATAAAATTTCTTATTCCGAAGTATCTTCCCCTTATTGGAGGATCAACTATTTCAGACATCCACGTCTGCCACGGAGATCCAACAACGGAGGTTAAAATTTCAATGAAGAAGAAGATCAAAAGGGCTACCCATACCTTCATCCCCGGTGGTAGAAAATAGGTAAGGGCGATCAAGAAAAATATCGGTCTTGAAATCGAGACCAAAGAGAGTATAAATTTTTTTTTGCTCGTGAACTTGCGAGCAAACATCAAAGAAAATGGCTGGATGACGCTTGCAAGAGGTATAAGTGAGGAATAAATGGACATCACAAATGGGCTTGCACCGATCCAGAGGAAGAAACCGACTAAATACGAATTTCCTCCGAAACCGCCAGTAAAAGCACCCCATACCGTTGCAAAAGATCCTTCAACGATAGAGATAAATCTCGCATGTTTCTTTTGAGAGGGAGTTAACATTTATCAGATTTGAATCTCCTTTAGGAGTTGCTGGACTTTCAAGACGTTGTCTATCACGTCTCTTACGGTTATTACTATCTTCAACAATTCCTCTATCCTTGCCTTAGTGTCTTCAAGTTCTCCCATTCCTCTGTCTACGGCATTCGCTATCTCACCTGTTCTCGATCTTACATCCATTATGAATTTTTCATTCTCGTTGAGTACCTTCATTATGTTATCGAGAGAAGATTTAAGTGCTTTGAAAATGGTCATCTTCTGAATGCTCTTCATCGAAAGTTCTACCTTTTGCGAGAGATCTGTAACGAGTTTGGATATCTCTTTGGAAGTTCTATCCGTTTCGGCAGAGAGGTTTTGTATTTCTGTGGCAACGACGGCAAATCCCTTTCCTGCCTCTCCAGCCCTTGCCGCTTCGATACTTGCGTTGAGAGAAAGTATTGAAGTTTCGTGCGCTATATCGAGTATGGCATCGGCCATTTTGGATATCTTCGAAAACTCAGAAAGAGACTGCGTTGTGGCATTTATGGTCTCGGCTATATCTTTATCAAGCGCGTCGAGACTTGTACCTGCATCCTGCAATTGCGCGCGTACATTTTTATTGCTTTCTATTATCTGATCGAGGTTTGACTTTGCCATTTCATCCATTTTTCTTACCATTTCAAAAATTTCATCTATTATTTTAATGGTCTTTTGAATCGAATCTGTCGATTGTTCGGCCGAATCTTGAACGTTTTTGACTCTTCGCCCTATTACTTCGTCAAGGTTGGCCGTAAAGGATGAAATTATATTCTCATGGTAAAGCCCTACGGCAGTTTTTCTTATCGAACTTTTCAAATTCTCGATCTCTAAATCTTTATTCTCTGTGACCTCTTCTTTTCTCTGATCGATTGCCTCTTTCTCTTCCCTTTTAAAAAAGGCCATTTTTTTCACCTGCCATAGATTTCATCTATCAAATCGCTGCCACATTTAAGGCCATAAAACCAGTCTAAAAACTTCTTTACATTTTCTCCTCTAAAGATCGCTCCATGCTGGGGGGCAATTATTTGGACATCGTACTTTTTGACGGTATCAACCCATTTTTTGCAGAACTGACTTGAAGCCATGTACCTTTTGTGAAAGCCTTCCATGAATTTTTTGTGTTCCTCAAAGTCTTCAACGAATGGGTATCTTTTGCCTTCCGGAAAGACCGCGGCGCCTATGTCTCCCGAGAAAAGTATCTTTGAGACGGGATCGTAAAGATTGAATTGTCCCGGTGAATGAAGAAAATGCGCCGGAATAAGGATAAAAGATTTTCCAGAAGAAAGTCTTATCTCTCCACCTTTGTCAGGAATCGGATCTATTCTTGAGAGGTTGTAAACTCCAAAGTGTGGTAAGAATCTCGTCCAAAGGCCAGATATATGCACCCTTGCATTCGGAGCGGCAGAAAGCCATAGGGAAACTCCAGAAGAAACGTCAGGATCCTGATGGGAGAAGAATATATGTTTTATTTTGCCTACATCCAAAATCTCTGAAACGTTGGCAAGCACGCGAGGAAAAACGTGAACACCTCCGGGATCGAGAAGTGTCCCTTCATTCCCATTAATGACAAAGTACTGGTTTGTCTGGACAACTCCTCCTTCTTCCTTCTCTTCCCATCCGAGAAAGAAAAATTTATGGTTTTCACTTTCGTATATCGCGGTCGTCTTCACAGTATCGCTCATTAGCACACCCCCAATGATGAACTTAAAGATATTATACCAAAACGATATCAAAAATGAATGAAAAAAGCCGCACGTCAGTGCGGCTTTTCGTCGACTTATGACTATGGATATATACCGCGCAATTTCGTTGCGTTTGCGACCTTGCTTATAGCGAGTATGTACGCGCCAGTTCTCATGTCTGTCTTGTACTGTTCCATGGTCTTTATGATATCTGCAAATGAATTTTTCATAACCTTTGTGAGTGCCTTTCTTACATCCTCAAGATCCCAGAAATAAGAATAAAGTCCCTGAACCCATTCGAAGTAAGAAACAACAACTCCGCCAGAATTGGTAAGGAAATCGGGAACTATACTTATGCCTTTCTTTCGCAAAATCTCATCTGCTTCAGGAGTTACAGGGTTATTTGCCGCTTCTATGACTAATTTTGCTCTTACTTTGTCTGCATTTTTATCAGTTATAGATCTTTCAAGGGCTGCAGGAATAAGTATTTCAACGTTGAGAGCGAGTAATTCATCATTAGAGATGATTTTCCCACCGTTAAACCCTTTCAAATCTTTGTGAGTGGTAACGTAATCAAAGGCCTCTTTAACATTTATACCTTCTGGATTGTAATAGGCTCCGGTTATATCACTTATGGCAACAACTTTTGCTCCGTATTCAGTTCCAAGTATCAATGCCGTGTAAGATCCCACATTTCCAAAGCCCTGGATGGCAACCGTTCTACCTTTTACCCCTCCGCCGGTAAGAAAATATTTACATGCCTCGTCAGCAACTATCGCGACACCACGACCGGTTGCTTCATTTCTTCCGAGAGATCCTCCCAGTTCAACTGGTTTTCCAGTTACAATACCAAGTTCGGATCTTCCAACATTCATAGAATATGTATCCATGTACCATGCCATTATTTTAGAATTTGTGTTCACATCCGGAGCAGGTATGTCCGTCTCGGTGCCTATGAAAGGAGCGATTTCCGAGAAAAATCTTCTCGAAAGTCTTTCGAGTTCTCCCTCCGAAAGTTCATTCGGATTTACCTTTACTCCACCCTTGGCCCCTCCGTAAGGAATTCCCGCTATAGCGCATTTCCATGTCATAAGAAAGGAAAGAGTTTTTATTTCATCGGCGTTGACATTTTGGTGGTACCTTATTCCACCCTTAGCAGGACCGCGCGCTATGTTGTGCTGGAAACGGTAACCCGTGAAAACACGTATAGAACCGTCATCCATCTTAACAGGGAAATTAACCGTTATCTCCCTTTTGTGGCTTTTTAAAACCTGCCTCATTCCGTCATCGAGATTCATCAAATCCGCTGCCCTGTCAAACTGTTTGAGGGCATCTGCAAAAAGACTTCCGCCATTCCCATTTTCCATCTGAATGACCTCCTCTAATTAGATGCTTTGTAGCATCGTATCAATTTTATATCTTTTGACATGAAAAGATTAGACATTTAACAAAGAACACGATTTGCGATATTAATTACTTTTTAATTAAAAAGACATATAACGTTTCTTTAAATTAATTAAAACGACATCATAAAACGATCAAGCCTTTTTCAACAAGATATGAAATGATTTTTTCTGTGGATTCTTCAACAGATTCGACGGAAGTGTCCACGATTATTTCAGGGTTTTCAGGTTCCTCGTATGGATCATTGACTCCGGTAAAGTTCGAGATCTCACCATTCAAAGCCTTTTTGTACAATCCCTTTGGATCTCTTTCCATCAAAATCTCGATCGGACATTTGACGAATACTTCTATGAAATTAACACATTTCTGCCTTATCTCATTTCTTACGTCTTTGTATGGAGATATGAATGCACACAAGGTAGGTATTCCATTATCACTGAGCAATTTTGCGACGAAACCCACACGTCTTATATTCTCGTCCCTGTCTGCCTTTGAAAATCCAAGGTCTTTTGTCAGTTCTTTTCTGACTATGTCTCCGTCGAGACTTTGGACGTGGGCAATCCCCATGCTTTTAAGTTTGTTTTCGACCGATTTAGAAAGTGTTGTCTTTCCCGATCCGGAAAGCCCGGTAAACCACAAAACAAATCCAGATTTCACTTCAGCCAATTTGACAGATCCCTTCCAATCAGATCCTGCGTTTTGAAAATATCTGCTTTATAAAATTCGATCAAGGATTTTCTTGTGCTTTCAAGCATCTTAGGCTTCTCAACCTCTTTAGCCCTTATCTTTTCAAAAAATCCAACAACTTTTATTCCTTTTTTTGGAAAAAGGTAATTTACTCCTCTTTCAAGAAAACTTCCAAGAGTGTTTAAATGTCTCGAAATTTTGGCGTATATTTTCTTTTTTGGAATGCCCGAAACATTGTATTTAACACTTGTATCTGGAATGAAAGTTTCATCAACTTCTAAAAATCGAAATATATCTCTGACAACCTCTAAAGTCTTTTTTTCAAGGTCTTCTGTCAAATATATTTTGACATCCGAAAAATTGTCAAGATAATCTTTTACCTGTTCGTAATACAGGCCAACATCTTTATAATACCACATGAATTCCCAGTTTTCGATCATCCGTTGTTTTTCCATCTCGAGTCCTTCTTCAAATGAAAGGTATTCTCTTCCGTCTCTTACAAGGTGTGTATAGGCTGAAAAGGCTCGAGAGACCGGATTCCTTAACAGTATTATTATCTTCGGATTTCCAAGATATTTTTTTATCTGTTGTATCGCACCCTCGTGGTAATAAAGGTTGTCAACGCTCGCTTCCCCTATTGCCTTTCTTTGAGGTGTTGCCCATTTGAACAACTTTTTATATTCATCGAAGGTTTTGATTATGTGTTTTTCGACTAAATTGTCTCCTATGCCCTTAAGTGGAAAGTTCAAAAATTGGGCGGTGAAAAATTTTGGTTCTTTAACTGGGGAGATATAGATTTCTGGATGTTGTTTGAGATAATAACTCAAAGACGTCGTTCCCGCTTTGGCGGCACCTACTATTAAAAAATTGGGAAGTTTATCTTCTCTTGCCATAATATTCTACGAGTATCTTTGAAATTTCAGGCCTTGTAAATGTTTCGGGAAGCATCTCTCCGCGTGAAAGAAATTCACGAACCTTTGTTCCGCTCAAGTTCACGTGAAATTCTTCGGGATGCGGACAGGTTTTGTTAGTTGCCATGGATTGACATTTGGTACAATAAAAGGCATTCTCGAATTTCAAAGGAATTATTCCGATCTCCTTTTGATCAAAAAGATCGAAGATCTTTTGTGCATCGTAAGTGCCGTAATAATTTCCAACGCCTGCGTGATCGCGTCCCACTATGAAATGGGTGCATCCGTAATTTTTCCTGCATATGGCGTGAAAAACGGCCTCCTTTGGTCCGGCGTAATACATGTTGGCCGTAAAGATTCCAAGAACAACCCTTGATCTGGGATAGTAGTTCTCGATCATGACCTCGTACGTTTTCATCCTGATCTCTGCAGGCAGATCATCCGATTTGGTCTCTCCAACAAGAGGATTCAAAAAAAGGCCATCACATATCTCAAGAGCCGATTTTTGTATGTATTCGTGAGATCTATGGATGGGATTTCTTGTCTGAAAAGCCACGATACTTTTCCATCCTCTCTCATCGAATAACCTTCTTGTCTCAACGGGATCTATCATGTACTTCGAAAGTTTGCCATGGTTCATCCTTCTTAACAACTTTATCCTTCCGCCGATTAAAAAATCACTCTCTTTTGAAAGCCTTTCAATGCCGGGATGCTTGATATCTTCCGTTCCAAATACCTTTTTGGCCTCTTTTGATTTATTTCGAAAAAATTTGTCCTCAACATTCATAAAAGCATAAGGGTTTCCATCATGATCGCAGATGAAAATCTCTTGTCCAACTTTCAACTTTTTGAATGTATCCTCTTCAACAGGCAATGTTACGGGTATTGTCCATATCAAACCAGAAGACAATCTCATGTTATCGAGGACACTCGAATAATCCCTTTCATTCATAAATCCCTCGAGGGGGCTAAAGACTCCTATCGCTATGTTCTCTAAATCCCTTAATTTGTAATCGCCGACCTTTATTTTAAAAAGAGATCTACTCATGATTTGATCTCTTTCTTGATCGCCGACCACAAGATCGACGAGTTTACCTCCGTGGGGTTGTATCATAAATCCTCCGATCATTTAGATAAGCAAAAAAATTATATCATAGATGTAATCCAATTCAATCGAGGATGTGGCATTTTCCAGATCTATGATAAGATCTAAAAGGTGAGGTTTAATGGACGTATCAACGATAATTCAAAAATCCGAGTACTTTTCCAACTTCAATGCCGAAATGATTGGAAAGTTGATCGGCATTTCTCGAATTGTAACGGTCAAAAAAGGTGAGACGCTTTTTTTCGAAGGCGAAGAAGGGAAAAAGATCTACATGGTTTTAAGCGGTAAAATAAAGATTTTCAAATTGAGCACATCTGGAAAGGAATTCGTTATCAAAATACTAAAGCCCGGGGAATTATTCGCCGAATCTTTGCTGTTTAAGAAGGAAAAATCTTATCCTGCAAGTTCTGATGCTATGGACAATTCAAGAGTTCTTGAGATCGATGTGAATAAATTTGAAGTGCTTTTGATGAATGACAATCAAATGGCAGTAGAAATTATAAAAAACCTAACTTCTCGCCTTTCTTACCTATCTCAGCGTTTTGAAAATCTAATAATAGGTAATTCAATCATAAAGATGGCCTTCTTCCTTTTAGATCTTGCCCATTCGAATGGAACAAAAGATGGGAAAAATATCAAAATAACTCTCGATATGAACAGAGAAATGATGGGAAATATGCTTAACCTTTCGAGAGAAAATGTGGAAAGAACTTTGAGGTATTTTAAAGACCAAAACCTTATCTCATTGAGTAAAGATCACGTAACGATACTCGATATCGATAAATTGAAAGAGATGGCCATGAAAACATGAGAAGGGCTAAAGCCCTTCTCATTTCCCCTGCATCATCATTTCAAGGTCGGTATCAACATTACCATTTGGCTTTATCTGGAACTTTTCGACGAGCACATTCAGGATATTCGGCGAAACAAAGGCTGGCAATGTTGGACCTAAACGTATATTTTTAACGCCGAGAGAAAGCAGGACATTCAAAATGAATGCGGCCTTTTGTTCGTACCATGCAAGATCAAATGAAATTGGAAGATCATTGACGCTTTCGGCTCCAAAGATTTCAGCAAGTTTGGAAGCCGTTGCTATCCATGTATATGAATCGTTACATTGACCTGCGTCCAAAATCCTTGGAAGCCCTTCTATCTGTCCAAGATCGAGTTTGTTGTATCTGTATTTTGCGCATCCGGATGTAAGAATTACGGTATCTTTTGGAAGTTTTGTCGCAAGCGTTGTGTAATATTCGCGCGATTTAAACCTTCCATCGCACCCTGAAAGGACGAAAAATCTCTTTATCTTTCCATCTCTTACCATCTGTGTAATCGTGTCTGCCATCTCAAGGACGGTATTCCTTGCATATCCTATCGGAATCTTCCCGCTCTCGATCTGAGTAGGACCTTTGCCAATTTCAAGTGCCATTTTTATCACGGCGGAGAAATCTTTTTGATTACCTGTTCTGTCTGGTATGTGTTTGACTTCCGGCCATCCAACAAGGCCCGTTGTAAAGACACGCCATTTATAACTTTCAGAAGGTGGCGTTAAGCAATTTGTCGTCATTATTATCGGGCCGTTGAAACTTTCAAATTCTTTGTTTTGCATCCACCATGAATTTCCGTAATTTCCAACAAGATTATCGTATCTTTTGAAGTACGGATACGCATTTGCCGGCAGCATTTCTCCGTGCGTGTAGACGTTAACACCTGTTCCTTTCGTTTGATCGAGCAGATCTTCGAGATCCTTTAGATCATGTCCACTTATAAGTATCGCAGGTCCGGGCCTTACTCCTATATTCACCATTGTGGGCTCTGGGTTCCCATAATGGGAAGTATTTGCCCTATCAAGCAATTCCATCGCCTTGAGACCGACCTTCCCGGTCCTTACGACGTAGTCGAACATCGTGTTGACATCCTTTATCCTTACGCTTGCGTCTAAAGCCTCTTCGACGAATGCAAACAGTTCATCATCTTTGAAGCCAAGGATGTAGGCGTGATCCATATAGGCGGCCATACCTTTAAGGCTTATTATCATGAATTCCCTTAGCGATCTGACATCTTCGTCTATCTTATCTGAAAGAATCCCGACATCCGCACCTTTTGAAAGAAGAGTTTCTTTTGAAAAATCCTTCAACTTCCAGTTGGCACAATCTGGAATGTCCTCTTTGAAATCCTTTGAATATCTTTTTTTGTAAGCGTTAAGAAATTTTTCCTTTAGATTGTCTCTTATTTCGAGATCTTCTTTTATGTATTCTACGAATCTTGAGGGATCGAAATTGACATTTGTCACCGTTGCAAAAAGCCCTTTTATGATTGCAAGATCGGCCTTTTCATCGACGAGACCTAATTTTCTCGATCTCGAAGCCCAGAAAGATATACCTTTCAGAGTATATATAAGTAGATCCTGTAAGGTTGCAACATCATCTTTTTTGCCGCACACGCCAACCTTTGTACAGCCCTTCCCATTAAGTGTTTCTTCACACTGATAACAAAACATTCGTAACACCTCCTCGATTTCACATATATTTTACCCCCCTTTCGATTAAAATAACTGTGATTTTTGTCACAAATTTTTATTTTAAAAAGGCGGGACTTCCCGCCTTTTTGAATCTTACATCTTTGGTACTATTATCGTGCTACCGGGTAATGGATCTCCTTTTAGAGCATTCAATCCCGCTATAGTTTGAACAGTCGTATTGAACTTCATCGCTATGCTCTGGAGAGTTTCACCATTCGAGACAACATATTCTTGGAACAAATCTTCGAATGGCCTTGTGATAACCTCCCAGTTTTGATCAACGGCGGGACAGATGTACCCGTTATTTCTTATGTAATCGGCCATCAATTCAGAGACTTCCATCATGACGGATTTAACGACTGGCTTTCCCTTGAACATCATGTAATTGCCACCGCCACCTGACCTATAATTGTTCAGTACCACATCGTAAGTTGCAGAGTAAGAAATAGGCTTTCCATCGTAGGCAAGCCATACGATTCTACCTCCGACAGGTTTTGTGAGATCTATTATGTAAGATATACCTTCGTACATGTCGTAATTGTATCCTGGCATCTTTGAAACTCCGACCTTACCGTTGTCAAAGGTGAAATATGAAGCACTTTGTTCAAGGGCATCCTTTAGATCCTTTCCGCTGACCTCTATCACGTTGAGAGTATTCGGATATATGTAAACGGCCATGACGTCTCTCATCGTGACAGGTCCTTTTTTCCATCCGCGCACATCATCGTTAAACAAAGCAGTCGAGGAGATCTTCGCGCCCGTATAGTACATCTGAACGGTATTTACAAACTGAATCAAAGGATTGTCTCTCATCCTTGCGTACATAGGATTTGATACGTAAAAGTCTCCGAGGGATTGTCCCAATGGCTGATCGAGCCATTTTTGGGTTGCGTTCTCATCTTTCTGAACGAGTTTCATAACGGTTGCATCAGGCGTTACGTTATTTGCGGAGATTAAAGTAGCCTCGCTTGATACTACAACCCATTTACCGTTTGAATTGTCAAGGTTTAGCGTTATCTTTCCAAGAGCCCTTCCCCAGTAGGAGGCCATTACGACTGGAAGATTTCCCATCTTCAGAGCGTATGATAGATGCTGGTGACCAAGCAAAAGGGCGGAAATTCCTTTCACCTGCGTTGCTATGGCATATCCTTCATTTTCTCCGGTCAATTCTTCAGTTGGTTGACCATTTGAAGGATTTCTTTCAAGGCCTCCGTGATAGCCAATTATTATCACATCTACACCCTGAGATTTTAAAAGATCAACGTATTTCTGTGCAGTTTCAACGGCATCAAGGAATTCAAGGCCTTTTATGTGGCTTGGCTCTTCCCAATTTGGTATGTACTTCGTCGTTAACGCTATGTAACCCACCTTTGGACCATCCTTCATGTTGAATATGACATAACCGTTACCGTATTCTGGCTTCATAGTTTCAGAATTGACTATGTTCGCAGAAGTGATTGGGAATTTAGCCTCGCTTATGGCTTTTCTCAGAACAGACTGTCCGTAGTTGAATTCGTGATTTCCAAGGGTCATAGCATCGTATCCAAGGTAATTCATGACGGCTATCATCGGGTCAATTCCCGAATTATCTATCGCGGCGTGGTAATACTCGAGAGGCGATCCTTGAATAAGATCTCCATCATCAAAAAGCAATACATTTGGATTTTGTGCTTTGATCTTTTGAATCAAAGTCGCAAGACGGGCAAGTCCGTAATTCGTGGTAGCATTGTTCGAGTAATCGACTGGATAGATGTGACCGTGAAGATCGGTTGTCTCGAGAATAGTTAAAGTGTAGGCACCAACGATTGAAAAGAGAAAAACCGAAAGTACTAACAAAACGGCCAAACCTTTCATAAGAAATCCCCTCCTATCTTTTTGTGAGTTTATTATATACCACAAAATTTAAATTTCAAAAATCGTACACTTCACGATATTTTTTGTCTCGGAAGTAGAATGGCAAGTATTAGGGCGATTATAGCCATTATCATAGAAAGAAAGAAGGCCCTATCTATCGCCTTCGCAAGGTACATGGCCATATCTGCGAATATGCCATTCAAAACGGCTTTGAAAGTTGGAGGAACTTTTGAGAGAATGTCAGATTTGTTCATCAAAAATTGTGGATTATTCATAAAAGAGAGGAGATCTTTTGGAAGAATAAGATTCACTATCTTCGGTATTTTTTGCAGTTGAGAAATGTAATAATCGTTAACGACAGTGCCAAGAACTGCCGTTCCTATTGTTCCGCCTATATTCCTGAAGAATGTTATCGATGATAGAGCGATTCCCGAATATCTCTTTTCAACTGTGCCTTGAATCACCACAAACATCATACCCATGCTAACACCCGCACCAAATCCAGCGATCATCATGTCTATGTTTATTTCGAGAACCGGAGATGTAGATGTCAGGGAAATCATCCTGTAAAGACCGTAGGAAGATATTGCGGCACTTAAAATGAAAGCAAATTTGTATCTTCCGGTCTTTGAAATGTAAAAACCTCCGAGGATACTTGCTATTCCACCGGTAACCATTGCCGGCATCAATATAAGTCCAGAATTCATGGCACTCTGTCCTTGGGCTGCCTGAAAAAATAAAGGTATGTACACAAGAAGTGCAAAAAGGGTAAAGCCGGTTATGAAATTTATGATGCTCGACAAAGAAAAGATCTTATTTCTAAAAAGTTTTAATTCGAATATAGGCTCTGGTACCCTTCTTTCTACGATATAAAAAATTAAGATCATTATTGCCGAGATTATGAAAAGCACTACAACTTTCTTTTCTGTCCATGAATTGTCTATTGAGGCGTAAGATGTACCCAAAAGAAATGAGAAGATCGAAATTCCTATGAAAAATGATCCGAGGTAATCAACTTTAACGTTAAGGACATTTGATCCGAGATTTTTTGGAATAAAGATATACGTTAAAATTATGGCCACCATTCCAATCGGGATATTCACGTAAAAGACCCAGTGCCAGTTGACGTTATCCGTTAAAAAACCTCCTATGAGAGGTCCTATGATGCTCGATACTGCAAATACCGCTCCAAATACTCCCTGATACTTTCCACGTTCTTTTGTCGTGAAAATATCTCCTATTATTACAGGTCCAAGCGATGTCATCATCGCAGCACCTACACCTTGCAATGCCCTCGAGGCAATTAACCAGTACATCGTTGGAGAAAGGCCAGAGAAAAATGAGAAAATTATGAAGATACTTATGCCTGTCATGTAAAAGTATTTTCTTCCAAAGATATCGGAAAGTTTTCCAAAGATCGGAATGAAGATCGTCGACGATAACATGTACGCTGTAAATACCCACGAATAAAGATCCATACCACCTAAATCTGCTATTATTCGTGGCATCGCAGTTCCAACAACATTTTGATCCATTCCAGAAACGAAAACACCTACCAAAACAGCAGTTAAAATTCCATATTTGATTTTTTTCTGCACGAAATTATTATACTACACTGATTTTAGAAATTTCTTGATTATTTTACAGAACAATTCTGGTCTTTCAAGAAAAAAAGCATGACCCGTATTTTTTACTTTCAAAAATTTTGAATTTTCGATCAAGAAAGACATTTCTTTCATCTCGTTAGAAGGAATAAGCAAATCTTCCGATGCAGATATGACAAGGGTAGGAGACTTTATTTGTCTTATCTCCTTTGAAAGATCGAAATCGCGAGAAGATTTCGAAAGTCTTATGAATCCATCCATCCATTCTTTCGTAGTTGACGATGAAGAGATTTTTATACGTTTTTCTATCCATTCAGGATTAGAATCGTAGAATGTTCTTGAGTAAATAAATGGAAAGGAGACTCTGAACAAAAGTTCAGGATCATAAGTATTCGCGGAATATTCCCAACTTTTTCCTATTTCTCTTAGATGATTTTTAACTTTAAAGGTTGCATTTGATAGAACAAGACCTTTAACTTTCGATGGGAATTTTGCCGCAAAATACTCTGCCACATGTGCACCGTAAGAAACGCCAACAATATGAGCGCTTTCGATCTTTAAATATTTCATTAGATCTAAAAGGTCATTTGATCTGTCAAATATGTGATAGTCTTTATCTTCACGGCTTGATTTCCCCTGATCTTTGAAATCAAAGGTTATAACGTTAAAATCATTTTTTAGTCTTTCAACATGGTACGACCAACTTACGGTTGACATCATTATACCGTTAAGCAATACAAGAGGATCTCCATGGCCATTGCATTCGTAATGTATTCCGTTATTCGTGTAGGGCATCTTTGAATTTCACCATTATTTCAATGAACTTTTTCGGGCTTTCAACGATAACGCTATGACCGATGCCATCCAGCACTTCAAATTGACAGTTCGGGATCATCCTTGCCATTTTTTCGAGGCTCTCTTTTGGGACTATCGGATCCAAACTTCCCCATAGAATTTTCACCGGTACTTTTATATCTCTCAGATTTTGGGAGTAATCGTACCTTTCAAGCGCACGCGCATTCCCGCTAAAGGCTTTAGGATTCATTTTCAACGCATCGTTAACTAACGCTTTTGCCTTCTCTTTCCTTGCCGGCATGGTACTTGCGAGGGAAAACTCAAGCAATTCGGGATGATCTTTGAAACTTTCAAGTACAGAATAAAGGTTTTCAGCCGTCTTTAAACCATCTGCCGGTGCTGGATCGACAAGAATCAATCCAGAAAATGCATCATGATCTACGACACATTTCAAAGTTACGGCACCGCCAAGTGAATGGCCTACAAGGATTGGTCTTGAAATTTTTAGCGATTCGATGAATTTCCATAGATAATTTGCGTATACTTCTATCGAAATCGAATCTATCCTATCTGAATTTCCAAAGTTGGGCATGTCAAGCGCATACGTCCTTATCCCGTCGATTTTCATAACCTCTTCGAACCATTTCGATGACGCAAAATTTCCGTGGACGTAAACAACGGGAATTCCATCTCCATCCATCTCGTAAAAAATTCTCACATTTTCGATTTGAACAAACATTTAAATCCTCCTTCTTCTATCAATCTATTAGCGCGTGGCTCGTAGCCCGGTGCCATTGGCCATAGCCAGTCCATTCCTTAGTGTCCAGATTGAGAGAATATACTTAAGTCACTTTCTTCTTGAAAAGATCCTTGATTTTAAAGATTTGTAAAAGCCCTTTTGGTAAAAATAAAAGGATCAAAATAAGGACAGCACCCTGAATTATCGTTATCGAAATGTTATAACCAGAAAGTAAAAACGGTAACCCCACAAAGAAGGCCGCACCTATCATAACACCCATCACGCTTCCCGCGCCTCCGACTATGACCATCGCGAGAAGATCAAGCGAAAGTGTCAGATCGAACTGCGATGGAGATATAAACCCTATGGCCGATGCATAAAGGCTACCGGCAAGACCGGTTAAAGCGGCACTCGATCCAAAGGCTGCGAGTTTGTATTTGAGCAAATTAATTCCGAAGGATCTTGCCGCTATCTCGCTATCTCTCATTGCAAAGAGCGCAAGTCCGCTTTTTGAAAATGAAATTCTTGAAAGTACAATGAAGATCAAAAATATTATCGTTAGCACTATGTAATACTGGTAAAGTGGTGATGCTTTAAAGATCCAAAAAGATGGTACAGGTATGTTTCTTATGCCGTTGTATCCACCCGTTATTTGAAACACGCCTATGATTTGTTGGACGGCTATACCGAAGGCCATCGTCACGACCGCAAGGTAAAAGCCGGAAACTCTAAGAGCCGGAAGTCCTACCACGATACCTATTATCAGGGCAAAAAGGCCTGAGATCAAAAAAGCGATCAAAAATGGCACATGAAAATTCACGACTAAAATTGCCGATGTGTAAGCGCCAACCGCGAAGAATGCCGCGTTACCTATCGAGATCTGGCCCGCCCATGTTGTCAGTACATCCATCCCTATGGCCGCTATTGTGTATATGCCTATCAAGACGAAGATGGAAAGCAAAAAAGGATACCCAGCAAATGGCAGAGGAACAAGCACAAAAGGTATAAAATAGAGATATTTTTTCACTAAACTCTCCTCGCTTTTGCGCTTCCGAGCAATCCTTCTGGCTTGACGATAAGAATGGCGACTATTATCGCAAGCGAAAAGGTCGTCTTGAGGTTTGTGGATATGTAAGTCCCTACAAGGTTCTCAATAATGCCTATCGATATACCGCCTATTATCGAGCCGGGGATACTTTCAAATCCACCAAGGACTGCGGCGGTAAAGCCCATTATTTGAAGATTTAGCATCATATCCGGATAAACGAAGGTTTGAGGAGCGACAAGTAATGCCGCAAGCGCGCCTATCGATCCGGAAATGATCCACGAAATCGACATCATAAGGCTTGAATTTATACCCATAAGTTTTGCGATCTCCTCATTTTGAGCAACTGCCCTCATGGCCTTTCCCTGAAATGTGAGGTTCAAATACAAAATGAGTGCGATTATGACGGCCGTCACAACTCCCAAAATCAAAAGATTTTGCTGAGGTATGACTATGATGCCACCATTGAATCTCAATATCAAAGGAAGGCCATTTAAAAGATTTGGTATTTGCTGGTAATTATTTCCCCATATCTGAAGTGCGACACCCTCAAGTACCAAAAGCAGGCCCAGTGTTATTATCACCATAGAGGCCGGAGAGATATTTCTTACAGGCCTTAAAAGCCCGCGTTCGACTGCATAACCGACAAAAGATCCAAATGCGATGGCGATAAAGAACGATAAAATGTAATTCATACCTACCATGGAAAAGCATGTAAAGAAAATATAAGCCGAGATCATCCCCATGTATCCGTAAGCGAAATTCATAACTCCGGTTACCTTGTATGCTATGACAAGTCCAAGTGCCACTATCGCATAAAGAGAGCCCGTTATTATGCCGGCAATTATTTGTTGAAATACCATTTCACACCCCTAAGTATTTCATTTTTAAATTCTGAAAATCGATATCTTTCGTATTTCCAGAGATTGCAAACTTTCCGTTTTGCATGACGTAGATCCTGGTAGATATTTCCATCGCTATCATGGCATTTTGCTCCACAAGCAATATCGCTGTACCGGATTTATTTATCGTTTTGAGCGAATCAAAGATGAAATCGACTAATTTCGGTGAAAGACCCAAAGAAGGCTCGTCCAACATTAAAAGTTTGGGATCATTCATCAAAGCCCGTCCTATCGCGAGCATCTGCTGCTCTCCTCCAGAAAGTGTTCCCGCAAGTTGTCTTTTTCTCTCTTCCAATCTTTGAAAAAGCACGTAAACTTTTCTGATATTTTCCTTTATCAAATTTTTGTTTTTCCTTATCGTGTAAGCGCCTAACAAAAGGTTATCCTCGACACTTAAATCCGGGAAGATGCCTCTTCTTTCGGGACAGAGTGTAAGGCCCAAATACGGTATTATGTAAGGTTCCGTTCTGGATATGTCTTTCGATAGAAATGTTACCCTGCCTTCATGCGGAATTAAACCTGCAAGTGCTTTCAGGGTTGAACTCTTTCCTGCGCCATTTGCGCCGAGTATCGAAACCACCTCTTGATTACCGACGAAAAAGTTTGTCCCTTTTACTGCTTCTATCGGTCCATACTTAACGGTAAGATTTTCAACTTCTAAAATATGATCTGTCTCCAAGATAGGCTTCAGCCACCTTTCTATTCTGAATTATTTCGGATGGACTTCCCTCGGCTATTTTTTCACCAAAATTCATGACAGTTATCTTGTTCGAGACAGACATAACGATTTTCATGTCATGCTCTATCATGAGGATCGTGATCGCGTAAAGACCTTTTATTCTCAAAATTTCTTCTTTTAGTTTTTCGGATTCCTGATCGTTTAAACCCGCAAAAGGTTCATCTAAAATCAGTAATTTCGGTCTTGATATCACGGCCCGCCCTATTTCAACGAGTTTTTGCGTGCCATAAGGAAGAGATGAAACGGGCATATTCAAATATCTTTTTATGCCGAGCATCTCGGCAATTTCTATTATGCTCTGTAAAGTTTTTGACTGCTCAGATTTGTAAGATCTCGTATTGAAGACCTCATCAAGGAAATTGTAATTTATCTTGTGTATTGTACCTATGAAAAGGTTAGCCATAACTGTTAAATTTTTAAAAAGTTCTAAATTTTGAAAAGTTCTTGCCACACCGACATTTATTATCCTGTGAGGCGGCATTTTCAAAAGATCAAAGCCTTCAAAGAAGGCTGTGCCGGTCGATGGCACAACCCTCGTTAAGGCATTTACAACGGTGGTCTTTCCTGCCCCATTCGGTCCTATTAAGGAATGAAAGCTTTCCTTTTCAACATCCATTGAAAAATTGTTGACCGCTATCAATCCCTTGAATTTTACCGAAAGCGCTTTTATCGATAGAATCATTTCAAAGTTATCCACCCTGATATAGGTACAAAGGTACCGTTTTCTATCTTCATGAAATACATTGATGTCTTTCCTTCCCTGTCCGTTGGCGTGAAGGTTATTCCCTGGGCAAGAATTCCATTCCAGTTGTCAAAAGTATCGAGTGCATTTACAATTCCGTCTCTTGTGGGATTCGGACCGGCAAGTTCAAGTGCGTGCGAAAAGACTTCAGCGGCTATAAAGCCCGCAGCCGCGTAAGAACTTGGGATCTCATTTGGATACGATTTTTGGTATATTTTGAGGTATTGATCGAATTTTGTGGTAAAGTCTGGATTGTCTTTCGTCGGTATCGGCACCCATCCAGTGAGAATAACGCCTTCAACGGCCTTGCCTCCAAGTTGTATGAATGCCGGATCGGCATTCGGATATATCGTCACAATTGGTATGTTCATACCATACTGTTTGATCTGTGTCACAATTCTTATCGTGTCAGTGATAAGACCTGCGATAACTAAAGAGTCGGGATTTGCGGACATGAGTTTGATTATATCCGAACTGAAATCCGCACTTGTTGGATTATATGCTATCGTCATGTATGGCTTCATGTTGAAATCGGCAAGTTGCTTTTGAATGCCGTCGAGTTCCTGCTGACCTATATCGTTGTTCATATACATGACCGCTATCTTCGATTTATGCTGATTTTGGACGAGAAATCTTGCTATCAAATGTCCTTCTAAATCGTAGTTTGGCTGAACCGGAAATACGTACTCTTTTGGAGGATTTGATAACTGTGGTGCACCGCTTCCCTGATAAACGAACGGCACACCGTTATCGTTAAGATAGCCCATCACGGCAAGACATCCCGGTGTCCCGAGACCACCAACGACCGCAAAGACATGGTCCTGCTCGACCATTCTTTTCACATCGGTAACGGTTAAGGCCGGATTGAGTTGATCATCGTAGACCAAAAGATCGATCTTTCTTCCGTTGATTCCACCCTGATCGTTTATCCAGTTGAAGTAGGCTTTCATGCCTTTGAGCATACCCTGCCCGATTATGGCATATGGTCCCGACAATGCCTGAAATGTCCCGATAACGACTTTGTCAGGGTAAACTCCAAAAGATGATGAGTCTGCTGCGAAGGCAAAAGTCAAAAGTAACCCCAAAATAACTGAAAAAACAAAAAATTTCTTCATACCACAATCCCCTTTCAAAATCAAACTTTTTTTATCACGACAGCAGTGCCCATTCCACCACCTATGCAAAGTGTTGCAAGACCTAATTCGGCCTTTTTCTTCATCATTTCGTACAAAAGCGTCACGGTTATTCTGTTTCCAGAGCACCCAATTGGATGACCGAGTGCTATTGCCCCGCCGTTCAAATTCGTCTTTTCAAGTATTCGTTCTTTTGAAACACCGTATTTTTCGGTCCACTGTTTTATAACGCCGAGAGTTTGAACTGCGAAGGCTTCATTTCCTTCTATCAATTCGATGTCGTTAAAAGAAAGATGTGCCATCTTTAACGCATTCTCAGTTGCCGGCACAGGGCCCAATCCCATGATGATTGGATCAACTCCGCCCTGACCCCATCCGATTATCTCGGCTATAGGTTTTACATCGTGAGTTGCCAGGTACCTTTCACTTGCGAGAATTACCGCACTTGCACCATCGTTTATTCCGGACGAATTTCCGGCCGTAACAGTTCCCCCTTCTTTAAACGCAGGTCTCAACCGTGATAAAGCCTCCATATTTGTCTCTCTTGGACCTTCATCTGTGTCGAAGATCTTAATCTCTTTTTTGTCCTTTACCTCTACCGGAATTATCTCGTCTTTGAACTTTCCATTTGATATGGCCTCTCTTGCCCTTCTTTGGCTTTCAAGTGCGTATTCATCCTGTTCAACTCTTGTTATATTCAAACGTTTTGCGATCTCTTCAGCGGTGATTCCCATATGAACCTGATTGAAAACATCTGTAAGACCATCGTAGACCATGTGATCGATGACTTCCATGTTTCCGAATTTTGCACCAAATCTCGTCTTGTAATTCAGCAAAAATGGTGCCTGAGACATGCTTTCCATACCGCCAGCAACGACCAAATCTGCATTTCCAACTGCAATATCAGTTGCACCAACCATTATCGCCTTCATTCCGCTTCCGCAAACCATGTTAACGGTAAATGCCGGCATTTCGACAGGGATCCCGGCGTATATTGAAGATTGTCTTGCGGGGCCCATGCCCTCGCCCGCCACAAGGACATTTCCCATGATCACTTCGTTAATTTCTTTTGGATCAACCTTCGCCTGTTCCATAGCACCCTTTATAGCGATAGATCCGAGTTTTGTTGCGGGAATATCCTTTAAACTTCCACCAAAAACACCTATCGCCGTCCTTTTTGCACCTATTATGTAAATTTTCATCTTATGCCTCCCTTTAAATCAATTGACAATTGATAATTTATAATTGACAATTTATAATTGACAATTTTCCATTTTCAATTTCTAATTATCAATTGTCCATTCTAAAAGACCAGTCCTCCATCAACGCCGAGTACCTGACCGGTTATGTAATTTGCCTCATCTGAGGCCAAAAACAGATAGGCATTTGCAACGTCTATGGCCTCTCCCATCCTTCCAAGAGGCGTTTTCGCCTTCATCTGATCTATGATCTTTTCTGGAACCTTCTCTGTCATAGGAGTCTTTATAAATCCCGGTGCAATTGCATTTGCACGTATGTTGTATCTTGCGAATTCTTTTGCCCATGTTTTGGTCATACCAATCAGTCCGGCTTTCGCCGCAGCGTAATTGGTCTGACCAATATTTCCGTATATTCCGACGACCGAAGAGGCATTCAATATAACGCCACTTCTTTGGTTCATCATGTAAGGAACAACGGCCTGAGTTACGTTGTAGACTCCCTTAAGGTTTACGGAGATTACGGCATCGAAATCCGATTCTGGCATTTTGACAAGAAAGTTGTCTTTGGTTATACCTGCGTTATTTACAAGAATATCGATATGTCCAAGATCTGAAAAGATCTTATCGACTATCGTCTTAACATCGTCATGTTTCGAAACGTCCATTTTGTATATCCTGTAAGAATCTCCAATCTCGGACTTCATCCTTTGTAAAGATTCCTCATTGTAATCACACGCGGCAACGATTGCGCCTTCTTTTATGAACAACTTGGAAGTCTCCAATCCAATTCCACTTGCCGCTCCCGTTATAAGTGCTACCTTCCCTTTTAGTCTCATATTTAACCTCCTCACAAATGAACAATTCTCAATCGTTGGAAGTATCAGTATATATGGTTTGATATCGCAATTCTTTTCAACTCTTCTCTGAATACCGGATCTGCTATTGAAATGAGTAATCTTGCCCTTTCACGAAGACTTTTTCCTTTCAAATGAACAGCACCGTGTTCGGTGACAACCCAGTCAACATCTTGGCGCGGCACGGTTACTCCGGTGCCTTCCGGCAAAAATGGGACTATCTTCGAAATTTTCCCATCTTTTGCGGTAGAGTGAAGTGCTATTATGCCTTTGCCGTTCTTCGCCATTGAGGCGCCCCGGTGCGTGTCAAGTTGGCCTCCAGTACCGCTGTAATGCTTAAATCCTATACTTTCGGACGCGACCTGTCCGGTCAGATCGACCATTAAAGCCGTGTTGATGCTTACCATTTTGTCATTTTGGGCTATAACGTAGGGGTCGTTGACGTATTTGCCTCTCAAAAAGAGAATACCGGGATTGTCATCCACGAAATCGTACATGCTTTCTTCACCAAGTCCGAAGGTACAGACCATTTTTCCGGGCCAGAGGGTCTTTTTCTTATTCGTTATTACCCCTTTGTTTAAAAGTTCGATCATGCCCTGGGTGAGCATTTCTGTGTGAATTCCAAGATCACGTTTGTGTTCCAAGAATGACGCAACGGCATTGGGAATGCCTCCAATTCCGAGTTGAAGAGTGGCACTATCCTCTATAAGATCTGCTATGTATCCGGCTATAAGTTCGTCTTCTTTTGTCGGAGTTGCATTCACTATAGTTGGAATGGGATAATCAACCTCTATCACGTGATCGACTTCGGAGATATGAATTTGCGTGTCCCCATGCGTCCTCGGTGCATTTGGATTTACCTCGAGCACTATTTTATCGACATTTTCTATCATATCCTTTTCGTAAACGACGCTCAGCGATAAGGTCAGATATCCGTGTTTATCCATAGGAGAGGCTATACCCCAGTAAATGTCTGGCTTATCATTTTGAAGTTTGTCCGTACCTGCTAAATGTAAATTGTTTGGTATGTATGTTACCGTACCTATGCCCATATTTGCGGCCTCACGGGTAGGGTTGCTGTAAAACCACGATTCATTAAGGAACTTTGACGAAAATTTTGGATCCTTTTGAACAGGAAAGTCGACAACATCAAGACAGGAGAAGATACGTAAATTATCAAAATCACAGTCTTTAAGGTTGTTAAGAAATGATTGTGGCTCCATTGCGGCCATTCCAAGGACGACGGTTTTATTGCCCTTTAAAATCTTTTTCATTAGAGTCTCTGTGTCTATGATCTTCGATTTATAAATCTCTTTATAGTCCATCTTATCCCTCCATCCCTTTAAGGCCATGCATTAGAAATACGGATAGAATTCTCAAATAATCGATACATTTATCTTCATCGAATTCACGTCCAATCAACAATTCAAGTCCTAATTGGTGACCTATTCCCATCAACATGTAGGAAAGCAATGCTGGATCGAACTCTCTGTACTCATGATTTTTAAAGGCTCTCTCGAGCGGTTTTATGTAAGATCTGGAAATTTCAGAGTAGTAAAAGATCTCGGTTTTGGAATCTACAAATTCCATTTCCCTTACTATGGAATACATCTCCCTGTGATCTCTGAAAAAATCTATGAATCCTGCGTACCCGGCTATTTCAGCATCTCTTCTGTCTGTGAATCTCCACACGTATCTTCTTAGATTTGCCTTGAGGTCTTCAAGTGTTGAGGCTACAAGTTCTCTTAAAGCCTCTATTTTGGAGTCGAAGTGCACGTAAAATGTACCAAGTCCCACATCGGCAAGAGCCGCTATTTCGGATATCTTTGAGTTAGAATATCCCTTGTTACCAAAAAGATCTTCGGATGCTTTGAGTATCTTTCTGTGAGTCAAAGACCATTGAGAATGAAATTCGATCTTTTTGTCCTCGGATCTTGGAAGAAAAAGAAAGGCTTCCTTATTGATATTGTGAGTATCCGGATCAAGACCGTAAAGGATAAGATCAACGATCGAATCGATGACTTTTTGATCTATTCTTTTATTCTCGCAGAAGGTATATTCGTTGACGACGAAATTTATTATTCCCATGACGAAGATGTAAAAGACTTTCCTTGTGTTCTCATCTTTGTTTTTTAAAAATTCAGAGGATAAGATCGAATATATCTCTTCGTAAAGTCCTTCTGAGATCTCTGGAAAGAGAAATTCTGCATTTCTAAAGGATGTATATGCGTTTATGTCTTTAACGATAAGGTCTGTGAGTGATTCGATGAATATCTTCAATCTTTCTTCAAGAGTTTCAACCTTTGAATCCATCGACTTTTTCACATTTTCCTTTATCGATTCAGTTAGTTCTCTTACTATTTCGTAAAGTACCTCCTCTTTGGATGAAAAATACTGATAAAATGAGGCATTTCCAATGCCACAACTTTTCGAGATCATCGCGGCCGAAACTTCCTGATACCCCTTTTCGCTGAACAATTCGATGGATTTTTGAATTATCTTTTTGTACGTTTCCTTTCCCCTTTGAGATACCGGCATTCTTTGCATCTTATCTCCCCCAAAGCACCGTTGTTGCAGACCATATATACCCAATGCCGGCTCCAACGAGCACGACAAGATCTCCATCTTTTATCTTTCCACTATCGAGGGCAAGTGAAATAGAAAGTATTTGATCGTTTTGCCCTATGTGACCGTAATTTTCGAGGTATATTGTCTTTTCCTCCGAAAGATTCAATCTCTTCAAAACCTCTTGGTGTGCGGACCTTTTCATGTGAAGAATGGCAAGGTAATCTATATCATCGACGGTATATCCACTTTGCTCGACCGAGAGGCGTATAACTTTCTCGAAGTTTTTCATTGAAAGATCGTCGAGTTTTTCTTTCATCGAATCGGGATTGATCACGTCCAAATATCCATGACCGTTTGCGATCCCTTCGCAATTTACCGGCTCTTTAGTGCCACCCATAGGGACGACGACATCTTCTGAAAAACTCCCATCCGTGATCGTAACGGTCTCAAGGATCGTATTTGGCGCATTTCTTCTTACGATCACGGCCGCGCCTCCCGATCCAAGATCGTACATAAACCTTGTCTTTGGATTTTTGTAATTGACAAAATCGCAATTCCTGTATCCACTTACCAAAAGAACCGTGTTTATTTTTTGATCTGACAAAATCAAACTTTTTGCGACCTTCATACCGACCATCATGCTTCCACATTCGGCCTCCATGTCAAAAGACCACGCGTATTTTGCGCCGATCTTTTCTGCGACGTATGTGCCTGCAAGCCATATCGGATAATCTTTATGTTGCGATCCATTCCAAATCACAACGTCTATTTCCGAAGGATCACATTTTGCCATTTCAATGGCTTTCTTTGCGGCCTTTATACCCATTAAAGCCGGATGATCTTCTGAGCCGGGCATCACCTTTTTCTTTATTCCGAGTTTGTCTTCGACGACCCACCTTGGAAGATCAGAAAGTTCGGATATTTTTTGAGAGTCCCAAAAATTTTCTGGAATGTAAACTCCTATTCCGCCTATGCCTATCGTCATCTTCATACTCCTGTGTAATATGAATCATCATTCATAAAAAAGATGAATCACCTTTCATAATATATACTTAAAGTGCTTTTAAATGCAAAGTCAAAAAATGAATGAAATTTGTCTTTTGAATTTAATTTCGATGTTTTCGGACGGTTTTAAAGGCTTAACCTTCGTTTTTTGAACCCATCCTGTTGTAAGCGATTTCGCACGTAAAAATTGAGAATCGATCAATTCTTACTGCGTACCGTAAAAGAATTTAATCTCAGATAAAATTGGGATAAAAATTCTGACTTAGAATAGAGTCAGAAAAAGGAGGGATTTCAAATGAAAAAGATTTTAGTTATGTTGGTTCTTTCCATGCTTGCGCTTTCGGTTTTTGCGTCAAAGATCGCTATAGTTGGATCGACTACAGTTCTTCCCATAGCACAGCAATGGGCCCAGGCTTATATGAAAATGAATCCTGATGTCAACATTTCCGTTGTTGGAAATGGATCTGGAAATGGCATCAAAGCACTTTTAGATGGTGTTGCCGATATCGCTGATTCTTCAAGATGGATGAGCGATACAGAAATCAAATCGGCAGTTTCAAAGGGCCTTTTTCCATTTCCGATAGTAGTTGCTTACGACGCAATAGCACCGATAGTCAATTCGGATAACCCGGTCAGAAATCTCACCCTTGATCAACTTCAGCAGATATACTCTGGAAAGATAACGAATTGGTCTCAGGTTGGAGGTCCTGATATGCCCATCGTCGTTGTCACGAGAGACAACAGTTCTGGTACCTTTGAAGTGTGGGCAGAAAGAGTTATGAGGGGTATGCTTGTAAAGCCGGAAGCACTGACAGTTGCATCTAACGCCGAGGTTGTCAGAGCCGTTGCGTCCAACAAGAGGGCTATCGGGTATGTAGGCCTTGCCTACCTTGAGAGTGGTTCTAATATCTCTGAAGTCGCCATAAGTGGAATGAAAGCGAATGTCGAGGCTGCAAGGTCTGGTGCCTATCCGCTTGCAAGGCCACTTTTCATGATAGTAAATGGTATTCCATCGAATCAAATTGCCAAGTTCATAAATTTTGGTCTTTCTCCGGCAGGACAAAAAATAGTTGCCGAGGTTGGATTTGTCCCAATTTATGAGGTGAAATAGGGGAGAATGAAAAGTACGATAGATCGCCTTATCTCCGTATCTGGCCTAACTTCGATCGCCATAATCGTGGCGATCACCTTCTTTTTGTTTTACAACTGGATACCACTTTTTGAGACGGTTGAGCCTATTGGATTCTTTTTTGGTACTTTGTGGTATCCAACGGCCGTCCCTCCATTTTACGGCATTCTTCCACTTTTGGACGCTACCGTGTGGATTTCTTCGCTTGCAATCTTTATAACTATTCCCTCGGCCTTTGTCATTGCTATCTTCATCACGTACATTGTCCCAAAAAAATTTCGTTACATCTTAAAAACTTTCTTGGAGATCTTTTCAAGTATTCCCTCTGTGATACTTGGCCTCATTGGTCTTAGCATAGTGGCGCCTTACTTTCAAAATGTCCTCAACATGGATACGGGCCAGAATATTTTAAATGCCGCCATAATGCTTTCACTTATCACAATACCGATGCCTGCATCGATGATGGAAGATTTTATAAGTGCCTTCTCTCCAGAACAAAAAGAAGGTTCTCAGGCTCTGGGGGCAAATGAATTTGAAACTCTAACAAGGGTTGTCATACCCGGTCTCAAAGGTCCTTTTGCATCGATAACGATGCTTTCTCTTGGAAGAATTTTTGGGGAGACGATGATAGTACTTATGGTTGCAGGAAATGCCGCGATATTTCCTTCTAACATCTTTCAGCCTGCGAGAGTTTTGTCTTCGACAATAGCGGCAGAAATGGGAGAGACACCTGTTGGTACTCCCCATTTTTATGCTCTCTTTGGAATAGGGGCAATTCTCTTTGTCATAACCTTTCTTATAAACGTTGCGGGAGAAATGATAAGGTTCAGATATGAAAGGCAGATGATGAAGTAATGGTAAAACGCATGCTAAAGCAACGGATCGCCTTTTTGATTTTATCTGTCATTTCAATTGGAATTCTCATCGCAATGGGATCGATCTTCGTGATCATATTCGTTAATGGATTTAGAGTTTTGAACTGGGATTTTTTGACTTCGATAACATCCTTCGATTTTAAGGGAATGCCACACGGAGGAATAGGACCTGCGATAGCGGGTACCTTCATAGTCACCGGCCTCGGCCTTGTCTTTGCAGTTCCAATAGGCGTTCTTTCGGGTATATACCTTTCGGAGTACAGAAACAGGGGTAAATTGTTTAACTTTCTTAGGATGATGGTTGCGAACCTTGCCGGAGTTCCTTCCGTGGTTCATGGCCTTTTCGGTTTGGCAGTTTTCGTCGTGCTTTTTAGATTTGGATTTTCAATTTTGAGTTCGGCCCTTACGCTCTCGATACTTGCCCTTCCGATAATAATAGTGACGACCGAAAATGCCATGCGAGATGTCCCCAATGAATTAAGGGAAGGATCATTTGCACTCGGATCGAAACGATGGCAGAGCGCTCTGTTAGTGGTCTTTCCCGTTGCTCTTCCCAAAGTTTTAACGGGTGTTATACTTGCAAGCGCAAGGATAGCCGGTGAAACTGCCCCCGTACTCTTTACTGGCGCAACGCTCTATCTCGCACATTTCCCAACAGCCCTAAATCAGCAATTCATGGCTCTTCCCTACACTATATATGGTCTTATGACGACAAGTATCAACATAGAGGCAAGTACCAGTTTTGCATACGGTATAGCCTTGGTTCTCATTACCCTGATCACACTCATGAATATTTCAGTTGTGATTTTCAGGTTGATAAAGAGGAAAGTATAAGGAGTGGTTAAGATGGATATCGATTTAAAGGTTGAAGATTTGTCTGTTTACTTCGGACAAAAGAAGATATTAGACTCTATTTCTATCGAAATTCCTTCGAAATCCATAGTGGCAATAATAGGACCTTCCGGGTGTGGAAAATCAACCTTTATAAGGACTATAAACAGAATGAATGACAGGTTTGATGACTTTTACTCAACCGGAAATATCATCTTCAAAGGCCGTGATGCGATGGAATATCCCGTCGAAGAATTAAGAAGAGAGATTGGCATGGTCTTTCAAAAGCCTAACCCCTTTCCCAAATCGATATACGAAAATGTCGCTTTTGGACTCAAGATAAACGGAATCAAAGACAAAAAAATTTTAGACGAAAAGGTAAACAAGTCTTTAATGGCAGCATCTCTTTACGAAGAGGTAAAGGATAGGCTTTCGACTAACGCCTACAAACTCTCGGGAGGTCAGCAACAGAGGCTGTGCATCGCAAGGGCACTCGCCGTAAGTCCAAAAATATTGCTTCTCGATGAGCCAACCTCGGCAGTGGATCCGATCGCAACAAAACAGATTGAGAATGTGCTCAAGAATATAAAAAAGGATATAACAATAATTATAGTCACGCACAACATACAGCAGGCCGCAAGAATAGCGGATTATATAGCCTTCTTTTACATGGGAAGACTCGTTGAATTTGGAAAATCGGAAAAGGTTTTGAACAGCCCTAAAGAAAAATTGACAGAAGAATACCTTACCGGAACGTACGGATAAACCTTTGTGTAACATGCTCCCACCACTTATAGAAGTGGGAGAATTCTTGCTTAAAGGGACGTTAAAGGCTCGATGGATCCTTTGCGTAAAGGATCGCGTCGTTCTTTTTTATTTTATTCAAAGATATCGCCCTCTTTAGAGCTTCGTCAAAGGTTATCATTCCAAACTTACTTCCAGTCTCTATCATGGAATCTATTTGATGCAACTTGTTTTCGCGTATTAAATTTCTAACGGCGACAGTTCCGACGAGAATTTCGACTATCGGAACGTATCCCTTTCCATTCGCCGAAGGTAAAAGCCTCTGGTACGCTATACCTACAAGAGTATTTGAAAGTTGGATTGCGATCTGCTTTTGCTGATGTTCGGGGAAAACATCTATTATCCTTTCCGGCGCTGATCCCGCCGAATTGGTGTGTATTGTTGAAAAGACAAGGTGACCCGTTTCCGCGGCAGTCAAGGCAAGCCTCATCGTCTCAATGTCTCTCATTTCTCCAACGAGGATAACGTCTGGATCCTGCCTAAGGGCATACTTTAGACCATCTGCAAAGGAATCAGTATCATTTCCAAGTTGTCTTTGATGTATCAATGCCTGTTTGTTCTGAAAGATGTATTCGATAGGATCCTCTATAGTGATTATGTGGACTGGCCTTTCCTGATTTATTTTGTCTATCATCGCCGCAAGAGTCGTTGATTTTCCAGATCCCGTCGGCCCTGCTATTAGAACGATTCCGCTTGCGTGATTTGCAAACTCGGACAGTATTGGAGGAAGACCGAGTTCGTTGAAATTCCTTATCTTGTAGGTTATTATTCTGAAGGCTGCCGCTATATTCCCTCTTTCCAAAAAAACATTTGCCCTCACCCTCGCAACATTTTCAAGCCCAAATGAAAAATCAATTTCTTTTTTGTTGAATGGAATGTTGACAGATTTTAAAAGTTCACTTATCAACTTTAAGAGTTCTTCTGATTTGTAAGGTTCATACTTTATCTGTGGAACAAGATCACCGTAAATTCTAAAGACCGGTGGCATATCAACACTCAAATGGACATCTGAAGCGTTCATTTTGTACGCTTCGATCAACAATTCAGTTATGTTAAGGCCTTTCATCTTTAACCTCCAAAAATTAATCTTCTAATGATATAATACACCAAGGGTGGTCATGTGATACCTTTAAGCGTTGTTGAAGAGTACAAAGAGTCTTTGATGAAGATGAGTATCCTTGTCACGGACCTTTTTGATAAGTCCGTCTACGCTCTTACAAACAGAGATCTTGATATCGCAAAAAAGGTCATCGAAGACGATAAACTGGCAGACGAGATGAGAGACGCAATAGTTGAAAAAGGCACTCTCATAATCGGAGAATATGCTCCGATAGGTCGTTTTCTTGTTGAAATAAGAAATGGTATATTGATAGCCAATTTTCTTGAGATGATAGGCGATAATTCGAAAAAGATCTCCCATCAAACTGTCGAACTCGTTAAGGAACCGATGCTCAAACCTCTCATCGACTTACCAAAGATGGCAAAGATAACGGAAGAATTGTTAAGAAAGAGTATGTCAACATATTCGAACGGCGATGGTAAAGTGCTTGACGAGATGGTTAAAAGTGAAAATGAGGTCGATAGAATCTATGAAATGGTCGAAGACGAGTTGAAACTTTACATGATGGAATCGCCAAAGAACGTTTCGAGGGCTTTGAGATTGATGATGATTTCGCAGCGCATAGAGGAAATAGCGGATCTATGTCTTAAGATCGCTTTTCTCTATCCAACGGGAGGTAATTCGTGAAAACTCTTTACAAATACGTTGCCAAAGAGTTTGTCTTTCCATTTTTTGCGGGCCTTATTGTTTTTATAATCTTCGTAAGCGTGGAAGTTTTGTATCAGTTATCTGATATAATAGTGCAAAACCATGTGAGTATTTGGAACTTGTTCGTTTTGCTTTACTATTACATTCCACAATTCGTTGGAATGGGGGTACCGGTAGGGGTTTTACTTTCTATCTTCTGGGTACTTTCGAATTTTTACACCCGCAGGGAAATGATGGCCTTTCAGGTTCATGGAATAAATCTAAAGCGCATCGTGATACCTTTTTTGATCCTTTCTGCCATTTTGAGTTTTTTCACGTATTTGGTATCTAATTACGTTGTGCCATCTTTTACAGCGCAGGCTTCAAATTATCTTCAAAGGTCAGTTTACAGATCGAACTTCCCGAATATCCAGACGAATACTTTTTTTAGAGCCGGAGACAATTACTTCTACGTGAGTAACTTCAACCCAAAGACCGAGCAATTCGGATCCGTTATGATAACGCATCTTTCCGGCGATGAAGTTACTGTCACGTACGCCCAAAGTGCCTATTTCAAAGATGAAAAATGGTATTTGATAAATGGAAGAATCTATACACTCAAAAACAACATCCTAACCTTTGACATGTCTTTTGATACCATGAAATTGGATATAAACCAGGACATAGTGCAATTTTTGAGATCTCAAAAGAGCGCTCAAGAGATGAGTTCTTCTGAACTTATCGATAGGATAAAACTTTTCCAAAAACTCGGACTCGATGCAAAACCTTTCATAGTTGAACTTTATTCAAGATATGCGAATGCCCTTGGAGCCCTTATAATAGCCTTCTTTGGCGTTCCATTTTCTCTGTTCTTTGGAATAAAAAGCAAGGCGTGGAGTGCTATAGTAACCTTTGTACTTGTCGTTTTGTATCAAGGTTCGGGGGCATGGTTAAGCGCTATGGGCAAAAGCGGGCTGATAGATCCTGTCCTTGCGGCATGGCTGCCGGACATACTCTTTGGAATTGTAGGCCTTGTCTTTTTCATCTTGCTCGACAGCAAGATAATCTTTAGAATAAAAGAGATCTTTGTCAGAATAATGCCATTTGCGATCGTTCTTTTGCTTTTTGTGACCCTATCCGGTCATGCGTTCGGCGATACGGTCAAGATAAGCGCTGGAGAACTCAATTTGATCTCCGCAACTCAGGTCGAATATACCGGAGGAGTTAAACTTACCTCTTCACAGTACACGATCTCGGCCTCGAGCGTTGAGATATTTTTCAACGATCAACGTCAGGCTGTAAAGGCCATCTTTTCTGGCAATGTAGTCTACATTCAGGGCAAAAACACGATATATGCCTCTCAGATGACTGTTATTCTCGACCAAAATACCTCTTTTCTCATCGATCTTAGGGGAAGCGTAAGCATAAAAAATGCCGCCGGTAATCCCCAGAATGTTTATTTCTTCGGATCGAATGCTTACTACGATACTACTACCGGCACGACGACGATATACAATGGATACATCACAACTTGCACCGCAAGTCCGCCACATTATGAATTCGCGGCCTCAAAGATATACCTTGTGCCGGGCGATCACCTGATAGCCGACAACATCGTCATGTACCTTTTGGGCATTCCGATCTTTTACTTTCCTCAGTATTACTATTCTTTGGCCGGAGGAAAGCAACCAATGGAATTTTCCATAAATTACGCCGGATCTCAGGGATGGTACACGGCCGTTAAATTCAATTTCGCAACTTCAAAGAATTTGAATGGAGACGTTTATTCCACCAATTACACGAATGGCCCTTCAACATACGGAATCGATCTTGCGGGTACCGCCATTAACGTGCCATATTACTTTTCTTATTCGAATACACAAACTGCCGGTTTTATAACGTCACAATTAGTTCAATTTGGAGTCTCCAAGACCCTTTTTAACCTTTTCAATACCGCTTTCAACTATCAAGATCAGATAAGCGGAAATACATCTAATGAGAATTCAAACCTTTCACTTTCGGCAAATGTGCTTGGAGGAAGCATGGCCGCAAAACTTACCCAGACAGTCTCGGGATCAAATCAAAGTTACACCTTGCCCTATCAAATTCAGAACATAAACACAAAGATCGGCCCTGTGAATGTCACCGGCACTTTGAGCGGAAATAGCAGTTTTTCAATTCCGGGAAATGCTTTTTCGACCTCCCATTCTTTGTCCGGAAACTTTTCTTGGCCGATCAAATTTTCAACTTTGAATTCCATAACCGGATCTTATTCTGCCGCCTTAAGTGCTGGCACAAATCAACCTCTCTCTTATTCTACATTTATGGATGCATCCTACGCTTTTAATGCGCTTAATTACAATTTTTACGGACTGGGTTTGAATTTTTCTTACGGCGCCAAGAGTGGTTTTTCGATTTCGAATGCGAGTCAATTCGGAGACAGACTGGCGCTTGTAACCAATACAAAGGCCTCTTACAATCTTCTTGGTGTGGGACTGTCAGCCGTTTACAATTACACTCAGGTTGCCGGTCAAAACCTTTCGAACTTTGACACAAACAGTTTTCAGAACAATATAGGTCTGACGGCTAATTATACCTTTCCGTTAATTCCTTTAAGTGCTCAAGGTCAGGTAACTTACGATTTCAACAATCCCATCTCTCCGTGGTCGAACATCACTCTTACAACTTCTTCAAAG
This sequence comes from Athalassotoga saccharophila, assembly GCF_009936215.1. GTDB lineage: Bacteria > Thermotogota > Thermotogae > Mesoaciditogales > Mesoaciditogaceae > Athalassotoga > Athalassotoga saccharophila. Next base: position 988,281 of record NZ_AP019551.1, on the reverse strand, counting down.
TTCAATCTTTTCGATATAAAAAATGTTTTAAATACGAGTTCCATAATTTCTCCTTCTCTAAAGCCGATAAACACCCAGATAACCTTGAATTCGAATTATGGAGGCCTTTCCTATCAGGGCCAGACGCTTTACACCTATGGCACGAATTACACATCGAACTCTCCCTTAACCCTTGCAAATCAGATAACGGCAAACATAGGAAACCTTGGTTTTATAAGCAACTTGCAATTTTCCTCCCAGTTTTCGATGAACATATTTCCAAACATTTCTTTCAACTGGCCCGTACCGATAACTCTATCGGCAAATATACCACAGTTGAATCTTGGAATCTCTGCTCAAGGCAACATTTCGAATTATCAGGTTCAATCCATGAATCTCAATTTTACGACTGGTTCTCAATGTCTCGGCCTAAAGGGCACTATCGCGTTTAACACGCAAAGTGGATTTAATTTTTCTCAGTTTACCTTAACTCTTTTCATAGTTCAATTCCCCGAAAAGTACATCTCTTACGATCCGGTAACTAACAACTTCAATTTTTCTATATTCTGAGGTGATCTTATGGAAAATTTGAAATTGATCCCTCAAAGCAAGGAGGCCGAAGAGGCCGTAATAGGCGCCATTTTCATAAATCCAGAAAGTGCAGATCAGGTCTTTGAAATCCTTAAGCACGATGATTTTTACTTTACACCTACAAAACTCATCTTTCAGGCCATGGAAGAATTGTTTCAGAGCAACAAACCTATAGATGTGCTTTCCGTTACCGATCTTCTTAACGCAAAAAAACAACTCGATCTCGTCGGAGGAGAGGTTAACATCGTTCACTTTGCCGATTCCGTTCCGGTTCTTGGAAATGTTGAGTATTATTCAAAAATAATAAAAGAAAAGTCATTGTTAAGACAGTTAATATCCGTTTCTGGAAAGATAATAGATGCGGCCTACGATCAAAGGGATCCCGAAGACATATTGAATGAAGCGGAGAACATGATCTTCAAAATAGCCGAAGAGGAAAATTCAAGAACTTACATGCCTATAAGAGAGATCATAAATTCAACCTTTGAAAAGATAGAGAAATTAAAGATAGAAAGAGAATCACCTGAAAGTGGAATTCTCGTATCTGGCCTTCCAACTGGCTTTAGAACTCTTGATGCGATGACGGCGGGATTTCATAAGTCAGATCTTGTCATAATAGCCGCAAGACCTTCTTTGGGAAAGACGGCTTTGGCATTGACAATGGCAAAGAATATGGCCTTCCTTTACCAAAAAAAGGTTGCTATCTTTAGCCTCGAAATGAGTGCAGATCAACTTGCCCAAAGAATGCTCTGCGCAGATGGATTTGTAGACCTTCAAAGTTTAAGGAGTGGTGCCATCTCAACGGATGATTGGAAAAGGTTGACAAATTCTGCGAGCAGGTTAAGAGACCTTCCAATAATAATAGATGATGATCCACTTGTCGATGTTTTGAAGATAAGAACAAAGGCAAGAAAGATAAAAAAGGAATTTGGCCTCGATATAGTCTTTGTAGATTATCTTCAATTGATTCGATCGAGAGACAAGAGAGACAACAGACAGCAGGAGATATCGGACATATCAAGGGCGATGAAACTTTTGGCAAGAGAGTTAGATGTCTGTGTCGTGGCTCTATCACAACTTTCAAGAGCCGTTGAGCAAAGAGATGAAAAGAGACCGAGGCTTAGCGATTTAAGAGAATCTGGCGCTATTGAACAGGACGCGGATGTCGTCCTTTTCATTCACAGAGAAGATTATTACAAAGCCAAGAAGGAGGAAGAAAAAGATCAAAAAGAAGAGGCCAACAATCCAAAAGAGGCAGAAATAATCATAGGGAAACAAAGAAATGGACCTATAGGAAGTATAAAAATAAGTTTCTTACCAAAGTACGCACTTTTTACGGAAAAAGATTTTATGCATTGATGGAGGTGGAATGTGCCGCTCATAACCTTTGAAGGAATAGATGGATGTGGCAAATCGACACAGATCTTAATGCTCAAAGATTACTTTGAAAAAAAGGGAATAAAATGTTCTGTCTTCAGAGAGCCTGGAGGAACAAAGATAGGCGAGGAAATAAGAAGAATTCTCCTCGACAACGCAGATTCGCCAATGGATCCAAAGACTGAATTTTTGCTGTTTGCGGCATCGAGGGCCCAACTTGTATCTCAAGAGATAAAGCCGAGGATAAAGGCTGGAGAATTTGTCATTTTGGACAGGTACATAGATTCTTCCGTTGCTTATCAGGGATTTGGAAGAGGACTTGGAAAGAAGATCGTGACATTCATAAACGAATTCGCCACCGACCTTGTGTATCCAGATCTCACCTTTTACATAGAGATAGACGAGAAGGTTTTTGAAGAAAGAAAAAGAGAAAAAAAAGATAGAATTGAATCAGAAGGAATAGAATTCATAAAGAAAGTCATAGAAGGGTATGATCAGATATCAACTGCTTCGAGATTTGTCAAGGTAGATGGAAAGATGGAACAAGATCAATTATTTCGTGTTATAATCGAAAAAATCAAAGAGAATTTTAAAGTATGAAAATTTATATTTAAAGTGTTATAATTTGTAAAACTCCATGAAGGAGGTGCCCTATTTTATGGCTAAAGTAGGGGGAATAACGGTAGTTGATATAGGTTCTTACAATATAAAATCTGCATTTGCCGAAAGAGTTGCGGACGGATTCAAAATCTTAAGTTATACCAGCGTCAAATCCAATGGCATGTACGGCGGTCAAATAGTCGACGCTCTAAGCCTTAGAGCAAGTGTTGGCGAGGCTTTAGGCGAACTCCAAACACAGTTGATGAAAAAAGCGCTTGGCGGACATCTTGTAGTGACGGCTTCGGAGAATTTTTTCTCTCTTGAACTTGCCAAGATAAGCAAAGAATTTTCAAAAATCGAGACGATCTCTCCTGTACACATTCAAGAAATAAGAAAAGAGGCCGTTAAAAGTTCGGACATAATAGACGTGATACCGGTGCGTTATACCTTGGATGACGGAAGAAAGGTTATAAATCCTCTCTCCATGGCCACCTCTAAAATTCATGCCGATATCGTTAAGGTCAAGATGGATCCGCTTCCCAAAAATGAATTGATGAATCTCTTTCAGGGTTACGTATTCGATTCCGTAAGTGTATTGCATCCTGGCCTTGTTGCCGGAGAAGGCGTCCTGACCGAAAATGAAAAGAACCGGGGAATAATATGTCTCGACTTCGGATATTCGACATTTAAGATGATCGCTTACATGGATGGAATGCCCATTGGGTATAAATTCATTCCTTTTGGCATAGAAAAGATGATAAAAGATATCGCTACGGTCTTTAAAGTTTCGTATCCGGAAGCAGAGAGGGTTTTATTTTATCATTCCAATTTGGATTATGAGAAGTTAAATGAGAATGATATGGTTGAGGTTGTCGATTTTAGCAAGACCAAAAAGAGCGTTAAGAAAAGATCGATATCCATGACGGCATATGCAAGAGCGAAGGAAATGTTAAGTCTTTCGAGAAGAAGTTTAAATGAGATTCTCAACGCAAATCCTTCCTTTAATCCTATAGGAATAGTAATTACGGGAGGAGGAGCATCTATACCCGGTATATCTTCAGTCGCTGGAACGATCTTCAATATCTCCGCAAGAAATGGAAATTACATCTCATCGAATAACGTCATAGTTACGGGAGCAGAAGATGTAATGGGTGTGCCGGCTTACGGACCTTTATTTGGATCATACATATACGCTTACAAATACGGAAGGTTAGAAACTAAGCCTGTCCAGCAGACCTCTGCCCCTGCCGTAAATGTGCAAAATCCCCAGCAGACAACAGAAGAAAAGGTTGGAGAAAGCGTTCAGAATGGAACATTTAAAAAATTATGGGATTTTTTGAAAAAATTGGTATGATCTCTCCTGAAGGAGGTATAATAAATGCCTTTTGAGATCACGGAAGACACAAATAAAGAAAGAAAAATAAAAAGAGTTCCAGTTATAAAGGTCATGGGAGTTGGTGGAGCCGGTAACAATGCCATAACGAGGATGATCGAATCTGGCATAAAAGATGTTGTCTTTGTCGCCGCCAATACGGATTTGCAGGTGTTAGAGGCAAGTCAGGCCGACGTTACCATCCAACTCGGTGCCGAGACAACAAGAGGACTCGGAGCGGGAGGATATCCCGAGATCGGTGAAAAGGCCGCAGAAGAAAGCAAATCCGAAATTCAAGAAATACTCGACGGTACCGATTTACTTTTCCTAACATGCGGTATGGGTGGAGGAACCGGTACAGGAGCCACGCCGGTAATAGCGAGGATCGCAAAGGAGATGCAGATCTTAACGGTTGCGATTGTGACGACGCCTTTTTATTTTGAGGGAAATAACAGATGGAGAATAGCAACTGAGGGTCTCAAAAAATTACATTCAAATGTCGACACACTTATAAGAATTTCAAACAACAAACTGCTCGAAGAACTTCCACCGGATACTACAATACCGGAGGCTTTTCTCAAGGCCGATGAGACGCTTCATCAAGGGGTCAAGGGAATATCCGAACTTATAACAAAGAGAGGCTACATAAACCTTGACTTTGCAGATGTTGAGGCTGTAATGAGAAATGCAGGACCTGCGATGCTTGGAATAGGAATAGGAAAAGGTCAGAACAGGGCAGAAGATGCCGCAAGGATGGCTATGGATTCTAAACTTCTCGAGCAGCCTGTTAAAAATGCGTCTTCGATCATCTTGAATGTCTCCGCTCCCAAGAATGTCACGATGAAAGAAATGCATGTGGCGGCTTCCGTTATAAGACAGGGATGCAGCGAGGAAGCAGATGTCAAATTCGGTCTCATAATAGACGATTCTGTTCCAGAAGATGAATTGCGTGTTACCCTCATAGCGACTGGATTTGAAGAGGCAGACAAATTACTCTTTACAGACAGCGATATACCGGCAATATACAGGTCAGGCCTTGATGATTTCTTAAGGTAAGAGTGGAGGATTTATTTTGGCAACGCCTTACAAAAAAATAGGCGAGATTCTTGTTTCCATGGGGTACATAACCCAGCAAACACTCGATAAGGCTCTTGACATATCGCAAAAGAGCGGTAAGATGCTTGGGGAAGTGCTTGTGGAAAATCATTTCGTAACGTGGAATGATATTGCAGATGCGCTTGCGGCACAGTACAATTTGCCAAGAATTCAAGATCTTCCCTCCAATATTCCAGCAGACATAATAAATTTAATACCAAAAAATCTCATAGACACTTACAGAATAATCCCGTACAGAAAAGATGGAAATAATCTATGGCTTGCCACCGACAACGTTCTGAACTACACTCAGATAGTAAGAGAAATAAGATTTCTGACCAATCTTTATCCAAAGATAGCCGTTGTTTCTAAAGACGTATACGATACGGTTTATCAGTATATATTTGGCTCTCAGGTCGATACGTCTGAGATAATCTCAAATGTTGAAACTACAAAAGAAGAAGAAGTAAGAGAAGAATTTGTCGAATCCGAAGAGGCGCCTGCGGTCAAACTTGCAAAAACGCTCGTTGAAAATGGGATAGTTCAGAATGCGAGCGATATACACATAGAGCCAACCCATCAAGGTGTAAATGTAAGGTACAGAGTTGATGGTGTTCTTAGAAAAGTTACATCCTATCCCAAATCTATGCATGCTTCCGTCATATCGAGAATAAAGATAATGTCAGGCCTCGATATTGCCGAAAAGAGAGTGCCACAGGATGGAAAGTTTTTCATGAAATATCTAAATGATCAATACGACTTTCGTGTGTCGACAATGCCAACCATATACGGTGAAAAGGCTGTTTTGAGGATATTGAAGGTTTCCTCTTCTGAGCAAAAGGTGTCAGATCTTGGATTTAGCGAATACAATCTCAAAAGATTTAGAGAACTAATAAATTATCCTTACGGAATAATTCTTTTAACAGGTCCAACCGGAAGCGGCAAATCCACAACTCTTGTTGCCGCAATAAACGAAATAAAGGACGTGAGCAAAAATATAGTCACAATAGAGGACCCGGTTGAGTACAACATAGAGGGAGTAAATCAATGTCAGGTAAATGTCGAAGCAGGTCTTACATATCCCAGATTCTTAAGATCGGTTCTTCGCCAGGATCCGGACATAATAATGATAGGAGAAATAAGAGATAAAGAGACGGCACAGTTGGCAGTTGAAGCGTCGATGACCGGTCACCTTGTTCTTAGCACGCTTCACACAAATGATGCTCCTTCAGCCATTTCGAGGCTCATAAACCTTGGAATAGATTCTCACATGCTTGGGGTTGCGCTCATTGGAGTCGTCGGACAAAGACTTGTTAGAAAACTTTGCAACGATTGTAAGGCCGAAATAAAGGTAAATGAAGACGTATTAAAAGTGGCAAAAGCATTTTATCCAGAGATTAAACCCGTCATGTATCAGGCAGTCGGCTGTAGAAATTGCAATGAAGGATACAAAGGAAGAACGGCAATAAATGAGGTTATGATAGTCACCAATAAATTGAGAGAACTTATTTATCGGGGAGCCTCTGACAACGAACTTAGAGAAGCGGCCATACGTGACGGCATGAGAACGATGTTCGAAGATGGTGTAGAGAAGATACTTAGAGGAATAACTTCTTACGAAGAAGTTAACCGTGTGGTGAGGAGTGCATGAATTCAGATGGCTACAAATATTATTCTCATTCCCCCCAAGAGTGGGAAAAAATAGACAGCCAAAAAAATCCCAAAAAGCCAAAAAGACCTTTCGGAAGGGTTAATCTTATTCTTGGGATAAATTTTGCCGCAATTTTGGCAATTTTTTTGATTTATTTTGGCTTTAGCGGATCAAATACGGTAAAGGTGAATTCACTTGCAAAAGTTGGCGATTTTCAAATCTACATTACCTCTCCAAAAGATAACTACCTTTCGGGAGAACCTCTCAATTTTTATGTTTATCTTTCAAATCTCTCGTCTTCTTCAAGGAATTTTGATATATATTCCTTTAGCCTTAAAATAACGGGCAATTCAACACCGATCTACGTTTTCAACACATCAGATGTCATAAAATCTGAAATAGGGCCTAACAGCACGATCTTGCTTTACGAGTTGAAAAAAGACACAAATCTTTCAAACCTTCAACCCGGCGAATACACCGCAAAAATACTCATGAATTTCGATGGTAAGGTAGTCTCTATAGAAAAAACATTCAAATACTCCTCGGTAATCTTTGCCTCAATAACTTCTCAAAATGATTTCTTCATCGAAGGACAAAGCGCAGATTTAAGCCTTTACGTTCAGAACAACACACCAAATACCGTCAATCTGCATGTCAACAATATCTCATTTACCATCTTTACCTCAGATAAAAAAATCCTTAATTCTAAAAACATCGCGATAAGTTCAATTTTTCCAATTCAATCTGGCCAGCAGGCTTTAATCTACGATTACAAAACCATTCCTCTCAATGTGGGCAATTACTATCTTAGCGCTGAAATATCTGGATCAGAGGATCTGTCCGCGACGTCTTCAATTTCAGTTGTAAACAAATCAGATCTCAGCGATATCTCAGGCATAAAGATAATTTCCGATATTCCTTTATACGTAAATAAAAATGTTCCAACCTCTTTTTCAATATCTCTTGTCAACAACGATCTTTTTAACAAGAAGTACGTTGTGCTTAACTCTCTTACCGTTATAGTGAAGAAGGAAAATATAGAACTTTACAGATTTTACAACGACAGATCTCACAACATAATAATGAATCCCGGCGGTGCAAGGGTGCTTCTTGATTCTAAATCATGGCAGACGATCACCTTTCCATCAACGGGCACTTATGATTTTGAAGTTATAGCGAAGATTGGTAATCAGTTCATAGATTACAATAAAAAAATTCAATCTTTGTGAGGAGGAAGATAAAATGTACAGAATCATGGTATGGGGAATGGGTGCCATGGGAAGTGGCATCGTTAAAAACATTCTCCAAAAACGTGAACTCGAACTCGTTGGAGTTATCGAAACCTTTAGAAAGGATCTCGAGGGAAAATCCTTAAAGTCTTTCGGGATCGAAAGTGATATTCAGATATCCTCAGACCCGCAAAAAGCGATTTCAGAATTTGATCCGGATTTAATAGTCATCGCGACGGCCTCCTTTGTTCCTGTGGTCTTTCCGATGATAAAATTGGCAGTAGAAAATTCGGTCAACGTGATAACGCTTGCCGAAGAGATGGCCTACCCTTGGATCGATTATCCCGAACTTTCGCACAGAATGGACTCCTTGGCAAAAAAACATAACGTTTCAATTCTTGGAACCGGTATAAACCCGGGCTTTGTTCTCGATACTTTGATATTGTCCCTGACCGGTGTGTGTTTAGATGTAAAAAAGATAAAAGCCCAGCGCATAAATGATCTTTCACCATTTGGAAATGAGGTTATGAGAACGCAAGGTGTCGGAACAAGCGTTGAGGAGTTTTACGATGGCATAAAAAACGGTAAGATCGTCGGTCATATCGGCTTTAGGCAGTCTATATACATGATAGGAGATGCCCTTGGGTGGAAGGTTGAAAAGATAGAAGAAGAAAGAGAACCCATCGTATCAAAGGTATATCGTGAAACCCCGTACGTTAAAGTCAAGCCCGGTTACGTTGCCGGATGCAAACATATAGGCCGTGGATTCGTAAACGGCGAGGTCAAAATTGAACTTGTCCATCCACAGCAGATCCACCCTGAACTCGAAGAAGTAAAGACAGGAGATTTCATTCAAATAGAAGGAGATCCGAATATATCTCTCGAAATAAAGCCAGAAATCCCCGGCGGAAAGGGCACAATCGCAATGGCTACCAACATGATACCCAAAGTCATAGAATCGAGACCGGGTCTTATGACTATGAAGGATATGCGAATACCTTATGGAATGATCAACGAATTGAGATGATCGATGTGGCAAAAAAAGGAGAATGGGTTAAAATTCACGATGTTATTCTTAATCCCTCCGATCGTGCCCCATCTTTGCCCGACGATACAAAGCAGGTTCCCCTTGAGATGTGGGTGAATGGATTTTTGAATCATGATGCGAATATCGGAGAAAAAGTCGAGATAACAACTTTAAGCGGAAGAAAGGTTGAAGGAATCCTTGTCGAGGTTAATCCTCGCTACACGCATGATTTCGGAGAACCTTTGCCCGAACTTTTGAAGATAGGGCCTACTTTGAAAAGTATACTCGAAAAGAGGGACGCTTAAATGTACGAGGAGATCATAAAAAGGAAGAATGAGATAATAAAAAAGGCCGTTGGAATAGATTATTCAAAGTTCGAGATCGAAGGAATAGCCTTTGACTACGAAAGAATGATGAAAGAGGTTTCTTACACATTCGATGAGATAAAAAAAATACAGTCAGAAACGCAGGTTGGGAATACACCTCTTGTCGAACTTAAAAATCTCACCAAACTTGTAAGAATGTATTCTAAAAAGGGAAAGGGAGCAAGGATATTTTTAAAAGACGAATCCGCCAATCCTTCTGGAAGTTTCAAAGACAGAAGGGCATCGGTATCAGTCTACCATGCAAAAACGCATGGGTACAAAGGCGTCATAGCGGCCACTTCTGGCAATTACGGAGCGGCAGTTGCCTCACAGGCAGCAAAATACAATCTAAGGGCGATAATAGTTCAGGAAACCTTTGATAGTAAACACATAGGACAGCCCGAGATCCTCGAGAAAGGACGCGCATGTGAAGCCTACGGAGCGGAGGTCGTCCAGTTAACTGTTGGGCCGGAACTTTTTTATTACACGCTGAAGTTACTTGATGAAACAGGCTTTTTTGATGCGTCACTTTACACTCCATTTGGAATTGCAGGAGTTGAAACCCTCGGATACGAAGTTGCAATGCAGGTTAAGGAAAGATTCGGAAAATTTCCAGATGCAGTTGTGATCACGCACGCAGGGGGAGGAAATGTTACGGGTACGGCGAGAGGATTGAAGATGGCCGGTGCCGTTGAAACAAAGGTCATAGGAGCAAGCGTGGACTTAAGAGGCCTTCACATGGCAAGCGATCACGACTTCAACAGGAAGTCCTTTACGACTGGCCATACGGGATTCGGAATACCATTCGCGGCCTACCCGGATAGGGTAGATGTACCAAGAAATGCGGCAAGATCTCTTAGATATCTTGACAGGTACGTCCTTGTAACTCAGGGAGAGGTTTTTTTCACCACCGAGGCACTTGCACAGGTTGAGGGCATGATGAGAGGACCGGCAGGGAATACCTCCCTTGCGGCCGCGATAGCGATTGCCAAAGAAATGAATGAAGATGAGATTTTGGTCGTCCAGGAAACGGAATACACGGGGGCAGGAAAATTGCCAAGCGCACAACTTACCTTCGCCAAGAAGATGGGAATAACGGTTAAGAATGGTGATTCCCTTAAAGAAGATGTACCCGGGAAGGTTATAGCGATACCAGAAAGCATAGATCAGATAGGCGTCATAGAATATCCTCTCGAGAGTTTAAAGAGATCATATGTGAAAGAGGCCATCAAAATATACGATAAAAAAGATTTTTCAGATACAGAAATCGAATTCATGGCCAAAGACACCAAATCGACATTTGAAGAGGTAAAAGAGAGATTAGAGGTGTTAAAATGACAAGATCAGATGATTTTGAGGAGAGAAGCGCACATCTTAAAAACTTAAGCGATGAGGAACTCGACAGAAGGTTCTGGGAACTTGTCGAACAGGTCGTTGATCCTCTGGTAGAACTTGCAAGGACACATACATCTCCTTCTATCGAGAGATCGGTATTGTTGAGGATGGGATTCGATAGCATAACTGCCAAAAATCTCGTTGACAAGATCTTCGAGCAAAACTTGCTCGGTAAAGGTGCTGGAAATGTGGTTTACAGATTTGCAAAGGCAAAAAAGATGGATTACCTTGACGCCGGTCAGTTGCTCGTAAAAGAGGATCACTGGGACGAGGTAAGATCCCTTTTTGGAGTTGATAAAAATGGACGTTAACAATAAGATAGACATAAATGAAATACTCAAAGATCTCGAACATTACAGACCAAAAAGACGTGGATGGACCTGGAGGAAGCCGTACTATGGGAAGATGGATGGATACGAATACAGACAGATAAGCGAACCTTTGAAAAATTCTATCCCACTTCCCGCCGCACATTATTTTGACAACATAGATCCTCAACCCGATCTTGTCATAACGAGTGAGATAGCATCTGGAAGATTTGAAGATGATATAAGAAGGATGAGAATGGCCGCCTGGCATGGAGCCGATCACATAATGGTTATAAGAACTCTTGGGCAATCGCACATAGACGGTCTTATGGAAGGAACACCCGAAGGAATAGGCGGGATACCAATAACGAGAAAACAATTGAGGGCAACTCGAAAGGCTCTCGACATGATAGAGGAAGAAGTTGGCAGACCTATAAATCTCCATTCCTACGTTAGCGGTGTAGCAGGTCCAGAAATAGCCGTTCTTTTTGCGGAAGAAGGAGTCAATGGTGCGCATCAGGATCCACAATACAACGTTCTGTACAGGGGAATAAACCCCGTGAGATCTTTTGTCGATGCGGCAGTTGCAAAACGCATAATGGCATGGGCAAATATGCTTCAGATAGACGGGGCCCATAACGCAAATGCCTCGGCAAGGGTATCGTGGAAGGTTATGCCAGAATTACTCGTCCAGCACGGTATAAATTCACTTTATTCGGTCAAAGTGGGAATGAAGCCTGAGAATATAGCGCTATCTACGGTTCCGCCAACGGCAGCGCCAACGCCAACCATGAGAATAAATTTGCCTTATGCCGTTGCCGTCAGAGAACTCTTTAAAGGCTACAGATTTCGTGCCCAGATGAATACAAAGTACATAGAATCGGATCTCTTCGACGCAACGAGAATGCACATGATAGACGCATTCATAACAAGGCTAACGGGTGCCCATCTTCAGTCTACTATAACGCCAGACGAGGGAAGAAATGTGCCATGGCACATAAACTCGATCCGCGGGGTTGAGACTGCCAAGCATGCCCTTATAGCCTTGGATGGACTTACAGAGTACGTCAAAATAGACAGAGAAAAAATAAATGAAAAGGTAAGAGAATTAAAGATGAGGGCAATTCTCATGCTCGAGGAAATAATAGAGGTTGGAGGGTATTTTGAAGCCGTGGAAAGGGGATTTTTCGTTGACAATGGTTATTATCCCGAAAGAATTGGGGATGGGATAAAAAGAAAGAAAGATGGAGAGATCGCGGCCGGCACAGTAGTGCCCAGAGACAAAGATTACATGGCGCCTGTCTGCGAACATTTTGGATATAACAACCTTCCATCCGGAATAGAGAAGCCATGTGATTTGATAGGCGGATGCACACTTTGTAAACCAGAAAAGATAAAATACATAGATGAACTCGATGAAAGTGACAATGTCAATTTGAGATTACAAAAAATCGAAAAAGACGAAATAAGGCCGGAAGTTGAGTGGTTGAATGATGGCGTTGTGCAGATCGACATGACCTTTCCAACCTCTCCAGACCTTGCAGAAGCCGCGGCAATAGAAACGGCGAAAAAGTTTGGCCTTACAGATATAAATGTGATCCATAAGACCGTCCTTCATCCCGCCGAAGGGACCTATGTTGAGATAAAAGGAAGAGTCCCATTCTCGATAAAAATTAAGGATATTAAATTGCCAGAGAAGATAGATCAATTACCGGATGAAGAGATAATAGACTTTTTCAAAAGATATCCGGTTAGCGTTGTGGCAGGTACTGTGGGTAACGACGAACATTCTGTTGGGTTGAGAGAGATACTCGATATAAAACATGGAGGAATAGAAAAATATGGCATAAAGTACATCTATCTTGGGACAAGTGTGCCCGTCGAAAAGTTAATAGATGCCGCAGTCGAAACGAACTCTGTGGCTGTCTTAGCATCGATGATAATAACACACAACGATGTGCATATCCACAACATGAAGAAATTGAACGATCTTTCAATAGAAAAAGGTGTAAGGGATAAACTTATTTTAGTTGCTGGAGGTACACAGATAACAAATGATCTTGCGAAATCGGCCGGCATGGACGCTGGGTTTGGAAGGGGAACACATGGTGCAGACGTCGCGAGTTTCCTTGTAAGAGAACTCAGAAGGCGAGGGTATCGTTGAGTGAGATAAAGATAATATGCGAGGATGAATTTTTAAAGCAAGTCATCAAGTCAAAAATGAATGGTTTTCCTTTGTCTGAGGATGAAAAGGTAAGGGATTCAAGGGACGTGTTCATCTTTTGCGTTTTCAACAATTCCGATATCGAAAAACTCAAAAACCTAAGAAAGCGGATCAAAAACCTTTTCATCCTTATAGTACCAAGGAAGTCAATATCAGACGATTTAAAAAAGATGGCCGATATTGTACTTGAAGAACCGGTGGACTTTGCCGATCTGTCTTTTAAGATAAAATTTTTTTCTGCATTTCCAGACCTCTCAAAAGATCAATCGGGAAGATTCGACCTTTTCTTTTCGACGATAGATGAATTTTATTCTAAGATAAAAAGATCCGAAAATTTCTCTATAGAACTACTTCAAAAACTCGATAAAATAGCCTCGATAAGAGACAACGAGACCCACGGTCATACTCAAAGAGTCGGAGAACTTTCGATGCTTGTGGCCGAGAGGATCGGATTGAAGGTGGAGGACATATTCAAAGTGCGTATGACTGCCCCCTTGCATGATATAGGAAAGATAGGAATACCCGATCAAATTCTTTTTAAGAATGGTCCTCTCGATGAAGAAGAATGGAAAATAATGAAAACACACACGACTATAGGATCTGAAATACTCGATGGAAATGATGATGTGTTGATATTCGCAAAAAACATAGCGCTATTTCACCATGAAAGGTACGACGGCAAAGGCTATCCAACGGGTATAAAAGGCGAAGAGATACCTTTAGAGGCAAGAATTGTCACAGTCGTTGATTCTTTTGATGCCATGGTTTCAAAAAGACCTTACAAATCTGAGAAAAGTATTCAGGAATCGATAGGAGAACTCATGAAAAATGCGGGTACCCAGTTCGATCCAAAGATCGTTAGTATTTTTGTTGAAATATCTGATAAAATAGAGATGATGTACAGAACGGCAAAAGATTTTTCAAAGTAGGAGGTGTCCAAATGAAATTGGGAGACAAAGCCGTCGACTTTGAACTTTACGATACCGATTTGAAAATGAGATCCCTGAAAGAATTCGCAGGAAAGAATGTGATTCTTGCATTTTATCCCGGCGCATTCACAAGCGTGTGTCAAAAAGAGATGTGCACATTGCGAGACAGCCTTTCAAAGTTTAACAAATTCAACGCGCAAGTAATAGGTATAAGTGTTGATGGTCCATTCGCGAATAAAGCCTTCGCACAGCAGAACATGATCAATTTTCCAATTCTGTGTGATTTTGAAAGGAAGGTTTCAAAGACCTACGGTGGACTTCATGAAAATTTCGTTGGAATTAAGGGCTATTCTGTCGCAAAAAGATCTGTCTTTGTTGTCGATAAAAACGGAAAGATAGCCTACGCTTGGGTATCTGAAGATCCGGGCAAAGAGCCCAATTACGCGGAAATAGAAAATGTTTTATCAAAACTGGGATGATAAAATGAAATTACTTTTCAAAAACGCGAATGTTTTTCCAATTACGTCCAAACCATTCAAAGGAGACGTGCTTGTCAAAGATTCCAAAATATACAAAATTGGTGAATCGATAAAAAAGGACAAAGATACAGAGGTAATAGACCTCGAGGGAAAATATTTGATTCCCGGCTTCATAGATGCCCATTCCCACATAGGATTATGGGAAGAAGGGGTAAATGAGCCAGTGTCATCAGATGGCAATGAATGGACTGACCCTGTAACTGCAGACGTTAAAGCCATTGATGGATTCAACCCTGAAGATGATGCCATAGACAGGGCACTCAGTGGCGGAGTCACAACGGTAATGATAGTGCCCGGAAGTGCGAATCCAATCGGAGGGCAAGGAGCGATAATAAAGTTCAAATCAAAGATAGTAAATGAGATGATAGTCAAAGAGCCCGCGGGATTGAAGATGGCCTTCGGTGAAAACCCAAAAAGGGTTTACGGCGATCAAAAAAAGACTCCATCGACACGTTTGGGAGTGGCATCTGTCATAAGATCTTATTTTACGAGAGTACAGGATTACATGAAAAAGAAGGAGATCGCACAGAAGGATGGCAGACCATTCACAGAAAGGGATCTCAAACTCGAAGCGGGAGAAAAAGTCCTTAAAGGAGAGATTCCGGCCAGAATTCATGCCCATCGTTACGATGACATATTGACTGCAACAAGGATAGCGGAGGAATTTGGATTTAGATTCGTCATAGAGCACGGGACAGAAGGGTACAAGATAGCCGATTATTTAAAAGAGAAAGGGATACCCGTAGTTGTAGGGCCTTTGATGACCTTCAGGACGAAAAGAGAGTTAAAAGATATGACTATGGATTCGATAAAGATATTGAATGAGAAGGGAGTTTTGACGGCTCTCATGTGCGATCATCCGGTAATTCCTCTCGAGTATGCGTCTATTCAGGCCGCGAGTGCTCTAAGGTATGGTGCGAAGGAAGAGGATTTGCTAAAGATGCTTACGATAAATCCCGCCAGAATACTTGGCATTTCAGACAGGGTAGGGTCCATTGAAGAGGGAAAGGATGCAGACCTTGTGATATGGAGCGGTCATCCATTCGATGCCAGATCAAAAGTTGAGGGTGTTTACATAGAAGGAAAATTGTGTAGCGGAGGATAATCGGTGATCTCAGAACTTCGAGCAAAGAATTTCATCCTCTTCGATGAGATTGAAATAGAATTTTCTGACAAAATGAATGTGATAACGGGGGAAAGTGGCTCTGGAAAGTCACTTTTCCTTTCTATTTTGAAATCGCTTTTGGGTGAGAAAAATGAATTAAAAGGTTCTGCCGAGGTCGAGGCACGTTTTATAGTCGAAGAAGGAGAATTCGTGGTTAATTTGAAAATAGGTCCTTCCCGGACAAGCGCGAGAATAAATGGATCGATGGTTACCCTCGCACAATTGAAAGATCAGGTTCAAAGATGGATAGATATTCACGATCAAGGAGTTTCGCAGATTTTAAGAAACCCTCAAACCCACACGCATTTTGTCGATATTTTCTTCCCTTCTTTGAAGGAAGAGATTAAAAATTACAAGATACTCTTCGATAATTACATCGAACTTTCTAAACTTCTGAAGGAAAATGAACCTGAAAAGATAAGATCTCAGATTGAAGAAATTTCAAATGAGATCGAAGGGATAGAAAGATTTTTTGTGACTGATGAAGAGTATGAAAATATGAAGGAAGAATACAGAAGAATGGCAAACATCGAAGAGATATTGAAAATATCTAAAGAACTCGATTATCTTATCTCAGGAGATCATGGACTTGAATTCTCAATTGAAATGATCATGCAAAAATTAAAAGAGATTCACAAAATGGATGGAAAATTTTCAGAAAGTTTCGAAGAGATCTCTGTGCTTATCGAGGAATTCAAGAAATCATTTCTTGGATATGTCGACTCCCTTGAGTTTGATGAAGAAAGGTTTTTAGAACTCGAAGAGAGAATAGGGGAAATGGAAAAATTAAGGCGCAGGTATGGTCCGACCTTCGAAGAGGTGAAAAAACACCTCGAAGAATTGAAAGAGAGGTACAAAAGACTCGAACTCACCGAGTCTGAAATCAAAAACGCGGGAGATAAATTCGATTCGACGGTAAAGAAAATGGAAAAGATAGCCGAACGGATAAAAGAGATGAGAGAAGAGGCAGCGCAAAATCTTGTAAAGGCCGTAAATGAAAACCTAAAAGACCTTGCGATGCCAAATGCCTCCCTTTCATTCCTTCACGAAGAAACTTCCTTTACGCCGAATGGAAAGGACAGAATAGAATTTTTGGGTTCAATAAACCCCGGAATGCCTCCGCTACCTTTAGCCAAAATAGCATCCGGCGGGGAAATGTCGAGATTCTACCTTGCGATCGAATCGGCCTTAAGCGGAACTTTGCCCGTTTCTACGATTGTCTTCGATGAGATAGAAAGCGGAATAGGGCAGAGAACTGCCGATTCAATTGCGAACAAGATGAAAGAAATGTCTCAAAATACACAGATAATAGTGATAACACATATGCCGCAGATTGCAGCCGTCGCAGATAAACATTTTAAAATAGAAAAATACCAGTCTCTGGATTCAACTTATTCGATAATAAAAGAAATAAACGGAGAGGAGAGAAAAAAAGAGATAAAAGAGATGTTTGGAAAGATCTTCGAATGAAAAGATTGACATTGTCATCTTTTTGTGGTATATTTTTTAACAAGGTGATAAAATGAGTAATTTAAATTTAAAGTCATTTTTGAACAACAATTGGTGGTGGTACCGCACCCGATGCTGAAGGGTGAGGGTATCATTTTGCCATAAATGGTATTCAGCATCGGGGATCTTCAAAAAGATCCCCGATTTTTTTATACAAGGAGGTGGAAGAATGATCAACGAGTCGATTTCAAAGGTCGTCGAAGGTTATGATCTTAGCCGTCGTGAAGCCAAAGAAAGCATGATCGAAATGATGAATGGAATCTCACCGATCAAGGCTGGAGGTTTTCTAATCGCTTTGAGAATGAAGGGAGAAAGCGTAGATGAAATAACCGGTTTTGTCGACGCAATAAGAGAAATGGATAGAGTCTTTAACATCGATGGATACGTTATAGACACGTGTGGAACTGGAGGAGATGGCGGAAAAACCTTCAACATATCTACGGCCGTTGCCTTTGTTGCCGCGGCGGCGGGGATCAAGGTTGCAAAACATGGTAATAAGGCAGTTTCGAGTAAGAGCGGTAGCGCCGATGTTTTGAACAGCCTTGGTATTGATATCGAGGAAGATTTCGAAATGGCGAAAAGATCTATTGAAAATACGGGATTTGCGTTTTTCTTCGCTCAGAAATACCATCTTGCGATGAAAAATATCGCCCCCGTTAGGCGTGATCTCGGTGTGAGGACTGTTTTTAATCTACTTGGTCCCCTTACAAATCCCGTTGGGATCAAAGGTCAATTGATCGGTGTATATGATGGAAAGATAGTGCATTTGATCGCTGAAGTGCTAAAAAACCTTGGGATAGAAAGGGCGATGGTCGTTCACGGATCCGACGGCCTTGATGAAATAACGATAACTGGAAAAACCTACGTCTCCGAGTTAAAAGAAGGAATTATAAAAGATTACACGATCGATCCAAGGGATTTCGGTATCTCTTACGCAGGTATAGAGGATATAAAAGGAGGAGATCCCCTCGAGAATGCAACAACAATAAGATCCATTTTTGAAGGAAAAAGAGGACCCAAAAGAGAAATCGTACTTATAAATTCTGCCGCCGCCCTTTACGTGGGAAAAGTAGCAAGGGACATGAAAGCGGGTCTTTCGATGGCATCTGAGATTTTAGATTCCGGCCTTGCTTTGAAAAAACTCAATGAAATCATCGACTTTTCGAGGAGCAAGGTATGATCTTGGACGAAATCGTGAATTACAAAATCTCTCTGGTAGAAAAGAAAAAGAAATCGATGCCTCTTGAAAAGATCAAGGTTACAAATGGTGAAAGGAGAGATTTCAAGTCATCAATCTCTTCTTCATTCTCTTTGATCGCAGAGATCAAGCAATCATCCCCATCGAAAGGGTTTATAAGATCTGTTGATCCTGCCCTTCAGGCACAGATATATGAAAATTCCGGTGTGGATGCCATATCGGTACTTACAGAGGATAAGTATTTCAACGGTGAGGATCGGTACGTAAAGATCGTCAAAGATTCATGCACGAAGCCTGTCCTGAGAAAAGATTTCATAGTCGATACTTACCAAATCTTTGAGTCCCTTGCGATAGGATCAGATGCCATCCTGCTTATTGTGGCCATTCTCGGGAAAAAACTTGAAGAATTTTACACTCTTGCAACTTCGATCGGACTTTATCCCCTCGTCGAGGTCCACACTTACGAAGAGATGCGAATGGCTCTTGATTGTGGTTGTGAAATCATAGGCATTAACAACAGGAATTTGAAAGATTTTTCTGTCGATTTAAAAACCACGGAACGCCTTATGAAATACATCGATGATAAGAAGATAATCGTTTCAGAAAGCGGTATAAGGGATTTAGAGGATATTAGATACGTGAAATCTCTCGGCGTCAATGCCGTTCTTATCGGCGAGACTTTGATGAGAATGTATGAAGACGATGTAAAAAAATTCGTCGAGGAAGCGAGGAAAATTTAAATGGTTAAGATAAAATTCTGTGGTCTAAGAAGAATTGAAGATATCCGCTATGTCAATATTTTGAAGATAGATTATGCAGGTTTTGTCTTTTCAAAGAGCAAAAGGATCGTAGATAAAGACTCGGCAAGGGTGCTAATCGAAAATTTAGATCCCGAAATCAAACGTGTCGGTGTCTTTGTGAATGAAGAGATAGATTTTGTAGCGGAAATAGTTAATTCCCTGCACCTCGACATTGTCCAACTTCACGGCAAGGAGACCGATGAATACGTTGATACTTTAAAGTCACTTCTGGATGTGGAAATATGGAAAGCCGTAAGGATAAAGGGAAATGAGAATTTTATCTTCCAAAGAGCAGACAAAATATTGCTTGACACCTTCGTTGTGGGCCTTCCCGGAGGAAGTGGAATACCTTTCGATTGGAATTCAATTTCCAATATAACTTTGAATAAACCCTTCATTCTCGCTGGAGGACTAAATCATTTGAACGTTGAAAAAGCCATCGAAATTTTGAGACCTTACGGTGTTGATGTTTCAAGTGGAATTGAGACAGATGGGTACAAAGATTTTGAAAAAATGAGGTTATTTGTGGAGAAGGTGAGAAAATGAATGGACGTTTTGGAAAATTTGGAGGACAGTATGTACCGGAAACACTTATGAACGCCTTAACGGATCTTGAGGAAGAATTTGAAAAAGCTATGTCCGATAAATCTTTTATGGATGAATACAGATATTATCTAAAAGAATATTCTGGTCGGCCCACACCGCTTTATTTTGCCGAGAATTTGACAAAGGCACTTGGAGGCGCAAAGATATACCTCAAAAGGGAGGATTTAAACCATACAGGCGCACACAAAATAAATAACGTCATAGGTCAGGTCCTGCTTGCAAAAAGGATGGGCAAAAAAAGGATAATAGCAGAAACGGGTGCCGGCCAGCACGGCGTTGCAACGGCAACAGTTGCGGCAAAATTTGGCCTTGAGTGTGAAATTTTCATGGGACGTGAAGATATTCAGAGACAATCTTTGAATGTTTTCAAAATGAAATTACTCGGAGCCAATGTAAGATCTGTCGAATCGGGTACAGGCACCCTAAAGGATGCCATCAACGAAGCGATAAGAGACTGGGTAACCAACGTTGATACGACATTTTACGTTATGGGATCCGTGGTCGGCCCCCATCCGTATCCCACGATCGTCAGGGATTTTCAAAGGGTGATAGGAGATGAGACAAAAGCACAGATACTCGAAAAGGAAGGAAGATATCCAGATTACGTCGTAGCATGTGTTGGGGGTGGAAGCAATTCAATGGGAATTTTCTTTCCGTTCATCGAAGAAAAGGAGGTCTCCTTGATAGGAGTTGAGGCCGGAGGGAAGGGAATAGAAAGTGGAAAGCATGCCGCAACGTTTCAGGGTGGATCGATTGGGGTAATTCACGGTATGATGACTTACGTGCTTCAAGATGATGAGGGACAGATATTGCCGGTTTATTCCATCTCGGCAGGACTCGATTATCCGGGTGTTGGACCGGAACATGCCTATCTTAAAGAAAGCGGCAGGGCAAAATATGTTTACGCCACAGATGAAGAATCTGTAGAGGCTTTCATGATGCTTTCCAAATTGGAAGGCATAATACCCGCCCTTGAAAGCGCCCATGCCATCGCTTACGCCGCAAAAATTGCGCCATCTATGGAGAAAGATAAGATAATCGTCGTTAATCTCTCTGGCCGTGGAGATAAAGATATAGACATAATGTCGAAGATAATGAGGGTGGAATTATGAATAGGATAAAGAAAAAATTCGATCTTCTAAAATCGCACAACGAAAAAGCCCTTATAACCTTCATAACCGCTGGAGATCCAGATATCAAGACAACTGCCGATATGATTTTTGCGATGGAAAATGGCGGTGCAGACATCGTAGAGATAGGAATTCCGTATTCTGATCCACTTGCCGATGGCCCGGTTATTCAAAACTCATCTGCGAGATCTTTGAAAAAAGGAACTAAAATAAAGGACATAATGAATTGCGTTAAAGATGTAAGATCAAAAAGCGATATACCTCTTGCCTTTCTTGCCTATTACAACTCTATCTTCAAATATGGCATTGAAAGGTTTATTTCCGAATCTTTGATGGCCGGCATCGATGGATTTATAATTCCAGATCTGCCAATAGAAGAAAGAGAAGAATTGTCTTTGAAATTGCGCGGCACGGATATCTCTTTAATACCCCTTGTGGCTCCAACGTCAAAAGAAAGGATAAAGCGAATAGTCGAAATTGCCGATACATTCGTTTACTGTGTCTCTCTTAACGGTGTAACGGGAATGAGAGAAAGAATTTCGACTGATTTAAAAACTTACATGGAAACGGTAAAACAATTCACGCCTCTTCCGAGGGCTTTGGGCTTTGGAATTTCTAATCCTTCGATCGTGAAAGATGTTAAAGATCTATGTGAAGGTGTGGTAGTTGGAAGTGCAATAGTGGATCTCATTTCAAAGAGCAGGGATGATCAAAAGGTTAAGGAATTCGTAAAAGAGATGAAAGGAGCGCTCTTGGATGAAAATAAAGGTTAATCTTACCAGAGAAAAATTCGAGGATTTAAAAGATCAAAATAAAGTTTTCCCATTCTTTGCAGAGATAAATGGAGACGAGATCACCCCAATAGGCATCTTTTACTCTCTGAAGGGAAAGCACAAATTTCTCCTCGAAAGTGCCGAACAGGGAAGAAATGGAAGATATTCTTTCATAGGTGCAGATCCATACCTTAAGATCGGTGGACGGGGAAATGAGATCGAAATTTACAATTCAAAAAAAGAAAATGGCAGAATTCTCGACTATGCAAAAAATCTTTTTAAGATGAACTACGATAATCTCGATTTGAAAGTGCCTTTTACCGGCGGAGCAGTCGGATACGTGGGATACGATGTGATAAGGCAGTACGAGAAAATACCCGAGACAAATCCAGATGAACTTAAAATTCCAGATTCATACCTTATGTTTTATAAGAACTTCATAACCTTCGATCATCTAACGCACAAGATCTTCATCGTCAAAAATATATTCGAAAAAGATTCTTACAATGAAAGTCTTGAAGAATTTGAAAAAATCGCAGAGGATATTAAAAAGGTTGAAATACACGACCTTCCACCCACACAAAAGAAAGAATTCAAATCCAATTTCACCGAAGAGGAATTTTGTAAAATAGTCGAGAAGGCCAAATCTTACATAAGATCGGGCGATATCTTTCAGGTTGTACTTTCTCAAAGACTTTCTGTCGAGAATTCTTCTGAACCTTTTGAAGTCTACAGGCGTCTGAGGTCTATAAATCCTTCTCCTTATCTGTTTTTTATAGATTTTGGAGATTTTCAAATGGCAGGTTCTTCTCCAGAAAGTTTAGTAAGCGTTTTTAACGGGCGTATAATGACAAACCCGATAGCAGGAACAAGGCCACGCGGGAGAAATGAAAATGAGGATAAAAGTCTTGCATTAGAACTTATAAAAGATGAAAAAGAAAGGGCCGAGCATCTTATGCTTGTGGATTTGGGAAGAAATGATATAGGAAAGATAAGCGAATTTGGATCCGTTAAAGTTGAAAAGTTCATGGAAATAGAGATGTACTCGCATGTCATGCATATAGTTTCAACGGTTAGCGGGAAGTTGAAAAGTTCATTTACCCCATTTGACGCGCTTATCTCCTGCCTGCCCGCAGGGACCGTCTCGGGCGCACCAAAGATAAGAGCAATGGAGATAATAGAAGAACTTGAAAATATCAGAAGATCTTTCTATGCCGGATCCGTTGGATACTTTTCTTTTAGCGGTAATATGGACATGTGCATTGCCATAAGAACGATACTTTTCAAAGATCAAAAGGCATACATTCAGGGCGGGGCCGGAATAGTCTACGACTCTGATCCTCACCGTGAATATTATGAAACATTGAACAAATTGAAAGCCCTCCAGGAGGCGATATGAATGATCCTTATAATAGACAATTACGATTCTTTTACCTATAACATTTACCAGTACGTCGGCGAGATAAAGGAAGATGTCGAAATAATTAGAAATGATCTTTTAAGCGTTGAAGAGATAAAAAAGATGCATCCCGAGAAGATAATAATCTCTCCGGGTCCGGGAAGACCTGAAAATGCCGGCGTGTGTCCCGAACTTGTCAAAAGTGTTCATGACATTCCCATCCTTGGTATATGCCTTGGTCATCAGGTTATAGGTTACGCGTACGGAGGAAAGATAGTAAGCGCACCAGAAATAAAGCATGGAAAGACCTCAACAATAATACATGACGAGAAGGGAATTTTCAAAGGCCTTAAGAATCCTCTGACGGGCATGAGATATCATTCTCTTGTGGTAGAAAGATCAACGCTTCCGCCAGATCTTGTTATAACCGCTCAAACAGATGATGGAACGATAATGGGTATACGTCATAGAAATTACCCAATTTATGGCCTTCAATTTCATCCCGAATCGATAATGACGGATTTCGGAAAGCAAATGATAGAGAATTTTATTAAAATAAATGACAATTAATTTGCTATAAATTTAATTTTTAATATCAAAACGTGGTATTTGGCATTTTAAAAACATTTTATGGTAAAATAATTTCAATATGTATCGTGGAGGTATCAGATGACGGTTCTACTTTCAGGAAATTACTGGTATTACGGATGCGCCCGGTTTATGGTGTGCAGGCCGTAATTTAGCATATCATAAATCGGGGACTTAAAAGGTCCCCGAAATTTTTTTAAGGAGGTCATCGAATGATAATAGTGATGAAAGCGAAGGCGTCTGAGGAAGATTTGAGAAGGGTTGTGGAACTTGCAAAGAGTTTCAATTTTGAGACGAATATCTCAAAAGGTGCAGAAAAGACGATCGTCGGAATAATAGGCGAAAAGGTTTACGAAAGGAGAGAAGCCTTTGAAGCCTTAAATTGCGTAGAAGAGGTTATTCCCGTCCTAAAGCCATTTAAACTCGTCTCGAGAGAATTTCATCCGGAAAAGACAGTTATCGAATGCGGTGATGAAAAGATAGGAGATAGATTTCAATTCATAGCCGGTCCATGTGCCGTAGAATCGAGAGATCAAATGCAAAGAGAGGCCGAGTTTTTGTCAAATCTTGGAGTTAAATTCTTAAGAGGAGGTGCATTTAAGCCAAGAACTTCCCCGTATTCATTTCAGGGCCTTGGCGTTGAAGGACTAAAAATTCTTCGGGAAGTTGGGGATCAATACAACATGAAGGTCGTAAGCGAAATGATGTCTCCAGAGGATCTTCCTTTATTTGAGGAATACGTCGATGTTATCCAGATAGGAACAAGAAACATGCAAAATTACAGATTACTCGAAAAAGTGGGCCATTCAACGAAACCGGTCATTTTAAAGCGTGGATTCATGTCAACGATAGAGGAATGGCTTTTGGCCGCCGAGTATCTTTACTATCATGGAAATTCAAAGATAATATTGTGTGAGAGGGGCATAAGGACTTTCGAAAAGTACACAAGAAACACTCTCGATATCGCCGCCGTTCCACTTGTAAAAATACTTTCACACCTTCCAATTATAGTGGATCTAAGCCACGCAACCGGCAGGCGAGATCTAATTCCACCTCTTTCCAAAGCAGTTGTTGCCGCGGGCGCCGATGGAGTGATGATCGAAGTTCACGAAAATCCAGAAAAGGCACTTTCAGATGGCCAGCAAAGCCTTAATTTTGAAGAGTTTTATAAAACCTACGACTCATCAATGGAATTGATCAGGGTGATGGAGGAAATATGAAAATACAGCCTGCAAAAAGTATAAGGGGAGAGATCAAAGTCCCGCCTGATAAATCTATAACGCACAGGATGATCTTCTTTGCCGCCATGGCGAAAGACAGATGCGAGATCGAAAATCCTTTGATGGCCGATGATACTTTGAGAACTTTAGATCTTGTCAAAAACGTTGGATCAGACGTTGAATACAATAAAGGAAAACTCTCTATACGAATGGAAAAAATTTCGGAGCCAATTTCGCCGATATTCTGCGGAAACTCTGGAACAACGGCAAGATTGGGACTTGGTTTTCTTTCGAGACTTCCTTTATTTTCCGTGATATACGGAGACGAATCTCTTTCTTCGAGACCTATGGATAGAGTTGTAGAGCCTTTATCCCTGCTTGGATCGATCTTTGATGGAAGGAATGAAGCGTCTAATCTTCCAATTTCCGTAAGAGGTGGCATCGTAAAACACGCGAATTACAGATCAAAGGTCGCAAGTGCCCAAGTCAAAAGTGCATTTATAATCGCTGCGACTGCCGGTGATGGAGTTTCAACTTATACAGAGCCAATTACAAGCCGAGATCATACCGAGAGATTTTTGAATGCCTTCGGAATAACTATAAAGAAGGGAAATTTGATAGAGATAAAACCTTCGATAATCCCATCATTCAAATCAAGGGTTGTCGGAGATTTTTCTTCGGCCGCCTTTTTTGTAACGTTAGGCGTGTGTCATCGAAATGCCATTTTGGATATAAAAGATGTTGGATTGAATGAAACGAGGACTGGATTTTTAAATGTCTTAAAAAGAATGGGGGCAAAGATTGAAATAAGAAACGTTAAAAACGATTTTGAGCCTTACGGAGACTTGCACGTCGAAAGTTCTAATTTGGAGGGGACCGAAGTACTTGACGAAGAGATCCCGTCTGTTATAGACGAAATACCTCTTATTGCCCTTTTGGGAGTATTTGCAAAGGGTAGAACAGTGGTAAGGGGCGCGTCTGAGTTAAGAAAGAAAGAGTCAGACAGAATAAAGGCCATAGTTTCCGTTCTCTCCAAGATGGGCGTTCATATAGAAGAATTTGAAGATGGGTTTGAAGTTGAAGGATCCAAATTAGAAGGTGCCAAGATAGATCCTTACGGTGATCATAGAATAGCGATGATGGCAGCCATTGCGGGATTATGCGGAAATGGCGTTGAACTGACAGATCCAAAAGTGGTTTCGATAAGTTATCCGTCATTTTTTGAAGATTTGGAGAAGGTGGAAAGATGAAAATAATGACCTCTGGAGAATCTCACGGATATGGTTTTTACGGAATAATTGAGGGATTCCCATCTCATTTTAAGATAGACGTTGAAAGGATAAACAGCAGATTGAGGCTAAGGCAATCCGTTTTCGGTCGTGGGGATAGAATGAAAATAGAAGATGACAAGGTCGAGATAAAGACAGGTTTATGGAATGGAGAAACTACCGGATCACCGATAACTTTTTTTATACCAAACAGATCGTTAACGCCCCCAAATGAGAGAACCTCTATACCGCGACCCGGTCATGCCGATCTTGGAGGCATGATGAAATTCGACTTTGACGATACAAGAATTATAACCGAAAGGGCAAGCGCAAGAAGAACTGTAATGGATGTCGCAATTGGCGAATTCGCCAGCCAATTCCTTGAGAGTCTGGGGATAAAGGTCTACGGGTTTACAAAGGGCATTGGAGGGATAGAAACGAATTTGATGGCCGATAACGAGCCAGAGATAGGTAAACATCCATTGTTATGTCCCGATAAGAAGGCCGAAGAAAAGATGATCGAGATGATAAATGAGGCTTACAAAGGTGGGTACACGCTTGGTGGCAAGGTTACAGTCATTGTCAAGGGAATGCCCGCCGGAATAGGAACTTTTACGCAAAGACAAAGAAGGTTGACATCTGTTATCGGCAGGGCGCTTTTTGATATTCCATCTGTAAAGGGAGTTATTTTTGGAGATGAGGATATATGGAAGGTTAAGGGATATGAAGGAGTAGACAGTATCTTCGAAGGATTAAGAAGAAAAACAAATCACGCCGGAGGAATAGAAGGAGGAATGACAAACGGTCAGGATATCGTCATTCATCTAATAGCCAAACCCATTTCAACTCAAAAAAAGGGCGTTAAAAGTGTTGACCTTGATACCATGAAAGAGAGTGAGACAACTTACGTAAGATCCGATACATGCGTTGTTGGAGCCATTGTCATCGTCGCAACGGCCGTTGTGGCGACAGCCGTTATGAATGAGTTGATCGATTCATTTGGCGGATTTACATTTGAAGACCTAAAGGGCAATTTTTCTTCTTACAGGAGGAGAATAGATGAATTTCAAAAATAGAATAGCCCTTGTTGGAATGATGGGCTGTGGCAAGAGCACCGTTGGAAAAAGAATCGCGCAGGTTTTGGGGATGGAATACGTTGATCTTGATTCGGAATTTGAAAGGGTTAACGGAAAGATTGAAGATTATTTTAAAAGGTACGGAGAAGAAAATTTCAGATCCCAAGAAACAAAGATCTTAGAAGATGTATCTAAAAAAGAAGGAATCGTTATCTCAACCGGAGGAGGGATCGTAGAGAATAGGAAAAATCTTGAAATTCTAAAAAGCATGAAGACCTTTTATCTCAAAGTCGATCCCGAAATCCTCTGGAAAAGAGTGAGTCAAAGCGACAGACCTCTTGTGAAGGAGGGAAAAGAAGGATTTCTTAAAAGATTCGAAAGGCGTAAGGCAATTTATGAGAATTTCGAGATCATTGATGCAAATTATCACGACGTTGAAGAGATCATGGCAAAGATAGTTGCCAAATTGGTTGGCTTTGAGAAAATAGACGAATTCGATCTTTACCAGCACGTTGAAATTTTTCATGGCAAAAAATTGGACGGGGTTGATCTTTCGATTGTTTCAAAGAATTTCAAAAATATATGGGACTTCGATGGAATCGAATTTGACGATGGTGAGGGCGCAAAAGATTTACAACACGTTCAAAGAATTTGGAATCTTTTTCATTCGAAGGAATTGAACAGGAATTCTAAAGTTAGAATTGCAGGGGGAGGTACCCTGACAGATATGGCCGGATTCGCATGTATAACTTATATGAGAGGTATGAATTTTGAACTTATTCCAACAACATTTTTGGGGATGGTCGATGCCTCTGTAGGAGGCAAATTCGCGATAAACTTCAATGGAGTAAAGAATTTGATAGGATCATTTGGGAAACCGGACGTTTTGATAGATCCAATTTACGCGTTAAGCCTCGAATATGAAAGATTCATGGAAGGAATCGTCGAAAGCGCAAAGATCGGAATAGTGTACGATAAAGTTCTCTTTGAATACATGGAAGAGAAAGTTGAAAAGATAAAATTGAAAAATCTAAGGGTTATTGATGAAATAATAAGAAGATCTGTCATGGATAAACTCGAAATAACATTTAAAGATCCTCAAGACAAAGAATTAAGGCACATTCTTAATTTCGGTCATACCGTCGGCCATGGCATAGAAAGCGCCTCGAATAACGCTATATCTCATGGAAGGGCCGTCGCTTTGGGAATGATAATTGAATCGAAACTTTTTTCTCCCGCCTTCAATCAAAGAATAAGGAATTTCTTAGACGCACTTGATTTGAAGATCGAAGAGGTCCCGAATTGGAAAAGTTGGATAAAATCTGATAAAAAAAGAGAAAATGATTTTTTGATAATTCCCGTCCTTGAAGAGATAGGTCGATCCCGCCTTGAAAAGATCTGGATCAAAGATCTTTCAGATCTTTGATCTGGTATTTGACTATTTTCCTTAAAAATGATAGAATAATTTGAATTCTAAGACCGGGGAGGAATCAAATTGAAAAGGGTAAGTTTGTGGGGTGCAATATTAGTTTCGGTCCTTGCCATTGCTATGATTTTGGCAGGTTGTGCCATGTTCGTTGCACCTGCACCAAAAGATCTAAGTGCAACTGCATTGAGTTCTAATTCGATTCAATTAACGTGGAATAGCACGGCAAAGACTTTTGTCGTTTACAGAAGTTTGTCTAACGGGAATTTTGCCGAAGTGGCAACCGTACAGTCTACGAGTTACACGGACAAAGGCCTTAATCCTTCAACAACGTATTTCTATCAGGTAAAGGCAAAGAATCAGTACGGCCTTTCAAATCCTTCCAACGTTGCTTCTGCAACGACTTTGATGCTTCCCCCTCAGGCTCCGGTACTTAACGTAACGAATTTTTCAACGAATACAATCTCCCTTTCCTGGTCTGAAAGTCAAAAAGTCGATAATTTCACCATTTACAGGGCAATCAAGAATAGTGCATTTGCACAATTAACTACATTGCAGGGAAACATTTCCAATTATTCAGACAAAAATCTTACTCCCGAGACCACTTACTCTTACAAAATCATTGCATCGAACAAGGGAGGAAATTCCCAATTTTCTAACGTTGTTGTTCAAATGACCAATGGACTTCCTCCACTCCCACCATCGAATTTGAGCGTTACGGATTTTTCTACTAACTCGATAAACCTTTCTTGGAAGAATCCAAAAAATATAACTGGACTTGAAATCTACCAGTCCACTAACCAATCCTCCGTTGTAAAGACCCTTCCTGCCTCTCTGACAACTTACATGGCAACGAATCTTTTATCATCAACACTCTACACTTTCAAGTTAAGAGCATTCAACAAATGGGGATATTCTGACTTTTCGAATATAGTCTCTCAGATGACGAGCGCATTTGGATCTTACTTTCCTCTTAAAGAACAGGTCAACCAAGTTGAGATCTCGGCGGGAGTCCCGCTTGTTGATACTCTTTCCATTAATCCAGTCCAAAGGGCTTTTGAAGATTTCTTCAATTCTCACTGGTTTAACCTTGGAAAGCAAACCAATTCTTCATCTTTCACGATCAAAGAAGATATAATGTCTCGATTGACAGTTTCGAGTACGAATGCCACTATCGTCAATTATGAAATTCTTATTCCTCAGGCTTACAAAGGAGAACCGCGCCAGATGGAAAGCCTTTCATTTGAAGTTACGAAGGCTGGATCCACTGTCTTTTACAGGGGAATACCTTTGATAGACAACGCTAATATCGGAAACGCAACTGGCACTGCCATTTTAAAGTCCCCACAGGGTACCTCTTACGAGAGAAGTTCTTCTTACCTTTCTCTCTCTGTTGGCACCAAAACGTACAACGATGTTCTAAAGGTCGATTTGATACTCAATAACCTTAAGAGAGAATTTTACTTTGCCAGAAATCTTGGAATGATAAAACTCGAAAATTACCTTAACGAAAATAACCTTTGGAAATTCATATCGGCCCTGACCGTAATCAAGCCTGATATAGGAAAATTCGAATACAACCCATCTCCGGCCATTCCCATTTCACCGAAAGTAACCGATCTTTCGACCTCAACTCAAGTAACAATGACGTGGGAATCTACGGGCGGAACTTACGAACTTTACCTTGAAAGAATGGGCGAATGGATAAAAAAGATAGGATCCTCAACGCAGACACATCTTGATCTCGGAAAGTTACCCACCGGAATCTATTCATGGATAGTCGTTACAAGCAATGCAAGCGGTCTTTCAACAGCCTCAAAAGTTGCTACCTTCACCGTTAACATGGGAAAGCAGGTAACTTTTAACAATCCTCAACTTGAATCCATAGTCAGATCAATTCTCAATATTCCCGAAGGACCTCTTTACGAATCAGAACTTTCGAAAATAACTGAAATAAAGAATAACTGGCCTTCGAATTCTAATATGCTTTCTAACCTTGATGGAATAGAGTATCTGACCAATCTTGCAACGCTTGATCTTGTTGGAAACAACATAAGCGATATATCACCTTTGAAGGGATTAAAATTAAAATCGATCGATCTCAGTTACAACCATATAAAGGATATAAGCGCTCTTTCGACCATGACTTCTTTGATAAGTCTCGATCTTTCACACAACGAAATTTCAGACATAACACCTCTTGCCTCTCTTACCTCTTTGAAAATGCTTAATCTCTCCTCGAATGATATCGAGAATATAAATGCGATAAAGAACTTAAAGAATCTGGAATCTCTCGATTTAAGTTCGAATCATATAAGCGATGTAACACCGATAGAGGACCTTGGTCAATCTATTTTAAGTCTCGATATAAGTTATAACCCGATTCCTTTCTCTCAATTGAAGTTCATTGAGAACTGGACCCAACTTCACAACCTTGGAATGAGCGGATTCAACCTTGACAGTTCACAAATAACCTTTGTGTCCAAATTTTCATCTCTAAGATCTCTCGATCTCGGCTTTAACAGACTCACGAATATAACTCCCCTGGCAAGTTTAACTGGATTGAGAGAACTCTTCCTTTACTCGAACATGATAAAGGATATAAGTCCACTGGCGAATTTGAAGAATCTCGAATGGTTAAATGCGGGAGCGAATATGATAAGCAACCTTACTCCGTTGCAAAATCTTAACAATTTAAAATTCCTTGATCTCGAAATAAACAACATTTCTGACATTTCTCCGTTGTTGAGTCTTTCGAATCTCGAGATACTTAATCTCAACTTCAACAGGATAAATCTCAAATACACGCCTTCCTTTAACAGCATGCTTCATCTTATATGGCTCATGCTCAATTCGAATGACGTGTCTGACTTCACAATAGTCTCGACGGCACCGGATCTATGGATATTAGAGTTATCTTCAAACAAAATCTCGGATACATCACCTCTCGGAACGATGAAATACCTATTAAGAGTTGATCTTTCTTCGAACAAGATAAATTCAATGAACGCAATAATAAATGACATGTATTTGAAGATCGGATCGATCGTTGATATAAGCGGGAATCAGGTTACTTCATCACCTGACTTTGCCTCAAATGTGAACAAATTAGAAGGTAGAGGAATAAAGGTAATTTATTAAAGACATCGAGACAAAAAAGGCGTGATCACGCCTTTTTTGTTTTTTTAGAGGTAAAAATTGGCGCAAGAGAGATGAAAAACCCTCCGAAAAGTTCCATTCCCTTTATCTGTGAGCATTGGCGGAAATAAAAGTAAGTGTTTATCATCGCGAATATTCCTATAAAAAATAGGATATAAGGTCCTATTTTTTGGAATTTCAGAGAAAAGACAAAGAAAATTCCCGCAGATATGAATATCACAAGGCCGTACCAATTAAACGGTACAAATGGAGATTTAGGAATCATTAACAAAGAAATGAATCCGAGCGTTATTCCTAAAAGGATAACAATAGAGTAAATTATTCTCACCTTTTTTTCACCATCCTCGACAAAGAAATTGATAAAAATATTATTCCGCTTATCGTAAGAGGGACAAAGTAACTTAAAATTCTCCATTCGAGAGTTACGGTCCCGAGAAATTTTGACGGTATTAAGGTAGAGAAAAAAAGAAAAAATCCGCTTTCAGCGATGCCGGAAGATCCGGGCGTTGGAGAAAAAAAGATCACCATCGTCGCTATCGCCTGAAGCGATAAAACATCTATCATTCCCTTTGGGATATTTTCAAAAATTCCAAATGATTGAACGGCCGCGAATGCCAAAAAAAGATGGGCAAGTGCTGATACTAATGCAAGAAAGAAGACCGCTATAACCAACTTCCAATTTCTCGAGATCAATCTAAGGCTCTCGGTGTAATTTTGAAATTCTTTTTCTACCTTTGAATTCAGATCGGGAATTTTTGGACTCAATCTTTTACTGAACCTTAAAAGATTTATAAACCATTTAACTATTTTGATCATGTAATTCCTTGATTTAACACTTATATTCGCAAGTACAAGGATCAAAATTCCTCCAACGGAAATCAAAAAACCTATCAACGATAGGATAAATACGACTTCATTTCTGCTTATGATGGGAATGGCGTCTATAAATCCAAAAGCGGCCAAAAATACCATCGCACTTTGTTTTACCACGTATCTAAGTTCTGTCACAGAAATCGAAGTTCCAAGATTTATTCCGTTGTTTTTGAGATACGCTATTTGAAAAACACTTCCGCCAGTTGAGGCCGGTGAAAGTTTGTTGAAGAAGATTCCTATCACAGACATGTTAAAGGATTTCAAAAGTGAGAACTTAACATTAGTTATTTTCAAGATCATGAGATAGGTTATAAGTGTATCCATAAGCCAAGAGATCATCAAACTTAAAATGCCTATACTTCCCCATGCGTTTCCAAAAAAGAAATTAAGGACCTTTGACCACTCTATCCCGCCGCTGAATGTGCTTAAAAAATACAAGGTAACTGACGATACCACGCCAAGGAATATAATGTATATGATTATACGTTTCATTTCTTCCTCTCGATCTCTACTTTAAACAATTATATACCAAACAAAACTAAATGAATAGCCACGTGTTGACAAAAAGATATTATGTGATATAATACATTTTGGTAAAAATCGGGGCCATTAGCTCAGCTGGTAGAGCAACTGACTCTTAATCAGTAGGCCGCAGGTTCGAATCCTGTATGGCCCACCAATATTTGAAGTAGAAGCCGCCGCTTCTCACCTCCACCTTAGAAGGGAAGAGGTTTTGGAGTACTGTCTTTTCATGACGGGTGGCTTGTGTCACCCGAATTTTCATATTAAGAGGTGATGATAATAGCAAAGAGCGAGTTTTTGAAAAATGAGGAAATACATTACCCTACGGTAAGGTTAATAGGACCTGATGGTGCCCAACTTGGAATCGTAAAGCGCAACGAGGCGCTTCAAAAAGCAGAAGAATATGGTATGGACTTGGTACTTGTTTCATCCTCGTCCAATCCGCCTGTGTGCAAAATAATGGACTTTGGTAAGTACATCTACGAACAAAACAAGAAGCAAAAAAAATCGAGAAATGTCTCTGACGTGTTGAAACAGATGAAGTTCAGGCCCAAGATAGACGAACATGATTACCAGACAAAACTTTCTCACGTCAGAAATTTCATAGAGAATGGCAACAAGGTCAGAATAACGATAATGTTCCGAGGAAGAGAAATGGCCTTTACCGATAAGGGAAAGGAAATACTCGACAGGATCGCAAAAGATCTTTCCGATGTGGCAGAGATCGATTCCCCTCCGATGTTAGAGGGGCGTGACATGCGAATGGGATTAAGGCCAAAGAAGGTTTCTTCGGCTGCCAAAGAAAATGTGGGCGAAACGCCTGCGAATTGATGTCAAAAATAGTTACGTTGAAAGGAGGAAGGGCGCATCATTTGCGCTCGGATGCTATGAAGTCAAAAATGAAAACTCGAAAGAGTGCCGCGAAGAGATTCCATGTAACTGGTTCTGGTAAGATTCTAAGAGAATCGGCGAAAAGGAACCACAAAAATTACCACAAGTCTGCCTCTCAAAAAAGAAGGCTTGATCTCAAAAAGGTACTTTCCAAACCTGATACAAAAAGAGCAAGAAGAACGTTGGGTATTTGAAGGAGATGTGAAAGATGCGTATTAAAAGAGGTATTACAAAGAGGCAGAGACACAACAAAGTTCTCAACGCCGTAAAAGGTCATCTTGGAGCCCGCCGCAGACATTACAGATATGCAAAAGAGGCCGTAACGAAAGCGGGTATCAATGCCTACATAGGAAGAAAACAGAAAAAAAGATCGATGAGATCCCTTTGGATAACGAGAATAAATATAGCGGCAAGGAATGCCGGGCTCAAATACAGCGATATGATGCATGGGCTCGATTTAGCGGGAATAAACATAAACAGAAAAATGCTTGCCCAACTTGCCGTAGAGGATATCGATGCTTTTAATTCGTACGTTGAAATAGCGAAAAAACATCTTGTAAATGTTCAGTGATATCGATGGAGGTGTATGATGGCTAAAAAATACGTTTATTTCTTTGGAAATGGTGTAGCCGAAGGTGGCGCCGAAATGAAAGACATCCTCGGTGGAAAGGGCGCTAACCTTGCAGAAATGGTTAAGATAGGCATATCAGTTCCTCCCGGCTTTACGATAAGTGCCGAGATATGCGATTATTATTACAAACATTCAAAGACATATCCTCCCGAATTGAAAGCGGAAGTTGAGGAGAATATGAGAAGGCTTGAAAAAGCCACGGGAAAGAAATTCGGCGATGCGAAGAATCCGTTGCTTGTCTCTGTCAGATCTGGAGCGGCAGTTTCAATGCCCGGTATGATGGACACGATTCTCAATCTCGGCCTTAACGACGAAACCGTCCTTGGCCTTGCGAAGTTGACATCCAACGAACGCTTTGCTTACGACTCTTACAGAAGATTTATACAGATGTTCGGCGATGTGGCGCTGGGCATAGATCATAACAAATTCGAAAAAGAAATAGAGGCCGTAAAGGCAAAAAGAGGAATAAAACTCGATACAGAAATGAATGTCAGCGAACTTAAAGAACTCGTAGAAAGATATAAAAATTTGTACAAAAAAGAAGGAAAGGAATTTCCTCAAGATCCGAACAAGCAATTGTGGATTGCGATAGATGCCGTTTTTGGATCGTGGATGAACAAGAGGGCCATCGAGTACAGAAGAATAAACAAGATACCCGAAGGTTCGATGCTCGGCACGGCCGTGAGCGTCGTCTCAATGGTCTTTGGAAATATGGGAGATGACAGCGGGACAGGAGTCGCTTTCACAAGAGATCCGTCCACTGGAGAGAAGAGAAGGTACGGAGAATTTCTCAGAAATGCCCAAGGAGAAGATGTCGTTGCAGGAATAAGAACTCCTGAAGATCTTGAAGGCCTTAAGAAGGTTTCGAAAGAGGCCTACGATGAACTTTACAGGATATTCGATATTCTTGAAAAGCACTATAAAGATATGCAGGATGTGGAGTTTACCGTTGAACACGGAAAACTTTACATGCTTCAAACAAGAAGTGCAAAGAGAACTGCCCGTGCGGCCGTAAAGGTGGCCGTTGACATGGTCAAAGAAAAGTTGATAGACAAAAAGACAGCCATCATGCGCGTTACACCAGATCAAGTCGACCAACTCCTCCACCCCATGTTTGATACGAATGAAAAGAAAAAGGCAATTGCCGAAAAGCGCATGATAACAACAGGTCTTGCGGCCTCTCCGGGTGCTGCCACAGGTAAGGTTGTATTCGATGCCGATAAGGCTGCCACTCTTGGAAAGAAAGAGCCTGTAATTCTTGTAAGACCAGAAACCTCTGCCGAGGACGTCGCGGGGATGGCCGGAGCGGAAGGAATTTTGACGGCAAGAGGTGGAAGAACATCTCACGCCGCAGTCGTTGCAAGAGGCATGGGAAAGTGCGCAGTTGTCGGTGCGGAATCCATAAACGTTGATGACGAACACAAACTCTTCACCGTTAACGGCGTAACTGTCAAAGAAGGAGACTGGCTCTCCATAGATGGAACAACCGGAGAGGTATTTCTCGGTCAGATAAAGACGATAAAGCCGGAAGGTCTCGAAGGCGATCTCGCAACGCTTCTCAAATGGGCCGACCAGGTAAGAAGACTTGGCGTAAGGACAAATGCAAATACGCCAACAGACGCAAGAGTTGCAAGAGAATTCGGTGCAGAAGGAATAGGACTTTGCAGAACTGAACGCATGTTCTTTGCGAATGATAGAATACCGGCCGTAAGACAGATGATCTTTTCTAATACTCGCGAGCAAAGAGAAAAAGCGCTTGATAAGATAATGCCAATGCAAAAGGAAGATTTCAAAGCCATATTCAGAGAGATGAATGGAAAACCTGTTACGATAAGGCTTATAGATCCTCCATTGCACGAATTCCTTCCTCAGGATGAAGAAACCTTAAAGCAACTTGCAAAGGATATGGGTTTAAGTTACGAAGAGATTCTCGACAGGGCGGCGGCCTTGAAGGAATTCAACCCGATGCTCGGGCATAGAGGATGCAGACTTGAAATAACCTATCCAGAAATACCGACAATGCAGGTCAAGGCCATAATACAGGCTGCCATTGAATTGATAAAGGAAGAAAAGATAAATGTCATACCCGAGATAATGGTGCCACTTGTCGGTCATGTCAACGAGTTGAAATTTTTAAAAGAAATCATAACTAAAACTGCCGATGAACTGATAAAGCAAAGTGGAGTTAAACTCACCTACCTTGTCGGAACGATGGTTGAAATACCGAGAGCGGCCGTTACCGCAGATCAGATCGGAAAAGAGGCCCAGTTCTTCTCTTTCGGTACAAATGATCTCACCCAGACTACTTTCGGATACAGCCGTGATGACAGCGGTAAATTCCTCAACGATTATCTCGAAAAAGGTATAATACCTGTCGATCCGTTTAAGACTCTCGACAAAGATGGAGTGGGCGAACTCGTAAGGATTGGAACGAAGAAAGGAAAGAAGGTCAATCCACATCTCGAGGTTGGTATATGCGGAGAACACGGTGGAGATCCCGATTCGATAAAGATAGTTGATGAAATAGGAATCGATTACGTGAGTTGTTCTCCTTACAGGGTACCAATTGCGAGACTCGCAGCGGCCCAGTCGACGATAGAATTGAAAGAAAAAAGGTCAAAGAAGAATAAGAAATGAAAAGGAGGGGCACTCTAAGGTGCCCTTCATTTTCAGAGGAGGAAGTTATGACCAAAAAATTCTCAATCGAGATTGATTTTAAACTCTGTAAATCGTGCGGAATATGTTATTGGGTCTGTCCAACCCACGCGATAGTAAAAGGAGAACTCGAAGCCCCAAAAATCGAAAGCAACGAAAAATGTATAGGTTGTATGCAATGCGCAAATCTGTGTCCTGATTTTGCCATAAATATACGACAAGCCGGAGTTAGAGTACCCTCTTGAATATATGTTATAATTTTTAGGATCGGAGGGATCAAATTGAAAAGAGACAGAACGTCTGAACTGTACCAAAGAGTAAAATCAAAGGTCGACTATTTCTTGTCGATAACTTCGGAAGGATCTAATACAACGGTAAGATATTTGAGTGGATTTACAGGAGATACAGGATGCGTAATAGTTGGAGAGAAAGAGAGATTCCTACTCGTTGATTCAAGATTTTACACGCAGGCTTCTGAAGAATCGAATTTTGAAATGGTAAAGGTTGAAAATGCATCTCTTGTGAAAAAAGCGATCGAGATTTTAAAGGGTAAAACCGTTGGAATAGAAGGATCGAGATTTTTTTACTCTTGGTACAAAGAACTTTCAGATCAGGTAAAGATAGAGGACGTCGAAGAAGAGGTAAGTGCCATTCGTGCCGTAAAGGATGACGAAGAAGTAGAAAAGATAAGGAAAGCGATAAAAGTCGCCGAAAATGCACTTACAAAAACACTTGAAAGGTTCAGGATCGGCATGACAGAGAAAGAATTCGCGGCCATTTTAGAATATGAGATGAAAACAAATGGTGCGTCTAAACCTTCCTTTGACACGATAGTGGCCTCCGGATACAGAGGGGCTCTTCCCCATGGACTTGCTTCTGACAAAAAGATCGAGAGTGGAGAAATGTTAGTCGTTGATTTTGGATCGCTTGTCGATGGGTACTGTAGCGATTTGACAAGAACATTTGCCGTGGGCAAAGTCTCTCAGGAAGAAAAGGATGCATACGATGCCGTCTTACAAGCACAACTTACCGCAATAGAAAGATCGAAAGCCGGCATACCCGGCAAAGAAATAGATTCTTACGCAAGGAACTTTCTCAAAGAAAAGAAATTGGATTCCTACTTTGGTCATGGCCTTGGCCACGGCCTTGGAATGGACGTTCACGAATCTCCATTCCTAAATACAAGATATGATAAGCCAATAAATGACAGGGTTGTCATAACATTTGAGCCCGGCGTCTACATTCCGGGGAAATTCGGTATAAGAATAGAAGATGATGTCTTGCTTACAGAAAATGGGCACGAGGTGCTCTCGAATTTCAAAAAGACCTTTACAGTTATATAAGGGAGGTTTTGCCTTTGATCGATGTAACAGATCTTAGAAAGGGAATGCACATAATAATTGATGGAAAGATTTACACCGTCGTGGAATTTGAAATGCATAAGATGGGGCGCGGTCATAGTGCGGTTGTTAGGACAAGGCTAAAAGATGTGCTTACGGGTCTTGTGCAGGATAAAACTTTCAAAAGCGGAGATCAGGTCGAGGAGGCAACACTTACGCTGAGGGCCGCTCAGTATCTGTACAAGGACGATAATTTTGCCTATTTTATGACTAATGACAATTACGATCAGTATTCTCTTCCTCTTGGAGATTTGGAAGAAGAGATAAAGTTCATGAAGGAGAATATGGAACTGAATTTGCTTTTTCACGATGACAAGGTCATAGGTGTGCTTTTACCGACAACGGTAGTCCTCGAAGTGGTAGAAACAGATCCGGGCTTTAAAGGAGATACCGTCGCAGGAAGTGGCAAGCCGGCCATTCTTGAGACTGGATTGAGAATCAACAT
Organism: Athalassotoga saccharophila; assembly: GCF_009936215.1. Lineage (GTDB taxonomy): Bacteria > Thermotogota > Thermotogae > Mesoaciditogales > Mesoaciditogaceae > Athalassotoga > Athalassotoga saccharophila. Next base: position 948,866 of record NZ_AP019551.1, on the reverse strand, counting down.
ACCTTTCTTCGTTAACAAAGGAGAAAAGGTAAAAGTAGATACAAGGACGGGTGAGTACATTGAGCGAGCGTGAACAGGTTAACCAGAATCAGCCAAATAGAGGAAAAATAGAGATCTCCGATCAGGTTATAAGCAACGTTGTAATTCTTACACTTGCAAAACAAGAAGGAAAGGAGATCACCCAAAAATCGAGAGATTACAAATATTACAGAAAACAGGTAACGATAGAAAGACCAGACGATAACAGTGTTGCAATATCTGTAAAGGTAAGAATAAAGTATGGAGAAAAAATACCCGAGGTAACCTCTCAGGTTCAGCAAGCGATAAAAAAAGAGGTCGAGAGTATAACGGGACTTAAAGTTGTAAGCGTTAACGTTTTGGTAGAGGATGTAATAGGTCTAAAGAGCAAGGACACAAATGAAGAAGCAGAAGGAAAAGAGGACAATAAACAGTAAAAGTGAGTGAAAAACATCATAGAAGGCTTTTAAGAGAACTGGCCTTTAAATCTATATATCAGATGGAATTTCAGGATCTTCTTCCATCCGAAGCTGTTAGAAATGTTTGCGAGATGGAGGAGATAGATGGTGTTTATGAAAAAGAAGTGGAACGGCTGGCTTTTAATATAATTTCCAAAAAAAATGAAATAGATAAAACGATAAAAAATTACATCGTTGGATGGACACTTGAGAGGTTGCCTCTTGTTTCCAAGGACATACTAAGGCTCGGTGTCTACGAATTGCTCTTTGAAGACAGTATACCGATAGAAGTTTCAATAGATGAGGCAGTTGAAATTGCAAAAAAATTTGGGACAGATGGGGACAGAAAATTCATAAATGGCGTTTTGGATAGAATAGCCAAAGAACTTGCAAACAAAGAAAAGATTTCCCTTATGAAGAAAAATTTAAAAAAAGAGGAGGAAGAAAAAATGAATGCGAAAATGAACACGATGAAGCCAATAACAGAGATAGGCAAAATGATAGGCATCGAGCCTGATCAATTAATACCATACGGAAAGTACATGGCAAAGATACCTCACCAACTGATCAAGGACTTCGAAAGCAAAAAAAACGGTAAACTCATAATAGTTACGGCCATAACGCCAACGCCTGCAGGGGAAGGAAAGACTACAACAAGCATAGGCCTTTCTCTCGGCCTTAACAGGATCGGGAAAAAGGCCATTGTGACTTTGAGAGAACCATCCCTTGGTCCTGTTTTTGGTGTAAAGGGTGGCGCAACCGGTGGTGGAAAGGCCCAAGTTCTTCCCATGGAAGAGATAAATCTCCACTTCACCGGCGATATTCATGCCGTAAGCGCGGCCCACAACCTGCTTGCCGCCATGATCGATGCCCACATACACAATGGAAATGAACTTAACATAGACGTGAGAAAAGTCAGATGGCCAAGAACGATAGACATGAATGACAGAGCGCTGAGAAACGTTGTTGTAGCACTTGGAGGATCTTCGAACGGTTTCCCACGAGAGACGGGATACGTTATAACGGCAGCATCAGAGGTAATGGCAATACTTTGCCTTGCGGAAAATGTGAATGATCTCAAAGAAAGGCTTTCCAAAATAATAATTGGTGAGACTGTAGATGGAAAGTACGTTACGGCCGGAGATCTCCATGCTCAGGGTGCGATGACGGCACTTTTAAAGGATGCCCTAAATCCAAATTTGGTACAGACGACAGAAAATACACCTGTCATAGTGCACGGCGGACCTTTTGCCAATATCGCACACGGAACCAATTCCATAATAGCCACAAAACTTGCCCTTAAACTTGCGGATTACGTCATAACCGAGACAGGCTTTGCCGCAGATCTTGGAGCAGAAAAGTTCTTCGATGTTGTTTCAAAGTATGCAGATCTCAAACCGGACACAGTGGTTCTTGTTGCAAGCGTTAGGGCTTTGAAGATGCATGGCGGGGAGGACAAGAAAAACCTTAAAAATGAGAATTTAGAAGCACTCAGAAAGGGTATGGAAAATTTAAAGGTACATATCGAGAATATCAAAAAATTCGGTCTTCCCGTAGTCGTTGCCATAAACAAATTCCCAACAGATTCTTCTACCGAGATAAAAACCGTAGAAGAAGAGGTTAAAAAGATGGGAGTAAGGTTTGCACTTAGCGAAGGATTTGAAAAGGGCGGAGAAGGGACAGAATTGTTAGCCAAAACAGTCATCGAATCGATAGAAAAGGATAAAAATGATTTTCACAGGTTATACGACTGGAATCTGCCCGTCAAGGAAAAGATAGAAACTCTTGCGCGCGAGATATACCGCGCCGGTAGGGTAGAATATTCCGCAGATGCACTTAGCGATATAAAGAAGATTGAAAAGACGGGGTACGGACACCTTCCAATTATAATGGCAAAGACACAATCTTCTCTTTCTGACGATCCAAAGGTCATAGGCGCCCCTTCTGGATATACCTTCACGATACGTGAGGTAAAACTTTCAGCGGGTGCTGGATTCATAGTTCCAATATCCGGAGAGATAATGACGATGCCGGGTCTTCCGAAAGAGCCAGCCGCGATAAACATCGATGTTGATGAAGATGGAAATATCACCGGACTATTTTAAGGTGTAGAAATGATCTTCGATGGAATAGAGATTGCCGAAAACATAAAAAAGTCAGTTGCACAAAGAGTTCAAAATTTAAAATCATCGGGCGTATTTCCCGCATTGAGATGTGTGGTCTCTTCCGATGACAAGTCAACGAGAGTTTACCTCAATTCGATAAAGAAAAACTGTCTGGCATTTGGAATAGATTATGCCGAAGTTGAGGTGAATGAAAAGAACATCTTTGAGAAGATAAGAGAACTTAACTCTGACAAAAAAGTCCATGGAATAATGCTTATGCATCCGGTACCGTCCCAAATAGAAGAGTTCAAGGTCCTCTCTTCAATAGATCCTATAAAAGATGTCGAGGGAAGGACACCGCAGAATCTCGGCATGCTGGTTATGGGGAAGGCCTACTTTGCTCCATGTACGGCCGAGGCTGTCGTTGAAATGCTCAAATACTACCATGTACCTCTTGCCGGAAAGAATGTTACAATCGTTGGAAGGAGCACAACGGTTGGGAAGCCGCTCTCTTTGCTTTTGATCGCCGAAGATGCGACTGTGACCATCTGTCATTCAAAGACAGTTGATCTGATCAAGAGGGTTAGAGAGGCAGATATAGCCGTTACCGCAGTTGGAAAACCGAAGATGTTCGATGAAAAATGGTTTAGCGAAGGCTCAACGGTTATAGACGTTGGGATAAATGTCGTGAATGGGAAGGTAGTCGGAGACGTTGATTTTGATTCGGTTTCACAAAAAGTGTCAGTTTCAAAGGTGCCCGGTGGTGTGGGAAATGTGACATCGGCCATACTTATGAGAAATGTAGTCAATGCCACGGAGTTGATATGCAAGACTTAGAAATGGGTGTTATCGAGATAACCAAAAGGATTATCTCAATAATAGAAAAGGATGAAACTTTACAAAATGTGACTGTGCGTGGGGAAATTTCGAACTTCAAACTTTCTGGCCCCCACGCTTATTTTTCGCTCAAAGAAGAGGATTATCTTTTGAATTGTGTCATGTTCAACGCGATTTACAGACATCCTCATGAAATAAAGGAAGGCACCGTGGTAAAGGCTACAGGGTCTGTCAGAATATACGCAAAAAGAGGGACGTACCAGTTCTATGCCGAAGACATCCAAGAAGGCATGGATTATGGCGAACTTTACAGAAAATTAGAAGAATTGAAGTTGAAATTGAAAAGGGAGGGCATATTCGATAAACCAAAAAAACCCATTCCATCCTTTCCAAAACGTATAGCGGTAGTGTCATCGAAAACCTCTGCGGCATTTCACGATGTTGTCAAGACTATAAACAAAAGATATCCCCTTGCAACAATATTGTTATTTCACACCTCCGTTCAGGGAAAGGATGCTTTTTTGGAAATAGTTAAAGCTCTCGATGCTGCCGATAGATCGGATGCAGACGTTGTTTTGCTTGTAAGAGGTGGTGGAAGTATCGAAGATCTCTGGAACTTTAACGAAGAAAGCGTCGTCAAAAAGATATACGGGATGAAAAAACCCGTTATAACTGGAGTTGGTCATGAAATAGACACAACACTTGTCGATTACGTTGCAGACAAAAGAGCGCCGACACCAACGGGGGCGGCCGAATATGCCACGCCAGATCTTCAAGAATTAACAAAACATATGAACGTGATCTTCTCTAACATCGTGAAAAAGTTCGATCAGGATCTTGATCAGAAGACTTACCATCTTATGAATCTTAAAAAAAGACTTGATTTTCTTTCTCCCGTTAATCAAACAACTCTAAAGGGGGAGAAAGTAGATGAAGCCTTTTTAAAGGTTAAACGGGCTCTTGAGAATATTCTAAAAGAGAAACGATCGATCTTCTTGAGAGTCGGAGATGCTTTGGCTCATTCAAAGGTGGTAAGGACAACGGAGATAATACCAGAAAGACTTTACACGAAAATGGACACTTTAAAACGTATAACTGTTAACAGTATGTCTTCTAAAAGTTCCATCGTAGAAAAAGCCTTTTTGTCTTTGAGCATTCACGATCCTTATGAGCCTCTTAAGCGTGGATACGCGATCATTTCAAAGGGCGATCATCACGTAAAATCTGTCGAAGAATTGAGAAAAGAGGATAAAATAAAATTGGAACTTTTCGATGGTAAAATATTATCTGAGGTATTGGAGATAGACAAAAATGGAAAATGAGAAGATAGAAGAGTTATCTTTTGAAGAGGCCTATAACAGACTCGAAGAGGTTTTAAAAAAGATGGAAGATCCTCAAATAACCCTTGAAGAATCGATAAAATTATTCAAGGAAGGTGTTGCGCTTTACAAAAGATGTAAATTTCTAATAGACTCGGCCTCGCTTTCTGTGAAAGAAGTTCTCGGAGAACTCGAAAGGGAGATGAAGAACGATGAAAATTGAATGGGATGATGAACCGCTTTTTGAAAAACTCGACAAAATGAGTGTAGATGAAATGTACGATCTTGCCGAAAATATAAGAAATTACATAGTCGAAGTCGTTTCTTCCGGAGATGGTCATCTTGCCCCCAACCTTGGCACTGTGGAATTGACACTTGCGCTCTACAGCGTCTTCCCGCCAGATAAAAACATAATAATCTGGGACACCGGTCACCAGGCCTACACGCACAAAATACTTACCGGCAGGGCAAAAACTCTGCCATCGATAAGGAAATTCGGAGGAATAAGCGGCTACCCATCCATAAAAGAATCAAAATACGATTATTTTGGTGTGGGACATGCCGCCACCTCAATAGCCGCAGGTCTCGGGATCGAAGTTGCCGAGAGAATAAATGGGAACAAAAATCAGGTGATAGCGATAATCGGAGATGGAGCCATGACATCGGGCATAGCCCTTGAGGCGTTAAATCAGATAAAGACGGTTTCTTCGAAGATAAAGATAATATTGAATGACAATGGCATGAGCATTTCTCCAAGCGTTGGTCAGATATCTCAGATAATATTGAACAAGATGCGTACGACGAAAGCCTACAGAAAGTTCGATGCAAAAGTGTACGAAATTTTCAAAGAAACCATTCTCAAATCATTCAACGATAAGGTAAAAGGCGCGCTAAAGAAGTTGCTTTTGCCGGATAACTTCTTTGAAGATTTTGGTCTGAAATACATGGGGCCGATAAATGGTCACGATATAAAAACTATGAAAAAGACCTTTGAAAGTTTGAAGGCCGTCGAAGGTCCTGCAGTTGTTCACATTCTAACTCAAAAAGGAAAGGGAATAAAATACGCCGAAGACAATCCAAGAAAATTTCACAGCGTTTCGATGATAAATCCTTCAAATGGACTTTCGATCGATATAAAGAAGGGATGGTACTCCTACAGTGAAGTCTTCGGAAGAGTGCTTTCCAAGATGGCAGACGAGGATGACAGAATAATAGGAATAACTGCCGCGATGGAAGATGGAACGGGTCTCACATTCTTTAGGTCGAATCATCAGGACAGATTTTTCGATCTCGGAATAACTGAAGAACTTTGTACAACTTTTGCGGCAGGCATCTCATTAAGAGGTCTAAAGCCTGTCGTGGCAATATATTCGACCTTCCTTCAAAGGGCCTTCGATCAGATAATTCACGACGTTGCATTGCAGGATCTCGATGTGATCTTTGCGATAGATAGGGCAGGTTTAGTAGGTCAGGATGGGCCAACACACCATGGCGTCTTTGACATATCTTACATGAATTTAATTCCAAATATGAAAATCTTGGCCCCTTCCTCCCTCGAAGAACTTTCATCAATCCTTAAAGCCATTGTCGGCAGGGTTCATGGGCCAGTTGCCTTAAGGTATCCGCGCGCAACCGAAATTGCCTCCATAGATGATATAATCTACGCGAAGCCACTCGAGGATCCATTTAGGTGGGAAAGAATAAAAGAAGGAAGTGATGGGACAATACTCGCAGTTGGATCGATGGTCAAAGTCGGAGTTGAAATCGTCGAAAAGGCTGCTTTGCACGGTGTAAATCTTGGACTTTACAATTGCAGAAGTGTAAAACCTCTTGATATGTATGCCCTTGAAGAGATAAGATCGACTCCAAGGGTATGGACTTTAGAAGAGGGATCTGTTATGGGTGGTTTTGGCACTTCCGTAATGCTAAAAGCACCATTTTTGAGATCGAAAATCGAGGTAATTGGAATAGATGACAATTTTGTTGGACACGGTACAAGAACAGAACTTATCGATTTATGCGGGCTTTCGGCCGAAAAATTGGCAGCCAGAATACTCGCAGAATTTCAAATCAAAGTTCAGGAGGGATGAAATGAAATTTTCTACAAAATACGGGGAAATCGAGGTATCTTCTCAAGCGATAAAGCAACTGATACGCGAGGCGATAATCAACAGTTATGGGATTGTAGATCTTTCCAATGCGTCTTTGATGTCCCAGTTTGCCTCCCTGTTTAGCGAAACGGACAGAGGAATAAAATTGATCGATGATGGTAAAAATGTCAAAGTAGACGTCTACGTCATAGCCGAATACGGTATAAATGTCATGCAGGTTGGTAAGAACCTTCAGGATGCGATAATTTACAATTTGAAATTCTACGTTGGGATGAATCCAACGGAGGTCAATATTCATATTGTAGACATAAATTTCTAATGAAAGGACGTACGTAGAATAATCTATCATGAAAACAATAGACGGGAAAATAATGGCTATATGTTTTAAAAAAGGCACCGAAGTGCTTCTTTCTCACATAGAAGAATTAAATGCCTTGAATGTCTTTCCTGTTCCAGACGGAGATACAGGATCGAATATGGCCTCGGCGATGCTTGAGGCAAGTAAGAATTTGGATGCCCTTGATGGGAAGATGGATCTTCAGAGTGTGCTCGAGGCAATAGAGAGCGGTACATTGCTTGGGGCAAGGGGAAATTCGGGTGTAATCCTTTCTCAAATCTTCAGAGGTTTCAGGCAGGGAACAAAGGGCAAAAAAATATTAAAAGCAGAGGATTTTGCTCAGGCACTCAAAAGTGCAAGAGAGGTTTCTTACAGTGCCGTTATGAAACCGGTTGAAGGTACGATGCTCACAGTCATAAGGATTTTATCGACAGAAGCAGACAAGTACATTACCGAAGACATGACCGAGTTCATGGAAAGACTTTGGAAGAGATCTACAGAGGTTGTAAATGAAACTCCCAAATATTTGAAGAAACTTCGCGATGCCGGAGTTGTGGATGCCGGTGCAAAAGGTTTTTCTTACATAATGGAGGGATTTTACAGGGTTTTGAATGGAGAAACGAAGGTAGATCTAAATGTTGAAAGTATCACGACTGGAGAAATAGTAAAGATAGCCCAAGAAGACCTTAAATACCTTTATTGTACCGAAGTAATGGTTAAGACAACGAAAGACGTTGACATCGACGAATTGAGAAAATTCTACAACACGATAGGCGATTCTCTCATTCTCGTCAACTCTTCTGGACTTCTCAAATTACACGTTCACACGAATACTCCCGGTGTTGCCATAGACAAGGCGCTTGAATACGGTGAACTTTACAAATCGAAGATAGACAACATGAAGACCCAGCACCACCAGATAATAAGCGCAGAAGAAGGCAAAGTTTCAAATGAGCCAAAAGAATATGGAATCATAGTCATAGCGGATGGGCCAGGTTTTGAATCCATCTTTAAAAGTCTCGGCGTAGATGTCGTTTTAAATGGCGGACAATCTTCAAACCCAACTACGGCCCAGATAAAGGAAGCCGTCGACAGTATAAATGCAAAATTTGTCTTCGTTTTTCCAAACAATCCAAACATAATAATGTCCGCAAATTCTGTAAAAGAGATGACAAATGGGAAAAAGGTAATAGTTGTCAATACCGCTACAATTCAACAAGGCCTTGCAGCCCTCTTTGCATTCAATTCGCAGCAGGGAGTCTTAGAGAATGAAAAGAACTTCCAAGAAGCCATAGCCTCTGTCAAATCGATAGAGATCACGCGGGCCGTCAGGGATACCCAGTTTAAGAATTTAGAAGTAAAAAAAGATCAGTACATAAGTTTGATCGACGGAAAGATAGTGGCCTCTGCCGATCTCATGGATGATGCGATATTCTCTGCCCTTGAAAAGGCTGGAGTGGAGAATGCCGAGGTGATAACCATCTTTTACGGTAAGGATGTAAGTGAAGATGAGGCGAATGTCTTCTTCAAAGAGTGTCAGATACGATATCCGTCTGTTGACATAGAACTTTACTATGGTGGTCAGCCTTATTACTATTACCTTATATCGGTTGAATAAAGGAGGTCTTTTATGGCAAAAATTCAGTTGACAAAAGAAGGATACCAGTCTTTGAAAGAAGAACTGGCCGAGTTAAAAGAAAAGTTAATGAATGAAGTTGCCAAAAAGATAAAAGAAGCAAGAGAATTCGGAGATTTGAGTGAAAATAGCGAATACGATGAAGCAAAAAATGAGCAGGGAAAGATCAACAGCAGAATTAGCGAGATCGAAGAGATTCTTGCAAATGCCGTTATAATTGAGAACAGCAAAAATACCCACGAGGTGAACATAGGAAATTACGTTAAATTAAAAGACCTGAGCACAAACAAAGAAATGACAATGATGCTCGTAACTGCTCAGGAAGCGGATATCTTCAAAAATAAAATTTCCATCGACTCGCCGCTCGGAGAGGCTGTAAACAAGAAAAAAGTCGGAGACACCATCCGTGTAAAGGCTCCAAGTGGTATAAAAAGATACCTTATTTTGGACGTAGAGCAGAAATAATTCGATAAGGAGAGATCTGAATGGACGAGATAAGATCCAACAAAATAAAAGAAATTGAAGAAATAAGGAAACTCGGTGTAAATCCCTATCCTTACGCCTTTGACGTAAAGGATAAGATCTCACAAATAAGAGAAAGATTCAACAACCTTACAAATGGTCAAAAGGACGAGAGTGCCTCTCTTTCCATTGCTGGGCGCGTAATGGCCGTAAGATATCAAGGAAAGTCGATCTTTTTCGTCGTGCAAGATTCAACCGGTCAGATTCAGGGATACCTGAATGTTTCAGTGGGGACGGACAAGTTCGAATTCTTCAAAGATCATATCAAGGTTGGGGATTTTGTTGGGATAAAAGGCTTTCCATTCAGATCTCATACCGGTGAATTAACCGTCTTTGCCGCAGATTATCAATTGCTTTCAAAGGCAATAAGGACTCTTCCCGAAAAATGGCATGGCCTTACAGACAAAGAAAAGATCTACAGACAAAGGTATGTAGATATGACGGTGAACAGGGAATCTTTCAACAGATTTAAATCGAGATATGAAATAATAAGAATGATAAGAGAATTCATGAATGATGAAGGATTTATAGAGGTCGAAACCCCTATCCTTCAATTTGTAACGGGAGGAGCCACGGCAAGACCATTCATAACGCATTTGAACGCCTTAGATATAGACATGTACTTGAAGATCGCGCACGAGTTGTATCTCAAAAGATACATAGTTGGTGGATTTGACGCAGTCTACGAAATAGGTAAATGCTTTAGAAATGAAGGCATAGATTACAAACACAATCCGGAATTCACGATGATAGAATGTTACCGCGCTTACGTGGATTACAATTACATGATGGATCTGACAGAACGCCTTGTTTCTTACGTCATTGAAAAGGTCAATGGAACTACAAAGATAGAATATCAGGGAAAGCCAGTCGATTTCTCAAGACCGTGGAAGCGAGTGAAGATGAGAGATTACATAAAAGATCATCTCGGTGTTGATATATTGGAAGATCCGGATGACAAGATGATCAAAATTCTTAAAGATCACGACGCGCTTCCGGAAATAATGGAAAGAGGCCATTACATAGAAAAGTTATGGGACCTTGTCGAGGATACGATAACGAATCCAACATTTCTCCTTGAGCATCCAGTTGAAATCTCACCTCTCGCAAAGAGACACAGAGAAGATCCGCGTGTAACAGAAAGATTTGAGGTCATAGTGCTCGGAAATGAACTTGCAAACGCGTTCAGCGAACTTAACGATCCGGTCGATCAAAGGGAAAGGTTTGAGGCGCAGGCCGCTTTGAGAAATTCTGGAGACAAAGAAGCGCAAATGATGGATTTCGATTTCTTGAGGGCCATAGAGTACGGCATGCCACCGACGGGGGGTCTTGGAATAGGCATAGATAGACTCGTCATGTTTGCGACGAATGCGGCAACGATAAAAGATGTTATAGCCTTTCCTCTTATAAAGCCTGAAAACTTCGACAAAAGTGGAATGGAGATAGAGGAATGAAGAAATATTTTGGCACAGACGGCGTAAGGGGCATAGTGAATGAAGAATTGACTGCCGAACTGGCCTTTAAAATAGGTAGGGCCGCCTCCCACGTGTTGATCTCTCACAACCATAAGTTCAAAGAAATATTGATAGCGAGAGACACACGCATCTCGGGCGAGATGATCGAGAGTGCTTTAACTTCCGGTCTTTTGTCTATGGGCCTAAACGTTACATTGTGCGGTGTCATGCCCACCCCTACACTCGCGTGGCTCACAAGAAGGGAAGAAACGGTTGGTTTTATGGTCAGCGCCAGCCATAATCCGTGGCAGCACAACGGCATAAAGATCTTTTCGAATGGTTACAAATTGCCTGACAGCATCGAAGAAGAAATCGAAGAATCTCTCGATAAAGTTTCATACGGTCATTCAGTCGGAAGAATTGTCAACCACGATATGATCTCCGAATACATAGAATGGATAGTCAAAAGATACGCAGATCTTAGAGGAGAAACGCTTGCCTTTGATCTCGCAAATGGTGCCGCTATATCGACTGTACCGGTTGTCGCGCGCGAAATTGGGATAAAATCCTTCATTTTCAACGATAAGCCGGACGGAATGAATATAAATGAAAAATGTGGGGCCCTTTACCTTGACTTCATGAAAGAGGCTATCTTGACAACGTCGGCCAGATACGGCATAGTCAACGATGGCGATGCGGACAGATGCATGATAGTAAGCAGGGATGGTCGCATTATCGATGGAGATGACATAATGGTTCTTAACGCGTTAAGCATGAAAGATGAAGGAAGACTAAATGGAGATACAGTCATAGGCACGATCATGACAAACCTTTCTATAGAGGAATTCCTATCCAAAAATGGGATAAAGTTTTTAAGGACGCCAGTTGGAGACAGATACGTTCTCGAGAAGATGTTGGAGACCGACTCGCGTCTGGGTGGAGAACAATCCGGTCATGTGATCTTTTTGGATCTCGAAAGCACGGGAGATGGACTTGTTACAGCACTTGAAACTTTTAGAGCATCAAAAAAGTTGAACGTCGATCCGGCACAATTCGTATCCAAAATAGGTAGATACCATCAGATACTACAAAATATCGATGTAAGGGACAAATTGAGCGTAATGGAAGATGAAAAGGTAAAAGATTTCATGGACAGGGTAAAAAAAGAGAAAAATGTAAGGGTCGTTTTAAGACCTTCTGGGACAGAACCTTTGATAAGGATCATGGTCGAAGGAAAAGATGAAAAGAGAGTTGAGGAAATAATGAAAGAGGCAAAGGAAATAATAGAAGAGGTGAAAGATTCTGGAGCAATTCATAAGAATTAAAGGCGCACGCGTTCATAACCTTAAAAATGTGAATGTAGAGATACCGAGAAATGCCCTTGTTGTTTTCACTGGACCTTCGGGATCTGGCAAATCTTCTCTTGCCTTTGATACACTCCACGCCGAAGGACAGAGAAGGTATCTCGAATCTCTTTCGAATTATGCAAGGCAATTTCTCGGCGAGTTAAAACATCCCGATGTTGACGAAATAGACGGGTTATCGCCCGTCATAGCGATAGATCAAAAGACAGTCTCACACAATCCGAGATCGACAGTTGGAACTGTAACGGAGATAAATGATTACCTTAGGCTTTTATTCTCAAGAGTTGGAGTACCACATTGCGTTAAATGCGGGCGGACACTTGAAAAGCAAAGCATAGATGAGATCATCGAAAGAATAGAAAAAGATTATACAGGCGAGAAAAGGATAATCATCCTCGCACCACTTATCACCGAAAAGAAGGGAGAGTACAAAAATCTCTTTGAGTATCTCAAAAGACGTGGCTTTTTAAGAGTCAACATCGATGGAAATGATTACTCTCTCGAAGAAGAGATAAAGGTTGAAAAACAGGTCAGACACACCATAAAACTCATAGTTGACAGGCTAAAAGTCAGCAAAGAAAATCACCAGAGACTTGTGGAGTCGGTAGAAATAGCGCTCAAAGAGGCCGACGGTAAGGTCGAAATAATGGACTACGAAGACAAAAGTATCCAGTACTTCAGTGAAAAACTCGCATGCCCCGTGTGTGGAATAAGTTTTCCGGAATTAAGCCCGAAATTATTCTCATTCAATTCTCCCTACGGCGCATGTCCCGCCTGCGGTGGCATAGGATATACGCTTGAAGTGGACGAAAATCTCGTCATAGATCCGTCTAAAACGATAAGGGACGGTGGAATTATACCTTACAAGGGTGGTAAGGCCTTTGTGATAGATATCATCGAAAAGATGATAAAACAGATGGGTGAAGATCCCGAAAAGAAAATAAAAGAGATGAGTCCAAAGGTAAGAAAGGCTATTCTCGATGGTGGTCCCGGATTTAAAGGTTTAAAAGATCATCTCATGGACAGGTATAGGTACTCCGATTCCGAAGAGATAAAGGAATGGATAGAGAAAAACTTCCTCGTTCAAAAGACATGCTCTCTTTGTCACGGGAAGAGGCTAAAAGACGAGGCCCTTGCCGTTACTTTCAGGGGAAAAAATATAGCCGAGATTTCGGACATGACCATAAAAGAATCTTACGATTTCTTCAACAATCTCGATCTTTCACAAAAAGAAGAGTCGATTCTAAAAGAGATTTTGATTGAAATAAAAAGAAGACTTAAGTTTTTAATAGATGTTGGACTTGATTACCTTACACTTTCGAGAGCCGCATCGACTCTTTCGGGTGGAGAATCTCAAAGGATAAAACTCGCAACCCAGTTAGGGTCGCGCCTTGTAGGAGTTCTGTACATTTTAGATGAACCAACGATAGGACTCCACCAAAAAGACACAGACAGGCTTATAAAGATGCTCGAAGATCTCAAAGAACTCGGCAATACCGTTATCGTCGTAGAGCATGACGAACAGGTCATAAAATCTGCCGATTTTGCCGTAGACATAGGACCCGGTGCAGGAGAAAATGGAGGAAATATACTCTACGCCGGAGACGTTAAAGGCCTTATTTCGTCTGACACGCTGACTGGAAAATATCTCAGTAAAAGGCTTACCGTGCCTGTTCCAGCGAAGAGAAGAAGTTCGAATGAGTTCTTGAGGTTAAAGGGCATAACCCATAACAATTTGAAGTCCGTTGATCTTTCAATTCCGCTTGGTACCTTTACATGCATAACGGGCGTTTCGGGATCTGGAAAATCTTCCCTTGTTATGGAGACTTTGTATCCCGTTTTAATGAACAAAATATACAGGACACATCTTCCCCATGGATCTTACGAATCCATAGAAGGAATGGAAAAGATAGACAAGGTCATCCTCGTGGATCAAAGCCCGATAGGTCGCACCCCAAGATCCAATCCGGCAACTTACACGAAGGCATTTGATGGCATAAGGGAGATCTTTTCCCTGACAGAAGAGGCAAGAATAAGAGGATACACCCCCGGCAGATTCAGTTTCAACGTAAAAGGTGGAAGATGCGAGGCGTGTGCCGGTCAGGGAGTGATAAAGGTTGAGATGAACTTCATGCCAGATGTCTACGTCGAGTGCGATGTGTGCAACGGAAAGAGATACAACAAGGAAACCCTCGAGGTCAAATACAAAGGAAAGGATATAAGCGAAATTCTTGAAATGTCTGTCGATGAAGCCTTGAGATTCTTTTCGGACATTCCAAAGATAACGGCACCTCTAAAGGCCCTTCAGGACGTTGGACTTGGCTATATAAGACTCGGTCAGCCTGCGACGACACTTTCGGGAGGAGAGGCCCAAAGAATCAAACTTTCCTCTGAATTGAGAAAGATCTCGACCGGGAAGACCATCTACATTTTAGATGAACCGACAACCGGCCTTCATTTTCATGACGTGAAAAAACTCGTCAATGTGCTCCAGCAACTTGTCGATAAGGGTAATACAGTCGTCGTCGTTGAACATAACCTTGATGTCATAAAGAATGCCGATTACATAATAGACCTTGGGCCAGATGGCGGAGAAAATGGAGGGCAGATAGTGGCTCAAGGAACGCCCGAAGAGATAACAAAATCTTCTAAATCTTACACGGGAATGTATTTAAGACAGATCTTAAATGAAGAAATGGTGGGATGTTAATTGTACCTTAAAAATCTTATAAAAGAAAAGATCATAAAGGAATTTTCGGAAATTTTCAATACAAATCCACCAGATTTCGTGATTGAAATACCACCTCAGAATTTCGGAGACTATTCAACGAATGTGGCAATGATAAGCGCGAAGATCCTAAAAACATCTCCTCTTTCCATAGCGAAGAAACTTGTCGAATCTCTCAAAGAGGATCCCGACTTCAAAAAGGTTGAGGTTGCCGGACCGGGATTTATAAATTTCGAACTCTCGCCAGTTCTTTACGCGAATGTTGTTGAAAAGTACTTCAGAAAGGTCGAAATTCCAAAGGTTAGTTCAGAAAAGATTCAATTCGAGTTCGTGAGCGCGAATCCAACCGGTCCTTTGACTGTCGGTCATGGCCGTCAGGCGATAATAGGAGATATTCTCTCAAGGCTCAATGAGGCTGTCGGAAACAAAGTGGTAAGAGAGTATTACTTCAACGATGCAGGCCGTCAGGTTAAGATGCTCGGTCATTCCACATGGATAAGGTACAACGAACTTTACGGGAAACATTTTGAGTTTGGAGAGGACGATTACGTCGCCACATATTTAATAGACATAGCAAAAGAGATATCCGAAAAATACGGAGACAGATATGTGAATGTATGGAATGATGAGATCCAATCGTTCTTTTCGTCATACTCGACGGCAAAGATATTTGAATGGATAAAAAAGACACTTTCAAAATTGAACGTACCATTTGATAGTTATTTCAGTGAACAGACACTTTACACGTCGGGCCTTACGAATGAAGCACTCGAGATTTTAAGGAATAGAGGATACATCTACGAAAAAGATGGTTCTGTTTGGTTTGCCGTCTCGAAAGTACTGCCTTCGGAAGAAGACAGGGTGATAATAAGAAAAAATGGGGATCCGACGTACTTCTTTTCCGATATTGCCTACATGCTTAACAAGTACAGACGTGGTTTTGACAGGGTCTATTACATATGGGGTGCTGATCACCACGGGTATATTCCGAGAATGGAAGCCGCATCGAAGGCTCTCGGCATACCAGATGGATTTTTCAACGTGATCCTTCACCAGTTTGTAACTCTAAAAAGCGGCGAGGAAATAGTCAGAATGTCAAAAAGACACGGTGAATTCGTAACTCTCGAAGATTTAATAGATGCCGTTGGTGTCGATGCGACAAGGTATTTCTTTGCCATGATGGATCCCGACACAACGCTTGTTTTCGATGTTGAACTTGCAAAATCAAAGAAAATGGATAATCCAGTCTATTACGTTCAATATGCCCACGCGAGGATATCGAGCCTTTTGAAAAACGCAACGGAAAAAAAGATCGCCTTTGAAGATGCGTCGCTAAATAGCATATCAAAAGAAGAAAGAGATCTCGTAAGGGAATTAGACGAATTTTCGGATGTTGTATTGAATGCGGTCGATCAGAAAAAACCACAAAAATTGTGCAATTACGCATATTCTCTTTCCGAGAAATTCCACGCCTATTACACGGATCACAGAATAGTCGATCCCGAAAACTTAGAGATCTCGCGCGATCGTCTTAAACTTTGCTTTGCGGTCAAGAATGTCCTCGAAGTTACACTTTCGATCATCGGCGTCAGCGCGCCGGAAGAAATGTAGGAGGTTCAAAAGATGAAGAAATATCTTGTTTTGCTGGTACTGATTATTTCCATAACGATGGTTTCATTCTCTCAAGTCCAAACGATCTCATTTTTGAAGATCGAGGGGAACACGAGTCTTGCGACCTCTATAATAACTTCGAAATTGTCCAACGCCGTAAAGATCGGACAGCCTCTCAACACCAATGCGCTCTATCAAGCGCTCCAATCACTCTACGAAACGGGATATTTCTCTTACATAGAGCCAAAGATAGAGTATTCACCGATAGGTCCAGGTCTTGTGATAGTCGTTGTTGAAAACCCGGTCATAAAATCTGTAGATGTGAGTGTGAATGGCCCTGACCTCGTGAGTATCGACAAAATAAAAGATGCCATAACGGTCAAAGCAAGTGAAGTGTTAAATCTCGTCAGCCTTAAAAATTCCTTTCAAAACATAATGAACCTTTACACAAGCGCGGGATACCTTGCCAACATAATAGGTATCCAGACCAACATAGTTCAAAGCGGAAATTCAATAATAGTGCCGGACGGGAAATTAAAGATAACGGTAAATGAATATGCCGTATGGGACTTAAAACTAACCGGTGATTACGGATCCCTTACTTCCGAGGATATCATCAAGGCCACAGGTCTTTTCACGATGAAGGAATATGAAAATATGAACCCAATCCAAAAATTGTTTGCAAATCCGAATGATGCTTACCTTAAAATATCAACAGTTCAGGATTTTCAAGCCAAACTCTTTCAGATGGGTTATTTTTCTATGGACACGACGCTTAACTTCTCAACTCCCACAAATGTGGCCTCTTCATTCAAATCTCCGGCCGTAGATCTCGTCGTGAATGCCAAACTCGCGCACGTGATCCAATCTGGAATGCCCGTTGATGGATATTACTTTACCGGCGTTACAGAGGTAAATCCATCTAATTTAGCCCGGTACGCTGGCATAACCGCGCCTTCAACGACAAACAATTTCCTTCAACTTTATCAACTTGCAAAGATAAGAGAATATTACCAAAATCATGGTTATCTCCTGACCTCGGCCGAGGTCATATACCACAAATTTCAAAGCATGAGTGGCGGATTTTTGGAATACAAAATCATCGAAAGACACATAGGCCAGATAGAGATAACCGGTAACACAAAAACCAAGACTTATTTGATAAAGCGCGAACTCGCCTTCAAAGTGGGAGATCCTCTTACGACGCAAAGTTTAATTCAAAGTTACAACAATCTTAGGAACACTCAATTCTTCTCAAACGTATCCATAGTGCCAACGCTTCCATCGACCGATTCGACGATCGTCAACATAGTCGTGCAGGTTGTCGAAAACGATAAGCCGAGGCAAATAGGTGCCTCCCTGTCTGTAAGCCAGCCCGGACAGGGCCAGCCATGGTACAGTGGAATAACTGGAAGTGGAAATATAAGTATCGTGAACCTTAACGGCATAGGAGACACGCTGTCCGGTCAGGTTACACTCGGGGTGAATCCGACGGCAAATGTGACTTACGGGATTATCTTTCCTCTGAATTTACCTATGAACTTCACATCGAGCATATACTACAACACGCTCCAGCCTTTTGTCTTGGAAAATGGTCAGACCCTATATTACAACGAGACCGAATACGGAATATCCGCAAGCGTTGGGTACCAGCCGGATGTCTACACCTCTTACAATATAGGCGGAAACTTTTACTTTTTCAACAAAAGTCAGGGTTCAACGCCGATTTCCGCCTCTTTGATGGGCGCCGCAAGCGGTACATGTAGGTCGGTATCTCTCTCTTACAACTACACGAATGTAAATAATGTGCTTCTAACAACGCAGGGAATAAAATTGGGAGGGAATATTTCATACGCAGGCTTTGGTGGACAGGAAAATTACCTTCAGGGATATTTAAGCCTCTCTGGTTACCTTCCCATCTTCAACAATTTCGCAATCGCGGGCCGCATACTCATTGGAGACGGATACGGTCAGGACTTTTACGTCGGAGGGCCAACAACTGTGCGCGGATGGAGTCAGGAAGGCGGACTTCAGGAATTCGTTTCCAACTTAGAGTTGAGATATGTTGTGAATTCTCAGGATGTACCGATAATGCTCACCGCTTTTTACGATTTTGGAGGCGCTGGAGACCAACTCATGACGTACGGAATGATAAACAATCAATTCATGAATTCGATAGGAGTCGGAATAAATTTTGAAATACCGTATTTAGGCGTTCTAAGATTCGATTTCCCGTACAAGGTCGTAAATGGGAATCTCCAATATTCTGGAATTTCCTTTGGTGTTGGAGAAATGTTTTAAAAGTGATATAATTTGGGACAACACACAAGTGTACTTTTAAAAGAGGTCGTAGAAGGTTTTGAAAATCTAAAAAACGGCGGGATCTTCGTCGATTGTACGGTCGGTGGTGGCGGCCACAGTGAGGGTTTGCTTGAAAAATATGAAAAGATTTCGTTAATAGGTATGGACAGAGATCCCGTGGCTTTAGAGGTGGCAAAAGACAGACTCTCTAAATTTGGTCAGAGGGTAAGATTATTTCAGAGAAACTTTTCCGATCTCGATGAATTACTCGATGACCTTGATGTAGAAAAAGTCGATGGCATTTTCGCAGACCTTGGTCTTTCTTCATTTCAAATAGATTCGGAAGATAGAGGATTTTCTTTCAAAAAAAGCGGACCTCTCGATATGCAAATGGGCCTGAACACAAAGAGCGCTTACGACGTTGTGAATGGTTATGAGGCCGAAAAATTGGAGAAGGTGATACGTGATTATTCTGAGGAACGCTTTGCAAGAAGAATTGTAAGTAGTATAATTGAAAAGAGACCGATAAAAAGTACGAACGAGTTGGTTGAGGCGATTTTTTCTTCTCTTCCATCCTATGCCAAAAAGGACTGGAAAAAGATAGTAACGCGAGTTTTTCAGGCAATAAGGATAGAGGTAAATGAGGAACTTGAAAATCTTTCTAAACTCATAGAAATATCGAAGAAGAGACTCAAAAAGGGTGGAAGAATAGGTGTTATTTCTTTTCATTCTCTTGAAGATCGCATCGTGAAGTATGGTCTAAAAGAGGGTTTTGTGATTATCACGAAAAAGCCAATTGTTCCTGATTATGACGAGATCAAAATGAATCCAAGATCGAGAAGTGCAAAGTTAAGAATTGGTGAAAGGACGTGAGATTTGTGGAAGATGTAAGAGTACGTCATGTTGTAGTTCAGGAAGGCACACAGGTCGAAACAAAGGTTGAAGGAATAGGAGTAATACGTTCTCTGGCAATAGGAATAGGTGTTTTTGCAGTGCTTTCTGTTCCGTTGCTTTTGAACATCCAAACTGTGAAATACAATTCACAGATAACTAACATGACGTATGAAATAAATGTCATGAAATCCCAAATCTTAAACCAGCAAAGCGAGATGAACGTCTATCTTCAGGAAAAATTCCCGAGTGCCGTAACTTTTAAAGAAGGAAATCAGATCTTCTTCGTAAGAGGAGCAAATCCAGCCATAAAAGGAGATGCAAAACAGGCTGCACAACTTGCTGGTCAATAAAAGATGAATGACTGGAAAATACGTTTTGTTCTCATAATTTTATTTTCTGCCTTTCTTTTTTACATCGTAAGAGGCATAGTTGTTGTCGCTAATTTTCAAAGAGTTTACATTCCACCCGCCTCTCTTACCCTTCCCGCACCGTACGGAAATATCGTTGGAGTGAATGATCAGCCTATCCTGCAAAATAACCTCTCTTACGATGTTTACATAGATGTTGGTTATGCGAAGACGCTTTCTTCTATAGAAGGATGGAAATATCCCGATAGAGTCATACAGGTACTCGATTATTTTGGAAAAGATCCAAATTCAAAAACGATTTCTTCTATTCTAAAGGCAGGTAAGGGTGGAATTGAGATAGGACTTGTGAATGAGCAAATGGTAAACAACCTTCCATCCGATCTTAAGAGTTTTTTGAACATTCAACGTGTTTATGTCCAAACAAGAGTTGCCACATCTCTCGAGATAATAGCGAGGGCCATTCAGGGCGAATACGATAATTACGTTAAACCCGTCAAAAATGGTGAACTCGTCTACAATGCACTCGGACCTTACGCCTTGACTTCCGGAATAAAGAAACTCGTCCAGCCCGTTGGGGGCGATACGGTGGTAACGACGATAGATCCATCCATACAGGCCTTTGCAAAGCAGGCGATAGAGTACGCGGTCAAGACGAATGCCGCAAGCGGTGGTGAGGTCATCGTCTCCAATCCAAAAACCGGTGCCATAATCGCTATGGCAACGACCTGGGGATGGAATGCTCCGGTCATGAATGTCTTTGAGCCGGGATCTTCCATAAAGCCACTTATCTTTTGTGCGGCATTGCAGGAAGGTATCGTCAACGTCAATTCAACCTTTACAGGCCCTTATTATATCCCAAACCCAAATATACCGCTTGTCATAAAAGACGCAGAAGTTCATCCCTGGCCAATCGATTTAAGGGAGGCTTTGGTGTATTCTTCAGACGTCGCCGAGATGAAGATAGCAACGGATTTCATAAGAACTGTGGGTGATACCAATTACTACAACTGGTTTTTGAGATTTGGCTTTGGCCGTAAAACGGGAATAGATCTGCCCGGAGAGGTTGATGGTTTTCTAACGCCTCCGTCTGAATGGTATGGAATAGGTGGACAGGAAATGGCGATAGGCCAGAGTATAGCGGTTACCGGCGTCCAACTTTTAACGGCCCTTAACGCGGTGGTAAACGGTGGATATCTTGTAAAGCCACACGTTATGAAAGAAATAATAACTCCTTCAGGTAGCATTGTCGCGGTATACACCCCCCAAGCGACTCAAATTTTCAATTCAGAAGTTACCCAAATAGTAAGGAGTTTCATGGTAGACGTTGTAGAGAAGGGAACTGGGATTCCAGCGCAACTTCCCGGTATACTTGTTGGCGGTAAAACGGGAACTGCTGAAAAATCTGTCAATGGGAAGGTCTCCACGAAGGGACCATATTTTTCTATCTTTTACGGCTTCTTTCCGGCAGACGATCCGCAATACTCGATCCTTGTCATGGTTGACCAGCCTTCGAAAGGTCTCTACTATGGAGAAGACGTTGCGGCTCCGGTCTTTCACGACATAGGTGAATACATAATAAAGATGGGATATCTTGAAAATGATCAGAACCACCTTTTCTCTTCTTTTTCGATGCCTAATTTGAAAGGCCTTACGCTTAACGAAAGTCTTTACCTTCTCCGCGAAATATCCATTCCGGCATCGAAAATATCTTTCAGCGGAAATGGTATAGTCGTAAGTCAGACTCCTCCGCCCAACACGCCGATAAGCAAGATAAAAAACATTACCATAACTTTGGGTCCTTCATTTTAAGAGGTGAAAGGATGAGTAAACTTCTGTGTTATAAATTAAGGAAGAAATTCGGTAGAAAATTAGCCGTCGATGATGTTTCCCTTTCGATAGATAGCGGTCAGGTTGTGGGAATCCTCGGACCCAACGGAGCCGGAAAGACAACTGTTTTCAACATGATACTCGGACTTACAATACCCGATTCGGGCCACATATTCAAAGATTCTGTTGAAATAACGGATATGCCAGTTTATCTCAGGGCAAGAAATGGTATAACCTATCTTGCCCAGGAACCATCGATCTTTGCCGGCCTTTCCGTCGAAGACAATTTAAGGCTTGTACTTGAAAATTTCGACCATTCAAAAAAGGAAATCGAACTAAAAATAAAATATCTCCTGACACGTTTTGGACTTATTTCTATGTCAAAGCAAAGGGCAGATTCTCTCTCCGGGGGAGAAAAGAGAAGACTTGAAATAGCAAGGATGATGACTTTGTCTCCATCTTTTGTGCTTCTCGATGAACCTTTCGGCGGGATCGATCCGATGACGGTCAAGGAAATACAAAAGATCGTACTCGAGTTGAAGGAAAATGGCCTTGGAATAATAATAACCGATCACTCGGTAGAAAGGATCGTTGAAATCGTAGATGAACTTTACGTTATTCACAAAGGCAAAATACTTTCTCACGGTTTGCCAGAAAATGTTTTGAGAGATGAAAATGTCGTAAGAAATTTCTTGGGAAGTTAGAGAAAGGAGGCAATAAAATGAAAGACGATCTTTCCGTTGTGCTTTGCGGGGAAGCGGGGCAGGGAATACAAACTGTCGAAAGGTTTTTGACGAGAGTGTTGAAATTCGATGGATTCAATGTTTACGCGACAAAAGAATACATGTCGAGAGTCAGAGGTGGATTCAATTCAACAGAAATAAGGGTTTCTTCAAAAAATGTAAAGGCTTTCGTGAATAGGATAGATATCCTTGTAACTCTTAAAAAAGGCGCTGTTAATCACCTTAAGGATAGAGTGGATGATCACACCGTAATACTCGGTGAGGCATCTAATGTCGATGACGGTTACAAATTCATAGAAGTCCCATTTACAAAGATCGCAACAGAAATAGGAGACAGGATATTCTCAAATACCGTTGCCGTAGGGACTCTTTCTGCCATAATTGGTGTTGATTTCAAAACCCTCGAGAAATACCTTGAGGAATTCTTTTCAAGAAAGGGAAAGGATGTAGTTGACAAAAATATTCAAGCGGCAAAGAGAGGTTTTGAAATAGGAGAGGGACTTGTAAAGGAAGGCAAGATAAAGGTAGAAATAAAGAAAGATCCAAATGTCAAAGATGATCTGTTGATCGATGGTGCGAGCGCAATAGGTCTGGGAGCGATAGCCGGAGGATGCAATTTCATATCCTCTTACCCAATGACGCCATCAACGGGTATTTTGACCTTTCTTGCAGAGCACGCCAAGGAATTCGGCATCGTCGCAGAACAGGCAGAAGACGAAATAAGCGCGGTCAACATGGCCATTGGTGCATGGTATGCCGGATCTCGTGCAATGGTAACGACGGCAGGTGGAGGATTTGCGCTCATGGTCGAGGGAATGAGCCTTGCCGGCATGATAGAAAGTCCTCTCGTCGTCAATCTCGGACAGAGACCTGCACCTGCGACCGGCCTTCCGACGAGAACGGAACAGGGAGATTTACTTTTTGCACTTTATTCCGGTCATGGAGAATTTCCCAAAATTCTTCTTGCGCCCGGGACACTCGAGGACGCCTTTTATCTGACGCAGAAAGCATTCTACTTTGCGGACAAATTTCAGGTACCAGTTATAATCTTAAGCGATCAGTACCTCGTAGATTCTTACTACAACATTTCAAATTTAGAAGTTCCAAAGGTACAGCCTCAAAAGTTCATCGTTGAAACGACCAAAGATTACAAAAGGTATCAACTCGTTGAAAATGGCATATCTCCGCGCGGAATTCCGGGAGGAGAAGGACTTGTAGACGTGGACAGCGACGAGCATGATGAGAGTGGACATATAACGGAGGATCTCGACATAAGGGTAAAAATGGTTGAAAAAAGACTTAAAAAATTCGACGCGATAAGGGCAGAGATAATCCCTCCAGAGTTTATAGGTCCGAAGGATTACCAAACTCTCGTTGTCGGATGGGGATCTACCTATCCCATGATAAGGGAAGCGGTGGAAAATGTGGGAGACAAAAAGATGGCCTTCCTTTATTTCAAACAGGTCTATCCGATCCATCCGGATGCGAAGAAGTATCTCCAATCTGCCAAGAAAAGAATAATAATTGAAAATAACGCCACATCTCAATTCGGACAACTTTTAAAATTAGAAACGGGAATTGATTTTGATAAAAAGATCCTCAAATACAATGGAATGCCATTTTCAGTCGAAGAACTCATTTCGAGATTAAAAGAAGGCAGGTGATCTTTGTGGATAAAAAAATATTCGATATGGGACCTATCGACATCGCTTGGTGTCCGGGATGCGGAGATTATGGAATATTGAATGCCGTCAAACAAACGATGGCAGAACTTGAGATTCCGCCCGAAAGATTCGTCATAGTGTCTGGAATAGGACAGGCTGCAAAACTTCCACATTACATGAAATCGAATTTTTTCAACGGCCTTCACGGAAGGGCAATTCCACCTGCAACGGCCATTAAAATAACGAACCCCGATCTCGTAGTCATAGCAGAAAGTGGCGATGGGGATATATACGGAGAGGGAGGGAACCATTTCCTTCACGCGATGAGAAGGAATCCGGACATAACGGTCATAGTCCATGATAACATGGTGTATGGTCTTACAAAAGGCCAGGCCTCTCCAACAAGCAGAGAAGGTTTCAAAACTCCCGTTCAAGTTGAGGGAGTAATACTTAAGCCTTTCAACCCAATTGCCGTGGCGATAGCCAACGGTGCATCATTTGTCGCAAGGGCATCCATAACGGACATACCCGGCACTGTAAAGATCTTGAAGGCCGCGATCCAGCACAAAGGATTCTCACTGGTTGATTTATTTCAGCCATGTGTTACGTTCAACAAGTTAAACACCTATCAGTGGTTCAAAGATAACACGTATTATCTCGAAGATTCATACGATCCACACAACAAAGTGGAGGCCTTCAAGCGCGCTCTCGAAGAGGACAAATTGCCACTCGGCATCTTCTACGTTGAGGAAAGAAAAACATTCGAAGAAAACAACATGGCCTACGAAGAGGATAAAACCCCTCTTTACAAAAGAAATGTCGATCTTAAAAAACTTTCAAATCTTATCGATTCGATGAGAAAAGATTAAGGGCGACGGCGTCGCCCTTAATTTTAAGAAATGAATCCCAAAAAGATCATGGCGAGGATATTTCCAAAAAGGCAGAACATGTAAAGAAAGATGGTATTCACGATACCGGTGCTCAGGCTGAGATTCGATGCTATAACCTCGTTAAAAGATCCAAAGATCTGCAAGATAAAGAAACTGAGCCAGAAATAAAGTATCATCGCTATCAAAGTTCCCGAAAGCGTTACGAATATACCAATCTTTATGTCTCTTACCGTTAAAACTACAAGAATTCCGAGAACAAGCATAAGAACGTAAACAAGCCAGCCGGGAAATTCAGAAAAAGGCAAAAAAAGCAAAGACATCTGGGCCATCAAAAAGGCCAAAGCGTCCATTAAACTCCAAACAACGAATCTTATCTTCATTTTTTCATCTCCTTGACGACTCCCTCAAAAACCATTGTACCTCTCGTGTCATGATTCCCAGTCAAAAAATGCGTTACAAGGTACATGGTGTAATTTAATTTTGAAGATAACTCATCATTTGGAAAGTTGAAAGTTGCCGTTGCAACGAGTCTCTTGCCGTCAAAAACTCCAAGTATTCCATCTGAAGGAAATTGAAAGACGCCGAGAGACTTTCCATTTGCGCTTAAAACGCAGGAAGCCTCAGAAAAATAAGCGTTTTTTGCGGTAAATCCAGAATTTCCAACTATCTCAAATGTTATTCTTGTTTCCGAGGCCGATTTTGTAATCGATGTCGAGTAAAGTTCGGCTTTGAAATCTCCCATAAATGTCGTGTAAGAGTTAAACCTCGCGATTGAGATCGCGAGGTTTACAAAGAGCAAAACTAACAAAAGACCGAATGGCAAAAATCTTTTCCAGTCAAGCAACTGTATCACCGTCTTTCTTGTAAAGAAAGCATGCAACTTTGTGATTTTGACCCACATCAACGAGTTCTGGCTCTTTCTGATTGCATATTTCCATCGCAAAGGGACATCTATCGTAAAATCTGCACCTCGGAAGAGGATCTATCGGTTTTCCTATTCCGCCCTTTATCTCGACGGATTTTCTTTTGAATTCTGGATCTGGCACTGGCACGGCAGATATCAAGGCCTTTGTGTAAGGATGAAGGGGATTGTTTATCAACTCTTCGGAATCTGCGTATTCGACCATCCTTCCGAGATACATAACGCTTATCTCATCGGCCATATACCTTGCAACGGCGAGATCATGGGTTATGTAAAGAAAACTCATGTTCATCTCCTTGATGAGTTCCATCATCAACTTCATGACCTGAGTTCTTATCGACACGTCAAGCATGGATGTTGGTTCATCGGCGACGACGAATTCTGGCTTCATCACGAGTGCTCTCGCTATCGCAACCCTCTGTCTCTGACCACCGCTCAATTCGTGCGGATACCTCCACAAAAACGCGTCAGGAGGAGAAATTCCCACCCTTTTGAGTATATCCATGACCATCAGTTCACGCTTTTTGAGAGTCCCAAAATTCTGGATATTCATTGGTTCGGCAACTATGTCGAATATGGTCTTTCGAGGGTTTAGCGATTCAAAGGGATCTTGAAAGATCATTTGCGTTTTACTGTGAAACCATCTTTTATCCTCTGCCTCGTGAAGATGAGTGACATCTTTTCCAAGGAAGGTTATCTTTCCTCCGGTGGGCTCGTAAAGTTTTAAGATTGTTTTACCTGTTGTCGTCTTTCCACAGCCGGATTCTCCAACTAAGGAAAGTACCTTACCTTTTTCTATTTGAAAATTGAGGTTATCAACGGCGTGAAGAAAATGTTTTGCACGTGAAAAGACGCTCTTTTTCATCGGAAAAAATTTGCTGAGATTTTCAACTTTCAAAACGATCTCACCCGACATTATTCCTCACCTGCTTTTTTAGATTCTGTGGATGGAAGCACGCAACGAA
This sequence comes from Athalassotoga saccharophila, assembly GCF_009936215.1. Classification (GTDB taxonomy): domain Bacteria; phylum Thermotogota; class Thermotogae; order Mesoaciditogales; family Mesoaciditogaceae; genus Athalassotoga; species Athalassotoga saccharophila. Next base: position 921,792 of record NZ_AP019551.1, on the reverse strand, counting down.
GTGATTATTCTCTATCTCTTCGTACGATGGTTCTTTTTTCCAGCATTCGTCGGTCGCAAAAGGACATCTTGGCGCAAATCTGCAATGATCTGGAGCATTAAGTAAGTTGGGTGGCTCTCCGGGAATCGTAACGAGTTCTTTCTTTGGTCCCCTTATTGAAGGGAAAGAGGACATCAATCCCACAGTGTAGGGATGGGCCGGTCTTTTGAAGATCGTTATGGAATCTGACATTTCTACTATTTTTCCTGCGTACATTATCGCTATTTTAGAAGCGACCTCGGCGATCACGGCGATATCGTGAGAAATGTATATCATGGACATATTCAATTTTTTCTGAATCTTTTCAAGTTCTCTCAAAATCGTATCCTGCACTATGACATCAAGTGCCGTCGTTGGTTCATCCGCGATTATGAGTTTGGGATTGCACGCGAGACTCATCGCTATGACGGCTCTCTGTTTCATTCCGCCTGAATATTCGTGAGGATAATTGTCCATTCTTTCGGGATCGAGACCTACGAGTTTGTAAAGGCTCGCAACCCTTTGGCGGGCCTCCTCGAATGTAACGTTAGGCTCGTGAGTCGTGATTGCCTCTATTATCTGATCTCCAACCCTGTAGACCGGGTTGAGCGAGTTCATCGCGGCCTGAAAGATCATCGAAATTCCCGCCCATCTTACTTTGTTCATATCTTCATTTGAAATCTTTACTATGTCCTTTCCTCCAAAAAAGATATTGCCAGAAATTATCCTTGCATTTTCGGGAAGCAGGCGCATTATAGACATCGAAACTGAAGTTTTGCCGCATCCAGACTCACCCACAAGACCCATCGACTCACCCTCGTACAGAGAAAAGGATATATTATCGGCGGCTTTAACCTGACCGGCCTGCGTATCGTAATACATTTTCAAATTTTTAACCTCAAGTACGGCCTTCATCGTCTCACCTCTTCCTTAACCTTGGATTGACAACTTCGTCAAGTCCGCGTCCTATGAAATAGAAAGCGCCGCACAGCAAGGTTATGGAAGCACCGGCAGGCAGCCATAACCACCAGTAATTCCAGATATTGCTTCCTATTATGTAGCCGGCCGTATCGGCCGTGTATATCATAAGGCCCCAAGACATCTTTATGTTCAAAAGCCCAAAGAATGAAAGTACGGCCTCAGAAAAGATCGCACCTGTGACGTTAAACATCATGTAAAGAAAGGATAGCGGCATGACATTTGGAATTATGTGGTTGACTATTATGTAAGAATCGCTTGCACCCGACACCTTTGCAGACTCTATGAAGGGCCTTGATTTTACAATTAACGCTTGAGATCTTAGCACTATCGTTATGCCTCCAAAGCCCGAAAGCAATCCTATTATAAGGGCAAGCGTGAGCAAATCCACCTGCATCATCCCGCTTATGACTATCAAAAATGGTATAAATGGAAACAAAAGCACTATGTCTGCAACCCTCATAAAAAATGTATCGAGAGCGCCGCCAAAATATGCCGCGATAGTGCCTATCAGAGTTCCTATTATAACGGTTATAAGAGCGGCAACGATTCCAAGCATGAACTCCCTCGGCGTCGAGTAAAGCAATTGCGCAAGTATGTCTCTTCCGAGCGGATCGGTACCGAGAAGATGTGCCCACGATGGAGGGGCAGGGTTATTCTGCAAGAAATCGTAACCGGTTACCGGATTGTAAGAAACCATGGCGTTAAGACTTGTTGTTTTCCAGACTGTATCCGCAAGTATAGGATATACTATAAAGCCTGCCACGGCAAAGATTATCACTATGTAAAGGCCTATCATTCCTATTTTGGATTGAGAGAAGATCTTCCAGTTTTCTTTGAAAGATCTCCACATCAACTTCATTCTTATTGAAATTGGAGATTCCAACTTCGCTTCAGTTGTTTCAACAGTTGTATTTGTACTGTCTGTCATATTTATCACCTCAATACCTTATTCTCGGATCAAGGAAAGCATATATTATGTCTATGGCCAAATGCGCAAAGAGCACGAATATACCGGTAAAGATAAGCGCTCCGGCCGCAAGCGGATAGTCCTTGGCAAGTGTCGAATCGAGCAAGGTCATGCCCATTCCCGGCCAGGAAAAGAGACTTTCCGTTATGACGCCACCGCTGACCACAAAGCCAAGTGATAGAACGAAATTTGTAACAACCGGAAGCATTGCGGTCCTTGCCGCGTGTTTGTCACGCACAACTTTGTCTGGCAAGCCTTTAGCACGCGCCGTTGTTATGAAATCTTCCTTTATAGTCTCAAGCATCGAATCTCTCATGACAAGCATATTTCCGGCGTAAGAGATTATAGTTACCGTCATGACCGGAAGAACCATGTGCCAGAGAATATCGGCCGCATATATTCCTACGGGGCTTATCCACCAGAAAAAGAGAGAAAATACAACGGCTATGATCGTCGAGAGATAAAAGATCAGCCTGCGTGTCCTAATCCTGTGGGAAAATCTCAAAGCCATAAGATACGAAACAAGCATCACTATCCCTATTATCAGCATAGTCAAAAGTATGTACAAAAAGATGACCTGCGCGTTCAGGTGGGTATGAATCCACAGATCCGGATTAAGGAACTGGTTGAGAGGGAAGATACCCAAAAAAGAACCAAAGAACCATATCATGACGAATATCAAAAGAGGGGTAAAGATCGTGTAAGTTATTATTCCAACAATGGTTGAAACGTATTCTGTCGTCTTTCCGCGGTTCCACGCAAGAGATTTTCCCGAGGCAAAACCCACAAAAAAGGCTATCAGTGTAGCCACCGTAAAGAGCAAAACGGTCCTTGGCAATCTCTCTGCGATAATATTCCACACCGGGGTCGGATAATAAGAAAAAGAGATCCCCAGGTTTAAAGTGAATACGTTTTTCATGTAATCAACAAACTGAAGCCAGAGAGGTTGATCAAGACCGAAAGCCCTTATTATGGCTTCCTGGGCCTGAGGCGTGAGTTTTGGATTCGAAATAAGCAAGGTCTTTATTCCGCCGGGCATAGCGTGAAGCAAGAAAAAAACAATAGCCACGTAAATCACGAGCAAAATGGCTATCTGCAAGATCCTGTTTCCTATGTACTTCAGCATCATCTCACCTTCCCACAAAAAATGAAGGCCGGGCCTAAGACCCGGCCTTATATCAGTCGTTATTGAATGACCTTAACGTAGATGGTTTCACCGTAGCCAGAGTAACCGGATTGAATTCCATCGAGACATTTAGTGTAGGCAAAAGAAATCCTGTCAGCCCTATAGCCTTCTATGACATTTGGCGCAAAGAGAACGATGTATGGAACATCTTCATTGAGATATTCTTCGGCCTTAAAGGCGTATTCGCGCGCAACATTCATGTCTGTTGAATCCAAGAAGGCTTTTGCAACCTTTTCAAAGTCAGGATTGGTGTATCCCGGTGAATTGAATCCACCCGGTACATTTTGATCTGATGAGAAGAATTCGTAGATATAACTCGGATATATCGTTATACCCCAACCAAGAATGTACATATCGAAGTTGAAATTCTGATTGAAGACCGCATCGACTATGTTGTTGAAACTCGTAAGATCGGCATAAAGCGGTATGCCTATATCGTTGGCCCATTTCTCTACCCACAAAGCCGCCGTAGATCTTATAGGATCGTATCCGGCAGACGGGGCCATCATCGTGATCTGCTTTATGAGTTTGCCATCCGGACCCATAAGGCCCTGACCACGCTGGACGAGTTGACCATTCTCTATCTTCGGCTCGATAAGCCATGAGAATCCGGCATCTTTGAGTGTTTTTATCGCAGCCTGATATCTTTGAATCGTTGTCATTCCATCACCGTATGCCTTCAGGTTCGGATTGTACCAGAATTTGTTACCTGGAGGCACAAGAGATGAGAGTGGGTTGGTATTTCCACCGAGGATTTTGTTTGCGAGAAGATCTCTGTCTATTAAGTATGCAATGGCAACCCTAAATGCTTTGTTGTTCATCGGATACCTTCTCAAGTTGAAGGCTATGTACTGGAAACCTAAAGATGGGTTTTCAACGATCTTTATATTCGGATTGGTCTGGAGTTGCTGGACGAATCCTTTTTGAAGTCCGTTCGGATTGAGTATGTAATCGACCTCTCCTTTCATCAAAGCGGAGACTGCTGCCGTCTGGTTTTGATATATTCTGTAGATTATGGAATCAACATACGGTCCCGTCACAAATGTGTTGTTAACGGTACCTTGGGCAGTTCCATAATACGTGTTATCCTGATTGAGAGATGGGATAACGTATCTGACGGCACCATTGGCGTATTCTATCTCCTGCTGGCCCTTAAAGGTATAATTTGGAACGGCTTTGTCAAGCAAATACGCGCCTTTTTGCCATTGGGAGACTGTGAACGCACCTATCGATGGCTCACTTAAGAGATCCTTGTCGTAAGACATCATGTACTGGGCAGGATCCTTTTGCTTGAGCGCTTCTTCATAGACAGGCTCCCAGAACTTCTTCTGGACTATTGCGCTCATCAAAATGGAATAAATGAAATTACCGCTCGGATGCGTTATGTAGAATTTAACCGTGTAGTCATCCACCTTGACGACCTTGATGAAAAGATCGGGAGGAAGATTTGACATCCAGTTTCCGGGCATCTGCAACTTAAACGGTACCTCGTAAGAGAAAACGACATCATCAGCGGTGAAAGGCGTTCCATCTGACCATGTAACACCCTTTAGCAATTTTACGGTTGTAACATACATTGTCGTTCCATCTTCTGTTACCTTCTCAAGCGGTGTCCAGAAGCCATCGGCCAAGGAAGGTACTACCTGATAGGTTAGATCCGACATTCCATACAAACTTCCGTACTTTCCCATCGTTGCATAGAAATTCCACGCTGTTGCATTGGGCCCTAACATGGACCAGATGTTGAGACTTGTTACGTCCGAAAGCATGGCATAATTAGCCGTTCCGCCAGCAAAGACAAGACCCGCCACGACTATCCCCATCAAAGTTACCAACAAAAATTTCTTCACCCAAAAACCCCCTTCCAATCTTGATGTGTGTAAAAGCGTTATAAATTATAAATCAAATCGACATTCATGTCAAGCATTTATACTTAATATTACAAAGTTAACATTCGGAAATAGAAATTTGATGTATTTAAATCATCCGAACATGTTCCAAACCTCTCTTTTTACCACAGACAAAATATCCACTTATTTTCTTAACCTATGTCTTGTAGGCGGGATTTAGGTTTATAATAAAAAGCAAGGAGGCCCTCTTTTTTGAATGTTGACTGAAGATCAAAAGGCACATGCAAGGAAGATTTCCATAATTGAAGGAAGTTTGGCCACAGTCTGGGGATCATTTACCGGAGGATTTGGTGGAAATTCGTACCTTGTAGGGTTCTTTCTCTGGTTAGGTGCAACACCATTTGTAATGTCAATATACGGAGCGCTTATTCCGCTTGCAAGTGTGCTGCAGCCATTCTCTTTGATAATGGCAAGAACCTTCAAAAGTAAAAAGAGATTCATATTAATCATGGCCTTGCTTGCAAGACCAATATTTCTCACACTCGCTCTCGCAGCACTTATAAATAGCGGCGTAAAGGTGTGGATCGCTCTATTCATATTCTTTTTCTTTCAAATAGTAACATCTTCGGCAGGTCCTGCTTGGCAGTCATGGATGACCGAACTCGTAGATCAAAGAGTGCGTGGAAGATACTTTGGGTTGAGAAACCTAATAACTGGACTCATTTCTGTACCCGCCACTCTGATAGCCGGTTACATACTCGATGCACTTGGAGGAGGCTTTTGGGCATTCTTCACCATGTTTGCGATAGGTTCGATCTTTGGAGCGCTTGATGTTTACGCGCTGAAAATTCAGGATGAAGACCCATCTCCATCTGGTAATATGCTAAATCCTCACGTCTTGATCGAAGTTTTGAAAATGAAAGGAGATTACAGGAAATTTCTCATTGCCTACATTCTCTTGACATTTACGGGAACTATTTCCGGTCCATACCCGACCGTCATGATGATAGACGATTTCCATTACAGTTATGCAATACTTGGGCTTATCACAATAGTCTCAAGTCTTGCCGCGGCCTTTGCCCAGCCCATATGGGGACGCCTTGGCGACAAATATGGATCTTTCAAAATGCTTAAATTGGTCGCTTTTTTGCGAGCCTTTTTGATGTTAGGATGGTCTTTAGCACTTCCTTCGTTATTTTACATGTTACCATTCCAGATAATCATAGGGATAGTGGCAAACGCGGGCCTTGGTTTGATGTCCTTTAACACATTGCTAAACGTTGCTCCAACATTCGGAAGAACAGAGGCACTCTCGATTTATTCAAGTCTGGTAAATCTTGCCTCTTTCGTTGGAAACATAATCTCTGGTATTTTCGTAATATTCCTTGCAGAAGTGAATTTTAAATTTCTTGGATTAACATTCAACGATTACAGGATCATCTTCTTTATAACCTTCCTTGCAAGACTTGTGGCTTTTTATTACGTTTACAGAATAAAGTTAGAAAAAAGCGCCTAAGGCGAAGTTGTAAAAACGGATCGCCTTTCGGCAATCCGTTAACCCTTCACCGCTCCCGCAGTCATTCCCGCTATTATTCTATTTTGGAAGATCAACACAAGTATAACGAGAGGGGCCGTAACTATTACAGATGCGGCCATTATCTGACCCCATGGGACGACGTAGTAGCCTGTGAACATCGATATCGCGACTGGGACTGTGTACATACTTGGAATCTGTTCAAAGGTCAGAGCAAATAAAAATTCATTCCATGAGAATATAAAGGTCAAAAGCCCCGTTGCAACAAGACCAGGCACGGCAAGCGGAAGGATAATTCTCCAAAAGGTGCCAAATTTCCCGCTTCCATCTATATAGGCAGCCTCTTCAAGTTCGTGTGGCATGTCTCTAAAGAAGTTCTGCAACGTCCATATGGTCAAAGGAAGTGTAAGCGCTATGTAAGGAATTATAAGACCCGGATAGGTGTTTATGAGTTTAAACGATCTCAAAATCTGAAAGAGTGCACCTAAAATAGATACCTGTGGAAACATGCTTACCATGAGTACGAGGATCATGACTCCAACCTTGCCTGCAAATTTTAGCCGCGCTATCGCGTACGCCGCTACAGATCCTATTACAAGGCAGAGCAAAGTCGCAGATCCTGCAACGATCGTGCTATTCAATATATTCAAAGCAAATGGTCTTTCGGTAAAGACCTGAACATAACTTTCGAAATCAAAATGAAAAGGTATCAAAGATGGATGTGAAGAAAAAAGTTCTGCCGGTGGTCTTATTGAAGAAACGACGGCCCAGTAAAACGGAAAAAGAAAATACACAAGTACAATCACAACTCCTATGTAAAAAAATATCTTTCTCAAATTCTTGTGTTTCATGATCGGCACCTTCAATCGAGACGTATTTTCATCATCTTAACGTAGAAAATTGCAAGAATGCCTATGATCAAAAATATCATAACTGACATGGCACTTCCGTATCCAAAGTAAGGCTGGATAAATCCTCTCGTAAAGAGAGTCCACTGGTTGTAGACGGAAAGTGTTTCAGTATTTGCTGCTCCCTTCGTCATTATGAAGACAATATCGAAAACACGCATTGCATCAAGACTTCTGAAGATAAGGGCAATTCCTATCGTGGGTCTTATCATGGGAAAGGTTACAGACCAAAATCTTTGCCATGCGTTTGCCCCGTCTATTCGAGCCGCTTCATAAAGTTCTTCGGGTATCAACTGTAACCCGGCAAGAATGAGTAAAACCATGAACGGAGTCGTTTTCCATACATCAACGCTTATTATTGCCGGCATAGCAGTCGAAGGAAAGGCAAGAAAGACTATCGGCTGTTTTATTACGTGCAAAGACATGAGTATGGAATTTATAACTCCGTAATTATCGTTGTACATCCATCTCCACATCTCTGAGGACACAACCGTTGGAATTGCCCAAGGGACAAGAACGGCTGCCCTGACAAGGCCTCTTAATTTGAATTTTTTGTTAAGCATCAAAGCGACAAGTACACCAAGAACTGTTTCTATTCCAACAGACCATGCGGTAAATCTTATCGTATTCCAAAGATCATTTACAAATCTTGGATCCTGCCATAACGCTCCGTAATTGGAAAGACCAACAAAGATCTTATTTTGGGGAAACATCAAAGCGGATTTATAAAGGCTGTTGTAAAAAGTTTGGGCCAGAGGCCAAAAGGCTACAAAGGCTATAACCGCTAATGTTGGGATTATAAAGATCAGAGCATAATACGGATCACTTTTGTGAAGGGGATCATTCTTTGTTTTAGACATTGAACTCTCCTTTCAATAAAAGCCGTGCGGGAAACCCCGCACGGTGTATAATTATTGACCAAGCAATTGTTTCAACTGGGATGTCATCTTTGCCACTGCCTGATCGACAGTTTCCTGATTTGTCAGGGCAGCGTTAACGTTGTCGTAGATAACTTGAGAGATCTGCGCGTATATCGGAGATTTCGGTCTCGGTTCTGCATTCACGAAAACATCGTAGAGAGATTTGAAGAGCGGAACTGCTTTAATGACCGCAGGATCGTTGTAAACAGAAAGCACTGAAGGAGCCTGACCTGCATTTATAGCCTTATACGCTTCCTGCTGTGGAGAGGTCAGGAACTTTATCAACTTGACAGCCTCTGGAATATGTTCGCTGTATTTGTTGATGGCAAGTTCCCATCCACCGAGAGTTGCAGAATGATGAACGCCGGGGAAACCTGTACCCTCTGGGAGAACCTCTACTCCAACCTTACCCCTTACCGCCGAATCTGTGGCCTGGAGCAACGGCCAGCAATATGGCCAGTTTCTCATAAATACTGCATCACCATTTTGGAAGATGTGACGCGCATCCTCTTCCTGATAAGTTGTAACTCCGACTGGAGATATCTTGTACTTGTAGATCATATCGTACATGGTCTGCAAAGCGGCCTTTACCTGTGGACTGTCAGAGACAACCTTTCCATTTTCGTCAAGGATATTGCCACCGTAAGAGTGGACGTATTCCATGAAATCGCACGTTAAACCTTCATAGGCAGCACCCTGCCAGACAAAGCCTTGGATATGTTCTCTTTGGGATATATACTGGGCTTCCTGAATAAGTTGATCCCATGTTGTTGGTGGCTGGAATCCGTACTTCTGAAGCAGATCAGATCTGTAGTAGAGTATACCGGCATCGACAAACCAAGGTATTGCAACAAGTCTTCCGTTGTAGGTATCGTTGTTTATGGCCCCTTGGAAGAATTGTGAAAGTTCCTGATCGGTGAAATACGGTTTGAGATTTACAAGAAAGTCTGCAAAAGCAGGTGGATCGATCGTGTCGAGGAAGAGAATGTCAGGCTCTGGCATCTGAGCACTTAGATAAGTTACGTCCAAGTTATATCTGTCCGTTGTTGAATTTGGCATCGGCATCAAGACGACTTTGATGTCAGGATTTTGCTGCATGAACTCTTTGATCTGCGTTTGAAGAACTTGAAGTTCTGCCCCTACCGCACCCGCCGTCATAACTATGGTAACGGTCGCAAAAGAAGAAATCACAAGGGCAATCATCAATGCGATTGCTAAAAACACGCTACGCTTCACAAAAACCCCTCCTTTATCCTTATTCGCCATATGGCGTTTTAAGCAGATTCTCCTATTATCAATCTTGTAGGCAATCTTACCTTCTCGTCGAAATCTTTCCCCTCTATTTTGTTTATCAAGATCTTTGCAGCCTCCATACCCATCCTGTGGCGCGGTTGATCCACCGTAGTTATGCTTGGGGTTACAAGATTAACGATATCAATACCATCGAATCCCGTAACAGACACATCTTCTGGCACTCTCAATCCCGATTTTATAAGCCATTTTATCGCTCCGGCGGCCAAAACGTCTGACGCGCAGACTATCGCATCTGGAATCTTTTTCTTCTCGACGAGATTTTTTATGTATATTCTGGCGCTTTCTGGCATATCTTCGGCAGTTTCCTCTCCGAGTCTTACAAGGCCTTCATCGTACTCTATGCCATTTTCTTTTATGATCTTTTTGAAAGCGGTAAATCTTGATCTTTCACTTTTGAACCCTATAAATCCAAATCTTCTGTGTCCTTTTGACAGAAGATAATCTATGACCTGTTTTATAGCCTTGAAGTTATCTATGTAAACGTACGGGTTATCCATATATGGTTCTTCTATTGTTACGATATTTACATTCTGTGCATCTGATATCTTTGGATAGACTCTATCATGACCTGTAGCAAGTACGATTCCATCTGCCGCTTTAGATTTAACGAGTTGGAAATACTTTTCAACGTTGAAGATCGAGATGTTAAACCTACCCATAAGGACGTTGTAATCTCTCGATTCGGCGTAATCTTGGACTCCATGTACAACATCTATGAAGAAAAGGTTTGAAACATCTGGAATAAGGACTATTATAGATCCTACTATCGATTTTCTTAAAGTCTTTGCGGAATAATTTGGAATGTAATTCAACTTCTGGGCAACTGAATAAACCATTGCCCTTGTTCGGGGACTAACAAGTTGAGGAGAGTTAAAAACTCTTGAAACCGTCGCAATTGAAACGCCCGCTATTTTTGCAACATCCTTAATACTTACCATAATTTCCCCTTAAAATACGATAATGAAAACATTTACATTCACACTATACCACAATTATAAAAAATAAAAAAAGCCGAACAAAATTATTTTCGGCCGTTTATTAACGATTTTTGGATATTGTGACTAATTAGACATAATTCTCATCTTTTCTCTCGATATTTCTAATTTTTTTAAAGAATATTTCCATCATCGAGAACAAAAGCAATCCCTCTCCGACAGAAAAGATGTACCAGTTATAACTCAATTTGTTTGCATCAACAGTTACAAAAGACAGAAAGATTATTATTCCACCGCCTAATCCCGTCAATATCTGGACGAGATCGAGATCCACTTTTTTTAAGATCATGACAAGACCATAGATAACGAAAGTCGAAGAAACGATAAGAGGTGCGAGCACCGGTCCGAACCACTCTGTCGGGACGAGAAACAATATGTCCCACGTTAAGATTGAGGGAGGCCAGTTCAAAAATAATTTGAGGCCGACGTAGTAAAATATGTCCCATATTCCGAAAAGATAGATGAAATAATAAAGTCTTCTGAATTTATTCTCTCCCGCAAGCATTGAGACTGCCCAAATCATTATTATCGTCATAATCTCTCTGAACATCTCTATGTGAATCATATTCAATGGGATGACAAGATGCATTCTAAACCCATGGGAATAATAAATCTGTCTTAAATAAACGACAACGATAGATTCAAGAAATCCCATGGCAATTCCAAACAAAAGTACGATAAACAAAGATCTTTTGCAATTCATATTCTCACCCTCTGTAATTATACTAAGTTTTTCAATGAAACACTCCGACAGGCCATCTGGCATAATTTCTTGTTTATAAAACAACAAAGGATCCTGAGGATCCTTTGTTGTAAGGGAGAGAATTCGTAAAGCAAAGAAAGGGGATGGAGGTAAGTTAATTCATTGATTAGACTTCAATTTGGATGAATTTGTTCTATATCAAACAAAATTCAAATTCATCAAGCCGGAAGTTTAATTGAAATTAATTTAACCTATTGATTTTAATTTCATTAAATGATACAATAGATTTGTGTGGTTCGAAGGAGCCATAATTTTTAAGGAGGTAACAAAATGAAAGGTACTGTTAAGTGGTTCGATGCCAAGAAAGGCTACGGTTTCATAACGATGGAAGACGGGAATGATATTTTCGTTCATTACTCGGCAATTCAGATGGACGGTTACAAGAACCTGAAGGAAAACCAGAGTGTTGTCTTTGACATCACTGAAGGCTCCAAAGGTAAACAGGCATCGAACGTTAGACTTGCTTGATTCTTACTGACGCCAAAAATCGAAAAGCCCGATTTAATCGGGCTTTTTTTATTTCTAAGAATTTGTTGTATAATATTCGGCTAAGAGGGGGCGAGATTTTGAGAATTCTACATTGTTCCGATCTTCATCTTGGCAGAAAGGTTTCGGGATCGATTTATTCGGATTATTTTAAAGAAAGGTATCAGGATTTTTTCAAAGCATTCAAATACATAGCAGATTTCGCGATATCAAAAAATGTTGACGTGTTAATGATCTCGGGCGATATTTTTGACAAAAAAGATTTATCTCCCGACACACTTGAAAAAGCCGAAGAGATCTTCAAAAGTATTAAGGATGCGGGGATAAGGACTATCGCAATAGAGGGAAATCACGACAGGATTTTCGATTTTGAAAATGTCTCCTGGCTTGAATATTTAAAAAACAAATCTTACATCGTGCTTTTGAGACCTTCCGTTAGAAACGGAGAGGTCTTTTTTGATCCATGGGATGGGAAAAAAGGAGGCTATTTCGAAATCGAAGACACGAGATTTTACGGGGTTGGGTACCAAGGGATAAACTTTCCAGAGTACATAAAGGCACTCTCCGAACTTGACGATGACCACAGAAATATCATGCTAATCCATACAGGAATAGGAGATCTAAAGATGCCGGGCTTCGTAAGTTCAAAAGATTTCGAATGTATAGATGGAAAATTTTCCTACATAGCGGGAGGCCATCTTCATTCAAAATCCATCCAGAAGATAGGCAAATCTTCCATCTTTATTCCTGGATCACCTGAATACTGGGACATACGAGAATCTGATCAAAAGGGCTTCTTTGTTTACGATACCCAGAGAGAAAGCGTGGAATTTTTCGAATCTTACAGGAGAAAAAAAATAGAGAAGCATTTGAGGTTAACCCAAGATTCAAACCTTGAAGAAAATTTCATGCGTCTCTTTTCCGAATCTGCCGTGGAGAAGGGTGCCATGTATCTTATAAACATAGAAATACCATTTGGAGTTCCATTGAATAGCGATCTTTCGGAGTACGAATCCTTCGTGGAGAAAAGTGGTGCTCTTAATTGTACGATAAATTTAAGACAGATAGAAAATAACCAGATCGACAATGAAAGCCCTATGAGTATTCAAGAGATAGAAAATTCCATCATCTCGAAGGACAAAAACTTCGGCTCCCATTCAAGATCGGTTACCCAAGCGATAGACATGCTAAAAAGCGCAAATGATTCTGATGCATTTGAGATCTTAGATAAACTTTTTGAAGATTTGGTGAAATGACATGATAATAAGGTCGGTGAAACTTCAAAATTTCAAAAGTCATCTCGATTCTTCCATCTCTTTTTCAGAAGGTCTTAATTTGATAATAGGTCCAAATGGTTCGGGAAAATCAAGTATTTTGGAGGCCATAGGACTTGCTTTTTTTGGAATAACCAACGAAAAAAAACTTTCCCAATTCATAACGAATGAAGATTCTAAAAATACGGCATTGATAAAGGTTGATTTCGTATCGGATGGAATACATTTCACCATCACAAAGGAGATCTCGTCATCACAGTCAAGGGTTAAAATTTCAGACGACACCGGATTAACGGTAGATGGAAATGCAAAGGTTATCGAGAAGATGAAACAACTCTTCAGGATAGAGACAGATCCCGAGAAAATATACAAAAATGTCATAACATCTTATCAGAATCAAATGACGGATATATTTGCCGGCAGAGAAAGCGAAAGGAAAAATTTCTTCAATGCACTCTTTGATACCGAGATATACAAAAAGATCTCTTCGAGTCATGTCAAAAAATACTCCGACACACTTGAGTCGAATTTGAATAATCTCAACAATATCGCCAGTAATTTGGAATCGGAGATAAATGAAAGGGCATCTCTGCCAGATGAGATAAGATCGCTTGAGGGAGAAATAAAGTCTAAAGAAAATGAAATCTCTGCGTGGAAATATCAAATAGAGAAACTTCAAAAATTCTTATCAGATCAGATCGAACTTAAAGATAGAATGAACTCTATGATATCTCAAAGAAAGATATTGGAAAGCAAACTTGAAGGGTTAAATCACGAACTTGTGAATTTGAATAAGTCAAAATCAGAGTCAGAAAATGCCGGACAGGTTCTCATCCTTTACAGAAATGATTATGTCCTTTACGAAGAGATATACCTTAAGGTCCAAGAAGAGAATGAAAAGATTTCACGCATGAGAAATGCCCTCGATGAGATTCAGAAGGTAAATAAAGAAATTTCTGACAAAAGGTTAGAGATCGAAAAGTTTTCTGTCTCAATTGCTTCGGACAAAGATAGATTGAAAGAGAATGATTGGAATCGCCAGATCTACATCGATCAATTAAAGTCATCTCAAGATCGGGTAAGGGAATTAACGATTCAATTGGAAGAACAAGAAAGGGTCCTAAAGGACCTTGAATTAGAAAAGAAAAAATTCAAAGAGGAAATGAACACATCTTTGAATTTAGACGTTAAAGAATTGGAAGATCGTCTAAGTGAGATAAGAGACAAAATAGCCATCACGAATTCAAAGATAAAGGATCTGAAAAGCGCAAAAGAAACTCTCGGAAATGGAATATGCCCCTACCTCAAAGAAAGATGTCTTAACATAAATGGAGATCCGGACAGGTTCTTCAACCCACAGATCGAAAATTCACAATCAGAACTTTTACAATTTCAAAAGGAAAAGGCAGATATAGAGGAACAAATAAACAAGATCGAAAGATACCACGAGGAGATCATGAATTCGATAAAGGTCCACCTCGAGGAGATAGAGATAAAACTTAGAAAAATATACGAAGAAAATGCGGCAAAAAGGTCTCTTATAAATTCAGAAATGCAAAACCAAGAAAGGATAAAAAAAGCCCTTGAAGATCTTGAAAATTCATCCCAAAATCTAAGAAGCCTTATCGAAAAGAGAGATCAAAAAATCTCGGAACTGAGATCTGAATTAGAAGTGCTTTTACAAAAAACTTCAAACGAAGAAAAGATAAAATTGGAGATTGAAACTCTTATGAAAGAGTACGATTCTCATCGGGAAGTGCTCAAAAAAGTTAAAAAAGGGCATGATCTCTACGTTGAAAACCAAAAGTCTGCCGCGATCATCAACGAGATCATTTCAAAAATAGAGGAAAGAAAATCGGAGATCGAATCTATCCAAAGTGGTATCGATCAAATCAACTCCGATTTGTCAAAGGTCAAAGTTCTCTACGATGAGGAAGAATTGAAAAAGACTCGAGAGACAATTGAAAATATCACATCCAACATGAATTCGGCAAATATGGAACTCGGAGAGTTAAGATCTGATCTAAAGCACAAATTAGATGAATCTCACGAGATCGAGAAGAAACGCGCGAAGTTAGAAGATGTGAGATCATCCATCAAAAGTATAAAGGTAAAGTTGGAAATGGCAAAGAACCTAAGGGCTCTTCTCGATCAGATGGGATCTCAGGTGTCGACAATTTACAGGGAAAATATATCATTCAAAGCGATGGCCAATCACAACCTTCTTACCAAAAGATCTGAGACGGTACTTTGGGACGAAAATTACGATCTACACTTGATATCCAAAAATGGAAAGTTAACATCGGACAGAACCTTTGGCATGCTCTCGGGCGGCGAACAGGTTGCCCTCGCCCTCGCGATGAGGATGGCCATGGCCACCTTCTTTTCGAGATCTGGCTTTGCCATCTTCGATGAACCAACTGTGAATCTCGATTTGGAAAGAAAAAATGCGCTTTCCGAAACCTTGCCCGATCTTATCGGGGAAATGGATCAAGTCATAGTCGTAACGCATGATGACACTTTTAGAGAGATGACAGAAAAGATAATATCTCTTAAAAATATCGATGGGATAACAACCATCGTCAATTAAAATGGAGGTGGAAGTATGAAGAGGTTTTACGTCTTTTTAATCATTATTTCGTTGTTTATGACCTTTACCGCCCTTGCACAGCCCGTGATAAGTACGTCTTCAACCACGACGAGTATCTTTTTCGAGCCGGTAAGTGGAGAGACGCCATTTTTGAATGCCATTAAAAGCGCCAAAACATCGATAAAAATAGAGATGTACGTTATAACGGCGAATGACATTTTTAACGCTTTGGAAAGTGCTGTAAACCGTGGCGTCAACGTTCAGGTAATCCTTGAGCACCATCCATACAACATGCAGGCTCAGGCAGATTACGCGTATAACGCCCTTACGAAGATGGGAGCGCACGTACAGTGGGCACCTTCGAGATTTACATTTGATCACGCAAAGGTCATGATAATCGATGATTCTTACGCGATCTTTGGCACTTCAAACCTCACCTACAGTGGTATAGCCCAGAATTTTGAGGCAAACGTTGAAACTCATGATCCTCAAATAGTGAAGGCCCTCTTGATGGTCTTCAACGCCGACTGGAATAACACACAGGCAGGATCGGCACCGAGAGAGTACCTTGTCTTAAGTCCTAACAGCGAAAGCGATCTTGTCTGGCTTATAAACAGCGCACAGCACACCCTTTTGGTGGCCGAAGAGGAAGTCCCGGAAGGAAAGGTCTTCACAGCCCTTGAGAATGCCGCCCAAAGAGGAGTGGACGTAAAACTCATAGAGCCCGAATCAAGCGCGAAATCGATGTCGAGCAATTATGCCCTTTCCCAACTTGCCGTCGCCGGTGTAAAGGTTGGAATTCTTAAGTCTCCGTACGTTCATGCCAAGATGATCGTATCGGATAACAATTATCTTTTCATAGGGTCAGAGAATGTCTCCTACACCTCGATGATGCAAAACAGAGAGGTTGGAATAATACTTTCAAATAATTCTCTTATCTCTCAGGCTACAAATCAGTTCAACGAACTTTGGAGGGACGTGTCTTTGATGGCCGCGCGTCTGCCTTCGTCCGAAATCGCGCTTCTTACACAGATCGCAGGGAATTCTTATAATTACATGAACAAACTCGTAAAGACCGTCGGAACGGTAGAGGCCGTCTTCGGACCGACAGTCTTCATTTCTTCGACCTACAATGGAAAGATAGCCGGTCTCGAACTATGGCTTGGAAGCGTCGCAAATTCCGAACTTGTTCTCAAGCCCGGAGACACGGTTCGCGTTGTCGGATCGGTTGATACCTACAGAGGTCAACTCGAAATCGAGGCCGTTAGCCTTCCAGAGGTCATCTCCAAAAACCTTCTTCCTCTTCCCTTTGAACCCTCTTTAGACAAGATAGCCAATTACAATGGTCTTACGGTGATGATAAGGGGAACTGTAAAGGTATCAAATGACGGCGTTTATATAGTCGACAAAGACGGTAAAACGATAAGATTTTCCTCTCTCGGAATGATTCCACCCGTAAGCGATGGGACCGAAATATACGCCGAGGGAATAATCGTGAAGGATAACGCCAACTATCTGCTTGCGGCAACGAACTTTTACTCTGCCGCAAATTACACACCGATCCTTGAGGGCATGAATTTAAATTATTCACCTTCTTTGAAGGACCTGATCTCAAATGTGCAGTCTTACTTTAACCAGACGATAACCTCGACAGGGATAGTCTCTGCCGTCGTGAGCGCGTCGAATGCTTACCTTTTCTCGAATGGGTACGGGATCAGAATATACGGCCAGCATGGAAATATAAAGCCGGGAGATATAGTCCAATTCACGGGAACCTTTACGTCCTACGACAACTCTTTAGAGGTAGACATAACTTCCTTCAAAGTTATCGGCAGCACAACGCCTCCCGCACCAACTGTCATAAAGACCGGGGATTATTCAAAGTACTCAGAAGTCTTAGTTCAGGTAAGCGGAACAGTCTCGAATGCAAAGGGAAATCTCTTCCAGATAGATGACGGATCGGGGCCTGCGACGGTTTACCTTTCAAAGGGAAACCTACCCAAAAACGGTAGCACAGTGACTGTTATAGGTATATCTTACCAGTACAAAGACATTCACGAGATATACGCGATCTCAATTTACTAAAAAGCCCCCTTTTGGGGGCTTTTCTAAAATCGAAAGGCCTTTTCCCATGCCGCTAAATTGACAATGCGCCATAGGATTTTGTGCGGCATCTTTTCAACCTTTATATCCATTTCTTTGATGAATCGTGACTGTGCGATGTAATTTAGGGCAAAATCTTCAAATCCCATCTCAAACCATTCTTTTTGAGGCGTAGGAAAGCCCAATTTATCCTTTCTCCATAAGATCTTTTCATTTATGAGGCCTTCAAAACTTCTTCTCGAGAGGTACTTGGTCCACCCATCGTGAATTTTGTAAGCGGACGGTACAGACATGGCAAATTCGACGAGTCTGTAATCAAGATATGGAAATCTCGATTCTATGGAAAAGGCCATAGAATTTCTGTCTGCCGTCTTGAGAAGATCTACGAGTTCTTCTCTCATATCTGCCCATGCCCTAAGATTCATGTGAGAAAATTCAGATTTTGCCTTCCCACCGTAGGGAATGAACTTTATTTTGTGATTGAATATCCGAGATGAAATTCCTTCAAAATACCTTTTTTGGGCAAGTGAATTCATGTATTTTGTGCCAATCGTTCTTAAAAAGAGCGAAAATGAGGCATTTGCCTTCTTCAAATTCTTTATTTCCGAGAAAAAGGTCTTATTTGGAAAGTTTTCGCCTATCATTATGGGCATGTAAAGCGGATATCCTCCCGCTATCTCGTCACCACCCTGACCGTCAAGCGTTACCGTAACTCCACTTTCTTTAACTAACTTCATGACGCGGTACTGGGCATATGTAGAAGTTGAATCAAATGGTTCATCGTGAATGTACGCGATTTCTTCAAGAGATCTCGAAAGGTCTTCCCAATCCGGTATCACTTTAAAAGATTTGACATGGGTCTCGGACGCGACGATGTCTATCCATTTCGATTCGTCTGCTTTGTAATTTCCGTATACCGCAGAGAATGTGTACTGGACATCTCCTACAGAGGGAATTTTATGGCCTTTCATGAGTTCATTTATCGTGTACACGACGGAGGACGAATCTATCCCACCGCTCAAGGCTGTGCCAACCTTAACATCACTTATAAGTCTTAACTTTACGGCATCGGTGAAGATCTCACGGAACCTTTCGAAATAAATTTGCGCCTGTTTTTCATCGTACACGGCTTTTTGAATGTTGGGATTTACGTCCCAGTATTTGTAGATTTTGATCTCGCCACTTTCAACATCGAAGATGAGATTGTGGGAAGGAAGTAACCTTTTCATGCCTTCAAACATGCACTCCTCGAAGAAATTCTGCATTCCCCAGACAAGATATCTTTTAGCATCGTCCATGTTGATCTTTTTGGGAACTTTGGAAAATTTCAAAAGTGCCTTTTCTTCGGAGGCAAAGGCGAAATACTTTCCATCGTGAAAGTAAATGAATGGCTTTATTCCAAATCTGTCCCTCGAAGCGAAGATGATCTTCCTTTTCGGATCCCATATCGCAAAGGCCCACATACCGTTGAAATGATCAACGCATCTCTCTCCCCAATGAATGTATGAGGTCAAAAGTACCTCCGTGTCTCCGGATGACTTAAAGGTGTAACCTATCTCCTCGAGTTCTTTTCTTATTGACATAAAATTGTATATCTCGCCGTTAAAAACGATTACGTATCCGTCTCTTTCCATCGGTTGATGGCCCTTTGGAGAAAGGTCGAGTATACTCAATCTTCTGTAACCAAAGGCCCCGTTGAAATTTCCAGAGATCGGAGGCATATCAAGGTTACCGACTGTATCGGGGCCAGAGAAATGCTTGATATCCGGAATGGAACAGAAACCTTCATCGTCAGGCCCTCTGTGCCTTAAAATCTTCGATATCTCCAAAAGTTCATTCGCGTTCGTTTTTCCAATAACTCCAAATATGCCGCACATATTCTACCTCAATTCTCAATAAAGCCTTCATCTGTCCAGTAATCTGCAAATCTACCGTATTTATCTGAATATTTCATGAATTCGTCGATGAATGGTTTTAAAGACATCTCAGTTACTTTTGCATCCTTTCCGACGGTCAGATACAACTCTTCAACCTTTCCGTCCGTTGTTTTATGCGAGAACTTCCAGACGCGTTTTACGAGAGGCCCCATGACGGTGTTAACAGGATAGAGAAACTTCGTGCCATCTCTGTTTATCAAAGTCCATCCAACAGGAGTCGAAAATACCTTTGAAATTTTTGTGAAAATATCGTACGTGAACAGTATCCCGCTAAACCTTTCTTTGTACATTTCGAAATACTTTTTCAATCCTTCCTGATCTTCCGACTTCTTTGCCATATCAAAATAAGCCTGCCAGTAATTGTTCTCGAGTTCGTAATTCGCGTAAGGAGAATTCAAAAAATCATCTATTATCCTTCTCAAAATGGCAGTCGATTGCTTAAAATCTTTCTTTGCCACATCGTACATCTTCCGATCGCTGTAAAGCGTACCGAGAGCATTCAAAAGCGTCACCACCGCCCTCCTTGCCGCCAGAGAAAATGGATTGACCTTGAGCGAAATCTTTGCAAGGTTCCACGATTCATTCGCGTAATTCGCATCCTTCGTGGCACTGAAAACGACTGCGTAAACCATTGACATTGTTCCGAATGGCACATCCGGTGCCTCCGAATGCTTTAGAATAAAGTCTTTTGACGCCTCAAACCATACCCGAAAGGTGTGCAAATCTTCGAATTGCAATTTTCCAATAGATGATATGCCTTCAAGAACATTTGACGCGACCGTAAAAAACCTTTGCTCGTAAGGAGAGACCTTAAGGGCCGAAAGCGTCGCGTCGAGGGCAACCTTTGCGTCTCCAAGGTTTTGAGCAGAAAAGGCAAGTTGGACGTATCTCATTCCGACGTTGTTGGAGTGGGCAAAGTACAAATTGACAAGATAGAGTATAAAAAGTCCTAAAAAGACATACCCAAGGTAATGGAAGGATGAGAATTGAAGGCCGGCCGAGACGGAAAGTATAAGCATAAGGGTGAGATAATTGGGCTGAAGTGGAAAGGAAAAGATGAGATCTAAAGAATATCCAACTATCGCTATGCCTATCCAAGGCATTCCAGTTACGATCGAGGAATATATCGAAAATACGACAAGTGCGAGGTATATCAGAAGATGGGTTATTCCACCCTCCAACAAGAGATCGAGATAATGATTGTGCGATCTGTCCACAACCTGTGTCATGAAATACGCAGATGACTTCCTTGAAAATTTGCTCCTCATTGCCCTCGCTATATTTTCGATGCCATACCCAAGCCATGGTCTTCTCACAAAGGCACGTCTCGATTCATTCCATATAAAGGCCCTGTTAACTGCCGAGGATTCTGGCTGTCCCTGTCCACCTGTATTCGAATTTGTCCTTTTTATCTTTCTCTTTACAAAGTCGATGACTATCTTTACCCTGTTCCAGTTCTCCTTTCCTTGGGGTGTAAAAAGGTAAAGGATTGGGGGAAGGATGATAACGGCTAAGGCGATTACGATCATGTAAAGTGGTCTTGGTGTGAAGATAACGTATACGATCTCGAGAATGGACACTATAATGGAGGCTATGTAAGATCCGCGGCCGTGCGAGAGAAAAAGCCCCCATGTTATGGCAAGGTAAGAGATCACAAAGAATAAAAACAGAGGGGAATCGAGATAAAACGCAAAGGTTAAAGGAAGGATCGTGAGTAAAAAGTTCGCGACCGGGATTGGATTGGAGATGGTTCCGGTGTACCTTCTGAATCCCATCGATTTGAGATAGGAAAAATCGTACTTTATTCTGTGATCTTCGTCCAAAAATTGTAGTGTAAGGATTATCATCTCGACAATCCCGGCCGATATTACGATCGCAAAGAAGGCAAACGATCCTATTGTCTCAAAAACCTGCCATCCGGCAAAGAGGATGACAGGTATTGTGAACCTAAAAGTCATTCCCATCTGTCTTTCTATTCCGCCAAGGTAGGAAAAGATAAAGGATTCGCTCGTTATAAAATGAAATAGAACGCTTGCCCACCACAATCCCAAGAGGACAAGAAGAATTTCATTTGGAACAAAAAAGCCTCCTTCAATTACAGATCTTGCAACAGTTATCGAAAGGGCAAGTGCCATCCCATTTGCAAATTGCGTGTGGGTCACGGCAAATGGCATCCACGCGAGAGGGTCGAAGGTGAGGATAACGAGAAAGACCGTCCATGTGAAAAGCATTAATTCGTAAAGGGGCAAGATCTTCGGTGGAAATGAGATCGCAAAAAGCACGAGCAGACCGAAAAAAATCAAAGAAAGCAGGGCATACTTTGTGCTTGCCTCGAAATTGTATTCTCTAAGGCTAAGATGCATCAAAAACCTCCCATCGGCATATCTATGTTGTGTTTCTTGGCAGTTTCAACCGCTATTTCGTATCCCGCGTCGGCATGACGGACGACTCCGATTCCGGGATCGTTGTTTAAAACTCTCGATATCTTTTCGTCTTCCAACTTTGTCCCGTCTGCAACGCATACAAAACCGGCGTGTATCGAATAACCTATTCCAACGCCACCACCGTGGTGGACGGAGACCCACGTCGCGCCAGAAGACGTATTCAAAAGTGCGTTAAGTATTGGCCAGTCCGCTATCGCATCAGATCCATCCTTCATTGCCTCAGTCTCCCTGTAAGGGGAAGCGACGGAACCGGTATCATGGTGATCGCGCCCTATCACGATCGGAGAGAGTTTGCCCTCTCTTACCATCTTGTTTATCTCAAGCCCAAAGGCCTCCCTTTCTCCCTGACCGAGCCAGCATATCCTCGCGGGCAATCCCTGCCAGTTGACCTTCTCGTGGGCCATCTTTATCCATCTTTTCAAATGATCATCGTAGGGGAAGAGTTTTAAAACAACCTCATCTGTTTTGTATATGTCCTGAGGATCGCCCGAAAGTGCTACCCATCTGAATGGTCCTTTGCCTTGGGCAAAAAGTGGCCTTATGTATTCGGGCACATATCCGACGATCTCGAATGCATCCTTCGCACCGTGATCGTATGCCATACGCCTCAAATTATTTCCATATTCGAAGACCTTTGCACCGCGTTTTTTCATCTCAACGATGGCCTCAACGTGCTTTACCATAGAATCGAAGACTTTATTCAAATAACCATCTCTGTCCTTCTCTCTCATTTTGGCAGCACTCTCGACGTCCATGCCCGAAGGGATATATCCGTTAAGCGGATCGTGGGCCGAGGTTTGATCCGTAACTATATCGGGTGTAAAACCATCCTTTACCATTTTGGGAAGGATATCCGCGATATTTCCAAGAAGGCCTATTGAAAGTGGCCGTCCTTCCCTTGCCGCTTCTTTGGCCATCTTTATGGCCTTTTCGTAAGAATCCGTCCATGTATCGAGATAATGCTTTTCAAGCCTTCTTTCTATCATACGCCTGTCAACCTCTACCGCTATCATAACGCCACCGTTAAAGGTTACGGCCAAAGGCTGGGCTCCTCCCATCTCTCCAAGGCCTGCCGTGACCGCTATCTTCCCAGAAAGAGTCCCGCCAAAGTACTTTTCGGCGACTGCGTAAAATACCTCGTAGGTGCCTTGGAGAATTCCCTGCGTTCCTATGTATATCCAACTGCCGGCCGTCATCTGTCCAAACATCGTCAGGCCTCTCGACTCGAGTTCTCTGAAATATTCCCAGTCTGCCCATTTCGGTACTAACATGGCATTCGAGATCAGAACTCTCGGAGCCCACACGTGTGTTCTGAAGACTGCGACAGGTTTTCCGGATTGAACGACCAAAGTTTCATCATCGTTGAGTCTCTTTAGCGTGTTCACTATGGCATCAAAAGATTCCCAGTTTCTTGCGGCCTTTCCCGTTCCGCCGTAAACTATAAGATGGGCGGGATCTCTTGCAACCTCCGGATCGAGATTATTCATTATCATGCGCATCGGAGCCTCTGTCTGCCAAGATTTACACGTTAATTGATTCCCTCTGGGTGATCTTATTATCCTCTCCATAAAGGCTTCCTCCTTTTTGAAAATTCAAAAAGAGTATATCATAATTTGATGCGTAGCGGGTGGATCTCTGATTGGTGAAGAGTGAGTAGATATTGAAAATTGCAAATTTTCCATTTTCAATTTTCTCAATTTACATGGCACGAGCCATTATGGGTACTTGCCGGATCGATGATTATTTAATTGACTTTTTGGAAAATCTATGATATATTTTATCAAAGGTGATCTTATGATTGGTTTGAATTTCAAAGTCGAAAATTGGTGGTGGTACCGTCCCTGGTGCTGAAGGGATTGGTGCCTTTTGCCATAATTCAGCATCGGGGATCTTGAAAAAAGATCCCCGATTTTCATTTTAGAAGGGAGGAATTGAAATGAGGAGATTTGTGTATTTAAAAGAAGAGGACATACCGAAATACTGGTACAATGTCAAGGCAGATCTGCCTTTCGATCTCGATCCGCCGATCGATCCACAGAATATGAAACCAATGGACCCGCAAAAACTCGAAGTCTTATTTCCAAAGGCTCTCGTAATGCAGGAAGGCACAAAAGAAAGGTACATCGAAATTCCACAGAAGGTAAGAGAGGCTTACGCGCTTTACAGGCCTACCCCGCTTGTGAGGGCCATAGGATTTGAGAAGGCTCTAAAGAGCCCGGCCCGCATATACTACAAAAACGAATCTGTAAGTCCTACGGGTAGTCACAAACTCAACACGGCTCTTGCTCAAGCATACTACAACCTCGTTGAAGGGACAACGAAGATATCGACTGAGACGGGGGCCGGTCAGTGGGGAAGCGCTCTCGCCTTTGCAGGGGCCTATTTCAACTTGGACGTGAATGTCTTTATGGTAAAGATAAGTTTTGAACAGAAACCGGCAAGAAAATACATGGTAAACCTTTTTAACGGAAAGATCCATCCCAGTCCAAGTGATTTCACAAATTACGGAAAGAAAATTCTCGAAATCAAACCAGACTCGACAGGCTCTCTCGGAATGGCAATAAGTGAGGCCATAGAATTCGCACTCTCTAAAGAAAAAACTCATTATTCCCTTGGAAGCGTGCTCGATCACGTGCTTTTGCACCAGACAGTCATAGGTCAGGAAACGCAAAAGCAACTCGAACTTGTCGGAGAGGAACCAGACGTTTTGATAGGATGTTTCGGTGGCGGATCCAACTTTGGAGGATTTACACTGCCATTTATTCCTTTAAAGATGAAGAAAAAATCCCTCGAAATAGTGGCGTGCGAGCCAACTGAATGCCCGTCCTTCACGAAAGGAGAGTACAAATACGATTACGGAGACACGGCCCATCTTACCCCGATGCTCAAGATGTACACGCTCGGTTCCGAATTCGTTCCACCTCCAATTTACGCGGGTGGATTGAGATACCACGGTGCGTCCCCTATAATAAGCCGTCTTGTCAAAGAAAATTACATGAAGGCAATAGCCATTCCGCAGGATGAGGCTTTTGAATACGCAAAACTTTTTGCGATAACGGAAGGCATAATTCCGGCACCAGAGACAAGTCATGCCATCGCAGGCGTCGCGCGGTACGCAAAAGAGTTCGCCAAAAGTGGAGAAGAAAAGGTCATAGTTTTCAACTTCAGCGGTCATGGACTTTTAGATCTTAACTCTTACGTTGGAAAATAATTACCCCTACGGCAGGATATCGCACTTGACTTTTGGCAATATCCTGCCGATAATATGTACGGAGGTGGTAAGATGAGAATAGATGGGATATCCGGAATACCCCAGCCGGAAAATGGAAAGGATCCAAAAGGAGAAAGGTCTAAAAAGGTAGAAAGATCAAATGAAGATCTTTTTGTTGGCAATTCTAAGATAGATTTCAAAACCTTCATTTCGATGGCATCGAGCGTCAGCGATATAGAAAAGGAAAGGTCACAAAAGGTCGATCAAATAAAGGCCCTTGTCCAGTCCGGACAGTACAGCGTGAATGTCGAGAATAT
This sequence comes from Athalassotoga saccharophila, assembly GCF_009936215.1. Taxonomy (GTDB): domain Bacteria; phylum Thermotogota; class Thermotogae; order Mesoaciditogales; family Mesoaciditogaceae; genus Athalassotoga; species Athalassotoga saccharophila. The sequence continues at coordinate 895,994 of NZ_AP019551.1, read as the reverse complement.
AGTCAAAAAGATGATGAATGAGATGGGTGAGTTTTAATGGTTGAAGAACTTATAAAGATACTTGAAGAAGAGCACGATCAATTCTTGGATCTTGCCGATATACTCAAAGAAAAAAGAGATACCATAGAAAAGAACGATGTTGAAAGGTTGAAAAATGTTTTGGAAAAAGAAAGAGATAAACTTAGAGTTCTCGATGATCTCGAACAAAAAAGGTTGAATTTGTCTCTCAAGATAACGAATGATCTCAAAGTAGAGCCTACTATTTCGGCCATAATAAACGTGATCGACGAGCCTTTAAGGCACGATCTTGCCATTGTCGTTGCAAAGATGACGAACGTTATAAATGAGGTAAGTCTTATAAATTTGGGAATTCAGAGAATGATAACTTACAGGCTTGAAGAATTTGACCTTATAATGAACCTTTTCAAATCTCAGGATAAGACCTACGATAAAACCTCTCATATCCCGAGCGGAATGATTTTCAACGGAAATGCATGAAGGAGGAAATATGCTAACATTGAATTGGAACGGAAAGATGAAATTCACGGCCCACACCGAATCAAATCACGAGGTCGTCATGGATGCCTACACTGACGTTGGAGGAGAGGATTCGGCCGCAAGGCCCATGGAGGTGCTTTTGGCAGCCCTTGCCGGATGCACGGCCATGGACGTTATTTCCATACTCGAAAAGATGAAGACAATGCCGAGAGATTTCAAAATAGAGATAAGTTACACAAAGGCGAAAGAACATCCCAAAATCTACACGGATATTCATCTCAAATATATCTTTTACGGAAATGTACCAAAAGAGAATGCCGAAAAGGCAGTTAACCTTTCGCAGACAAAGTATTGCAGCGCTTCCGCGATGTTAAGGAAGGCCGCCAATATAACCTATGAACTCGTCTTCGAAAGTTGATCGATCATCTCGTAAAGTTCCTTCTCACTTATGACTTTAACACCTAATTTTCTCGCTTTGTCGAGTTTTGATCCCGGATTCTCACCTACCACCAAATAATCCGTTTTTGAGGATACATTTTCGGAAAGTTCGGCTCCAAGGGAAAGGAGCCAATTTTTTATCTCCTCGCGCGGCTTTGAAAGTGTTCCGGTTATTACAAAATGCCTGTCTGATAATATCTTCTGTTCCGGCAGTGATCCCTTAAAGCCGTAAGATTTTAGTTTTTCAACCATCTCTTTTGTCTTATCCAGAGAGAAGAATTGCTCTATCGATCTTGCGACCTTCTCCCCGACTCCGCTTATCTTCACGAGATCTTCTTTTTTAGCGTTCTGAAGTGCATCTAAATCATGATACCTTTTGGCTATAAGCCTTGCGGTTGTTTCTCCGACCATTGGAATTCCAAGCGCTATTATGAGTCTATAAAATGGAAGCGATTTTGATTTTTCTATTTGATCTATAAGTTTCTGGGCCGATTTTTCTCCCATCTTTTCGAGTTTTGATAAAAATTCTTTGTCAAGCGTGTATATATCGGATGGATCCTTTACCCGTCCGGTCTCTATCAACTTCTTTATCAATTTCTCCCCGAGGCCGTGTATGTCCATGGCCTTGCGGGAAGCAAAGTTCTCTATCCACGCCTCAAGTTTGGCGGGGCAATAAGGGTTCAAACATCTTATGGCAACATCTTGAGGATCTAACTTTCCGACCGGACCACCGCACACGGGACATGTCTTGGGCATTTCAACTGGTCTTTCATTTCCGACTCTTTCTTCCACGACGGGCTTTACAACCTGTGGAATTATCTCGCCGGCTTTTTCTATTATCACCGTGTCTCCGATTCTTATGTCTCTTTCTTTCACATAATCGAAATTGTGAAGGGAGGCTCTTTTAACCGTTGTACCGGCAAGACGAACAGGCTGAAGTTCGGCAACCGGTGTAAGAGTGCCGGTTCTGCCAACTTGAACTGTTACATTGAGTATCTTTGTTCTTACCTGTTCTGCCTGAAATTTGTACGCTATCGCCCATCGCGGTGCTTTGGCGGTAAAGCCTAAATTTTCCTGAATTTCGAAGGAATTAACCTTTATGACCGCACCGTCTATTGGATAATCTATCTCTTCTCTTCTCTTCTCGCACCATTCCAAATATTCCTTTATTTCATCGACATTCTTCGCGATTCTCGATTCACCGTTGACTTTGAATCCCATCTTTCTCATGAACTCTAACGCTTCCCACTGAGTCTTTACTCCGTATTTTCGTGGATTCTCAAGCGTGTATATAAATGAGTCGAGATGCCTTTTTGCAACCTCGGTCGTGTCCAATTGCCTTAGGGTACCAGCCGCCGCATTTCGAGGATTCGCAAATAAAGGAAGGGATTGGTGCTGTCTTATGAGGTTCAATTTTTTGAATTCGGTGTAGGACATGTATATTTCTCCTCTCACCTCGACATCTATAGCCTCGGAGAGAATGAGAGGGATTGTCCTTACAGTCCTCGCGTTATCGGTAACATCTTCTCCAACCTCGCCATCCCCGCGCGTTGCGGCAAGAACAAGTTCTCCTTTTTCGTACTTTAGCCTTATGGAAAGTCCATCTATCTTCATTTCGCAGACGTATTCTATCTCATCGTGATCTGAAAGTTTTTTTATCCTTTCGTCGAACTCTTTCAATTCTTCAAAAGAATATATGTTGTCGAGGCTGTACATCAAAGATGGATGTCTTACCGGCGAGAAGCCTTGGAGTATCTTCGATCCGATCCTCTGCGTTGGAGAGTTCGGACTTTTGAGAGAAGGGTATTTCTCTTCTAAACTTTGCAATTCTTTGACAAGCATATCGTACTCGTAATCCGTTATGATGGGATCGTTGAGAGTGTAATACCTGTAATTGTGATACTCTATTTCTTTTCGCAACTTCTCGATTTTCGACCTCACTTCATCAGGGATCTCATCCATTTTTCTCCTCCTCGTCTAAGAGAGATTCGTATATTCTTTTGAATTCAAGGTTGTACTTTCTAAATATCTCGAGAATTTTAGGATCGAAATGATCCGGGTTCGTTCTTCCATCTCCTTCAAGGATTATCTTTACAGCCTCCTCATGGCTAAAGGAACGTTTGTATCTTCTTGGCGATCTTAAGGCATCGTAAACATCCGCGATCGCCATAATTCTGCCCTCTATTGGTATCTCCTCGCCCTTTAGACCATCGGGGTAACCACTTCCGTCGTACTTTTCGTGATGGTATCTTGCTATATGTCTTGCCATTTCCAAAAATGGTGCCTCGCCCAACAATTGCTCTCCGTATATCGTGTGTTTTTTCATCTCTTCGAACTCTTCTTTCGTAAGAGGCCCGTTTTTCATTAGAATTTCTCTCGGTACCTTCAATTTTCCTATGTCATGAATCATCGAATAGATGCGTATATTCGAGACGAATTCATCTCCCATCATCAATTTAGATGCTATGAATGCCGAATATTCTCCAACTCTGTGAATGTGCGATCCGGTCTCGTAATCGTAAACTTCGGAGATTTCGGCGAATTTTGTCGCAAGATATATGTAAGCATTTTGAATTTCGGAAATAAGCCTTTGAGAATTCAAAGATGCCGCAAAGCCAACCATAAATCTCGTTAAAGATTCTCTCTCGACCTCCGGCACACGATCGAGGAAGGCCATCTCGAGAACGGCCAACAATTTTGACTCGAACATTATCGGAACAACCATGATCTGGTAAGGCGGATCGCTTGCCTCAACTATATGTCCATTTAACAATTCTTTTCCCACTCTTGAAAGATCGACGGGATTGAATCTTTCTCCTATGACATCGGTAAAATTACCCTCCCTCTTGTTAAGATCGACGATGGCTATACCGGCACATCCGTAAATCTTCATAAGTCTGTCGAGAAGGATCTTCTTTGAAGATTTGTTGTCCGTTGAAAGGGAAATGAGATTTGATACCTCGAAGAGTTCTTTGAGTTCTTGACTTTCTTTTGAAAGGTTATTCGAAAGTTGTTCTATCTCCTCGTAAGAACTTTCTAATTCCTCATTTGTCGCCCTCAATTCCTGTATCTGGGCAATTATCTCCTGGAACAACTGATACATCTTATCAAAGACTTCCTTTGTCTCTTTGAACCTGTATATCTTTTCCTTTGTCTTCTCGTCGATCTCTATCTCCCCTTTGTGAGGATCAAATCGGGAAGAGACACTGGAAAGCATCTCAACGGATCGTGTTATCCTTCTCGATACCAAGATCATCAATATGATCTCGCCAACCCCGATAAGAATGGTTATCAGCACAAGGTAAAAGATCGTCCACCAAAGGTTTGAAACTATGCTCGATGATGGAACGAGTATTCCGAGAGTGTATGGCATCGAAGAGAACATATCGTAGATCGACATAGTATCGTTGTAGTTAAAGTTTACTATTTTGTAATTTATTCCGTTGATGATCACACCATTGTGATTTATCGAAACATTCGAAGGATATATTACCTTTCCATTTCTCATTATCAAAAATGGATTGCCGGCTCTTGCAGAAAGCATATCGAAAAATTGCTTTTCTGTGAATATAAGACCTCCAACGTATTCGGTATTCCCATTAAAGGCTACCGCAAAGGTAACAACTGAGGCCTTCAGAGTCGGAGAATAGAATTCGTTGATGACGACCTTTTGAGGATTGGAGGTTGCGAGAATGTACCATGGCCTCGATCTTGCATCGAGAGAGATGGCGCCAGATTCGTAAGGGTATATGTAGTTAGTGCTTCCAATGGTTATAAAGGCCCACTGTGCGCCGGAAGAATTTTTCATCTGAGAGAGGGTCTTTTCAATCTCAGATCCGTGGTAGATGGAAAGGATCCCATCCAAGACATAGCCGGCATTCGTTCTCGATATGTTGGCGACAGAAACGTTGAATTTGTTGAGTTGATCATTTGCGCCAGCGAGTATTTGGTATTTTATCTCTCCATTCACGAAATAAAATCCGCTTATTACAACGACCAAAACTGTAATCGTTATTATGATTACGGTCACTATCAAAACGAAATTTCTGATTCTCACGAATTCCTCCTTAATATTCCGAAATTGGCGTACATTGGCTGCAATTTTGGCGTTTTTGTAACGTAATCTATCAAAGCACCTATCATCGTATTTATCGGAAATTTCTCCAATTCACGTCCCTCGATCATTCTCACAACATTTCTTCCGACGTAAAGTCCTGTCGCTATCGATTCGACGTACCCTTCAACGCCAGTTATCTGTCCGGCAAAAAATATATTCCTTCCTTTTGCCCTGAAGAATTCGTCTGTCAGACGGTATGGCTCGATGTAAACATTCGCGTGCATAACTCCATACCTTACGATTTTAGCATTTTCAAGGCCCGGGATCATTCTAAAGACTCTATCCTGTTCGGGCCATTTCAATCTTGTCTGGAAGCCCACGATGTTAAAAAGTGTGCCGGCGTAATTGTCACGTCTTAACTGTACGACGGCATAAAAATTTCCAAGTCCTACGGGCCTTAAAGGGCCATATCTCATAGCATCGACTCCGGATTTCGCTATCTCTTCGATGGGCTGACACCTTGAAAAAAGCAGTTTTTTGTCAAATTCCTCTACCGGCAAGACCTCTGCCTTAACGAGTGCCTCGTGAAATCTAAGGTATTCTTCTTTGTTCATCGGACAATTTATGTAGTCTTTCCCATCATCGTATCTATTTCCAAAAAAAATCTTCGACATGTCTATTGTATTGGCATCTATTACCGGAGCGACGGCATCGAAAAAGTAGGCGCCACCCCCGAATGTCGAGAGGATCCATTCATAAAGTCTGTCTGAGGTTGCAGGACCTGTTGCGATTATCCATATATCGTTATCGGGTATTTTGGTTATTTCTTCTCTTACTATTTTTATTCTTGGGTGGGATTTAAGAATCGATGTTATCTCGTCTGAAAAGGATTCCCTGTCAACTACAAGTGCCTTCCCTCCCGGGATGGCATGGCGGTAGGCCACATCTAAGACGAATGATCCAAGATCCCTGAGTTCTTTTTTCAAAAGGCCCGAGGCATTTTTAAGATCGACTGATTTCAAAGAGTTGGAGCAAACGAGTTCGGCCATTTTATCCGTGCGGTGGACTCCAGTCATAACGTAAGGCCTCATTTCATGGATTGTAACATCGTACCCCGCCTGCGCTATTTGGTAGGCCGCTTCGCTTCCCGCAAGACCGCCCCCTACGACATGAATCACGCGATCTTCCTCCTGAGAACAAGAAGGTTTCCCCTGCAGGTCTCTTCGTATTTAACCTCGTCCACGAGAGAATTTATCAAACCAACGCCCCGTCCACTCTCGCTCATCGGAGGAGGCGGTGAATAATTTTCGAAATCTATAACATTTTTCGGTCCAAAGTCTCTTATGCCTATCTCGAAAAAACCATCCTCTATCTTCATGTATACGGATATTATCTTCGTCTCGTCCCTTTGATAAGTATGATTCACAACGTTGGCGATAGCCTCTCCTATCGCAACCTCTATGTCATCTATCATTGCACAATCTGCCTTCCCGCTCAAAATCAAGAAATCACGCGCCACATGTCTGACAATGGAAGCAGACCACAACTTCGAAGGCAGTGTCAAAAAGATTTTATCATTGCTCAAGGTATTTTCCCTCCGAATCGGCAAGAATCAAATAAAGTATAACACCATCTTTGAAATTTTTTGGATCGAGGTATGTTATATCTCTTACCCTGTTAAGCCTGTTAAGGATCGTGTTCCTGTGTATCTTCATAACCTTCGCAGTCTTTACGGGGCTCGCGTCATTTTCGAAAAAGATCTTCAATGTTTCTATAAGTTCTGGATACTTTGCCAATTTTTCAAGTATATTCTTTTTCTTCTTGAGCATTTCGGAGATCAAAAAGGAGGCCGATATATCCGCATAAACTGAAATTCCAGAAGGATCCGATCCGTAATAAAGGGCCATCATCGCCTGCTTGTATGCGACATCTGGAGATGGATCAAATGAAATACCGGCCCTACAACCTGCTGGAAGATCATTTATCTTTTTTTCATCGAAAATGAAGAACTCCTCTCCAGATTCAAGGCGCTTTAAGAATTTTCCTCCCCTTCTTGCCATCTCGGCCCTTAACTGAATAGAGGGAAGGTTTGAACTTACGGCGCACAAGACAGGCCTTACGACATCTTTAAAGCCGTTGACTATCTCTTGGGGGACACTCTCTTCAAATTCTTCATCGGAATTCTTCAGAATCTCTTCGAGTATGTGTTGGACGAATACTTCAAGACTTTCTTCGGAAAACTCGTAGCCAATAAGCGCTATTGCACCTTTTAAATTTATGAAATTCACCGGTACCACAAGTGTGTGGCGCTGGTTGTAAAAAATACTCGTTCTTATACCTGTCTTTAACGCGATAGAAATGGCATCCGAAAGGTCTTTTGAAATTTCGACGGTCGAAAACTTCGGCACCCCTTCTCGATCCGTACATACAACGTCCCCGTTGAAGAGATCGATCAACTTCTCGCCTATATCGCTCCAGATCTCCATCTTATATCAAAACCTTCGGAAGGCTAAAAACGCATCCACAGTAATTTTGCCTGTAAATCCCGAGTTCTTTGCAGTAATTGACGCTTTCTAAAAAACCATTTTGTTTTCTGAAAACACTCGGAATATACCCAATCCCTACCTTTTGTGAAAGTTTAATTCCGATCTCATTTATGAATTTCACGTCCTTATGGGGACTTGTGGTAAGAGATGTCGCAAAGGCATCAAAACCATTCTCCTTCGCAAAGATAGCGCTCTGTCTTAACCTCATCGCGATACATGCCTGACATCTTTTAGATCCTTCCGGAAGATCTTCAAGACCTTTGACGCTTTTAAACCATCTTTGAGGATCATATTCGGGATATATAACATCGAAATTCCATATCTTGGCGAGTTTTTCAAGGGCGGCGCGCCGCCTTAGGTATTCTTCCTCGGGTTGAACGTTGGGATTGAAAAAATATCCCACAACTTCATTTGATTCGGAAAGCCTTTTGTAAGCCGTTGTCGCGTCCGGCGCGCAGCAGATGTGAAGCAAAATTTTCACTTTACTATCTCCCTCACCTTTTTCTTAAGAGATTCGGCATCAAGACCTTCTATTCTGTAAAGATCCTTGACAGCACCAGATCTCGTGTAGTCTAAAAGACCTAACTTTACGAACTTCTTTGGATAGACTCCATTCTCAACTGCGAATTGAGGTATAATGCTTCCCAATCCGGTATTTGCGTTGTGGTCTTCAAATGTTATGACGTATTTCGAAGAGATGTACTCTCCTATCCATTTTGGCAGTTCAAACGGAGTTGGAACTCCTATGACTGTAACCTTTATGCCTTCCTTCAAAAGTTCGTCTGCGGCCTTCACTGCTATGTGAGAGGTCTGACCCGTCGAGAAGATCGTAACTTTTTCTCCTTTTCTGAAAAGATCGCACTCACCGTAGACGAATTTGTAATTCTCATCGAAGAATACATTGCCATCCTCTTTTGTTATGACTGGAATTTTTGACCTCCCCACCGCAAGCGCGTAATTTCCCCATGATCTGGCCATAAATCTGACGGCCCTGTCTGTTTGATTCCCATCCTGGGGAACTATGAGTTTGAAATTGTATATATTTCTGAGTGCCCCTATGTAATCGATACAATGATGGGTCTTTCCGTCTTCGCCTACATCGGTTCCCACGTGGGTAACAACGAGTTTTAAATTGGTGTGGTTTATATCGTTTAGCCTTTGCTGATTGTACGTCTCATCTATTCCAAAGACTCCAAAATCGGCAAAGAACGTGACAACTCCTTGGCTCGAAAGTGCCCCGGCAACTGTCGCGGCGTTATGTTCCTGAACTCCTGCCTGAAAGAAAAGATCCGGACTTACTCTCTCGAATAGATCTGTCTTTGTGGAAGGCTTAAGATCGCAATCTATGACGGCAATTGGCGTCCCATTTGATTTTGCATTTTCGACCGCTATGTCCGCAAGCGCATGGCCAAAGGCATCACGATTCGCAACTTGCTGATCTGCTTTGTAAAAACGGGCTTTCCCGACCTCTACCCTTACCTCGTATGGCTTTATTTCAAAGTGCGGCATCGAGAAACTCTTTCGTCTCTCCAAATACTTTTGTATGTCATTTTCAATGCCAAGTTCTTTTAAGGCCTTATCTGCCTCTTCCAAAGAAAGGGCCTTGCCGTGGTAGGCGACATCATCCTCCATGAACGAAACGCCCTTACCCATAATCGTTCTTGCTATTATGGCCGTGGGTTTATCCTGATTCTCTATCGCGTACTTTATCGCATCGTAAAGTTGGACGTAGTCGTGGCCGTCTACCTCTATCGTCCTCCATCCGTCAGACTCATAACCTGCCTTTATATCAACGAACATTACATTTCTTGCATGGCCGCTTATTTGGGCATCATTGTAATCTATGACGACAGTTACATTCGAAAGGCCGAATTTTTTGGCGAACCTTCTTGCCTCTGCAACCTGTCCCTTTGCCTGTTCGGCATCGCTCATCAAGGCGAAAACATGGTAATCGAGCCCCTGAATCTTTGCCGCAAGTGCCATTCCACATGCCGCGCTCAATCCCTGACCGAGATTTCCCGTCGTCCATTCAACGCCTGGTATACCGCGCGTTATGTGTCCCTCAAATGGAGAATCGTAATATCTAAAGCCCGCTATCGCATCTTCTACTTTGAAAAATCCGAGTTCTCCAAGCGTCGCGTAAACACCTGGCGATGTGTGGCCATGACTTACGATTATTCTGTCCCTCGATGAATTCCATGGATCCTTAGGATCTATATTCGCATTCGAAAAGACAGTAAGGTATATGTCTATCGAACTCATCGAACCTCCCGGGTGGCCAGAATCGGCGACAGTCGTCATCTTTATGATATCGCCCCTGCAGCGCCTTCCAAGTTCTTTGAGTCTTTTTATTTCCTCTTCGGGTAGTTTTTCGTAAGAAAATCTTTTCTTCATCCAAAAACACCTCCGTTTATTTGTTCAGCAATCTCGCATAGGATTTCAAATCTTTCTTCATTCTTATCTCATCTATAAGGTTAAAGTCAAGATGGGAGACAAGAATCTCTTCTAAAATTTTGCTTTGCGCCTGTTTTATTATACCGCTCATCGACTCGGTCGCTTCAATGGGCGAATAAATCCCGCTCTGGCCTATGAAATGATCTCCAACGATATAACTTTCGAGAGAATAAACGTACTTCTGCTGTGAAAAAAGCCATGCATGGCCAAATGATTCATAATCTCCCGTCCATTTTTTGAGAAGTAAAGGGTTAAGAACGACTTTCACGTCATCTGGAATATCCTCATCCATGAAAGATACAATCGATCCGTAAATTTCGAAGATCTTTCCCTTCATCTCCTTACCGGTATTTCCTATCATGTGAAAGACTCTTTGTCCCCTTACAAGATCGGCGTATGCTATGTAAACATTCTCAGAAGATGCAACGGCACAAAAGATCTTTAAAACTTCATCGGCCGCCTTCGATATTTGACCATCGGAGAGCGTACCTTCATCGCTCGTGTAAAGTTCTATATTCATGCCGGCTGGGAAGAGAATGAACTTCGCTCCTTGCCCTTTTGCGCTTTTGACATTTGAAAGTATCTTCGCATGAAATTCCTTCCAACTTTTAAAGTTTTGGTGCTGAAATTGGATCACCCCGAAATAATCGGAGGCGGTATCCTGAAAAGACTGATTATCCACGAATGAATTCACCTTTCTTTTGAAGAAAAAATTGAGAAGATTGAAAAATTTCATTTCTCTTGAGCCTCTTTGTTGTTTTGGGTATACTCTTTCTTTTCAAATTGGAAGTTTATCATCGTGTATCTGTCCGAAAGTACTATCATGCCATCGTTGAATTCATTCATCTTCGTAAAGAAAGAGTAATTAACATTTTCTCCGGCCACATTCACGAGAATCGTTGGAATTCCAGTAGTTTGAGCGCATCCCCATCCGCTTGCTATCAACTCGTAAGGATTGTAATTTTGATTTCTCAAATATCCAACCACAAGATCTATCTTAAGGCTCGGGATTTTCAAAAGCAAATCTCGCATTCTCAATTCTTCATTGTAAAGGGTTGCGATTCTTAAATCAGTCTGAAACACGATCTCATCGAGGGTTATTGGTATTCTCCACTTTCTCTGGTAAATTCCAAATCCCGAATCTTCAAAAAGGATCCCGCCATCTGTCGATCGAATCCATTTTCCAAAAGAGGAAACCTCGGTACCAAAGGTTATACCCAGATCGAATTTGGTGAACTCAGTAGACGAGAGGATGGAACCCATGTATATTTTCATCCGCATCGCTCTCCTTTAACATTTCATATTCGTTGACACGATGTACTTGCAAATCTCTCTTACAAACTCCACTATCGTATTCTCATTATTTTGAAAGAAAAGAAAGCCCGTTTTGATCTTTTGATCGTTATCGGCAATCGCTTTCACCAATTCATGCTGGGTGTAAGGAACGAGCCTTTCTATTCCGAGAGTGTTTGCAGCCATTTCTAACAACTTTATATTCAAAGTATCGAAAGAAGTGGCCTTAACCGTTTGATATATCTTCGAAAGAATGACGGTATAGACTGCGAAATCGCGGGAATATCCGTTTATATCAACACCGAGTATGTCTGCCACCTTCGAAAGTTCCTTCGCATTCATAGAAAGCAGGGCATCCAAAATTATAGGAGATTTCGGAGGATATATGTAATATCTGTCTCCAACGAATTTGCCAAAGGCCTTAAGTGTGTCTAAATAACCCATCATCTCCCATCTTTGCTCGTCTGAAGGGTTGAAATCGAGAGCCGTTCCGAGCGCACCCGAAGGATCTATAACCTTTAGTTCAACATCCGGTGGTATGGGTGGGATAGTTATTGGTATATCTGAAACGTTGATAAGAAGTATCTTTTTGAATCCTTTTTTGAGGGCCATGTCAACGGGCGCATTGTTGTAAACGCCTCCATCTATGTAGATCTGGCCATTTATCTTTTGCCTTTGAAAGACCGGATAATTCGCACTGGCAAGTACGTAGTCGGCAAGTTGTCCCTCGGGAATTTGGGAGATGTAAAGTTCCATCGGTGAAAATTTTGAAAGATCGTAAGTTACAAGTCCAAAGTCTATACCGCTCTTTCTTATCTTTTCTTCATCGATATTTTCCTCGACCATCTCACGCAAAGGCTTTATATCGATAAGATGAAATGTCAAAAGTTCACGGGCAACTCTTAAGTATATGGGAGAGGTAGAGGTTGATTTGACAGACATGACGTCGGAATAAGAAAGGTCTTGCCACATTTTGTAAAGTTTTTCAGTCTCTCCCTGACAGTAAAAGACGCCGTTCAAAGCGCCCACAGACGTGCCATAGACACCCTTTACATCTAAGTTCAACTGAACAATAGCCTTAAGAGCGCCTGCTTCGTAGGCTCCACGCGCCCCTCCGCCCGTTAGAACAAGTGCCCATGAAGAAGAAAAGACCATTACAGCACTCCCTGCAAGAAATATAACAAAGACAAACAACCTCAATTTAACCATCTCTTTAAGATTATATCACATATACTGAACCATTTTTACCGTATCGATTCAGGTGCCGAAATCGTAGCATGTGGCGGATGGCACTTAGAAAAAAGAGAGATTAGAGAAATTCGTGACGCGTAAAGCGCGATCCGTAATCAACAAAGTCTTTTACTTTTCTTTCATCCTTTATTTCACTCGTCACTATTCACCGGCCAAGTCATCCTGCCCTCACATTGTGTTCCAACGGCTTTACGCACATGCGTAGACGTGAATAAATAGAAGGCAATATAACACGAGACAAGACTTAAAGGAGTGTTAAAGAATAATTCTTAAAATTTTAAATCGAAGGGCATATAATCTATTTAGATATATCTGTTTAGATATAAAATGGAGGTAAGATTTTGAAGACTTCTTATCCTATGTTGAAGATGATGCTTTTGAATTTTTTGTCTGAAAAAAAAGAGATAACGGGATATGATTTTCTAAAATACGCAAAGTCAAAAGGCGTTCCGGCATCTGCAGGAACTGTCTATCCACAATTGAGTGATCTGTTAGATAAAGGCTTAATAGATCAGAAAATAGAGGGAAGGAAGAAGATATACAAACTCACAGAAGAGGGTCTAAAGTTCGTGAATCAGTTGAGAGAAAATACAGACACACTTAAGATGATGATGAAAAAGATTGGTATCGTTGTTGGTGAAAAAAACCCTGCGATGCCCGAAGAAATGAAAAAAGTCGTGAAGAATTTGCTTTACGTACTTTACGATATTTCGAGTAAAAATTTCAATTCAAATTTTTCTCTCAAAGAAAGTTTGAAATTGATAATTGAATCGGAAGAGATTCTAAGGAGGTTTGAAGATGGAAGATAAAGCAATAGTTGTAAAAAATCTTAAGAAATATTTCAAAGATGTTAAAGCCGTTGACGATATCTCTTTTGAGGTTGGTTATGGTCAGTTGTTTGCCCTTCTCGGACAAAATGGAGCGGGAAAGAGTACGACTATAAGAATTTTGACGAATTTGGCTGTGCCAACGAGCGGATACGTTGAAGTCGCTGGATACAATGTCGTGAAAAATCCAACAGAGGTAAGAAAAAATATAGGTCTTGTCGCCGAAAAGGTAATTCTTTACAACGATCTGACGGCAATGGAAAATATAAAATTTTTTGGAAGGTTATACGGCATGAAAGATTCAGAGATATACGATAGGGCTGAGAAGTTCTTGAAACTTTTCGATATATGGGACTTTAAAGATATGCTCATATCAAAGATGAGCACGGGTATGAAGCAAAAGATAAACCTTGCAAGGGCACTTGTTCCGGATCCAAAGATAATCTTTCTCGATGAACCAACGCTCGGTCTCGATCCGGTCTCGACAAAACACATAAGGGATTTCATAGTTCAACTGAGAGAAGAGGGAAGGACCATAGTTTATACGACCCATGTACTTCACGACGTTGAATTGATGAACGTTGACAAGGTGGCAATAATGAGAAAGGGAAAGATCGTTGCCATGGGCACTTTGAATGAGATAAGGAAACATTTCAAAAAGGCCGAGATCGTCGAGATAGAAACGGACAAAACTTTGTCTTTTAACGATCCGAAGATAAAGATTCTCGAGCAGGAAGACGGCTACGCAAAGGTAGAGGTTGAGGATCTCAATCAATTCATGAATTATCTTACAAAAATGAACATAAAAGTCAGAAGTTTTAAATCTCTCGAACCTTCTTTGGAAGATATTTACGTCGAGATATCTGAAGGAAAATTAGACACCGAAATGGAAACTGTAAAGGAGTGACAATATGCGAATATGGGACATAGCATGGAAAGACCTAAAGGTCTTTTTAAGGGGACGCACAAGAGTTGTATTTTCGATTTTAATGCCAATCATAATGATGTTAATGTTGGGCTTTATCTTCCCAAAAACGGGAGGATCCTATTCTGGAAATATAGGGATATATTCTCAGGATCTCATCTTCAACTCAAAGGTTGAAAAATCTCTTCCCGCATCTCAGACGAACAAAATGATCTTTTACAACTCGAAGCAGGATCTCATAGATGCCCTTGCGAGCGGTAAGATAATGGTCGGGGCAATAATTCCAAAAGATTTCTCTCTTTCAATAGCCTTGAACAGACCTGTCACAATGGATGTAATACCAAGTCCTGCGAATCCTCAGGCAGGAATAATGATGGCTCAAATGCTTTCCGATATGTTTGGACAGGCAGGCTCACAAAATATAAAGCAGAATATAGTTCAGTCAAATTTGATAAACGCCGATGGAACTAATTTTAACTATTACGATTTCACAGTCCCGGGTTTAATGGCCATGATAGCGATAATGAGTGTAATGACCGGCCTTGCTTCTGCAATAACACGCGAGAGGGAACTTGGAACAATGGACGGTGTTATGGTCACGCCTATAAGCCGTGGGAGCATAGTTGTCGGTAAAATACTCGCCCAGACAATAAGGGGATTTGTCACCGCGATGATAATTCTCGTCATTTCATGGCTATTTTTTGGAGTGCAATTTTCGGCCACCTCTCTACTTTGGACCATCTTTTTGTTGCTTTTGGGAACGTTCAGTTTTATCGGAGTTGGTGTCATGGTAACTGCGGCGATGAAAGAGCAGGAAACGGCGATGATAACGATGACGACCATAACCTTCCCGATGATGTTCTTCTCGGGCGTCTTTTTCCCGATCCAGCAAATGCCAAAATTCATGCAGTACATAGCCTACATCTTCCCGTTAACCTATGCGGCAGATGCGCTAAGAAATGTCATAACTTTGAACGTGGGATGGAATTTCATATGGTTTGACGTTGCCATACTCGCGGGTTTTGCGATCGTAACATCTTTAGCGGCAACATTCACATTCCAAAAATTGATCCAAGATTGAATCAAAGTCCGGCTATATGCCGGACTTTTTAATTAACCACAGTCTCTGAAAATATCTTCTTGTAAAGATCCAGTGCCCATTTTCGAAGTCGTCTTGCCGGCATTCTGCCATGCGCTTAAAATTTAATTATAGTGAGGTGAAGTATGAAAAAAGAAATAGAGTCCGGATATCTGATTGGAAAGATAGACGAACTTCTCGATAAGGTAGGATGTCCAATATGCAAATTAACAGTCGAGAGTGTGGACGATAACATAGATGCATTATTTTACGAAAATGTCAACGATCCATCGGAGAGAAAAAAATTTTCATCCGGACCCGGATTTTGTCCGAAGCATCTTAAAATGGTCGAAGATCATCTGAGAGCCCATCCAGAACTCGGCATACTCGGCGTCTCGGTACTTTACGGGACGATATCAGATGAAATAATACACGCTTTGGATGGAGAATCGATAAATTTTGGGAAGAATTGTCAGATGTGTGCGGTAGAAAGAGGCGCAGAAAGAAGATATCTGGACCTTTTTGCACAGTACATCTCAAATGAAGAAAGACTTAAAAGATACGAGAACTCGATCTCGATGGTATGCCTCACGCACACAAATGAATTGTTAAACAGAAATACCAATTTCAAAAGAGTTCAGATATCAAAGATGGAAAGAGTTATAAATGCCTTAAAAGAATTCATAAGGAAAAACGATTACAGATACTCCAAAGAGCCAATTTTTGTCATGGAAGGAGAGGCGTGGAGAATAATTTCACAGTTCCTTTCTTGAACTGGAGAAATTGAACAACTGGGCCCATATCGCGGCAAAGGTTATCATCGCAAAGCCAATGATCTCGGTTTGAGAAAAAGTTGATTTCAGTATTAAGACAGAAAATACAGTCGCCATAACGGGCTCTCCGGCATAAATAAACGAAGAGGAAACCGTGCCTATGCGTTTTTGATACTTTGCCTGAATTATTATTCCAATTATGCTTGCAACTATTGCCATATAGAGAATAAAGATCACATCGGGAAGATTCCAATTATCGTTGTGACCTGAAAAAATGTAAAAGGGAAGGTTGAATACAGTTATCACTAAAAACTGGTAAAATGTCAGGGTTATCTCTTTGCCCTCATGCTTTTTCGTAAGAACAGTCATCAAAAGTACCTGAAAGGCAAAGGCTACCGCACACAGAAAGGTTAAAAAATCTCCGAAATTCATCTCAAAAATTCTTCCGGAAAGTTCTGTCAAATATATTCCCGAAGTCGCGATTATTAGGGCGAGGATTGTGTGCACACTCACCTTTGTCTTTTCGAATATGAATGACAGAATTGGAGCAAATACAACGTACATCGAGGTTATAAATCCACTTTTGGCAGGCGTTGTATAGACAAGGCCCCATGTCTGAAACACAAAGCCAGCCCCCATCGTAATGCCGAGTAAAAGGCCAGATTGCCACACCGAAAGAAAATCGCGCTTTATGGATGGAAAAAAGATGATAAGCATTACCGCATCGGCGATCAAAAATCTGAAGAGGTTTAAAGAAAAAGGAGAAAGTGTCTCAAGCATTATCTTTTCTATTGGAAAGGTGGTTCCCCACACCACAACGAGCAATGAAAGCAAAAGTAAAGGTAAAAATTTAGACTGAGAATTTTTTTCTATACGCAATCCTCCCACAAAATAAGAATTCAAATGTCAATATCGATTTAGAGTATATAACAATTTTTTTCAAAAGTGAAGTGGTCGAAAAAAGTGGCCGTTTTCACGGCCACAGTGGGGGTAGAGAAAGACGAACTTCTCACCAACTCATGGTTATGCCTCCTCCAAAGGTATAACCATTTGCCCACAAAATTTTTGCCCGAATCCATTCGTAGTTCAGGCCTATCTCTATGTAAGGTCCGGCAGTTTGTAATTCCCCCCTTATCCCACCGAACACCTCTATATTCCAAAGATCCATTCCCACACCCGCAGAAACTTTAAACGGATTTATCCCATTTAAAGTCATCTCGTTCCAAAGTTCTCCCCTTAGCATTAAAAATCCGATCGATGTTGTATCTTTGATTCCGAATTTCACCATTGGAGTCATATTTTCAAGGCCTAAAACGATTTTACCGTACATCTGATCTATAAGATTACCCTCAACTCCGACAAAGATTCCAGTCGTTCCCTGAGAAGTACGGAAGTTGTAAATCTCTCCAATTATAGAAAGTTCTGTCGATCCATAACTTACGCTGCTGAGTATTTTGGAATTAGTCTGATCGTAAAAGAGATTCAACCCAAGTTTGTTTTGTGCTTTTTGACTTTCAAGTGCAAAATCAGACTTTATGTTGTCGGCAAAGCCTATGAAAACAAGGAAATTCTTTCCTCCACTCTGGGCACTTGCCACCGCACGGCTGTTCTGATCGCTCAAAGGGATCTGGATCGCATTAGTGCTTGTTATTAAAGAGACATTTACCGTGTTCTGGTTCGATTTAACTTTCATCGCAAATTTCGGATCTGCCAAATTCACAGTCCCTTCTCCGATTGTTTGAATTGTGATATTGCCGAATATATCGCTCTTACCATTTATCTTCATTATCTCCCTGAAAATCTCAAAGGAAGTGCCGGAAAATGTTAAAATTCCCGACTTGTTTATCTGTTCTATCTGTCTGAATCTTTGATATTCGTCTGAATTCATCTCATGGATTTCGTAATAGAAAAATCTATTTTCATTCGGAAGATCTATCTGAGAAATCATACTTGCTATTTCATTCTTTGTCTGATCATCCGCATCTACGAGTAAAATATTCGAATTGGGCGAGTAAAGTACGTATTTCGAAAGTACTCCCAAAAGGTCATAGGTAACCTTGGCACTAACGTATTTCAGAAAGATCATGGATGGTTTGTAAATCGTTGCGCGAACCTTGTCGGGCGAATTCATGCTTCCGACAAGATATACATTTCCAACCTTTGCAAAGGCGTAATTGGTAGACATGAGCACTTTCTGCAAGGCATCTTCAAAGTTTGAAGATTGAAAGGTCATATCGACGGTGCCCGTCACATCATCTGCAAGTATGACCTGAATGTTGTAAGTTCTCGCTATGTCATTTATCGCATTTCTTAGATCGGCACCTGAAAAGGAAAAATCAATTCCAAAGGCAATTGTCGAGATGAGAATTATCGCTAAATATGTCAATCTTTTCATCTTACTCACCTGCCTTTACCGAGACAAAGAGGATCACACGCTTGAGAACATCTTTGTAATCCAACTGGGTAAAAAATTTTCCGATTATCGGTATGTCTCCAAGCACGGGTATCTTCGATTCAACGGACGAAAGAGATGTAAAACTCATCGCCGCAACGGATATTCTTCCTCCGACGGGGATCGCTATGGACGTTTGAATGCCCTGCTGAACGGCGGTGGGAATATCCTGACCTACATCTTCAGACGAATAAAGCGCTTCCAAAACATCAAGTACGACTTTGTCGCCCATTATGGTTGGTGTAATAGTCGTCTCGATTCCTATCGGGATCTCTTTGTAATAAGTATTCCCGTTAAGCACGTACTGGTAAGATCTTATCGTTTTGGAAAAGATCTTGGACTGCATTCCGTTTATAGCCTTTACATTTGATTGAGAAAGAAGTTTGAGATCTTCACTTGACTTGTTTAGATTGAAACTACCAGAGAAAAGTCCGAGAGGAGTTAAAATGTTTGTTGTGAACCATTCGTTGGATATCGAAAAGTAACTTGCCGTACCCGTTGATGTTGAGTTATATACCCAGTTTCTTTCCCATTTTCTAAATGTATTCTCGTCAGTTTCGACAACGGTTATCTCAAGTTCCACTTCCCTTTTCGGAAGATCTAAAGTCTTTATCAAAGAAATTATCTTATCCGACATATCCTTTGGAGCGGTTACCGTCAGGACATAAGGATCGCCCGATGTGTTTACGTACTTTCTCATGTAGGCAGGAAGCAGAGACACTATATCGGATGCTTTATAATTTAGGCTTTTGTACTTTGTTGTCGTTGAAAAGTACATGAATTTATCGCTCGATGGGGTCGCCAAAGAAACAAAATATACTCCATTTATCTTTGTCCACGAATATCCCCCGGCCAAAAGCAAAAGGTTGAGCGCCTGATCGATGGTTACATTTTTTAGATCTATTGTCACGTACCCTCCAACGGAATCATCTGCTATTATGGTCTCGCCCGTATCGTAAGAGATCTGGCTTAGCGCCTGTCTGAGATCCATTTCAAAAAAGGATTCATTTATAAGTTTTCCAAAAATGGAAATTGAAATTATCAAAAAAATAGACAAAATGATAATCTTTTTCATGATTGAACACTTCCCATCCTGACAAGATCGTCCTGGGTTATCTCAAATGTGATCTCGGTCTTTATCTGCTGATTTGAATTCTTGTCACCTTTGTAAGTTATCATCATCGGAATACGGTATTCGCCGGCTTTGGATATTTTGTAATTTCCTATGGGAATATCGACATATCTCTCGATAGATGGGAAGATCGAAAATCCAGATTCCGAAAGATACTGTGCCTGAAGTGTCAGATAATTCATCTGCGGATCTACGATGTCGTAAATTATGTTGAAATTGGTGAAGGTATTTCCGGTATTTTTTATCCACACTCTCAAAAATGCTTTGTCCGTTGGCGTTGAAGGCATTATCTTTTCCACATTCGTTATTTCAAAGCCGTATCGTGTCGTTCCGATTATTCTCATCATAACGGGAATATAAAAGGTAGAAAGGTTTGAAGAATTTTCGGCCGATGTTTTTATTCTTAAGGCGAACGCGTAAAGACCTGTCGCGTCTTGCGACACTTTGTATGAGAAAGGAATGACTCTTTTTTGATCCTCTCTTAGGGTAAAGTTATCGGGATACAATTTAACGTCATCGATTCGAGATCCAAAGATCCAGTAGCCATTTTCGTCCATAGAAAGCGTAACCGCGTCGATCGTGGCTGATATCGTCGAAAATTCCCTGTTTGAAAGTTCGAACTTTCCCATTTGATTTCTGCCTGCCTTAACATCGCCCGTTATTTCAGAAGGTGAGAGCAAAACATTGACGTCTAAAGGTTTAGATGAAGATGTAGACTCTACTATAGAAAAGGTTTCCTCTTTATGATTTAAGAATCTTTCTCCAGATTTTAAATTTATCTTGACCGTGTACTCGCCGGCCGGCAAAGACCTATCGTAAAGCGCGTACATCTCTCTTTCTATTTGAGGCATGACAAGATCTGTACGATCCATCATAAGATCTCCTCTGCCCCAGACTTTGTTGTCGGAAGAAATGATAAGATAATCGCCCGTCGGTCTAAATGAGGTATCGCCAGAATTTTTGACGATCGCACTTATTCTTAAGCCTCTTTTTCTTAAGCCTCTTTGCGTTGAAGTTGCCATTACATCCAAATTCACGATTTCTATCTTGTCTAACGTCAATTTTGAATTCGCAGGCCTTCCTTTGACCGTAACGTGGACTATGCTTCCGAACCTAAAGCGTCTTTCTATCGAAATTCCGGTACCCGTCGCATTTGAAGATGTGGGCGTGTTCTCCTTTGGTATGAAATTTGCCCATATCATGGCGTAATAATCACCGCCATATCTTACAGATCGCGGGACTTCAATGCTAACCTGAATTTTGGACGTTTGCAATGCGCGAACGTTAACGTTAGTTTCGTTGTTGGGAAATTTTATCCATTTTGCGCAGGAGAAAGTGTAAGTAGAATCTTTCGTAAGATATATATAGGCACCATTTTTGTCAAGCATGAATGCGCCGATCTCAAGTTGATAATTCACATCTGCAAGTGTGCCATTGACAAGATTTAATTCAAAGGTCTGAATGTCTCCGGGGTACATCTCGACTTCTGTCTTAAGAGGACTCAGTCCAAGATTGTAGGTAACAGAAAAAGCGCTTATCGCAAGGCAGGTTAAGATTGCAAATATCGATAACTTTTTCATCCTTCTCTCACCCCTTTCCTTTCTTTAAAACTCTATTTGCCATTCGTTATTTTCTGAGATTGATTACCGATATTATGGTCAATCCCGTCGTGTAATCCCCCGGCATGCTGGCATGGATGTAATAGTTAAGATATTGAATTGAGACGAAGATCCATTGAACTATTTCGGTGCTTAGATATATCTTTGGCAAAATATATGAATTATCCAAGGTTATGTATCAATTTGTATTCCATGGGTTATAGCCCTGAGCTTATGCTATGTTTGAATTTGTCTCTTCGATTCATGTGTTGTTTGTCCGTCTGTATATCGATATACTCTGAGAAATAACAACGGACGCCAAAATCGTAAGGATTAAAATTGTCAAAATCTCTTTTCTCATATCCTCCATCCTCTTTTCAAAGAGGCCCCCGAAGGGGCCTCGAAAAGACTTAGATGTTATGGATCGGATTGAATGAATATGTCAAGATATGTCGAATATTGACCTTTTGGCTGTTGGTAATTTACCCTGAAGCCAAGCCATCCGTAGAATGTATGTTCCCAATAGTTGGGACCATAAAGTGTTATCTTTTGCGCTGGGGATCCGTAATTCGCATTTATGTATGCCATATCATACCAGAAACTGTTGTTTGCACCATTTGCCGGAAGCCCAACTCCTGGCACACTTGCGTCATCAACTTTGTATCCAAGCCATGTCGGAATAGATCCGGCCCCAGAAGGTCCACCGCTGAGATTTCCTCCCGTCCGGAAGTAGGCAAAAACTCCACCGTTTGTCATTACATGAATTGTGAAACTGTCGAGGGTGTAATCTCCCGGTATATCAACATGCATGATGTAATTAAGATATTGAATGCTTATGTATATCCACTGGCTGACGTTGAGTGTCCAGTTTATCCTTGGAAGTTCGAACCATGTCGGAGTTGCTGGAAGTACGATGAAGTAACCTACGTTTGGAACCTGAACAGATGTCGCAAGTCCGCCGGTCGACCAGGTATTTTCTCCGGTTGCAGATGCGAATACGGTGTTAGTAACCTGTACCCAAGAATTCTGGGTTGTATTCCATGTAAAGATTGGGATATTAGTTTGTGCAATGCCTATTACCCCGACAACGAGCAGCGCAAGCATACCCAACAGTATAACTTTTTTCATTTCCTATCACCCCTTATCGATCTTTGATCTATCTTTCGGTGGCCACCAAAAAGACTTCTCAATTGTACTTAGCAAGATGCGTGCCAAGATTGGTGAACAGCAAAAACAAGCGCATGGCTTGTAGCCGGTAGCATGTAGAAAAAACAGTAAAGCGTGATCGGTAATCAGCAAAATAGCACGTGGCGGGTGGCCGGTAGCACGTGGAAAGTCCTTTCCATTTCTGGAAAGCATTTTCCATTTTTGGAAAGTCCTTTCCAAAATTATGGATGGGGCGCTATGCTCATTTGAATCCAGCAGGTATATATCCCTTTAGGCACAGATCGTGAAACGTCCATCGCAAACCATATCTTGAAGATATGATTTCCAATTCCGCGCGTCATGCTGAATGAGTTTAACTCGGAAGGAGTTTGCCAAGCGTTTGAATTAAGAGGCTGACTTGGAACGTAAGATGTGTTGTTCCCATCGTAAATATGGTAATAAGTAGGTATTGAGTTTGTGCCAGAAGTAAGATTTCCACTTGCGGCAAATTCGATATCTATCGGTGCATGATCTACATCCATTTGTATTTGCATATCTCCAATCATCCACTGACCAGGCATGTTAACGTGAATATTTATCGACGTGTACTGAATCGAGACGTAAACTGTTGAAGTTGCATTGTTGGCAAAGGCGATCGACGACAGGATCAAAGAAATCAGAATCATGTATTTGATCATCTTTCCATCCCCCCTATATGTCCGGCACCACGTAAGTGTCGACTATAATCGGACCGACAAAGACAGATTCTTGATAACCAAGATACAGGTACAATTCATGGTTGCCCGTTGTCATTCTTATTCTTTCGAATTTACCGGAAAAACTTTGCTGAACGGGTGAAGTAGCCGTAAGATGGTGAGATACATCATTTCTCGAGACCGCATAATCGAAATTAAGCGAGTCGTTGGATTTAAGACTTACGTAAAGATCGTCAGTTATCCATCCACCGTTCACCTTCGCGCTTATATCAGTGTATGGGCTGAAAGAAATCCTTGCAGTCAAAGATTGCGTTATTTCCACTTTCATCTCTATCCTTCCATACCGAGATTGCCATAGACTTATCGGTATAAATCCTCCGACATTGCCCGAGATCATGGTCGTTGTGAAAATCCCGCTTGCCTGGGCACTTGCAATTGAAATTTGATTTACCAAAATCCATGTTGCACTTGTTTCATCGTATTTGTATATCGAAATGGTCTCGCCAAAAATAAGTACTGGCAGGCAAAAAAACATAATCCAAAAAATGCCTTTCACATTTTCTCACCCCTTTCTTTTTATCCCCAATTAATTTAGCAAGATGCGTGCCAAGATTGGTGAACAGCAAAAACAAGCGCGTGGCATGTTACGTGCTTGAAGAATGGATGATTCTTAAGGTTGATTGAGTATATAATAAAGAAAATGATTAAGGGGGGAAATAAAATGGGATGGTTAAAAAATCAGGTAAGGCATGGTGTCGTTTATTCGGGATGGAAAAATATCTTGTTTTCTTTGATCCTTATAATTGCACTTTACTTAACAAATCAAATCTACGAAGTACTTAACCACGGTCCAAATTTGATCTTCATGAAGTCCTACATTGATGATCTCATACCCATCATTCCTCCATTCGTGATTCCCTACGTGTCTTTGAATTATTTCATTTACGCATCTCTCATTGCCTTTTTGTGCTTCAGAATACGTATCTTTAAATCTGTTGCGCTTTCAATGATAGTTGTGTGGTTTGTAAGCTACACCTTCTACTTTTTTGCCCAGTCATTCGTTCTAAGGCCACATCTGACTGGAGAAGATATTTTCACAAAGATGATAATCAATGTTTATTCAGTGGACAATCCTTACAACGATTTTCCCAGCCTCCACACCTCTCTGTCCGCTCTGATGGCATTTCACTGGATTCGTGTTAGTAAGGTTATAGGTATTCCCGTGGTCGTATGGACTGTCTTGATCGTGGCTTCAACGGTACTTGTCAAGCAGCATTACATAGCCGATTTAGTGATCGGGATCGCGTTGAGTTTTGCCGTATCGAGGATATTTCTTAAATACGTGGCGAAAGAAGAAGTTTGATCGATCATAAATAAATTGTAATTTTTTATTAATTTTACATTGTTATAATGTTTTTAGAATATATAATTAATGTTGATTTAATTGATTTTTAATCCCACGCACAGTTCTGTAAATCAAAAATCCTTCGGGGGGAAAAAGACGAACTAATAAGTAAGGGGGATGGTACAATGAAGAAGTACCTCATTTTGATCTTCGCAATTGCGGGTGTGACATTTCTGCTTTCGGGGTGCGTTAATCTGACGCAAAGCATGCTAAGTGTCTCTTTTGTCAACGACTACAGTGGAAGTATGCCAACTACGGCGATAAGCAACATGGAAACTGCCGTCAAAACCTTTATAGGGTACATGCAATCGATGGATAGAGGAGAGTACATAGCCTTCGGTGAAAATGTAATCAACGAATCCAACGGTTTTGTAAGTCCTCCTGTGCTCTTGACAAAGGTCGGTGGAGCCGGCGTAAATCCTTCGGGAACGGCTCTATATGACGCGATCTATCAGGGCCTTTCGGATTTAAGCGGCCAGCCGGCGGGCAACGTCAAGGCCTTGATAGTCATGACAGATGGTGGGGACAACGCTTCGACGCACACGTCAAGTGATGTGATAGGTTACGCAAAAAGTTTAAAGATACCGATCTTCACAATTGGACTTGGATCAAGTATAAATTCGACTGTACTCCAAAATATAGCGACTCAGACCGGAGGAAAGTATTACTACGCTCCGAGTTCTTCCGATCTTCTTGCAATATACAACTCGCTGATAAAAACCGTAACTGGCAGGATATACCTTTATTAAGGTGGTGATAGAGATGAAAAAGTATATCCTTTTTACCATTTTGGTCTCAATTTTGATCCTTGGTATATCAACGACAGGCTTTTCTAAAACAAGCGTGGGGATTTTTGGAGCAATAGAGATGCCAACATCCTCCACTGTGTGGATTGGTGCGACGATTCGATCGATAGGCGAAAGTTTGATAGGTTTTGAGATCGCGGCCATGATCGAAAATGATGCGCTGTTTGCGGGAAATTTCACATCGTTTCAGATAATGCCATCCGTGTACCTTTGCATTCCAATGGGAAATTTGTCAATATACGCAGGTGTTGCTCCTGTGATCTCGATTTTAGGCACTTCGATAAATATAAAGCAGGACTCTTTCTATGCCAGAGGAGGTGTGCAATTCTCTCTTGGAGGAATCCAGATCTTTGCCGGTGCTTCAGAACTGATCTTCATTCAGGGATTCACGCCTTCAAAGAAATTCGGTGTTGAAGGAGGACTTGGACTTGCGTTCTAAAAAGGGTTTTGTAATTTAGACTTTGTTGTATAATCGATTTATAACAGGTACATTGTTTAAAAGGGAAGTTCGGTGAAAGACCGACGCGGGCCCGCCGCTGTAACCGGAGATAGGATCTGCATATGCCACTGGAAACGGGAAGGCGCAGATTTGAGCCGGAAGCCAGAAGACCTGCCTGTTAAAAAATTCGTGGCATTGGCACGATGAAAAGGGAGATCGGCCGACATTTTGTCGGCCTTTAATTTTTGATAGAAGGTGATCGAAATGTACGTTCATGTCTACACGGGAAATGGAAAAGGGAAAACGACTGCCGCAATAGGACTTGCAATGAGGGCCTTTGGTGCCGGGTTAAATGTCTCATTCATTCAATTTGTGAAGGGAAGGTACACAAGCGAGATGAAAAGTTTTGAAAAACTTGGAATAGAATTTTTTCAGGGAGGAAGGCCAGAATTCATAATAGGTAAGCCCTCAGAAGAAGATGTTGAGGCGGCCTTGAATACTCTCAATCATGCTAAAGAAAAAGTTTCTTGCGGCAAATACGATCTCGTTGTTCTCGACGAGATAAACATTGCCGTGTACCTTAAACTTTTGTCAGAAAGTGATGTCATCGATCTGGTAAATTCAAGATCTGAAAGAACTGAAATCGTTTTGACGGGCAGATACGCAACAGATAGAATCATCGAGATTGCAGATCTTGTTACCGAAATGAAAGAGATAAAGCATTATTACACTAAGGGAGTCCAACAAAGGATAGGCATAGAGGTGTAGATATGAAAACTCTGATGGTTCAGGGGACGTCATCTGGCGCTGGAAAATCTCTTATCACAATGGCATTGTGCAGGCACTTCAAAAGAAAAGGTTTAAGCGTTGCACCTTTTAAATCCCAGAATATGTCTTTGAATTCTGCCGTCAGCGTCGAGGGAGGAGAGATGTCACGATCGCAGTACCTTCAATCTATAGCATGCGAAGAGCCTCCTTCCGTTAAAATGAATCCAATTCTTTTAAAGCCAGAAATCGATGGATCCCAGATCATCTTTTTGGGCAAACCTTACGGACATATAAATGCGCGCGATTATATGTATTCGAAAAAAGAAGAATTTTTGTCACGTTCTCTCGAATCTTTAGGCGATCTAATCAAAACCCATGATATCGTCATCGTCGAAGGGGCGGGAAGTCCTGTTGAAATAAATCTGAAATCAAGAGACATAGTGAACATGAGTATTGCGAAGGCCTTCAACATTCCTGTCATCCTTGTGACGGACATAGAAAGAGGAGGATCCTTTGCACAAATAGTGGGTACCATGGAATTGCTCGAAAAAGATGAAAGATCCCTTGTGAGAGGATACCTTTTCAACAAATTCATGGGAGACAAATCCCTGCTTGGAAATTATCCGGAAATTATCGCCAAAAGGTACGGAATAGATTTTTTTGGAGTTATGCCATATGTAAATCACAAACTTCCAGAAGAAGATTCGATGATCGAATGGAGATCTTCGAGTGGAAAAGATCTGAATGTGGATATTATCCGCCTTCCACATATATCCAATTTCGACGATTTCGATCCATTGATATGGAATACCAATTTGCGGTTCGTTCAATCCGGTCCTCTAAACGGGGACATAATAATCATACCCGGAACGAAGATGACCATCGAGGATCTTGAATGGGTGAAAAATTCAAAATTAGATATCGAGATTAAAAATGCCGCAAAAAGAGGTTCATACATCGTTGGAATATGTGGAGGATACCAGATGCTCGGAGAGGAACTTCGCGATGCGAAAAAATGTGTGAAAGGATTTGGCTTATTGCCAGTTATAACTGAATTTCGTCCCGAAAAGGTAACATCCAATCTTGAGGGTATCGAAAATTTGACCGGAAAATCCATAAAAATAGAAGGATACGAGATCCACCACGGCATATCCATTACCCGAGACAGTCATCCTTTCGCTCAGGTTAAACGTGTCAACGGTAAAGAGACAGATTACGAAGATGGATACATAGAAGGAAGGATCTTTGGCACTTACTTTCATGGCCTTTTTAGGAATTTCGATTTTACCCAAGAGTTTTTGAATATCCTTCGCGCTTCAAAAAAACTTGAGCCCAAAACATTGAAAGCCTTCTCGATTATCGAAGAGATAGACAAATTCACAGATGTATTCGAATCAAATATAGACGTTAAACGCATAGAGGAATTGATATGAACTTTTTTACGCCTAACATCTATGCTTTTTTGATCGCGATTGGAATAGATCTTCTAATTGGTGAATACCCAAATGTCGTCCATCCGGTCGTATGGATGGGAAAGATCGTCAAATACTTTGAAAATGGAAAGACTCCAAGATCGCAATTCATGTACGGACTATTCATGCTTGTAACCAATTGCACGATATGGTTTACGGTCGGCATCCTTACAATGATGGTGCCCGGGATCGCGGGAATTATAGTTCAAGCCTTCATTCTTAAATCGACCTTTTCGATCCGCGGTCTTTACGAACACGTAAAAAGATGTGATGTCGAAGATGAAGAAAAAATGAGGAAGGCCGTCTCAATGATAGTGAGCAGGGACACTTCAAAACTCGACAGGTGGCATCTTATATCCGCCTCTCTCGAGAGTCTTTCAGAAAACACCTCCGATTCCATAACCGGTCCCCTCTTCTATTACACTCTGTTTGGAATGCCCGGTGCTCTACTCTACAGGGTCATAAATACCATGGACGCAATGGTCGGATATCATACTCCAAGATTTGAATGGTTTGGAAAACCTGCGGCAAGACTTGACGATGCGATGAATTTCATTCCATCAAGGCTGACCGCAACCTTTTTTGCAATCTTCAATCCAAGAAGGGCTTTTGAGTACATTTTCAAATATGGCCCCATTAAGATAAATGGAACCTATCCCATGAGCGCCTTTGCAGGATTACTCGGAGTTAGTTTTGAGAAGATCGGAGTTTACAGATTCGATGGCAGAATTCCGGTTATCGAAGACATAAAAAGGGGACTTAAATTTTACGCAATGTCAGTTTTGATTATAATCTCTTTCTTTACAATAATCATGGTGGTGAGATAATTGGAAAAGCATGGCGGTACAATGAATGAAAATTCAATAGACTTTTCGATCTCCGTAAATCCATACACACCGAAATGGAAAGAGGCACTTTTTAAAAGGTGCGAGGAGATTTCGAACAGATATACATACATTGAATGGATAGAAGAAAGATTTCGCCAAAAATTTGGATGGGATACCGTTGTAACTGCCGGCGCGACTGAGGCATTTTCGATTATTGGCCGTATGATCCAAGGGAGAAAGGTTATAATTCCTTGTCCATCTTACGGAGAGTATGAAAGAGTCTCCGGTATGGACATCGTGAAAATTCCTCCAAGGGATTCAAGAATCGATCTCGATAGCACTTTTGAGATAGCCATGGCTCTTTCCAAAGTTCATCGCACAGTGATCTTTTTGGGAAATCCAAATAATCCGACGGGAGAGTATTTTCGCGTTGAAAAAGACGTGGAATCTCTCGCCGATAAAGGAATCTTATTCGTTCTCGATGAAGCCTTTATAGACTTTGTCGAAGAAGAAAAAAGATGGAAGATCGATCATCCCAACGTTATCATTGTTCGTACATTCACCAAATCTTACGGTATGCCCGGAATAAGGGTCGGATACGTTAAAAACAAAAATATGATGAGTTTTTTCGAATCTAATCGTTTGCCTTGGGCCATTGGAAGTTGTGGATACGCGTTCATCGAGTTTCTCTTAAAAGACGACGAAAGATTTCTAAAAGAAAGCATCAAAATGATAAGACAGGAAGCGGTTAGATTCAAAGAAATAGGCATTCAGACCGATGCAAACTTTGGAATGTTAAAGGTGGGAAATGCAAATGAGGCGCAAAAAATCCTCGATGGGATTGGAATACACGTAAGAAATTGCGAAAGTTTCGGATTGCCCGAATGGATACGCGTGGCCGTCAGAAAAAAAGAAGAGAATGATAGACTTTTCGATGCGATAAAGAGGGTGATCAAATGATCTTAATAACGGGAGGAGAAAGATCTGGAAAGAGTGATTTCGCCCTTAAAATTGCAATGAAAAAAGAAAAGAGGGCATTTTTGGCGACGGGAGAGGGTTTCGACGATGAAATGAGAGAAAGAATTGAAAGGCACAAAAGAGAACGCGGTGATCTTTTCGATACATTTGAGGAAGCAATCGAAATAGACAGAATACTTGATCTAACGAAAAATTACGATGTTTGTGTTATTGATTGCATGACTACATGGCTTGGAAATCTTCTTTTTCACAACGCAAATATCGAAGAAAGGATAAGAAAATTTATGAATGCCCTGAATGGAAATGAGATCGTAATCTCAAATGAGGTTGGAATGGGAATAATACCGGCAGAAAAAACAACGCGTGCCTACGTTGAAATGCTTGGAAGGCTCAATCAAAATCTCGCAAAGGTGGCAGACGAGGTATATCTCATGGTTGCGGGAATACCTCTGAAGGTAAAATGAGAATACTCGGAGCCATAGGATTTTTATCTAAAATTCCCGTAAGGGTGAATATCGAACCTTCAAAAGTTGTCGGAGATTTTCCGGCGGTAGGGTACCTTTCAGGAGGCCTTTACATTTTGATATTCTATCTTGCCGGAAGATCCTGGCCTGTGACAATACTCGGAATTTTGATAAACTACATGATCTTCAATGCTTTTCACTTCGATGGCCTTCTCGACACGGCCGATGCATTTCTTTCACAAAAGAATAGATCAAAAAAGATGGAAATAATGAAGATGGGCAATTCAGGTCCTATGGCCATATTGATAGGAGTGCTTTACATGATGATCTTTGCCTTTGTCTTGGAAAAATCTTCATTCATGACAATTCTTGCCGCTTCGGTATTCGGGCGATACGCCATGGTATTTGTCGCCTACATTTCAAAACCGGCAAGAAATGAAGGACTTGGCGCCTCGATCTTTCCGGTAAAACTTTCGAGTTTGATAAGATCGAGCATTTATTTGATTCCATTTTGCTTTTTCCCAAGGATAGTACTTTCTCTTATCATAGGCCTTGTGTGCGTTGTGGGGATGAAATTTCTTTCCGATCGTCTGATCGGAGGATTTACCGGAGACACTCTCGGTGCGACGGAAGAGATAGGCGTAATCGCTGTAATGGCTGGAAGATTTTTTATGGGGTGAATTATGAGAAGGGATGCGAACCTGATAAGATTCAAGGATGGATTTTTGATCCACGCCTGTGATTCGGCCGGCGGAATAGGAAGTCTTGAAAATGATCTGTTGAACGTGCCAGTCGAGATGACGGTAAAATACACCCTAAGGACGGCTCTCATGGAGGTCATATCTTTGGGAGGAGAGGCGTTGAGTACAAGTTTTGAATTTGCCAATGCCCCCGAATATGCCCAAATGGCTTTAAACGGCGTAAAGGATATTCTCGAAAAGTTTTCGTTGCCTTACGTTGTATCAACGGAAAAGAATTTTAAGACTTCTCAAAGTGGCATTGGAGTTTCCGTTGTGGGATTTACCAAAAATCCAATCATCGGAAGGGCTTTAGCGGGTACTGCCGTCTTTGTTGCTGGTGTCCCGCTTGTGGGAGAGGAACTTTTAAAAAATGAAGATAAGGTATTGACTTTTGAGGAATTCTTAAAAATAAGATCCTCTCCTTATGTCGGCGAGATCGTTCCGGTTGGATCGAATGGTGTGTATGAAGAGGCAAAATTGTTAGCGTCAAACAGCGGACTTAACTTGAAACTCGAAGTCGATGAGGAATGGCTTTACAAAAGCGGAGGCCCGTCTACCTCCATCGTTTTTTGGGCAAATAAGATTATTGATAAAGCGATAAGAATAGGAGTACTCGAAAATGAATAAAACGAAAAAAATAACCTTAATCGCCATTTTTATAGCGCTTTCATTCGTCGGATCTTTGATCAAAATCCCGAGTCCTATCGGAGACGTAGGATTTGATTCAACTGCAGGATTTACCGCCGCCCTTTACCTTGGATACATCCCGGGTGCGATAGTCACATCTCTCGGATATCTCGTCATAACAATGAGCGCAGGCTTCCCTCTTGGAATCTTAACATTGCCCGTCGCACTCGAGATGTTTTTTGTAGCAATTGCTTACAGATTTTTCTTCAAAATAAACAAAATCATTGGCATAGCGATCGCCACAGCGCTAAACGGAATCATCTCTCCATTGATCGTTTTACCGGTGGGAGGATATGGTCTCTACCTTGCCCTTATTCCATCGCTTACGCTTGCGAGCCTTCTAAACCTTGTGCTTTCTGCAATAATATTCGAAATACTTTCAAGAAGGAAGATCTCTTCTTAAAAAAGATGATAGGCAATGGAAACAAAATCGGTGTAAAATAGAAAATGATTTTCTATAAGGAGGACATTTTGTGGAAAAAGGTAAAACTAAATTTCTTGTCTTTACATCGCTTGCACATTTTCTAAATGATGGGACATTGCTTTTGTTTTCATTGCTTATAGTCTATTACTCTGAATTTTACCATGTTAACATAGCCTTTCTTGGAATAATAGCGGCATCTTACGGCCTTTTGTCTGGATTAGTATCGCCCTTTATTTCTCACTTCGCCGACAGAAGGGACTTGGACGTGCCTTTCATAACCTTTGGACTTGCACTCGAAAGCGTTTCGATAGCGCTTTTCGGACTTGCCTTTGCCTTTACATCTGAAATCTACATATTGATAACTATAGGTGCAATTTTACTTGGCTTTGCTCAGGCATTTTACCATCCTCTCGGAAGTGCCATTCTTTCGTACACTTTTGGCAAAAACTCTCCGACAGCGCTTGGAATAAACGGATCCCTCGGAAGTATCGGAAGATCTGTCATGCCTTCTATAATAACATTGCTCATAATCGCCTTCGGAGAAAGTACGGGCATGTTTTTTGAAGCACTTATAATGTTGATAGGTACTCTAATAGTTTATTTTGGACTTTCACAATTCAAAAGATCTGCTTATGAGGAACGTAATCAGGAACAGTCAAAGGTCAAAGAAAAATTAGATCCAAAATACGTGAAATTTCTCTTCATACTCGGAACGATAATCTTCATAAGGGCAATGTTCATCTCGGGAACGACGACCTTTCTCGGAGAGTACATTTACAAAATTTACAACTCAAAAACGCTTGTTGGTCTGTTTTTGACGATCTCATTCATCGGTGCCGTCTTCGGCCAACCGTTTTTTGGATGGCTGACAACAAAGAAAGGTGGAAGGTACACAGTTTTTCTGACAACGATAGTCTCAACGGCGATCTTCTTCGTCTTTTTACTGTGGAACAATTTCGCTTTTTCAGTTTCGATGTACTTTTTGGAGACATTTTTCGCCTTAAGTGGCTTCCCGGTTCTTCTTGGATACGTAACGCAGATCTTTCCACCGAGATACACCGCGACTGCGAGCGCTTACATATGGGGAATATCTAACATGATAGGCGGGGCGGCGGGCGTTGGCGTGATGACATTGTTAATTGGATCAGGTATTGGAATTCAAATCGATTTTTGGATAATCTTTCTTTTCGGGATTGTATCATCGATAATGCTACCATTGATTCCTAAAAAGATTTAGATGTTTTGATTTTTTCAAAGATGATGATATAATTCCTAATGATTTAAAAGACGAAAGGGGAATAAAGATGTCGAGAAAGTGTGACATTTGCGGCAAAGATGTCGAAACCGGTCATAGGATAAGTCATTCTCACAGGAAAACTTTGAGAACTTTTAAGCCCAATCTTCAACCTGTAAATGTGAAGGACAAAGACGGGAAGGTTAAGCGTTTGATGGTATGCACGCGCTGTCTAAAGGCTGGAAAAGTTCAGCGTGTTTGAACTAAGGTATGAATACAAGAAATACCTATGCGGAGGTGAATACTCAAAATTTCCTCCGCAATATTTTTGAAATATCGAAAAGATCGCACAAACACGTCGCTCCAGTCCTTAAAGCAGACGCTTACGGCCATGGTGCCGTTAGGATGGCCCATATCTGCCAGGATAACGGTATTGGCTTTTTGGTGGTGGCTTTTCTCGAAGAAGCGATTGAGTTACGCGATAGCGGTATAGTAATTCCTATACTTGTGCTCAATTATTTCGAGCCCAAATATGTGAAGGAAGCCATACTTAGAGAGATAAGTGTTACGATCTTTTCGAAGGACCAGATGAAGGCCATAGATGAATTTATCGGTGAAGAAAGATTAAAAGTTCATCTGAAGGTGGACACAGGTATGGGCCGTCTCGGTCCTTCTGTTGATGAGGCCTTCGAATTGTACGAAGATATCTCTAAAAATCCGAAATACCTACTCGAAGGGTTGTACACACACTTCTCTTCTGCGGACGACCCCGAAGATCCTATGAATTCAGATCAGATAAAGGCATTTCAAAGATTCACAGAAAGCGTAAAAAAGCCAAGATACATCCATATATCAAACAGCGCGGCCGCGACTTTGATAAACCCTTCTATAGGGAATTTTTCAAGGGTCGGAATTGCCGCCTACGGACTTCAACCTTCTGAAAAGCAAAGATTAGATTATTTGAAACCCGTAATGAGTGTCCATTCAACCATAGCATTTGTGAAGCGCATATCGAAAGGTAGAACCATAGGATATGGCCATACCTTTGTGGCGGAGGAACCAATGACAGTTGCAACGATCCCTTTTGGATACGCAGACGGTCTACCTCGATCGCTTTCGAACAGGGGAGAGGTCCTTGTAAAGGGTAAAAGATCTAAAATACTCGGAAGAGTTAGCATGGATCAAATAGTGGTCGATGTTTCAAAAATAGAAAATGTGAATATCGGAGACGATGTTGTTATAATAGGAAAAAGCGGTGATGAAGAGATTACCGTTGAAGAAATAGCAAGGTTAGATGGTACAATAAATTATGAAATCGTGTGTGGAATATCAAAAAGAGTTCCACGAATATACATTTGAAAAGTGGTGTGCATGTGAAATTAGGAGATCTTTTCAGCGATGAATATCTTGAAAAATTAGGCTTTTCAAACAAAAATGTAAGTGGCGGCAAGATGGTCTCTGAGATAATGGAGAATGATAATGTCGTGATCGATTTGAAGGTGGTAAGTAAAAGATTGCAAGAATCGAAGGATGGAAAGAAATTCTTGCTTCTTACCCTTTCAGACAAAACCGGAGAACTGAGGGCCATCGACTGGTACAATGCGAGCGAAAATGACTCAAAGGTCAAGATCAATTCGATCGTAAGGATACGCGGAAGGGCGAATATGTATTCGGACAAACTCCAAATAGCGATAGACAAGGACAAAGATGCTCTGATGGTTTTAAGGGAAGGAGAGTACGATCCGAACCTTTTCATCTCGACCACAAAAAAAGATGTCACCAAGATGTACGAAGAATTCCAGCGCATAATCTCATCTATCTCAGACAAAGAGATAAGAACACTTACCTCTTTGCCATTCCAAGATGAAAAATTCGTTGAATCATTCATCGTCGCGCCTGCCGCGATAGTTGTTCACCACGCCTACAAGGGAGGCCTTCTCGAGCACACTTTGGGAGTCATGAAACTTTGCATTGAGATATCCAAACTTTATTCAAATGTCAATCAAGATATTTTGGTCTCCGGTGCCGTTTTTCACGATCTTGGAAAGATAAAAGAATACGAAATAAGATCTTACGGAATTGAAAGAACCGGAGATGGAGAACTTATAGGTCACATTGTGCTCGGTGTGCAGATGGTCCATGACTGGGCAAAGAATGTACCCGCTTTGTCTTCGAACACGCTTCTTCACATCGAACATCTCATTCTTTCTCATCACGGGGAACTTGAACTTGGATCTCCAACCGTTCCAAAGACGGCAGAGGCAATAATACTTCACAGCGCCGATGATCTCGACTCGAAGATGGGCCAGATAAACGCGCTAAAGGAAAAGGGATCGGAAGGAGATTGGAGCGATTTCGATAGATTCCTCGGAAGAAAAATAAAATTGAACTGGGACGAAGAATAAGGAGGAAAAGTTAAGAATAAATGACAAAAAAACTCGTCATAGTTGAATCTCCGGCGAAGGCCAAAACGATTCAAAAATATTTGGGCAAAGATTACGAAGTTTCCTCTTCTCAAGGCCATGTCAGAGATTTGCCAGAATCAAAATTCGGAGTGAAGATAAACGGAAAGATAGAACCTGAATTCGAAATCATAGAGGGAAAGGAAAAGATCGTCAAAGAACTCAAATCTCTTTCAAAGGGTAAAGAGGTTTTACTCGCAACGGATAACGATAGAGAAGGGGAAGCCATAGCATGGCATCTTGCATCCATTCTCGATCTTTCCTTGAATGAAAAAAACAGAATAGTATTCAACGAAATTACCGAAAATGTCATAAAAGAAGCGGTTAAAAAGCCACGAAATGTGGACATAAAGATGGTAAATTCCCAACTTACAAGAAGGATCCTCGATAGAATCGTCGGATACGAAATAAGCCCATTACTTTGGAGAGTATTCAAGGGAAAGTTAAGCGCGGGCCGTGTACAATCTGCCGCATTGAGAATACTCGTGGATCAGGAAAAGAAGATCATCGCCTTCAAGCCTCAAAAATATTACGAAATAAAGGCGGAGATCTTCAACGAAAAGACAAAACTTGAATCCTTCGACGGTCAAGACCTTGAAAAAAAGCCTTTCAAAGATGAAAAAGAGGCAAAAGAAGCCTTTGAATATCTAAAAAGATCGAAATTCAAAGTCTTAAATGTTAAGGAAGAAGAGATAAAGACAAAATCGCCTCTTCCTTTCAAGACAAGCACTCTTCAGCAAAGTGCTTCTTCTATTCTAAATTTCCCCGTTTCAAAAACGATGAAACTTGCCCAGCAACTCTACGAAGGGGTTGAGATAGACGGAGAAACGGTGGCACTCATAACCTATATGAGAACGGACTCGTACAGAATATCCGACGTCGCGAAGAAAAGCGCAAGAGATTACATTCAAAAAAATTGGGGAAAGGAATTTTGCGGAGAAAGCAAATCCGTCAAAAACGTTCATAATGCTCAGGACGCTCACGAGGCGATAAGGCCTACGTATGTGGAAGTCTCTCCGGAAAGTTTAAAGGGAAAACTCTCAAAGGATCTTTTTGCACTTTATTCTATGATCTGGAAAAGGTTTGTAGCCTCACAGATGGCAGACTCGATCTACAAAAAAAGAACGGTTACCGTATCCGATGAAAAAAATCGCGGAATCTTCGTAGTCGAGTTCAAAAAGAGAATCTTCGATGGTTTTGAAAAGGTCGAAGACACAAAAGCACAGACAAAATATTTTCCAGATGTAAAGATAGATCAAAGGATAGAGGTAAATCCTTTATCGATTTCGGAGGAAATGACATCACCTCCTCCGAGGTATACAGAGGCGACGCTTGTTAAAAAACTCGAAACGGTCGGAATAGGAAGGCCGAGTACGTACGCGACGATAATCCAGACTTTGATAGACAGAAAGTACGTCGAGAGGGAGAAAAAAAATCTCGTTCCCACATTTTTGGGCATAATTGTGAGCGAATTTTTATCGAAAGAATTCCCAAAGATAGTCGATCTCAAATTCACGGCTTCAATGGAGGAAGAATTAGATCTCATAGAAAGCGGCAAGGCTGACTGGCAAAAAATACTGAAAGAATTCAACGAAGATTTCGAAAAAAATTTGAAATCCGTCAAATCCAATTTAAAGGAATCTTTCATTTCAATAGAAACAGATATCAAAGGACCGGATGGAGAGTACATGTACCTAAAATATGGCAGATATGGCCCATACCTTGAATCAAAGGAAGGTACGCACAAGATGAATATACCGTCTGGATCGAAGATAGAATACAATGGAGAAAAGGTTCACATAGAAATGGCAACGCCAGAACTTCTTGACGAAAAATGTCCCAAGTGCGGCGCTCCGCTTGTAAAAAGAGTTGGAAAGTACGGAGAATTCATATCTTGCAGCAGATATCCCGAATGTGATTACACAAGAACGATTCCCAAATACGCGCGTGGAAAATGTCCGAAATGCGGTGGAAAGGTATTAGAAAGAAAAAGCAAGAAAGGTAAAACATTTTTTATATGTGAGAATAATCCGAAAACATGTGATTTTATAAGTTGGTATGAGCCTTCAAATTACAAGTGTCCCGATGACGGCGAGACGCTCTATTACAAAAAGAAAAAGGGATCAGAGGTCTTATTTTGTCCAACTTGCAAGAAAGAGTTCGAGGAATCAGATTTAGAAAAAGACTGATTCTTGCGATTTTTTCAGCCTTTCTTACGGCCATCTCAATGCCCGGGATGGCATCTTCTGTTTTTGTATGGTTTGGCATAGTTCCACTATTCTTTGCCTTCGAAAATATCAATTCTGCTAAATCTTTCTTTGTTGGATGGATCTTTGGCATATTTTACATGGGAATTTCGACATACTGGCTTTTGCCAACCCTTGTCAAAAATATAGCGCTCTTCAACGATTTTCCACCCGTGTATGGCTTTATAGCCTTTATACTTTTTACGATCATAGAAGGCATCTTTTTCGGTGTCTTTGGACTTTTTTACACATTCTTTGAAAAGAGATCGAAGAAAATTTCTATCGCCCTTCACGTTCTTTCGATGGCATCGATCTTTGTGCTAATTGAATTTCTGAGAGGTTACGGCCAGTTGGGATTCACAGGATCGAGGCTTTCTGATGCGCTCTACGATCAGATCGGGACATTGCAGTTGGTATCGATAACCGGCACCTTCGGTCTAACATTTATAATCTTCGTTGTAAATTACCTTTTTTACGTCCTTTTGAGGAAAAAAGATTTCAAAATGGTCCTGTTGATATCCGTTATCGTTGGATCCACATATTTTATATCCTTTTTATATCCCTACACGTTAAAGTCTCCTGCCGGAAAAGGCGTAACGGTAGGGGTTGTCCAGCCAAATATAACGGTTTCTGAGAGGTATCGAATGAGCCCTCATGAGATCTTCAACGTTGTAGAATGGGGCATTGACGCTATTTCCACGAAGACAAATCTCGTCTTTTTCCCTGAGGGAACCTTTGAAAGCGAGATCGGAAATTGGATATACTCGGATCTAAAAAATTTGATGGCTGAAAAAAATGTCAGTGCCGTTATAGGCTACCCATCATCGAAAGATGGAAAGATTTACAACTCCGCTGGTCTATTCGATAAAGATGGTTTGAAATCTATCTATTCAAAGCATATTCTTGTTCCTTTTACTGAAACTCTTCCATATCCCCAGATCTTTGGCGTATTTGGCTTTTTGAAATTGGCGAATTTCTTCACTCCCGGAGAGAATTTCACGATTTTTAAAGTGAACGGTGTGAATTTTTCGACCGATATTTGTTTTGAAAGTTATTTCGGATGGTTATCGAGAAAGTTCACGAATAAAGGAGCCCAATTCATCGTTACAATAACGGACGATAGTTGG
The DNA here is from genome assembly GCF_009936215.1 of Athalassotoga saccharophila. Lineage (GTDB taxonomy): Bacteria > Thermotogota > Thermotogae > Mesoaciditogales > Mesoaciditogaceae > Athalassotoga > Athalassotoga saccharophila. The sequence goes on along the minus strand of NZ_AP019551.1, from coordinate 856,731 downwards.
TTCGATCAAAGGACGGCCCTTATCCAGCATTTTGCCCAGAGCGTCATGAGGGCAGTCGAGAATAGAAAGTGGGTAGTCCAGGTTGCAGACACCGGAATCACCGGCCTTATCAACCCTTACGGTCAGATAATCGAAGAACTTCCGGCCCACCAAAAAATTGCCGCCGTCTTCGATCTTTATCCAAATGATGTAAAAACATTTTACGATAAATTTGGAGATATGATATTATGGATATCGATAGGCTTTTTGATATCTGAGATCATTTTCCTATGGAGGAGATCTTGATGGAATGGTGGAGAGAGGGAGTCTTTTACCAGATATATCCAAGAAGTTTTAAAGATTCAAATGGAGATGGAATAGGAGATCTAAATGGAATAAAAGAAAAGTTGGATTACTTTGAATATCTTGGAATAGACGCGATATGGATATGTCCATTTTTCAAATCGCCAATGGTCGATTTTGGATATGACATAAGTGATTACACCTCTGTCGATCCTATCTTCGGAAATATAGAAGATTTCAAATCTTTGATAGATCAGGCCCATAAGAGGAATATAAAGATAATAATAGATCAAGTCTACAACCATACATCTGACAAACATCCATGGTTCGTTGAGTCCAGAAAATCAAGGGACAATCCGAAAGCAGATTGGTACATATGGAGAGATCCAAAACCCAATGGAGAATTGCCAAATAACTGGGTCTCGCTTTTCTCAGGTAGCGGAGAAGAAAGCGTCTGGACATGGGATGAAAACAGAAAACAGTATTATCTCCATCTTTTTGCAAAGGAACAGCCAGATCTAAATTGGAGAAATGAGGAGGTAAGAAAGGCCATTTACGATTCGATGAAATTCTGGCTTGATATGGGCGTTGATGGCTTTAGGTTCGATGCGGCCTCCCACTTTTACAAAGCGTTAGACATAAATGCAAAAAAAGGGCCACAGATAAAGAAAAGTCTATTTCAAAGTTCGCGAGACGAGTATTACTGGGATCCTTTCACCGCAAGGCCCGAAACTTTGATGGAAGTTGAAAATATAGTCAAATTCATGAATAAATACGATAACCGCGCGAGTGTTGGAGAAATATCCTCTGACATGGGGTTGTGCCTTTACCTGCTTTTTACAATTCAGGGAAGGTTCAACATAGCCTTCAACATAGACTTTCTCGAAAAACTTTCGATGAACGCTAAAAACATAAGATCCCTCGTGGAGACACTCGATACCTTCTTTGGCAATCGTGCATGGCCAAGTTATGTAACGGGAAATCACGATAACAGAAGAATTCTGACAAGAATGATAGAGGGTCTTAACGTGAATTACGAAGACAAAAAGAGAATATCGAAACTCTTTGCGACTTTGCTTTTGACACTTCGCGGAACTCCATTCATATATTACGGAGAGGAATTGGGAATGGAAGACACCTACATTCCAAAGGATCGAGTCATGGACCCTTGGGGAAAGGCATTGTGGCCAAAGCCCGGACGTGATCCGGCAAGAACGCCGATGCAGTGGGATTCATCAAAATACGGGGGATTTTCTGAAGTTGAGCCGTGGCTACCGGTAAATGAAAATAAGTCTTTAGTAAATGTTGAAGACGAAATGAAAGACAAAAACTCGGTGCTTAACTTTTACAAAAAATTGATCTTCGAAAGGAAAAATCACGATTCTTTAAGAATCGGAACTTTCGAAATAATCGATCTGGATGATAGAATTTTATCATACAAAAGAAACGGAGAAAAGCCAGTCGTCGTTATAATGAACTTCTCTTCCGAAAGTGTAAAGATAAACTGGAATGGCGGGAAAGTCATCCTCGACAATTACGGAAATGCAGAACTTCCATACCTAAGACCATTTGAAGCGCTTTTGATTGAAATTTAGAATCAAACGATTGGTTTTACGCGAATAGTTTTGAAGTTTTTGTAAATAACAAATCCGGGTTTTGCGCCTTTTGGTTTTTTTACGTGCCTTACGTAGGTATAATCGACATCGACCCACGCTTCATTTCTGTATTTCGAATGGCCGGCCGCAAGCGATGCTGCAAAATTCACCATGTCCTCGGGAGGGGTTCTTTTCCCAGTCAATAGAATGACATGGGCACCGGGCGCTTCCCTGACATGAAACCACATATCGTCTGGTGAGGCTTGGCGGGTGATCCTGTCATTTTGGATGTTGTTCTTGCCAACGACTATTTTAAATCCATCTTTTTCGTATTCAAGTGGTTTTGATTCCTGCAAAATTTTGCTTTTCCGTGTTTTTATGTAATTGAAAAGTGAGAGTTCCCTTTCTATCTCATCAAGTTCTACTTTGTCATTCGCATTTTCTATCTCGTACTTTATCTGATCGAGATTTTCTATTCTTTTTTCTATTAACCTTTTCCTTTCCTCAATCCCACTCACCTTTCCCTTTAAGCGGTTGTAAATCGAGAAGAAATGCTGTGCATTCTCCGCAAGGTCCTTTCTCGGATCCAAACTTATCAGGATCTCTTTTCCACTTTCCCAGTCAAATACCTTGATCTGATCGGCTTTTTTGGGAAGAGAATACATATTGTATATTATGAGTTCACCGTACTTTTTGAATTCACCGGCACTTTCGGTTATTTTCAATTCTTCATTTATTTTCTTGAGTATCTCTTCGTTTTTTTCCAAAAGTCCCCTTACCGTCTTTAAAAGTCTATCTTTCTTGAGTAAAGGGCTCTCTTCTCTTTGAAAGGTAAGTAATTTTTCTATCGCCTCTGACGGACTTTCGAATGTTTCATAATTGCCGTAAGGTCTGTATGCGTAGACATCCTTCGGAATGCCGGATTCGATCGAGAGATACGAATGATTATCATCCAATGCCTTTACCATCTCTTTTATACCGAGAATGATTTTTTTTATCTCATCTATCTTCAAAGATTCAACGGGAGTATCGAAACTCAAATTCGCGATTCTGCAAAGTTCGAGGGCCGTTTTTTTTGAAAATCCTTTAACGTTTGAAACAAGGATTTGATCGAGCCTTCCCTTTGAATTGATGAACAGATCTTCATTCACATCTAACGGATCAATCCGGGAATCGGCAGGGATAAGGTAATCCTTTCCGGCAGTTACGACTCTTTTGACTGACAAAACATTTCTAAAGGAGATAAGAATCTTTCCATCCTTCACAAGCACGATATTTCCAAAACTTCCCATTGCTTCGTGATACATTTCAAATCTTTCTATTTCTCCGATGAGATTTTTAACCTCGAAATCGAACTTCACAAATCTGTCAAAATCGATCTGATCGACTCGCGAAAGGATGGCTCCTTTGAGTTTAGATCTCGCGAAAGAGACAAAGGCAGAAGGGTTCCTGTCCTTTTCTATGACGATCTTTGTGAACCTGAAATGTGGCCAGTTTCCTGCATCTATAAGAAGATCCCGCTTTTGCAAAGAGATCAAGATGGAATGACTGTTAACGTCGTATATACCGGTTAAATAAACTGGAGTCTCAATTTCTCTGACAAGTTTTGAGACTAAAAACGAATCATAAGGCATTCAAAACCTCTTTTTCAAATTTTTAAACCATCTTAAAAAATACTCACAAAATAACTCGTAAATTAAAAGCATTAAAATGGCGAATAACATGTAAGGAATAGTGTATTTCAGGTTTATTTTTATAAGATTTACCATCAAAAGATAGAAGATCAGACTCAATCCAATAAGTACGATAAAATTCAAAAAAAAGGCTTTTTTTCCTGTAAAAAGAGATCTTAAAATCGCGAATGGTCCAAAGATGATTATGAAAGCCATTGATGAGATCTGGAGCGGGAAGAACAAAAAGGCAACTGTAGATATGACGGCGTAGGCCAGAATCGCAATCTTTCTTCCGAATTGATCGACAAGCATTATCAAAGGAAGAGAGGCAGCCATCAAAAAGAAAAGATCATTGGCAAAGAAAAATGAAATGACGATCAAAATCAAAGATATCGCCGAATAAATGGAACCAAAGGCTATTTCTTTTGATCTCATATGCCTCCCATGCAATGGCAACATATATCCATACAGGCAAGGGTTGCACAGCAACTTAAACATGTCGCGGTTTCTTCATTCATTCCGCCCTGATTGACAGGACCGGTTGGATCGTAATTCATCTTTCCGGCCCTAAGGCATTGCTTGTAAACTTCTTCGTATTCTTTGTTAGATGGGTCGGCCTCGTGCGCAAACTTCAAATAACTTTCGGCCTTGTCGTACCATCCTTGTTTGAAATATATGAGGCCGCTCAAAAAATACCATTCCGGCTTTGATTTGTCTTCAACCTTTACGAGCAGATCCTGTGCGCCGTAATAATCGCCAGAGTCTATCTTCTGACGGGCCATTTTAAAGATCTCCTCATCCCCGGAAGAATTAGACGATTCTTTGGGATCATCGAAATGATCGAGGATATATTTATACGCCTCATTTACCTCTTTTATCTTTTCCTCGGCAAGAGCCTTCATGTCTGGATTGTTGTGGAATTGATCGGGATGGTATCTCTTTATGAGATCCCTGTAAGCCTCCCGTATCTCCTCTTTTGTCGCGTCTCTTCTAACTCCAAGCACTTCATATGGATCTTTCAATTTTTTCATCCTTCTTTTCTATGATCTTTTTATTTACCTTCGGAAGTCCGTAGAAGATCACATTTTCTATCAAAGGTTTACCGGCAAAATTTTCCAAATTCAACTTCATGTACTCTTCTTGGATCCTCGAAACGAGAAAAACAAGAGAAGTCCTTTCCCTCTCCCTTATTTTATCAAAAAATCCAGTTATCTCAAAAATATCTTTGTACTTTTCAAGAAATGGATTGTAATTTCCACCCTTAAAGTCTTTCTCAAGATCGTCGAGTGCATCTGCAAGATACACCCATTTCCCGATAAGGTATATCATCGTGGAGGCATTTTTTAAATTCTCAATAGATTGAGATAGCGATCGTGAAAAATTTCCGAAAATTTCTGCCATCTTTTCGGGATTTGGTTCTCTTGTGAGTTCATAAAAGTACAACTCTTTAATGTACGGACTTCCGATCTCTTTGAAAATCTTCGATTTCAAGTTCAGAAGAAAAAAAGATAAAAAATGTTTTATTCCCCTTGAATCTCTTTTGAAATCTTCTATTTTCAACTCGGAGAAGAATTTAGATATTTCAGTTCCAAATGACACACCCTCACTCTTTACGATTCTTTTTTTCTGAAATGGAGGAAGAGGGCATCTTGAATTGCCGAATTCGATCTTACCATTTTTAACGTCTGAAAGAATGGAAAAGAAAACGGCATCGTAACTTAAAAGCAAACGGGAAAATGGACCATATTTTTTTGATATGGATGTGCAAATTCCACAATAATAAGAGTTGTAAAGTTTCAACTCCTTTACTTTTAACTCGTCTAAATCAGGTTTTAGATATCCTATCATCCTACAACGTAGATGTTGTAAAATCCATCATTTAACATCTTATTCGCTATCGATGTGGCATCTTTTCCGAATATGACGTATTTAAGAAAATGGTCTGCGTCTTTCCCGGGGTAGGAATCGATCTGCTTTGCCATTGGATCGTTTTGCAAAATGTAATTTGCCTCATCCTGTGTTATGGAAATAACCGTTGGCGTTCCAACGAAATTATTTGGGGTTTTGGAAAAGGTTCCGAAATCGACATTCTTTGCGTATGCCCCAAGCGCTACGTATTGCAAGACCTTTATGAAATCAGAAGGTCCGAGATATCCAGGCAGATATGTCAGAGGCGTCCCTCCAGAGGTAAAGAATACAAGGGTTGGTGTACCTGTAACTCTAAAGCCCTGAAAGAGATCGGAATAGGTGTAGACATTTCCCTCGAAATTGGCCTTCTCATTTGTCGCGTATATCTCGCCTATTAAAAAATTGTTGGAGAGAAATTGCTGGACCTGTAGATTTGAAAGTGTGTCATTTTTCAATTTGTTGCAATAGAAACATGAAGGATCTGAAAAGACTATTATCGCATCTTTCTGTTCATAACGCGCAAGAGTCATAACCGTGTTGAAATTCTTTAAAAGGACGCTGTTCAGAGGGTAGGCAAAAGCGCTGAATGAGAAAAATACAAAAAGAGGTAAAATTAAAACTTTTTTCATAAATTCCTCCTTTAACTGAAGATCGTTAACTTTCCCCAGATCATCAAAATGCCGAACAGGACAAGTACTATACCTCCAATTACATTTATCGCTTTTTGATATTTGACGATAAATCCGACAATTTTGTTCACGATTTCTATCAAGATGGAAGAAAGGATCAAAGGTATAACAAGGCCCGCAGAGAATATCGCAAGCAGAATCCCGCCAGAGAGTGTGTTACCTGTTGCCGCTATGGTCAAGATCGTTCCAAGGGCGGGACCGATGCAAGGTGTCCACGCAAAGGCCGTAACGATTCCAAAAAGTAAAGCGTTCCAGAAACTATCGACATCTCTTTTGAATGGTATGTAAATTCCCTTTTCAAAAAAAGGAAGGGTAAAAAGACCTGTATAACTGATGCCGAATATTATGACGATTATTCCGCCTATGATCTCGACATATCTTTTGTAAGTCGTCAGAAAAGTTCCAAATGTACCGGTTGCGAGTCCAAGAATAACGAAGATTATCGAAAGTCCTATTGAAAATGCGACTGCCTTGGAAATGGCCCCTCCTCTTTTCTGCGATGAGACAAGAAAAGCCAGAAAACCCGGCAGGATCGGGAAGATGCACGGAGAAAAGAAACCCAATAACCCGCCGACAAAGGCAGACCAGTAAGATATTTGCGTATTCACAACTATAGGGGTCAAAAGATGGCCTCCTTTCGTTTTTTAAATTATACCCTATAGGGTATACGAAAACAAAATGCTACATGCTATGCGCTATGTACAAAATCGCATGCCGGATCGAGTACGGAACTTGAATTTTTTTGGCATATTTTGACCCCATAACTTTACACGCACGTGTACAAACAAAAATCGATTGTGATAAAATTGAATATGTTTGGGAGGTAGAAAATGGAAGAATTCAAAACTCTTTTCGATCAAATCAAAAGTAAGATTGAAAATGCCAAAAGTATCGATGAACTTGAAAAGATAAGAGTAGAGATCATGGGAAGAAATGGGATTATAACTTCTTTAATGAAAAAAATCCCCGAAATGCCTATCGAAGAACGATCAAAGTTCGGAAAGGATGTGAACGATCTTAAGGAAAAAGCAAACAAGTTTCTTTCCGAAAGAATGATTCTCCTAAGAGAAATAGAAGAAAGATCGAAGGCATTTCAAAAATACATCGATCTGACAATTCCCGGCCCATTGAGGGAAAATGGAAAGATACACGTTATAAATCAGGTTATAAATGAATGTGTAAGCGTGTTTTCAAAGATGGGATTTGACGTTGTCGAAGGACCTGAAATGGAAAATGTTTACTACAATTTTGAAGCCTTAAATACTCCCGAGTGGCACCCTGCAAGGGATCTTCACGATACATTTTACATAACCGATTCGATACTTCTTAGAACACATACCTCACCAGTTCAGGTCAGAACGATGGAGAGAAGGAAACCTCCTCTCAGAATCGTTTCGGCCGGTAGAGTTTATAGAAATGATTACGATGCCACTCATCTTCCATCCTTTTTCCAGATAGAGGGCCTTGCAATAGACCAAAAGATTTCAATGGCAGATCTAAAGGGAACCCTCGAGAATGCAATAAAGTCTCTTCTTGGAGAGGACAAAAAAATAAGATTTAGGCCACATTATTTTCCATTCACAGAACCAAGCGTCGAGGTCGATGTTTCTTTTGGAGGGAAAAAGGAATGGCTTGAGATACTCGGCGCCGGCATGGTCCATCCAAATGTTTTAAGAAATGTCGGGATAGATCCAGACAAATGGCAGGGCTTTGCCTTCGGAATGGGAATAGAGAGAATCGCAATGCTCAAGTATGGAATAAATGATATAAGAGAATTTCCGCGCAACTCACTTAAGTTTTTAAGGCTATTTTGAAAAAGGTGATAAATCTTGAAAATATCGATAGAATGGCTTAACGATTACATTGATACCGGTAAGGATATCGAACGTCTTGCCGAAGATTTGACGCTCTCTGGTAGCGAGGTGGAGGAAATAGAAAGGCCTTTCGAAAGAATAAATGCCGTCTTTTCCGCAAAGGTTGTCGAAAGAAAAGCCCATCCAAATGCCGATAATTTGATCGTCTGCAGGGTAGATGATGGAAATGGATTGCACACGATAATAACTTCGGATAAAACCGTATCGGAAGGAGATTTTATAGCCTTTGGAAGTTGCCAAAAAGCATCTGACGTAAATGGCCATGTTGTCGAACCGCTGGAAATAAGAGGCGTTAAAACAGACGGGATGGCTTTTTCTTTGCAAGAACTTGGACTCGAAGCCCATTCGGAAGGCATCTTCAAATTTGAAAAGCCAGTCGAAGTAGGAGTTGATATCAAAAAACTTCTCGATCTCGAACAGACGGTTTTCGAACTCGAGATAACCCCAAATAGACCTGACTGTCTTTCCCACATAGGGATTGCGAGGGAACTCTCTGCCGTAAGAAGAACCAAATTTAAAATTCCGAAGCCTTCTGTAGATTTTCAACAGGGCGATTTTCCAGTCTTGATAGAAACGGATAAATGTCTGAGGTATGTAGCCTTAACGATAAAGGGAGTTACGGTAAAAGATTCTCCTTTGTGGCTTAAAAGAAGGCTTTCATCTGTTGGATTGAGATCGATAAACAACGTAACAGATATAACGAATTATGTAATGATGGAATTCGGACATCCCGTTCACGCGTTTGACCTTGAGAAAGTAAATTCGCGCATAGTGGTAAAAGACGCAAAGGGCGGCGAAAAGTTCGTCGCACTCAATTCAAAGGAGTACACGCTGAATGGTGGAGAGACCCTTATAACCGATGGTGAAAATATACTCGCCCTTGGCGGAGTTATGGGGGGGAAATACTCTGGAATTTCTCTGCAGACAAAGGATATCCTCATCGAGATCGCAACCTTTGATCCGGTTAACACAAGAAAAACATCGAGAAAGATAAACCTTTCAACGGACGCCTCATACAGATTTGAAAGAGGTGTTGATCCAAATGATACATTTGATGTCGCAAAGAGAATTGCGCAGATGGTTATTTCAATAAGCGGCGGAAAGATAGATGGCATAGTCGATGTATACCCGACCGAAGTAAAGTCAAAAAAGGTCTTTATCTCAAGAGAAAAATTATCATCCTACATGTCCTTTACCCCCAATGAAAATGAAGTGGAAGAGATCTTCGATTATCTCGGAATTAAAGTCTCCCAAAATGGCAATGGATGGGAATGCATTGTGCCAACATTCAGACCGGACATAAATCAAGATGTCGACCTTGTTGAAGAATTCGCAAGGATTCACGGCCTTGATGCCATTCCTTCTGTGATGTCAATGCCATTTGTAAAGGGTGAATCCAATTCATGGTGGGAATTCAAAAACAAATTGAGAACTCTCTCTACTTCATGCGGGTATTTTGAAAATGTGAATTATTCATTTTCAGATCCAAAGGTTGAGGAACTCTTCGGAGATACCTTCAAAAGAGGGCCTAAACTTTTAAATCCCGTCTCGCCTGAGATGTCTTTGATGAGATCTTCTTTGATCTTCAATCTCATAGATTCTCTTTCTTACAACGTAAAGCATCAAGAAAACAACGTGAAGTTCTTTGAGATAGGAAAAGCATTTGAAGAAAAAGAAGAGGAGAGAATAAGTTTTGCGGCGACTGGCGCCGTAAGTACTTTTGATTACACCGATAAAAGATATGAGGATCTTCTCATTTTTAAAGGTGAAATAGAGTCCATATTCAAAAATATGCACATCGATTTTGAATTTTCAAATGAAGATATGGCGGGATTCGAAAATGGGAGATGTGGAAGAATACTTCTAAATGGCAAAAAGATAGGCATCATCGGGCAGATAAGTGAGAAGGTAAATGAATTTTTCGATGTGGACACGCCAATTTATGTGGCAGAATTGAAGATTGAAGAGATATTCAAAAATCTAAGACCTTTCAGGTACGAAAGTTATTCACAATATCCATCTTCATTCAAGGACCTTTCCATGTTCGTCAAAAAAGGTGAGATCAGAGCCGCAGAGATATTTAAAACGGCGCGCAATTCTTCAGAGTATGTTCAAGATGTAAGGGTTGTAGACCTTTACACGGGCAAGGGTGTACCTCAGGACTCTTACAGTATAACTATAAGAGTTACATACAATTCAGTCAAAAAGACTCTTTCCGATCAGGAAATAGACAGCGCATTTTCAAGATTAATGGAATTGCTCGAATCAATGAAGGGAATAACCTTAAGGAAGGTAAGATAAATGGACAAAGAAACGCTTATTAAACTCGACTTTGCAAAAGGGCTTGCGCGAGAGGCTGGACTTGTTGCAAAGAAAAAGATTGGAAATTTAGGATGGACTCATTTGAAGAGTGGATTTTACGATGTTGTTACCGATGCCGATGTGGCCGTCGAAAAAATAGTGAAATACGAAATAGAAAAGGCTTTTGATGATGAAACGGTGCTGGGTGAAGAAACCGGCGAGGATAAAAAAGGAAAGAATGGAAAGATATGGATAGTAGATCCAATCGATGGAACCACAAATTTTTCGAAAGGTATACCTCATTTTTGCGTTTCCATATCCTACGTTGTTAACGATGATCCTCTGATAGGCGTTGTGTACGATCCGTATATGGATGAACTTTACGAAGCGGTGAAAGGAAATGGCGCTTTTATGAATGGCGAAAAGATAAAGGTAAATGAAACTTCGGAACTCACAGATGCAATCCTTAACACAGGCTACCAGTACAGTGCGACAGAATACAGGGATGTAGTACTTAGGAATTACAGTGCTTTTTTTGGAAAAGTTAGAGCAATAAGGGTTTTCGGAAGCGCCGTTCTCGATCAATGTTACGTCGCAAATGGAAGAATAGATGGCTTTTGGGAGTACTGTCTCAAGCCATGGGACGTCGCGGCAGGTTCACTCATAGCAAAAGAAGCGGGCGCATCTGTCATTGGTATAGGAGAGGAATTTTCCATATACGGAAAGACAATCGTTGTGGCCAATCCTAATCTTATTTCAAAGATATTAGAGGTAATAAAATCGTGAAAGCGTTTTATTTCTCATTGCAAAAGTTGCTCGATTTGAAGATCTCCGAGATCGAAATTTTGAAGATCGAGATCCTAAAGATTTCAAACAAGATAAATGCCTTGAAAAAAGAGATGGCCTCTCTCGATAACGAGATTAAATCCTCTCAGGATTCGATGGAAAAGGGTATGACAATAAGCGATCTTAAGCAATGGATAAATTATATCCAATCGCTCTACGTAAAGAGAAAGAATCTTACCTTAGAAATTGCCAAAACAGAGGACAAACTCATTGAAATGAGAAAAGAATATGTCAAAATCTACATGGAGAAAAAATCTCTTGAAAATTTGAAAAAGATAAAAAAGTCAGAACACGACCTCGAAGAGTTAAGAGAAATGCAAAATTCAATAGACGAGTTCGCTCAAAGAAAAATATAAGGAGGGAGCAATTTGTACACATTACTCGTTCATGGCGGTGCTGGAAAGATTCAGGAGAATACCTTTGATGAGCATACCCGCGGAGCCAAAGAAGCGGTAAAAGCGGGTGTGGAAATTCTTAAAAGTGGTGGAAGTGCGATGGATGCCGTTGAGGCGGCAGTAAAGGTGATGGAAGATAACCCGATCTTCAACGCGGGCACAGGTGCTGTTTTGACATTTGAAGGCGAGGTTGAAATGGACGCAGCCATAGCCTATGGTCCCAATCTCGATTTCGGAGCCGTTGCCGGGGTGAAAAATATCCGTCATCCTATAAGTCTCGCAAGACTTGTCATGGAAAAAACAGATCATGTGCTTTTGGCAGGACAGGGCGCAAATGATTTCGCAAAGTTGATGGGATTTGAATTTCACGATCCGATAACTGAACAGAGAAGATCGCAATGGGAAAAATACAGAAAGGACTTTATAAATGGAAATTACAGGGACTGGCCAAAATTGAGAGAACTTTTCAAAGAACATCCTGAATTTCTGCATGGTACCGTTGGTGCCGTCGCAATTGATTCTCACGGAGAAACTGCAGCCGCCACATCAACGGGCGGGGTCTTTTTGAAACTCTTAGGAAGAGTCGGAGATACACCTATTCCGGGTGCCGGTACCTATGCCACTCCTTATGGGGCCGCCTCTTCGACTGGACTCGGAGAGGGCATGATGAGAATTCTTCTTACGAAAACAGCACTTGATTTTATACGCGATGGTCTCGATGCTCAGCATGCGGCAGAGGCCGCGATAAATTGCCTTGATAACGTCATAGGAACGGATGCGGGGATAATAGTTGTCGATAGAAATGGGAATGTTGGGATATATCACAATACGCCAAATATGACATGGGCATATATAAGGGATGGAATGGATGAGATAGAAAGCGGCAATACTTGACATTGATATCGTTGTATGATAAAATTTCTTTGTGTCTTTGATAAAGACCTGTTAGCTCAGCCGGTAGAGCACTTGACTTTTAATCAAGGGGCCGCGGGTTCGAATCCCGCACGGGTCAGTATGAAGGGCGAGGGTGGCGGAACTGGCAGACGCGCTGGACTTAGGATCCAGTGGGTAAAACCGTGTGGGTTCAAGTCCCACCTCTCGCACCAACAAACAGTTATGCGGGAATAGCTCAGTGGTAGAGCGCCTGCTTGCCAAGCAGAAGGTCGCGGGTTCAATCCCCGTTTCCCGCTCCAGAAGAATGGCAGGTGTAGCTTCAACCGGTAGAGCGCCGCCTTGGTAAGGCGGAGGTCATGGGTTCAAGTCCCATCACCTGCTCCAAAATGTAAAGGGCAAATTGCCCTTTGTTTTTTTAGTGAAAGTTGAGAGTAAAGATTTTCGATTGTCCATTTTTAATTCTCAATTTTATTCTACCTGCCACGTCATGCTATCCACTTATTTTATACAAATGTATAGTTTTTGAAATTTATTTGGTATAATCATAAAGGAATAAGGGGGCGAAATGGTTTCGACGGGATATTTGTTTTGCGAGAAGCGAGCCGGGAGTGCCTGCCTTCCCGTGAAAAAGGCGGGAAATGACAATAAACGTCAATCCTGAATACGCACTCGCTGCTTAATAGATAAGCAGCCGCCCCTGTGTCTTTCGTCCGGAGGGACACAGAAGGGCGTCAAAGATCCGGGCTTCCCTGTACGGGTTCGTTCTCGCCCGTGCGGGTAGATTTAGAGAACTTTGCCGGATGATCCGTGCCTGTGCGGTCCATTCGGTGAGAGCAAACACAGGCTGCGCTCGGAGATGCTCGCAGGGCAAGTATTTCGGACGTGGGTTCGATTCCCATCGCCTCCACCAGAATTTTACTCTGAAAAGAGGGAGATAGATGGCCATAGACATGAGTCAGTATCTCGGTATATTTGTCGAGGAATCAAAGGAGAATATTCAATCTCTCAATGACTCGATTCTCGAACTTGAATCAAATCCAGAATCAAAAAATGCGATTGACGAGATCTTCAGGCTTATGCACACGCTCAAAGGGACTTCCGCGACCATGGGATTTCAAAGGATGTCAAAACTTTGTCATACTCTCGAGAGCAAACTTGACGAGGTAAGATCCGGGAAAAAACGCGTCGACGAATCTTTGATAGACGAACTTTTAAGCGGCCTTGACAGGCTTAACGAGGCCATAGAAAACATAGAAAAGGGCGGAGACGATTCGCCCGTCGAAAAAGATGGGAAGGTAATCGATAACGCGCAACCTGTCGAAAATCCAAAATCAGAGGCAGTGATTCCGGATTCCGTCTTTGATGTCGCAAAAAACGCGATTCAAAATGGATTCGATGTGCAGCAAATAACGATAGATTTGATAAAAGATGCGACTATGAAATCTGCAAGGATGTACATAGTCTTCAAAAGAATAGAGGAAGACGGAAGTCAGATAATATATTCAGATCCATCTGTTGAGGACATAGAGAAAGAAAACTTTGACAGAAGGGTTAAACTCGTGGTAATAACGAAAAGATCTCTTGCCGAGATGAGAGAGAGTATATCGAATGTCTCGGAGATAGAGAATGTTTCCATAGAGAAATTCCAGATGAAAAAGGAAGAAAAGAAAGAAGTTCCTACGTCCAAGATAGAGCCAGAGAAAAGCGATACTCAGATACAAAATGAAAATGAAAAAAGAAGGGCGAAACTGGCGAAAAGTGTAAGGGTTGACGTTGAAAAGCTCGACTCTTTGATGAATTTAATGGCTGAATTGGTGATATCGAGAAGCAGAATAGAAGAAACTCTCAAACAGTACAGAATAAAAGAAATGGATGAGAGCCTTTCACAACTTTCGAGAATAACCCTCGACCTTCAAAGCACGGTGATGAAGATAAGAATGATACCGGTCTCTTTTGTATTCGAGAGATTTCCAAGGACAGTCAGAGATCTATCCAAATCGATGAACAAAAAGGTCGAATTAATAATAGAAGGAGAGGAGACAGAACTCGACAGGACTGTCGCTGACGAAATAGGCGAGCCTTTAACGCATCTTATAAGAAACGCGATAGATCACGGAATAGAAAGCGAAGAAGAAAGGATAAATCTCGGAAAACCTCCGGTTGGGACTATCAAACTTTCTGCCCATCAGGAGGGAGACAGCGTCATAATCGAAGTTTCGGACGATGGAAGAGGATTTGACAAAGACAAGATATTAAAGAAGGCCATAGAGAAAGGCATAGTTCAGGAATACGAAGCCGCCAAAATGACAACCGAAGAAATACTAAACATCACATTCTTACCGGGCTTTTCAACGAATGACGTTTCAACTGAAGTCTCCGGCCGTGGAGTAGGGATGGATGTAGTCAAGAATGTTGTCGAATCGTTGAATGGTTCGGTATACCTTGAAAGTGTGGAGAAAAAAGGATCAAAAGTAACGATAAGATTGCCGCTAACTCTTTCGATAATTCAGGTTTTGCTCGTAGAAATATGCAAACAGATATACGCGATACCGATTTCTGTGATAGACAGCACGCTCTCTATTAAGTCAGAGGAATTAAAAGATCTCGAAGGGATGAAAACGGCCATAGTCAGGAATGAACTCGTTCCTTTGATAGACATGAGAGAATACTTCGGAGGAGAAATAGTTTCTAATTCTCGTGCCGAATTGGTGGTAGCGAAATACAAGGGAAAGAAATACGGTCTTATAGTCGACAGACTGATAAGACAGCAGGATATAGTCATAAAGGCCCTTGGGAAATTCTTCAAGGACACAAGGGAGTTTAGCGGCGGTGCGATTCTTGGTAATGGTTCGATAGCCCTTATAATAGATGTGCCATCTCTTGTGGAAAAGGCCTCGCAAGGTTCGAAAACGGCCCTTACGATATGAGGTGAGATAATGAAAACATTCGATAAACCATTTGAAGTTTTGGGAGTCAGGATTGGAGACAAAGAATACGCAATAGACATAGGGGTTATAGGTATAATAGTCGAAACTTCCGAAATAGCGAGGGTACCGAATTCGAAGAGTTTTTTAAAGGGCGTAATGAACCTAAGAGGCAGAATAGTGCCTGTCATAGACACAAAGAGAATAACCTCTTCCTCTGCTAAAGAGAGTGCGGGCGCGAATGTGGTTGTGACCCAAATAGATGAAAATGAAGTTGGCTTCTTAGTCGATGGTGTAACTGAAGTCATGTGGGTTCAACCGTCCGAGTTTGATTCAACGATCAAGATAGACAATTCAAATTACGTAAAAGGTGTTATAATGAAAGGAAATAGGCTTATTTCGATGCTTGATCTGCAAAATTTCGTAAGAGATCAAATCAGTTCGTAGGAGGTAAAGAATGGGCAAGAGAGTTTTAATCGTCGATGATGCCGCTTTTATGAGAATGCTTTTAAAAGATATAGTCACAAAGGCAGGTTACGAAGTGGCGGGAGAAGCCTCGAACGGGAAGGAAGCAATCGAAAAGTACAAAGAATTGAACCCGGATATCGTGACGATGGACATAACGATGCCTGAAATGACAGGCATAGAGGCAACAAAAGAGATAATGAAGATGGATCCAAACGCAAAGATAATAATGTGCAGCGCGATGGGACAGCAAATGATGGTAGTTGAAGCCATACAGGCAGGGGCGAAGGATTTCATAGTAAAGCCCTTCCAGCAAAGCAGGGTGGTAGAAGCCTTATCTAAAGTGGCGAAGTGATTTTATGAACCAAGCGACACAAACGACGGTTTCCGTTTTCAATTCTTCGATGATAACTTTTTTGATCTCAACGATACTCATAATCGCTTTTCTGCTTTTCGTACTCTACATTGTAAGGAGAATCGGAAACCGTCAGAGCAAATCGAAATACATAAGGGTTATAGATTCAATGTCGCTTGGCAGGAATACAACGATTTATCTTTTGAAGTTGAATAACAAATACGTGTTTTTGGCCTGTACTCCTTCGAGTACCGAAATTATTGGAAAGATAGAAGATGAAGAAGACATAAAAGAGATAGAAATATCGGAATCTCAGAGTTTTTCAAAGATCTTCTTTTCCAAGATGGGGAAGAATTTCCTCAAAAGTCAGATAGATCGTCTGGATCGGATGTAGATGAAAAAGATCATACTTTTGATTTTTTTTCTTTTTTTATTATCTTCTGCCATTTTTGCTCAAACGGCTCCAACACCGCCGTCTTTGCCTTCTCTGACGATAACGATAGGAGGAACTCCAACATCCTCACAACTTTCGACAACTCTTATCGTATTGCTCATAATCACGGTTATATCTTTGGCACCCTCTATATTGATCCTCATGACTTCATTCACAAGGATAATCGTTGTCTTCTCGCTTCTAAGAAGCGCGATGGCAACCCAGCAATCTCCTCCGAATCAAATTCTCGTTGGTTTAGCCTTATTCATGACATTTTTCATAATGCAGCCAACCTTCACAAAGGCATACGAAGATGGACTTGTACCTTACATGAATGGTAAAATAGGATATCAGCAGGCCATTAAAGATGGTCTGGAACCGTTTAGAGAATTCATGTATTCGGAAATAGTAAAGCACAAAGATCAAAGTTCGATTTTGATCTTTACGAGTTACAGAAATATGCCGGCACCCAAGAGTTTAAGTGATGTACCTACAAGTATACTTATACCGGCCTTTGTTTTGAGTGAACTTAAAATAGCCTTTAAGATAGGCGTTTTGCTTTACATACCTTTCATATTGATAGACATGATAGTTGCGTCTATTTTGCTCTCTTTAGGTATGATAATGATACCGCCTGTCATGATTTCGTTGCCATTTAAACTTTTGCTTTTTGTACTTGTAGACGGATGGAATTTGGTCGTATCGGGTATTTTACATAGTTTCTAAAGAGGTGGTATTTATAGTAACAAGCAAAACATCGCTCAAACGTGTTGTTGTAAGTAAAGATGAAATAGACGGATTGAAAATAGCCCTGCTTGAAGATGAACAACTTGTTGAGGTTTATTTTGAATCTGCAGATGAGGAATCGATCGCAAGTAGTATATACCTTGGAAGGGTGGAGAATATAGTCCCGAACCTTCAGGCGGCATTCGTGAATATAGGTGAAGGAAAGAATGCCTTTTTGAGAGAAAAGGACGTATGTCTTTCAAAGCCAAGGAATGGAAAGACTTTGAAGGTTGAGATGTTAAAGCCAAAGCAGAAGATACTCGTTCAGGTAAAAAAAGACGCGATAGGACTTAAAGGACCGCAGGTAACCTCTTACATAAGCATACCCGGGAGGTATCTTGTTTTGATGCCTTACGTTGCGAATATAGGCATTTCGAGAAAGATCACAGATCAAAGTGAAAGAAAGAGGTTATTCGAGATAGCAAAATCGATCTCAAAGGGATATGGTCTTGTCGTGAGAACGGCTGCAGAAGGCGTGGACGCACAAAAGATAAGTGAAGAATTGCAACATTTAAAAAAGACATGGGAAGAAATTCAAAAAAAGTTCAGAAGGGCAAGAAAGCCGCAGTTAATTTACGAAGATCACGGGCTTCTTGAATATATTCTCAGAGAAAAGATTGACGATTCGGTCGATGAGATAATAATAGACGATGAAAGAGTTTACAATGAACTTTTAGGAATGATAAAATCTCTGAATTTAAAGCGTCAACCAATGATAAGACTT
The DNA here is from genome assembly GCF_009936215.1 of Athalassotoga saccharophila. GTDB lineage: Bacteria > Thermotogota > Thermotogae > Mesoaciditogales > Mesoaciditogaceae > Athalassotoga > Athalassotoga saccharophila. Next base: position 838,587 of record NZ_AP019551.1, on the reverse strand, counting down.
TCGAAAATCGACATTTTCAAAGAGTTAAATATAGAAAAGCAGATCTTAGACTCTCTTTCGAGAACTGTGAGACTGCCAAGCGGTGGAGTACTTTACTTTGATCCGGCCGAGGCATTGCTTGTAATAGATGTGAATACCGGATCTAACACGTCGGGGGTAGATTCGGAAGATTTGATTTTAAAAACAAACATAGAAAGCGCAAAAGAAATCCCACGACAGTTAAGGCTTAGGAATGAAAGCGGTGTTATAGTCATAGATTTCATAGACATGAAAAGTGAATCGGAGCGCCAATTGGTAATTCATGTACTCGAAGAAGAATTGAAAAAGGACAAGGTCAAAACAACAATAGGAGGTTTTACCCATTTTGGATTGCTTGAAATGACGAGAAAGAGAGTCTCACCGCCTTTAAGAGAGTTTTACAAAGTCAAATGTCCCGTGTGCCTCGGCGATGGAACGGTTGTCTCTCCGAGGAGAATTGCAGGAAGTGTTTTAAAGGAAATTCAGACTATGGACTCAAAGGACATAGGAGAGGTAGAGGTACATCTTCATCCATCCATGAAGACGTATTTTCAAGATGATGCAGTAAAATCGATTGAAAGATCGAAAAATCTAAAGATAAGATTGATCTTCGATGGTCAAACAAATAACAAATACGATATAAAATACAAAAAAAGAGGCAAAATTTAGGAGGTGCTATTTTGAACAAAGTTAACTTTTTATTTGGCATTCATAACCACCAGCCGGTTGGAAATTTTGGTTTTGTGATCGAGGAGGCTTACGAAAGATCTTATAAACCTTTCATAGAAACTCTTGAAAAATTCCCGAACGTTAAAATGGCAATTCATTTTACCGGATGGCTTTTAGATGAACTTGCAAAAAGATATCCAGATTACATAAAAAAGGTAAAAGGTCTCGTTGAGAAAGGTCAACTTGAGATATTCACTGGTGGATTTTACGAACCTATAATTCCAGTTATTCCCGAAGAAGACAGAGTAGGACAGATAAAAAAACTTTCCGAAAGAATTGAGGAACTTTTTGGCACAAAACCACGTGGAATGTGGCTTGCCGAAAGAGTGTGGGAACCACAAATAGCAAAATCTCTCGCCCTTGCAGGCGTTGAATACGTAGTCGTCGACGATTCACATTTCAAAAATGCCGGTCATTACGAGGATGAACTTACCGGCTACTACGTAACGGAAGAAGAGGGATACACGCTTAAAGTCTTCCCCATCTCGAAAAAATTGAGATATCTTATCCCATTTGAAAATGTTGAGGACACGATTTCATTTTTGAAAACCTTTGCGACCTCTGACGGCAAGAATGCGCTGGTCATGTTCGACGATGGAGAAAAATTCGGCGTATGGCCGGGCACTTACGATCAGGTTTACACGAAAAAATGGCTCGAGGAATTCTTTGGCGCTATTGAAAAGAACTCTTCATGGCTTAACAGCGTATCATTTTCAGAATACGTGGATACCCACAGTGCAATGGGAAGGACATACCTTCCGATATCCTCTTACAGTGAAATGATGGAATGGGCTCTGCCGACAAGGGCAAGGGCCAATTTCGAATCTTTAATAGAAAATCTCAAAAAATCGAATGCTTACGAGTCGATGGAGATGTTTCTTAAAGGAGGAATATGGAGAACCTTTCTTGCCAAATACACCGAATCAAATCTCATGCACAAAAAAGTTCTATACATACATGACATGATCAAAAAGATGAACGTGAAGAACGCTGAGATACTCAACGAATACTGGCAGGGTCAATGCAACGATCCTTACTGGCATGGAGTCTTTGGAGGACTTTACCTTCCACATTTAAGGGCTGCCGTTTACAACCATTTGATAAAGGCCGAAATGATGATAGACAGTGCAAAGATCGGTAAGGTTGAAGTATTGGATTACGATAAGGACGGGCTTGATGAGATAGTTTTAAAAAATGACAAGATAGAGGTCATAGTGGATCCAGATTACGGAGGCAGGGTACTTGAAATAGATTTGAGAGACAAAGGATATAACCTTATAAACTCTCTTACGAGAAGATACGAAGTTTACCACGAGTTAATGCCAAAGGCCATAACAAATGAACAACTTGAAAAACTTGGAAAGGCTAAAACCATCCACGATGTAATTCTAACAAAGGAAGAGGGATTGCAAAGATACCTTCACACCGACTGGTACGAAAGATTTTCCTTTATGGATCATTTCTTTGGAGACAACGCAACTCTCGATGGATACGCATCATCGGTTTATCCAGAACAGGGAGACTTCGTCAATCAACCTTACGAGATGATAGACAAATACACGGTCTTAAGACATGGCCATGTGTGGATAGGATCGGACTGGATTCCGGTCGATGTCAGGAAAACCTTTAAAATCGATGGAAATCTCTTAAGGGTTTATTACACGATTAAAAACGCATCGGATAGAAAGATAAGTCTGTGGTTTGGATCTGAAATGACGATAAATTTGATGTCTGGCGAAAGCGATGACAGATACTTTGACTGGGGGCAAAAGCACAGGGCCTCATACACAGGGGAATTTGAATCCAAAAAGGTAGAGGTTGTTTCCGAATACGAAAAGGTCCACGTCGAAATCGAGACAGGCCAGATCACAAAATACTGGATGTATCCTATATACACCATATCATATTCCGAGGCCGGATTTGAAAAGGTGTATCAGGGTACTTCTCTAACGCCAATGTGGAGATTTAATCTTGGCAAAGGAGAAGAGCAGAATTTTGAAATAACGTTGAAATTTTAAGGAGGTTAAAATATGAAAGGATTGGGATGGCTTGCTGGATTGCTTTTTATTCCTTTTGTCGTTTTCGGGGCGATGAATCCCTTTTTGCCGATATACGCGAATCCTTACACTTCCTACGAAGTCATCTCAACTCCTTACCTAAACGTTGTTTATCAGCCGGGATGCGAGTATGCCGTTAACGAATTTTTGAAATACGCAGACACGGTATACCAGCAATTGACAGACTTTTACGACGTTGAGCCTTATTCGAAATTAACGGTTGTAATTCAAAATGATACCGATATAGTTAATTCGGTTACAGATCCTGTGGACAACGTGATCTTCATCTTTCTCAATTCCTCGGCAGATCAGACATTCTCTCCAAGTGTTAGTTCATGGGTAAGATTTGTCTTTACCCACGAACTCACGCACATATTGATAACCCAAAAGGGAGGTCTAAATTTTTTGAGAGTCTATGGTGTGCCACTGTCTACCGCCTACAATGGCCTTATGATTCCTTCATATTTTCAAGAAGGCCTTGCGGAATACACAGAGACCTACTTTAACGATAACAGGGGAAGGCTCAACGACCCTATCTTCGAGATGTACCTAAGGGAATACGTTCTCTCTGGAAATCTAAAGGGTCTTGGTGGATCGATAAATTACGAAAGCGATGGATGGGATCCGGAAGGAGCACCTTACCTTGTTGGGGGAAGTTTTATAAGGTACATAGGTCAAACATACGGTGCCACGGCGATCAAAAAGATAGTATCGAATTTTTCTCAATCTCCTTCCGATGGAATTCCCTCGGCGATATCGAAAACTTTGAATAAAAATTTCTCTCAGATAATCTCTGAATGGATCTCGGCCCAAAAGCAGGATGTGGACGATCAGGTTAAAAATGTCGGACAGGTATTAGATGGAATACAACTTACCCATTCTGGCAGATGGACCGGAATTATGAACGGGTACGGTAACGGTAAACTTTATTACTATTACGAAGACACATCCTCAATTCCATCGATAAGGGTAATGAACACAACAGATATGAATAGCCACACATTTTACAATCTTGGGGGATTTATATACGATAATGGATACATTCAATCTCTATCCGTCTCTCCCGATGGAAAAAACGTGGCCTTTACGAGAATTATCCCTCAAAATGGTGGAAACTTCGACTACGATCATCTCTTCATCCTTAATTCAAATGGATTGATCAACACGCATTTGAAAAATGTTCTTATGACAGCATGGATTTCTAACGATAACATAGCCTACGTCGAAGAAAATGGCGGACTTTATTCAATAAAATCTTTTAACCTCAAAGACGGTAGTGTAAAAATACTTCTCTCTCCATCTTACGTGGTTATAACGTCTATAAGCGCTTACAATGGAAATGTGTATTTTTCCGGATCTTACAAAGGAAAAGATGAGATATACGAAATTGACACCAATGGTAGCGTTTACGGGATTGTAAGCGGCGATTATCTTATGAGAGACATGACCTTCTCTCAAAATGGAAATTACATGATCTTCTCGGCTGCCAAACCGGACAAAGATGGGATCTTTAATCTGTACGCTGTCAGCCTTCAAAATGGACAATTTTACAAAATAACAAATGTCATTGGTGGATCATTCTCGCCCCAAGTTGATGGAAATAAATTGTTTTACGCCGGTTACACTCAAAATGGATACAATCTTTTCGTAATAGATGGATGGAAGGACAAACTTACGAGTGCAAATGGATTTAGTCTCGTAAAAGTTCAGGTCGATCTTTCCGTCGACCTTTCGTCGATCTTTGCAAAAATTCAAAATGATTCGAAGCCTTACAATGACAGTTTAAAACCCATAATGGCAGGGACAATTCCAGTTATCACTTCCCAAGGGACCTCTATTAACTCTCTCGTTTATTCAATGGGCGTATTTGGTGTCTTAAGAGACACATTGGGCTTTAACACAGTCTACACATCCGGAAACATATCGTCTTCGGCAACTTACGATTATCTCACACTTGGTCTTGCCCATTACGGCAGGTTAAGCGTTAACGCAGGCCTTACCCTTTCGCCCTCTGCTTTTTCCATTTATTCAAGCGCTGGAATACCATTTACGGGTTTGATATTCGAAAGAGATTTTCTTTTCTACCCTTCTATTTATTTTACTTACGAATCTTCTACCACAAATGTGAATAATTTTGGAATGAATATGATCTTTTTGTGGAATCCATCATCCATTCCAAATAACTCAAGTGCGATCCTGCCATTTTACATGAATGGGCAGTTGGAATTTTTTGGTACAAAATTAACGGCTTACAGTCTTAACCTTTACACATCATTCCCATTTGTTGGAAATGTTATGGGAATGGGAATCAATTTTTTAAACGGAAATTTGGCATTTTCCCAATCAATAAATCTATCGAGAATATACGTGAATTTGTACGACGTAACCGGTGAATTTGGCCTTAGGTATGTCGATCTTTCACAATTTTCTTCCTACGATCTTGGCGGTAATGAACCCATCGTGGGATTAAGTGCCGTTGTAGGTATAGATTCGCTTTTCAATCAAACCGTTCCAGTTCAAATTTACGGATCTTACGATTTCAAAACGGCTAAATTCGAATACGGTGTAAATCTCGAAATGTGAAGAGGTGAACAATTGAAAGCGACAAAAGAATGTTTTGCCTGTGTTATAGCCCAGGCAGAAAGAAATCTCGAAGAATGGGACGGAGACGATTTTCAAAAATTCGAAGTCATGAGATATGCTTCAAAATCCCTTGAAAATGCTAAATACGGGATGAAACCAATAGAACTCTCAAAGATCGTGAATGATACGGTAAAGATGAAGACCGGCATCAACGATCATTACAAATCAAGAAAGAAAACGCTCAATCTCAAAGCCATTGGGATCTTGAAAGAAATAGAAAAATTCGCCCTTGAAAGTAAAGATCCTCTCAAATCATTTGCGATATCCTCTATACTCGGCAATCATCTCGATTTTGGTGTCAACAACGTAAAAATCGATGAAGAGTTCACAAATCTTTTAAAGACAAAAACTCTATCGATAGACGATTACGATCTTTTTATAGAAAGGCTCAAAAGTTCAAGATTGGTACTCTACATTTTAGATAACACGGGCGAGATAGTCTTCGATAAAAGGTTCATAGAGGAGATCAAAAAGCGTTTCAATGTAAGAATAATCGCGGCTGTCCGCAGCGCTCCCATAATAAACGATGCTACGCTTGAAGATGCAATCGCAGTTGGATTCGAAAAAGCAGAGATCATCGAATCGGGAAGTGAGATGGCGGGAATGACGCTCGAGACGGCAACAGATGAATTTTTAGACCTGTGGAAAAGATCTGATCTAATAATATCAAAAGGGCAGGGAAATTTCGAAGGTCTCGATGAAATAAAAGATGAGAGATTGTTCTTTTTCCTCGAATCAAAATGTCCGGTTATCTCCAAAATTCTTGGTGTACGGATAGGAGACATAGTGCTAAAACAATCAAAATAGAAGTCCCCCCGAAGGGGACTTTTTATTTATTTTGATCTTCTAAGTTTTTCCAAAAGTGACATGCGACAAAGTGACCGGGATGGACCTCTTCAAGTTTTGGCTCTTCCTGCGCACATATCGGCTGTGCAAGCCAGCACCTTGTGTGGAACCTGCACCCAGACGGCGGATTCGCAGGACTTGGCACATCTCCTTGGAGTATTATCCTGTCTTTCCTCTTTACCGTCGGATCTGGAATGGGGTTGGCAGATAACAACGCCTTCGTGTAGGGATGCAGAGGGTCTGAGAATATCTCGTGCTTGTTCGCTATCTCAACTACCTTCCCCAAATACATGACTACCACCCTGTCACTTACATGCCTTACAACGCTTAGATTGTGCGCTATAAACAGATACGTAAGATGAAATTCCTGCTGCAAATCGTCCAAAAGATTTAACACCTGTGCCTGTACCGATGCGTCTAACGCGGAGACAGCCTCATCTGCCACTATAAGTTCCGGATTCAAAACGAGTGCCCTCGCAATCCCTATCCTTTGTCTTTGCCCTCCACTGAATTCGTGTGGAAATCTATTCATGTACGTGGGAGATACCCCAACCCTTTGCATGTAATCTCTGACCTTTTCGTACCTTTCCTTCGTGTTTCCAATGTGGGCAGCCTTTAGCCCTTCTGCGATTATGTCCTTTACCCTCATCCTCGGATCCAGCGAACTGTAAGGGTCTTGAAAGATCATCTGTAATTTCGATCTGTACTTTTTCATCTGTCCCTTCGAGAGTTTGAAAAGGTCGACGTTGTTGTAGAAGACATGACCACCAGTTGGTTCTATGAGTCTGAGAATGGTTTGTCCCACGGTGGTCTTTCCACATCCCGACTCTCCGACAAGGCCTAAAGTTTCTCCTTTTTTTATGTAGAACGAAACGTCATCGACAGCCTTTACCCATCCGACAGTGCTTCTGAACACTCCTGCCTTTATGGGAAAGTATTTTTTAAGATTTTTGACCTCAAGCAAAATCTGATCATTTTTAGATTGATTTTGTGTTGTTTGTATGCTTTTAACCTCTGCCAACGTCAACACCGTCCTCTTTTTTTAACAAATCTTTTATCTCTTTGTATCTCCAGCATCTCGAAAGATGGCCCGGCTCAACTTCAAAAAGCGGTGGCATTTCCATACATTTGTCTATGGCGTAAGGACATCTGTTGTTGAACCTACATCCCTTTGGCATGTGGAAAAGATCGGGTACATTTCCCTCTATCGATATAAGTCTTTCAACTTCCACATCAGGCCTCGGAATTGCCTTCATAAGACCTATCGTGTAAGGATGGGAAGGATTCTTAAAGACCGTCACAACATCACCATATTCGACGATCTGCCCTGCGTACATGACGGCAACACGCTGGGCTATTTCGGCGACGACGCCAAGATCGTGCGTTATCATTATCAAGGAGGAATTATATTCTTTCAAAAGTTTTCTCATCAAATCCAAGACTTGAGCCTGTATTGTAACGTCCAAAGCCGTCGTTGGTTCATCCGCTATCAATAAACTCGGATTGCAAGATAGAGCCATCGCTATCATTACCCTTTGCCTGAGACCTCCACTTAATTCGTGTGGATAATTGTATACTCTTTTTTCCGGCATCGGGATTCCAACTTTCCTAAACATCTCAACGGCGTAATTGTAGGCATCTTTTTTACTCATTCCAAGATGCAATTCGACCATCTCGGCCACTTGCTCTCCGGCCGTGTAGACAGGGTTAAGCGCCGTCATGGGTTCCTGAAAGATCATCGCGATCTCCTTGCCCCTGACATGTCTCATTTCATTTTCCGGCAATTTGAGAATGTCCTTGCCTTTAAAGATGATCTCGCCTTTGGTTATTTCTCCGGTCTGTTTGGGAAGCAACCTCATTATGGAAAGAGATGTAACGCTCTTTCCACATCCAGATTCTCCGACTATTCCAAGTGTTTCCCCTTGATAAACTTCAAAATTGACACCGCTTACGGCCTCGACCGTTCCATCTTCGGTGTGAAAGACCGTATGCAGATCCTTAACCTCCAACAATTTCTGAGCCATTCAGATCACATCCTATATGAGCATTCTCGGATCGAGAATGTCTCTTAAAGTATCACCGAGTAAATTCCATCCGAGTGCGTAAAGGACTATAGTGACAGATGGGAAGAATATCGTGTACCAGTACTGGAATGGATTTCCCCCGGAAGGCGTAATTATCCAGTTCCTCGCAAAGGATGCGAGTTGTCCCCAGTCGGCATATCCCACAGGTGCGCCAAGTCCAAGGAAAGAAAGGGCGGCAGCCGTAAGAGGAATCGTTGCCATATCCATCGAAGCCTGAATTATAACCGGATATATCGAGTTGGGTAACAAATGCCTTGTTATTATGCGTCCTCCCGGAGTTCCAAGGGCAACGGCAGCCATCACGTACTGATTTTCCTTTACCTCCAAAATACTTCCACGAATAAGCCTTGCGTAGGTCATCCAGTAAAATATCACAAGTGCCCACATTACATTCGTAATTCCCGGACCTATTATCGTTATAACGACTATGACGCCCACAAAAAATGGAAATGCAAGAAAGATATCCGTGATTCTCATAAGAAGTTCATCAACCCATCCGCCAAAGTAGGCGGCAAGCGTCCCTATAAGAATTCCTATCACGAGGGCAAGCCCTATAACCACGACTCCGACTTCAAGGGCAGTTCTTGTGCCCCATATTACACCGTAATAAATATCATACTGTCCTTGGGTGGTACCGAATATATGCTGTGGCGATGGTGGTTGTGGGACTGCCGAGAGCCCGCTTTGTGGCATCATGTAAGGATTCCACGGATACGCAGGAGGAGCAAGAAGCGGAGCAAAGATGGCTATAGACAAGAATAAAAGCACAAGAATTATTCCCGCAATAGAGACGGGATGTCTGAACATTTTTCTTAAAACCTTGACAAATCCTTCCATTCAAATCACCCCAACCTTACTCTTGGATCGATCAAAGCGTAGGCAACGTCGACGACCAAGTTACCAACAACCGTTATAAGGCCGAAAAGTAAAGAGAGGCCAAGAACAGTTGCATAATCGAGTTGTTCGGATGCCTGAGCCATGGCGCTTCCGATTCCGGGATAGTTGAAGATGGTCTCGGTTATGACCACACCGCCCAATATCCCTATGAACATCAAACCAGCAACTGTCGTTGCAGGAATTAACGCATTCCTTCTCGCGTGCTTGTTTATTACTACCCTCTCGCTTAATCCTTTCGCTCGGGCAGTCCTTACGTAATCCTGTCCCAAGGCCTCAAGCATTGAAGATCGAGTTATCCTCAAAAGACCAGCCCATGAAAGGAAAGAAAGTGTCAAAACCGGATCTATAAGATGTTTGAGAGCGTCCAAAAACATCCAAAACCTTCCATTCAAAAGCGCATCTATCGTAACCAGACCGGTGTAATGATGGAATGCAGGTGAATTGTATATCATCTCAAATCCAAGTCCAAGTCTTCCGGGCGGAAGCCATCGAAGCACACCGTAAAATATAAAAAGTAAAAGCAACCCGAGAACAAAAGCGGGCACTGAATATCCAATAAGGGCAACAACTCTCAATATCTGATCTATTAATCCATTATGATGAACGGCAGCAACCACTCCAAGCCATATTCCGACTATAACTATTGGTATTATTGAATAAAGCGCAAGTTCAAGCGTAGCCGGAAATCTTGTCTTTATAACCTGCACAACCGTTTCATTCATCGTCTGGGACCACCCCAAATTTCCATGAATTATCTGGTTGAGATAACTCACGTATTTAACGTAAAATGGTTTATCGAGTCCATATTGCTTTATCAAATTCTGAGCCGCCCCGGGGGCTTGCAATTGACGTGGATTGTTAACGTAAGTACTTAAGAGTGCGTAAGGAGAAAGCGCCGACATGAATAGAAAGATCAAAAATGTTAACCCAAGCAACGTCACAGGCAACAAAAGCAACCTTCTTATTATAAAACTTAACAATCACAACACCGCCCTTTTTAGAATTCTTTTATTGATTATAAACTTTTAATGCAGATCACTTCAAGTTAAAATTCAATCACAAATAAATTATGTGCAACCTCCATCACATCAAACCAAAAACGGGGACCCAGTAAGGGCCCCCTTATCTTTGTCTAAAAAATATTGCCCATCATTTCGACAAACTGTAGAAATCAATGCCAGGCCTCATGGCATTGTAGTACCAGCCCTTGACCCATGTTCTTTGGACTTCATATGCGTAAGGCTGATCTGTCCATATGTAGAGCGCATTCTCATAAGAAAGCATCGAAAGTTTCTGCGCTATCGCCGCGCGCTGGGACGGAACAACGTTGGTTATCAGATCGTTGACAAGTGGATCGAGATTTTTCTGTGCAAAGTCTATAAAGTTCTGGCCTAAAGCTGAACCGTAAGCACCCGTCGATGCAAAGTAAGCATCCGCAAAGTCATATGGATCAGGATAATCTGCAAGCCATCCCATCATGTACATAGGCAGTTTCCCGGCAAGGTAATCGTTGAGGAAGTTCGACCAGAGTTCTCCGACAACGTTTATCTGGAATTTCGGGTTAATCTGCCTTGCGTAATTGGAGAGAGCCTGAAGGGCAAGTTGGCGTGTGGTGTTTCCGGTGTTGTAGACGGCCGTAAATTTAAAGCCTTTTTGCCATAGTTCGCCATTGTAGGCCTTTTTGAAGTATTCCGTCGCTTTTGCAAGATCTTGCTGGTACATAGGAATGTTAGGATCGTACCCGAGCAGTCCTTCTATTATACAACTGTTAGGCTGCATGGCATTTCCATTCCATGCCTGCTGGATGTACTGCTTGTATGGGAAGAGATATTCAAATGCCTTTCTGACATCCAAGTTGGAGAAGAAATCGGGTGGAATTCCGTTACCATCCAATTTTCCGGATCCTATGTAAGAATTGCCCTGAGATGCTATATTCCATGTGAAGTAGATGTTATCGACTTCGAGAGTCGGAAGTTTCGTTATAACACGAACGTTCGGATTGTTCTCAACTTCGGAAAGGTTTTCGATAGGAACGTATATGACATCTGCCTGACCGGACAACAGATCAAGCAATCTCGTTGTGAATTCGTTGACGTACTTTATAACCGCGTATTTGACGGGAGCGGGTTTGCCCCAGTAGTTGTCAAATCTCACAAAGGCCATCTCTCTGCCAGGTATCCAGTATTGCAACTGGTAAGGGCCTGTTCCATTCTCTATATCTCTGAGAGGATCGGCGCTTTCGACCGGGTTGTGGTAATACCACCAGTCATCGGCCGCACCGTCCCACGCGTTGTGATCGGCTGCCCATTTCTTGTCAAGAATAGAAGACCAGTTTGCACCGTGCGCGAGTATGTAAAGGAATGGAGCGTATGGCTGTGGAAGGTGAATTATGACATCATTTCCCTTGATCTCAAAGTCTTTCGCAAGCAAATTAAACGCATTGATGAGTGCCTGCTTGTACTTGTCACTCAACGGATTCTTCGTCCCGGTTGCAAATATCCCTAACGATGACAGACTCGTGTAATTGAGCGGATTGCTAAGTCCAAGTTCATTTGCGACTACCTGAACTATTGTCGAAACATACTGACCATCTATCATCGGGAACAATGGACCTGCAAGCATCCACGATGGTCCACCTGCTCTGTCAAATATAACTGTCCTCTCAAGCGAGTAGACGACATCCTCAGGAGTCAGAATGTCTCCGTTGTGGAAGTAGACACCCTGTCTTATGTGGAAGACGTATGTTGTGCCGTTATCGAGAATAGTACCGTCGGCAACTGATGGAACGTTGGTGGATAACATCGGCAACAGATTGACAGTCGATGTGCCATCGTACTGAACAAGGTTCTCATACAATTGCCATATAACTTCGCCAGATGCCGTGTCGTAAGCCCAGGCCGGATCCATAGAATCGAATGGGCCTATGGTCTCTTCGACAAGCGTGTTGGGATTGACAACAGAGCCTGCTGCCATGCCGATAAATGCTCCGACCAAAAGCACAGCCATCATGATAATCAGGATCTTTTTCATTCTTTTACCTCCCCTTATACATTTTGGATCTCAAAATCATGACAAATTCATGTTTCTTAAGAGATCCGTTGACATATATGTAATTATATCCCAAGATCATGTACATGTCAAGAATTAATTGTCAGATTTTTATCATGAAATTAACAATCGTAAAGGGAAATAAAGTCTTTAAATAGGCAAAAAATTGTGATATAATATGATTGTTAAAAAAATCACTTGGAGGTTGTATGCTGCTTTCAAAGATCGCTGAAATCGTGAATGGTAAAATGTTATGGGACTTTGAGGATAAAAATTGCAGCGTGTGCGGTGCTACTGATATGGTAAGTGAACTGTTAGCCGTAGGAAGGGATGGCATGGTACTTGTAACGGGCCTTGCAACATCGCAGATGCTAAAGGCTGCAGATATAGTTGGAGTGGGGGGAATAATCGTTGTGAGAGGAAAAGAAATGAATGAAGAGTTCATTGAAATGGCTAAATCTTACAAAATACCTTTGATATCGACAAAATTAGTGATGTTTACGACGTGTGGCCTGCTTTTTTGTGCCGGTCTTAAAGACATAAACGGAAATAGCGTGGAACTTTACAAATGGAAAGTGTAGACGATCTCATAAGAAAGATCCAGCCTTACTTTTCAGAGTTATCAGTTGGAGATCTCATGTCTTCCCCAGTTGTTACTGTAAGGGAGGATCAAAGAATAAATGAAGCAAAAGAACTTTTGAGAACACGGCGCATATCTGGTCTGCCCGTAATCGATGATGGCGGGAGATTAAAAGGTATAATAAGCATAGAAGATATAATTCACGCACTCGAAAATAACATGCTAAATTCTAATGTTTCAGAAATAATGACAAAAAACGTTGTATGTCTTACTAAAGATGAAAAGATAATGGATGCCTTTAAAAAATTTGAAATGTACGGATATGGTCGTTTCCCAGTCGTGGATGAAAATAAAAATGTCATAGGGATTGTGACAAAATACGATTTGATGATAGCGTTGTTGGCAAAGTTGAGCGTTCTTTACGTTCATGACGCAAGAAGGGAGCAGTTTGTAGGGGTGGAAATTTACAGATCTATTCCAAAAAATGTAAAAATCGTAAGGGAAGAATTTGAATTTCAAATAGACTACAAAGATATATCGATGGCAGGGACGGGAGCATCGGAGTTAAAAAAATTTTTAATATCCAAAAATTTTCCTCCAAAATTCGTAAAACGCGTCGCGATAGCAACCTACGAGGCAGAGACAAATGTCGTAATCCATTCGAATTCTACAGGAAGAATAAAGGCTTACATAGAGCCAGAATTCGTAGAGGTAAGGGTTAACGACAATGGAAAGGGAATAGAGAATATAGATCTCGCAATGAAGGAAGGCTTTTCTACCGCCCCTGATTATGTCAGAGAATACGGTTTTGGGGCCGGAATGGGTCTTGCGAATATGAAAAGGTGTGCAGACAGAATGGTTATTCTATCCTCAAAGGGAAATGGAGTCTTTGTCGAGATGCATTTCTGGAGGCACGAAGATGAAAATTGAAGAGTTAAAAGATCTCGGATTTGAAATGGTAAGCGATGGAGATGGAGAAATAGATCACGGATACGCATGCGACCTGCTAAGCGAGGTTATGGGAAAGGCAAAGCCGGATACCGTCTGGCTTACCGTTCAATCACATATCAATATAATAGCCGTCGCGGCAATAACCGGAATAAGAGCGATAATTCTTTGCAACGACCATAAATTCGACGAGGAAACGATCCAAAGGGCAAAAAAAGAGAAGATAGCACTTTTCAAGACAGCGCTTAACACTTTTGAAGCATGTGGTAAGATATATCAAAAAGGCATAAGATGATCGTCGGGGATTTTCATGTCCATACCTGCCTTTCGCCCTGTGCCGATATAACGATGGTACCCAACGAAATGGCAAAAAGATTTTTTCATCACGGTATCGAATGGGTTGGAATAAAAGATCACAATACCTGCGGGAATTTGAAAGTATTTGAAAAGGTCTTTTCAAAATACGGAATAAAGATACTCCCCGGAATCGAGATTCAAAGCATTGAGGAGGTCCATGTATTAGGATATTTCGAATCCGTTGAAGTGTCTCAAGAATTCTCGAAGATAATCTATTCACATCTTCCAGACATTAAAAATGACCCTGAACATTTTGGCTACCAGTTATTCGTTAATGAGGAAGATCATTTTACAGGCATGGAAGATAGAATTTTAGCATCATCGACAGATCTTCACCTTGACGAACTTTTCAAACTCATAAAAGCATTCAATGGACTCTTTGTTTACGCGCACGTTGAGAGAACTTTTGGAGTTTTAAAGCAACTTGGATTTATTCCCGATAATCCACCGTACGATGCTTTGGAAGCGGTAGGGAAAATAAAAAGCGATAAGACTGTATTGAAGTCATCGGACGCTCATTCCTTAGATCAAATAGGAACTTCTACGGTTAAAGTCGGGGTGGATCACAGGACCTTCGAAGAATTCAAATTAGCGCTTGAAAGAAGGTTAGTATTCACGGATGAGGACAATAGCCGATCATATTCTTGACATCGCCCAGAATTCTGTAAATGCCGGGGCAAAAGAGATAGAAATCAAAATAAAAGAAGATGATATGAGATTCGAATTTGAAATCTTAGACGATGGTTGCGGAATGGACGAAATAACTCTATCAAAGGTATTCGACCCTTTTTTCACCACAAAGCACAAAAAAACGGGATTGGGTCTTCCTTTGTTGAAAGAATATGCAGAATTAACCGGCGGATATGTCAAAATAGAATCGATGAAGGGAAAAGGAACGAAGATAAAGGCCGAATTCAAAAAGACGATAGATTGTCAGCCTATAGGAGATTTAGCGGGAACCTTAGCAACGCTTGTCCTTTCTTCAAACACAAAATGGCACATAGAAAGGTCGTTTAAAGATAAATCTTACATTTTTTCATCTGAGGATATAAAGGGAGATTTAACGAATCCAAAAAACATGAAGATAATTTTTGAATATTTTAAAAGATTGGAGGATTCCATAAATGGAAAATCAGACTCTAACAGATCCTAAATTTGCGGAATTAGACGAGTTCATAGACAACTTACCGGACAAGAAAGGAATGCTTATAGGGGTTTTGCACAAGGCTCAGGAGATTTTCGGTTATCTACCAGCAGAAGTCCAGCATCATATCGCGCAAAAACTCGATATTCCCGAAAGCACTGTTTTTGGCGTTGTGACATTTTACTCTTTCTTTACAATGAAGCCACGCGGCAAATACCAGATAAAGGTGTGTCTTGGGACGGCCTGTTACGTCAAAGGAGGACAGAAGATCTCGGATAGAGTCAAAGAAGAATTGGGCGTTACAGGTGATGAGCCTACATCGGATGGACTATTCTCGGTTCAGGAAGTGAGATGTCTCGGTGCATGCAGCATGGCACCTGTCATGCTCGTAGGAGAAAGAGATTTTTACGGACGTCTAACTCCGGATAAGATTCCGCAAATAATAGAATCTTATAGAAGAAAGGAGAATAAAAAATGAAGATAAAGAGTTTGGAAGATCTTGAAAAGATAAAGGAAGAGGGACTTAAAAATCTGAGCGGGCGTCAGGGTAAAAAAAGAGGAAGGATAACCGTCGCGATGGGAACCTGTGGTATAAGCGCCGGAGCAAAGGATACTTTGATGACCATTATCGATGAACTCGACAAAAACGGAATAGACGATATAGCCGTAGTCCAGTCGGGATGTATGGGACTGTGTGAAGTTGAGCCCACAGTCGAAGTTCAAATCGGAGATCAAGAGCCCGTGATATACGGAAACGTGGGAATTGAAGAGGCAAAACGCATAGTCAAAGAACATGTGATAGGCGGAAGAATTTTGGGAGACTTGCTTGTGAAAAAATCCGCACAATAAGGAGGTTTATTCGATGCCTTTAGAGAATACGATTCTGATATGCGCCGGCGGTGGTTGCATATCGGCAGGAGAGATATCCGTAAAAGAAGCGCTCGAAAATGAGATAAAAAAATACGCCCTCGACGGGGTCGTAAAAGTCGTCGAAACAGGTTGTATGGATGCGTGCAGTTTAGGACCTTTGATGGTCATATATCCAGAGGGTGTGTTTTATCAGAAGTTAAAGCCATCGGATGCGAAAGAGATTGTCGAGGAGCATCTTCTAAAGGGACGGGTAGTTCAAAGGTTGCTTTACAAAGGCCCGTCCGGAGAGATAAAGCCACGCGCGACAGAAGAGATTCCGTTCTTTACACGTCAGGTAAGGATTGCGACCCGAAATTTAGGAGTAATCGATCCTGCGAGTATAGAAGAATACATAGCCCGTGACGGTTACTTTGCCCTCAGAAAGGCTTTGTCTATGACGCCGGAGATGGTCATCGAGGAGATAAAGAAGAGCGGACTGAGGGGTCGTGGAGGTGCGGGCTTTCCGACAGGTCTTAAATGGGAGTTGACGAGGAAGTCGAAGTCAGATGAGAAGTATCTGATATGCAACGCAGACGAAGGAGACCCGGGCGCTTTCATGGATAGGTCCATGATGGAGGGAGACCCGCATTCATTGCTCGAGGGAATGGCAATAGGTGGATACGCAATCGGGGCGCATCAGGGATACATATACGTAAGGGCAGAATATCCTCTCGCGATAGAGAGGTTAAAGATAGCGATAAAGCAGGCAAGAGAATACGGGCTTTTGGGTAAAGACATATTCGGAAGTGGATTTGATTTCGACGTTGATTTGAGGATAGGGGCAGGCGCATTCGTGTGCGGAGAGGAGACGGCCCTCATACAATCAGTGGAAGGCAAAAGAGGTCAGCCCGTACAAAAGCCGCCGTATCCTGCACAAAGCGGATTATGGAAGAAGCCGACGGTGATAAACAACGTTGAGACGCTTGTGGATGTGCCGTACATAATAAACAAGGGATGGGAAGCGTTCGCGTCTATAGGGACGGAGAAATCGAAGGGTACGAAGGTATTCGCACTGGTTGGTAAGGTAAACAATACTGGACTTGTCGAGGTACCGATGGGGACGACTCTGAGGGAGTTGATCTTCGATATAGGAGGAGGGATACCGGGCGGAAAGCGATTTAAGGCAGTCCAGACAGGGGGGCCATCTGGAGGGTGCATACCCGAGGAGTACTTGGACACGCCGATAGATTACGAGTCGTTGACGAGTTTAGGTACGATAATGGGCTCTGGCGGGATGATAGTGATGGATGAGGACACGTGCATGGTAGATGTGGCGAGATTCTTTTTGCAGTTCACTGCCGATGAGTCATGTGGCAAATGCACCCCTTGCAGGGAAGGCACAAGAAAAATGCTTTCCATACTCGATAAAATAGTTGAAGGCAACGGAACTATGGAAGATATAGAAAGACTTGAAACTCTCGCAGTTACAATAAAAGACACGGCCCTTTGCGGACTTGGGCAGACTGCGCCGAACCCTGTGCTCTCGACTCTGAGATATTTCAGGGACGAATACGAAGCGCACGTGAAAGAGAAGAGATGTCCTGCGAAATCTTGCAAGGCCTTGATAGCCTACAGGATAGACCCTGCCAAATGTACGGGATGCACGGCGTGTGCGAGGGCGTGTCCTACCGGGGCGATAACTGGTGAAGTAAGAAAGGTTCACACGATAGATCAAGAAAAGTGCATAAAGTGTGGAAGTTGCTTTGAAGTGTGCAGATTCGATGCGGTTGAAAAATTAGATGCCGTTGAAGTAACGGCGGATACATGATTTATTTCAATGAATCATCGATCTGGAAGCCTATTTGGCACGTAGCATGTAGCAAGAATTGACAATTTTCAATTGATAATCGTCAATTAAAATAGGTTCACTCCTCACGCTTCACCGATCATTGATCAAACATTCGTTGAGTTATGATGCCCCTTGACAATTTAAGGGGCTTATTCTATATTTTCTGCTTTAGTTTCTCTTCCAAGGAATGCGGTCAGAAAGGCCATCAAAAAGGCCAAAATCGAAAACCATATCAGCGCGTGTAAAACGTTGGTCCCGAAAAAGGCGGCCACAAAATAAGGCGCTATTATGCCGGCAATTCTTGCCATCATTCCCGCAGATCCATTTGCGCTGCCTCTAAAGGATGTCGGAAAAAGTTCCGGCGTGTAAGCGTAGACAAGGCCCCATACACCCATACAAAAGAAACTCGTTACAAGCCCGGCGATGATAAGTGTGTAAATGTTTGTAACAAATGAAAAGATGAGTGATGAAATGGCCGTTCCAGCAAAAAAGAGAATCAAAGAAGGTTTTCTTCCTATTTTCTCTATGAAATAAGCAGCGCTAAGGTACCCCGGCAATTGTGCAAGAAAGATGAAAAAAGTAAACCACAACGCATTTGTTCCTATTCCCGACGCGGAAAGAATCTTTGGAAGCCATGTGAACAAGCCATAATATATCAAACTTATTGTAAACCACGATGACCATACAAGAATAGTGCTTTTAAAATAGCGCTTCCCCAAAAGAGCCTTAACGGGGATTACAGACTTCTCTATTTTTTCTACATCTTCATCCAAATGAAAACCTAAAAGTTCTTCAAGGCCCTTTTTACCCTTTTTCAAAAAGATGTAGCGCGGGCTTTCTTTTATTCTCAAAAATGGTATAAAAATCAAAGATCCAATTAAAATCGAGTAATAAACGCTTCTCCATCCCCATCCAGATGTAACTGCGTACAATCCAATTAAGATGCTTCCCACTGCCCAACTTGACTCTAACAAAACAAGATATCTTCCTCTTATTTTCATGGACGTACTCTCGCTAAGATAGGCGTTGACCGAAGGCATAAGGCCACCGTATCCTATGCCAGACAAAAGTCTAAAAATTCCGAATAAAAATGGAGATGGTGAAAATCCATCTATGAAAGTAAAAAAGATCGTGAAGGCAAGAAAGAGATTCATCGCAAATTTTCTTCCAGCCAAATCGAGAACAAAACCCGAACCTATCGCTCCCAATAGCATGCCGACAAAGGTTAAACTCGCAATCGTACTTGACTGAAATGTCGAAAGATGCCATTCCGAGGAAATTCCTCCTAAGGTGAATGTCATCATCATAACTCCGGCGGCATCGACCATCCATGCAAGAGAGAAAAGCAAAAGCAAAGATCTTTGAACTTTGGAAGGCACGTAAAGATCAACTACACGGTCTATTTTCATCTTCATCCTCCTATTTCAAGATGAACTTTTTCTTGTCAAGAATTGATATTATGCGATTTATGGTCTCTTCATCCTTTGCTTCTATGGTGTGAAGATGTACCCCATTCGAAAGGGATAAAAGAGGCATAGCCGAGGATGTTTCGACCATTCCAATGAATTTCTCGACCTCATCTTCATTCGAAACGTTGATGTTTCCCCTTATTTCGCCATAGACAGGATGTTCAACGATGACATCTAAAACCCTTCCCCCATTTTGAACAATGCACATCAATTCTTCTTTTATTTTTTCTTTTGAATGCCTGACCGCGATTATTCTCCTTGTACCTTCTTCTTTTTTGACCAACTTGTATCCTCTCGCAAGCGAGATTATCTTGTAATCCATCGATCTTAAAACGCCTATATCCTGAACGATTATCTGCCTTGTAACTCCTAAAACTTTGGCGAGTTGATCTCCGCTGATCTCGGAATCTGATTTTGAGAGTAAATCGAGTATTTTTCTTCTTCTTTCTTCTTTTCTCATTGCGATCACCTTTGTAATTTTATCATATGTATATACATATGTCAACAAAATGCATGTGCTCATTAATAGAAGCGAACACTGTAATCTCTACAATCTGCTTCATTAATCAAAAAATCCCTTCTCTTAGAGAAGGGATTTGCTTACCAACTTACTTATTTCTTTTCTTTTTTATCCTGTTTCTTTTCCTGTTTCTTTTCTTTCTTTTCCTGCATGGTATCGCCTCCTTTTAGGCTTGTAAAAATTATAAAACAAAATTCGTTTTAATAGATATTCCGTATAAGCCAATTAGCGGCGATTAAAGCCAATTAAAAACAAAAAAGACTTTTTAATAGTACTTTCCTACATTTATATCTTTTTATCTCGAATTATCTTGTATCGAGATCGAAAAGATCATCTTGTGACATGAACAATCATCGCTTTTATCGAATGCAATCTATTTTCAGCCTCTTCGAATATCACACTCTGAGGTCCATGTCCAACTTCTTCAGTTACTTCTTCTCCGTAATGGGCAGGAAGACAATGCATGAAAATGGCCGTTTTTTTGGCAAGACTCATTATCCTTGAGTTCACCTGATAAGGTGCAAAGATCTTCTTTCTTGCTTCGGCCTCACTTTCCTGTCCCATAGAGGCCCATACATCTGTGTATATGACATCTGCATCTTTTGCCGCGTATTCGGGATCATTCGTTATTTCTATCTTTGCTTGCGTTAACTTCGAAATTTCAAGAGATCTTTCGAAGACCTTTTTCTGCAACTCGTATCCCTTTGGAGATGCAATGACAACATGCATTCCAAGTTTGGCACCTGCCAAGGCTATAGAATTCGCGACATTATTTCCGTCCCCTATGAATGAAAATTTGATGCCTTTGAAATATCCAAATTTTTCTTTGACCGTTACCATATCGCCGACTATTTGTGTTGGATGCTCGAAATCAGAAAGGCCATTTATAACCGGTACTCTTGAATATTTTGCAAGGTCCTCAACGGTCTTATGCGCAAACACCCTTGCCATTATAACGTCTACCATGCTCGAGAGTACTCTCGCGATATCTTCCGTTGTTTCTCTTTTTCCAAGTTTTATATCGTCCGGTCCTAAATATATGGCATGACCTCCAAGTTGCGTCATCGCAGTCTCAAAGGCAACGCGCGTCCTCAGAGATGGCTTTTCAAAGATCATACCCAAAGTTTTACCGGAAAGCACGTCCCTTCTTTCGCCACTGTAAAGTTCATCTTTGAGACGGATCGATGTGTCGATTAACTGATTCAATTCCTCGATAGTCAAATCGTCAATACTTACGATGCTTTTCCCCTTCATAAGGATCATGATTACTTCCTCCTCATTTTTTTATACTTTTGGCTATTTTTTGTGTATCACGCGCTATGACAAGTTCTTCATTTGTCGGAACAACAAGCGCCTTTACCTTTGAATCTTCGGTAGATATTATGGCCTCTTTTCCACGAATGTTATTTTTAGCATTGTCTATCTTGAGACCAAGAAATTCAAGATAACTGCACACATCGGCCCTCGTGTAAGGGGAATTTTCTCCAACCCCGGCCGTAAATGCTATCGCATCGACACCATTCATCGCGGCCGCATAAGCGCCGACGTATTTTGCTATCCTGTAATCGTATATATCAAGAGCGAGTTTTGCAACTTCATTATGATCTTCGAGAGCCGCATTTT
This sequence comes from Athalassotoga saccharophila, assembly GCF_009936215.1. Lineage (GTDB taxonomy): Bacteria > Thermotogota > Thermotogae > Mesoaciditogales > Mesoaciditogaceae > Athalassotoga > Athalassotoga saccharophila. The sequence continues at coordinate 816,926 of NZ_AP019551.1, read as the reverse complement.
CTATATCTCTCATATCGCTACTCAATCCATTTGAAAGTCCGTATGCGCCGCTTTCCTTGTTCAAAATGTTATTTATCTCTTTATAGGAAAGATGTTCTTTTTCCTGCAAGAATGTCACGATCGCAGGATCGAGATCTCCCGATCTCGTTCCCATTACAAGGCCTTCGAGAGGCGTAAAACCCATAGAAGTGTCAATGCTCTTTCCATACTTAACGGCCGCAACAGAACTTCCATTCCCTATATGACACGTTATTATCTTCAATTCTTCTATTGGCCTCCCAAGGATCTCCGCTGTTCTGTGAGAAACGTAGAAATGAGAGGTACCGTGAAAGCCGTACCTTCTTATTTTGTACTTTTCGTAATATCTCAGAGGTATCGCGTAAAGGTAAGCCTTCTTGGGCAACGTTTGATGAAATGCGGTATCGAAAGTCCCAACATGAGGAACGTCTGGAAGCAATTCTTTTGCCGCTTTTATTCCCATTATATTCGGAGGATTGTGAAGAGGTGCAAGTTCGATGTTATCCTCAAGTGCCTTCATAACCTTTTCATCTATCAAAACAGAACCGGAGAATGTCTCTCCACCGTGTACGACCCTGTGACCGACGGCATCTATTTCTTTCATCGAACCTATAACACCATAGGTTTTATCTGTAAGAATTTCGAGCACGATCTTGAGAGCAACCCTGTGATCCTTTACTTCCTGATCTTTTACATGCTTTTGACCATTTAACTTGTGAACAAGTCTTGAACCATCGAGACCTATTCTCTCCACTATTCCGCTGCACAAAACATTTTCATTTGTCATGTCAAATAATTGGTACTTCAATGAAGAACTTCCAGCGTTAATCACCAGGACTTTCAATTTCAACACCTCCGGTTAAGCTTTTCCCGATGATCCAAGTACATCCATTCTTTGAGCCACAACTTTCTTTACGGCCTCCATGGCTGGCTTAAAGAAATCTCTTGGATCTATGTCAGATGGTTTATCGTGAAGCGCTTTTCTCAATTCGGCTATGAACGCAATCCTCAAATCGGTATCGGTGTTTATTTTGTTTATTCCATACTTTATGGACTCTTTTAAAACCTCAAATGGAACTCCTTTTGCGCCTTCTATTTTTGCGCCGTAAGAATTCGCCTTTTGCACATCCTCATCAAGAACGCTTGAAGCACCATGAAGGACGAGCGGCAATTTTGTCAGCGCCTTAACCTTTTGAAGTCTTTCAAAGTCAAGTTTAGCCTCACCTTTGAATTTAAAAGCACCGTGGCTTGTTCCTATTGCAGGGGCAAGAAAATCAACACCAGTTTTTTCAACGAAGATCTTTGCCTCCTCTGGATCAACAAGCGTCGCGTCTCTTTCTGCGACAGAGACGTTGTCTTCGACACCAACAAGTTTACCGAGTTCTGCTTCAACCGAGATCCCCGCGGCATGCGCAATTTTCACAACCTCAGATGTTATGGCAAGATTCTCTTCAAAAGGCTTAGCGGAGGCATCTATCATGACCGACGTGAAGCCTGCCTTTATCGCTGCCATAACGTGATCCATATCATGACCATGATCGAGATGAAGAGCAACAGGAACTGGTATATCGTCCGCGTATCTTCTTACTATGTCGGCAAGCACATAGGCACCTTTCCTAAAATCTCCATTGCCGGCATAAGCCATCGCTCCTTCGCTTGCCTGAATTATAACAGGCGATCTCTTTTCAACTGCGGCAGATATTATGCCAGCCAAAAATTCTATGTCGTTAATGTTAAAAGCCCCAACACCATAATACCCGGCATTCGCTTTGTCAAGAATTTCTTTTGTACTCTTTACATACATTTGACGACCTCCTTCATATGTTAAGATCTACCTTTGGAACGGATTTTACCTCTTCTTCGGCTCTGAAAAGCGGCATCTCTTCGAATTTAAAAAGATTAGCCACTATGTTGGAAGGGAAAACGGCAGTTTTCGTGTTATATCTCGTAACGATATCGTTGTAAAACTGGCGGGAATAGGCAATCTTATTTTCCGTGTCTGTCAATTGTTCCATGAGCATTTGCACATTTTGATTGGCTTTCAGATCGGGATACCTTTCAAAAACTGCCAATAACCTTCCAAGTGCTCCGGTCAATTGATTTTCAGCGTCTATCTTATCTTTGATATTCCCCGCACCAACGGCCTTCGATCTTGCCTCGATAACCTTTTGCAACGTTTCCTGCTCGTATTTCATGTATCCTTTTGCAGATTCTACAAGATTGGGGATCAAATCATGTCTTCTGTTGAGTTGGACGTCTATTTGAGCCCACGCGTTTTGACCTCTCTTTTTAAGCGTAACAAGAGAGTTATAAGCGGCGATTAGCCACACGACGATGATCACCAGAATTGCAACCACAACAATCCCGATTATCAATCCTAACATCCATTACCCTCCCTTTTATTTGCTTCTTGCAAGTTTAAGAGACGTTACACCATTCTCGAGAGAAAAAATGAAAACAGGCTTATCAGTTATAACTCTTTTTGCCATCTCGGCACCGTGCCGATAAGACGTTATAACAACGGCATCAAAGTCCATTTGGTTAAGTTCGGAAAGAGGACTTATCTTTAATCCCTCTATCTCTTTTCCGATTCTTTTCTCGTCCTCATCTATCAAACCTACGATCTTGATGTCGTGATCTTTCATTATCTCGAATGCCATCTCGCCAACATCTCCGGCTCCAAAAAGTACCACTCTTTTAAGATTGTTCGAAAGTAGATAGTTCCATACTTGCTCGAAATTTTTCTGTGAATCTTTGTACATCTTCAAAACCTCACGGCTGTAAGAAATGTTAAGAATCATAAGTCTGTTCTTTCCATCACCTGTAAGATGGTACGTTGTATTTCGAGTCGTTGTCCCTCTTATCTCGACGTATCCCTGCTTTTCGAGATCGAAAAGGTATTTGTTAACCATTGGAGGAGTTATACCGCACTTTGACGCTATTTCTTTCTGTGTCACATGAGGATCTTCATCTATCTCGGACAGGATTATCAGTTCTTTATAATCTGGCATCGTTTTAAAAAAACGTAATTTTTCAACCTTCACTGAATCACTCTCCACATAAACGATCATAACATTTTTTGAACGAAAATATACTAATTTCACTTATCCAATAATTTATCGGTGACAAGTAAATAGATAATTGCAAATTGAGGATCGCACATTGCCAATCTTTAATTCTTAAACAATATAGAAGAGACAACATACCCTTCTGACTTAGTGATTTCGAATTTAAATCCATGGTATTCGCAAAAATCCTTTACCAACTTTAGGCCAGTTCCAAAATCAGACTGCCTCGGCGGATCTCCTTCAAATTCATTCGAAATCACCACTTTATCTCGATCGACACTTATTGAAATTCTTCCTCCAACTTTTGTGTATTTGACGGCATTTGACAGCAAATTGAAGATCGCCTGCTTAAATCTCCTTTTGTCTGCCGTGATCAGAACACTTTTAAAATCTGTGGAAAATTTTTGATTTCTCGATTCAAGAATCGGAATGAAAGACTTGAATATCTCCTCGGTCTCAAATCCTGCATCAAATTCTTCTTTTATATAACTTAGATCATCACCCTCTATGCTTTTTAAATCTCTTAAAACCTCGGTAATGTGATCTATGTTAAGAAGCATTTTGTCAACCATCTCTTTACTGTAAGGCACAACGTCATCTCTTACGGCTTCAAGTTCCATTCTTATGACTGTCAAAGGGGTCATTATCTCATGATAAACGCTTGAGGTCATAGCCTTTCTTGCAAGAGATCTCTCAGACAACTTTTCGGCTAAAGACTCTATGTCAGCGGCAAGATCCGTTATTTCCGAGGAAAACTTCACATTCGAAAAGTCAGGCTTTTGATTCGATTTTATTCTTTCTATGCCTTTAGAAAGGGATTTCAAGGAATCAGATATCTTCTTTTGAAAAACTTCTGCGAGAATGATCGATACCGCTAACGAAGCACCGAAGGCAATTCCGAAGGATACGAATATCTCTATCGCCGTCTCCCGTTTTATTCTTTCTATGTTTTTTAACCTTTGTTCGGGAAAATATGGATTGAAGCCATAGAAACTCTTTCCATATGTTCTGGTGAAATTTTCAAATCTATTCTCGAATATTCTTTGCTGGGCTAATACCATCAAAATCCCCATTATTATGACCGGTACGATGACATAAAGTACGAATTTAGTCGAAAGTTTTGGATTTTTCGATCGTGTAGCCAAGACCCATCACCGTTTTTATCTCTATACCGCTATCTTTTATCTTCTTTCTCAAATTTTTCACAGTCGCATCGACTATTCTCTCAGATCTTTCCCCATTCCATACGGCCATCAGCAATTCCTCTCTTTTACAAACTCTTCCATAATTTTTGATCAAAAAGTTCAAGAGTTTGGACTCAACCTGCGTTAAGTATATCTTTTTACCGCCAATTATCAAACTCCTGCCATCATCTCCAAGATCAACAACGTTGTTCCTCATTCTTGAAAAGAAATTGTCTATCTTGGCAAGCAGTATCTTGGGAGAAAAAGGCTTTGTTATGTAATCAATGACGCCGAGTTTCAAACCATTTAAAATGTCCTCTTCGGAACTCTTCGCAGTTATTATAATGACAGGAATCCGACTCAAGTCGGCCATTTGTGCAAGAGTCTCGCCACTTATATTCGGAAGCATCAGATCGAGCAGGATCAAATCAAATCTTTCTTTTTTTATGATTCTCGCGGCTTCCATTCCATCGTTCACAAGAACCGTATCGTATTTTTTGCTAAGGTAAAGATTAAGTATATCCCCTATACTTTTATCGTCCTCCACGATTAAGATTCTTTCCAAGACAGATCCCCTTTGCAACTTTTATCCTTCTCATTATACTATAATTTCAATTAAAGTTATTAGATTTTTTGCCGAAAATATGAAAGGAGGGTGTTATCATGATAAAGGTTACGATAAATGGAAATGAGGCAAAAAGGTACGAAAAAAATGTCAGATTATCTGACGTTATATCTGAACTTTATCCTCAAAACAGCGTACTTGATGAGATAAAGATAAATAAAAAGCCACTCCCTATCTCGGAGATAGACAATTGCGTCTTAGCCGGGAATGAAACAGTCGATCTTTCCTTCATAACCGTAAGCCAGAGCATTTTGAGGATATCAAATAACGCCATGCAATTTCTTGACTGGATAGAGAATCAAAACATAGAAAATGACATCTTTTCGGTTTTGCCCCAGATTGTGAATGGCTTTGAAGTTTTTGAAAGCGCTTTAAGTTCGATAAAACAAATAGGGAGGAATTTTGAATCAAAGGAAGATGAAGAACAAAAGAGAAGGATTTTCATGGAGATAAATTCATTTGTGGCCCTTGAAAATAAAGATGAGACTGTCAAAAGGATAAAAAAAGTCTGCGAAATTTACAGAAAAATATTCTCAAAAATACTCGAAACGGAGGGAGTATGAATGGATCAATATCTAAAAAATGCAATTCTGACGGCAAGTCCTGCGAAATTGATAGAAATGCTCTACGATCAGATAATCGAATTAATACAAAAAGCAATCGCGAACATAGAAAACAACGAAAAAAGAAATAATATCCTTTTGAGAGCCCAAGATATGACGATATATTTGATGTCCATCTTAGACGATCAAAAAGGTGGCCAGATAGCAAAAAATCTCAGGGAATTGTACGATTTCGTTTACAGATCGCTCGTGGAAGGAAATATTCATAAGGATCCGAAAAAGTTGGAAGAAGCAATGGAAATAATGAAAGGACTTCTCGAAACTTGGAAAGAAGTGGAAAAGAAGGCCGGTCAAAAGTCAAATGTTAATTTCGAACTTTCCGTATGATCTCTGAAAATTGAATGGCGTTTCTTGCGGCCTGACCGTTATGGCAATTGTTGAAAAAAACGTATATTGGCTCGGGAGTACTCAAAACATTTTTCGCAAGTTGAAATAACTCGTCTTCGCTGTATGTGTAATCGTATCTCTTCATTTCATCGGTAAACCAGTTCACGTTTCTTCCATGGAATCGGAAATAAGATATTTTTCCAAATGGCTTTTCATTCATCTTCAATCCCCTTATCTTTGGGAGATCAACTCCGGCAATTGAGATTTGATGATCAGCGAGCATTTCAAATGTTTCGGAATCATTCCAGAGATCATTTCTGAATTCGACGACAAGTGGAATATCGATGATTTGCCTTAGTTTTAAAAGATATTCTACAGATTCTTTGGATCTTTTGAATGAGTATGGAAATTGCCCTATGAGGCATCCGAATTTTTTGTCATCGATAAGAGGCCTTATGCCGTCCAAAAATTTGGGATAAAGAGATTTCAGATCTTGATCGTATTCATGGGTAAAACTTTTATGAAGTTTCACGCAAAATGAGAAATTCTGAGGAGCCTTTTGAGAAAGAGCGTTCATCGTCTTAGAATATGGTATAGAGTAATAGGTAAAGTTTATCTCGACCGCATTAAAGCCCAATTTCAAGTATTCTGAAAACATATCCTCTTTCTTCGTATTTGCCGGATAAATATTTCCAACCCAGTCCGGAAATGAAAATCCGCTTGTGCCCACTCTCATAAATCACTCCTTAACGTCTCAAACCAAAAACATTTCAGGTAATCTGTCTCTGGCATCGAAAGTAAAGTGGGATGGTCCGAAGGCATTCCGGTCCACCCAAGAGGTCTTACGATCAAATTCTTTTTTTGCGATGAGTTAAGAATGACCTTTTCCATCATGGTTCTATCTATGTTGTAAGCGCAAGAACACAAAGATACCCTGCCACCTTCTTTTAAATGATCGAAGATTTCCTCCGTTAATTTTAAAAGCAGATCAAAGGCTTTCTGTTTATCTTCTTTCCTCTTTATCAAAGAAGGAGGATCTGCGATGATGAGATCGTAAGATCCAAGATCCTTAAGGTTAAAAGCATCTCCCCTTAAAAAATTAACCTCTAAACCATTCATGATGGCATTTTGCCTTCCCGTCTCAAGATCGGCCTCTGAAAGATCGACCGCATCGACACTCATTCCAGCCTTCGCTAAGTTTAGAGCAAAGCCTCCCGTGTAGGTAAAAAGATCAAGTGCGTATGTACCACGAGCAAATTCACGCGCGAATTTCCTTGAGTCTCTTTGATCGTAGAAAAACCCGGTTTTTTGACCCTTTACAATATCGACGAGAAATTTAAGACCATTTTCCTCGACAATCACGGGTTGCGGAATTTTGCCGTAAAGCAATCCTTTTTCTCTCGATAATCCTTCCTCGGGAAGTGATTCAAAATCGCTTCTTTCGTACACGGTAGACGGAGAGTAAAGATCCACAAGCGCCTTCACTATTGAATCCTTCATTTTCTCAAGAGCGAGGGATCTTATCTGAATAACCATTAAATCGCCAAATCTATCAACAACGAGGCCTGGAAGAAGATCGCCTTCGGAATTTATTTCGCGCCTGAATTTTGAAAATCCCTCTCTTCTCTTTAAGGCCAAATTAAATCTTTTCTTGAAAAAATCTTCGTTTATTTCTTCATCCTTAGAAGTGAGAAATTTTACGATGTTTTTTGATCTTCCATTGTAAAGGCCACGACCTACAAAATGATTTTCGTAGAAAAGATTGGCAATACCCGACTCGCTGTCGGCAATAATTTCTGTAACCTCATCGGAGAAGATCCACAAATGTTTCCTCGATATCTTTTCCATTCCTCTTTTATTCAATCTAATTACGATCATATCTTTCCTTCCAATGTGTCTCGTGCTACAGTGTACCTGTGACCTCTTGTTGAGACGTAAAGACCGTCGAGAGAATTTTTCTCGAGAATGCGCAAAAGAAGAAATAATCCCGAGATTATTATCCTTTCTCTTCCTCTCTCCATTCCCTCAAGTGAAGAAATTTCTTCTAACGTCATTTTCTTCATTCTTTCAAAAAGCAATTTCAAGGTTTCGAATTTCAAAAATTTACCGTGAATTAAGGCTGGATCGAATTTTTTCTTCTCAACGATACAGGCGATCGTTGTACCCGTACCGCCTATCGAAACAAGTGGTTTATTCGGAATTTCAAGGTAAGAGTCTAATTCTATTCGATCCAATTGATCTCCAACTGGATATCCTTTTATGAATTTGTCCGTTATGAAGATCGCTCCCATGGGGATGCTTTTAAAAATGAAATCTTCATCTTTCCATGCAATCTCAAAACTGCCGCCGCCTATATCCACAACTACAGGATCGAAATTGAATTTCTCATCCTCGACGACAGATCTGTAAGAAAATAAAGATTCCTCCCGATGAGTTAAAATAATGGACTTATCGAAGTTTTCAGATAGAATTTCGAAATACTTTTTATCAATTTTTCTGAAGATCTCGGTTCCGGTGATTACAGTTTTGTCGATTGAATGTTCCTCGCAAATTACTCTGTACTCTTTTACAACTTCCAAGGCCTTTTTAAAATTTTCCTCCCTTACCTTTCCATTCAAGAGGTGGCCAAGGCCAACTATTCGGGACGTATCAAAAAAATACTCTATCTTTTCGTCTTTTTTCTCAGCCATCAAAAGCAAAAAAGAATTGCTTCCCGCATCTACAACGCCTACTTTCATTTTCTCTCCTTTTTATAAAACTAAAGCGACCTATCTGGTCGCTATTTGGTGAGCGCGGCAGGAATTGAACCTGCTACCTCTTCCGCGTCAAGGAAGCGCTCTACCATCTGAGCTACGCGCTCTTTAACACAGTTAATTGTACCATATATTTTCGGACAGATCAACTACTATTTTCGATCAAAAAGAAAAGTTCAAACCCGTCGACACTTCCACAACAGGCAATGAGAGTGGGAAGGTAGAGCCTATCTGGGAAGATGTCGGAACAGAAACCATCATTACCCTCAAAGCGCCCTTTACGTATCCTTCAAAGCCGCTGACGATCGGAAAGATGTAACCCGCGTTTATTCCCACAATGGGAGATACTCCACTTGACTGGATGAAATTGGAGATAACCCCTACGTCTGCTCCAACAAATCTTTGAAAATCACCGGACGTCGATGAGTACGTTGTGTACCTGACACCAACGAGAGCAAGTAAGGCCGCACTTTGAGTTGAAGTAGAGGTTATATATCCCATTTGCTGAGTCAAAATAGACCCGAGTTGCCCGGTTAAAGAGAGGTTGCTCGAGATTGGAAAGGCAAAGGAGGTGTTAATCGTTGGAAGTGCGACACCGGAAGTCCAGAAGGATGCTATCTCAACTCCTCCTCCAACCTGAAGATTAAAGGCAAACGCGAAACTTGCCAAAACCACAACTATCGAAAGTACGGTAAAAAATTTCATCATTTTAAAACACCATCCTTAATTCATTTATTGAATTATACCATAACGGTTCGATTTTAACATCCTGATGCCGATTTATCCGCCACTTTCTCCTGATATTCCAAGTGATTTCAACTTAGATCTGTAAATATCTAAAATGTCCGTCATCGTTACTATTCCGAGAAAGGCACCGTTGAGCACAACTGGTACCCACGTGCTTTTGTTCGTATTCATTATTTCCCATGCCTCTTCAAGGGTAGAATTAGGCCTTACCGAAGCAACACCGGTTTTCATGAAAGTCCTTACCTTTCCATCATTCAATTGGTAAATATCGTACATGTAAATTGCTCCAAGAAAATGACCTTGATTTGACACGGCAAGAGAGGAGACTGAATTCTGTGTCATCATGGCCTTTGCCTCTTTTATATCTGCTTCGGGATTGATGGAAAGGTTTCTCAGATTTTCTATATCGGTAATCTTAAGACTCGTCAAAATCGGCACGTTGTATTCACCGGCATGGGCAGGTGAGTCCTTTCTCGTTGGAACCTGAGCATGATATATCGTGTGATTTCCAGATACAAGGTAAGATATAGAGACGGCTATCATTTCGGCCGGCAACAATTGCAATCCTCCAGTCATTTCGACAACCATTAGTATAACGGAAACAGGAATTTTTGCGGCCGCGCCGTAAAAGGCTAACATGCCAACGATGACAAATGGCGCAATCGTTGGCACCTGTGCGGGAAAGATAAAATGAAAGATGATGCCGATATCGGCACCTATGAAAGCACCTGTAAAGATGCCCGGCGCAAATAATCCTCCACTTCCACCAGAACCAATCGTCATAGATGTTGCAAAAATCTTGATAAACGGTATTGCAAAAAGCACAACTAAAACCGGCATTCCAAAGGTTGGAAACAAATCGAACTTTTGATCCATCAAAATTTGAACCCATCCGTAGCCACTCGCCATGATCTCGGGAAAGGGCAAGGCGATAAGCCCCGTTATCGCGGCACCGATGGCCGGTTTGAAGTACCTGTTAACCTTCAACTCAGAAAATCTACTCTGCACGTAATAAAAAGATTTTGGATAGAGTATGGCCATTAAACCTGCCACTATTCCAAGCACTGCGTACATGGGCAACCTGACCGGATTGAAAGGAGACAAATAATACCCAAAGATAGGGGTAAAGCCGTAAAAAATGCCAAGAATGGAATATCCAGTTGCCGAGGCCACTATCGCCGGATATATCACGTCCGGTTCAAAATCTCTCCTGTACAGTATTTCTGCGGCTATAAGCGCTCCGGCAATTGGAGATTTGAAGATCGTCCCTATGCCAGCGCCAATACCTATCGCGACCATCTTTCTTCTATCTTCAGAGTTTAATTTCAAAATGTCCGCGACCATGGCACCGAGGCCTGCCGAAATTTGAGAACTCGGCCCTTCCCTTCCGGCGCTTCCTCCAGATCCTATGACAATGGCTGATGCTACGAGTTTTACGGGTGCTACGCGCCATCTTATCTTTCCCTGTTTTTGATGGTATGCCTCTATCGCCTTGCTGTCCCCTTCGGCCTCCGGGGCGAATTTGTAGACCAAGAGAGAAGATATAAATGCCCCTGCAATTACAACTAAAGGAATGAGGTATATTCTGTCGACGGAATAGTTAAGAATACCACCATCGCCTACTGTGCGCGGAATGTGCATTCCCAAAAGATAACCAAGGAAGAATTTTTCCGAAAGTTCTACGGAGTAATAAAGCAAAGTTGAGGCAAATCCGCTCAAGACTCCTATTATTATCCCGAGTATAAGCCACTTTGTAAAGTAAGGAAGATTCGATATCTTAAAATGAAATTTCTTTCTGAATCTCATTACAAGTTTAACCTTTCATAACGAGGATCGTCATATCATCATGTTGAGAGGTGGACTGGGAAAATGCTTTTACGTCTTCCAAAAGAGATCTCACTATCTCGGTCGGAGATCTGTCACTTAATTCGGCGATTTTTTTGAATAACCTTTCAAGGCCATACTCTTCATTTTTTTCATTTCTTGCCTCGGGAAATCCATCGGTGTACATGACAAGTAAATCACCCTCGGAAAGTCCAACACTTTTGGGAATGTAAAAATCGCCATTTTCAATAACTCCGAAAGGTGGATTTTCAGATTCAAGCAATTTCATCTTCCCATCTTTAAAGATGAATACTGGATCGTGGCCTGCGTTGACATATTCAAAGATCTTTTTGCGCGGATCGAAGATGCCTATAACTGCAGTTACAAACCTATCTTCAGAAAGTTCTTCGCACATTAAATGATTCAAAAGGATGGCTATTTCGTGAAGATCTGACTTAGAACTCAAACTTTTGAGATAACTTCTGAACATGCTCATCATTATGGCCGCACCTATACCTTTGCCCGAAACGTCAGCAATGGTCACAAAGAGTTTATCATTCCTTTCAAAGGCGTCGTAATAATCTCCTCCTATCTCTCTTGCGGGCAAGGAGGCTCCCCATATTTTGTAATCTGGAGGAAAGGTATGGGGAAAGAGTTTGTACTGGATATCGCGTGCTATGGCAAGTTCTTTTTCTATCATCGCGCGTTTCATTTCATTTTTGAAATAACTGTAATTGCTTAAAGCGAGTTTTAATTGTTTTGAGGCGGCCTCTACCAATTTTCTGTCCGCGGCACTGAAAAAAGTGCCATTTTCCTTCCCCATACATACAAAGACACCGTTGAATTCTTCATCAGATCGGATGGGAATTACCATAAGAGGTATCGCATCATTCATAATGACTGATTTGGAAGTTAACCTGTAAGATTTAAAAAATTCTCTTGTATTTTTGGCGTTAGGAGTTGAAAACTCGAATTCATTTCCCTCATCGAAAAGGAAGAGGGAAATTTCTCGAGCCATTATGTTTTTCTCGATGATATCGACTATTTCCGAAGCAACTTTGAATGGGTTTATATCCTTTGAAAGAATATTCGTTATCTCAAGAAGAGCCGAAAGCAAATCGTAAGTATTCGAAATTTCTTCAAGATTTTCTTCGAGAATTAAAGCGGATTCTTCTATCTCTTTTTTGTATTTCCTTATCTCATCTACGGCTTTTTTGAAAATTTCGATTATACGATCGGCATCGACGTATTCGAGATTTGGAAAGTTGTACCACCCGACATTACGGGAATAATTCGAAAGTTCGCCATATATACTTCGTAAATCGATCTTCTCATCTTGATGCAAGCCTTACCACCGCCTCTACAAGGGCTTTGGGGCTAAAGGGTTTTGTCATGAACTCCTCCGCTCCAAGTTTTTTTGCCCTTTCTAAATCGGTATCTCCTCCTTTTGCAGTCAACACTATGAACTTTACCGTGTTCAATTGAGGGTCTTTCTTTACCTTTTCGAGCACCTGAAAGCCGTCCAACTTCGGCATCATTATGTCCAAAATAACGACATCGGGTTTTATCTCGATTATCTTTTCAATGCCCATAAGTCCGTCTATCGCTTCATGAACTTCAAAGCCGGCCTTCGAGAGATTGAAGATGGCTATTTTTCTCAAAACATCCGAATCATCCACAACAAGCACTTTCGTCATTGAAAGTCTCCTTAAAGACAACACTCTCTCTTAAAGTAAGGTACTGACCGTACGCATTAGTTCTCGGAGATGAGGAATTGAAAGCGACGAAAAAACTTGTTTTCCATATTTTACCATACTTTTCGATCTTCCATCCTTCAGGAATGTTAGGTTCTTCTAAGAATATGAGTGAAAAAACGTACCCATTTACGGATCTGCCGAGTTCGAATTTCTCTGAAACCTTACAAATTCTGTACACTTCAAATCCATGCGGAGAGAGTGAGTTTATCTTTCCGATGAATTCTTGACCTATCTCTTCATCGGTAGATATCAAAAAAAGTCCTGCCCTGTCTATTATACCAGTTGGCAGTGCCTGACCAAATGAGAGTTTAAGTCTTTGATGAAAGCCTTCAGTCATTTTTAAATTCATTCCGGTTCTTCTCAGAATCCTTTCGATCATCCTCATGGTCTCGTGGTTCGAAAGGAATCTCAAAAGCCCGTATCTTTTGTAAAAGAAAAGATACTTCATTCTCTAACCCCGTGGATTATATTCTCAACTCCAAAGTTCGGACATACACCGCATCCTGTGCATCCATTTCTGCAGTCGACTGTAAGATCGCCTCTTAAAGATCTTTGGTATTCCGCCCACAAAAATCCCTTTGATATTCCAGAATCGACGAAATCCCATGGGAATTCATCTTTGAAACTCTTCTTTCCCATAATGTGATCGATGTCCACATTGTATTCTTTAAAAAGATCCATCCATCTTTGCGCGTTGAAAAATTCGTCCCAATCGGCGAATATCAAATCTCTCTTTTCTGCTTCTTCTATCACGTAAGAAAGTTCCTTTCCTCCTCTGGATAGAATGCCTTCGATAAGGGCCTTGTGAGGATCTGTGAAATTCAACTTTGCGAATTTATTCGTCCAGTTCAAAAGTTTGAACCTTCTCATGGCCTCATCCGGCATTATTTGTGATTCAAATTGAAATGGAGTATGCGCCTTTGGAACGAATACGCCTATCGTCGCCGAAAGATCGTAGAAGCCCATACGCTTTATCCTGTCTATGAGATGACCTATGCCACGGACATCGTCATCGGTTTCTGTCGGAAGACCTATCATGAAGTAGAGTTTTATCCTTCTCCATCCATTTTCTATCGCAAGTTTTGCGGCGGAGATTATATCTTCCTCGCTTATGCCCTTATTTATGACATTTCTAAGTCTTTGAGTTCCCGCCTCTGGGGCTATCGTTATGCCACTTTTTCTGACACTTCCTATGGCCTTCGCTATTTCAACCGTTAAAGAGTTGGCCCTTGTCGAAGGAATAGACAAAGAGGTGTAAGGTATCTCTCTCAAAGAAGAAACTATATCCTTTATTTGACTGTGATCCGCGCTGCTTAAAGAAAGAAGACTCAATTCTTCGTATCCAGTTTGCTTTATCGTCTCAAAAGAGATATCCAAAATCTCATCATTACTTCTCTCTCTAACCGGTCTGTATATCATCCCTGCCTGACAAAACCTGCATCCATTTGTACATCCTCTCATTATCTCAACAACGCCTCTGTCATGAACTATCTCGGTATAGGGAAGGATCTGACGCGTTGGCGCCCAAGATCTCTTTAAATCGTGCACAACTCTTTTTCTTACACGATTGTTGTGGGAAGGGACATAAACCCCTTCGATGTTCGAAAGTTTTCTAAGTTTATCCGATCGGTCCTTTCCAGATCTTATCGCCTCTAACATTTCAACGATTCCCTCTTCACCGTCTCCTATCAAAAATGCGTCTATGAAATCCTCAATCGGTGACGGATTAAAGGTGCATGGCCCTCCCGCTATCACAATCGGAGAATCCTCGCCCCTATCAGCACTTCTTAGCGGTATATTTGCAAGATTTAGAGCCCTCAAGACATTCGTGTAAGACATTTCATACTGGAGGGTAAATCCAACAACGTCAAAATGATCAAGAGGCGTGTAAGATTCGTAAGAGTAAAGAGGGATAGAATTATCCTTCATTTCCCTTTGCATGTCAGGCCATGGCAAATAAGATCTTTCGCACTTTGCAAAATCAAGATCATTAACTATATCGTAAAGGATCTTGACTCCAAAATGCGACATTCCCACATCGTAAAGATCGGGAAAAACAAGACACACCGAAAGGGGCGCGTCTTTTTTTACCGAATTGTATTCATTACCTATATATCTGCTGGGCTTTTCTACCTTATCGAGTACACCGACAAGTTTGTTTAGCACACTTGGATGTTTTTTGTTATTCACCGCTCACTTCTCACTGTTTATTTCTTCTCTTCTGTCTGCCCTTTCAGTTCTTCTTACCTTGGAAGTCAACCTGTTGGACCATTTGCCGCATCTGTCTCCCCAGTAGGCTATGGTCTCTCCGTTTTCTATGACTTCATACACCTCACAATTATTCGCGCAACCATCACAATAAAAGACCCGAGTTTTATGCTCAAGTTCTGTCACTTTAAAACCTTTGAAATTCGTCTTTTGACCTGTTATCTCGATCTCCCTCTTTGCGAGCATCGCAACGCCCCATGCTCCCATGAGTTTGTTGTTCTTCGGTACTATTACCTCTGCCCCAACTGCATTCTCGAAAGCCTTAACTATCCCTATATTTTCGGACACACCACCCTGGAAGACGAATTTTGGAAGCAATTCCTTTCCACGGGCAAGGTTGTTAAGGTAATTCCTGACAAGGCTTTCGGCAAGCCCAGCTATTATATCCTCTGGCGTTGCACCCATTTGCTGCTTGTGAATCATGTCTGATTCGGCAAAGACGGTACATCTTCCCGCTATTCTAACTGGATTTGTGGCCCGAAGTGCGTATTCTCCAAATTTTTCTATACCGATACCGATCCTTTCGGCCTGATGATCGAGGAAAGATCCAGTTCCGGCGGCGCAAACCGTGTTCATCGCAAAATCCGTGACGGCCCCATTTCTTATAAAAATTATCTTCGAATCCTGTCCACCTATCTCGAAGATGGTGGAAACGTCCGGCACTTCGTGAATAGCCGCGTAAGCGTGGGCCGAGATCTCATTTTTTATGATATCGGCACCGACTACAACACCGGCAAGTTGCCTTCCACTTCCAGTCGTTCCAACGGCCATAACCTCTATGTCTCCGTATTTTGAAGAAATAACGTTGTAGGCCTCTATCATTCCCGCCTTTATAGTGTCTATTGGATTTCCCTTCGTGCGAATGTAGAGACCCTCTATTATCTCATCATTTTCGTCTATAAAGACAACCTTCGTCGTTACAGAACCTATATCTATTCCCAAAGCAACTGTTTTTGACATCTTTTCACCTCTAATTTTCAACCGTTACGGATTCCTTTTTTTCTTCTTTCATTTGTCTTCTGCTCTTTATCATATCAACAAAGGCTTCAAGCCTTGTAACGAATCCGGCCTCACCCGTTTGCTCGTCAAATGCGAGACTTAAGACGGGTATATCGTAATCTTCACTTACTTTTGTAAGAATTTCCTTTGCGGCCGTCTCTGGCAAGCATCCAAATGGTTGGGCCTGAATGACGCCATCATATCCGGCCTTCTTGTAAAGTATCGTATTCATTATACTTTCCTGACCATCCCCGCCTATGAAGAAATCGAGATATCCCTTGTTCACCTCTAACATGTGAGCCTTATGCGATTTTGCCTTTATGAGCCTATCAAGCGTCCAGTTCGTAACCCTCAAAGATCTATCCACGTCTACTCCCATGTAGGCCAGTTTCTTTTCTATATCAAGGTTATTGCTGTAATCCATCAATATGTAAGCCTCTCCGACAAGGCCTATTTTTGGAAGATCATCGCGCTCGACATGGGGATTATTTTCCATCTTCTCGAGTTCTTCGTTCAAAATCTTCTTTATGGCTTTGACTTTGTTCGGAGCATGTCTTATCCTTTCAACTGCCGCGTTGAAGATCTTCTCAGTTGATCCTGTAACCTTCTCTCTTGGAATGAGATGGTAAAGTTTTTTCTCAAGTTGTTCAAGCGCGTAAACCTTCCATCCCGCTATGACAAAGGCTTTGACAACTGTCCACGGTGCGTGCCATCCGGTGAGTTTTACGAGTTTTTTGAAAAATCTTGGAATACCTTTGTAAAGTGGTGGATAGATCCCTTCGATGTTGACTATTTCAAAGTTCGTAAAACCTTTGTCTCTCAATATCTTGTAATACAAAGGACTGTAATATCCGAATCTGCAAGGCCCATAACTTTCAAGAGATACTACCTTGAAATATCTGTCGGGATTTTTCTCAAGCACCCTTTCAAATTGACCAAGCAATATTTTAAATGGAAAACACATGTACTCTGGAGAGTTGGAAACGCCTTCCTTTATAGTCTCGGTGTTTGTAGGCTCAGGTATTATAACGTCGTATCCAAGAATTTTAAAGAAACTCTCAAACGCTGCGTACGTGTACCCCATTCTCGGTACCGTGTAGGTTATTTTCTTGCGAGACAAGACCATCACCTCTTTTCACGCGTATTAAATCGATAAATGCCTCTATTCTCGTTGCAAGACCAGCATCCCCGGTTTGTTCGTCAACTATTATGTGCATGACAGGCTTTCCAATCTCTTTTGAATAAAGATCAAGTAATTTCTGATATATAGAACTTATACCGCAATTGAATGATGATATGCTTATTATTCCATCTATGTCTGGTGAATCTATGTAATACATCCCACCTTTTGCGGCGGCATTTGCCTG
Source organism: Athalassotoga saccharophila (assembly GCF_009936215.1). Taxonomy (GTDB): domain Bacteria; phylum Thermotogota; class Thermotogae; order Mesoaciditogales; family Mesoaciditogaceae; genus Athalassotoga; species Athalassotoga saccharophila. Next base: position 799,366 of record NZ_AP019551.1, on the reverse strand, counting down.
ATACCAGAACAGATCTTTTATCATGTATTTGGAATAATGCTTGTAAACTTTTGGATCAAGCATATCAGTCGTCACTATTCCAACTCCGGAATCTTCAAGTTTTGATATGACATCTCCATTCGTGAATGTATCGTAAACATCGTAAGGAAAACCGGCGAGGGCTACGGTGTATCTCTTCTTTTCGACGGGCCTTTTTATAAGTTCTTCAAGGTTTTTTATGTTTTTGACAATATCAAGAAAGGTATGGCCGGATCTCAACGCTTTTGTCGCGAGATTTTGGTATTTTATACCTTCTTTTGTCGCTCTCTTTACCTTTTCTTCGGGATCTCCAAGTTGCCTTCCTATCTCTTCAAAAGCCTCTATGATAGGTTTGTCTCCCTGCCTTGTGTAAAAGGTCGCCGTCAAAATTCTACCTGCATCGCTAACAAAGGCACTTTTCATAAGGTCGGGAAGTGCAGCAAGTTTTGGACATGTGTATTTGTATTTTTCCTCGCTCGCGATTCTCGGAACGAAGACAAAGTCTACATCCTTGTTGAGCAGATATTTAACATGGCCATGAAATACCTTAACGGAAATACATATATCGTCAACTGAATGTGAAACTCCTAAATTTATGATCTCTTTGTTCGTCGGAATGGAAAGTTTCATTTCATGACCAAGGGACGAAAAAAATCCATACCACATCGGATAATATACGTAAAAATATAACGCTCTCGGAATGCCTATTTTCAATCTCTACCACCTCTATTCACAAACACAGAATATTTTACCATAAAGTCAGTTAAAATAATAAAGGGCGCATTTAGCGCCCTTTATTGTTTTGTTAACTTTTAATGTCCGCTCTGGGCCGCCAGATTCCACAAATACATGAATTGTTCCAGAGAACCTCCACCGATCTTTCCGGTCTTTGGCACTCCTATATCGTATTTGGCTATAGTTTGAGAAGATGGATTCGTCTGCTGCATGGCACTTACGAGCAAGTTCCAGTCTTCCATGTTAACGTATCCATCGTTGTTGAAGTCGGCCTGAGAATAAGCGGCATTAACTGTTTTGAAAATGGGAACGAAGAACCAGTTACCGTAAGATTCGAATTTCCATGCCGGCACTTTGCCGGAGGCATATTCCTGAGGTGTTACCCAAGGCTGTAGCCAGTATCCATTCATGCCCCAACTTGAACCCCATGAATTTCTGACTATCCACACGTTGTAAGTCTGGCCATTGGAAGCCACGTAATTGTCTATCCATCCAACTATCTGGACGGCATGGCCTCCTTCGTAAGGGTTGGAAGAGGAGCCGGGATTTACAGGAATATAAACGCCACTTTGATAACTGAAAAAGTCTGCCGGCACTGAATAAGAGACGCTGACGGATCCGTACTTCATTATCATAGTCTTTATAGCGTCTATGTATTGATCGTAACTAACGTTGTAGTAATATGCCTCCTCGGGAGCGCTGAGCAACAAAAGTGTCCCCTGCGAATAAATCAAATCTTTTTGCCAGTTCGGATTTTGCGGATCCCATTCTATCCACGGAGAATTCTCGTAAGATATCGTCGGAAAATCCGAGGCAGGTGGTATTCCATACCTTATCGCGTTGTACATCGAGAAGTACTGGTTTCCGCCTGCATCGTAGTTGGAATCCTGCACTACCCATCCATTTGCCGCGATCAAAAGATTCCAGTTTATGTCGTGGTATGCAACAAACTGGGTTGAAAGAACCGGGATATTTGAATATGGTACAACGCCTTGCATTGCAAGGGCCGTTTCAAAGGTTTCAGTCGTGGAGAATGCCCAGCATGTGCCATGGTATCCCTGATCTTTGACAGGCGTTACGTAAGAAATGCCGGGATACTGGACGAATTGATTGCTTAGATCGTAGGCAGTTGGAAGGTTAGACGCATCCATCGTCAACGGATTGAACATCGTGTAAGATCCCATGAGCATATCATCTGTCGTTGTGAGTTTTTTTGCCTTCGATAAAATGGCGTTAACGAAATCCTTCGGAAGTGGACGCCACCCGTTCATAACGGACAACTGTCCTATCGTTTTTCCGTTAAAACCGTTAAGTCCAGCCGTCCACGGAAGATCCAACTGGGTATTTTGTGCATTTACAGCCTCAACGGTGGCTGTGCTCATAACAGTCTGCGTACTTAGAGAAATTCCAAAGGCAAAGACCGAAATCAAAACCAAAGCGATCAGAATAAATGTAATCTTTTTCATACCATTCACCCCGCTTACTGAGCGCTACCGACGGTAACGACCGGAACCGATCTCAAAATCACAACACCGTCTATATTCCTCAAAGAATTATCTTTGAAGACGGGATTGAGATTGCTGTATCCTTCATTGCCAAAGTATCCTTCATAGACTACGCTTGCAAAGGCGTAAGATCCGCTGTAGGTGGCCGGTACCGTGCATTGTAACTGGACGGCTATATCGGTTGCAGACTGCGCCACCGGTGCGCCCGGGACAGGATTTACAAATCCTCTGTACACAGTAAGAATTCCGGTATTTGGATCGTACTTGTACGTCCAAAGGTTAACCTTTCCCGCCATCATGTCCGGGAATGTAACGCTGTTAAGTTGAAGGCCGGGGGAGAGTTGAACTGAGAATTGCATGTACATAAGACCATTGTTCGTTGTGATGTCTGTATGATCGACATTGTCGTTGACTATCTGATGGGTGCCAGACGCGTATGCCGTAAGGTTTGGAGCGTAAACAGATGCAACAAAAGATCCACCCGTTGCAACTGAGGTCGTGTTGTATCCAACGTACATTTGCGGCATATTCGAAAGTCCATATCTTTCGCTAAGCACAAATGGGGCTATTGCAAAGGATCCTTGTGTTCCAAGCCAGTTAACGGGCAACATACCTATCGCGTAGGTCTGACCCAATTGGAACGCAGGTACGTTGTAAGCATTTCCACTCATATCGTAGACCTGCAAACTACCAGGGCCTGTTGCCGAAATTATCATGTCGGTATTCGTATTCGGATGAGGAATCAAATACCATTGCTGGGCCGTCGATGTGGCCGGAAGGACAACCCACTGACCATTTGGAGAGATGTTAAGCCTGTATCTTATGCCAGTCCCCAATGGCCCGTACATGTAAAATCTAACAAGTAAAGCGCCCAAAGGCTGGTTAGATGCCCAACTTATTTCTGCATACCTGCCCTGAGGATGGGAACCTATTCCGTAAAATCCACCTTCAGTTCTGTCGGAAACCGCTATTCCTATCGTTGGTCCTGCCGTCAAAATTTCAAAATTGTAAACGGCCGGAGGGACATAAGACTGGGCAAGTTTGACCATGAATGTGTAATTTCCATCTGGAAGATTTGTCAAGGTCGCACTCGTTTGTGTTGTACTTGTCCAACTTGCGCCATTGTCTATCGAGTAAAGGTACGTGTGAGGCTTGTTGTCGAGAGATTCCCAAGAGACCGTCACGCTGTTCTTGGCGTAAATTGTGGCAGAATTGGTGATCTTCAAAGACGTAACGTTAAATGTCGTGGTATCTTTGCCGGTACCACCCAAGTTCGTTTTACCGACGATTTGGGCCGTGTAGACTCCGGGCGTCGCTATCGATGTTTGGTAGGTTGTAAGATTCGAATTAGAAAGCAAAGTTATCGGACCGATGCCGGATGCAGAAAGAGTTAAGGTGTAAGTAAGGCCACTCTCGCCAGACCATGAAAAGGTTATTGGAGAGTTAACCGGATATGCAGAGTTGTTAAGAGAGGTTGGAGAGATAAACCTTACCGTTGGAGGCATTAAAAAACATCCGCTTAAGACTAAGGCCACTATGGCGATTGATGCGGAAAGAAGAAGTAACTTACCCCTTGTTTTCAAATACTTCATCCCCTTTCAATAAGATGTCAAAAAATTATACTTCATCTTAACCGTATATGTCAATAAAAATAATATGTTACAATCTCCCAATTTGTCAGATCAAAGATTTAATCTTGAATTATCTTTGCAAGATGTGGAAGAAAATCTTTTTTTCTCGACATAACGCCTTTTAACCTTACGGGATTCGATTCGAATTTTAAGAGGCACTCTTCGTCGGAACTTATGAAAAGATCGCTTGAATTCTCAAACACGTTGGTAAAAAGGCAGAAAAAGCAGTCAACATTCATGGAATCTCTCAATTTTGACATTTTCGATGTTATCTCATTCGATTTAGACGAGGAAAAATCAAAGGAGGCCACCATAACCTGTGAAATAACTATATTTTTGCCGAAAAGGTTGTACCTTTTCATATCTTTTGTAAGAATCTCTTCTATCGATAAGCCCTCGAGAGACATGCCGGCGTTGATCAACGCATTTCCGTAATCGTAAGGATCGATTCCGGCTATTCGAGAGAGATAATCGACGGCATTTATGTCTCTTTGCGTTGTTGTCGAAAGTTTCATAACAAGCGTATCTGAGAGTATTCCGCTCAAAAGAATTCCGGCAATCTGGGGTGAAGGGGTGATGCCGGCATCTATGAATTTGTAGGTTATTATGGTAGAGGTCGAACCTATAGGATCATTTAAAAATTTAACCGGCTTGACTGTGTTTATATTTCCTATCCTGTGATGATCTATTATCTCTACTATTTCAGCCTTTTCTATGCCGTCGACAGCCTGAGTGTATTCGTTGTGATCGAGAAGTATAACTGATTTTTTTACATCCTCGAGAAGATTTGTCCTCGTTACAATTCCGACAAGAATTCCATTGTCGTCGACGATACAGGCGGTTCTGAATTTCGATTCGTAGACGATTTTCTTTGCGTATTCGATGGAATCATGCATTTTCAAAACGGGTATATCCCTTGCCATTACCATTCTTGCCGGAAGAGAAAGATTTATCATCTTGCCAACACCGAACGCGTCTAAATTCGTTTGAATGATCGATGTGTTATGCACTTTTGCCTCATTTATGACCCTTTCTCCAACCGGGGCACTATTTGCGATTATAAGTGCCGCTATGTCAGATCTTATGAATGCGATCTGATCCGGCTCATTATCGCCGACAATAGCGACATCTTCATGGCTGAGTCTTGAAAGCGCAACGTGAAGGGCATCTATTGCCGTGTAAACCTTCCCTTTAAGAATTCTGCCGGAATCGAAGATCACCTTTCCATCTATTATCCTTGCAAGAGTCTCCACGCCAATGGGAGCCATTTCGAGTTGTTCTATCTTGATCTTTCTCACGTAAGCCTTCGCAAGGCCTCTTTCACTTATAAGGCCTACAAGTTTACCAGCGTCATCGATAACGGGCACATTTTTTATGTCGTGTTTTTCCATAAGTATTGCAACGTCAATCGTCGGAACATCCTCTTGAACACTTATAGGAGATGGTAATTTCATGTCTGCGATCTTTGGCTCGAGGCTTTCTATGTATAGAGGTTCATTCATCCCAAATTTTGAAAGTGCAAATTTTGTCTCTGAATTCATCTCGCCGCATCGTGCGGGAACGTAGACTGGATCGAAGCGATTCAAAAGATCTGCATAACCTATCACGCTGCAGATGGAATCGGTATCTGGATTTTTATGGCCTATTATGTAAATTTTGTCCATTTCTACTCCTTTATTTTCGAACTCAAAAGGAAAAGATCGCTTGGGGTAACTCCCTGAATTCTTGCGGCCTGACCAAGCGTTGAAGGTCTTATCTTCATCAACTTCTGCTTCGATTCCGTTGAAATACCGACAACACTTGAAAAATCGAAATCTCGAGGTATTCTTATTTTATCTAATTTTGAAAGTTTCTGGGCTTCCTGTATTTCTTTGGATATATAACCACCGTAATGAGCCTCTATTTCAACTTCTTTTATCACTCGAGGATCTTCCAAAGGAGATGTATCGAACATGACTATGTCAGAGTATGAAACATTTGGCATCTTTAAAAGATCGTAGAGTGAAAGGGTTCTATCGATTGTGAGTTCCTTGAACTTTGAAACTTTGACCTTTGTTTTTTGAAGCCTTTCTATGGCTTCCTTTATCTCTTTTTCGAGTCTTAAAACCTTCTCGTAGGTCGATTTGTCTACAATTCCAGCCCTGTACCCGTACTTCGTAAGTCTAAATTGAGCGTTATCGTCCCTTAGAAGCAACCTGTACTCGGCCCTTGAGGTAAGCATTCTGTAAGGCTCGTCAACTCCTTTAAAGACGAGATCATCTATCATAACACCGATATATGCCTCGTGACGCCCAAGCACGATTTGATCCTCGCCCTTTAATTTCAATCCGGCATTCAATCCGGCAATTATTCCCTGTCCGGCGGCTTCCTCGTACCCGCTTGTGCCATTAACCTGACCGGCAAAATAAAGATTTTCCACCACTTTGGATTCGAGGGTGGGATACAACTGTGTAGGATCCGCGTAATCGTATTCGACGGCGTAAGCCGGCCTTATTATTATGGCATGATCGAAGCCGGGAAGGGTGTGAAGCATTCTTACCTGAGCATCATAAGGAAGGGAGGTGCTAAATCCATTTATGTAATATTCCATCGAATCTATGCCTTCCGGCTCAACAAAAAGTTGATGTGAATCTTTGTCCGGAAATTTAACGACTTTATCCTCTATCGATGGACAGTATCTCGGTCCCACAGAATGAATGAGTTTAACCTCTCCGTACATTGGAGAAAAATGCAAATTTTCCCTTATTATATCGTGAGTCACAGTATTCGTTCTCGTTATAAAACACGGATGTGTCTTGGGAAGTACTCTCGGCTCATCCGAATATGAGAAGGCAAGAGGTTCATCCGATGTATCCTGCCTTTCAAGGATTGAAAAATCTATCGATGATTTTAAAACGCGTGGAGGAGTCCCGGTTTTGAATCTTTTCATGTTTATTCCATAACTTCTCAAACTATCTGTCAAACCTTCTGCCGAAGGCTCTCCGAGACGGCCAGCCGGCATGGAATTAGGACCTATGAAAATCCTTCCTCCCAAAAATGTGCCCGTTGTGACTATGGCACTTTTGCACCTGTAAAAGATTCCAAGAGAGGTTTCGACTCCGGCAACCTTTCCGTTTTCTACAACCAGACGTGTTGCAACGCCTTGCCTGAGAGTTAAATTCTTCTCCTCCATGAGAATTTGCTTTGCGGTCTTCGAATAGAGGTATTTGTCCACTTGAGCACGCAAGGCTTGAACGGCCGGACCTTTCGAGGTATTTAAAACTCTTATGTTTATCATCGCAACGTCCGTTATCCTTGCCATCGCACCTCCAAGTGCGTCTACCTCTCTCGCTATTATTCCCTTTGCAGGTCCTCCTATGGCGGGATTGCACGGAGTCCATGCAACATTATCGAGATTTATGCCCAAAAGCAGGGTCTTAAGACCCTGCTTTGCACTTGCGAGTGCCGCCTCAACGCCGGCATGCCCAGATCCAACAACGACTACATCGTACTCTTCCATTCAAACCTTCACGACAGACTTCAACAGATTAACGCTGTCTGTCTTCTCCCAAGAAAGATCGAGATCTAATCTTCCAAAATGACCATAGGCGGCTACCTGTTTGTAAATCGGTCTTCTCAAATTGAGATTCTTTATTATTGCTCCCGGCCTGAAGTCAAAGGTCTGGCTTACGATCTTCATCAGTTCCATATCAGGTATCAAACCAGTTCCGTAAGTATCCACAAAAATAGAAACCGGTCTTGCAACGCCTATAGCGTAGGCCACCTGAATCAAACATTTATGGGCAAGGCCTGCGGCAACCACGTTCTTTGCAACGTATCTTGCCATGTAAGAGGCCGATCTGTCAACTTTGGTCGGGTCCTTGCCGCTGAAAGCGCCACCGCCATGCGGTGCCACACCGCCATATGTATCAACTATTATCTTTCTGCCGGTTAATCCTGTATCACCCATAGGACCACCTATTACAAAACGTCCCGTTGGATTTATGTAAATTTTAGTGTTTTTCGTCAAAAGGTCTGCTGGAATGATCTTCTTTATGACCTCTTCCCTTATGCCATTTTCGAGATCGACTCTCGAAACATTTGGATCGTGCTGGGCAGAAACAATGACGGCATCAACGGCGATAGGTTTGTTGTCATCGTCAAATTCGATCGTTACTTGAGTTTTTCCATCGGGCCTTAGAAAATCAAGCGTTTTATCCTTTCTAACTTCTGCGAGTCTTCTTGCAAGTTTATGAGCAAGAGATATGCTCAAAGGCATATATTCCGGCGTCTCATCCGTTGCATATCCAAACATTAATCCCTGATCTCCGGCTCCAAGTTTTTCGAGAGGATCTGAGACCTTTTCCCCTTCCTTTACTTCAAAGGCTTCATCGACACCGAGGGCTATATCCGGAGATTGCTCATCTATGGCCGTAATAACGGCACATGTTTCTCCATCAAAACCGTACTTGGCCCTTGTGTATCCAATATCAAGCACAGTTTTACGCACAACGGAGGGAATGTCTATGTACGCACGAGTCGTCATCTGGCCTCCAACCATTACCTCTCCTCTCACGACAAAGGTCTCAATTGCGACCCTGCTTTCAGGATCCTGAGCCAACGCCTCATCCAAAATCGCATCCGAAACCTGATCTGCTATCTTGTCCGGATGTCCTTCCGTAACACTTTCACTTGTGAAAAGTTTCTTCACTTTAGTTCCTCCTTTTTTAAAAGTTCTTCGTATTCTTGCGGGGTTAGAAACCTTCCCCCGTTTATCTCTGAAGAGACAACATTGTAATTCTCATCCAATTCCATATGAACTACGATCAAATCATCAGACCTCTGACCCACAAGTTCTTTGTCAAGAAGTATCGAAGGTCCTTCATCGTAATTTATCTGGAAATCATATCCCTTTCTGAGTATGGTCTTAAAAAGCGTTCCTTTTTTGCTTTGAGTGTACATAAAAATCCCCTCTTTTTCAAAGTAAAGGGGGCCTTCCTGAATCTTTTTACGCCTGAAAAACATTCTGGATCTCCCTTACCTTTGATAAAAGATTTGAATTGATCTTAAGTTTGACATGAACTACACCGTCCATAGATTCAAAACGCAAAACTCTCACTCCATCAGTATTTAGAATCTTCTGCCATTTGTCAACGTCTATGCTTCCTTCAAATGGAATGTAATCCCTCGTAAGTTCTTCACGCACTCTCGATACCAGATCATCAAGATAAAGCCCCTTGGTGGCCGAAACAAAGATCGCATCATTGTATTTTCTTGAAAGCATAGACAAACGGCTCGATGAACACAGATCGATCTTGTTTATTACCTTCAAAATTGGAATATTGGAAGCGCCTATTTCATCTATAGTCTCAAGAGAAACATTTATCTTCTTTTCGATGTCATCATCGGCCCCATCGGCGACGATCAAAATAAGATTGGCCTCCTTTATTTCATCGAGAGTGGCCTTGAAGGCCTTAACGAGTTGGGCAGGCAATTTTGATATGAAGCCCACCGTATCTGAAAAAAGCGCGTAAAGATTCTCTCCTATCCATACCCTTCGGGTTATAGGATCGAGCGTTGTAAAAAGTTTATCCTCGCTTTTTATGTCAAAACCGCTAAGTGATTTCAAAAGCATTGACTTTCCAGCATTTGTGTATCCGGCGATGGAAACTTTTGGAATTAAAGAAGAGTTTCTTCTACTTTTTTTGATCGATTTATTCTTTTCTATTCTTTCGAGTTCTTCCCTAAGGAATCCGATCTTTTTCTTTATGACTCTTCTATCCATCTCCAATTTAGTCTCTCCGGGTCCGACGGTACCTATTCCTCCACCCGTTCTCGAAAAGCCTTTGGATCTTAAGTGTGAAAGTGTGTACTCGAGAGTTGCAAGTTCAACCTCTATCTTTCCTTCCTCCGTTGTGGCGCTACGCGAAAACGCACGTAAAATGATCTCCGTTCTGTCAAGCACCTCAACTTTTAGAATCTCTTCGAGTTTTGATCTTTGAACTATGGTAAGTTCATCATCGGTGATGACACCATCTGCGCGATAGAGTTCTATGTACTTTGAAACGGAATTGAGTTTTCCACTTCCAAGGTACGTTGGTAGAGGAGAACTCAAAAATTGCCAGAAAGTTCCCACTCCTTCGATTCCAACGCTTTTTGCAAGAAGAGAAAGTTCTTCAAGACTTTTTTCTATTTCGTATCCCTTTGAATGGCTAACGCCAAGCAATACAGCCCTTTTCAATCCTTTTCTGTTTTTTCCTCCTCTTCTAAAGATTTTTTCCCTATCACTTCTTCGAGTTCGAGATACTCGGACGGAATAATGGTACTTATCGCATGTTTGTAAACCATATTTTGCTGTCTGCCGCTTTCGATAAGAACTGTGTAATTGTCAAAGGATTTGACAAGTCCTTTAACCTGAAAGCCGTTAACGAGATAAACTTTGGCTTCTATCTTTTTCTTTCTAAGATAATTCAACAACTTATCCTGTAAGTTCTGCTTTTCCACCGTTAGGCCCCCTATTCAATGAATTGAATTACTTTTTCAAGAGATGATTTCTCATCTAAATCTATCCATATGGCATCTTTGTACTTTCTAAACCACGTTAACTGTCTTTTGGCATAGTGCCTTGTTGATATTTTTACCATCTCCACGCATCCTTTTAGATCTATTTTCCCTTCAAGATATTGTACCACTTCTTTATACCCTATGGATCTCATAGGTTTCAAATCCTTCGAATATCCCATATCCATTAGGCTTTTAACCTCATCAACAAGACCTTTTTCGAACATGAGATCGACCCTTTTGTTTATTCGGGAATAAAGTTCATTTCTATCTCTTGTAAGAATAAAAATAACGTATCTGTCCTCACCAGTTCTCTCATTCCAAAGGGTTGATATGGGTCTTCCGGTAAGAATGTAAACTTCGAGTGCTCTGACAGTTCTTACAAGATCGTGGGAATCTATCTTTTCAAAGGCTTTGGGATCAACGTGAAAAAGCAAGTTTCTAAGCGATCCGGACCTTTCTTTTTCGATCTTCAAAAGTGCCTCTCTTATCCTTTCATTCTTAGATGGGCCATCGAAAATTCCGTACCTTAACACCTCAAAATAAAGACCCGTTCCCCCGACAAGAATGGGGACTTTCTTTCTCGAAATTATGTCTTCGATGAATTTCAAGGCCATATCTCTAAATCTTTTCACATCGAATTCCTCATCCGGCGTCATTATGTCTATCATGTAATGGGGAATCTCTTCTCTCAATTTTGGATCGACCTTCGAAGTTCCTATATCCATGTATCTGTATATCTGCATCGAATCCATAGATATTATCTCTCCACCAATTTTTCTGGCGAGTTCGATGGCAAATTCGCTTTTTCCAACTCCGGTAGGTCCCATAATGACAGGTATCTTCAAATCTCTACCACTCCATAACCTATCTTGCTTTTCAAACTTCCGACAACTTTATCGAATTTATACCTTTCAAAGATAGAATCATTCCATCTTGCCTTTACGACAATCCTTTTACGTGCTATTTTTTTCATCTCCTCTATGTCCGCAGGATCTATTCCAGAATGATCCGCAAAAGGCCTTAATGGATTCATCGCATAGGACTTAAAGTTTGGATGCTCGAACATGGGATCAACGTACACGCAATCGAAGATCTCATCGCTTTCTCTTACGAATTTCTTGTAATCGTATTCTAATATTTCTATCCTTTGCGCGGATTCCCTAACCCAGTCAGGCAAATTTTTATCTCTAATGCCATTTTCGACTATTATCTTTATTATCTTTGAACTTTCAAGGCATTTGACGTGCCCTTTTGGTAAAAAATGCGCGATTAAAATGGCCTCGCTCCCAAGGCCAAGGGTACAATCGAGCACCTTCTCATTCCCCGAAAGATCGAGAGATTCGATAAGGTAATCTCGCTGACCCGTTTCAACGTTGGATTTTCTTAAAACGGCAAGGGATGGATGAAAAAATAGACGCTTTCCATCCTTTACAGCCGAAATTCCATACCTTTCAGCGATTATGACTATCTCTCCTTCCATAAAAGAAAAGTGCCTTCGTGGAATGTAACGGCAACCAAAGGCCTGGGCAAGTTCCTTTGCCTTATTTACCTGATGTTGAAGGGGTTTGTGGGACGTTGTTACCGCTATTCGCAATTTGCGATTCGATCTCCTTCATGGTCTGCTTTAGATAATCCAACTCTTGCTTGGTCTGATCGTATTCTTTCAAAACCTTCTCGTATTCACTTTTCGCCTTTGTGTATGAGATATAAGACGTGATATCAAAATACACGAGATAAGCGGCGATAACCAAAAGCACTATAAGAATTATCTTTTTTCTCATAAGTTCAAAGACAAAGTAGAAGAGTTGATGGTTACACTACTCGACACAATTGTTTGTGTGGCACTGTTAATTGAAATAGTCGCTTTGTAGCCTTGAGACGTTGGGGCAACGAATGGATACAATGTGAAATCGTAAGTGTCATTTAAAGTATTCCAATATCCCTGAGATGTAAAGGTGTAAGTCTTTGAGAAGTCTGAAACCGATGCGTACCTGTAAAAACCGCCGTAAAGTCCGGGATCTGACGAAATGCCATGGGTAATGTACAATGGCACGACCTGCGACATATCAAGACCAATGGCGCTCAAAGTAATGGGGGCTGTTGCGGACGTTGAAAGATTTGAAAGATTCCACAAAATCAAAGCCGCCTTGTTCTGTCCATTATTGATCTGCAAGGGTGCTACCTGCATTTTTTGAAGACTGTAACTGTAAAATGGCACGCTCACAGATGTTGAAACAGGAACAGTGTATTCATTTCCATTTCCAAGGACGATGGTGGCAACTGGGCCTATGTTTATCAAAAGAGAATTTATGATGAAAGGAGGATTTCCGTTAATGGATAGGCCCTGAAGTCCATCGATTGGACGTGCAATGTAGAAATTCCCGGTCCCGTTAAGCGGTGGAACGAGATCGTATTCCCTGTTGTAAATAGAACTGAGAAGGACTGTATTTCCATTGGCATTTATCGATTTTATGAATATCTCTATGTGATTGACAGATGAAAATGGCGTTGTCTGGATGTACGTCTGATAAGATATCGTGGTTGATTGTGTCTGAAAACATCCAGAAAGTATCAAAGAGAGGGTTCCTGCCGTGACAATGACAAAAAACAAAAGACTTTTTTTCAAAAAACTCACCTACCCTTTTATCGTTAATTGAGATTCCCATTCGATCAAAGATTTGACGATATCGTCTAAATATCCGTCCATCACCTCTTCGAGGTTGTACGCGGTAAATCCATTCCTGTGATCTGTAACCCTATTTTGCGGGAAATTGTAAGTTCTTATCTTTTCACTTCTCTCTCCCATGCCTATTTGATTTCTTCTCATATCTGACATCTTTTCCTCTTCCTCACGTTTCTTCATCTCAAAAAGTTTCGCCCTCAATATCTTCATGGCTATGACTCTATTTTGAATCTGAGATCTTTCTGACTCACAAACCACTACGGTGCCAGTAGGTATATGAGTTATTCTTACGGCAGATTCAGTTCTATTCACGTGCTGGCCTCCGGCTCCGGAAGACCTGAAGGTATCTATTCTGAGATCATCGGGATTTATCTCGATATCAACCTCCGTTGCCTCTGGCAAAACTGCGACGGTGGCAGTTGAGGTGTGGATCCTTCCAGATGCCTCGGTAACCGGAACCCTTTGGACTCTGTGAACACCACTTTCGTATTTGAAAAGTTTGTAGGCACCATTTCCAGAAACGGAAAAGGTAACCTCTTTAAACCCTCCAAGTTCCGTTTCATGGGAATCGAGGATCTCGGCCTCAAGGTTGTGCCTTTCGGCATATCTAAGGTACATCCTCAAAAGGTCTCCGGCAAAGATGGCACTTTCCTGTCCTCCAACGCCGGCCCTTATTTCGACAATGACATTTCTTGAAAAGTTAGAATCGAGCGAATCTAAAAAATCGCCGGCCTCTTTTTCTAATTTGGAGATCACATCTTCTTTTTCCTTTATCTCTTTCAAAATCTCCTCGTGTAAATCCGGATCATCGAGAGATTTCAATTCCTCTATGTCGTTAAGAACTCTTAAATATTCCTCATACAACTTTGCCGGCCTTTCTACTTCCGAAAGTTCTTTCGAATACTTTATGACCATCTCCGGAGACTTTATGACCTCTGGATCTATCAAACTTTCGTTAATTTTTTTGTATTTCTCGTAAAAACTTTTCAAACTTTCTATCATAGACATACCTTCCTACAAAGGATAATAAGCAGATGACGATACTTTAGGCTCACTCAGCCTCAAGAAATCCCGTCCCTCGCTTAACATAACATTTCAAAGACACTTTCTTTCGCACAAGATTATATAATAAAATTGTTTCAATATGAATCCCAAGTAGAAAGGATTGATCTCGATCACTCAAAAATCATTTCTAACACTATCTTTTGCATCTTTTCTTGTCATTATCATCACCTGCTATGGCATTTTTTACTACAAAGATTACGAGTTCTCATTCTTGATTCTTAACATCTTTCTTGCATGGATTCCTTTCTTCCTTTCATTTCTGATAACATCGGTTTACATTTCAGGATTAAAGAGATCTTTAAAAATCTATCTTTTGATTCCCGTCTTTATTTTATGGATTATCTTTTATCCAAATATTCCTTACATAATGACAGACGTTATTCACATAAGATCGTTGGATTATCTTAAGATGGAGAACAACATCTTCGTCTACAGTCAAAAGATGATTCGCTGGTACGAATTGATAGAGATAACACTCTCGGTCTTTTTGAGCATAGTCATGGGCTTTTTCTCTCTATTTAACATCCAAAGGCTCATAGAAAGGCACAAAGTTTTAAGTTGGGCATTTGTGATAATCGTCTCATTTTTTTCAGGTGTCGGGATATACTTTGGAAGATTTTTAAGGCTCAATAGTTGGCAAATTCTAAGTATATTCAGCACCGAGAATTTTTCCTTTGTCTTCAAACGCCTCAATTTTTTCATTGAATTTACAATATTTTTCACACTTTTTTGGCTTTTCATCTACACGGTGATCTATCTCTTGGAAAAAAGATGAAAAACAATTTTGTTATAAAATTCACAAATAAGAAAAAAACGAAATACTTCCTTATATGTTAAAATATCTACGGAGAGTGAAGTAGATGGGTACACTTTATTTGAAGTACAGGCCCAAAAAATTCGAAGACGTTGTATGGCAGGATCATGTCAAAAGAATACTCATAAATGCCGTAAAATCAAAGAATATCTCCCATTCCTACCTTTTCAGCGGTCCGCGTGGAACGGGAAAGACTTCCGTTGCAAGGATCTTGGCAAAGAGCATCAACTGTTCAAACCCTGTAGATGGTTATGAGCCGTGCAATGTGTGTGATTCATGCGTTGAAATAGATTCCGGAAATTCACTCGACGTCATAGAAATGGATGCGGCATCAAACAGGGGAATAGACGAGATAAGAAATATAAGGGATCGAGTCGCTTACATGCCTTTCAATCAGAAGTACAAGGTTTACATAATCGATGAGGTCCACATGCTAACGAGAGAGGCCTTCAACGCGCTTTTAAAAACGCTCGAAGAACCACCAGAAAAGACCATCTTCATTCTCGCAACGACTGAGATGCAAAAAGTTCCAGAAACTGTTTTGTCGAGATGTCAGGTTCTCGAATTCAGGAGAATCCCATCAGATGTTATAAGAAACAGACTTGTAAGAATATGCGAAAATGAAAAGATAGAATATGAACCATCCGCAATCGATCATATTTCCAAAGTTGCGTCCGGCGGCATGAGAGATGCCATTGGAATGCTTGAGGAAATATCGAGATTTTCCCAAGACAAGATAACTTTAAACGATACACTTATAGTGCTCGGAGAAAGCCCAGTCGAAATCGTCGAAAATTACACATTCTCGATTTTGAATGGAAATGTTGAATCGCTTATCAATACAATGGAATCGATCAAAAATCGCGGCATCGATGTCATGAATTTCCTTAAAAATGTGGTAGAATATTCATCGGAAAAAATAGAAGATCTTCAAATGATTCAAATTGGCAAATTTGCAATTGATCTGATCCAGTACCTTAAATACGAAGAAAGGCAATTCGATGTTTTTAAAATCATGAGCGTCTTTGAAGCGTTAAAGTACAAAGATGAAAGATATAATCCTAAAACGGAGAAAGCGCAGACAGTCGAGAAGGATCAGACAGTCGAGAGTATTATCGAAAGATTTGTGGAAAGTTATAAAAGTGAAGATCTTTCCATTTACGTGTCTTTAAAAATGTCAAATTTGAAAGATTTAGGCGATAGAATACTCGTCATCTCTTACGCTCCTCTTCACAAAGAGATTTTAGATGAAAAGAGAGAAGAGATAAACAACAAATTCAAAGAAATGACCAAAAGAGATGCACATTTTGTCTTTGCCTATTCGAAAATACCAATCGATTCTATGGAAGAAAATCTCAAAGAGCCTGTCATAAAGGTCCTAAGTTTGTTTGGCGGAAAGATTCTCCCGGAAGGAGGTTAAAAATGGCTAAGAATTTTGGATTTGGAGGAAATATAGGGAATTTGATGAAACAGGCCCAAGAAATGCAAAAGAAGATAGCCGCAGTTCAGGAAAACCTTAAGAATATAGAGGTAAGCGCAACAGTCGGTGGCGGAGCAGTTAGCGTTAAGGGCAATTGTGATTATGAGGTAAAAGAGATAAATATCTCAAATGATCTGTTTTCAGATCCCGAGATGCTGAAGGATTTGCTTGTGAGTGCCTTTAACGAATACGCAAACATGGTCAAAGATCGTTCAGAAGAAGAGATGAAATCCGCTACAGGTAACATAAAAATACCTGGATTTTAATCAAAATTAAGGAGGTTGTTAAAATGTCAGAAGTAAAAGTTGGAATTAACGGATTTGGAAGAATTGGAAGGCAGATCCTGCGTGTCATTCTCGAACAAAAGAGACCGATAAATGTCGTGGCGGTAAATGACATAACCGATACAAAAACTCTTGCCCATCTTTTCAAGTACGACTCAAACTACGGGACATACAAAGGAACTGTTTCCTACACCGATGATGCCATAATAATCGATGGAAAAGAGATAAAGGTATTTGCAGAAAAGGATCCTTCAAAACTTCCGTGGAAGGCACTTGGAGTAAGGCTTGCCATTGAATCTACGGGACTTTTCACAAGCAAAGATAAGGCAATGGCCCACATTCAGGCAGGAGCCGAGAAGGTCATAATTTCTGCCCCCGCAGATGGAGCCGATTCAACTATAAACCCGCATGTCAACGATGAAGCCTTAAAAAAGGAACACGTTGTCATATCCACAGGTTCTTGTACGACCAATTCTCTTTCTCCACTTGTAAAAGTGCTCGAAGATAACTTTGGAATAGTGAAAGGCTTTATGACAACCGTTCATGGTTACACCAACGACCAAAGAATTCTTGATTTACCACACAAAGATCTCAGACGTGCAAGGGCTGCCGCGATGAATACGATACCAACATCAACAGGTGCGGCAAAGGCCATTCACCTTGTTGTACCATCTGTTAAGGGAAAATTGGACGGTATGGCTTTGAGAGTGCCAGTTTCGACAGGTTCAATAACGGATCTTAAAGTTATAGTGAAAAGACCAACGACCGTTGAAGAGGTCAACGCCGCATTCAAAAAGGCCGCCGAAGGACCGATGGGAAAGGCTTTGCTTTACTGCACAGACGAAATAGTGTCTCGTGACATAATAGGAGAAACACATTCTTGCATCTTCGATTCTCTGCTTACAAAGGTTAACGGAGAACTCGTCAACGTCTTCGGATGGTACGACAACGAATACGGATATACGAACAGAGCCGTCGATTTGATAGAAATGGTTCAGAAACTCCTTTGATGGTGGTTTTTATGGGCAAATTAACGGTAAGGGATGTTGATCTGAAAAATAAGCGCGTCTTGATGCGCGTGGATTTCAACGTTCCAATTGAAAAAGGTGTAATAACTGACGATACCCGCATAAGGGCGGAATTGCCGACCATTCAATACGTGATAGAGAAGGGTGGGAAGGTTATACTCCTTTCCCACCTTGGCAGACCAAAGGGAGGACCGGATCCTCAATTCTCACTCGAGCCTGTGGCAAAAAGACTCGAAGAACTCCTTGGTAGAAAGGTAACTTTCTGTCACGATACTATCGGTCCAAGGGCTGAAGGGCTCGTCAACTCAATGAAGCCGGGCGATGTCGTGCTCATGGAAAATACGAGGTTTTTCCCCGGCGAGGAGAAAAATGATCCCGAACTTTCGAAGTCTTTTGCCAAATTAGGAGATATTCACGTCAACGACGCATTCGGAACTGCCCATAGGGCACATGCATCCAACGTGGGAGTTGCGCAGTATCTTCCATCCGTTGCTGGATTTTTAATGGAAAAGGAAATCGAGATGCTTTCGAAGGTTACCTATTCTCCTGAAAAGCCTTACGTCGTTATACTCGGCGGAGCCAAGGTATCGGACAAAATAGGGGTTATAGACAACCTTTTCAAAAAGGCCGATAGGGTTCTTATAGGCGGAGCCATGATGTTCACATTCTTAAAGGCCCAAGGGTACAAAATAGGCGCTTCAAAGTTTGAAGAGGATAAATTGGACGTTGCAAAAGAGATCCTCGCAAACGCAAAAAAACTCAACGTCGACTTCGTTCTTCCCGTTGACGCCGTGTGTGCACGAGAATTGAAGGCCGGTGCTGAAAAGAAGATCTTGGATATATCCTCTGGAATTCCAGATGGATGGATGGGTTTAGATATAGGACCGAAGACCATCGAACTTTTCAAGTCTAAACTCAGCGGCGCAAAGACCGTTGTGTGGAATGGTCCGATGGGTGTTTTTGAAATAGACGATTTTGCAACCGGTACAAAGGCCGTAGCCGAAGTGCTTGCAAAGATGAAGAATGCGACCACAGTCGTCGGTGGTGGTGATAGCGCCGCAGCGATGGACAAATTCGGTCTTTCTGAAAAGGTCTCTCACGTTTCAACCGGTGGTGGGGCATCTCTCGAATTTTTGGAAGGAAAAGAATTGCCCGGGATCGCCTCGATCTCAGACGCAAAAAAAAACGTCCGCTGATAGTAGCCGGTAACTGGAAAATGAACAAAACCCCTTCGGAGGCAAGGGCTTTCGCAAGGGATTTGATAAAGATCGTAAGATT
Organism: Athalassotoga saccharophila; assembly: GCF_009936215.1. Taxonomy (GTDB): domain Bacteria; phylum Thermotogota; class Thermotogae; order Mesoaciditogales; family Mesoaciditogaceae; genus Athalassotoga; species Athalassotoga saccharophila. The sequence continues at coordinate 780,302 of NZ_AP019551.1, read as the reverse complement.
TAGCGGAGACACAAAGATGTGGGTATTTCCCTCTTTTGTGTCTCTTTCTGTTGTCAAAGAGATCTTCACAGGCTACGATATCGTGGTGGGAGCACAAAACGTTCATTCTCAAAAGTCCGGAGCCTTTACCGGAGAGGTTAGCGTCCCGATGCTCAAAGACATGGGAATAGATCATGTTATAATAGGACATTCGGAAAGAAGGCATATCTTTGGCGAGAGCGATCAGTTCATAAACGAAAAGGTAAAGTCCGCCATCTCGGGCGGGATGAATGTCATTCTTTGTATCGGCGAGACGCTCGACGAGAGGCAAAGCGGAAAAACCTTTGACGTAATAAAAGATCAACTTACCAAAGACTTAGAAGGGGTCAAAATCGAAGATCCGCAAAGACTTACGATAGCGTATGAACCTGTATGGGCAATAGGAACCGGGGTTGTGGCCCAGCCTTATCAGGCGCAGGAAGCGATAGCGTACGTCAGAGATCAGTTGAGAAAAATTTATCCTGACATGGCAGAGAAAATCTCCTGCCTTTACGGTGGCAGCATGAATAAAGAAAACTGTCAGGAACTCTTCCTTCTTCCAGATGTAGACGGAGGATTGATAGGTGGTGCCTCTTTGAAGTTAGACGAATTCATTGAGATATACAAAATAGCAACCAAATTCTGCTAAATTCTGGAGGTAATACCTTTGAATGATTTTTTTGTCTATTTGATCATAGGAATAGGCGTTGTAGTTGGAATAATCGCAGGACTTTTTTATGTCCAATCTTTGACCTATACAGTATCGGGATACGTCCGTGATTTTGAAGGAAATCCTATAGAAAATGTCATGATAAGTTTTAGCAATGGATATGCTCCCGTCTACACGAATTCTAATGGATACTGGACGAAGAACGGTCTAAAGGGAGATGTAAAGGTAGATGCAAAGAAGGCCGGGTGGAGGTTTACCCCTGCCATAGATGTGAATGGAAATTACCAAAATGCCAACTTCTACGGCATTCAGGAAAAGGTAAATGGAGTCTTTGATGTCGGCAACAAACCACGCGATCTGATCTTGGATCCGAAGGACGGGAAGGGGTACGTAAGCGTCTCTTCACAAAATATCGTTGATGTCTTCGATCTTTCAACCTACAACATTCTCAAACAGATAAATGTTGGAATAGATCCGTGGAAGATGGTCTTTGACCCTCAAAACAACATGGTATACGTTGCAAATTTCGGAGACAATACAGTGACGGTCATAGATGCGAAAACGGATAAGGTCATAACGAATATAAAGGTTGGAAATGAGCCGCTTGGAATTGCACTGAATGCAAAAACAAACAGGATATACGTAGCGAATAACTTTGACAATACTTTAAGCATAATAGATGCATCAACGAATAAAGTCATCGGTACCGTCAACGTTGGCAAAAGTCCTTACGGTATAGCCGTAGACGAAAATAACAATTCGATATACGTGACGAATTCCGGAGACAACACTGTAAGCGTGATAAATGGAAGCACGAATATGGTAATCAATACCGTCAAGGTAGGGAATAATCCGTCCTCTGTCTGCATCGGAAATGGTATCGTGTATGTACTGAATGAATCTGACGGAAGTATAAGCATGATAAAGAATTACGCTGTAATAGGAACATTCAACGTTGGCACTGGTATCAACAGCATGACATACGATCCATCGGTAAATGCCATTTATCTTACCAACTCGAAGGCAGATTCCTTGATCTTTTTGAATGCCCAGACCGAATCGATAATAAGGGTTATATCTGTCGGCCATGAACCCTGTGCCGTGAAGATAGATCAGAATTTGGGCGAAATATACGTTGTGAATTACGGAAGCGGTACAGTAAGCGTTATAAAATGAAGGAGGGATTTATGCTCGATATAAAAGTTATCCGAGAAGACCCGCAAAAGGTAAAGACGCTTCTTGGAAGAAGAGGAGTCCCCGAAAAAGATATAGATGAAATTCTAAGACTGGACGAAAAAATAAGGAAGATGATAACGGATCTGAACTCGATGAGGGCAGAAAGAAACTCCATTTCAAAAGAAATCGCAAAGTTGAAGGCTGCCAAAGACGAAGAAGGAGTGAATAGAATTTTAGATCGCGGCAAGGTTTTGTCCGAAAAAATAAAGAATGACGAAGATGAACTTTCAAAACTCCAATCCCAGTTAAATCAAGCGTTGTTATTCTTGCCCAATATACCCTATGAAAAAGTCCCGTTTGGAAAAGATGAAAATGATAACGTGGAGATAAGAAGATGGGGAGATCCCACAAAGTTCGACTTTAATCCACAGCCTCACTGGGATCTCGGCTCAAAGAGGGGCCTTCTCGATTTTGAAAGGGCTGCCAAGATTTCAGGATCGAGATTCACGATTTTGAAAGGAGACGCCGCCATGATGGAGAGGGCTCTTATCTCCTTCATGATAGATTTGCACACAAAAAAGCATGGATACACAGAGATTCTTCCTCCACACCTTGTCCTCAGGCAAACGATGATCAACACCGGTAAATTACCAAAATTCGAAGAAGAATCTTATTCAACAACCTTAGATGACCTTTTTCTTATTCCGACTGCCGAAGTGCCTCTCTCGGCCATGCACCAAGACGAGATAATAGATGAGAAGGATCTGCCTCTCAAATACGTTTCATACACGCCCTGCTACAGAAGGGAGGCTGGAAGTTACGGAAAAGACGTGCGCGGAATGATAAGGCAACATCAATTTGACAAAGTCGAACTTGTAAAGTACACAAAGCCTGAAGATTCCTATAAAGAACTCGAAAGTCTAACTCACGATGCGGAAGAAGTACTCCAATACCTTGAACTTCCCTACAGGGTCATAGAACTTTGCACCGGAGATATAGGGTTTGTCTCGGCGAGGACGTACGACATAGAGGTATGGCTTCCATCTTACAACAATTACAAAGAGATATCTTCCTGCAGCAATGTTACAGATTTTCAGGCGCGCCGCGCGAATGTGAGGATAAAGAGAAATGACGGTACACTTGAATTTGCCCACACGCTCAACGGTTCGGGCCTTGCCGTTGGAAGAACATTGGTTGCGATCTTCGAAAATTACCAGACTAAAGATGGAAAGATAAGGGTACCGGAAGTTTTAAGAGATTACATGGGAGGAAAGACTGAAATATAGTGTCTGAATTTTTCTTCGCAAGGATAGAAAACGGTATCGCCGAATTTGACGATCATGAGATAAATCACATGAAGGTCATGAGAATAAAAGATGGATCTGAGATATTCTTTACCGATGGTAAAGGTCGCCTTTTCAGAGGCATTCTTTCCAATTACCGATCGAAAGTTGATGATGTTGTCAAGGTCCAAGAAAGAAAGGGACTGAAAATTCATATCATAATTTCTCCGATAAAATGGGAAAGAATGCGTTTTTTAGTCGAAAAAGCGACTGAATTAGAAATTTCTACGCTTGTCTTATCGAATATGGATAGAACCACGAGAAAGGAAACGGAGTCAAAGATAAAGAAGATCGAATTTGTAATGCGCGACGCGCTAAAGCAAAGTGGAAATCTGTACATGCCAGAGATAGTCGATATTAAGGATTTTAAAATTCCACAAAGTGCTGTAAAGATCCTATTCGATCCGGACTCGAAAAAATCGATAAGGGAAATCGATGATTCTTCTGAATATGTTTTGATCTTTGGACCCGAAGGTGGATTTACACAAAGGGAAAAAGAGAGATTTGAATCGATCGGTTTTGAAAAAATAAAGTTAAGCGAAAGAATTTTAAGGGTTGAGACGGCGGTGATCTTCGCTTTATCGTCTATAACAGTACTCAAGGGGGTGTTACGATGATGTACAGTTACACACATATAGAAAAGGAGATATCCAAAAATTACAGAGAAAGGTTGAATGAAACAAAAAAGCCTTCAGAAGTGATGGATGTATTCTCAAAAACGGTCATTGACCTGCTTTCGAGGATAAATGAGGACTTCGCAAAGTACACGCCATCAGACGTTAAACTCGATGTCGATGGCGAGACGAAATACGAAATCTCAGAAAATTTGAAAAAAGATCCCCGATTCGATTACCTTATCAGAGAAAGCGATCTTCCGGCGATAATCGAAAGACTCGCCAAAGATGCCGCAAACAGATATCTCAAACTCGTCAAAGATGACGATAAAACTGCCACATTTAACCTTCCTCCAAAGAGGAAGAATTTTTAATTCCAAACAAAGTTCAAATTTCAATTCGTTCCGGCACAACACGTATCATGTGGCATTGTGCGGCTTTTAAATCGGTATAAAAAGAGAGCCTAAAAGGCTCTCTTTTGATTTTCCCTTTCAAATTCTTTTTTTATGCTGTCTTCAAGTGCGAAAAGGTCTATTTTTTTGTGCTGGCTAAAGATCGAGAATGCGGCTTTTATTATAAGGAGCCTCGGATATTTGACTATCAATATTTTCACGGGATCAACACGATTGTCTTGCATAACATGTTTCACCCCTCACATTTTTGATATTCCTATTGACAATTTGAATCAAATGTTTTATAATAATTAACGCTGTTGGGCTCATAGCTCAGCTGGTAGAGCTCCCGGCCCATAACCGGGCGGTCGATGGTTCGAATCCACCTGAGCCCACCAAAGTTAAAATAAAAGTAACGTTTTCAAAATTATAACACTCTTTAACTATTTTGTCAAATTAAATCCCTGGTTGCCAGGGATTTAATTGTGAGGAGAGATGGCCGAGTGGTCAAAGGCGTACGCCTGGAGAGCGTATGAGCTTAATAGGCTCCGTGGGTTCAAATCCCACTCTCTCCGCCAATTTACCCCATCCAAAGATGGGGTGTTTTTAAAATTCTATTAAATCTTTTATCTTTTGGATTGTTTTTGTTCCTATTCCGCTTACTTTTTTTAGATCTTCCAAATTACGAAAGGGCCCGTGAACTTCTCTGTAGGAGACTATTTCACGGGCCTTAATTTGACCTATCGAAGGAAGGTTTTCTATTTCTTTAGCCGTTGCACTGTTTATATTTATCTTTTGATTGCCTTTAGAAGTGGCGGTAGAAATTCCGGTAATCAATCCAGAAAATTTATCGAGTGTTGAGGGACCTATACCCGGTACTTTTAAAAGGTCTTCAAGATTTTGAAAGGATCCTATCTTTTTCCTGTAATCGACGATCGATCTTGCCTTTGAAGGACCTATGCCTGGCAACATTTCAAGAGTTTTTTCATCTGCCGTATTTATATTCACAGGAAAAACAGACGTCGCATGTGATGTCATTGCCTTATCAGATTTCTTAATTCCTTCCCTCAAAGGCGTGATCGCCGATATGAAAATGCCTATTGCAAAAATTAGAATTATGCTCCCAATTACAATCCTTGTACGCGTACTCATTCATCAAGGTATCTGCCTTATTAGCCAAGACGAAACCGTTGACTGTACTATGGAAGTTACGGCCGGATTTGCGCTTATCGAATTTGCATAACTTAAAGCCGAGTTATAGCCGGTAAAGACTCCTATGAAAAGGGCTGAAAGATTTGAATAATCTATTTTAAAGGCGGGTATTCCAATATTTCTCAGCGCATTGACAAGGGCAAGAACCCTATCGGGATAAGGAGAAGAAAGGATCTGTATCGAGTACGTTGTACCCTTCCCCGGATAGGCAATGTAATAAATCCCATCACTTTTAGTTATTTCGTAAGTGGTGACTCCCGAAAGGATCGCACTCACACCGCTTAAACTCGTTGCCGTTGTAGTAAGAAGGTTAACTGACGGATTCAGCGATGGTGCCGATCCCAAAATAAGAGACATCAAAGGATTCGTAGAAGATGCAACAACGGTCTGCTGGGTCGAAGAGGTTTGAGGCTGTGCCGTTAAACTTTGAAGGTTTGAGATCAAACTCCCAACCTGATTTGAAAGTGCCGAAAGGTTTGATTGGGTTGTCGATATCTTTTGATCCTCGGATAAAATCTTTGCAGAAAGATCGGCATACATATTTTTGACATACGAGGTCAACGATGCAATTGTCGATGACTGGGTTGCGACGATCTTTTCGATCTTTGCAATCTGATCGTTTAAAGATGCCGTTGTGCTTGCCACGTAAGATGTCATCGATGCCACACTCGTCTGGGTTTGAGCGATCTTTTGATCGAAGTTCGAAATTTTGGAAGTCAATACCCCTGCCCAGATGATCGCTACAAGGCCTATTACTATCGAAATTATCAAGAGAATAAATCTGAGATCAAAGTTTTCTTTATCCATTCGAGCACCTCTACGGTATCGTTCTTATGAGCCACGAAGAGGCTCCGGATCCAACTATCGATGTCACGTTAGGAGTTGAGATTGCATTGGCATAAGCAGAGGCAGAATTGTAATCTGGAAAAACTCCTATAAATAGTCCAGATTGAGAAGAATAGTCTATCTTAAAGGCCGGCACTCCCGCGCTCCTTAAAGACTTAACCAGAGCAAGCACCCTGTCCGGATAAGGGGAGGACAATACCTGTATTGAATATGTAACCCCGCTTCCCGGGTACGCAAAATAATAGAGATTGTTCATCTGCGTTATTTCATAAGTATTGGTCGATGAGAGCAAAGGCTTTAGAGTGTCAAGATTCGTAGATGTTATCGTTGTCAGTGAAATGTTCGAACTTAAGGATTCCGGAGCATTTGCCAACAGCAAAGGATAGGTTATAGATTGAAGGCTTATGTAAGTTGACTGCAATGTTGGAAGATTGACTGACACACTTGACGAAAGTCTCGTCGTACTCACACTTTTTAATTTTGCTATACTCGCAGTTAAACTTGCTATGCGAGTTGTCAAAGAAGCGACGGCTGTTTGGGCGCTTGAAGCTTTGCGATCTATGCTGCTTATCTTTCCACTCAACGATGCAACCCATATAAGGGCTCCAAGTGCAACGACTATAAACACGACAAGTAGAACCACTCTTACCACAGAGTACATATTCTGCTTATCCATTTTAACCTCCCTTTATATCAACCCTTTTGAATGGGCCGAATAAATCATTTCTGCCAAAAAGCCCGGAAAAATTTGATAATCCATGGTTTTACCTATTCTTACGGGCAATTTCATCTTCAAAGGCTCATCGTAAGATGAGATCTGATCTATGGCAGAAGAAAAATCGAAATGGGCATTTGAAGACATTTTCAAAACAGAATAAATCTTGTTCATCTCTTCTTCGGAGATAAATCCAAGTTTGTAAGAGACAAAAGATTCGATCATAACACCGTAGTAAAGTGCAACAAGGTACGGAATGTTCAATTGAGAGGCCGTCATAAAAGCACGGGCGCTCTCCTCTCCAACATTTACCTGACCCGTGTTTATCTTCAACCTTAGACTTTCAAAGATCATGTGAGATATAACTTCATAATTTCCGATCAATTCTGAATTGAGTATCTTCTCGACCATGTCAAAAAATTTTTTCGAATGAGAAAGTCCAAAGGATATAGCATGGATCATTGAGAGTTTTTTTTCTTCGACAAGTTGCGTTTTCGTGAATTCAACGATGTTGACAAGCACATCTGGCTGGAACCGCACCTTCATGGCATCCTTTACTCTATCGAAATTAAGATAAACTTCATTTTTGAAAAAACTTTCAAGTTGAGCGCTAAGCGTTGTTGGAACAAAGACGGTATCCAGACGTTTTTTGTACGTTGCAAGGGCAAAACCACACGTATCAAGGACACTTCCACCGCCAATCGCCACAACGACCGGATCGTTCATTTCAGAATTTATTATGAGATTTTGAACGTCCATCATTCCTATGACGGATTTTGCCCTTTCTCCGGCGAAGATCGGCGTACTTTCAGCAGAACTGACGAAATCCGTGTGAAAAAGCCTTATCTTCGAATCAACTATGTAAATGAACTCTCTACCACGATAAAGCGTTTCGATGAATTCTTGGAAATCAGCCTTTTTTTGGAGAAGATAAACAGACATCTTGTTTTGATCATTTCTAACTGGCAAAAAATCGGACACTAACAATTTTTCATTCCCGATGATTCATCACCTGACCAAATTTGACCGTATCAAACCTTTCGACAAGGACCTTACCGTTTCTCACATAGCCAATGGCATTTACAACCGGCTCATTTAAATGGATGACGTAATTGGCTATCTGAATTAATTCCGGTGACATAATGACGGCATATATTATAGCCTCTTCATTTCCCCTCGATCCGGCCCTTATAACGCCTCTGGCCTCTCCTATAACGACGACATTTCCACCGGCTATTATCTCTCCGCCATCGTTAAGATTTCCTATGAGCATTACATCCCCATCGTGCACTATGGCCTGACCAGATCTCACGGTCTTTTTTATAACCTTCGTTGGATTCATACGTGACTTATCTTCTTCATCTACAAGACTCAATTTTTCCTTTACCGAGAGAGTTTTTTGCTTTACATTCTGACTCATTTCACCGACGAGAATTTCGCCCACTTTGAATCCCATCTTTTCAATGAAAGAAATTATCTCCGTTATATCCTTCGAATGTTTTTCCTTATCCTTCAACATGACAGATATCTTATCATCTTCGGCGAAGAAACCATTTAACTGGGAAAATTTGTTGGTTATCTGAACAAAGAGATCGTCCAAGTCATCGTACTCTTCTATGTAAAGCACAACTCCCCTTTTTGTCATTCTCAAATCGACATTTCCCATTACCCCACCTCTTTAAGAAAATCACTTCCTGACGCTGTTGATATATTGAACAACATCTCCAACCGTGACGAACTTTTCAAGTTTATCATCATCAACCTTTATGCCAAATTCATCTTCCAACGCCATGACAAGATCGACGAGATCCAAAGAATCCGCTCCAAGATCATCGACAAAAGAGGACTTTTCTGTTATTTTATCACCTTCGACTCCCAATTTGTCGGAGATAAGTTGTTTGACCTTTTCAAATGTGTCCATATTTTTTCTCCTTTCAAAAATCCTCTGGAAATTCATAACTTATTTTACCAAATTTTTCGTGCGTTATTTCCCTATGCAATGTCAAAAGCGTTCTATTTATATCCAAAACGCCACCTTTAAGAATAAATCCTCTTTGCATTCCGTAACTTTCTATTCTCTTAACTATTGAATCTCCCTCTCCTATCTTTTCTATCAGTTCCGGCTTTATCTTCGAGAGCAAATCTAATTCGTAATACACAAGTGCCTCAAAATCAACCTGCTCGATGTCTATGACGTTGCACAAACCCAATTTAGCGTAAAGTATCTCATTCGAGATCTTTGGATAGGTAATGCCGGGAGTGTCAAGCAATTTCATCTTATCGTCTATTCTTATCCATTGAACAGATCTTGTAACGCCGGGTTTATCTCCGATCGCGGCGGCACGCTTTTTTTTGACCATGTTAACAAGGGTGGATTTGCCAACATTTGGCATACCGACGATCAATATGTTCACCTCATGATCAGATCTAAATGGCATGAAGATCTCCTGAATGTTGGGCATCTCCTTTATCGATCCTGAAAGAGTCTGGCATTCCCTTGAGAACTTCTCAACCCATCTTTTCGTGACATCTTCTTCGGCAAGATCCGCCTTGTTAAGAAAGATGAGACGCTTTTTGTCTTTGAAATACGGCTCTATATCGAGAGGCCTTGTCGCCATTGGAGCCCTTGCGTCAACGATCTCTATTATACCGCTTACGAGTTTTATAAGGGATTTTATGGCCCTTTTGGCTTTTTCTATATGAGATGGGTACCATACTTCCATTATTTCATCACTCCAAACCTGTTAAGAGGCCATATTCTCAAAAATGGCGTGCCTATCATATTTGACATCGGCACAAAGCCCCAGTACCTGCTGTCAAAAGAATCTGTCGTGTTATCACCCATGGCAAAAAAATATCCTTTAGGTACGTGAATGACTATATTGCCCGAAGCATCTTCGGTAACATAATTTCCCCACTTCGAGACAACAGAGTTGTAATACGTCGTATAATCCATGTCTTGGTTGTAGTATACAAAGAAATTATAGTTTGGATTTATATATTTATTAGGATAAGCCATTTCTTTGTAAAAATTCGGATCGTTGAAAATCCCAGCACTAATATATTCAATTTTTTTAAGTCCATCGGGTATCTTGCCGTTTATTTCAACTTCATAAGCTTGGTAAAAATAAACTATCTTATTAGATTCAACTTCTTGCTTTATTGGTTGGGCTCCAAATATAACAGGTTGATTTATTGTTTTAAAATATTTATTAGCTATTGGAACAAGTTGAACGGTGTCCCCTCCTACCGCTATGAGCCTTTTTACGTATTTCACATGGCCCGCGTAATGGACAGGACTTAAAGCGTCCATAAACCTGTCAAAAGGTCCAAGCATTGCCAAAGAAGATTTATCGACAAATGGCGTCCAGAAGACTATTATGTCTCCTATTTTAAGATCCTTGTATTTCCACGATATCTGATCCACGAAGATCCTATCTCCGGGCATTATCGTAGGTATCATAGAACCCGTGGGAACGATCATCGTATCGAGAACAAAGAGTTTTACGGGTATGACTATAAGTATCGCTATAACGATGGCTTTTATCCATTCCCACGTCTCATGTTTTACTCTTTTGGATAGATCACCAGATTTTTTGGCCGTTTTGTTCGCCACTTCAAACACCTTAATTTGAAGGCATCTGGCGTTTTTCCTTCATTCTCGCTTTTTTGCCTTTCAAGGCCCTTATGTAATAGAGTTTCGCCCTTCTTACTTTGTTGTGTCTGACGATCGTAATATCCTTTATAGACGGAGAATTGAAGGGGAAAATTCTCTCCACTCCTATGGCGTTATGTGAGATCTTTCTGACTGTAAATGTTCTTCCGCCAGAGGATCCAGACATCGCTATAACTGTCCCTTCAAAAACCTGGCCCCTTTCCTTTCCTCCTTCCACAACTGAAGTCGTAACCTTTACCACATCCCCTATGGATATCTTTGGTAACTCCTTTTTATCGGGCAGTTCTATGGCCCTTATAAGTTGATCCATTTTAAATGACCTCCTTTTAGATCAATTCTCCTATCGCTCTATCCAAAGTTATGGCAACAGCCGATCTTACAGAAAGATGATTGTAATCCGAAAAAGCCCTTATTGGCTCTAAAGATATATCACACGTCTCAAGAATTTCCTTCGGCATTCCCTGTCCAGTTCCGAAAAGAAACAAAAAAGGTCTTTCATCTCTAACGATCATGTTTCTTAAGGTCGCGTAAGAGACCATATTGTCTCTTTTCTTTGCAGACGTGAAAATCTTTACAGGTTCACATCCTTCTACTCTGGTAATGTCTTCTATCAAATCTTCGTAGTAAGAGACCATCTTGACAAGTTTTAAAGCCTCAAACCTTGAAGAATTGTAATTTTTTCCGAAATCACTTCCCCAAAAATTCAAAACCCTTAAAACTATTTGTTTCTGGACGGGAAGGTTGTTGACTATGTAATACTTCTTGACAAGATAGGTTCTGCAAGTTCTCGCTATATCGTGAACATCCATATTCACGACTGCGGTCGTTACTATTCTTCCATCCTTGCCAATGGAAGGGTAATGCAAAACTCCAACGTATATTTTGTCTAACATGTCTTCTCCCTGAGCAATTCCACTATGGCCGCCTTTTCCTCAAGGGTGAAATCTCTTTTCAAAAAAAGATCCGGCCTCTTTTTTGCAGTCCTAATTATCGCATCTTTAAGAAGATATTTTCCTATTTTTGCGTGATCTCCGCATCTCAATATCTCGGGAACTTCCATTCCCCTGTAAGATGGCGGCCTCGTGTAATTGGAGTGATCCAGAAGGCCCGCAAAAAATGAGTCATCCTTGACAGAAGCGTGTTTTCCAACAACGCCCGGAATCATCCTTGCGATTGCCTCTATGAAGACCATCGTTACACTTTCACCACCGCTTACAACGAAATCTCCTATAGATATTTCCTCGTCAACGATCGACATGATCCTCTCATCTATTCCCTCGTATCTTCCGCACAAAAACATCACATCGGATTTAGACGAAAGTTCTATCGCTTTTTGCTGATCGAAGATCTCTCCCTGTGGAGAAGGATAGACAATCCACGGCCTTCCGTAATTTTTGACATATTCATCGAACATCTCAAAGACCGGCTCAACCTTCATCACCATTCCGATTCCAGTACCATAAGTGTAATCGTCCGTGGTCTTATGTCTGTCGTGAGTATAGTCTCTCAAATTTATAACGGTGAATTCTATCCTTTTTGAACTTATGGCCCTCCCGACGACTCCAAATTTCACGAAGGAATCAAAAAGTTCAGGAATGGTCGTTACAACTTCGATCTTCAAATCAGAACCACTCCATCTTTCTAACCGTTATTCTGTGATTTTTAAGATCCATCTCCAAGATGTAATCTTTTATAACCGGAACCAAAATCTCTTCATTTCCAATCACGAGAACATCGTTAGATCCTGTCCTTATAACATCAGTTACGATTCCGGCCTCGCTCCCATCCTCGTAATAGACTGTGGATTCGATAAGTTGGTAAAAATAATATTCATTCTCTCTTAAAACGGGCAGGTCTGATTCATCGACGTATATCATTTGACCTGCAAGGTTTTTGACCTTATCCACGGAATCGAATCCATCAAATCCTATTATCTGGTGATTGCTCATTTTAGCAAGAGAGTTTATCCTTATTTTTGAAACTTTTTTGGAGTTACGTCCTATCCACACATCATGGTTTAAGAAATTCTTCATATCACGATCTTCTATGTAGGGATAGAACTTAACCTTTCCATTCAGGCCGAAAACTGAAAAAACCTTTCCTATCGCGACAAGATTCATCTGATCACCTTTAATTCAAAATCCCCCTCGCCATTTTTCAAAGATCTAAGGATTAACTCTATCGATTTTATAGTTCTTCCATCTTTGCCTATTATCTGTCCTATGTCCTCGTCTGACACAAAGATCTCGTAAATGGTCTTTCCATCCTCAAAACTTTCTTTGATTCTTACAAATTCTGGCTCTTTGCAAACGGATTTTATCATGAATTCAAGAGATTCTTTTACGTCCACGATTATCCCTTTACAAAGCGTTTTTCATGGTAAGATTTCATTATTCCATTTTTAGAAAGCAGAGATCTAACGGTCTCCGTTGGCTGGGCTCCGTGCTCGAGCCAGTAAAGAGTCCTTTCATCGTCTATTTTGACCTCAAATGGCTCTTTCATCGGATTGTAATAACCAAGAGACTCTATGTAAGCACCATCCCTTGACTTTGAAGATTCAACGACGATGATTCTGTAAAAAGGTTGACCTCTTTTTCCCATTCTGGTAAGTTTGATCTTAACCATTTTGCACCTCCTTATTTCATCTGAAAAGGGAACTTCCCTAATTTATCGATCTTATTGAATTTTTTAAGCATTTTTTTCATGTCTTCATAGTTTTTCATGAGTTTGTTCACTTCGGAAAGAGGTCTTCCGCTTCCCTTCGCAATTCTTTCTTTTCTTGAAAAATTTATTATCTCGGGATTGGATCTTTCCTTCTTTGTCATTGAATTTATTATGGCCTCGACATGCTTTACCTGTTCATCGTCGATCTTAAGGTCTTTGACATTCTGAGCACCCGGAATCATTTCCAAAATGGAAGAAAGAGATCCCATCTTTTTTATCTGGTGGATTTGATCTAAAAAGTCATCAAAAGTGAACTGGGCCTTTTTAAGTCTCTTTTCCATTTCTTCCATCTTTTTCTTATCGAGACCTTGCTGAACTTTTTCAACGAGAGAAACTATGTCTCCCATGCCAAGAATCCTCGAGACGATCCTGTCTGGATAAAAAAGATCGAATTGATCTAACTTTTCTCCGGTGCTCGAGAATTTTATTGGCTTGCCTGTTACGTACTTTGTGGATAGCGCAATTCCTCCTCTTGCATCTCCATCGAGTTTTGTTATTATAAAGCCTGTCACCGAAAGCCTTTTATCGAATTCGACTGCCGCGTTAACTACATCTTGACCGGCCATAGAGTCGAGCACCATCAACACTTCATCGGGTTTTACTACTTTCGCTATTTCTTCGGCCTCTTTCATCATCTCTTCGTCTATTTGAAGCCTTCCTGCAGTATCGACGATCACAACGTCACAACCTTTTTTCACAGCGAAATCAAGGGATTCCCGAGCGATCTTGTAAGGATCTTTTCTGTCTCCGTAAAAGACCGGTATGTCGACACTTTTGCCGAGAGCCTCGAGTTGATCTATCGCGGCAGGCCTATGAACATCATCTGCGACAAGCAATGGATTCCTTCCATTTTTCTTTTTAAGCCACAAAGCAAGTTTGGCAGCCGAAGTTGTCTTTCCGCTTCCCTGAAGGCCGACGATCAGGATAACTGCAGGCCTTGAGTGCAGATCCAAAGAAGCCGTCTCTCCAAAGAGTTTAAGCAGTTCGTCGTTGACTATCTTTATAAACTGCTGATCCGGAGAGATATTTTGAATGACCTTTTCTCCTATTGCACGCTGGGAGATCCTGTCGGTCAGTTCCTTTACGACCTTGTAATTAACATCGGCCTCCAGCAGTGACATCTTAACCTGTTTGACGGCATCTTGAATATTTTTCTCTGTTATCTTTCCCTTTCCCCTTAAAATCTTAAATGCTTCCGATAACTTGCTCTGTAAACTTTCAAACATTTACCCACCTCTCGGTAAGTATACTCTATAAGGCACTTTTAAGTCAATTAAGAAAAATGAAACAATTTGTGAATGACATGGGCAAAGGAAGAGCGGTCCAAAAAGTTGAATAATATTTTGAGGTGATCCGATGAAACGAATATTTTTATTTTCAATAATACTTGTAACACTTTCCATATTACTTGCAGGATGCATGAATTTTTCAGGTCCTGAGATGCCTTCGATATCATTTAGTCCTTCCAATTTTGTGGCCGGACAAACTGTAAAGATAACGGTGCAATCCAACGATCTGTATTCTAACCTCACATGTGCACTTTCCATTGATGGCCAAACTCTTCAGATTACGGGTACGAATGATACCTTTATCGCCACATGGACGGCCGTAAGCGGAGTGCACACAATAGTCGCAACTGTTACGGATTCTTACAATCACTCTTCTTCAAATTCAAAGATCATAGATGTCTCCCTGCCATATCCTCCGAAGATATACAACATTTCCATCTCGCCATCAAATCCTCAAGGTGGTCAGATCATGTCCTTTACCTTCTCGTCAACCTCACAAATAGGCCTTTCTTCAGAGGAAGTAAGTCTCGATTCACACCCATTGCCTGTGATAGCGATCTCGCCATCGACCTTTCTTTCGACCTCCACAATTACCCCGGGCAACCATACGATCTCGATAAATGTCTCCGACAAAATAGGCACAACTTCTTCAACTTCTATCTATTTTACGGCATCAAACTATCCCTATCCACAGATAAAAAATGTTTCATGGACACCTCAATATCCTTCGATCTCGAATTCTTACGTGACCTTTAAAGTTTCCGGATACGACCCCATTGGCTTTACGCCTTACATAACCGTTGACGATCTCCCACTCAACGTTGCACCATCTTCATCATCTTCAACGACCTACGTTGCAACATGGACTGTTGTCGCCGGATACCACACAGTCAACGTGATTTTGAAAGATTCTCTTGGGTGGTTTAACGAGAAGACCTACCATATAGCCGTAACACCCCAGACCAACAACATGGTAATTGAGGCAGGAATAACGCCTTCAAATATCCAGCATGGTCAAAGTGCGACCATAACTGCCGTCGTTTACAATTACTATCCACCAATGAAAACAATAAGACTTTACATAGACGGTGGTCTTGTATACACGGCCTATTCCACAGATACTCTAACTTACAGATTTAATCCATCCGATGGATTTCACACAGTAACTATCGTCGCAAATGACAATTTTGAAATGCAATCCACATCATTTAACTTCAACGTTTCATACAATCCAAAATCATATCCACCCTATCTTTCTGCGACATTTACCCCATACGCAACTACCGGAATCCCAAAGATCTTAACCGTCAAGACATACGCAACGGCCCCCGGGGCATCTATACAGTTCGTCAATTTCTATAATATTCTTAATTCATCAAGCATAGGAAGTGTCTCAAGTGGAAATAACAACATGTATGCGATATCTTGGACTCCAGACAAGGCCGGAGTAATACCGATAAGGATAGAAAGCGTTGATTCAAACAACACGATATCTTCCACGATAGTGAATTTGAATGTTTTACCCAATTACATAAACAATTATGGTCCGATAATATATCCCTATATCTCTTCTCTGGTCGAGCAATCAGATTTTGTGACCTTCGGTGCGAGCGTCCTCTCTCAAAGCAAAATCGCGAATGTCGAGATGTGGATAGACAATATCCCTCTTACCCCATCCAAAAGCGCGACTGGCCTTTACACGATCAACTGGATCGCCTCGGCAACTGGCACACATCTTTTCAAAGTCTACGCACAAGACATCCTCGGCAGATCCTCAACGTCTAACTTCTATTTTTACGTCTATCCAGGAACTTTGCCGGAGATTCAAGCATTTGCAACTCCGGTCTCGATATACCTTGGAGGCCAGATAACTCTTGGATCCACCGTAATCCAATCAAGCGCGGCGATAAATTACGTTAATTTCTATGTCGATGGAAATGAAATAGGATCGGTAAGTGCGCCTCCGTACATATTACGCTGGACTCCACAGGTTCAAGGGTCGCACACTTTGATGGTTGAGGCCGTCAATGCTTACGGAAAGAAAGGGTATTCAAGCGCTTATTTCAACGTCTTCAAAGACACAACGCCACCGAATCTCGAGATCTCAGCACCGTCAACGGCGTCTACAAACTCGACGATTCACATAAGTGCGCGTGCGACTGATTTGATAAGCGGAATTAATTACCTCGAGTTGCAGATCTACTCTTCGATAGATCCACAACCATATCCAAATCTGATACCCATTGTCGTAAAAAACTTCAAATCAAATGCCTTTGAATTTGACTGGCAACCGACAGGTTCTGCAACATATACGATATACGTTATGGCCTACGATAACGCGGGGAATATGACAAAGAGAACTTCAATTATAACCGTAAAATAATGAACTTGACAATATGAACCATTTTTACCGAATCTAACAGGCGATTTGGCACGTAGCGAATGGCATGCCACATGCCAAAACCACCTGACGTAGAGATTTGAAATTTGATTTATTTCAAATCTTTCGGAAAAGTTATTCCTTCTTTTACCTCTCCAAAGAGAATTTCAATTGCCTTCTGAACCTGAGGATCGGAGAAGTCTATCTGGGCCATGCTTTGTGTGGACATAACAACGCTTTGAATTAAGGCCTTGTAACTTTCGTTTTGAGTTGGCGTGGCGCCAGCCGAGACAACGTAGTCAGGCTCTATCCCTTTAAGGTTTATATCCTGACCATTCGGTGTGAAGTAATGATCTGTAACCAAGAGCAATAAGCCGCCATTGCTGAGTTTGAATTCAGTCTGGACGGCAGCCTTACCGAAGGTTCTTTCTCCAACCAAAACCCCAACATGATTGTCCCTTAAAGCGGCCGATACTATTTCGGAAGAGGAAGCCGATCCGTTATTCACGAGTACGACAACGGGTATTTTGGGATCAAGTCCTCCGTAGGAGAAGAATGGATACTCGTCTCCGTTTTTGTCCCTCATGGTGATTATCAACTTGCCCTTTGGCAAGAATTGACTTGCGACATCGAGGGCTGCCGTGAATAATCCACCCGGATTGTCTCTGAGATCTAAGATCAAAGCCTGAATGTGATCGTTTAAAAGAGATGCAAAGGCCTTATTGAAATCACTGGCAGTAGTCTCACTGAAATTCGTTATTCTAATGTAACCTATTTTGACGGAAGAGGCCTCAAATGTTGTGTATTTGACAGTTTTTAACTCTATCTTTGCCCTCGTTATTTTCAAAGTCATCGTCGCATTGTCAGAGGGTCTGTAGAGAACGATCGTAACAGTCGATCCCGGGGTGCCTCTCAACGCGTTAACGGCATTCACATATCCGAGAGATTTTACACTTGTACCGTCTATCGACATTATAAGGTCGCCGCTCTTTATTCCAGCCCTTTCGGCGGGTGATCCGTACATAGGACTTATTACCTCGATTGCATTCCTTGTTGCATTGTAAGTTACCTCGGTGCCTATTCCACCGTACTGGGATGAGGTCTGGATGTTAAACTCGCTTGCCTCGCTCGGTGAAAAGTAGTAGGTGAAATGACTTCCAAGATTTGAGATTATGGCATTTATCGCCGCATCCTGAAGTTTTTCAAAATCCACAGAAGATCCGTTGTAATAATACATCTTTATGAGTTTCAAAACCTCTCCAACCGTGTCAGAATTCGACTGCGCTATATTTTCAGTTGCCCATGCAATTCCGATCAAGGCCGATATTAAAAATATGGCCACAATTATCTTTTGGTATCTTCTCATTTAAAGTCTCCTTTCAATGGTATTTGAAAATCGCTTTCAAAAGCGATTCCAATTTCTCTTCGTTGTCCGGACTCACCTTTACACATTCATAGGTATAATTCTGGGCTATGATCTTGCTAACAGCATCTAAGGCAGATTTTATTGCGGATATCTCTATGAGAATGTCGGGACATTCCCTGTCATTCTCTATCATTGTCTGAATGCCTCTAACCTGCCCTTCTATTCTTCTTAACCTTTTGATCGTTTTTTCCTTCTCTGTCTTTTCCATTTTCATCCTCCAGCACAAAATCGATCATTCCCTTTATCTTGTCTGCCGAAGTTATCTTCGCCCTCAATTTGTCACCTATTTTGAAGATCTTTCCATGAGTGCCGGTGAGTGTATTGAACTTCTCATCATGAATGTAATAATCGTTAAGGGTAGAGATATGAATGAGGCCACTTATGGCTTTGTCAGGTATTTCAACGAAAAGGCCAAAGTCTGTAACGCCGGTCACAACTACATCGAAGACCTCTCCGATATGATTCTGGGCATATTCTATCTTTTTCATAGACACAAGATCCCTCTCGGCCTGGTCCGCTATGATTTCTCTTTCTGAAGAATGTTTCGCTATCGATGGCAAGATCTTCGAATATCTTTCTACCTCTTCGTTGGAGAACTTACCCTTTTCAATGTATATCTTCAAGAGCCTGTGAACCATAAGGTCTGGATACCTCCTTATGGGACTTGTGAAGTGCGTGTAATTCAAAGATGCAAGGCCAAAATGGCCGACATTTGTTTCAGAATAAACGGCCTTTTTCATCGATCTGACAAGAAGGCGCTGGATCACCATTTCAAGAGGATGACCTTTTATCTGCTCCAAAATTCTTTGAAGCATTATTGGCTGTATATTTTCGGTGATCTTGAACTTTATGCCTATCGCTCTAAGATATTCCGAAAGTTCGGCTATAGTCTCAACATCTGGCTTTCCGTGGATTCTGTAGATGAATGGAAAACCGATCCTGTCAAAAAGTTCGGCAACAGATTCATTTGCACTTATCATGAACTCTTCTATCATCATCTCGGCAACATTTTGTTTTCTTAAGACTATATCCTTGACGTATCCATTCTCATCTAAGATAACCTTAACTTCGTCTGATGCGAATTCTATAGATCCCCTTCCAAGCCTGCTTGTCTTTATGGTATGGGCAAGATCCCTCATCATTTCAAGATCTTTTCTTATAAAGCCAATTTCATTTTCTATCTCTTGATCCGGATCTTCGAGTAACTTTGTAACCTTCGTGTATGTAAGTCTTTTTACAGACCTTATAACACTTTTCGAAAATTGCTTTTTAAGTATACGGCCGTATTCGTCTATCTCCATCTCCGCAGAAACCGTGAGTCTGTCCTTTCCCTCAACAAGACTGCAAAGATCGTTGGACAATTTGAAGGGTAACATCGGTATAACGGTATCTATAAGATAAACGCTTGTTCCTCTTTTGAAAGCCTCGATATCCACTGGATCGCCTTCCTTGACGTAATTCGAAACGTCGGCAATGTGAACACCGAGCAGGTAATTCCCATTTGGAAGTTTTTCTATCGAGACGGCGTCGTCAAAGTCTTTCGCGTCCTCTCCATCTATCGTAAAGACATGTTTGCCCCTGAAATCCTTTCTACCTTGAATGTCCTTTTCCCCGACATCGTCTGGAAGTTTTTTAATGGCCTTGATGACGGATTTCGGAAATTCTTCGGGCTTTGGTAGGTTATACTTTTCTATAACGCTTGGAAGATCCGATTGTGGAAGATCTGCCCTTCCTATTTTTTCAACTATCTCGACAGTACCTTCAGCACTGGAATCTGGATATCTCGTTATCTTTGCTACAATTTTGTCTCCATCTTTAACATCTATTGAATCTTTAAAATAAACTCTAAACTCGTATATTATTCTCGGATCATCGGGTATTAGATATCCAAAATTTGTCCACTGGGATTTGTAAACACCGACTATTTTATTTAGCGATCTTTCAAGGATCTTGACAACCTTTCCAGAAGGAATGTCCTCTCCATTTTTCGTTATTTCGACGAGTACTTTATCTCCATTCAAAGCCCACATTGTATTGGCTATTTCCACAGATGCTTCTCTACCGGAAGAAGATGTGACAAAGGCTCTTTTGCCGGATCTCGTGAATTTTATAATTCCTACCATCTCATTTTCCTTTACTTTGTGCCATTTGCCGCTTCTTGTCCTGTAAATAAATCCTTCTTCCTCAAGATCTTCAAGCAAATCTTTCAATTCCTCGACCTTCGAATTTGTCTTTTGGGCAATAGCCGTTATCGTCGAAGGAGCGTAAGATTTCGAATTAAAATACTTGACAAGTTCTTCACGGGTCATTCGATCATTCCTCTCATATTTTCGTTTTTTACCATTATCAAAATTTCCTCGAATTCCTTTCCCATGTAATGATCTCTTTGTGAATATTTAACCTTTGAATTTATAAGGTCTACCAATGGTTCTATCTTTTTTCCGGTACGAAGCGGAAGATGATACCTTACACCTTTTGATGCGATCATGGCCTCTATCGCTATTATTTTCGAAACATTTTCGAATATTTTTCTGCTTTTAACGGCAGCGATAGTGCCCATGGAAACATGATCTTCCTGATATGCAGATGTCGGAATAGAATCCACGGATGCAGGATGCGAAAGGACCTTGTTCTCACTGACCAAAGATGCCGCCGTGTACTGCCACATCATCAATCCAGAATTAAGTCCGGCCTTTCCATCGGCCAAAAATGGAGGAAGACCAGAAACAAGCGGATTAACGAGTCTATCTATCCGCCTTTCAGTTATATTTCCAAGTTCACTCAAGGCTATACCGAGAAAATCGGCGGCAAAGGCCATCGGCTCTCCGTGAAAATTTCCTCCACTCAAAACTTCATCTTCAAAAACGAGTGGATTATCCGTAACCGCATTCATTTCAATATCGAGTTGTCTCTCGACGTAATCGAGTGTGTCCTTCACAGCGCCAAGCACCTGAGGAATTGCCCTAAGAGAATAGGCATCCTGAACTTTTGAGCAATTTATGTGTGATGCCCTTATCTCGCTCCCTGCAAGGTATTCCATTATGCGCGATGCGACGTATCTTTGACCTTCGTAAGGCCTTAATTCGTGTATCCGAGGATCGAATGGCGTTGTCGATCCCTTGAGCGCATCTATTGAGATAGAGGCAGTTATGAGTGAATTTTCAAAAAGCACCTTTGAATCGTAGAGGACGAGGGCGAGAATGGCCGTCATCGCCTGCGTTCCATTGGTAAGCGCGAGGCCTTCTTTTGCGGAATATTTCAAAGGCTTTAACCCTTCAATTTCAAGGACTTTCGAGGCATCCATTACCTTTCCGTGGTATATCACATCTCCTTCTCCCATCATCGCAAGTGCAACGTGGGCAAGAGGCGCAAGATCACCGCTCGATCCTACCGAACCTTGAGAGGG
The DNA here is from genome assembly GCF_009936215.1 of Athalassotoga saccharophila. Classification (GTDB taxonomy): domain Bacteria; phylum Thermotogota; class Thermotogae; order Mesoaciditogales; family Mesoaciditogaceae; genus Athalassotoga; species Athalassotoga saccharophila. The sequence goes on along the minus strand of NZ_AP019551.1, from coordinate 758,415 downwards.
AACAACCGGAGTAACACCCCTGTTCAAAAACTCAATTATCTGATTTACAGTTTCAATTTTTACACCCGAATATCCGCGAGAAAGAGAGAAGGCTCTCAAAAGCATCATCGCCCTTGTACTCTCTTCGTCTAAGATTGGGCCAACACCAACGGAATGACTGCGAACTAAATTTGATTGAAGATCGTCTATCTCCTCTTTCGATATCTTCACAGTTGCAAGGGCTCCAAACCCGGTATTTATACCGTACATGGCTTTGTCCGAAGACAAAAGTTTTTCAACCTTTCTCCTCGAATTGTTGATCCTCTCGACCGCCTTTTGAGATATTTCAACCTTTTCACCTTTGGCAACTTTAACGACATCCTCTAAAGTTATTCTGTCTTCTATAACGTAATTCATTATGATTCCTCCTCAAGAACTCTTTTTTCTTCCTCAAATTCGTACATCTGTTTTATGATCTCTTCTGCCTCTTTCTCAACCTTCTCTTTATCTTTGAGAATTTCAACGAGTTTATAATGATCATTACAATTCGACATTTGAGATTCGAGATCTCTTATCCTTTCATTTAGAATGTTCAATCTCTCCTCACGATTTGCAATTTCGATCTCTAACTTTTTTATCCTGTTTTTAATCCTTCTTTTTTTCTCAAAATCCTCATTCGAAGTCGAAATCACTTTGACATTGTTGAAAGCACTTCTGAGAAAATCTTCGGTCATTTCATAATTTTCAAATCCGTGCAGCCCTTGTGCGTCCAATATAAAATATAGATCTGCTATGTGTTCTGCAAATTTAAGATCGTGGGTCGTGAAAAGGATCGCACCGGCATATTTCGAAAGGGTATCTTCCAAAGATTCGATCATGTAAAGGTCGAGATGGTTTGTAGGCTCATCCAAAATGAGAAAATTCGGATCATTTATCAACGCCTTTGCCAATTGGTACCTTACGAATTCACCACCGCTTAAAGATGAGATCTCTTTGAAGGCATCATCTCCTTCAAATCCAAATCTTCCAAGATACTTTCTTACTTCAAAATCCTTCCACAAAGGTACAACTTCCCATATATCTTCGATTATCTGCTTTTCACTTCTGTCTGCTCCAACTGTATCAACAAAGGCAACGCGCGTATTCGGGCCCCAACTAAGCGCCGCTTTTTTCGACATCAAAGACTTAAGCAAAGAAGTCTTTCCTATTCCGTTTTTTCCCAAAAGCGCAACTTTTTGGCCATTGTGAATTTCAAAGGAAAAATTGCCTATGTATTTCTCTCCGGCAAATACATCCAAATTATCAACTTTCAAAATCACATCCTCACTTACGCCCTTTGTCTGAAATCTGAGTTGTTTAAAGGTCTTACGCTTTTCGAATTCGAAATCCTTTCTTTCTTCCAATAGTTTTTCAACGAACTTTTCCTTTGATTTTGCCTGCTTGATCGCTTTGTCTCTTCCCCATTCTCTGTAACGTCTTATGGCCTTTTGAGTTTCATTTATCTTTTTATCGAGTACCTTTGTTTTGTTCTCAATCGTCTTGAGAAAATTCTCCTTTTGTAAAAGAAAATCACCGTACTTTCCATCGTAAGATCTTATCGTTCCAAAGTCTATCTCCCATATTTTGTCTGGAACCCTTTCCATTATATTCCTGTCGTGAGTGGCGATTATAACGGCCCCCTTAAGTTCTGGAATCGTATCATTCAAAAATTCCATTCCGTAAACATCGAGATAATTGCCGGGCTCATCCAAAATCATCAGATCCGGATCCATTATCATCAATTTGGCAATCTCGAGTTTGGTTATCTCACCGGCACTCAAAGTTGAGATCCTTCTGTCAAAATCCCCTTCTGAAAATCCAATACCTTTAAGCATCTCCCTGACTCTTTTTTCGGCCGAATAAACATCAAGCGATTCGGCATTAGAGAGTGCCAACTCGTACCCATCTATATCACTTTTTATAGCATTTTCGAGGGCTTTCTCGTAATAATAAAATGCCCTATCGAAGGCCGAAAGGCCTTCTTCGTAGAGCGTCCGGTCTTTATCTATCCTAAACTGGCTTAAAGTTCCCATCCTGCGGCCGTAAAAAAATATCTTTCCACCGCTTTGATCTATTTCACCGTTTAATATCTTTAAAAACGTTGTTTTTCCCGATCCATTTGGACCTATCAGGACGATCTTTTCTCCTTCTTTGATTTGAAGATTTACCCTCTCAAATAAAAGATTGTCACCAAATCTCATTTCGAGATCTTCTATCTTAAGAATCATCTCTGCCTCCGCAAGAATTATAACATTTCTTTATGGTCAATGCTTCAGTGTATGTACTTAAATAACCTTAAAAGTCGAATGTTCTTTAATTTAAACGGAGGGCAGGATGCCTTTCCCTAATCTCTTTTGCTTGCCACCCGCCACACGCTACGTACCATTTTGGATTTTTGTTTGGTATAATCGATGTATGAAGATATCAAGGATGGCAATCTGGCTTGCAATCGTATCTTTACTTTCGACAGTCTCGATTCCGATAGGACCTGTTCCGATAACTCTTCAGGTATTCGCGATATTTTTAATGGCTTTTTTTCTTTCTCCACTCGATTCCTTTGTGGTAATGATCGGTTATACGATTCTTGGAATGATAGGCCTTCCAATCTTTGCCGGATCTGGTGGAATCGGAGCGATCATGAGTCCGGTGGGAGGATACATCTTAGGCTTCATTCCATCTGCCGCCATAGCATCCTTCGGATGGAAAAGAAATGGCATATTCAGAATTCTAATGTTGTCCCTTGCGCTCCTTATCATATACATCTTCGGTGTCGGCGTGCTTTACCTTTACCTTCATAGCCTTAGAAGTTCTATCGAGACTGGATTTTTACCATTCGTGTGGATAGACGCAATAAAGATCTCTTTGGTCTTTCCACTTGCAAAAAGGATATCAAAAATCCAATTGATCCGATCTAAAACCTGATTTGGATATTGCATCGTTATGCGATATATATCTTCATCAAAAAAACTTATTTTTTATAGATATTTTACGATATATAAACATATACAGCAAAAATATTAGTTATTAGCAGCAATAACGAAATAAATTGGGTATTTTAAAGGAAATCATCTATAATTGTCATTAATCGTCAAATTTGACATTTAGCAACATGATAAGTAAAATGATATATTAAAACAGCGGATAGCCGGGTTAATTTTAAGTGTGGAGGCGCTGGATGAAGTACATTTTGAAAAGAATTGTCTTTTTTCTAATCACTCTATGGGCGGCTGTAACTATAAATTTCATTCTTCCACGAATGATGCCAGGGAACCCGGCCGAGGTTATGATAGCAAAGTTTCAGGGTAGACTAAATCCTCAGGCAATAAGTGCCTTAGAGATTGCCTTCGGTATAAATACCCACGAAAGTATGCTTGCCCAGTACTGGGACTACCTTGGAAGGATGGTAACGGGTAATTTTGGAATATCCGTGAGTTTCTATCCAACAACGGTTGCTCAGGTTTTGGCGCAGGCAGTTCCCTGGACATTAGGACTTGCCGGAATTTCAACCGTTATAGCATTTATACTTGGAACACTTTTAGGAATAAGAGTATCGTGGAAGAGAAATTCCATCTCGAGTAGTTTTGCCGTACCAATAGCATTCTTTCTCAATTCTATGCCATATTTCTGGTTTGCCTTGATAGTTGAATATGTCTTTGCCTTTGTCTTTGGATGGTTCCCGCTCGGTGGCGCATATTCGTCATCATCAGGCCTTTCTGGACTGGCATTAGTATGGTCAGTGCTTTATCACGCCATACTTCCAGCGGCAACGATAATAATAACGGCCATGGGAGGATGGATGCTGACCATGAGAAACAACATGATAAGCGTTCTCTCAGACGATTACATAACCTTTGCCTTTGCGCAAGGTTTGCCGGAGAGAGAGATAGAGATGAATTACGCCGCCAGAAATGCCATATTGCCGAGTTTTACAGGTTTTGCAATGGCAATAGGTTTTGTCATAAGCGGTGTGCTTTTAACCGAGATAGTTTTCTCATACCCGGGAGTTGGATACCTGCTCTATCAGGCCGTCTTAAACATAGATTATCCTCTCATGCAGGCCATCTTCCTTTTCATAACGATAGCGGTGCTTGTAGCCAATTTCATAGCAGACATAGTTTACGTCTTCCTTGATCCAAGAGCAAGATCGGGTGGTGAATGATGTGAATTACGTAAAACTTTTCTTCAGGAATAAGAAATCTGCAATAGGGGTTATAATCTTTCTTTTCTTCGTGGTGCTCGCGATCTTTGCTCCATGGATAGCCCCTTATTCTCCAAATTCGATGGCATTTACCCCTCTTCAAGGTCCCAGTTGGAAACACTGGTTAGGTACGACTGCCGTCGGACAGGACATACTCTCTCAGGTTATATGGGGTACAAGGCTATCTTTGATAGTTGGCCTCATAACCGGAGGCATAGCGACTGTCGTTTCCGTCATAATAGGCTTATCTTCCGGGTATCTTGGAGGGCTGACCGATGATATTTTGATGACTATCACGAATATCTTCCTTGTCATCCCCGGTCTTCCGCTGATAATCATAATAAGTGCCTTCATAGTCGTAAAGGGTATATGGACGATAATCTTTGTCATATCATTGACGGGATGGGCCTGGGGGGCGAGAACCTTAAGGTCCCAGGTTTTAACCTTGAAAAACAGGGATTACGTCAAGGCATCTGTTGTGACCGGTGAAAGTTCGGCACACGTAATATTTTCGGATATCTTTCCAAATATGTTAAGTCTTGTAGTTGCCAATTTCTTTGGAGCGGCCGTTTACGCGGTCTTAAGCGAGGCAGGACTCGAATTCTTGGGCCTTGGCGATTCAAGCGCGATATCGTGGGGAACTATCCTTTACTGGGCGCAAAACAATCAGGCACTGCTTTTTGGACTGTGGGAATGGGCGGCAGTTCCCGGATTACTCATAGCCTTACTCGGAATGTCCTTTGCCCTTATGAATTTCGCAGTTGACGAATTAACGAATCCAAGGTTGAGGAAGCGATAAGATGGATGCATTGCTAAAAGTTAAAGACTTAAACGCGGGATATGAATTCACAAACTTCAAGACGTGGGCAGTGAGGAATGTTTCCTTCGAACTAAATAAAGGAGAGTTTCTTGGTATAGCGGGAGAATCGGGATGTGGAAAGTCCACACTCGCATTTGGAGTCATAAGGTTACTCATGCCACCGGGAAAGATCTTTTCAGGATCGATAGAATTCAACGGTATAGATTTGATGAAGGTTGACGATGAGAGTTTAAGAAAGATGAGATGGAAAGAATTCTCGATGGTCTTTCAAGCCTCAATGAACGTTTTGAATCCGGTCTTAAAGGTAAGGACGCAAATATACAATTCGATAAAGTACCATGTCAATATGACGGAGTCCGAACTTGATAAACGTGCGAAAGAATTGTTAAATCTTGTAAATGTCTCTTCAAAATACTTGGACGCGTATCCCCACCAGTTGTCGGGAGGAATGAAGCAAAGGGTCGTAATAGCGATGGCGCTTGCCCTAAATCCGAAATTGGTGATAATGGATGAGCCGACTACGGCCTTAGACGTTGTAGTTCAAAGAAGGATACTCCAAGAGGTCGATGAATTAAGAAAGCAATTGGGATTTGCGATAATTTTCATAACTCACGATCTTTCTTTGCTTGTCGAGATCTCGGATTCTCTTGCGATAATGTACGCAGGTCAAATAATAGAAAAGGCACCATCTGAGAAATTATACGCAAAACCTTTGCATCCGTACACCTACGGACTTATGCACGCCTTTCCCCCTCTTGTTGGGAAAAGGCAAAAACTACATGGCATAGCAGGAAGGCCGCCGGATCTTTCGAGCGATATAAAGGGGTGTCCATTCTATCCAAGATGTGAAAAGAGAATAAATGGCGTGTGCGACGTTGAGAATCCAAAACTTGTGGAGATAGAGAGCGAACATTTCGTCGCGTGTCATCTCTACGATGGGAAGTGATAGAGATGGAGACAGTACAAAAGACAAAGAACGTTATAGAAGTGAAAAATCTTGTAAAGGAATTCAGGATAGGTGGCATTGGAAGGACGAGGATAGTCCACGCGATAAACGGGATAGACTTTTGGATAAAAGAAAGAGAGGTTCTCGGTCTTGTCGGAGAATCCGGAAGCGGGAAGACGACGGTTGCAAGGGTTATAGTAAGACTTTACGAGCCGACGAGTGGAAAGATCTTTTTAAACGGTCAGGAAACGCCCTTGAGAATGAAGCACAAAGAACTCGTCAATTACAGAAAACATGTTCAGATGATCTTTCAAGATCCCTTCTCGTCTCTCAATCCCTTGCATACGGTCGGATACACCCTCACAAGGCCGTTGAAGATACACAGAATAGTCGAAAAAGGGAAGATAAAAGATAGAGTTTTACAAATCCTCGAAGAGGCCGGTCTTATTCCTCCAAAGCAGATATACGATAAACTTCCATACGAACTTTCTGGAGGGCAAAGACAAAGGGTCGGAATAGCGCGCGCTATAGCGGTTCAACCGCAGTTGATACTTGCCGATGAGCCTACATCTATGTTGGACGTATCGATAAGGCTTGACATAATGAACCAGATGTTAGAATTGAAAGAAAAAGAAGGCGTTTCGTACCTTTTCATAACGCACGATTTAGCGGGTGCTCACTACATGTCAGATAGGATTGCGATAATGTACGCTGGTCATTTGGTTGAAATAGGCCCGTCCGATGATGTGATAAACGATCCAAAACATCCTTACACGCAATTGTTAAAGAAGGCAGCGCCCAAGCCGGAGGCGGGATTAGAGCCGGAAAAGGTCGATGTTGGAGGAGAGGTACCGGATCTGACAAATCTTCCGCCCGGATGTCCTTTTGAGCCAAGGTGCCCATTTGCAAAGCCAGAATGCAAAGAAAGGGTACCCGATATGGTAAAAATTTCAGAAGATCACTTTGTAAGATGCATACTGTACAAAAACGCGGGCTGAAAGGCCCGCTTATTCTTCATTCGAATCTTTGAAAAACTTCCAGTAAAAGACTGCATTCAAAAATTGAAATGCAGCCGCGATAAGCAAAGGCATTTCTACCATTGAAAGATCTATAAGGTATCCGCCTATTGCCGGTCCGAAAGATGAGGTTATCTGCTGTGGAAGGTTGCTCAAAGATGCAACGGTTGCCCTCTCCTCACTTTTTGCCTGACCCATAACGAAAGACTGACGGAGAGGATTCCCTATCGCGATTACCATCATCCTTATCGCAAAGAAGATACTCGCAAGCAAAAAGGTTGGCATAAAGGCCACCAAAACAAGGGATGCAACGCCAAAAAGTCTCGTGATAACTATAGTTTTAACCGATCCCCATATTTTGGCAAGAAGCGGCGCTATCAAAAATGGAATTATCGCCATGATGTTGATCACGGTGTAAAGGATTCCAATAGAGGCTGTATTTGCGCCGTACCTTATGAAAAACCAATAAACGAGTATTGGGCCTAAAAATCCTATTCCAAAGCCATTCAAAGCATTTGTTATGGAGAGTTTACCGACAAGACTCCACGAAATTTTGAATGTGCCAGATCTCTTCGGTCTGTTTTTGCTCTCTTCTATCGGGATAGTTAAAAAGACCATAATAACGTAGATGGCGGAGGCCAAAGCCATCAAAAAAAGATAACTTCCACGCCATCCAAGGTTAAATAGATTATCGTAATAAGAAGGTATAAGTGCCAAAATCGATCCCGCGGCACTTCCTATCGTTCCGAAGATCGATAGATAACTGAAGGCATGATTTCTAAAGGCTGGCTTTACACTTTCGCTTATCAAAGCCTGCTCGGCCGGATAAAAGGGTCCAAAGGCGCCTCCACTGCCGGCCCCTCCGCCACGCCCTATAGTCCCTACTGCGATAAGTACCATCAAGATGTAATAATTCGTCGTAAAGAGAAAGCCGGCAGCGCTTATTGCACTTATAACCGTCATAACTATTATTACGAGTTTTCTTCCATACTTATCGGCAAAAAAGCCAACCAAAATCGCAAAAAATAGAGAAACAACTATGGTAACCGTGAAAATAAGACCTATCTGGACACCTGAAAAGCCCAATTTGGAGAGGTAAATTGCGACGATTATCACCAAAAAACCCTGGGCCATACTTCTTAAAAGACGGCCCATCATCAAAAGAGTGAGGTTACGGTTTAGCCATTCGATTTTTTTTATCTGTGTCATCTGCCTTTCTAACATTTTCGAATATTTCAAGGAAATTTTTGTAAATTTGAATGTTATCCTTTATCTCTGAGGCAAGGATATCGAGTGTTTCAATTCCAGCAGGTGTTATCTCGTAGACGTGGCGTGCAGGGCCTGAACCTGTCGTATCCCATTTCGATGTTATCAAACCCTTCTCTTCCAAATTTTTAAGCATCTTGTAAATTGCCGTTTGATCCGGCAGATACTCCTCAAAGCCAAATTCTCTCAATTTATCCATCAATTGATATCCGTAAGATGGCTCTTTGTAAAGCGCTAAAAGCAAAAAAGGTCCTATAAATCTTACCCTCATACCGTGTCTTCTTCCAAAACCATGTCCCTGACGCATCTTAACCTCCAATTATCATTCAACTTTTATTTTATCATTTTTTTGGTCTTTTTTCTTGCTTTTATTTTCAAATAGTGGTAAAATTAATTTGGACTAAAAAGGTATAGATTTATGAGGAGGCTTAATTATGGAATTGATCAAGATTATCGATCTTCATGCATCGATTGGAGAAAGGGAAGTAATCAAAGGAGTGAATCTCGAGGTGAATAAGGACGAGGTTCACGCGATAATGGGGCCTAACGGTGCCGGAAAAACCACCCTTATAAATGTCATAATGGGAAATCCAAAATACAAAGTCACATCTGGAGACATTCTTTTTGAAGGCAAGAGCATAATCAATTTAAGCGTTGATGAAAGGGCGAGATTAGGTATATTCCAATCTTTTCAATATCCAGAAGAAATATCTGGCGTTACTTTTATGAACTTTTTACGCCTTGCCTACGAAAAAATGCATCCCGATAAAAAGATGAGCGTTCTCGAATTTGGAGACATGATGGTAAAGATCGCCGACTCTCTTAAGATGGATCACGATTTTCTCAAAAGATACGTCAACCTTGGTTTTTCTGGAGGAGAAAGGAAAAAATCAGAGATTCTTCAATTGAGTGCTCTGAATCCAAAGTTAGCACTTCTTGACGAAACGGACTCAGGTCTTGATATAGACGCCTTAAGGATTGTATCCGAAGGAATAAACAACGCGTCAAAGAAAGGTATGTCCATTGTATTGGTGACACATTACAAAAGAATTTTAGATTATGTCAGACCAAAATTCGTTCACATCTTCATGGACGGACGCATAGTAAAGACCGGCGGAATAGAACTTGCCGAGGAACTCGAAAGAAGTGGGTATGAGGAAGTGAGAATATGACAAACAACGCACTTTCGAAAACAGAACCCGGTTTAAATAGAAGGATCATAGAGGAAATATCGGAATCAAAGAATGAGCCTTTGTGGATGAGAGAGATAAGGATGAAATCCCTTGAATACTTTTTGAATAGGCCCAATCCCAACTTTGGAGTGGATATATCGGCCCTCGATCTCAACTCTATAGTAAATTACGTAAGGCCGGGTGCCCAAAATGAAAGATCGTGGGAAGACGTGCCCGAAGATATAAGAGAAAACTTCGAAAAACTTGGGATACCACAGGCAGAAAGAGAATCTCTCGCCGGTGTTGGCGCCCAGTACGATTCCGAAATGGTCTACCACAACATGAAAGAATCTTTAAAAAAATTGGGTGTTATCTTTCTTGAAATGGGGACTGCCGTCAGAGAGTATCCAGACCTTGTTAAAAAGTACTTCATGCGCCTTATTCCGCCCAACGATCACAAATTTGCCGCCCTTCACGGTGCCGTGTGGAGTGGTGGAACTTTCATATATGTCCCACCAAATGTGAATGTGCCCATGCCAATACAATCTTATTATCTGATGGGATCTCCCGGAATGGGCCAATTTGAACATACGTTGATAGTCGTTGATAAGGGATCAAAATTGGAATTCATAGAAGGATGTTCGGGCCAGAATTATTCGATAAGCAATCTGCACGCCGGAGCCGTTGAAATATACGTTGAAGAGGGTGCGACTGTTAAATTCTCAACGATAGAGAACTGGGCAAAAAATACCTACAATCTGAATACGAAACGTGCTTCTGTCGACAGAGACGGAACTATAATATGGATCTCTGGAACTATGGGATCTGCCAAAACTATGCTATACCCATCGAGCATACTTAAAGGCAAAGGCGCAAGGGCAGAGTACACAACCATAACTTACGCAGGGCCCGGTCAGCATCTTGATACTGGCACAAAGGTCTTTCACTTTGCCCCTTACACCTCCTCAAAGGTAGACTCGAGAAGTATAAGTTTTGGTGGTGGATACGCATTTTACAGAGGCCTTGTAAGGGTATCAGAATCGGCAATTCATTCAAAATCTTCTGTTGATTGTTCTGCCTTAATGGTCGATGATATATCCAAATCAGATACGCTCCCTATAATAGAAGTTATGAACAATCAATCAGAGATAGGTCACGAAGCCTACGTCGGAAAAATAAATGAGGATCAAATATACTATCTTATGAGCAGGGGCCTTACCGAAGACGATGCAAAGGCACTCATAGTAAGGGGATTCCTCGATCCGTTCATAAAACAATTGCCTTTTGAATACGCAGTTGAATTCAACAGAATAATAGACATGCATTTCAACTCGAAGATAGGGTGATGGACATGTTTACAAGGGTGGAACCAAAAAGACAAAGTTTTACCGCGAAAGATTACGGATGGGAGGACATACCAAACAAAGATGAATCTTTCTACGATCTGCTTTCTGATTATTTATCTTATGACTTTCCCGTCTGGAAAAGACTTGAATTTTCGGAATTCAAAAAATACCCCATCAAAAAATATTCCGGAAATTTTGTCAAGAATGGAAAATCAATTCTTACACAAGATGCCATAAAAACTGGATTGAAAGATTTTATAACCGGCAAATTCAACGGAGTAGATCCAAAGTTCGTGATGATGGCCCTTATCTTTTTCAACAGCGGCATTTTCTCAAAAATCGATAAAAATGAAAAGATAGATCTCGAATACAACCTGAAAGATAACAACACGATAATAGAGAATTCGGGCCTCATTTTGGAAGAAAATTCCTCTGTCGTAATGGTAAGGTCGTACAGGGGAGAGGGAGAGTTTTTAAATTCTGCTTCGAAATTCTTGCTCAAGACAGGATCGAGATTGAAGATCTTCAACGTTATAATAAGCCCGAAGACCGATCTTGTTGTCTCTTCAAGTTTGTACAACCTCGAGGAAAGTGCAAATTTAGAAGTCTACGACGTTATCTTTGGAGGTCAGAAGACGGCCATAGATCACACGGCAAATCTGAATGGAGATTTTTCAAAGGCTACATTTAAAACCGTCTACTTTGCACGCGGAAAAGAAAGAATAGATCTAAGAACTTCTTTGAATCATTTCGGAAGATCCACGTATGGAAGAATAGAAACAAATGGATCCATCTCAGATGAAGGATATTCCGTAGTCAGGGGAAATATAGAGATAAAGCATACGGCAATTGGATCTGATTCTGAAGAAAGAAGTAACACTGTTAGCCTTTCTAAAAAGGCCCGAGCAGATTCAATCCCTTCACTTTACGTTGATAACAACGACGTTATCGCAAAGCACGGTGCCTCTGTTGGAAATATAGATGAAGATAAGTTATACTATCTAATGTCAAGGGGGCTCGATGAGAGGTCTGCGATAAGATTGATAGTGTCGGGCATTTTTGAACCTGTGATAAATGAGATCCCTCTTGACAATTCAAACCTAAAAGAGGAGATCGAAGATGCAATATCGGTTAGGATCTGAGGTGAAAAAAGACTTTCCAATTCTTTCAACGGTTTTACCCAATGGAAAGAGATTAGTCTACCTCGATAACGCGGCCACAACCCAAAAGCCCATTCAGGTCATAAATGCGCTGGCAGATTTTTACAAATTCACCAACGCGAATGTCGCGAGAAGTGCCCATTACCTTGGGGAGAAAACAACTATCGCTTACAACGATGCAAGAAAAGAGGTCGCAAAGTTCATAAATGCCGATCAGGATGAGATAATCTTCACCTCTGGAACGACCGAATCGATAAACACGATAGCCTATGGATGGGGAGATGAAAATGTCTCTGAAGGCGACGAGATCGTTGTGATGACGAGTGAGCACCATAGCGATTTCGTTCCGTGGCAACAACTTGCTTTAAGAAAGAAGGCACATTTTAAAGTTGTACCTCTTCGTGAAGACGGAACTATAGATATCGATACGGTAAAGCGGTACGTGACATCAAAGACGAAAGTAGTCGCCTGTGCCGGGATGACGAATTCATTCGGCATTATAAATCCAGTCGAAGAGATAGGCCATATAGCACACAAATCGGGGGCAGTCTTTGTCGTGGACGGAGCCCAGTCAGTCCCATCGATGCCAACAGATGTAAAGCGAATGGATGCCGATTTTCTTTCCTTCTCTGGACACAAGATGCTTGGTCCTATGGGAATAGGTGTGCTTTACGTAAAGAAATCCATCATTGAAAGTTTAAAACCATTTCTTACCGGCGGTGGTATGATAGATGAGGTAAAAAACGACTCAACGACCTTTGCCTGCGCACCGGACAGGTACGAGGCGGGAACTCCAAATGTTGAGGGTGCTGTAGGACTTGCGACTGCCATAAGATATCTGAGAGAAATAGGAATGGAAGGGATCTTGGAACATGAAAGGGATTTGCTCGGATACGCATACGAAAGGTTAAGTTCTGTAGATCGTGTGATACTCTACGGCCCAAAGAATTTCGAAAAAAGAGGCGGAATTCTTTCATTCAACATCAGAGGTATCCATCCCCATGACGTTGCCTCGATATTGGACGCAAATGGCGTAGCCATAAGAAGCGGTCATCATTGTGCCCAGCCGATTTTAAGATATCTTAATGTAGAATTCATGGCAACGGCGAGGGCAAGTTTTTACATATACAATGAAAGATCAGACATAGACGTGCTTGTAGATGCGATTGAAGATGCAAAGAGGCGATTCTCATGAGAGATTTTTCAGATCTTTACGCTGAAATAATAATGGATCACCAAAAACATCCGAGAAATTTCGGAACTCTTCCGATCTTTGACAAAGAAGTTCAAATGACCAACTCTTCGTGCGGAGATCAGATCTCTTTACAGGTAAAATTCGAAGATGGAAAGATAAAAGATATAAAATTCAAAGGGATGGGATGTGCCATAAGCATGGCCTCGGCCTCTGTGATGACTGAACTCTTAAAGGGAACGGACGTAAATGAGGCAAAAAGGATATCTTCCGAATTCATAGAAATGGTAACAAACGGCAAAGCGCCCGTTGATGATCTCAAAGATGCTCAGGTATTCAGCGGCGTTAGCAAATATCCAATGCGTGTGAAATGCGCCACGCTTGCATGGCACGCTGTCCAAAAGGCCCTTAGCGATTAGAGATCTTCCCGATGTACGTCTTTAATTTTCCGAATTTGAAGGTGATGTAATTTCCCTCAACTTTAAAAGATATGGACTCTTTTCCATTGTAGAGAGAGTTAAATCCAGAAAATCGGGTGTTAAAATAATTGCTTCCCGGCCTTAACTTGGCCAGTTTGTGAATGTCTTCATGGCCCATCGCGACTAATCTTCTCAAAGATGATCTATCTTTCGTCTGAAATAACTGGTATGCAATAACAGGATCGGATCCTATCAAAAGTATTGAGTGTTCGATATAACTATCTTTGTAGAAGATCAATTCAAGTTCTTTCCCCTTTACCTCTTTGTACATGTAGAGTATGACATCTTCGAAATCCTCAACGAATTGATTGGAAATCGAGACCTTTTCGATCATATTTATCAAGATCATTATGGATTCATAGGTTATCGAAGCGCCGACTGCGTAAATCGAAAAGGCGACAAGTAACTCAATTATCACCGATCCTGAAAGTCTCCCCCGTGATCGTGGATTTGTATTCATCAATTCCCCCCGCATCTATCAACGAAAGATCATCGTAAGACAGATTCGAAATTGAGATGATTTGAGATAGTTCTACAGAACCTTTCTCTATCTGTCTTTGATTGTTCATCAAAGATGAAAAAGCAGAATTGATAATCAAAAATAAAATAAAAGACAAAATCAAAAATAACAGAGATTCAATAAGTACAGATCCCTTTTTCATTTCATGAAAAAAAAGTACATTATCGCTAAAGCCGTTCCTACAATACCGGCAACAAGGATAACCGCAACAAGAATATCCGCAAGATGGAGGTGTACCTCTTCCTCACTCTTAACACTTGGCTGGCGTGGCACGGCAGGCTGTGAGTTGCCTATGATCGGTACTCCCACAGAGGTTGTCATCAAATTCATACTGTTCAATACCATGGCCTTAAAGTAAAAGTTCTGGCATTCTATCTTTATAAGCGTGAAATCCTCTCCAAATTCCGGAACGAATTCTTTTGATATTATTCTTCCAACAAGAGGAGAAACATTTTCGCCCTGAGCGTTGAAATCGTCTGGAAATTTTTTAAGCATCTCGGATTTCACTTGATCATTCGCAAATCTCAAAACGGTAAAATAAACCTTCTCTCCTATTTTAAAGTCATTTATCGATTTCCCAGCAATAGGATCGACTATGGGATAGGCCTCCGAAAGATCTTTGAGATCATCCCTTTTTATGACTTTGAAAGCATCCTCGCTATTTCCCACCTTGGAAAGTTGCTTTGAAAACTCGGCAAATGTCATTTCCTGAATGTCCACGCTCATTTTGATGGGATCAACCCATTCTTTGAAAAAATCCTCTATTATAGAACCTATAACTTCGATGTCCGCGTTTTGAATCGCGATTTTAAGTCTGTGCTTGAAGGATTCGTCAGAATTTATCCTTTTGTTTATGAATTTTTCAAGTTCGGCATTCATTTCCTTTATCTCGGGAGAACTTTTGGCCATCCTGTTCTTTATCTGCGGTATCCTCAACTGTATCAATTTGAAATCATCTTTGAAACTGACATTTATCATGGAAGAAAAACTCAACGGATATTGAATGACATCGTATTTGAAATCTCCGCTTCTTGTAATAAGAAAGTATCCAACATATCCCTCAAGCGTTACTTTGCTCTGACCCGCGAATTTTACGATGGAAATATCGCTCATTCTGAAAAGATCACCATGTTTTTACCCTTTTGTTTGCCGATCTCGATCAATCTCTCTCCCAAATCGAGAAGTTTTGTGAATTCCTTCGAATCCTCCGGAAAGGTAACGATTGAAATCGTACAGGTCATACCGATCATCTTGCCATCTATTTCAAATTTTTGCGCGGCAAATGATTTGTTTATCCTTCGGGCTATAGATATGACGTTTTCTCTTGGAGTTTCAGTTACAAGTATTAAAAATTCATCAAACCCGATCCTCGATACCATGTCGAGGGGAACTCTTACGGCGTTTTTGAGAAATTTACCGATCTCCCTCATCAAAATGTCTATCTCTTGCTTTTCAAACATTTTCGTCCTTTGCTCAAAATCGTCTATGTCAAAGAAGATGAGGGCGCATTTTAGATTCATTTCGAAGGCTTTAGAATAGATGAAGTTCAAATACGCAAGCATGTGATCGCGCGAGTAAACTCTCGTTACGGGATCTATAACTTCATGAGTACCCATTCTGTTGACAACATTTTCGAGATTATCGAACTCTCGCCTGACAAGTTCATTGTATTGATTTATAAGAGTTTCCATTTGTTCTATCTGGCTTTCGTACCATTTTATCCTTTCTTTGAGATGTTCATTTTCTCTCTTCAAATTCTCAATTTCATCTGACATTTTCATTCCCCCTTAGATGGAAAGAACCTGTTTATTTCCTTTTTCGCACTCTCTTGAGAATCCGAGGCGTGGACTAAATTCACCGTGACGTTGAGGGCGAGATCGCCTCTGATCGTTCCGGGCAAGGCCTCAAGCGGAGAGGTTTTTCCTATCATCATTCTTACGATTTCGACGGCATTATCACCTTCCAAGACCATCGCGACTGTTTTACCGCTTGTAATGTAATTTATAAGTTTTTCATAGTAAGGCCTTCCCTTGTGATCTTCGTAATGGGCTTCGGCAAGGGCTCTGTCCATCTTAAACATCTTCATTTCAGCGATTTTGAAACCTTTTTTCTCGAACCTCGAAATTATCTCTCCAACAAGGCCTCTTTCAACGCCGTCTGGTTTTATAAGGACCAGCGTTCTTTCCAACATCATCCCTCCTTAGATACTCGATAAGGCTATCCTCGAAAAGTAATGGAAAGCCTCTTTTCGCAAAGACAGGATCATCGCCAAACTTTGCGATAACGTCATCAATTTTATTAGATTTTATCATAAAAGAAAGAGATCTAAATTTTTCAAGATAAATCATCATCTCATCGACTTCTTTTACACTTCCAACCGGACCATGGCCCGGGACAAACCACCTCAAATTTTCATTCTTTAACTTACCAAGGGCCTTTATCCACGAATCCATATCAGATTCAGAGGTTATTTCCGCATGGTAGCCAGAAAAAAGCAAATCGCCACAAAAACATACTCCGTTGGGCCAAACCTTGATTATCGAAGAATCGGGTGTGTGGCCTCCAACGCGCAGAATCTCAATCTTTTTGTTTCCAAGATCCACGGTCATCCTCTTGTTAAAGGTAATCGAGGGAAAGACTATACTGGCATCCTTTAATTCCTTCTGAATGATGGGTTCAAGTGAGGATCGAAATTTTTCGAAATCTATTCGCTCTAAATAATCCTTTGTCATCTTACTCGAGATGACCGGCGCTTCTATGGCACAATTACCGAGAGTATGATCAAGATGATAATGCGTGTTTACAACGTACAGAATTGTTTTTGATGAGATCGAAGAGATGAAATCCATCAATCTAACGGTCTTTGATGGAAAGAAGGTCGAATCGACGACGATAATTCCCTTTTTTCCTATCACAACACCGGCATTAGACGCTCCGTTAGGATTTTCCGTGACGAATATGTCCTCACCTATGGAAATCATTTCTACCTCTCAAAACGTTCGACCATTTCTACGGAGATAACCGAATCAACTATGAGTAGAGAACTTTCCTTGTATTTATCCGGACAGAGGGCCGTGAAGTCATTTCCTATCTCCACTTCAAATCTTTCAGAATCAGATTCGACGGAAAAATCGTAATTCGTACCGTTGAATTTCAAACTAATTCTTCGCGGATATCTGAAGAATTCGACGGAATCTTTCGAATTTATCACGACAAATTCAGGTTCATGATTGAAGAGCCATTCAGCCACAAATCTTCTCGATTTCTCGCTCATCTTTTCCCCCATCAAAAAAAATAGAACGGATCCTTCGATCCGTTCTATTTTACCACATTTCAATACTTGTCTCTTTGGGAAAATTTATCGAACTCATCAAGATGGGAAAACTCGGGTGATTCAACCCATTCTTCTCCCTTTCTTATGAATTCCATGAGATTTTCAAGTATCGTTTGATGCTTTTTTTCTTCTTCGGACAATTTCAAAAGAATCTCTTTTTCGTCCTTGTTCGTCGATTTCTTTGCCTCGTTAAGGTACAGATCGACACTTTTCTTTTCCATCTCTATTGCCTGTTTGTATATATCGAAGACGTTAACGTCTGTTTTGAAATTCTCCTTCTTGTTCATCATCTCCGAAAATAAATTCTTCGTGGTTTTAAAGGTGTCTGTACCTTTGTAATTGTAAGATGATTTTTTGAAATCATTTATTATGTCGTAATGTCTCTGTTCATCGCGCGCGAGCATGTCAAAGATTTGCTTTATTCGTAAATCTTTGCTCTCTTTGGATTGCTTTTCGTAAAAGGCTTTTCCATCCAACTCCATCTTTAAGGCGTAATCTATGGCATTCATCATAACGCCTCCTCGCTCAATTTCTTGTAAATTTCGTACTTCTCTCTTGCCTGTTCGGCTGCCATTTTGAAGAGTTGATCGGCGATCTCCGGGAAGGTGATCTTAAGTGAGGAGTACCTTACCTCGCTCATGAGGAAATCTTCGAATGAAGCCTTTGGTTCCTTTGAATCAAGGACAAATGGGTTCTTTCCTTCCTTTCGAAGCAGTGGATTGTACCTGTAAAGATGCCAGTATCCAGATTCGACGGCACGCTTTTCCTGTTCTGCCATTTTTCCCATGCCGGCCTTTATTCCGTGATTTATGCATGGAGAATAAGCGATTATCAGAGAAGGACCCGGATAACTTTCTGCTTCCAAAAATGCCTTGAGAGTCTGGTTCATATTCGCACCCATTGCGACTTGGGCCACGTAAACGTATCCGTATGTCATAGCCATCCTTCCAAGATCTTTTTTGGACGTCTTCTTTCCGGAGGCCGCGAATTGCGCGACAGCCGCTTCTGGAGTGGATTTGGATGCCTGACCTCCAGTGTTAGAGTAAACTTCGGTATCAAAGACAAGTACGTTTATATCCTCACCGGAGGCAAGTATGTGATCGAGACCGCCGTACCCTATATCGTATGCCCATCCGTCTCCTCCAAAGGCCCAGACGGACTTTTTAACGAGCATATCCCTTCTTTCCTTTATTTCTTTCAAAATTTCCATTGCCCTTTTGTTGTCAACCTTTGCATCGAGCACCTTCAAAATCTTGAGAGTTGCGGCCTTTGAATTTCTCGCATCATCCTTTCCGTCAAGCCATTCTTTGAAAGGTGCTTTCAATTCCTGCGGTATATTTAAAGTTATGAGTTCATTCATCAAATCCGCAAGTCTGTTTCTTGCGTATTTAACCGAGAGTGCCATACCGAACGCGTATTCGGCATTATCCTCGAAGAGTGAATTGGCCCACGCAGGACCCTTTCCCTCGGCGTTAACCGTGTAAGGAGTCGAAGGTGCGGATGCGCCCCATATAGATGAACATCCCGTCGCATTTGCGATTATCATCCTGTCTCCGAATAACTGGGTAACGAGTTTAGCGTAAGGCGTCTCACCGCATCCGGCACACGCACCGGAGAACTCAAGCAATGGCCTTGCAAACTGGCTTCCCCTTATCGTGTCGAGAGGGACACGATCCGATTTGTCCGATATTTCTTTTATGGCAAAGTCCCAGTTAGGAATTTCCTTTTCCTGATCTTCGAGAGGTTTCATGACAAGAGACTTCTTTGGAGTTGGACATACGTCTACGCAAACACCGCATCCGGTACAATCGAGCGGGGAGATCTGAATTCTGTACTGAAGACCTTCGAGCCCCTTGCCAGTCGCCTTCTTTGTGACAAAGCCTTTTGGTGCCTTCTTGACCTCCTCATCGTCAAGTAAGAATGGCCTTATGACGGCGTGAGGGCAAGCAAAGGCGCACTGGTTACACTGAATGCAGGTGTCGGGTTGCCATTCGGGTACCTCAACGGCTATTCCACGCTTTTCATAGGCTGCCGTCCCCTGCGGGAATTCTCCATTTTCACGTCCCAAGAATGCAGAAACCGGCAATTTGTCTCCTTCCTGTCTGTTCATTACATCGGCTATTTTTTTGACAAAATCAGGTCTTTCGGGAAGGGTAGGCATATTTTCATCATCTTTTGCATTCTTCCAAGAATCGGGCACTTTAACCTTGACGAGCGCATTTATTCCCTTATCGACGGCTTTGTAATTCATTTCGACGACCTTTTCTCCCTTGGAACCGTAAGCATGGACTATCGCTTCTTTTAAATACTTGACTGCATCTTCTATTGGAATAACATTCGTGAGTTTGAAAAAGGCCGCCTGCATTATCATGTTTATCCTTCCACCAAGACCTATGTCCATTGCGATATGAGTTGCGTCTATTATGTAGAAATTTATGTTATTTTGAGCAATATACTTCTTCATTTTTCCCGGCAGTTTATTGTCGAGATCTGACTCTGACCATATCGTGTTAAGGACAAAGGTGCCACCTTTTTTAAGGCCATCGAGTATATCGTACTGGTATACGTAAGATTGTTTATGGCATGCCACGTAATCAGCCTCTTCTATAAGGTATGTCGATCTTATAGGTTTCTTTCCAAATCTCAAATGTGAAATAGTTACTCCACCGGACTTGTGGGAATCGTACGCGAAATATCCCTGCGCGTACATGTCGGTGTTGTCTCCAATGATCTTTATGGCTTCCTTGTTGGCGCCAACAGTTCCATCGGATCCATAACCCCAGAATTTGCACCTTATAGTTCCTTCCGCTGTGGTATTTATCTTCTCTTTAACGGGCAAAGAAGTGTTCGTGACATCATCAACGATGCCTATTGTAAACCAATTCTTCGGGGTCTTCTCTTCCAAATTATCGAAGACGGCCTTTATCTGGGCAGGCGTCGTATCTTTCGAACTCAAACCGTAACGTCCTCCAACGATAAGAGGAGCATTTGATCTACCGTAGAACAACGTTCTGACATCCTCGTACAGAGGCTCACCCAAAGCGCCGGACTCTTTTGTTCTATCAAGAACCGCTATTTTCTTAACATTTTTGGGAAGAACATCAAAGAAGTATTTCTCGGAGAAAGGTCTGTAGAGATGAACCTTTATGACTCCAACTCGCTGACCTTTTGAATTCAAATAATCAACGACTTCAGAAATCGTTTCTGTAACCGATCCCATCGCAACTATGACACGATCGGCATCTGGATCTCCGTAATAATTAAAAGGTCTGTATTCTCTTCCGGTTATCTCTGAGATGCTTTTCATGTACTCGGCCACAATATCCGGTACGGCCATGTAAAATCTGTTTGATGCTTCTTTTGCCTGAAAGAATATATCGGGATTTTGGGCAGTTCCCATCGTCTTGGGATGTTCAGGATTCAACGCCATGTCCTTGAATGCCTTTAGAGCATTCCTGTCAAGAAGGTTCGCCAAAACATCGTAGTCGAGTACCTCTATCTTCTGAATTTCGTGAGACGTTCTAAAGCCATCAAAGAAATGAATAAATGGTATTCTCGATCTTATGGCGGAAAGATGGGCTATGCTTCCAAGGTCCATAACTTCCTGAACGCTTCCTGAAGCGAGAAGAGCCGCACCGGTTTGCCTTACGGCCATGACATCAGAATGATCGCCGAATATAGAAAGCGCATGGGCTGCGATGGTTCTTGCGGCAACGTGGAATACACCGGGCAAAAGTTCACCCGCCATCTTGTAAATATTCGGTATCATCAAAAGTAATCCCTGCGAAGCGGTATAGGTAGTGGCAAGAGAACCCGCGACCAGTGCGCCGTGCATTGCTCCTGCGGCTCCACCTTCAGACTGCATCTCAACTACATTCACTCTCTGGCCGAAAATATTTTTTCTCCCCTGGGCAGACCAAAGATCTGTGAGTTCGGCCATAGGAGAGGATGGTGTTATAGGGTATATCGTTGCAACCTCTGTAAAAGCGTACGCTACATGGGCTGCAGCGGTATTACCATCCATGGTACTCATTTTCTTTGCCATTTTAACCTCCTGATCTTTTTATTTTTTTCCTCACACCAAAAACAGGGTTACGCATAAACCCTGTAATCTACGTAAGGAAAAATCGGATCGAGCCATTCATAAAGCTCTATTGATCTCTCATCTATATTATGCGACTTTATTGCATCATATATCTCAAGAAAACGTGATAAATGTGTGTTAGTTCTGTTAACTGCATATTCAACGGAGGTGCCCGTTGTCATTATAAAGGCCCAATCGCTTGATTCTGCAAGTAAAAGTTCCCTTGCACACATGTTCAAAGCGCGTATGTAAAGAGGATCGGAGGTATGGTAATATTCGTTTGCAAGTTCTGTCATTCTGCTTTCGGCTTCGTGAAGATGCGGGTATATCCAGTCATTCGATCCGTTAATCCACGTTTCGTTGTATCCATTTGCACCCCAACTTGACTGGGCCGGCGTTAAAATTTGTACCTCATCGATAGAGTTTATAACCCTGTCAGGAGTTGAAGTCTCAAAAATTTCTGAACCGGAAGATTCTTTAAGGAAAAATTCGAGAAACTTAGGCCCTTCGTACCACCAGTGTCCAAAAAGTTCGGCATCAAATGGGGCAACTATAACGGGATCGATTCCCATCTGGTCTTTCAACCTTTTTATCTGTAATGCCTTTTTTTGTGCAAAATCCTTTGCGTGCCTTAGGGCTATCTGAATTCCAACATCCGGATCGTACAACTCCTTATCTCCAAGAGATACGTTGCCCGTTATTTTGTGGTACTTTATGCCCGTATTCGTTCTGACGCCCGAAGGATCTATGTAAGGTCTTACGTAATCGAATGGCCTATCGAATCCTATATCCCTGTAAAATTCCCTGTAATTCCAGTCTCCGGGGTATCCCAACTGGGCAGACCATATCTGTTCGCTCGATTCCGGATCTCTTGCAAAAACGAAAACGCCAGACGGAGTCATAACAGGCCTGTAAACATCGTAATGTGGCGGAATATCGGCATACCAAAGAGCGTGAGAATCGACAAAGAAGAACTTGAGATTTTGATCGGCGAGTTCATTGTCGAGGCCGGGATAATAACCAGATTCGGCAAGCCACATGCCATTTGGATGCATTTTAAACCTTTCCTCGAACGCCTTAACGCCGATCGCAATCTGGGCATGGACTGCCCTTGGGTTAACCTTCATAAGTGGCAGAAATCCGTGCGTTGCGTTACAGGTTATAAGTTGAACATTTCCGTCCTTTGCAGACTCTTTGAATGCGTTTATCAAATTTCCATATCTTTCGAAAAAGGAAAGGTAGGATTCAAAATCTTCAAGGTATTTCAACGCCATTTTGTGCTTCAAAGGCTCTTCGTTCTTTGTCAAAGAGACCTCTTTTTTGGCAAGTTCTATCAAAGACTGAAGATGCCTTTTGTACTTGTCCATAAGGGTACGGTCGGCCATCATTTCTATGAGTGGAGGGCTTACCGATACCGTTATGCCAAATGGGACATTTTCATCTCTCAATCTCTCGAAGGCCATCAAAAGCGGTATGTAAGTCTCCGTTATAGCCTCGAAAAGCCAGTTTTCTTCGAGAAAGTAAGGATGATCTGGATGATTAACGTAAGGCAGGTGGGCATGAAGCATCAAAATTATCTTCCCTTTCAAGATCCTCGCCTCCCGCTAAGGAAAAAGAATGATCCTCCGCCCGATCTTGCACCACTTGTTGGCAACGATGCCGAACCTGTAAGTTTTTCTATTCTTAAGATCTTTCTCGATGGACCAATTTCTGTGAATTTCCGTTTTGTTCTGAGGTCCATCCACAACTCCATCTGCGCCATTCTCGGCATCGAAGGAGGCGTTGAGACGAGATTTGATCTCAAGATCGGAATGAATCTTTCATTCTCTCTGTATCCTATCTCCGCAAGATAATCCGCCCCGGGCTGAGGCACGTAAACGTAATATTTTCTCATCTTTTCATCTATTTCCATTTCAAAGGTTCTGTGAGCATTTGTACCGTTGAATTCTATGTAGGTGACATCGTAGATTCTTAAAACGACATGAGGATGGTTTTTGATGATCTCGTACGTTTGAGGGGAAAAGTCCCAGTAAAAATGGATCCAGTTTTGATTGACCTCGAGACCAACGAACTTGTCTTTGTAATAAGTGGAAGGAAGAGATTGCTTTGGAACAACTGTGATCTTTTCTTCATAAACGGACATTGAGGAGATGGACGGTGGAGTTTTTTCGATTTCCTGACCCAATTTTAAACTTTCAAAAAATTCCTTTAACTTCTTAACAAAATTGGCCCTTGTCGATTTCCAAGGAATCTTTAGATTGAACTCTTTGGAAAGACCTCTCAATTCTTCAATCTCCATCTTATCGATCTCGCGCATCTTTTTCGCAAGTTCCATCTTTCTTTTGGAAATGGCCTCGGCAAGTTCGGCCTTCGTCATGTTGTAATAACCCTTGATTCTCAGAGACATGGCCTCTTTTTTCAACTGACGGATCGTTTTCTCTTCCTTCACCTTACCTCACCTCTATTTTAATTTGGAATAAAGTTCATCTATCCATCCAACATTTCTTGAATGGTATCTGAAGACAAGCAACCTCCCATTCCCGGGATCTATAAAAACCTCTTTTCCTGCCGATTCGTTACTTATACCGTATGGTCTGAGATATTCCATTTTCTTTCTGTCGAGATTGTATTTAAACCCCTTCAACGAGACACCTTCAACATCTCTTTGAAGTGGAATGACAGACCACCTTTCTCCGGCACAACTTTCAAGATAAAGAGGTCGATCTATAACAAATGCACACAGATCTTCGTTGAATGTGATACTTGCCTTAAAACGTTCCATCAGTCTGAAAACTCCGAGGGTTTGATCGAGCCTTGTACCAAAGGCACCCGCTATGAAAAACGCATTTGCACCATTCTTCTCTGCCTCAATAAGGGCAAGTTCGGTGTCTATCTCATCTTTTTCGGGAGGAAATCTTACGATCGTCACACCTTTGGTCTGACACAGATCGAGCGTCTCTTTTTCTATAGAATCCATGTCCCCTATTAAGATATCCGGCAATATCCCAAGGGAGGTTAAAAAGTTCGCACCGGAATCGGCGGCTATCTTTAGATCGAAAAATTTCAAAATCTCTTCGTAAAAAGGCGGAAATTTGTAATCTCCTCCCGCAAAAATGACTGCTTTCATCGCCTTTGTGGCAATAATACTCCGATCTGTCGGAGGGTACCACCTTACCTGCCTTTCTATCAACAATGTTTTTGCACTTTCCAATCTAACTTTTTCAGTTCGAAGACCACATATGAAACATTTCTCAAGGGCTTTTACAAGTTCCCATCTCTAAGATGTGGGTGTTGACTTTAGCCTTCTTCTGGATGAACTCGGAATTCCAAGTTCTTCTCTGTACTTTGCGACGACTCTTCTGCTAAGATCGATGCCTTCCTCCTTGAGTTTCTTTTGAATCTCAAAGTCCGATAAAGGTGAATTCTTGTCTTCTTCCTTTACGTACCGGGCGATCTTTTCTTTAACCTCTTCCCTTGATATTTCTTTGTCTTCATTTTTGTATATAAACCTTTCGAAGAAATACTTCAAAGGATATATTCCATTTGGAGTTTTAACGTACTTTGAAGAGATAATCCTTGTTACAGTCGATGGATTTACCCCGATTTCATTTGCAATCCATCCAACTTTCAGCGGAACTAACTTTCCACCATTAAAAAATTCCTCTTCCTTTTTTGCGATGATCTGGCCGAATTTGATCAGAGTCTCTCTTCTTTTGACAAAGGATTCTATCAAGTTCTTTGCCTGATCGTATTTCAATTTCGCAAACTCCATTTGCTTTTTGTCCCCGCTTTCAATCATCTTTTCGTAAAGTTCTAAATCTGCAAATCTTATTTCGATCCTTTCGTTGACATAAGCCTCAAATCCGTTATCTCCTTTAGAGATAAAAATGTCAGGTTCAACGTACTGCGTGTACAAAGATTCGTAAAATCCATTTGCCGGATACGGATTTAACCCCTTCAATTTCTCTAACGTTTCCTGAAATTCTTCCCTTTCCATTCCCGACTTTGCCAAGGCCTCGGCGGGATCCTTTTCAAGAAGTTCGAGTAGGTTTATAAGCGCGCGTAATTTTGGATCATCGGTCTGTGCAAGGAGCGCCTCTTTAATGTCCCTGCTTCCGATACCGGGCGGATCGAGAGATTTAAGAATTTCGATCATCTTTTCAACCTGTCGGGGATCGACTTTCAAATCTTTTGCAATCTCATCGATTCCAGCCTTTATAAAGCCTCGATCGTCTATCATTTCAATCAAATAAAGGAAGATCCCTTCTTCCTCTTTTGTGAAATCCATAAGATAAAATTGATCGAGTAAATGCGATTTCAAAGAACGATTTTCGACCTCGTAATTGTCTATATCGTATTCCTCTTCATTTTCCCTTTTTCTTACGAAATTTAAATTGGAAAATACTTCGAATTCTATAAAAGGGTTTTCCTGCGCGATCTTTTCTATCTCTTCTTCGAGGTCGATGATATTCATGTTCAGTAGTTTCAAAGAAAGCAACATTTTGTTGCTGAGAAAGAGCGTGTTTTTCAATTTGAGTTTTTGATTAATGAAATGGCCCATATTCACTCCAGATATTGTAAAATAGAAATGATCCACACACTGGACACATTTTTACATAAAAGAAAGCGCGATTAAAAATTGTTACATAAAGATTATATCATGATTAAAAAACAAAAATCAAGATCGCGATCTGATTTGAGGTGAAAAGTTGAAAATTTTAGTTGCAATGAGTGGAGGCGTAGATAGCGCTGTAAGTGCCTTTTTGTTGAAAAGGGAAGGGTACGAAGTCATAGGAGTTCATTTCAAAATGGAAGACGATCTGTTCTTTTCGAAATATTCCCTGAACCATAAGGTATGCTGTAGTCCTGACGATACACATGACGCGATCAAGATCGCAAAAAAAATAGACGTACCGATCAAGATAATGGATTTGAAAGCCGAGTTTAGAGAAAGGATAATAAAGGATTTCATAAAAGGTTATCAGATGGGAATAACTCCAAATCCATGCGTTTGGTGTAACAAAAAGATGAAATTCTGGGCCCTTGACAAGATCGGAAAAGATCTTGGAGTTGAACTATTCGCAACGGGTCATTACGCTTTTGTAAAGGATGGAAAAATCTACATGGGATCGGATCCCAAAAAAGATCAGTCCTACTTTCTTTCACTTCTTACAAAAGATACACTCAAAAAATTGATATTGCCGGTCGGAGGGATGAAAAAGGAAGAGGTAAGGAAAATAGCCGTAGAAAACGATCTAATCGTCGGGACAAAGCCCGATAGTCAGGATGTGTGCTTTATTCCAGACGGAAATCTCAAAAGTTTTTTCGAAAATGAAGGGATCTCAGTCAAGTCAGGTCCGATAAAAGATGTGCACGGAAATGTCATAGGCACTCATGAAGGTTACCAGATATACGCAAAAGGTCAGAGAAAAGGGGTGGGGATTGCGGCCGGAAAAAGGATTTACGTCGTCGGAGTCGATCCGGCCACAAATACCGTGATCGTTGGAGATAAAAGCGATCTGGTAAAGGAAAAGATAAAGATCGATGATCTTAACCTTTTGTACGATTTGCACGAACCATTCGATTGCATGTGCAAATTGAGAAGCACGGGTCCATTGATAAATTGTCGTCTCGATCCCGAAGAGAAAAGCGTTTTATTTTACGAAAAGGCCATTCCCGTTGCCGGTCAGGTCATAGCCTTTTACAAAGAAAAAGAAATGATTGGTGGGGCAATTCAAATGTAGAAGGAGGTTTGATAATGAAGATCTTCATTTCGACTGACATGGAAGGACTGCCGGGGATAAATTCATGGCATCAGGTCGAGGAAAAGGATCCAAGATACCTCGGTAAATACATGGCCGAGACTCTAACGTGGATAGTCGATGGAATAAAATCATCGGATCTCAATCCCAAGATCGAACAAATACTCATCTGTGATTCACATTCAAAGGGAGAAAATCTCTCCTACGATTTCACCGAAAAGGATGACAGGATATATCTCATAAGCGGTGGCCTGAGAGACTATTACATGATGACAGGTCTCGATGCGAGTTTTTCGACAGTTTTCTTTGTAGGATACCATGCCGGTGTTGGATCCATGAAAGGCACGATGGATCATACCTACTCAACTGACGTTTACGAAATAAAGATAAATGGAAAGCACATGAGTGAATCGACGATAAATGCCGCGTTTGCAGGAAATTACGATGTGCCAGTATCGATGATCATAGGCGATCACGCACTCGTCGAAGAATTAAAAGTGGAAATGCCTCAGAGTGTACTCATAGAGACAAAACACGGCCTTAGCAAGTTCGCCGCTGTAATGAAACCTAAAAATCTTTTGAAAAGGGAGATCATCGAAGGTACAAAGGAAGCACTCTTAAGAACCTTTAAAATGTCCGTAAAGCCTTACAAAATAATTCCTCCGTATAAGGTTGAGATAAGTTTCAAATCCACTGCGATGGCAGATGAGGCGGTACTCATTCCCGGAGTAAAGCGTATCAGTGGCACAACAGTGACTTTCAAGACTGATTTTTACGATGAATTAATTCAGACACTTCTTGCCGTAGTCTATGCCGGAGAAATAGGGGAGGGCATGGGAAAATAATTCAAATTTTGGAGTAAAATTCGAAGATTTCCTTCTCGATCTCATCGGGAACATATCCTTTTAGAGAAAGTCCTTTTTCGGCCCTTTCTCTTATGACAGTGGAAGATATCTCGATTATTGGCAGAGGAAGGAAATTCACATCGTACATCTTGAATTTCTCGATCATCGAGAGAGTCTTTGATCTGTCGCAATATCGGGGGTAGACGTAAATTTTTGCGGATCTCACTATCTCTTCGTACATGTACCATTTGTCTATATTAACAAAACTGTCCTCTCCCATTATGTAGGCGATCTTCCCGTGAATTTTGTTGAAATGTCTAATCGTATCCACAGTGTATGAAATATCCGGTTTATTTTCAAAATCGGATATTTCCACATTTTCTATTTCATCAAAGGCGATCTTTGCCCACCTTAGACGTCTTTCAAAATCTGCCGATACCTTGCCTTTTTTGTGCGGGGGAATTCTTGTCGGCATGATGATTATCTTTTCCAATTTGGTCATCTCGAGAATGCCATTCACGATTATGAGATGACCATTGTGAACCGGATCGAAGGTGCCTCCGTAAATCCCTATCATCTGTAAAATTCAAACTCCATCTCGCCTATCACGACGGTATCTCCATCTTTTATTCCGGCCTTGATCAATTGTCTTTCAAGACCAAGGTCTTCAAGTTTTTTCATTAAGATTTCCATGCCATCTTTTTGATTTATCTGGTACTTTTTCAAGAGTTTCTCAACCTCACTACCTCTAACAACGAAGGTATCCCCTGCTTTTTCAACGAAAATCGGCAATTCTACCGGCTTTTCCGGAAATTCCTCTATTCTAAATTCGGTCGCAGGCAATTTTTGTATTTCGTAGTAAAGTGCCTTTTTCAGATCTTCCAAACCTGATCCGGTCATCGCAGAAACGACGAAGACCTTCTTATCTTTGAACTTTTCTTTTGCCATCCTTGCGACTTTTTCATCGACAAGATCTGATTTGTTAAGAACTACGATCTCTCCCTTTTTTTCAAAATTCGGACTGTAAAGTTTCATCTCTTCTTTTATCTTTTGATAATCTTCGACTATACTGTCACTTGTAAGGCTTAAGACGTGCGCGATTACTTTGGTGCGCTCGGCATGCTTTAAGAATTCGTCTCCAAGCCCCTTCCCTTCATGGGCTCCTTCTATGAGACCCGGTATATCGACGATAACGTAAGATTTGCCTCGTCCCATTTCAACCTTGCCGAGAACGGGATCGAGAGTCGTAAAAGGATAATCGGCGATCTTTGGACGCGCATTCGTCATCGCGGCAATCAATGAAGATTTTCCAACATTCGGCAGGCCAACGAGCCCAACATCGGCAAGCAATTTCAATTCCAATTCAACCTCGTATGCCTCTCCATCTTCCCCATTTTCCGCTATGGTAGGCGCCTGTCTTGTCGGTGTGGCAAAATGGGCGTTGCCTCTTCCTCCTCTTCCTCCCTTTGCGATGACAAAGCGCTTTTTGTCTTCGCTGAGATCGGCAACTATCCTTCCGTTTATCTTTAAAATTGTACCTACCGGCACCTTTATCACAAGGTCTTCACCGGATTTGCCTGTCATGTTGGAACCCTTACCATTCTCTCCGGACTCGGCTCTAAAATGTTTTTTGTACTTGAAATCGCTCAAAGTGCTCATAGAAGAGGTTGCCTCGATGATAACGCTGCCACCATTTCCTCCGTCTCCTCCATCCGGCCCGCCCTTTGGAACGAATTTTTCTCTTCTGAAACTAACAATCCCGTTGCCACCCTTTCCGGCGGCAACGTATATCTTAGTTCTATCTATCATTCACATCACCATTGTGCAGACACTCTGAATCCATTTAATTGTTCTGGATTATAAGTTCCCCATGCGTTTCGGTACAGGTATGCAAAACTTATCGATCCTATCGAACTTTCCACGTTAAGGTCAAAAGCATTCTGACTCAAAGAAGGAATTTGCGGAATGTATCCACCACTTAGTCTTGCGAGAATTTGAAAATTGAAAAGGGATATGTTAGCGATCATACCACCACTGACCATCTGGCCTATCGAGATAAAGGCTCCTGTACTCCAGTAAGCGTTAAGAAAATTGATTCCTGCCTCGAAGTTTGGATAAACAGATATGCCTTTTTGATAGGTATATGTGAGTATTTGTGGCATTCTAACGGACAGATCGAAATTTTGCGAGATTTGCTCAACCATTCCAAGTCCCAAAGTAACGGAAAGATCTGTGCCATAATTGGAGATCAAAAAATCAGATCCGATATTCAAATTACCGGCCCTCGTTGCCACGGAATACGCGACGCCACTTGTCGCCCCAGACGTGTAAAGACCTATCTTCCCGGCAAAACCATCTTTGAATGGCTGGAAGATCAAAATGTCAGATTCATTCTTCGCAAAATACATCTCGTAAGAGATGGACCAGTTTTTGTTGTAGACCATGTATGCCGGATTGAAATTCATGACCGATCCGTAAGGAAAGGATATCGCGAAAGTTAGGACAGGGATAAAAAGTAAAATGAATGAGAGCGCTTTTTTCATTTCCCCACCTCCATTATCGTAACCTCAACATTTCTCCTTCTTGGCCCATCGAATTCGCAAAAAAATACACCCTGCCACCTTCCAAGGTGAAGGTTCCCTTCCTCTACCGGAATTTCCATTCTCACTCCCACAAGGGTCGAAAGAATATGGGCGGCAGAATTTCCTTCCATATGTGAATAATCGCCATTCCACGGGACGAGTTTTTGAAAAAATGAAATTAAATCATTCCTGACAGCAGGATCGGCATCTTCGTTAACGGTTATGCCTGCCGTCGTATGAGGCACATAAAGGAAGCATATACCTTCCTTTATCCCGCTATTTCTAACTACCTTTCGGACTTCTTCCGTTATGTCTATCATTTCAAAATGTTTCGAACTATTTATGCTTATCTCGATCATTTCATTCAAAGTTTATGTTCGTTATTATTATAACGTAACCATTGTGTTCTTCGACAACTATCTTGATCTTGTCCGCGTCTGTTTTGAAGAGTTCCAAAGCCTCCTGCTGGATCTTCTTCTTTATTTCCTCTGTCTTTCTTTCAAGATCAGCCTTATCCTCAAACTCGTCTATTCTGTAGACGAACCTTCTTCCAGATCCAACAAGCGTATCGAGCCTTTCCTTTGCAGACTCTCTCGCCGATTCTTTATCCGTGCCATCTTTTCTTTTTCTGAAGAAATCAAAAAAGCCCATACCGGATCATCTCCTCAATCCCGCTTGAAAAGATTTCTGAAATTTTTCCACCAACTTTGCTTTTCCTCAAGTTCTTCGAGAGTCGGGATTGGAACATCTTCTCCTTTAAGTCTCAGAACAATTCCCTCGAGTATCTTTCCCATTTTATCCTTTCCATCCATTAAAGCGAGAGGAATCCCCTTGTTTGTTGCAACAATAACGTCTTCAGAATCGGGAACGATCCCTATTATATCGATGGAAAGGGCAGACTTTATGTCATCAACCGTTAGCATATCTCCATGTCTTACCATGTGCGGTTTAAACCTGTTGATTATAAGATGTATTTTCGAATCTTCAAAATTCATATTCTCAAGAAGTCCTATAACCCTGTCCGCATCCGTTATAGCGGGCAATTCGGGCGTTGTAACCACAATCGCCTCTTCGGCAGGAGCGACGGCATTCCTAAAACCTCTCTCTATGCCAGCGGGACAATCTATGAATATGTAATCGAATTTTTCCGAGATTTGAGACACTATTTTTTTCATGTCGTCCGGCGATATCATCTCTTTGGTCGCAACCTGAGATGCCGGCAAAAGGCTCAAATTCTTCAATTGCTTGTGTCTGACAAGCGCATCGAATACGTCTACCTTTCCGTTTACGACATCCATACTCGTGTAGACGATTCTATTTTCAAGGCCCAAAACGACGTCAAGATTTTTCATCCCTATGTCGGCATCTATGAGGGCAACCCTGTCTCCTTTAGAGGCCATTATAGTCCCAAGGTTGGCCGTAAGAGTTGTCTTACCGACCCCTCCTTTGCCGGACGTAATGACGTAAACTTTTGCCAATCAAATCACCTCTTTAAAACTTTAGGCCAGAGGCATTTACCTTTTCGATAATTGCCTCCGCAACGTCTCTAACCGAATTGAACTCTATCTTGCCGGCAAAGACGAGTTCGCGCGTCATGCCGGCGCCGGATATAACTGTCATGGTCCCTATGAAGAACTTCCTGTCTTCTATCGTAACCTCTCTTATCTCATCGAGAGAAAACTTCAATTTGGAATCAGATACGCTCTCCATCGCTTCCATGGCCGCTTCACCGGCAAGTTTAAGCACATTTTTGAAAGACTTTATACCACGTTTCTTTGATTCTTTGGAAGATAAACCAAAACTTATCCCAACTCCAACTTCTATTTCGCTACCGTCTTCCGAAAGACCTGCGGACTCAACCTTAAAGGATGGATTTTCACTGCCTTCATTTCCCCCTATTTGCGCTATACTTATTATTCTTCTGTCTATTCTCTCCCCTGCAACTGTCAGTATGGCGGTCTCGACGTCTCTCACAATCTGCTTCGGGTTTTTGTCTCCGTAAGCGAGAATGTGAACTTCCGTGAGTTCTCCACTTTCCGGATCGACCACAACCTTCGCCTTCATGACTCCATCAAGAGTCGAAAGCATCTTCGATAACTCTTCCGCTTGTTTGACTTCCATATTTTTGCCCCCGATCAATGATATCTTTGAACGGTGAACCTATAAATTTTATCGTATTTTCTTATTCCCGCCTTGGCCATCGCTATTCTTATCTGCTCATCCACCGTATCAACGCCCTCAAGGTCGGGAAGTAATAATCCTCTTCGCCATCCACTTTCAACGATAATACCATATTTTTTAGGATCTAATTCACTTTCAGATCTAATTTCCTCAGGAGTCGATAAAACATCGACACTTACGACTATTTTATCGAGTTCATCGGCGCTGACCGGCTCAAATCTCGGATCTTCAAGGGCCGCCGCGATGGCATTTTGCGCTATTTCATGTGCAAGGTCGGCAGTCGTGGGCAAAAATGTGCCTATACACCCTCTTAGATCCCCATCGATCGTGTGAAGGGTCACAAAGGCACCGGCCCTTTTTTGAAATAAATCGGCGGGAGTAATTTTAGGATCTGGCTCAATATCCTTTCCCTCTTTTATCTTCGACTCTATAACCCTTATTGCCCACTTAACGTAAGGATGTTCTCCAATCATCCAAAAAACATCTCCGCAAGTTTATAATATTCAAATGGAACGAGTTTTTTCGTCGTTACCCCGTATTCTATCGGGATGGAAATTATGTTGTTTCCACTTAAGGCGACCATTCTTCCAAAGTCTTCCTTTTGAACGAGTTTCATCGCCTCAACACCGTATCTTGTGCCAAGAATCCTGTCAAAAGCCGTTGGTGTGCCACCTCTTAAAAGGTGTCCAAGAACGACAGATCTCGTCTCATAACCCGTCCTTTCTTCTATAACCTCAGACAGATAATGCGCTATACCGCCAAGTTTTATGTGTCCAAATGGATCTATCGTTGATTTATCACCAATGGCACTCTCGAGATCGGTTGGTTTAAACCCTTCCGCAACGGCGACAACGGCATATCCCTTTGCCTTCATTCTTTTGACAAGTATTTCTATTATCTCGTCTATAGTCCTTGGAAATTCAGGTATCAATATAAGGTGCGCTCCCGCGGCAAGGCCTGCTTCAAGAGTTATCCATCCTGCATCCCGTCCCATGAGTTCCACTAACATTATACGCCCATGTGACTTGGCAGTTGACTGAAGCCTGTCTATTGCGTCTGCTCCGACATTGACAGCGGTATGAAATCCAAAGGTGTAATCCGTATTGGAGACGTCATTGTCTATCGTCTTAGGAACCCCAACGATTTTCAAACCAAGTCCACAAAATTTCGTCGCAACGCTTAAAGTGTCATCACCGCCTATTGCTATTAGGGCGTCTAATTTGTCTTTTTCAAAGTTCTCTAAAATTCTCTTTTCACCATCTTTGATGCTGAAAGGATTCGTTCTCGATGTGCCAAGTATCGTACCACCAAGCAGGTGTATACCCTCAACATCATCCTCTGTGAGACTCACGTAATCGTTGTTGAGCGCTCCTTCCCATCCTCTTTTGAATCCAATTACCTCATCTTCATTTCTTTTTGCCTTAACTATGCCCCTTATAACGGCATTTAAACCCGGACAGTCTCCTCCACCCGTTAAAATAGCGATTTTCAATCTTATCGCCTCTCCCTCTTTTCAGAGATTTTGAGCCTAACAAGGGCCCTTTGAATTTTCATTTCAAGTTCCTTTCTCCTTATTTCCTCAACAGACTCGATGTCAACCTTTGCACGTTCGAGACTTCTTCTTGCCCTTTCAACATCTATTTCTTCGGGTCTTTCGGCAGCGTCCGAAAGAATTGTAAAGGTATTGTTGAAAAATTCCCCGATCCCACCGTGAACGGCAAAAAAGGTCCTCTTCCCATCCGCCTCTTCTATCTCGAGTTCCGCTATTGCCAAAGCGGCAAAGAGTGGAATCCTATTTTGCAAGGTGCCCATGGCACCATCGACGGTTCTGAATTCGACGAACTTGACGTCTTTGTCAAAAGCGATCTTTTCCGGGGTTATTATCTTTAACCTGAACATATCAATCCCCGTAAAGTTTTTTTGCCTTTTCGACGGCCTGATCGACCGTTCCGACCATCAAAAAGGCCTGTTCCGGAAGATCATCGTACTTCCCCTCAAGAATCTCTTTGAAGCCACGTATATTCTCGGATATCGGTACATACTCTCCCTTCACGTTGTTGAAATGTTCCGCGACGAATAAAGGTTGACTTAAAAACCTTTGAATTTTTCTCGCCCTTTGAACTGTAAGTCTATCCTCTTCGGACAACTCTTCCATTCCAAGTATTGCTATTATGTCTTGGAGATCTTTGTACCTTTGCAAAACCTTCTGAACTTCCCTCGCAACGGTGTAATGCTCTTCCCCAACTATCGAAGGATCGAGCAATTTTGAATTAGACTCAAGGGGATCCATTGCGGGATAAAGACCGAGTTCGGCGATCTGTCTCGAAAGCACTATCGTCGCATCGAGATGCGTAAAGGTAGTGGCAGGGGCAGGGTCCGTTATATCGTCTGCCGGAACGTATATGGCCTGAACGGAAGTTATTGATCCGCGCTTGGTAGAGGTGATTCTTTCCTGAAGTTCTCCCATATCTGTCGCAAGCGTGGGCTGGTATCCAACGGCCGATGGCATTCTTCCAAGTAAGGCCGAAACCTCCGATCCGGCCTGAACAAATCTGAAGATATTGTCTATGAAAAGTAAAACGTCTCTTCCTTCCACATCGCGAAAATATTCGGCCATCGTTAAAGCACTCAGCGCAACACGAAATCTCGCACCGGGTGGTTCATTCATCTGGCCAAAGACTAAAATGGTGTTATTCATAACGCCACTTTCTATCATCTCATTCCAAAGTTCATTGCCCTCTCTTGTCCTCTCACCGACTCCCGCAAAGATAGAAAATCCTCCATGCTCGATGGCGATATTCCTTATCATTTCCATGACAAGGACGGTCTTTCCAACGCCCGCTCCTCCAAAAAAACCTATCTTTCCGCCTTTGGGAAATGGGGCTATAAGATCGACAACTTTTATGCCCGTTTCGAGAATCTCAACCTTTGTGTTTTGATCTTCGAGAGAAGGTGGTTCCCTGTATATGGGCCATCTTTCTTTCGATTTGACCTCGCCCTTTTTATCTATAGGTTCTCCGGCAAGATTGAAGATCCTTCCCATATTTTCATTTCCGACCGGAACCGTTATGGGGCCTCCGGTCTTCTCTACCTCCATCCCTCTGCTCAACCCTTCTGTCGAGTCGAGGGCTATGCATCTTACGATATCATCTCCTACAAGTTGTTCTACCTCCATCAACAATTCTCTATCTTTAACCTTGACCTTCAAAGCATCGCGTATATTTGGAATCTCACCGCCAGAAAACCTGACATCTACAACCGGTCCAACAACCCCGACTATTCTTCCCTTATCCATTTCAATTCTCTCCCTTTAGAACTTCCGCACTATTCGTTATTTCTATAACTTCCTGCGTTATGTAGAACTGCCTTATCTTGTTGTACTGTAAGGTCAGATCGTCTATCAGTTTTTTGGCATTTTCGGTCGCGTTCCTCATGGCATTCTGCCTCGCATTTTGCTCGGATATTCTCGATTCAAGCAATATTCTGTAAATTTTGGATCCGAAATACTGCGGTACAAGCATTCTGAATATCTCTTCCGGTCTCGGTTCAAAATCGTAAAATTTTTCATGATCTTTCTTTTCAATCTTTATAGGTATAAAGATCTCGTCTTTGACCTCCTGAATCAGAGAATTTTTGGGGTATCCGTGGATTATCTCTACGCAATCGACCTCTCCTTTTTGGTATATCCTCAAAAGTTCATTCGAAAGGCTTTGAGCATCATCGTAAAAAGGCCTTGAATAAGATTCTAAAACGGATCTTTTTATTCTTTTTCCATCGTACTTCATCCTGCGGAAAGCCTTGGATCCTATAACGTAAAAGGAATCAAAC
Organism: Athalassotoga saccharophila; assembly: GCF_009936215.1. Taxonomy (GTDB): domain Bacteria; phylum Thermotogota; class Thermotogae; order Mesoaciditogales; family Mesoaciditogaceae; genus Athalassotoga; species Athalassotoga saccharophila. Next base: position 721,666 of record NZ_AP019551.1, on the reverse strand, counting down.
TTTTTGCCTAAAGATATCTCCCTTTCGTAGGCTTTTTGTATTACCTCGTCGTTGTAGGTTCCGCAAAGTCCCATATCGCCCGTTATGACGACTAACATGACCTTTGAGGGTTCTTTCCATATCAAATCTTTTACCTCGTCAAGATCCTCAATCGAGCCTGTAACTCTTTCGAAGACGGAAGAGAGCGTCCTTTCGTATTCGTAAAAATTTTTAAGATTTTTTCTCAAGAATTGTAATCTTGCCGTCGCAACCATTTCCATGGCTCGCGTCATGTGCATTGTAGATTTGACGGAAGATATCTTTCTTTTTATCTCAAGTTGCATTCCCCGTCCCATTATCTACCACCGAATTTCTTCTTGAACTCTTCGATGAATCTTTTCAATTCTTCCTCTGTCTCGGCATCTATATCCTTTTTTTCACGTATCTTATCGAGAATTTTGGTCTCTTTTTTCATCTTTTCAATCATACCTTTTTCGAACCTTTTAACCTCTCCGAGAGGAAGATCATCGATATATCCTCTAACACCGGCATATATCGAGACCGCTTCTTCTTCAAAAGGCATCGTTGCGAATTGTTCTTGTTTGAGCAACTCCATAAGATGCTGGCCCCTTTTTATTTGAGATTGCGTCGACGGATCGAGTTCAGTTGAGAACTGGGCAAAGGTTTCAAGTTCCCTGTACTGGGCAAGCATTATCCTGAGGTTGCCAGCGATCTTTTTAATGGCCTTAGTCTGCGCCGACCCTCCGACACGCGAAACGGAAAGCCCTACATTTATCGCAGGCCTAAAACCACCGTAAAATAGAGATGATTCGAGATATATCTGACCGTCCGTTATCGATATAACATTCGTAGGAATATAGGCACTCACGTCATTTGCCTGAGTTTCTATTATTGGAAGGGCCGTCATCGATCCCCCTCCAAGTTCATCGCTTAACCTTGCAGATCTCTCTAAAAGCCTCGAATGTGTGTAGAAAATATCGCCAGGGTATGCCTCTCTTCCGGGAGGCCTTCTCAAAAGCAAGGCAAGTTCTCTGTAAGAAGCGGCATGCTTGCTCAGATCATCGTAAACGACAAGCGTATCCTTCCCCGAGAACATCCATTCTTCGGCCATAGTTGCTCCCGCATAGGGAGAAATGTACCTTAAAGCGGCCGGATCGCTTGCGTTTGCGACAACAACCGTTGTGTAATTCATGGCGCCGGTCTTCCTGAGTTTTTCAATCGTTCTTGCAACCTCAGAGTTTTTCTGTCCTATTGCCACATAAACACAAATAACGCCCTGATTTTTTTGATTTATTATGGTATCTATCGCTATCGCGGTCTTTCCAGTTTGCCTGTCTCCTATTATGAGTTCCCTCTGTCCCCTTCCTATCGGTATCATGGCGTCTATTGCCTTTATACCGGTATGCAAAGGAACCTTGACAGGCTGTCTTTCTATAATTCCAACGGCCTTTCTTTCTATAGGCATTGTCTTTTTGGAAGTGATCGCCGGTCCCCCGTCGAGAGGTTTACCGAGAGGATCTACCACTCTCCCTATGAGTTCATCGCCAACCGGCACCTCAACGACCCTTCCCGTCCTTTCAACGAGATCTCCTTCTTTTATATTCTTGTATTCTCCAAGCACAACAACGCCAACGCTGTCTATCTCGAGGCTCATTATCATGCCCATCTGCCCTTTGTCAAATCTGACAAGTTCTCCATACATCGCATTTTCAAGTCCGTAAACATGGGCTATCCCGTCTCCCATTTGAACGACATGGCCAACTTCTTTTAGATTGGGAATTCGTTCAAAATTCTCTATCTTCTCAAGTAAAACTTTGGATATCTCATCCGGATTTATCCGCACATCACATACCTCCAGAGATAAAGGATTCCAAATCCTTTAAAGCGCCAAGTGCACTTAAATCTACCATCAAATCCTCAAAATTGATAACAACTCCCGCAATAAGAGAAGGATCTTCGCGTATCACTAAAACTGGCTTTATATCCTTGATCTTTTTTATGGCCGCGATTATCGCAGATTTGTCATTTTCATCGAGTTTTGTCGCACTTCTGACATAAACTCTTTCCATCCCATTTTCATGCAAAGATATATCCTGAACTATTTCTCTTATCTCTTTCAACAAATGAAATCTTTTGTGAAGGAATAGAAGTTCAAAAAACTTCTTAGATCTTTCGTCTAAACCAAAAACTCCGGCAAGAATCTCACTTTTCTTCTGCGGGGATATCGTCGGATTGTAAAAAAAAGATCTCAGACTTTCATCTTTCGCATTTACGAGTGCGTCTATTGCCATCAGAAGTTTTTTATTCTCTATTTTCCTTAAAACAACTGCGTACTTGTAAGATACGTAACTCATCATTTTTCATCGCCAAGTTTTGAAAGTTGTTTCATCAAAAATTCTTTTTTAGATTTCTCGTCTATCTCCTGCTGGATGATCTTAGAGGCAAGTGCTATCGCAATGGTAACGGCACTTTTTTCGATGATCTTTCGCGCCTTCTCCTTTTCACTTTCTATTTGGGATCTGGCATTTTCCATCATCTCTTTTATCTCGCTATCGATGCGTGCCTTTTCCTTCAATTCGTATTCCTTGATTCTCTCTTTTGCCTCTTCTTCGTAAATGGCTATCTTTTCTTTTACCTCATCAAGTGCTTTTTGAGCATCTTTTTTTAAATTCTCGGCCTCCATTCTTTCAGATGTAGCCTTTTCATACTCTGCTTTGACACTTTCCTTTCTTTTGTCGATCATGGAAAGGAAGGGCTTGTAAAGCAATTTAACCATGAAATACATCAGGATGAAAAAACTCATCAATTGAAGAATAGAAGTTCCGTTGAAATTCAAAAAGATCCCCGACATATTTCTCTCCTAAAAGAGGAGTATCATGAAAGCAATCAATAACGCGTAAAGGCCGGTTGTTTCTGTTATAGCGTCTGCAAGGATCATCCTCGTCGTTATAGTTCCGACCATCTCTGGCTGCCTTGCCATCGCTTCCATCGCTTTGCTACCTATATTCCCCTCCCCCAAAGCCGGTCCGAGCGCTCCCAGCCCCATCACTATACCCGCTCCTATGTACTTTCCCGCTTGTACTACTGCCTGTGCCATTGTGAAATCGGTCAAGATAATCCCTCCTTAATTATTCAAGTTGTGCATTTATGTAAGCAACTGCAAGTATCGTAAAAACGTAGGCCTGTATTGCACCTATAAAAAATCCAAAAAATCCCCAGACTACAACCGGAACAACTGTGTATTTCGTGAGATAACACAACATCAAAGATATCAAAGCCCCTCCTCCTATATTACCAAAAAGCCTAAAAGAATGAGAAATGGGCCTTGAAATTTCTCCCAATATGTTCATGGGAAGCATAAAGGGACTTGGAGAAATAAGGCCCTTAGCCCATACCTTTAGTCCTTTATGTTTTATCGCGAAAATGTAACTTGCGATAAAGACAACAAGTGCGTAGGTAAGGTTCGTGTTTAAATCGGCAGTTGGAGAATACCATGTATCGTTAAAGAAATTGATCGACAATCCACCATTGACCGGACTTACGGATATGCCCGGGATACCCCCAAGCACATTTGAAAAAACGATAAACAAAAAGAGCGTTGAGACAAAGTAAAAGACAGGTTTTACAAGTTCTTCAACCGGTATTGTGTCCTCGACAAGGTTGTAAAGAAAGGAAAGTAAAAGTTCAATGGCGCTCTGAAACCGAGATGGTATAAAAGAAAGACTCTTTTTGAACTTTATTCCGATGGCTATCAAGGCAATGATTATAGAGACCGTCATGATGACAGTCAACGGATTTACAACTCCCAGAATTGGGAGATTTTCCTGCCACACATGACCTACTCCCTCTGGAAATTCCACAGATCCGGCATTCCATATTGCAAAGGCAAAATAAAAAGACAGAAAAATTATCAAAAAGATCTTCTCTGATCTCGAAAAGTGCAATTTCACCTTTTATCCTCCTTTATCCCCTATAAGATCTGGCGAAACAAAAAGTGTCAAAGACAAGATCTCAAGACCTAAAAAGGCAGAAAAGAAACCTTCAACCGAAATTATTAAAAATGACATCAAAAGCAGAATAGAAAAGATCAAATATCTTTTTAAAAAACCAGTCAGAATGGATCCACGCTTTCCATTTTTGAACTTTTCTACATCTTCGTTAAGAAGAATCCAACCGATCTCCGAAAACAAAAATCCCAAAGAAAAACCGGCAATTACCCTCCATCCCAGTACCGAAAAGATGGGAAGGAAGAATAAATATGTCAAAAAAATGTTAAAGGAAAAATCAATCTTTTTTGCTCTTTCCATCCGATTTTTCTACCTCTTTTAGGAGATATTTTATTCCATTGTATATACCAGAAATGATTCCCAAAAAAAGTAAAATAATAAAGATTATTTTGTTGTTAAATGTCCACTTATCGATGTAATAACCTAAAAATCCCCCTACTGCTATGTTGGCAATAACGATCGCGCTAAAAGAAGTTACTATGTTCGCACTCTTGAAAAGATTTACAAGTTCTCTCGATCTTTTACCGTTTCTATCCTGATCCATCTGCCTCCTATATATAAACCATCATATTCAGAACCTTCACTTACAATCGCTGTCCCCTCTCGAAAGATCTCTTTGGCTTTTTCGACGTATCTTTGAGAGCATATGACCAAATCAATGTTATTCGCGCTTTGCAAAATTATATCCCAATCTATGCCGAAATGTAAAGTACAATTATTACACCTCGATCTTAACACAAAAAAGGTCGGATCCTCCTCAAAGATCAAAAAATTAAGATCGTGCGCTTTTGACTCAATGCCTCTTAGGTCTTCTCCCATCATACAGACATTTTTAAAATTACCAAGAGAAAAGAGAGAACTTATTTTATCAGACAAAAATGGCAATGACCAAAAAACCCTTCTTCCCTTTGATCCATTCAATCTCTCTTCCAACAAAATAGAGGCACTTATTCCATCTATTATATGCTTTTTTCTCATCTCGCTCGCAATTTTTGTGGTAAATCTTTCATCCATCAAATACACAGGAACGGGGGCATAGTTCTTTGCTATTTCTATAGCCTTGTTAACTGCCATATACGTGGAGGGGGTAAAACGATTCTGTAAATTGATCGGAAAACCCACAATGATCTCCGATAACGGCATATTCTCATTTATTTCACGATCTATATCTGCCGTCTCGACAGTTTTGACTTTGGAGATGATCTTTTCTTCGGGATCGGTAAAGGCAAATCCGGTTCTTTTTATTCCTACATCAATTGCCGCTTTTTTCATGAATTTCAAAAGGATTCTGAAAAATTCTTGCTATACTTTTTACATGAGAATTCATAAGATCTCTTTCGAGAAATCTCAAATTAAGTCTCTCCATCTTTCCTTCTCTTTCTCTTGAACTTCTTTCGATTTCATTTAGAGAAGGTATTCTTGTTATTCTCTTACCGTCAAAGGCCGATATTTCAGAAAGTATTGAAAGGTATATCTTTGCGATGGATCTTGAAGATGCTATCTCCGATCTGACAAGTACATCGATGGGATCTTCATCTTCAAACTTATATATATTCTTCGCGCCTTCGATAACTTTGTAGGGAGACGGAAAGATCTCATCGAGATCTCTGAGATTTTGTTCAAAATCTTCGTATCCAAAGGCCATATGAAGGGTAATAGATCTATCCTTTAAAATTGCAGGAGGCTTGAGAAATTCCATATGATTTCTCGGAAAATCGTAATAAACTATCCTATCGAACTCCATTTTTGGAATGTTCATTCCGTTGACGAGCAAAAGGTTAACCTTTGAGTATTTCAAAAAAGCATTTTTTACATCGTTGTAGACCGTTATTTCTTGATTTGAACACATTTCTGGATAAATCTTGCAAAGTTTAGAATAAAAAGACTTAAGACTTTGGATATTGGAAAAAATAACGGCAGTTTTCATTCTGCTCTCTATGAGATCGATTATCATTTCAGTTTTGTCTTTGACATTTCTATCGTCTATTATCCCCACATTTTGCTTTTGGAAGATCTTTATTACCTTGCAATTGAACTCTCTTATTATCTTATCTTCCTCATCTCGATTCACGAAAGATGAAAAGAATAGAAGTGTTTTGGGATTTAACCTTTCGATGTTGTACAACATTTCATCAAAGGCAAAAGAGTGAATCATCATTTGGGGCTCACAGATGACAAGATTCGAAGAATTTTTAATCCTGCCAAGCGATAGCGCATTTGTAAAGACGATGTCCATTTCTTCAAATGGCTGGTGAAGGGCATCAACGTACCCGAGTCTGAAATTCGAAAGGGAATGCTTAACAGAACTAAAGAGGTCGGCAAGCATCGAATTGGTCGGAAGAACGACGACAATGTTTTTAACTTTTTTAGACATTTGGACGATCATCTTCTCGATTACGTCGGCAGAACCGATCACAAAGGAGTTTTGATTTATCATGCCTTCTATCTCTAACTCATCGAAATGATGATCGCGATGAACGACGTTATCCTTTACGTCTAAATCTATTATGTTCAACTGATATCTTTTTGTGTCATTCCATGAGTTTATCCACACATTGGCAACGACATCGGCCGTTTTGTACCCGGGAGAAAATCTAAAAGTATTCGTCAGTTCCAAAAGGCCAAATCCTACGCCTTCCATTCTGCTTTCTTTGGATCTAAGCAATACCTTAAAACTGTTCTTTCCAACTGGCTTTAACTGCTCTATTCTAAGATCTCTTATGAGAAAGACCGGTTCGGTATTTCCATTTCCAAATGGTTTTAGCCTTTCTATGCCATTTACAAATTCTTCATTTATATCCTCCAAAGAGATCTCATCGTCTATAAGTAATTCACTCTTTAACAATTCGGAATCGTAATCGGCCATAATCTCATTTATTCTCTCTTTAAAAGCGCCTATCATTTCGGCCCTAAGAGAAAATCCGGCCGCCATTTTGTGACCGCCAAATTCCTCAAGGAGATCCTTTGCCCTACTTAGCACATCTATTATGTTGACGTTATCGACGCTTCGCGCAGATCCTCTTGCCATATCTCCATCTACACTTATCATAAAGGTTGGCTTGTGGTATATTGAAAGTATTCTCGATGCAACTATACCTATAACGCCCGGATGCCAGTTTTTGTGATCTATGACAAGAGCCTTTAATTTGTCGATTTCGAGATTGTCGAGGCTTGCCATAGCCTCTTGATATATCTGATTTTCTATGAATTGTCTTTCTTGATTCTTCCGTACAAGTTCATCGGCAAGTTTTGCGGCCTCTTTCGAATCTTCTTCGATTATCAACTGAAGGGCTGTAACTGCATTGTCTATTCTTCCGACTGCGTTTATCTTTGGCGCTATTCTAAAACCCACGTCGTGGGTTTTTATATTTTCAAAATCTACATTCGATGCCTCCATTAGTGCAGAAAGTCCTACCCTGTTTTTCAAAGAAAGCAGTTGAATACCTTTGTGGACAAAATATCTATTTTCTCCCATCAAAGGGACAATATCCGCTATCGTTCCAAGGGCTACTATATCAAGATAATTTTCGAGATCATCGCCGGTCTGAAGGTACTCTTTTAAAGCCTCGACTACCTTGTAGGCAACGCCTACACCGGAAAAGGATTTAAAAGGATAAGTGTCCTGAGGGCATTTTGGGTTCACTATGGCAGTGGCCTCCGGAAGCGTGTCCTTGGGCTCATGATGATCCGTTATTATGATCTTGCATCCCAGATCATTTGCATACCTTACCTCATCTATAGAGGTTATTCCACAATCGACCGTTAAAAAATTTTTCTTTCCCTCATCTGAAAATTTCTTTATGCTTTCCTTGCTAAGACCATACCCTTCTTCAAGCCTGCTTGGAATGTGGTACTCAACATTCCATCCCCACTTTTTCAAAAGTAAATAGTACAATGCCGTACCGGTAACACCGTCGACATCGTAATCACCGTATATAACAAGAGGTTCTTTCCTTTCTCTGATCTTGATCAATTCTTTTACAACATCGTACATTCCGAACATGTCGTAAGGATTGCCAAGTTTTATTCGATCTGGAAAGAGTAACTCTTCAGCCTCCTGGATATTTTTTACCCTTTTTGAAAGCAATCTTGCAAGAAAAGCACTTACATCGAATTTTTTGCTTAAGATCTGCTCTAAATCTTTATCAGAATCTACTATCCTCCATTCACTTTTCAATGAAAAAACCTCTCTTGTCATTCTCTCGAAGAGATTATATAACAAAAGAGGTTAAAACTCATAACAAACTTATTCGTAATCTTTTATAAAGGCAAGGTACGCAAGATATGTCTGGTAAAGATCGGCCTTTGATACGATCTCGAATGGAGAGTGCATGCCAAGCAAGGCCGGTCCGACATCGAGTACATGCATACCATACTCGGCAAAGAAGAGCGCTATCGTGCCGCCGCCTCCAACGTCGACCTTCCCGAGTTCACCCGTCTGCCAGACTACCTTGTTATCGTTTAAGATCTTTCTTACGCGTCCGACGAATTCGGCATCGGCATCGCTCGATCCTGACTTTCCGCGTGCGCCGGTATACTTCGTGATGACAACACCTTTGCCAAGGTATGGCGTGTTGTTGACCTCAAAAACCTCTTTGAAGGTCGGATCGAAGGCCGCGTTCACGTCGGAAGAGAGAACGGCCGTGTCCTCGATTATATCTTCGAAGGTAACATCCGTTTCTATATTCCGCGCTTTCAAGATCTTCTTTATCCATGACATCCAGAACTGGTGCGATGCTCCCGTACTTCCATAACTTCCTATCTCTTCTTTGTCAAAGAAAAGAATGACTGTTGGCCTTGAAATCTTTTGACTATCGAGAATGGCCTTAAGACTTGCAAAGGCGCATATCTTATCGTCATGGCCGTAAGCGCCTATCATGCTTCTATCAAAGCCTATCTCTCTTGGTGCAAAGGCCGGCACTATCTCGAGTTCCGAACTCACAAGATCTTCCTCAACGATTCCGTACTTATCATTGAGCAATTTGAGCACGTTCAACTTCAAAGCGCCTTCCATCTTTTCAAAAGTTATAGGCTTCGATCCTATTATGAGGTTGAGCATCTCTCCGGTTATATCAGAGACCTTCTTGTTTTCATTTCTATCAAGGTGTGGCAGCAAATCGCTCATCACAAAGACCGGATCTCCCGGTTCATTCCCGATATCTACTTTCACGATCTTTCCATCTCTTTTTACGACCACACCGACTATGGCAAGAGGTATGTTGAACCACTGATATTTTTTTATACCACCGTAATAGTGTGTTTTTGCAAGCACCATATTTGAATCTTCATAAACGGGTTTGGGCTTGAGATCGATCCTTGGAGAATCTATATGGGACGCTATTATGTTAAGGCCTCCGGCGAATTTTTTTGGTATCCTGAAGATCGCAAGTGCCTTCCCGCGGTAAAGATAATATGCCTTTATCTCTTCCTTCAAATCTGCCTTTTCAATGGACTTATAGCCATTTTTTTCAAGCAACTTGATGCTCTCTTCGGCAAATGTTCTCTCGGTTTTGCCACGGGACATGAATTGTATGTATTCTTTTGAAAATTCATCTACCTTTTTTTCATCGAGATCGATCCACGCACTTTTGTACTCAAACTCGAGATCTTTTTTCATCTGTGAATAGTCACTTTTCTTTTTTGGCATAAAAATTCCTCCTTTAGATATGAATTTTGTCCGAGTTAAGGTTAAGTATCAATTCCACCTCTCCGACACCTATACCCAAACTCTCGGCTATCTTTTTGTCGTTCCATCCTTTTTTTGCAAGATCGAGAACCTTTTCCTCTTTATCCAAATCGTTAAAGATCTCCTCACTCTCTTTTGATTCAACATGAATGGGACTTTCGTGAATCAAATTTTGAGGAACTTCGGAAATCTTATTCATTCTGTCTGCCATACTCTCATTTAACCTGATATAAAGTTCATTTGCATGATAAATCGCACTTCTCAATTCGGATATCTTTTTGTCGAGAGTATCGACATTAGTGTTTGTAACGTGCTGGATCTTTCCTATAAGGCGGGACACATCTTCGGTTATGTCTAAATTATCGTACTTTCCACGATCACGAATTTTCGAGATCAAAAAATAAACAACTCCCCCAGAAATTCCGCCCGTTAAGGCTCCGATCAAAAACCAAGCCAAAATCACCGTGTGAATACCACCTCCGGAAAGGATAGATCCATAGGACCTTCCCATGTAAGAGATGAATTAGAAATCGTCGTTGGAGTTGGGTTTACAGAGATTATCTTGCTGTCCTGAGGAAATTCAAAGGTCACAACGGAATTCTTATCGAGTTTCATTCCAACCTTGCCCATCGAAACGTAATAATTCGATCCCTTTACGGTCACTATTCCATCGACAACGCTGTGCTCTGTGAACTGAAGCGTATTCGGATTCAAAACGATGGCCGTTGAATCGTAACTTATCGGAACAAGGCTGAGTTTGGTCGATTTTGAAAGGTTATCGAACATCTGCTGGTAAGATTTGAATTTGTCTTGAGGACTTAATTTGTTGTATTCATCAAGCGCCTTTTGAAGATCGTTCGAATTTGGATAATAAAGTTTGACGCTGTCATTTATTACAACAGGAGTTGAATAGGTGAAAATGTACTCTGCCTGATAAGCGATCTGTTCGTATGGTGGTTTTCTGTTGGCAGTTATTACGAACTGGACTACCATAACGACAACGAGTACTCCAACCATTATCCACAAAAATTTGTTATACTTTGACATTCAAAAACCTCCATTTAAAATTCATGTGTTTTTCTCCACAAATTGACGAGATATTCTCCAAGATATTTGACCTCTTCTATTGAATCGAATTTCGATATTTCCTCCTCGAGTATTTTCTTTAAATCAACGTCTTTGTCTCTCTTATCAGAAGTCTTTATCTGATTTCTTATTTCGTTGGCTATTTCTATCGCGATAAGGCGTGTAAGTTCATGAACGAGATCTTCAATACGTGCTTGATCTTTTTGATCTTTTTTCCCGTAAGAGAAAAAGTAGTCAGCCATTTTTGCCACCATTTACGCCAAAACTCTTTCTCATCAAATCCTCAAAGGCATTTAACTGCGAATCGACTCTCAGATCCATTACGCCAAAATCCACCTCTGCTCTTAAATCATCAGGTCCGAAAGCGGGATCGACGATCACTTCAATGGATCTATGCTTTAGATCTTCTAAGATCTCCTCGGGAAGGTTTGGTGGAACATACAACTTGACATTCTTCGAGGATTTGACCATTTGCATTACTCTCTCTATCTTTTTAGAAATGGACGATGGATCTACTTCTGAAAGGACTATCTCTCTTACAACACTTATGGAAAGTTCAAGCAAATAAGGGGTAATATCATCGACGGACTGATCGATACTTTTTTTTACTTTCTCGATAAAAGAATCGAGTTCTAAAAATTTCTTTTTCCATTCTTCAAGGCTTTTCTCGTATCCTGCTTTGTACCCTTGATTGTAAGCATCTTCTTTTATTTCTTTGGACTTGGCAATGGCCGAACTCAATATCCTTTCGTACTCTTTCTTTGCGCTTTCAAGAATGAACTTTGACCTTTTTTCGGCCTCTTCTAAAGGATCGACCTTTTCTTCTTGTTTCTTTTCCTGATATCCGATCTTTATTTTATCTTCAAAAACGGGTGGCTTTTTTATGATTTCAGACAATTATATCCTCTCCCCCACCGTGGCTTATGACTATTTCTCCGGCATCCTCAAGTTTTCTTACTATCGCGACGATCTTTTGCTGCGCCGCTTCAACATCTTTGACCCTAACCGGTCCCATATATTTTAATTCATCTTCGAGCAAAGCGGCAGCCCTTTTGGACATATTCGACATCAATTTGTTCTTGACTTCCTCTGTTGTTCCCTTTATTGCAAGGGCAAGATCGTGCGTGTCCACCTCTCTCATTATCAACTGGACAGATCTATCGTCAAGTTGGAGTATATCCTCAAATACGAACATCCTCTTCTTTATCTCCTCGGCAAGATCTGGATCTGTCTTTTGAATGTCGTCCAAAATTCTCTTCTCGGCCGTTCTGTCAAGGGCATTGACTATCTCAACGGCGACATCTATTCCGCCGACATTACTGAAATCCTGTGTAACAAAAGAAGAAAGCCTCTTCTCCATATTTTTCTCTATCTGTTTTACAACCTCGGGAGAGGCCCTTTCAAGCAGGGAAAGCCTTTTTATAACTTCGGCCTGTAATTCTTCCGGAAAGGAAATTATTATCTGGGCCGCCTGCTTCGGCTCAAGATACGCAAGGACGAGCGCTATCGTCTGTGGATGTTCATTTTGCAAAAAATTCACAAGTTGAGCGACGTCCGATTTTTTCATGAAATCAAAGGGTTTAACCTGCAAATTTGAAGTCAATTTTCCTATGATCTCGTAAGCCTTTTGCGGGCCTAAAGCCTTTTCAAGTACTTCCTTTGCGTACTCTATTCCCCCCTTGTTTATGTACTCTTTGGCCTGCATCATTTCAGAAAATTCTCTCAATGCTTCCTGTCTCTCCGATTCGGAGATGTTTTTCAAATTCGCAATTTCGAGCGTGAGAGACTCTATTTCTTCTTCGCTTAAATTCTTCAAGATCTTGGCCGCCCTCTCTGGGCCTATTGTAAGCAGAAAAATGGCTGCCTTACGCTTGTTAGAAATTTCCTTTTTGTTATCGGCCATTTTTCACTCCTTATTTATCCACAACTTTATTATCTGGGCAACATCTTCTGGATCCTTGTCTATCCACGCGGTAACGTTATTTTCAAGTTTAAGCATCTCTCCATTTTGAGGTTCGACCTGCTGGGCCTTTTTTGCAATTTCTGCGGCCTCCGCCTCTATCCTCTTCCTTCTTTCCTCCACTTCTTTTATCTTCTTTCTTCTTCTCATTCTGACTGTCATGTAAAAGATCGCGACCGTTAAAAGTATTGAAAGTAGAATCGAATATATCACTATAAGTCTAAATCTTTGCGCTTCTGCTGATTGTTGAAGGGCTTTCTGCGCCATTACCTCAGCGCTGTTGTTGAATGGCATGGCCAGAACCTTTATATTTGAAGTCGAAGCGCCCACAGACATGGCAACGGCAGATTGAATCGTTGGAATAAGAGAGGTATTCGTCGAATTCAAAAAGACCGTCATCGTTAAATCTTTTATGTCTCCAGATTTATCATTTATTATCTTTTGGTAAACCTGAGAGACGTCGTAATTCGTTATGGTGTTCGAATAACTCGATACGGTCGAAGAAGGATTTGTACTGACATAAGTCGGGGGTATATTCGAAGCCATACCTACAGGGCCAGAAGGAACACCATTGGAAGAGACACTTGTTTGCTGTTGCTGGTTTGAAATGACGCCGGTGTTATTCTTAGCATCGTAAGGAACGTAGGTTTTGTTTTCCTCTGTTATCTGTTGCCAGTCAAGTTGAACGTTGGCCGCCACCGCTACATTTCCGTAGCCAAAAACATTGTAAAGGACTCCTAAAACCTTTGAAACGTAATACTTTTCAACCATTTGCTGGAGTTGAAGTTTAGAGGTCGCAACCATCGCATTTTGAGAAAGATCTATTTCGTTACTTAAAACGTTCGAATACTGATCGACGATCTTCACATCGGATATCGACATATTGCCAACTGCCCCCGCAACAAGGTTGGCAATACCGAGGATCTGATTTTGAGAAAGTTGCATGTTGGGCTTTAAAACGACCAAAACTGAGGCGGTAGGCTTTTCTTCCTGACCCGGGACGTAATAGGTGTACTTTGGCAAAGAAAGAAAGACCTTCGAGTATTGAACCGGCGAAAGCATATCTATACTTCCCTCGAGTTCGCCGGCAAGTGCTATCTGGTACTCGACCTGTCTGTCAAAACTCGTCATTCCAAGAGAAGCGAGAGAATTGTTCGTAAGAAGACTGTATCCCTGAACGCCGGCAGTGGGTCCGAGAAGGCCATCTGTGGCGAGTTTCATTCTGACCTCGTAAACGTTTTGGGAAGCCGGAATGTATATAGTGCCATTGGGGCCTGCCTTATAGGGAATTCCGAGTTTTTGAAGATCGTTTATTATGCTGCCGGCATTTGTATCTGATATGTTTGAAACAAGAACGACGTACTTTGGAATGGAATTAATGTAAATCAAGATCGAAAAAACAACTATAATTCCGGCAAAAAGACTTATCCACAAAATCTTTTGATTTGTGCTCAAAGGTTTAAAACGATCGTTGTAAAATTGTTTTATCTTTGACCAAACGTCTTTGAAATTCATCTTAGATTGGATATCACTTTCCTTCTTATCTCTTCAAGTCTATCCTCAAGATCGCTTTCGTATGTTCTTCCGGAATCGTATGCGATCTTACCATTCACAATCGTCATGTAAACTTTCGCGTCTCTTAGAAAATCGAAGATCAACTTCCTCAAAACAGGTCTTTTCCCATTTCCAAGAGAACAATCACAATCGTATATAGCCATATCTGCCGCGTAGCCGGGTATCAATTTGCCCATCGGTTTATCAAAGAGTTTTGTACCGAGCCGATAACTGTTTTCGAGTAACATCTTTTTCGTTTGATATATCGAATCGAAGTCCTCGCCTTCTTTTAACATTTTTCTAAGTAAAAATGTAACTTGAGCCTCCATGAGAATAGAAAGGTCTGGTATAGTGCCTGTACCCAAGGATACATTTATGCTTCTTCCCATCATTCCATCTATATTCGGAAATTGGCTTCCATGTGTCATCATCTGCCTTGTGCAATAGATAGCCATCGTGCCAGATGCGGCCATAACATCGAGATCCGTTTCCGTAAAATGTCTTGCGTTGACTATAAGCATTTTATCATCGAGCAGATTAAGATGTCTTAACCTTTCGAGATTAGACATGCCGTATTTGGCAAAGGCCTCCTGTTCTTCTCTCTTTTCGTCAGATAAGAGTATGACGACAAATGCGTCTATTGACCTTGCGAAATCTCTGAGCAAACTCATCGAATAATCATCGAAATTCGTTATCGAATTGAGCGGAATGTACTTTGGCTTTTCCCCGGATTTCAAAAGCCTTTGAAGGTCTTCCGGAGTCTGGACACTTTCGCCGACTGCGAATTTAAAAGGCCAGATATTCGATACGGCCTCAAGAGTTTTTTCAACCTCTATTTTGTGCAAATATCTCTCTATCGATCCGGCAACACAAGTTATACCGTGTCTTAATCCCTCCCACGCAACCTTTTCTGTAACTGTGAAGAAAACCTCATCGTTGAAGATATTCTGAAAAATATCGTATATCTTTTTCTTCAAGTCTTCGTGAGAAATCCCAGTCCTTTCTTCTACCCCAAAATCGGGAAAGATCAAGGATTCGAAATTCACGTAAGCGTCTATAAAGCCAGGCAAAACAACTCTTCCTGCGCCATCTATGATTTCCTTTTCAACTTGGAGATATTTTTTCTCCAAATCTTCTTTTTTGCCTATATCTACTATTTCGTCTCCATTTATCTCTAACGCACCGTCTTCTATCATTCCGGTTTCAAGATCGTTGGTAACGATCTTAACGTTTGTAATAAGCATTGATGCGACCCCCTCATTTTTGGATTCCTCGATGATCATTTTACCACTTTGAACCATAAATTTAAAAGCGGTCTTAAGACCGCTAATGGTGCCGAGAGTGGGAATTGAACCCACACGAACCTTTCCGGTTCACTGGATTTTGAGTCCAGCGCGTCTGCCAGTTCCGCCATCTCGGCATGCTATTTTATTCTATCATAATAAGGATAAAAATTCAACTGAGATGTTTTATCATATTTTGAAGAAGGCGCCTGTCCATCTTAGCCATTTCCGCAGCCTTTGAAACATTTCCTCCAGCCTTAAAAAGCAGTGAAGAAACGAATTGATTCTCGAGTTGGCGGTAAAGTTTATCCCTCTCGATGCGTTTTCTAAGTAGAAAGGTCTTGTAATCGGTGATCTCGTCTCCAGAGACTTCTAATGGCAGATCTTTTGCCGTTATCTCGCCTTCTGCATTCAAGACAGCCCTCAGGATCACATTTTGTAATTCCCGAACATTTCCGGGCCATTTGTAAGACTTCAGCATCTCCATCGCTTTTGGCGAAATCCCGACACTTTTTTTCATCTGTTCTGCGTATTTGTTCACGTAATAATTTGAAAGAAGTTCGATGTCTTCTGGTCTTTCTCTCAACGGTGGAATCTCTATTCTTATGACATTTATCCTGTAATAAAGATCTTCTCTGAACTTTTTTTCTTCTATCATCTTCTCGAGTGGTTTATTCGTGGCACTTATAAGCCTAAAATCAACCTTCCTTTCCTCAACGCTTCCAAGCCTTGTTATTTTGAAGTCCTGAAGTACCCTGAGCAACTTTGCCTGATCTTCGAGTGGCATATCCCCTATTTCATCGAGAAAAAGTGTTCCACCGTTGGCCGCCTCAAATTTTCCGATCTTTCTTGAATTTGCTCCCGTAAAGGCTCCCTGTTCGTATCCGAAAAATTCGCTTTCGAAAAGTTCTGCCGGAACTGCCGACATGTTAACCGCTATGAAGGGGCCGGTACACCTTGAACTTTGATCATGAATTGCGCGCGCAATAAGTTCCTTCCCAGTCCCGCTCTCTCCGAGAATGAGAATTGGAAGATCGAGATTCGCGTACTGTGGAATTTTATCGAGGATTTTGAGAATTTTTTCGCTTTTTGTGATGATATTCGAAGATCTCTTTATTCTCTCTCTCAATATCGAATTTTCTCTTTTTATGTTGACGTATTCTATACTTCTGTCTATCTTTGTCTCAAGATCTTCCAAGTTTATGGGCTTTGTTATGTAATCGTAGGCTCCCTTTTTGATGGCCTCAACGGCATTTTCTATCGTTCCGAAGGCCGTGATTATTATGACGGGCAGATCGAACTGATCTCTTACAATTTTTAAAAGTTCCATTCCATCCATTTTTGGCATCTTTATATCCGTCACAACAAGATCTACACGATTTTTGCGAATTACATCGAGGGCCTCAAGACCACTTTGTGCCGTCAAAACATTGTATTTCTTTGAAAAGTTCATCTTCATGAGTTCTAACATGTAACCTTCATC
The DNA here is from genome assembly GCF_009936215.1 of Athalassotoga saccharophila. Taxonomy (GTDB): domain Bacteria; phylum Thermotogota; class Thermotogae; order Mesoaciditogales; family Mesoaciditogaceae; genus Athalassotoga; species Athalassotoga saccharophila. The sequence goes on along the minus strand of NZ_AP019551.1, from coordinate 704,607 downwards.
GTCGACGAAAAGCACTGTGTTCATGCCTTCACCTCCACCGGAAGAGTTATAGAAAATCTCGTTTCGTCTTCATCGCTCTTAACGTCGATTTTGCCACCCATGGCATTTACATAGTTGTAAACTATTGAAAGTCCAAGACCCGTTCCATTTTCCTTTGTGGTGTAAAATGGTTCAAAGATACGCTGAAGATCGGACTGTGGAATAACTTTGCCATTGTTAGAAACAGAAATTCTAAAATGATTTTCAAACTTTTCAACTTCAAAAGATATCCACTTTCCCTCATCAACGGCATCGAGCGCGTTTGTACCTATGTTAAGGAGTATCTCCATAAGCATTGACTTGTCAAATTTCGCGAGGAAGGGAGAAGGAAAAGAGGTTCTTATCTCGATAGATCTTTTCGAAGCGCTTTCACTTAAAAGTAAGGCGATCTTTTTGACTATCTCGACGGGATCGCCTTCTTCCACGACGGGGGGTTTTTGACGGGCAAAATAGAGGAAATTTTCGAGAATCGAATTGATTCTTGAAAGTTCCTCATCTATGTATTTCCACAATTTCTCATTTTGATGTGGATCTGTGCCTTTTTTTAACATCTGGATAGATGTGGAAATTATGTTAAGAGGATTCCTTATTTCATGAGTAACGCCAGAAGAGAGTTTACCAAGGGCTGCCATTCTTTCTTGAAAGATCATCTGCTTTTCGATCTTCATAACCCTTTGAATGCTTCTGTATCTCGATAGAAAGAAGGTTAGGTGATTTGACAGCGTATCGATCCACTCAAGATCTTCTGAAGAGTACCTTCCGCTTTTTTTATGACCCAAGACCATGAACCCCTCAACCTTACCGGCATTCTTCATCCATACAAGCAACTCTTTTTCAGAAAATACCCCCGCAGATGGAAGGCTGTAAAGGTCCACGACCTTCAATATATCGCCACACGGAATTTCTTTTTGACTTAGAGTCCTTTTTAAGGATCTGTAATTGCCATCATCGTCTTTGAAGAATAACTCTATGTCTTCTGTGTTCAAAACACTCGACGCGTAATCGACTATAAGAGGTTCAAGATCTTCGAGAGAATCTATTTCGAGACTTTTTCTGACAAAATTTATGGTCTTCTCTCTTTTATATCCTCGTCCTGTGCGTAAAATTCTCTCAAAGAACTCGTCTATCTTTTGAAGGTAATCTCCGAAGACCAAAAAGGACAAAAATATCACGATAAAGGATATCGAAAAGAATTGGATCAAACTCGAACTTTTTGAGAAATAAAAATTGGTGTAATAACTTATTATCAAAATAAAAGATATCAAAAGAGAGATCATCGATCCGTAAAGAATATTCTTCAAAAAAGCCTTCGAAATCTGGACCATTCTTATCTCGTAGACAAGATCAACTATCGTGTAAAGATAGATCGGAATTAGAATGGAATTCATCACCGAAATGTATGGCCACATAACGTTATGATAAATCCATAGCCAAAAAATTATAACTTCAAGCACTTCGAAAAGACCGTAAAAAACGATGTAAGTTTGTACCTTAGATCTTGCAAAAAAAGAAATTATGTCTGTATACTTTTTGGTCATGAAAAATATCGAAAAGACAACGTTTAACGTTGAGAGTATTCCTAAAGAGACGAGATCTGTCTTCGAAAATAGAAAAAAGTAGGTTAAAATTGAACCAACCAAAAGTATTCCGAATTCAAAAAAATAAAGTACTTTAAATCTAAATGCGTAAGATATCATAAGAACTGGAATGATCCCAAAAAGAATAAAGAAAACGGACAGAAGTGCCGTTGAAGTAGTTAGATCGATCATATCGAAAAAAAGCGCCACATTCCACAGAAAAGATGTTGTAACCATTAAAATAAGGTAAGGATTGAGAGTTTTCTTGGCGTAAAAGTAATACCTCAAAGCCACAAAGAACAAGATCAAATTGGCGATGAAACTTGCAAAATTGAAGTAAAATTCGACAGGCACATTCTCATCCCCTCATATCGATCCTAACATAAAAGAAGACTGGCATATGCCAGTCTTCTTCAAAACTCAGATCGAATTCATGCCGTTTTCTTTGGCCTTTCGAACAAAGAGACGATAAGCACTATGATACCAACTATTAAATTATTGACAAGATTGGCAACGTAGGAGTGGGTAATCCCGGGGATGAAGGCCGCTATAATCATCCATACACCGCCTATCAAACCTATGATCCATCCCTGCCATGCCGCATGCTCTGGAATCATCAAAAATCCAAATATCGCCACTATTATTCCAACGAGCAGATCGTTGACGAGATTTCCCATTCCACCGAGAGGAATAAATGACGCTATTATAAGCCATATTCCTCCTATTATCAAAGTTATCCAGCCTCTCCATGTCATACAAATCACCTCCATCGAATTTTCTTTCCAATTTTGATTAGCAACAATCGTGCCAACATAAAAAGATGAGCCTTTTCAACGATTTCAAAATGATCTCTCTCATCGCCAAGCAAAAAAGTGCGAAGATTTTCTTCGCACTTTTTTAAAAACACGCGTTAATTCTGAAAATCTACTGCGAATTTTTTCTTCACACCTTGGAGAATATCCTTTTTTTCAAAATCCACAAAAGCGAGACTATCAAAGATAAAAAGATCAAAAAGATAACTTTATCGAGATCGATTTTGTGGGCAATTCTGCCGCCCGGAACGATTTTAACTATTTTTGAAACGTCAAACTCCATATCTCCATCATGTTTCAAAGACATGGCAACGAAGGTCCCTTCAACTGTCAAAAGATCGCCTTTGAAATTATAACTCGCCGTGTACTTTATCTGCGTCGCAAGGGAATAAGGCATCCAAAAGCCGAGAGTCTGAGAACCGTCTGTCATGTTTACCCAGGCATAATCTCCTCTTCTCATTATACTTCCGACGGCCTGACCCTGGACTGTCAAAAATTTTCCATCGTACGTTGACGGATTGTTTATCATATCGGATATAGTCGGCATGGCAAAAATCACGGACACAAAAAAGATCATAAATACAAAAAAGGCGAGATCTTTCATCTTCTTTTTGCCCCCAAAAATGGATAGGCAACAAAGGCTATAACGGCCATGAATTCAAGCCTGCCAACCCACATCAAGATTATAAAAAGTACCTTCAGCACGTCCGGCATCGAAGGAGAGGTAATACCGGTCGAGAGTCCGACATTTCCAAGAGCCGATGCAACTTCAAATGCGGCCTTTTCTATCGGATATTTGTAAATGAGCGTTATTATAAGACCTACAATGAATGAAAGAATGTACATCATCGTTATGACCATGGCATTTTTGACGATCTCGTTATCGAGATCGATATCTTCCTGATTATGGAATTTTTGCACCTTGACCGATTTCGATGACATGAAAAGTTTTTTTGTCTCGAAGGCAAAAGATTTTGCGATTATGCCGATTCTCATTCCCTTTATCCCCCCAGCAGTCGAACTTGTGCTCCCACCTATGAGCATTGCGATCGTTATGCCGACCATTGCAAGTGTTCCCCATGATCCAAACTGTGATGGATATATGTTCATAAAACCGGTTGTCGTGTGTGCGGAGATCAACTGATAAAATCCCTTGGTAAAAAGGATGACCGCATTCGGATAGACGTTATTTCTAACAAGACCAATAGCAACTATGGTAAAGGTTATAAGAACGGTTATGAAAAAAGACTGTGTTTCTATATTTTTATATATTTCTTTTCTGTTTTTGTTCATTACGGCATAATGAAGTGCGAAATTGAAAGAACCTATTATGAAGATCACCATCGTTATAAGCATGTAAAGCATGCTGTGATAATAAAGAATATTTTGCGAATGTGGGGCAAAGCCTCCCGTGCTCCATGCCGACATGAAGATCCATATACCATTCAAAAGTGCGTTTACAGGCTTTAGCCCTATAAAAAGACCTGCTATAAACAATGCGATAGTTCCGATGGCAAGGTATATAAGGCTTATATCCCATATTGCCCTCGCAGTTTTTGTAAAACTCGGAAGGAGTTTCTCGCTTTTTCCTTCCCCTATGTACATTGCATAGCCACCGCGCATGCCTATGAGAAAACTCAAAGAAAGAACGATCATACCCTGACCGCCAACAAAGGTAAGAAGTGCCCTCCACATGTTCATTCCTATCGAAAGATCGTACATTCTTTGAATAAGCACAAGACCCGTTGTAGTGAATCCACTCATGACATCAAAGACTGAATCCAGAAAAGAAAGGTAATGTCCGGAAAGATATCCGGGAACTGCATCGATGATCGTAAGAATTATCCACGCGTATGCCGCTATGAACATCCCGTGAATCCAGTCCAACTCTTTTTCATGATCACGACACAAAATCTCAAGCGTGAATCCAAAAATAAAAGAGATGGCCATCCCTATTCCAAAATCTATTGCCGTATTCCATTCTTCAAAGATCAAAGCAGTAACAAGCGGAATGGTCATTACCCATCCCATCGTCTCAACTATTTTTGCGGTGTAATAATTTATTATTTTTAAATCAGAATAGACGATATTTTTGCTCATATCAGCGGACGATTAAATATCCTATCAAAAAAGCAACTCCAATGAGGAGGACAGAATATCCTACCTCTATTAAAATCCCTATCGAGGTATCTTTTATCTTTTCAATTCTTTGCCTCATTTTCATCACCTGTCCCGACAAGAATGGCTTTTATCTCATCAATCTTGTCCTTTCTCGACATTATTATGACAAGATCATCTTCATCTATCTGCGTATCACCTCTCGGAACTATTGGTTTATCTGCTTTTATGACAGTTATGATTATGCTGTCTCTCGGCAATTTGATATCCATGATCCTTTTTCCATTGGATGGAGAGTTATGAGGTACCTTTATTTCCAAAATGTTGAGATCGCCATGGTAAAATGTCAAAAGTGATCTTATCGCCCCGAGCACAACCTCCTGCTCGATTACATTTGCAATGAAGGCCGTCGAGCAAACGACATTGTCAACGCCCAAAGATTTGAGCACGACTTCATTTTTTGGGTTGTTAACTCTTGCTATCGTTTTTGGAATGTTGAAATTTTTCTTGGCGATCTGACAAGAGATGAGATTTACCTCATCCTTCCCGGTGACGGCCGCAATCACATCCGCGTCTTCAGCGCCTGCTTCTCTAAGGTCTTTTACCTCAGTACCGTCACCGTTTATGACATTCACATTGCCCATTTCTTCGGCAATTCGGGCACATTTGACGGGATCTCTTTCTATTATCGAAATCTTATGTTTCTTACCGTAAAGTGTCTTGAGAAGATAGTACCCTACTTTACCGCCGCCGACAATTATTATTTTCATTCGACATCACCGAAGTATTTTGAAACTTTTTTTGCTTCTTCCAGATCGGATAAAATCACCACTACGTCATCTTTTTGTAAATTGAGATCTTCAGATGCGATCTCGAAATTACCTCTTTTTACAGCACAAATTCTAACATCGAATTTTGACTCAATCTCTTCCACTTTGAAATTCTTGTCCTTACGCACAACAACTTCAAAAATCGAAAAGCCATCGCCGACATTCGCACGCAATTTTGTACCATCAGAGAAGATCATGTTGTACATCTCTTCCACGCCTATCGTCGTGGGACAGACAAAATCGATGTCAAAATCTTTGTAAATTCCAACTTTCGATTGAAGATAGACCCTCGCGATCACTTTCGGCACTTTGTAAATCTTCTTGGCAATTTCGGCTATCATGATATTCGTGTTGTCGTCACGTGTTGCCGCGATAACGGCATCGGCCTTCTCGATTCCAGCCTTCTTGAGAACATCCTCATCGATGCCAACTCCTATGATCGTAAGTCCGTTAAAAGCCATTCCAAGTTTGGAAAATGACGTTTTATCTTTATCGATAACTACAACATCATTTCCTTCATCTGCAAGTTTTAGGGCCAAGGATGCCCCGAAATATCCACATCCGACTATTATAACGTACATATCTATCGCCTCATTGGGTTAATTATACCAAATAGAGTTCAAATCTCGAATCGCCCCGTAGTTTGGCACGTAGCACGTAAGAATTGAGAATTGACAATTTTCAATTAACAATTGTCAATAATTTGTCCGTTCACCTTTTGACAAACCTTTCTATGCCCTCGAGAATGTACTCGGATGAAAGATGTGCCTCGTTCATGACCTCATCCACGGTACCGCCTGTGCGCCAGCGATTGTCCCAGTCAGAAGACATACAATACTGAATATACTTTTTCGTCGCTATCCAGTCATCGACGGCCTTCAAAGATTCATTCGTTATGACCATTGACTCCTCCCAATCTTCCCACGGTAATATCTTTTCTCTGTACTCTTTCGGCTGCATATCGAAGAGTTCCTTTGAAGGGATTGAGACGATCTTCAAGTTGTACCTGTCTAAAATGTCGAGAATTTTTAAAAGATTATATGTCGTCATGGTGCCCCTTACAAGGATAGTACCATCGCGCTTTCCTGATTTGAAATCTCTTATCAGGTAAGCACCTTTTGCGGCCTCAAAGTGAGATGGAAGTTTCATCTTTTCTCTGTCCGGTATCTCAATAGGAGGCCTTGTCAGATGAAGCGCGACGATAGGTACATCTTTCGAAAGCGCCGCCCCTAACAAAACGGGCACCTCATTTGCCTCCCACGGATATACGTTGATTATATGACCTTTTGGGAATAATTGTGTGACAACCGTCGAAAAAATTCCAAAATGGGTTCTCGAATCGTCTGCCGTCTCGGGACCCGAATGGCCCACAACCCACAAAATTTTACCAAGTTTTATCGGGCAATCTTGTGCCATCTGAGAAAATAACCTGTAAGGTCCGTATTTCAAATACGCAAATGCTCCGTACGTGGAGGTTGCCATCCAAAAACCATTGAATTTCTCGTAAGGCTTATCCGACAAATTTACACTCGCAACACCTGCGGAAATGCCTGCATTCGCAAATTCTGTAATCTCTTGAGGCAAAAGTACGCCTTCCAAATTCGAATCTCTATCGTACCATCCGTATCCTTTGAAATCTCCAAATCCTTCGCCAAATCCGGAGAGATTCGTTGATTCGGTCAGATCGGCAGAGGCCGCTAAAAATAACGGTCTTCCGTATTTTTTAGCACTTACGGCATTTATCCATGCCCCCCAGGACTTAAGCGCCTGTCTGTTCGCAACCTTAGATCCCGGGTCAAAAAAGATCTCTTTAGGATATGAATTATAATCGAAAAGAGATTCATCATCGAAAATTCGCGAGTTTAAAACAAAGGATCTTTTTGAAATTACGGCTCTTTTTTGGATGAGTTCGTCGGTAATCTTCTCAACAAGACCATCATTTTCAAGGATCACATCGATGACCTTTTTTAAATTCACCCTCGTTTGTTTTACGAATTCATCTCCATCCGGTGCGGGTTTACCGTATCCTTCAAAATCAACTTTGTATTTTTCAATGAACTCATCTCTCGTCCGCCAGAAGATCTCCGAATTTGCCTTGTGAGGGCTCCCATGGGATTTGTTGTCGTAGAGGCCGTAGCCGTAACCCTTTTTTGTCTTAAACCATATCGCGTTTGGAAGATTCTTTCCTCTTTGAGATTCTATCCTTTTGAAAGCATCAAAGATCTTTTCCCAGTTATGTCCGTCCTCGCATCCGGCGACATTCCATCCGTAAGGTCTAAACCAATCATCTGGCGTACCGTGGATGACTTTGCTTACCGGATGATCGTCTATTCCGAAGTCATTCCAGTCTATAAGCCAGTACAAATTGTCAAGCCCCAAACCGTATGCGGAATTTTTGGACTCGTGAGAGGCACCCGCACTTAGAGCGCCTTCTCCCTCGATTAACCATACTCTCACATCTAATCCCGCACGTTTGAGAGCAAGAGCCTCTCCAACGGAGGCGGGGAGACCATGGCCGGCAGGGCCCGTGTTGAATTTCAAAAACAAAGTCTTTCCCGAAAACTCGGCATGACCCGAAAGGCCATCTCTGTGTCTGAATTTCAAGAGATCGTCCAAAAGCACGATCTTGGACGGATCTATAAAGAACCTTTCATCTTTTGTTTCTTCGAATCTTTTTTTGAAAGATTCCCCGATCACAGTTAGCGCAGCGTAGATCAAAGGGACCGTATGGCCGGCAGAAAGAATAAACCTGTCCGAAAGAGGATTTTCAGGATGGATAAAATCAAAGTGAGAATAATCCGAAAAGACCATAGACCAAAATGAGTGCATCTTCGATCTTGATCCTCCTGGATGGCCACTCTGCCTTAAATTAAGCGTAAAGTCTATCAACTGGCCCGTTACATCCTTTATAATTTCAAGTTCTTCAAAATTCAATTCAAATCACCTCTTTATGGCTCTATCCTTTTTATTTCATCGATCTTGTCAAAATCTCTGTCATAACTGTATATTTCTTTTATATTCATTTTTTTCATCACTGCAACGTTAAAAGCATCGGCAAAAGAAAAGGTTCCTCCTGAATAAATCTTTAGCGCTTTTATGAAAGTTGATTTATTTTCGAGAGAAAGTCCTTTAAGATTCAAGATTGGTTCTAACAATTGTAAAATATCAGACCTTGGGACTTTGTAAGAATGTTCAAGCGTAAAGATCGTCTCAAAGATAACAAGAGAGGAGGTTGTTACCATCTCTTCCCCATTTTCGATCTTCTTTAGCAATTCAAGAGAATTTTTTGATTTTTCAGGATCGTCTGCCGTAAAATATCTTAAAAACACATTTGTGTCTATGAATCTCATTTTTTCATCTCTTTTTCTGCCTCATCGCCCACTTTTTCTTCGAAGTCTTTTCGAATCTCCTTGAAATTCTCGGGCCTCGTAAGTGGTTTAACTTTGCCAAAATTCTTTTCTAACATGGAAAGATTGCTTGGCCTTATTGTTAAATAAATTTCACCATTTACTATTTTGAACTCTGCGACATCATTCGGAGATATGTTAAGAGATTTCCTTATTGAGTTTGGAATGGTTACCTGACCTTTCCTTGTTATTTTAGAAACATTCAAATTTTTCGGCATAAAAACCAACTCCTTACTTAAAATATGGTATTACTTATATTTTAAGTATACCATATTAACACTTCCTACTTTTCATTACATTAAAGTCGTGGTGTTTCATCTGTTCAGAATTTTAAAGGATTAGACGAGTGAGGGGTAAACACCATAAACTTACAATTGCAAATTGAGAATTGCCAATTTTCAATTTTTAATTCTCAATTTTACTCCACCTGCCAATTCATCCCAGCACGAAGCCCAAAGAAGATATCGTATCGCCAAGGCCAACCGTTATTTTGGGAGATGGAACGACCTTCGTCGGAAAGAGAATGAAATGAATTCCATCTTCTTCCCATTCTTTGTAATCGTACTTTTCGGGAATATCCAACATGTACTTGAATCTTTCCAAATTTATCTCCCCATCCATTGCCCTCTGGGCCGCCGCAAGAGACGCAAAGGCAAGGGCCTTTTTTTGAGATTCAAGATTGTAACCTTCCTTCAATGCAAGTAGATAAAAGCCAAGCGCATGAAAATGCACTCTCGAAAGATTCCCTCTCATGATTTTGGATATTATCTGAGATATCCTTTCAACGTCCAGATTCAAAATATCTTTTTCATCGTACCCAATATCCCTTGCAACCCATGAAAGTTCGACCTCGTTAAGGCCAAGGCTATCGAATCTTGAAAATAATTTCTCCTCCACAGCCTTTCTTACACCATCACGTCTTATCGAGGCGAATTCGAGATGAAATTTCATCCTCGAATTTTTCTCTCTTAAGGCCATTACAAATTCCAAAAGTTTATCGATTCTATCATCGACCGTCTCTCCGTCTGGATAAATCTCTTGCATGATGTGAAAGCCAGAAACAAGGAAATGAGAGATATCTTGCGCATGTTCTATGACGTAAGATTTGAATGGATCTCTTACTTCCAACTTTGAATTGACGGGATTCCATGAGGCTATGAACCTGTTGGATCTCGGACAGGTGTAAATTTTGCCCTTAATCGTCATAGATTGGCCTTGAGAAAATTCAAAAATCCAGTGTATGGCCTCGATTCCTTCTCCGTCATACGCGTTGATGGGATGATCAAGGCCATGCTTTCCGACGACGAAAAGGTTTTTAGAATTCGGAAAGAGGTTTGCAATCTCCTTTTCTAAAGGATACACGTAGACTAAAATCTTTTCAAAGGGAAATGGCACAAGGCCCTTTGCCATGTTGGCCGATGTCCCGCCAAGCCTTAAAGTGCCAGTCCCAAAGGTTTTCATTATCCATTCGTAAACTTCCTTCGAATCGATCATCAACTGAAGAGCACTTCCATTGACGAAAGAAAAAATCAGACCTTTCCAAAAATCATCGATACACTTTATCGAATCAGGAAGCGCTGAAAGTTCCCGTGGAATTGCGAGATCCAAATTGCCAAACTTTTGCGGATCGACCTTTACAAGACCATCTATGACCGAGTGAAAGCCAAGGGCTATCATCTTTGAATCACGTGCCCTTTTGATTCCCCAGTCAATCACACCATCGTATATCTTCATACAATGCCTCCAAAGCACAAAAGAAATATCGAACTTACGATAACGGTTGTCGTTACCGTACCGCCGGCAAGTTCAGGATCGAGTTTTTTGTCTATCGAGTACAAAAGCGTCAAAAGCGGTGCAGGCATAAGGGCACTCAAAAGCACAACTTGAGCCATCAGCGCATTTGATGGCTCAAATATCCTTAGCACAAAGTAAAATGTCACGCCTAACGCGGCACCAATGAGATATTTAAAAGAAATGGCCTTTGCCATATTCCTGAATTCGACCCTTAACCTTTCAAAGTTCAAAAAGATGCCTATCGTCAAAAGAGACAAAAATGCATTTGCCCCGCTGAATATTCCAAGAAATTCAGAAAGTATATCTGCATTCGATAAAGAAAGGTTCAAAATTATGGCTCCAAATATCGCAAGCAAAGGCGGGAAGGTCGAAACCTTTTTGATAACCTCTTTTGTGCTGAATCCGTCCTCAGAAAAAAGTATCGCTATCGCATATCCTACCGTGTATATCATGAGGCCATTTCCCATGTCGAAAATCGACATGTAAGCAAGGCCCTTCCCTCCCCACAATAACTGGGCAAAAGGATACGCAAACAACCCCAAGTTCAGGCCGTTGAATGTCAAGATCAAAGATCCTTTTGTACCGCGGGCGGCATTCGATCTTCGAAAGATCAAAAAGCCCGCGATCATAAGTGTGAGTGTCGTCAAAATTCCGAAGGCCGTCAACGAGAAAAGCGGAAGGGTAAGTTTTACGCTTGTAACGGCCTGAATTATGACGGCAGGAAGCGTTATGTATATGACTATCTTCGAAAAGGCCCTTCCTTCTGTCTCATTCAAAAAATTGATCGATTTAAGAAAATATCCTATTGCTATTATCACAAGGTATGAAAGAATTTTGTATATCACGATCTGTAATGTTTTTTCATCTCAGAATTGAAAGGCAAATTCATTATCTCGTCCAAGACATCCTTCACCTGTTTCTCAGACTTCGTCCTTGGATCCCTTATTAAAATCTCCTCGAGTACCCGTCTGTCTCCGGTTATAAAGGCCTCGAGTGCCATTTCCATCCTCATTATCCTCGGCGTCAGATACATCTTCTTTATTCTATCCGTCAAATCAGGATCTATCTTTTCTGGATGAATCCCTTTTTTGTCTACCCTGACAGGCACTTCAACAACAACATCGTCTGGAATTCCCTTTATCGTGCCTTTATTCAAAATGTTAAGATACAGTCTTGCCTCTTTTCCATTTGCAATTGCGTTTATGAATGGTATTTGTTGTTCGCCACTCAATTTATCTTTCGGAAATTCTTCTGGCCATGATTGCGTTAACTTAAGGGATGGATCTTTTGAAATGTCTATTATCTTTTCTCTTATCTGTCTTAACTCTTCATAAAACTTCGGTCTCTCAACTTCGTTGTCTATCCCTCCGAATTTTCCAAACCATTTTTTCTTGGTCTCGAGGTTATAATGATACTTCCACGTTCCATTCCTTACGGTGTCGCCTATCGGGATCATCCCGTAAAATTCGTACATGTCCATCGCCGCAGGACTCATCTGCATGTCCCACGGACTCGTCGATTCCCATTTTGGCAATTTTTCTTTTATCCATTCGTCCAAAATGGGATATCCATTCTTTCCTTTGTATATAAATCTATTTAAAAATATCCCGTGATTGACTCCGGCTATCTGCCAGTCTATTTCCTTCTCATCAAGGCCCAAAGTTTTGAAAACCTCATGAACGCCTCCGAATCCATGACAGAATCCTATTATCTTTGCTTTCGTCTGCCTCAATACCAATTGTGTTATCTCAAAGACCGGGTTTGCAGTTTGGATAAGGTATGCGTCCGGACATATCCTCTCGACTGCTTTTGCGATGTCCAAATGGAGTTTGAGTTGATTGTAATTCGAAAGCGTGTAATAATCGGAGACCATGTTGAACTCTTGAGAATCTATTCCGCGGTAATATCCATGCTTTTGACCGATATCTCTCATTATCTCGTACTGGACATACCCGTCCTGATGACCTTCTCCACGTGCGAGGGCCGTGTTTATGACAAAGTTCGCACCATCGAGGGCCTTCTCCAAATTCGTCGTCTTTTCGAACTTCAAATTACCGCCTATCTCAGATGTGTACCTTTGAGATAGACTGTATATGGCATCAAGACGCCTTTCGTCGATATCCATCAAGGAAACAACAGTTCCTGATAATTCTTTCGTCTTTGCCAGATCGCCAACTAATTTCAACGTGTATCTTACACTTCCCGCTCCTACGAATGTGATCTTCATACCATTACCTCCTCCATAATCTTTTTAAAGTATGTGCAGCCATCTTGGGATTTCTGTCCCTTGTAAAGACTCCTTTGTAATTGAAAAGCGGCCTGTGAACATTCTGGGCCGTTTTGAAATCGGCAAAGGCCCAGACATGTATGCCCGTTACAAAATCCTTTTTACTCGCAACTTCAAACAACCTCTCGATGTATTCGGACTGGTACTCTTCCGAAAACATCTGCGCCGGGTTTGCGTGAAAACCAGATATCGCATCGGCACCGAATTCCGTCAAAATCACGGGCCTTTTGTAAGTCTCGTAAAGCGCATCTAAATCGTCCGAGAGCAACTTCTCGGCCTCCTTTATCTTTCCTTGATGATTGTACCAGCCATAATAGCGATTCACGCTTATGACGTCGAAATGCTTCATTGCCACATCCGGCCCTCCCGATTTTTCGCAAAAAGGCACGCAACTTACCATCGTTGCCGGCCTTGTCGGATCGGCACTTTTAGCCGTATCGTACAATCTTTTGAAAAATCCGTCCGATTTTGGGTGCGCAGAATCCGGCTCATTGGCAACGCTCCACATGATAACGGACGGATGGTTTTTGTCCCTGTCGATAAGCCTTTTGATATCCTCCACGCACAGATCAACGGTCTTTTCATTTTCGTAATGGTACTTCTCAAGCCCGACGTGTGGCGCTTCGTCTATGACAAGAAAGCCAAGTTCATCTGCCATATCGAGCCATTCTTCGGAATAAGGATAATGTGAGGTTCTGAAAGAATTCGCGCCTATCCACCTTAGAAGATCGTAATCTTTAACGATCAAAGGCTTAAAGGTGCCCTGCCCTTCGACCGGGAACTCTTCATGCTTTCCAAAGCCAAGCAATTTGACGGGTTTATCGTTCAAGATTATATGTTTGTCGTCTAACGATATAGTCCTTATGCCCGTCTTTATCCTGTACTCGTCGATCAATTCATCTTTATAAAGAATCCTCGATCTTACCTCGTAAAGATAAGGATCGTCTAAATCCCAGAAATGGGCATTTTTGATCTCGAAATCAAAACTTTCATTTGTAGATGTTATCTTTTTTGCGATTTTGAGATCATTAATCGACACCTCTATATTCTTCCCGATACACTCTTTTGTCATTTCTATTGTGATCTCTACAAGACCCATTTTTTTGGAAGGAACGGATTTATCGCATCTGAGGTTGATGTCCAAAACAGAGGCCTTTGAAGAAATTTCTGCGTATGGCATCCTTATAATTCCGCCGTACGGGAAAAAGTCGAAATTTGCCGGAGGAAAGTTGCCGGCCCTCTCAAAGCCTGGCATTCGACCGGCTGGCAGATCATCCTTTGATAATTTATTCTCAACCTCGACGCGAATTTTGTTCGTAGATCCGTATTCCAATTTTGGGTAGCATTCGAAAGGGAGATATCCAATGGCATTGGATACTGCCAGATCATCGTTTACATATACCCTGCTCTTTGTATTCACGGCACCAAAATAAAATCTAACACGTTTATCCTTCCATTCATATGGCACATCCAGATCGTAGATATACTCGACCGGTCCCTCTTCAAAGAAAAGATCTTCGTACTGTTCATTCCAACTGGCAGAAACAGCAATCGGCCTTTCCTTACCGTGAGCGCGTATTTTCCACATCCCAGAAAGTTCGACTGTCGATCTGCAAAGATTCATCTGTGGTCTTAACAATTCAAACATCTCCTTAATTTATCTCTATATCTTTGGAATGCAATTTGAATTTCAAGGTAGACTTTCCCCATGGAGGAGTTTTATAAGAGAAATTTCCATTTATATCTGGTTCTATGCCGAATCCACCAGAAACTATTGCCCAAACAGGTGTGGCACTCCATGCTTGCAATAATCCTCCACGACCAAATGGAGGCGAATAATATTCAACGGGAAGATACCATTTGTTTGAAAGCGAATATTCCCATGATCTTAACAAAGCATATTTCCATTCAGGGTCCGATCTACTTAGAAGAATTTTGGCTATTATCCCATCCCAATAAGGCCAGTCACTGCCGTTATGATATCTATAAGGAAAAGCACTTTTGAATTTGAGATCTTCTTTATATTTATAAAATGGCCATACACTCAATATTCCCCAATCTCCAAATCTTTGCTCATCGTTATTCTTAGTAAAAAGATATCTCTTCAAAGTATCGATAAATGTTTCATCGTTATCAGGAATATCGTAAAGTAAAGTTACTACAGTATCAATATTGATATGATCTTCGATTTTACCGATTTTTTCGTTGATATAATCGGCGAAATGATCTGCCTTCCATATTTCATCATTCATAAACCGTTTTATGGTCTTATATCCTTCTATATACTTTGCCGATGTATTTTGATCAATTGATTCAAAAATCTTCGATGCGCTAATTAAAGAGCCAGCATAAAGTGAAAGATCATAAGTAACAAAACCAGATCTTACAACGTTATCAGACCAATCTTTTACATCTTCATCCTTAAAGAAAATCCATTTATCCTGCTCAAATTTATCGAGAATAACCCTTATCTTTTTCAAAATATCCTCAGTTAAAATCTCTCGATCGCCGGTCCATCTTAAATAATCATACACTAAAAGCACAAAAAAATAAGGAGAATCCCAGTGATCTGACCACCAATCTTGCGGCCTTCTTTGAAATTGCCGTACTTTAGGATCAAGATTCGCGAATTTTCTTGACAATTCAAATTCTTCTTTTGAAGCAAAAACAATACCACTTGGAGCATTTCCATTTTCATCTATTCCGTCTGAAAGAACTTGTATTTGATCTTTAACGATCGATGGTTTAAATGGTAAAAGTGCTTTGGAAGTCCAGAAAGAATCTCTATAATAAGTTCTAGCGGGCAAAGCATAACTTGGCCCTGCGTAAAGAACAGAAAAATCATTTTCAATTCCTATTTTGTGATTAGAGATTGCAGTATGCAAAGAAAAAACAAATAAGGAATTTATAAGTTCGTCTTCTGAATTAAAAATATTCGAAAGATACTCCAAATATTTACCATGAGATTCCTTTATTTTCGAAGCAGATGGTCTTTTATCTCCAAAATAAAACAAAATCCATGCCTCATCTGAAGGATTTATATCAAACGCCAAGATATCACCACTTCTTCTTACGTTGAATTTTGCTCCTTCAACGACAATCGAAATTCGCTTAGATTTGCCTTTTATTATAATTTCATTTTTATTTTGATGTACTTCATATTTTTCGATCGAACTTAGGATTTTTTCTACGACAGGTATCCTTAATTGCTTTTCAAATAAGACCTTCAATTTCATTTTAATTTGACCTTTTACGGACACCGCCAAAGCAGGTTCAGTTGAAAGAATCACTGATAATTTTTTATCAAATGTTATTGAATTGGGATAATAAACTGCCTCTTCAAATTTATCTGAAAAAGAAATCCAGTCAATATACTTACCATTGTCAGATCCAAAAATACCCTTTATACTTGAATATTCAAACTTGACAGTCAAATACTCATTTGATAGATAAAAATCTTTGATCACATCCGATTCTATAGAGCATTTCGACAATTTCACCTTATTCATCCCCTATAAATGAATTTATATTTTTAAGAATAGAATTTCTTAATTTGAACAATTCACAATGTGCCAGCCCAAAATTTTCTGAGATCATTTGATCGAATTTAAAGTAATTATATATAACCTCTTTTTGAGATCTATGAAAATCAAGAGATTTTAATTTATCATTCCAAACATCAGACAGATCGATTATCACTTTTTCGTCTTGTCCGGCCGATATCGGATCAAGAATCATCTCGAGATGAACTTGAATCTGATGTCTTACATTCTCAAGGGCTTTTATATTTGACCGTGCCATGAATATAGCCTTTCTCGTAATGTCGGAAAGAACAACATGATCTGGATGCTTATCCTTATTGAATGGCGAAATAACAATCTTTGGTCTAAAAGTTCTTATCAAATTTGCGATTTTCGTTCTGAGTTCTAAAGTATCATCAAGCAGACCATCATTTTCATGTAGAAAAATTGGTTCTTTACCGGTTAAAAACATAGCAGATTCTGTCGCTTCTTTTATTCTCATTTCTTGACTTCCACTTAGACCGGCCTGTCCATCGGTGACAACGACAATCTGTGATTGGTACCCGGCAGACTTTGCCTTAAGAATAAAACCGGAACATCCTATTTCAACATCGTCTGGATGTGGGCCTATGGCTAAAATATCAACTTTATCCATTGATACTCTTCTCCTTATTTCACAGAACCAGCGTAAATTCCCTTTATAAACAAACGCTGGAAAGCAATAAAAACAACAACTATTGGTATCATTGAAAGAACCGTCATAGGAAGCAATCCTGACCAGTTTATAGTATGCTGTCCTGAAAACATGCCTAAGGCAAGTTGAACTGTATACAATTTCTCATTGCTTATGACTATTAAAGGCCATAGAAAATCATTCCATCTCCACATTACCGAAAAAATTGTTAAAGTCGCTATAACTGGGGTAGAAAGAGGAAGAATTATTGACCAAAAAATCCTCCATTCAGAAGCTCCATCAATCCTCGCAAACTCAATAAGTTCATTTGGCAAAGATACGAGATACTGCCTGACAAGGAAAATACCTGTAGGTGTGGCGGCAGGCGGTATTATAAGGCCAAGATATGAGTTCAACATGTGAAAATTCTTTAATACTATGAAAATAGGTATCATGATAACCTGAAGTGGTAACATCAAGGTGGCTAACATTGTCCAAAAAAGTACATTTCCACCGAAAAATTTATATTTTGCGAGAGCAAAACCAGCCATCATGCTAATTGCGACTGTTAGAATCGTCGAAGAAACCGTTACAATCGCTGAATTCATGAAGTAAAGTGGAAAATCTCCAGATGTCCATGCATTTATATAATTTTCAAAAGTCAAATCTGTAGATAACAACTTCGGAGGATAAGCGTAAAGATCGTAAGATGGTCTAAAAGAAGAAAGTACAAGCCAAAAGATTGGAAAAAAGAATAAGAACAACAATATGTAAGTCAAAACATTTAAAAAGATTGATTTTACTGATTTTTTCATGCTAAAAATTGCCCCTCTCTTGAAACTTTAAATTGTAAAATTCCTATCGTTAAAAAGACTAAGAATAGAATAAAAGACATCGCTGAGGCTAAACCCATATTAAGATTTATAAATGCCGTGTTATAAACTTTTTCAACGGCAAAAGTTGTAGACTCTCCGGGACCACCACCTGTTAAGACAAAGGGTATATCAAAAAGTTGCATGCTTTGTATTGTCGAAAGAATTATGACAAGTATAGAGGTGGGTTTTAGCATGGGCAAGGTTATAAAAGTGAATTTTTCGAAAGTACTTGCACCATCTATTTCGGCTGCCTCATAAAGTTCTTGAGGTATTGATTGAATTCCGGCTATGAAAATTACCATGAAAAACCCTGAAGCAGCCCACGACATTATCAAAACAAGAGATAAAAAAGCATAAGTTGGGTTTAAAAGAAATGGTAAATTTCGTAAACCCAAGACTGTAAATAAATTGTTTAGAAATCCAAAATCGTAGTTTAACATCCAATCCCATATCAAAGCAGTTATAACTCCGGATAGAACACTTGGTAGAAAAAAGAAGACTCGCAAAACAGACTTTGCTTTAACGCTTGGTGACGTCATCAAAAGGGCAAGTCCCAATGAAAAGCAATAAATCGTAGGTACTACGAGTAAACTGAACAAAAAGGTCCTTAAAAGAGCATCTAAAAAACTCGTTGTTTCAAAAATCGAAAGGTAATTGTTAAATCCAACAAATACACTCTGACCAAATGAGTAAGGAGTTCTATACATAGAAACTATAAATCCCAATACACCCGGATATATTATGAATATGAGAAATATGGAAAAAGCAGGAGCCAAAAAAATATAGGGAATAAATTTTCTTAATTTCATGAATTAAACCTCCAAATCCGGCAGCATGAAGCTGCCGGAATTTTTTCACTTAGAAGATGTTTTTAAATTTGCCATTTGCTGGTTAAAATAACTTGCAACGTCATTAAGTGCTTGCTGAGGTGTCATGGTCCCAGAAATAGCGTTAACTATATCTTGAACAAGACGTGGATAGTAGGTTTGAGTTATAACAGCCGTATTACCAACAATCCAGTCTCTCTCAAAATTGGCAGGCCAGTTACCTTGTACTTGAGTCCCTTTGTTAAGATCTGTAAGAATTATCTGCATTACCGAGTTCAATTCTGGATTTCCATAATCTATGCCTTCTTGGAGTAATTGATGATTCGCTGGAATGGCACCAAGTTTTTGGCACCACTGTGTCAATATTGGTTTAGAGGTCAACCACAACATGAACTCTGCAACTTGTTTTGGATATTTTGTACTCTTAAATCCGAGAATAACTTTTGGCCCGGTCATTACAGCATTAACTTTATCCATTGGAAGTGGCATAACTCCCCACTTGAAATTCACAGTCCCTTTTTGCATTAGTTCCGGAATCATCCATGTTCCTGAGTAAAACATTGAAGCAAGACCATTTTGGAAGTAACTGAAGGCTGGCGTATTGCCCACCCATACTGATTCAGGAATAAGATTCTTCCTAAACAAAGACACGAAAAAGGACAAGGCTCTTACTCCTTCAGGATTATTTATGACACATTGACCATTTTCATTCCATATCTGACCTCCGGCCTGATAAAGTAAGTTCGACCATCTGTAAGATGTTTTTTCATAAGTAAGAGCATATTTAGCAGCGCCGCTGTTGACTATTTTTTCCATTGCAGATTCCCATTGCGCCCATGTCCATGGAGTTGTTGAAGGTGCTGTGATATCAGCCTTTGCAAACTCATCTTTGTTGTAAAATAACGCATGAGCACCGGCATCCCATGGAATGCCAAGAACTTCATGCCTTGTATCGTACCAGTACTCCATAGATGTAAAACCGCTATGATTTTTTACCCATTCTTCAACGCTCTCACCTGTAAAAGATGTGATATATGGCGCTATATTTAAAGCAACATCTTGATAAGGTATTATGTCCCCTGCTCTTGCAATATCGGGTGGTGTTCCACCTTGAATCATCGTTGATAGTTTTTGAGCGTAATCACTGTACGGTATATTCAACAGATTTATTTTTACATCCGGATGAAGTTGCTCATACTGTGCTATCAACGATTGAATGACAGGAAGATCCGGCCCATCTGTGAAATAAGCAAAGGTCAAAGTTATTTGCTGGGAAAAAGCGACGAACATCACTGCAACAAGTAAAACTGACAATATCACAAATACCCTTTTCACAAACAACACCTCCTTAAAAATTCCCTTTCGGGTTATTTGAAATACCTTCCTTCCAACTTGTTAAATGATCCGTACGCGACTCTTTCGAATTTCATTGAATCTATTTTGTAAATGAAGATCTCGTTCGTTATGTTTACTTTTGCGCCAAAAAGATGACCACCGACTAACTTTTTATCCGGGCCTGCGAGGGCAACGTGGATGTGGGCGAAGGGTTTTCCGTCCTTTCTTGCTATGTTACCCGTCAGCGCCACAAGTTCGTGGGGCGTTTCTACTTTTATCTTTTCGTATTGATCCTTTTCCATGTTGAACCATCCTATTTCAAAATCTTTGAGCATGCCCATCCCCGAAAGAATAACGCCGGCATTCATGGAATATTTTTCGACGACCGAATACAAAGACTCAAAAAAATCATCACCCGTGTCAAATCTTACAAAGATCAAATTTTCTTCTTTCATATCGAATATCATCCAAATCACCTCACTCTAAAGTCTCTTCGAATACTTTTTTCAATTCGTCAAAGTTGTCATTCCTGCGCTTTATCAAATCTTCCAAAGCCTCCGCAGCGCTCAGCCCATCATGGACAGTTCTAAAGACGCCGTAAGACACGGCCGCGGGATCGTCATCGCCTGGAAAGAGCACATTTCGTCCGATAAGTGCACCTCTTACATTAGGCCCACTTTCGAGTGCCTTCGAGAGATTTTCCATCGTGTAGGTTGGATCTTCTTTTGATTCTCCACCAAGGATAAGAATCGGCAATGTCGTCGATCTTGCAACTCTTTCGAAATTTGGAACGTAAGGAATCTTTATCCACATCTTTGCGCTGCTTCCTCCTATCGCCGAAACAACTCCGACGATCTTGATCAATTCATTTGCGTCTGCTATAACCTCGTACGATGAACTCTCATCCTTTCTTGTTACCGGCAAAGGCTCTAAAAACACTGGAAGGCCTAATTCGTTGCATTCTCTTACGGCTGCCGCACACTCTTCGAGCGTCTTCAAAGACCATCTCGAATATTTTCCCGTGTCAAGTCTGAAGAGCAACTTTCCGGCATCGAGGTTAAACCTCACAAGGTCTTTCGGCCAGTAAGAGGTTATGACATCTTCCATCTCGTATTCAATTCCCGCAAGGCCCGATCTGTTCATGCTGCCCATTATTACCTTGTTATCCAAGAAACTCTTTCTTCCAGATTTTCTGTAAAGATAATCTATCATCGCAAGTTCATCTATCAAATCGGGCGTGGCCATGACACCGTCAACGTATCCGTATGTCAAAACTCTTACAATCCTCCCTAAATATTCGAGCCTGTCGCCAATCAGTGTTGGATTATCTCCCACGCCCGTAACGCGACGGGCCGGATGATCGGCTGCGAGGATGACAAGGTAACCATCTTCGGTCAGTGATTTTCTTCTCTTTCTTGCCTTCAGAGTCTCCTCTATTATTTCGGGATTTTTAACTCTGAGATCTGTCAATTTGTAGAATGCCCATTCGGGAAAATATTCTCGAGTTACAAATCTGTACTTTCCAACTCCATATATGACATCTTGCCACGTTCTGGCATCATCGTAGAAGGATTTGGAATGCTGCAATACTGGCACACTTCCCTCGCGACCGCGCGGCATGACTTCGAAGCCGATTGGTCCTGTGTAATCCATTTCGTGGAGCGCTTTTACAAAATCGGCAACCTCTCTCAATTTAATCGCGCCGTTTGGGTATGCAAAGGATATGTGGGCATCGCCGTAATTGGGATCGCTGGGATCAAGCACGCAATTTCCTATGTGTACATGGAAAAGGTATGGCTTGAGATACTGCAAAACCTCTGCAAATTCAGGCTCTTCAACCTCTTCAGCCTTGACCAAATTCTCATATTTTTTTGTTTGATCTCCCGCTTGTATTTCAAGATTTATGTGATCGATTATCGATTTTGTATTCCTTATAAGAAGCATATGGGTAAGATCGTACAGAAGTCCGAATTCATCGTGGTGGTACTCGTCTCTTACACGCCTTGCTATCTCTATCGCCTCGAGTGTGGGTCCTATTAACTGATCGTGAAAGCGCCCTCTCGGATCGTTGATTCTATCGAACATGACCAAGATCAGTTTCATCGGCTTCCTCTTTAGAGTCTTTGCCACGCGATCAGAATATTCGCAAAGTTCATGAATTGATCTTACCAAAGAAAGTTTTGCCGTCTCGCGCAATTCTATACCGGGATCGCGCCCGGATCTGAATGTAAATCCTTCGGCGTTGAATTCGTATGCCTGATCGATCAACTCTTTGAGACGATTCACACCGTTTACCCTGTCAAGTTCGTTTATCGAGGAAATATCTGTCGGAGCGTATCCTTCTTCGTTCAACGACTGGACAAATTGGGCTCCGAAGAAAATGTGAAGTTTTGTCGTTTTGAGAAAATCTATCGCTTTCTTTCTCAAAACGGGATCCTTTATACGAGTTATCTCTATTCCTCCGAAGTAATTGTCCGATGCAATAGTTTTGAGCGAATCCATAAGATATTTTTCGCTTGGTTCTCCCCTTTGCATTGAGTTCGTGTTCTGCCGTCCCGGGAAGGCCATCGGCTGGACAACCGTTACAATGTTATCTTTTAAGATCATTTTCGTCCTCCTTCGCAACAATCAAATCCACACCGGCATTTACAAGTATTGTCTTTGCACTTTCCGACACTTTCCAATCGGTTATAACGTGATCTATTTGATTCAAATTCGCATAAATCGCAAATGACGGTCTTTCAAATTTTGAAGAATCAACTATGACAAAAGATTCGCTCGATTGAGAGATCATCAAAGACTTTATCTTTGCCTCGTTGACATTCGGAGTCATAAATCCATCTTTAGAAAATCCCGTCGCCCCGACAAAGGCTTTGTCTGCGTATATCTTTTTTATGTTCTCTTCCGCGAATGCGCCTATCAAAGAAAAACTATTCTCTCTTACAATTCCACCGATCACTATGAGATCGACACCTGTTCCGACGAGTTCTGTCGCTATGAAAAAGTTATTCGTTACAATCGTTAAAGGAAGCAATTTTATCCTCTTTATCTCTCTTGCCATCGCTAAGGTTGTAGTGCCGCTGTCCAAGATTATGCTGTCTCCGGGCTTTACAAACTCAAGCGCTTTTTTGGCTATGGCAGATTTTTCTTCAACGTGCTGTTGAGATTTCTGAATGAAACCCCACTCAACCTTTGTATGAGATGGAAGCAATGCCCCACCGTGTGTGCGCACTACCATTCCAATGCTTTCAAGATCTGAGAGATCCTTTCTTATGGTTGTACCCGTTACACCCAAAATTTCAGAAAGTTCCTTTACCGTAACCTCTCCCTTTTCCTTTATTATGTCTATAAGGCGGGCCTTTCGAGTCTCTTCTAACATCAAAATCTCCTCTTCAAAAATGCTTCAAATTCTCCACCGAAGAGTTTTTCAACGTCTCTTTTTACCTCCTCTTCGGTGATCGTCCATCCATCTTCCAAAATATCGAGATATTTATCTATCAACACTTTTTCTATAACCTTCTTTGAGTGATCCCATTTGTATATGAGTTGATCGAGCACGCGCGCGTCCGAGTGCTGAGGTGTAAAACTCAATCCTAACATTTCCATTCTTTCTCGAGTGATCTCATCGACTATTGATGGATTATTCAAAAACCACCAGCAACCAAAAACATGGATATTCCTGAACTTCCTCGCGGCAACGACGAGTTCGTGCTGATTTTCCTTCGAGAGCATCGTGATAAGGAATTTATTGTGAGGGTACA
Source organism: Athalassotoga saccharophila (assembly GCF_009936215.1). Taxonomy (GTDB): domain Bacteria; phylum Thermotogota; class Thermotogae; order Mesoaciditogales; family Mesoaciditogaceae; genus Athalassotoga; species Athalassotoga saccharophila. Next base: position 680,751 of record NZ_AP019551.1, on the reverse strand, counting down.
TTCTCGCAAGATACTCAACGGTGTTTATATCTGCCTTCCCGACCGAATCACCGGCAAGTTTTAATTGAGGATTTGTGAGTTTTTTGGCACCTATCATCATCGCAAAGGGTATGTTATGCTCGTAAGAGACAGGAATTATGGCATTCTCTATTATCAAGGCAGTTTCCGTATCTGAAGGAACCTTGAATTCTGGCGGAAGAGATGCGGCCATGTAAAGGGGATTCATGCGATCTATCCAATCAGAAAGAAATCTTTTGATCTCAGAGAAGGTCTTTTCTGTCAATTTCTCTTCGACATCGTATCCCCATTCTCTGAGTTTAAGATAAGAAGACGGCCATTTGACAAGAAGCGGATCTATTCGAAGCGCACTTTTGAATCTGATATCCCCTTTTTCATTTTTGATCCAGATCTTTCTTTCATCTTCGACGAATGGATCATTTGTCATGACAACGTATTTTATATGGGCCGTTTTGAAAACTATATCGATGTATTCTTCAACCTTTTTAGATGCAAAAAACCTTCTGTATCCATCTATATCACGCTTAGAAGGATCGAGTCCGACAGATTTCAAAACCGTTATAACGCCTCTTGCCGCTTCACTTAAGGGAGAATTTTCGATGAACAACGTTTTCCATATGAGATTTGCCTGTTCTGTTTTTGTCATCTTCCAAAATTCATCGTAAGGCATTTCAGAAAACCTCATAACTTCGGCTATCAAATAATGATAGGTGAGGAGATCATCGATTCCCCACAACAATAAGTCTTTGAATCTCAGATCGAAGATATGAGTATGGAGATCGACTATTTGGACCTCATCGACGGCCTTTTTGACGATCTTGCTTACTTCTTCTTTCTTTATATTCATTTTTGCGCCTCCAAATAAAACTAAATACAACTAAATGAAAACATATAAAAGTACAAAAATGCAAATACCGAATTTGGCGATTTTAAGCTTTTTTCTGAAAAATATCTTGATTATCCTAAATTTAGTCTTAAAATCGTAAAATTAAATTGATTATCTTTGTTTTTTTGATGATTGTTGTGGAAAATGCTATACCTGATCATGTGTAAAACACCATTTTGGCTCCGGCAGGTGCCCCGCTCGATGTCTGTCCTCGATCCGCAGCGCCGGCCATCTCGAGGGCATCCTGCTCTCCGCTTCGGTAAATAAGCATTCGGCTTCATTGTTGATTTTTCGTGTTATGATAAAATAAATTGATAAAACTTTTAAAGGGAGGGCTCAGAAGTTAGCGGTGAATCCAAGAAAGAAAGAAAAAAACTTTACAGAAGTCTTTTCATAGCTTTATTGTCAACCGCCTCTGTTTTCGCGGTATTTTTGATCTTTGCCAAAGACAGCACACAGATATTGAAGATCTTGTCTTTATCTCCAATTGATATACTCATAGGTTTTGCACTTTTCATGGGTATTATATTCATAGACACCGTCAGAACATGGGTAATGACTCATTTTCTTGATGAGCATATCAACTGGAAGATCGCGCTATCAAATTCGATTTTAGGATATTTCTATACCTATATAACACCCTCTTCTGCCGGAGGCCAGCCATTTCAGATATACCATCTTTCAAAGTGGAAGGTAAAGCCTGAAATCTCTTCGGCCATAATATTGACCCGGTGGAGCACGATGATGATCTTTCTTTCGATCTCATCGATTTTGTTGTTGAAAAGATACCTTTTCTACGTTCAAATAGGAATTCCCGTCTTAAGCCAGATCGTATGGGCAATTATTTTAGTTGGGGTTATCGTCTCTTTTGCGATTGTCTTAATGCTTCTTGTGCCGCCTGTTGGAATTGGCCTTGTGAATTTTGTAAAAAAATCACGCATTTTGAAATGGATCTTCAAGTTGTTTAAAAAAGATGATGTCGAAATCTTGACTAAATTCGAAAACAACGTCAGGCAATTTTACGATGCGATGCACATGATATGGATGAAAAAACCTCTTTTGATAATCTTCGATGCCATGACTGGAATTTTGGATTTAGGTATCCTTTATTACATACTTTACAGATCGATAATGGCTGCTTCATACGAAAATGGGGCTCAATTCTTTCTTTCATTCTGGTCTTTGAGCGCTATCTTTATATTGTTGTCTTTCATTGTCTATTACTTTCCAACTCCCGGATCTTCCGGCGGCATAGAAGGAGCCTTTTATCTCGTTTTCTCGATATATGGAAGTCCGCCAGCAGTTATGGCAGGAATTTTGATATGGAGAATATCCACATATTACCTTCCCATTTTGCTTGGCATCGTAACGATGTTTTTCGAATTCAGGGCAAAAGGAAAGGAGACAGAGAATGCGCAAAAAACTTAACAGAACGCTTGGCCTTTATTCGGCAACGATGGTCAGTGTTGGATCCATGATAGGAGGAGCAATTTTTGTGCTTGCCGGAACGGTCTTTAAAATGGCCGGACCATCGGCAACTCTTGCGATCTTTCTTGCTGGAATAGCGACCTTTTTGACTTCATTTTCTTTTGCTGAATTTTCGACCTTTGTCCCGGAAGCCGGCGGTGGATACTCTTACGTTAGGGCAACCTTTGGGAATAATTTCATAGGTTTTTTTACTGGATGGATCTTGTGGATAGGGTACGCTCTATCTGCCTCTTTGTTTGCGATAGGATTTGGAAACTTTCTCAACTACTTCATTCCCTTCCTGCCCGGGATAGTGGGATCGCTGATTTTGATAATTTACGTAACATCGAACCAGATAAGTGGCATTAAAAATTCAGCGCTTCTTCAAAATACGATTGTGACGATCTTCGTCGCTATTTTGATAGGGTACATAATTTACGGCTTCAAATTCGCAGAGGTGAAAAATGTAACTCCCTTTTTCTCCAACGGTTTCGTCCCGATGTTTCAGACCATGAGCATCCTTTACATGACTTACATAGGATTTGACGCCGTTACAACGCTCGGAGAAGAGGTTAAGAATCCAAAGAGGACTATTCCACTTGCGATAATGATATCGATGGTAGTCGTTATTGTTATCAAAACTCTCGCTTTTTTCATAGGAAGTGCGATTTTAAACGTAAACACTATAACGGCTCAAAATGCCGGCAATTTCATGATAAACACGGCCAAAATAATCGGAGGCCCGATTGGAGGATATATCTTCGCGGGAGCGGGCATTCTCGCAACGCTTTCATGCATGAACACCTCTTTGCTCGCATCGTCGAGAACTTCCTTTGCTTTGTCGAGGGATAAAAAACTTCCTTATTTTTTCCAATCTATAAATCCAAAAACCCAATCTCCAATTTTTAGCATTGTCGTGGCATCGATTATAATTCTAATAGCAACGATAACTCAAAATATCGAAGAAATTTCGATAATAGCAAGTTCTTTAACCCTTACAGGATACGCGTTCATAAATCTGTCTCTCATATATGCAAGAAAGATGAATTTGAATACCGAAAATGGATTTAAAACTCCCCTGTATCCATACATTCCGATCTTCGCCATAGGCTTTAACGTTGTCATGATCTTCATCTTGCTTTACACGGATAGACTCGCTTTAGGCTTTGTAATGGCGCTTTGGGCAATTGGAATTGTCTATTACCTTCTCAGTCCAAGGTTAAAAACGGCTCCAAGGGGTATCTCAAATGAGCCCTTGCCCTTTTTGAAGGTTAAAGTCAAAAACAATTTCAAGGTACTTTCCGTCTTAGAAGATGAAGAGAAGGCCAAATCTCTTTTAGATTTTTCCTTCGATATTTCAAATGAAAACGCAATTCCAATAGGGATAATAGATATACCTGACATCGTAAGTGATAAGGATAACTACGAAACCTTAAAAGGATCGGTAGAAAAATTCGAAAGAATAAGAAAGATCGTCTCTATGGTCGGAAATGAAAGAAAGACAAATGTAGATTTACACGTCATTCTTTCAAAGGACAGAGAAAAGATAGTCGATGAGTTCGCAATTCAAAACAAGATCGATATGATCCTAATGGAATGGAAGGAAGAAAAAAAGGCCTTCAGCAAGTGGGAAAAAAAGATTTTAGAAAGGTCTCCCGTTGATGTCGGTATAATGAAATTCACAGGCAATCAATTCAAACGCATTCTCTTCCCCTATAGCGGAAGTATTTACTCTCAGATGGCCGCCGATCTTGTCAAAAGGATAGCAGATGCCTACGATGCAAAGGTTACAATTCTTAAAATAATTTACGAAGAGAATGAAAAAGAAATCGAAGAGTACAAAAAGGTCCTCGCGCACATTCTCGAAACTCTGAAAATAGACGGAGAGATTTTAATAGAATACAGCCCTTCGGCATGGCAAAAGATCGTCGAACTTTCTAAAGAATACGATCTCGTAATCGTAGGAATTTCGACTGACTGGAATACGGGCGACAGCCTTTTAGGCTTAAAGACAGATCTCATCTTCGAAGAGGCACAATCTTCCGTACTCGCAGTCAGGGCATTCCATGAGGTCTTCCATAATCAAAGTGTAAGAAAGATCTTCGAATTCATAAAAAAGTTTTCACCGTGACTATTTTATTCCGGTTCTCGCAATGCCTTCGATGAAATATCTTTGGGCAAAGAGGAACAATATGACGATCGGAAGCATTGTGAATGTCGAGGCGGCCATCAACTGGTTGTAAATCGTTCCGGCATTGCTGCTGAAATTTTGAAGTCCAACCGGCAAAGTTCTCATCGAAGGTTCATTCGTGACTATAAGGACCCACAAGAAGGCATTCCAACTTCCGACGAAATTCAAAAGTGCGCCGGTTATTATGACTGGCCTTGAAAGGGGCACCATTATAGTCCACAAAAATCTCCACCTTGAAGCGCCGTCTATTTTTGCCGCATCTAAAAGTTCATCCGGAATGGTCATGAAATTCTGTCTTATCAAAAATATAGTAAAGGCGCTAACGGCCCACGGGATTATGAGGGCATAATAAGTGTTAAGCCAGCCGAAATGCACTATCGTTATGAAATTCGGAACGAGCAATACCTCTCCGGGAATCATCATGGTTGCTATGAAGAGCATGAAGAAAAAATTCCTGCCGGCAAAGTGCAATTTTGAAAAGGCAAAGGCCGCCATAACTCCAAAGACGATATTCAAAAAGGTCGTTACAACGGCGACAAAGACTGTATTCAAATAATACCTTGCAAATGGAGCGGCATTCCATGCCTGAACGTAAGCCTCAAAAAGATTTGCAAAGATCTCAGAAATGGTGAAATGTACCGAAACCTTGACGGGAAGCGTCGTAAACCAGACGCTATTTATGTTTTTCAAAAAGATCTTGACACTTCCATTCGAAGGGAAGTACTGAATGCTTGAAATTATCGATGGTGCCTTTATGATCTTCATCGTGTAATACGTGTTGTTGTAAATATCGGTAATTTGAGAAACTACCCTGTAATTCAACCAGGCAACTTCAAGCATTTTCTCGACTGCCGATGGATCTTTGTACGAAGAAAAACCACTCGAAATATAGGCAAGTTGACCTGAACTGCCCGTCAAAACCCCTGTGCTATTTGGATGTTCCGATCCGAATCTTTCAGAAATCTTTTGTGACAGTTCATTCCAGTTTCCAGAATATTCGCTTATCATCCTGTCAAGTTCTACCTTTTCATCTGGATTTAGGACTCCATACAATATCTTCATGTTAGTTACGACACTCGATATCCCTCTGAATGCGCTGTCAACTTGATCTTTATTCAATCCAATGGATGCGAGATCGGACTTTAACATCTCGTTCGTCGAATTTATAAAATTATCTATGAAATGCGAAAGATCTCCAGATCTAACTATATCAAGGGCTATATTCATGTATGTCGAAGGAAGCGTTGAGCCTTTTATCGCACTCTCAAGCCTTTGGATCTGATCCTTTTTTGTGAAGAAGGTAAAGATCATCTCAGAATCGGTAGTTAAATTCATCGAATTTTGGTAAAAGTTGAAGACATCATCGTAGGATTTCATCAAATTGTAGTATCCTGCGATCGGGTTTATCATTCTTTGCTCGTAGAAATTGACAACGTTATCCAAGGCGGGATCGACTTTCCCGAATTTTTGAATTAGAATCTGTTTTAGATCGGCCTTGCTAAAGAAGTTATCGAATAATTTTTCCACGACCGGCAGATCCGATGCGAGAGTACCGGTGCCTTTTTTGTAAGGAATCAGAGATGAGGCAAGAATTTGACTTTGTGCGAAAAATTCATTTGAAGAAAGAAATTCCTTGACGAATTGTTGTTCCGTTCCCGAAGAGGACAAAGATGGATTTCGGAGAAGGGCCGGCATGAAGATTTTTGCCGTTGATGTCGCCGAATCTATGGCCTTTTCGGCATTATCAATGAAGTCTATCCTTGAGAAAATAGGTTTTGACCCGTACCTGAAAATGTTGAAAAATGCCTTGATATATTCCTGTGGATTTGAAGAAAGGGATTTCAATTCACTTATTTGGTTTTGATAATTCGACGGGTATATTTTAGAATCGACAACGTTGATGACATCTTCCGCACTTTGAAAGTTTATGCCCGTTGCATATTTTATCGGGCCGCCATTTCCCAAAGTCAGATATATCGTGCCTCTTAACGGAGGGGTACCGGCAAAATTGACCGTCAAAACATTGGAAGCGCTCGATGTGTTTGCCTGGCTCACATTCAAAAATTGCTGAAGGCTAAGTGCAGAATAATTGACGGACGAATAACTCGAATGATCTATCGAGGCATTTATATCTCTTACCGGCAGGGCATTGACCGTTCCCCATGTGGGCGGAAATACCTGAACCTCTTCGGGCAATTTCAATGAAGTAACGACCATCCATATGAAAGGCATAAGCATTATCGCCGCGCCAGCAAAGGCTATTATGTAAAGGATTATCTCGATGACCGTGCCTTTGATCTTCATAAGTACTCAACCCTTTTCTGGCCGACTCTAAATTGAATAAGGGTAAAGACCAAAATTATCGCAAATAGTATGTATGCCGCGGCAGATGCAAGACCCATCTGCTGGTTCGTGTAGAAGGTCTGGAAGATGTAATAAACTATCGTCAATCCAGAGTTGTTGTAAGGGCCCGGAACGGCTTGATATAGGACGTAGACTTCGGTGAAGACCTTGAATGCCCCTATGACTGAAACGATCAAAACGAAAAAGGTCATCGGAGAGAGAAGAGGCCATGTTATGTACCACAATTTTTGAGAGGTCGTTGCCCCGTCTATATCTGCGGCCTCGTAATAAGATCTGTCTATCGATTGAAGACCGGCAAGAAAGATTATGGCATTGTATCCGATTGTCTTCCACACAGACATTATGGCTATCGTAGGGATAGTCCACACATCGCTCTTAAGCCATGCGACGGGGGAGATGCCTATCAAAGAAAGCAGATAATTTATAAGGCCGTACTGATCGTTATAAAGCCATTGCCAGACAAGGCTTATGGCAACAATAGATGTAACAAAGGGCATAAAATAGGAAGTTCTCAAAATGGCCTTGAAAAATTTAAGTCTGTTCAAAAGCAAAGCCACAAGCAATGCGAGTATTATGTCTGCAGGAACATAGAGAATGACGTAATATGCCGTATTCCATATGGATTTAATGAAATCGCTGCTTTCTTTTACAGCGTTGAGCCATTGGTATATTCCGTAATTGCTTGGAAAGGCAAATCTCAACGTAACATAAATCGCACCGCTTATCAAAAAGAGGGTAAAAAGATGGCCTGCCATTCTCGAAATGAATTGACTTTTTCTGAAGGCAACAAGTCCTACAGCCAGACCTAAAAAGATCAAAACCACGTATGGAATTACGTTTAAAGATTTCAAAATTTCTCCGAAGAAGGCTAAAGAAAGCACCGTCGTAACAACATAGATCGCTTCAAAAATTCTGATCTTCTTTGATATCAGCCAGTTAACGAAGATGTATAAGGAGAAGAGTACAAGGAACGTTACGGATATGTAGAAACCGTCAAAAAGAAGGGCTTTGAAGAATGAATAGGGCGGAGGCGTGTTTAACTCAAAAAGTTGGATGTAATTTTGTAAACCTATAAAACTTGGATTTTTGAGATGGGCGTAATCCCAGTTAAAGAAGGAGAGATAGAAGGAATACCCAACCGGCCAGAAAACGAAGATAGACATTATTATCAGGGCCGGAAGGATGAAGAGATACCCACTCACATTTTCCCAGAAACGTATTCTGTTATGCATAAGATCACTTCACCCTCACCAAATTTAGTAGATGATTATATCACAAATTCATTTAGTTCTGTAAAGTCTATCCCCCGCATCTCCAAGTCCTGGCAAAATATACGCGTGATCGTTAAGTCCTCTGTCTATGGCACAGGTGAGAATTCTGACATCCGGATGTTTTAACTCGACAACCTTTAATCCCTCCGGAGCCGAGACGACCGAAAGGAGCGTTATATGTTTCCCTCCCTTTCCTTTCACGAGATCTATGGCCTTGACGGCCGAATTTCCGGTCGCAAGCATGGGATCGAGTATGAAAACCTCTGTATCGTCGTAAAAGGCCGGAAATTTCACGTAATACTCGACTGGCATCTTCGTTTCTGGATCCCTGTACATGCCTGCATACCCGACAGATGCATTTGGAACGAGTTGAAGGACTCCATCAAGCATTCCAAGGCCTGCTCTCAATATGGGAACGACGACTATATTCTTGTCATTTATCTCGTACCCTTCACATTCTTCGAGAGGCGTTTGAACTATCTTTTTTCTGAGAGCAAGATGACGCATCGCTTCGTAGGTCATAAGGGTTGCTATTTCTCTTATTAGTTCTCTGAACTCTTTCGGTCCCGTCGATTTGTCTCTTAAAATGGTTAGTTTGTGAAGTATTAAAGGATGATCGACAACCAAATGCATAACTTATACCTCCGATTCAGTGTATTTTGAAATTCTGTTTTTTCCCGCAGCCTTTGCCCTGTAGAGGGCTATATCGGCACATTTCACAAGTTTTTCAACGTCATCGCATGAAGGTGTCATCTCTGCCATGCCTATCGAGAGTGTTAACTTCATCCATTTGAAATTCTCTCTCACGCTTTTAAGGATTCTCTGGGCACTTTTGATAGATTGTTCGAGTTGCGTGTGAGGAAAGAGGATCAAAAACTCTTCTCCTCCGTACCTTCCTATTATGTCTATCTTTCTGACACTCGACTTCAAAGTGTCTGCTATTTTCCTCAAGACTTCATCTCCAACATCGTGGCCATAAGTGTCATTGACTTTTTTGAAATCATCTATATCTACCATTGCCACGCTTAAAAATTCCTTGTACCTTCTCGATCTTTCTACCTCCTCGTAAAGCCTTTCGAATATGTACCGGCGCGTGTAAACATTTGTAAGTTGATCAAGGTCAGAAAGTTTCGAGGCTATGATTCTTTCGAATTTCAATTTGTAAATCGGAACAATAGAATCGAGTATGGATACGGCTCTATCAAGATCGAGACCTTCTTTGTCGATCTCGATCAAGATCTCCCCGCCTCTTACTGGAAAATCGTAAACGAATTTTTCATCGTCCAATACCCAAGGAGCCAATGTTATCTCCTCTTCCGTCTGATACGCATGGCCATCTTCACAGACATAACCGATATTTTCAACTCCTGAGATTCTACAGAGTATTCTTTTTTTGAGATATTTGAAGAGGTCCAAGGCTAAAGATTCCATTACAGCCTTGACAGAATCAAGGTTGACAGAATAAAAACAAAATCCCGAGATCTTCAAAAGATCGGAAATATCTCCATTTATCTTTTTGGCTATGAATTCGGCGCGCTTTTGAAGGCCTATGCTTTCGGCCATATTAGCCGCAATTCTAAGATGAACATTCGCGCTATTCTTCCACCCCATCTGCCTGTAAAGTTTTGCAAGTTGCTCTTCGTAGAAGATACCCCTCGTGAAAAATCCGTCCCTGTAAAGTTTTTCACCGTACCTTCTCATCATTCTGATGGCTCGAAAGGATTTCAATTTCGAAATGAAGTATATAACATGAGAATTCTTCGGAAGGGAGATGGTCTCGATGGCCTTTACCGGATCTTGGGCAATCTCAAGGAGATATGCTTTGTCTGTAATATTTTCCGATCTCAAAAGATTCATCACGCGATCTTCATCATCGGCGTAAATAAATCTCATCAATTTGAGATCGCTGTCTTGATCTTGATCTAAATCTTCAAGATTTTCGATACGCATTCTGTAATTGAGATATTGGATGTCTTCTTGCCATCCGTCTCCAACCATTCTGACCGTCTCAAGGCTCTCTTTTGCCATATCAAAATTTCCCATCTCGATGAAATTCTGTGCCATCACGAGATTTGCTGTTTGGAAGGTCTTCCACAATCCTTCCTCCATAGACTCACTCATGGCCACCTCAAGCCTTTCTTTGGCGGTATTTGGAGATATATTCATGAAGGCATATCCGGCATTCATCTCAACAAGAGGAATGAGATCTTTGAAATCCTCTTCACGTGCCATTGAAAGGGCCGTTTCGAATGCGTCTATGGCCTCTTCGTACTCTTCTTTTTGAAGATGGATGATGCCGGCGTAATTTCTTGCCATAACCTCTATCCGTCTCGCCTCGTGTCCTTTTAAATTCTCGAGAGGATGAATGACTTCGTTGTATATCCTTTCAACGTCTCCGTCTTTAACGACTCTCGCGTACGTTCTGCATATCTTCACTAAATCGGATGTTTCATTCTCTTCGATGACCGGATCGAAGCCATTCATAGCCATGACTATAGAAAAGTAGGCATTTCTGAAACTTCTCCTTCCAAAGACATCTGCTCTTTTCAAATCATTTACCATGAATTCGTACTCACCTAAAACTTTATGAAAAAATGCCCTTAAAGATTCGAAGGACTCCAAATTTTTGTCTGCAACCTTTGATGCGGCATTCACAAGTTCAAGGCCCAAATAGGGCTTGCTTCCATTGCGCGCAAGTTTCCTCGCGCTCATCAAATACGAAACGGGAGATGGTCTCGAAAATTTCGGTTTTATGTGCCACTTTCCATCGAAGTTCCACTCTCCCTCTCTTATAGATTTTGAAATCGCAAAATTCTCCCCGCCTGTAACTTCGAAGAGTAAATCCACGTCCCCTTCGAATTCATACTCGTAATTGAAAAATGTATTCAAAAACCATTCAAACTCCTTCCGAGAGATGACCGGAAATTCTATTCTCTTTCCATCTTCGAATTCAAATTCTGGATCGTGAATGGCAACGATATCAAGATCAGGCTTGAATTTGTGAAGGAATTTGACGAATGTTACCATCTCGACGGATCTACCGCAATTGAAGATGTACCTTTTTTTCTCATCCGCTTTGAAGAGAAAACTCAATGCGCTTGGATCTGCATTGTTGAGATCTATTTTGTATTTTGAATTTTGGACGTGATCTTTAATCTCTTCCAAAGAGGAAAAGATCTCGCCCTGAAGGAATTTAGAAAAAACTCCACCATCATCTATCGGTATTTCAACGAGTCCTTTCTCTGAATTTATCTTTTCAACAAAGACATCGTGTCTCCACACGCCAATAGACGGCAAGAAGGCACTTTTGGGTTGAATTTCAAGGCCAAGGCGTTCCATGAGATCGATTATCGCGGGAAGCCCTTCTTTGAAGATCTTCATAAGAAATGGCGAGGAACTTTTAAAAGCATGGGCGAATGTTCTAACAGTGGTGAAAAAGGAAAATGGATTTTCTATTCTTCCATTCACCACACTTAGATCATCTTTGAAGGATGGAACAACGACGATCTTTCCCCTTTTGACAAAAACATTTTCCTTTCCGATGATTCCCACCGGAATTCCATTCGAATAACAGCGGTATAGTTCTTTTACAAAACGCAAGAATTCGTTTTCAGTTATGTGAAGAGGCCTTTCGGAAAGGTCTTCAAAGGAGAGTTCCAAACATTGATCACAAAACTTAAACCCCTCAATCTTAGGCAGGATCGAACAAAAAGATAATTTAGGAAGAAGATCCCTGTAATAGGGTGTATCTTTTATTTTCAGTATCCCCACTTTACCTCTCTCTTTTCAGTTTACTCTCCAATGTTCGTACAAAGAAGGCGGTATTCTTTCAACAAAATCGTACTTGTTTCCATTTATTTCTATTCTGTTTCCATAATATGGGATTCTTGAACCTGTCATTTGCCTTGAGATAAAGAGGTACCTTTTGGCCCTCGTTATCGCAACGTAAAAAACACGCTCCTCTTCTTCTATCTTCCCCTCGGATATGGCAAAGGAAGATGGGAAATCACCGGGATTCACAGAGATTATGAACACAACATCCCACTCAAGACCCTTTGCCCTGTGAACGGTGGTTAAAGTAACACTCTCCTCTTTTTCACCTTCTCTCCTGTCAAGATCGATATTCTCGGTTATGGCAAGGTCTGAGAGAAAATCATTTATATTTTCGTACCTTTCGGCTATCTCTATAACCCTCTTTATATCCATCTGCCTTTCAACTCTGTCTTCGAAATTGAGCGTTATGTAATCGGAATAAAAGTCTTCAAAGATACGATCAAGAATTTCAGATGGAGTATCATCTTTGGAGATCGTTCTGAATATCTCCTCTATTTTCTCATACTTCTGTCCGATCTTCGAAAGGTGTCGGGCGAAATCGATGGGATCATTTCTGAAATCTTCATCCGATATAACCTTTTCCGTGCTTCTTTTTCCTATACCCGAGAACAACTGAAAGATCCTCATCCACGAGATCATGTCCTTTGGATTGGCAAGCACCCTTAAAAAAGCCAAAACATCCTTTACGTGTTTTGAATCTGTAAATCTGACGCCCGATCTCACCTTAAAAGGAATTCTCGATTTCGAAAGTTCGAGTTGAAGATCCATAGACTGACTGTGATTTCTGTAGAGAACCGCTATTTCTGACGGAGATATCCCTTCATTTACGAGTTCATTTATCTTCGTACTGACAAACTCGGCTTCTTCGATGGAGTCCCACGTACTGACAACAACAGGTCTTTTAAAATCGGGCTTTACAGGCTTTAGACTCTTTGCGAATATGTTGTTGGGGATCATCGAATTTATAAGTTCAACTATTTGCGGAGAACTTCTGTAATTCGTCTGGATTTTGTATATTTTGACATCCTTTTTATTCGCCATCTCGATTATATTCTCGTACCTTGCACCCCTGAAAGAATAGATACTCTGCGCGTCATCTCCGACGACCATAAGATTGCCATGAACCGAAGAGAGTTTTTTAACTATTTCGTACTGGATCTTGTTCGTGTCCTGAAATTCATCGACAAGAACCCAAAGGTAATTGAGACTCTCTTTCTCACGTACGGACTCTATATCAAGCAAATTGTTCGTGTAAACGAGCAAATCATCGTAATCGAGCGCCGACTGATCGATCTTCAGTTTTTCATATCTTTCTTTTATGCTTTTCAATTTACTCGAAAAGGAGTAAAGATAATCAAAGTCTTCTTCAACGACGTCCTCTATCTCTCTCGAAGTATTGGCGGCAAGAGAAATCACACTTAAAACAACCGAAGGAGATGGAAATTTTTCATTTTTTTCAACGTATTCACCAATGGCCTGTTTTACAATAGTCTTTGAATCCTCTTCGTCGAGTATAGAAAAATTCGGATCTAATTTCAACACATTCGAATATTTTCTCAGAAGGTAATTGCACACATGGTGAAAGGTACCTGCCAGCATGCCATTTAGAGGGCTCCTTGAGACCTGCTGGGCCCTGTGAATCATTTCATTTGCGGCCGCTTTTGTAAAGGTTACAAGCAGGATCTTTCCCGCAGGCACTCCCTTTGAAATAAGATAGGCGATCTTGTGGGTTATGACTTTGGTCTTCCCAGATCCCGGACCCGCTATGACAATGGAATTCCCACCATCATCAAGGACGGCGGCCCTTTGCTCCTCATCAAGGCTTTCCAAACAATCGATAGAAGAATCTTGAGAGTGAATTTTGTAGTTAAGATCGGCTTTTTTCATTCAATCTTTTCCGCCTTCTTTACCCTCTCGATAACCCTTTCTCTTCCAAGCACGTACACAGATTCAAAAAGGCCCGGTGTAACGGTTTGACCGAGTATTACGATCCTCAAGATTTGAAAGATCTCTTTTGTAGAAAGGCCATCCACGGATATTTCACGCACGGCCCTTTCTATATTCTCAACGCTCCATACATCTAAAGCCGATATCTTCTTTTCAAAAGTTGAAATAACTTCTAAGGCTTTATCCCCCTCCAAGTGCTTTTCACTTGTACCAACATCCTCAAAAAATGGTCTTGCGAAATCTCCGAGCACCTTAAGGGTATTTACCTTTTGCCTGCATATATCGAAGACCTTTTTCGAATATTCGAAATTGTCAAACCACTTCAAAGCATCCGGCGATTCAGATGAGGCCCATCTTTTGAAATGTTCGATCAACTTTTCAACGTCCATTCTTCTCATGTGTTGCCCATTTACCCATTCTATCTTTTTGTAATCGAAGATGGACGGCTTGTTAGAAAGCGAATAAAGATCGAACTCATCTATCTTTTCAAAAGGATCGAATACCTCCTCTTTTACGCTCCACCCTAAAAGCGCAAGGTAATTCACGAAGGCAACGTTGAGTATCCCGTAAGATCTGAAATAACTTACAGAGGTTGCTCCATGTCTTTTGCTAAGAGGAGTCCTATCAGCACCGAGAATGAGAGGTATATGCATAAACTCGGGTAACTCCCATCCTAAGGCCCTGTAGATCATTATTTGCTTTGGCGTATTCGTAAGGTGATCCTCGCCTCTTACAACGTGGGAGATCTTCATGAGATGATCGTCGACGACGACTGCAAAGTTGTACGTTGGAAAGCCATTTGACTTCACGATGACCATATCTTCAAATGTTGAATTGTCAAACTCCATCTCTCCCTTTGCTATGTCGTGAAAGACCGTTTTACCTTCTGGAAACCTGAATATAACCGTAACGCTCTTTCCCTGCGCTTTGTATTCGGAGGCCTCTTCGTGCGAATAAAATTTCTTTATTATCTCCTTTGAATCATCGGAATAAAGCGCATAATAAGCGTGTTTACTGTCTATCAAAGACTTAGCGTATATATCGTATATGCCCTTCTCAATTCTTTCAGTCTGCCTGTATGGGCCGTAAGGTCCTCCTATGTCTGGCCCTTCATCCCACAAAAGACCACACCATCTTAAATCATCGATTATCGATCTTTCAGACTCTTTAGAAGATCTTTCGGTGTCGGTGTCCTCGATTCTCAAGATGAATTTGCCCTTTGATTTTCTGGCGAAAAGCCAGTCGAACAGTGCCGTACGCGCTCCTCCCACGTGTAAAAAACCGGTAGGACTGGGAGCAAATCTAACTCTTATCTCCATCTTTTCACCCTTATCTTTTGTATTTTATGATCTGTCTTAAAAGTACCTTTCTTTTCGATATGTCCTCATCCTTTTCAACACCCTTTGGCGGGAATCCATCTATAACTCCCATAATTCCGCGTCCCTGATTTGTGATTCCCACAACGATTTGAAGAGGATTGGCAGTCGCGGCGTAAATGTTACAAACTTCCTGAAGAGATTTCACCGAATTCAAAACGCTTATTGGATATATTTCCCTCATCAAAAGTACAAAAATATGACCTGCTCCTATGGCTTGCGCATTTTCTATCGCGACATTTTCGAGTTCTCCATCATTTCCGTCGTGTCTTATAAGGCACGGGCCTGAAGCCTCGTTAAAGGCCAAACCGAACTTCGCATTGGGAGAAGCAGTGGCCATAACCTCGTAAAGGTCTTCAACGGTCTTTATGAAGTGCGTCTGCCCGATTATGATATTCGCATCCTTAGGAATTTTAATATCAACAACGTCAAAATCGATCATATTCTACCTCCCAAAAAGATCGCTATCGAAACTCCCAAAAAAAGGAATGGGCCAAATGGTACGCGCGTTTTCCTGTTCGCCTTTTTTCTCAAAAGCATTGGAATGGTAAAGATTATGGCGGAAATAGATGCAAACAAAACGGCCCATATGAGATCGTACGGCAAAAGGTATAAACCTAAAGCGCCAAAATACTCAACGTCTCCAAATCCCATACCCTTTTTGGAAACCAAATATACGATCAAAAATATTCCAAACCCTGTAATTGCGCTGATCAAAGACAAAACAACGTGTCCATTCACAAAGGCCCACAAAAAGCCCCCTATGGCAGTTATCACGACGGCAAAGTCTGGAATCATCATGGTTTGAAGATCTATTACAGTTATAATTATACCACCCGAGAAAAGCATCCACAAAGATATCATACTTAAGATGTCTTTCGTAAAGAGGGCGGCAATCAAAAAGAGGATGGCTGTTGTTCCTTCAACGAGGGGATAAACGAAGGAGATCTTCGTATGACAGTACCTGCACCTTCCGCCCAAAAACAAGTAACTCAAAATTGGAATATTGTCGGACCACTTTAACTGGTGGCCGCACGCAGGACAAAATGATCTTTTAGGATTTACAAGAGAAATATGTCTTGGAATCCTGTAGATTAGAACGTTATAAAAACTTCCCAACACAAGGCCAAAAACAACGCTTACAACGCTGAGAATCAGCGTATACCACACAGATCGAGTTCCTCTTTGCTCAAATTCGTTTCAAACAGTTCCTTTTTGCCGTAATAATACCAGTCTTTTTGGTCTTTGAACTCGTTGAGTATTTCTCTTGCCTCGTTGTATCTGCCACTCTTTGCGTATGGAACGACAAGAAGTATCTTGAAATGGGCATCTATGGGATATTTTTGGATGTGATCCTCGACTACCCTTATAACCTCTTCGTATCTTTCATTTTTGAAAAGTACCTTTGCCCACGGCTCTATGTCACCGGGATAGTAAGGTGTCATCTTGAGTATCTGATCTTCGTACTCTTTGGCAAGTTCGTATTCTTCCATTTGATTGTAAAGATCCATGAGTTCGTAACGCGCAAGAATGCTTTTTTTGTCCTCGCTCACAAACTTTCTCAAAATCTCTATGGCACTTCCTATCTTTCCCTGTTTTCTGTAAGCATCTGCGATCATGAAATAGGCGAATTTATCGTAAGGAGTGTATTCGAGTTCCTTTTTCCAGTATTCAATTGCCTTATCGTAATCTTCGAGATTGTAATAAGCCTGGCCGAGTTCAGAATAAGCCTCGGCAAGAGTTGGATCTATCTCGATGGCCCTTTTCAAAAGGGCGATACCTTCCTCTTGCGCACCTTTTTCTATCAAAAAGGTACCCTTAAGTTCGTAAGCCCTTGCGTAAGAGGGCCATGTCTCTATGACAAAATCCATTAAATTCATCGCTTCATCGATTTCTTCAGATTCGGCCTCATCTTCGGCAAGTTCGTAAAAGCCTTCTGGAGTGGCATTCTTTAATTTTTGAGGATTGAGATCTAATTCTTTAAAGTAAGATTTAATCTCTGAAGTCGAAATAGGAAGGAAAAGAGAGCCTGAAATTCTTCCCGTCTTATTCTCTATTTCTTGGAGTTTGTGAATTCTTTCTACATGATCTTTATTGTTGACATCTGCGGCGAAAACTTCCCACGTGCCTTCGTAAAGTAAATCCCTTATTAAAAAGAAAAACGGATCGTGAAAATCGATCCCGTACCTTTGGTCTCCTATCTCTAAAATTAAAATCTCATTCATAACAGGTCACGCCTCCTCCGTGTCAAAAAATTTAACTCTTAATCATTCTTTCATGATTATTATACACTGATTTTTACCTTTCGTCAACGTAGCATTGAACACGCAAATCCCGCTTTGTTTATGGTATACTTTTTTAAGAGGTGATCTTTTTGAATATCATAGCATTTGACACATCGGGGCGATGGATGACCGTCGCGATAATGGCCGGAGATGACATTGAATCACTCCAATCATTTTCATCTAACAAGAGAGGATCCGATCTTTTAGTCAAAAAAATCGACATGATTCTAAAAATAAAGAAAATCGACATATCCCAAATAGATTTAATAGGATGCGTGATAGGGCCGGGGAATTTTACAGGTCTTAGAAGCGGTATAGCGGTGGCGAAGTCCCTCGCTTTTTCACTTTCTATACCCATCGTGGGCTTGAAGTACTACGAAGTCTTCAGATCCGAAAGGCCGGTCACGCTTTTGAGAAATGCCCGAAAGGGATGGTGGTACGTATCTTCATTTGACGGAAAAGCATGGTCCTGCCAGATGCAACCTTCCGATTCGCTCGATCTCAAAGGAGAAATAATCTCCGAGGAGAAAATACCCGGAGCCTCCATCGTAACCGGACCGATCTTTTCAGGATACGATCTTATCGAAAGCGTCGTAAGATCATTTCAAAGCAATTCAAATATCTATGATCACATAAGCGTAAAGCCATACTACCTCCAAAAGCCCGTTGCTCAAAAGGCGGCAGAGGAGAATTTATGAAAAGCACAAAGCAGATCTTTTTGAACATAAAAGAAAAACTTCTTCAAGATAGAATAAAGAATATATCGCTGGATCTCAATTCAACAAATGCAATTACCGTCGCGGTGGCTTTCAACGAATTAAGAAGATTGAAAGACAGATGGCACACTCAAGATGCAATAAAGGTGCTTTCTCATCCGGAAGAGTTTCTCGTGATATCGGCGATAAAATATTTGGCGGCTATTTCCTATCCTCTCGAATCGAAAGACGTAGAGCCTCTTTTAAAAAGAGGTGAAAGGATAAAAAAAGAGGCTATAAATCTTTTTCCACACATGGCGATGCAGGATGGCTGCAAGATGCTTTCACTGACCCTTGAAGACAGTTCTCCGAATGTAAGAATAAAATCTTTAAAAACCCTTGAAAAGATAGGATGTAAAGAGGCGATAAAAAAGGCCAAAAAATTAACAGAAGATCCCGATGTGCTGGTCAAAATAGAGGCTATAAGATCGTGTGCGGTCAACGGTGAAGAGGTCGATCCAAAGATAATAGTCGATGTGATAGAGGACACAAAATTGCCATTCAACGTAAGATCGTCTGCGATGAAGGTCTTTGCGACCTATTTTCAGGGATCTTTACCGCTTATCAAAAAACTTTCGAAATCCACTTATTCAAAGATAAGTTCTACGGCCATATTGCTTATGGGAAGGTTTTCCTGCGATGAAGTATGGGAAAGCCTAAAAGAAATAATAAATGATAGCGCTCCGGTTGAGAATGTGGAGGCGGCTATAAAGAGCGTATCGATTTGCAAGGACAAAAAGGAACTCGAAGAGATGATCCTCAAATACATCGATTACCCTTCAAAATCGCTAAAGATAACGACATTAAAAACCTTGATTAATCTCGAAAGCCAGCGCGTCGAAGGAATAATAGAAGAAATACTCGAGGGAAATGACAAAAATTTGAAGATCTCCGTCATACCATTTGTGGAAAGGTTTCCTTCAAAGGCAAATGTGGAATCTCTCTTAGAGATAATAGAAGGCGAAGACGAAGAATTGACTGAAAAATCTCTTAAGGTACTCGCCAAATTGAAGATAAAAGACGAGAGAATAAAAAATCTTCTCGACGGGCCAAAGAGAATAAAAATTCAGGCTCTCAAATCGCTTATAGCCTCAAAAGACATCGATTCAGATGAACTTATCGATATATTCAAAAATTCAGATTCAATAGAAATGAAGATGGAAGCGTTGAACGGGATGGCAAAATTGTTCCCTCAAAGATTGGAGGAATTGTCGTGAAAACTCTAATGGTAACGAGTGGAAAAGGAGGAGTTGGAAAATCAACGGTTGCCGTCAACTTGGCAGTTGATATGTCTCTGAGTGGATACAAGGTTGGATTGATAGACGTTGACATTCACGGCCCGACCGATCACATAATCTTAGATGTTGAACCGGAGATTTTAACCGACGGAAAGCGTTTCATACCTATGGAGATAGGAAATCTAAAATTCATGACTATAGCGGCCGGCGTCGGAGAGGACAAGGCTATAATATGGAGAGGCCCTCTGAAAGCAAAACTGATAGATCAGTTCGTGCAGGATACCGAATGGGGAGATCTCGATTACATGATAATGGACTTCCCCCCCGGAAGCGGAGATGAGCCCCTTGAGGTTTTAAAAGTTTACGACAATAAAATAGACGGTGCGGTCGTCGTAACTACTCCACAAAAGGTAGCACTTGGAGATGTTGAAAAGGTTATAAATTTCCTAAAAAAGATGAAAGTACCAATAATAGGAATATGGGAAAATATGTCCTATTACACCTGCAAGTATTGTGGCAAAAAACATTATCTCTTCGGGCAGGGTACAGATGAACTTTCAAAAAGGACAGGCGTTGAAATAATAGCGCGCACTCCGCTTTTGGAAGAGATATCACAAAATGGTATGGCAAAGTTATTTTTGACGAGAAGCGAGGGAGAACTAAGGTTAGACTTTGAGAAATCTGTTGAGATCATCATGAAAAAACTCGGATAGAAGGGAAGAGATAAGATGATCGTAAGACCTTTTGGTGGGCTGGAAGCAAAAAGCACGGAGATAAATAGAATAAACTGTCCTCCGTACGATGTCGTAGATCTTGAAGAGGCAAAAAGTTTCGCAAAAGATTCTCACTCATTCATGCGTATCGTAAGACCCGACGCGATCGCGAAAGACGGAGATGATATCTACGATCTCGCCTCAAAAGAGTTAAAAAGATTCGTAGATGAAGGACTTCTTGTCAGAAATGAAAGACCTGTGATCTACATTTACGTTCAAAAGACCTCTTCTCACACTCAAAGTGGCATCGTTGGATGTGTTCAGACATCTGACTATCCACAAAAGATAAAAAGGCACGAATTGACGAGAAAAGAAAAAGAAGAGGAGAGAATGAAGCACATCCTCACCACGCGCGCACACACAGAACAGGTATTCTTGATGTACAGATCGAAAAAAGAGATAAAAAAATTGATGAGATCCGATCTTTCCACCCATCTTTACAACTTCACAACCGACAAACCGTCAACGATTCACGATCTCTACAGGATAGAGGATCAAGCACTAATCGCCGACATAATCGAAGCATTCAAATCTGTCGATGCTTTTTACATAGCCGATGGTCATCACAGAGCGGCGGCCTCCGTAAGGGTGGCATCGGAGATTGGCGGTATGGGAGAGTGGAATTATTTCATGGCCACGATCTTTCCGCACGATGAACTCGAAATACTCGGATACCATAGAATAATAAAAAAGGATATTGACACTTCAAAATTGATGAAGTCCTTAAGAGAGGCGAATTTCGAGGTAACGAAAAGAAATGGAATCCCGTCTATTGCTCCGCACATCATAGGCATGTACAATGGAGAATGGTACAAATTAAGGGCAAGGGATGTCGATGAATCAGATCCGATAAGATCTCTCGATGTTTCCATTCTTCAGGACAGAGTATTAGGTCCTTTGTTTGGAATAAAAGATCCAAGAACAGATCCTGACATAGAGTTCATGGGGATGGCAGGGCCCAAAGAACTTCAAAAGATCGTCGACGCTGGAAAGGCAAAAATAGCATTTTACATGTACCCTACAAGTGTCGAAAGCGTTATTAACGTTGCGGACAGTGGCATGATAATGCCACCGAAATCAACATGGTTTGAGCCAAAATTAAGAAGCGGTCTTGTCGTTCACACATTCTAAGGGGTGTTGTGAATAAAAGAATTAACGCAGCGTCAGCGCGAAATTTACGATTTCATAAAAGAATTTTTGAACAAGAATGGTTATCCTCCCACCATAAGGGAGATATCCGATCATTTTGGCTTCTCTTCTCCGAGTGGGGCACTGGCGCACGTTGAAGCGATAGAGAAAAAGGGATACATAAAAAGAGACAAAGCATCACGCGGAATAAAGGTACTTTCTCAAAGTCCTTTTGACATTACCCTTGCCGAGTTAATAGGATGGGTCGGAAAAAGTGGTAAAATCATTAAAAGCAACAAAAAAATCCATCTGGCCATTCCGTCGAATGAGAAATCTCTTCTCGCCGTTAAATCGGCGATGGAGATCGCTAAATACAAGATTATAAATGGCGATTACATTATTTTTAACGACGAGATTCAGAATGGACTTGTGCTTTTAAAGAAAGATGAAGATTACTTCATTGGAATTCACGAATCGGGTGAGGTTAAAGATCTAAGTGGGAACAAAATTGACGGAGAGATAAAGGGAAGTTTTTACGGTATATTAAGAATTCCGGAAAGGAGGGATTTCAATGAGCGAGATGAAAGTGGTTAATTTCATGATAGGGGAGGAGGAATACGCGATAGACATAATGAAAATAGACAGCATAGTACCAGTTGGAAAGATCGTCAGAATCCCAAATGCTCCCGATTTTGTCGAAGGACTTATGGATTTTAGAGGAGTAGCGATTCCGGTCATAAACGGAAGAAAGAAATTTTTAGTCAGCGACACCTCAAAAAAGGAGAATCAAAAAGCAATCGTCGTTAATGTTGGAAACAAAAAGGTCGCAATAATAGTGGACGAGGTCAAAGAAGTCATAACTCTTTCCCAAAATCAACTCGAAGAGCCTCCGGAGGAAATATCTAACAGTTCCAACAAATACATAGGCGCGATTTCCAACATGAATGGCAGGATGATAATCATATTAGACATAGACAAGATCCTAACGGACAAAGAATCAGTTCAACTTGCAAACGCGATGAGGTGATGGATTGAACGTAAATTACGCTTTCTTTGAAAGGGTCGATGGTCCTTACAGCGCTTTTAAAGACAAATTGATCCAGTTTGGAGTGAAGGTCTATACCGTTGATGATTTCAAAAATGTCTTCGATCTCAGTGTCGAGATAAAAAAATCCGGAGGATCGGATTTTCAGGGTATAGATCTCGTCGTGCTCGAACTTAACGCCGCAAATCAAAGGTTAGAGGAAAATTACATTCTCAATTCGATAGAGGAGTGGAAGATTTCCGCCATTTATTCGTGCGTAAAAAACTACAGAAATTCAGTGATAGTCCTCGATCCAGACGATTTTGACAAAATAATAGAATCACTCGAAGAGTGCGGCGATATAACGCTTCAAGACAGAAGAATGCTTTCTCTCAAAGCACTCTACAGGATCTTAAGGTATACGTCTTTGATCCACAAAGAAATGAGCGAACTTTTTGCCTCCGAAAAATTTGAAACCCTTATTCTCGAAGAAAAAACCCCTCTAAGATATGGAGAAAATCCACAGCAACTTGCCTATCTTTCAAAGATAGCCAAAACAAAGGCTTTTTTTGACATTATCGATGAAGACACGCTCTTTACGCTCAGTTACAACAACATAATAGACATCTACACGGCCCTTTCGCTCTTGAGGTATCTGGATTACAGATTTGCCGTAAGAGTTCATCACGGTGTCATAGCGGAGGTAAAAAGGAGCAACTTCAATTTTAAAAATTCGAGAGGCGTGCTTGCCGCGAATTTTTTAAGCAAAGAACTTTTGAAAGGCCTCGATGGAAATGATCTTGATATAGTCATATTGCCTGATTTTCCAGATTATCCCGATCTTAAAATAAAGAGATTCATAAAGATAAAGGAAATACCTCATTTAGAAATAGAAAAAGAATACAGATTTCTCGAAGGTAATTTTCTTGTCCAGACGCCAGACGACCTTCTGAACATGAGGTTTTTATCCAACGAATTCGATATACAGTACAAATTCGCAAACCTCATAGTCTCCCTTTCCAAAAGCATGGCCTGTTGCATATTCAAAGATTACGAGATGATCTCTTTAGGATCCGGTCAAGCCGAACAAATAGAGGCACTCGAGGTTGCACTTATGAAGGCAAAAAAAGATCCTTCAAGTTTAGATGGCGCAATCTGTGCCTTTGATGGCCCGATAAAAGATTTAAAAATCCCCGATCTTATAATAGGAAGCGGAATAAAAACGGTCATAGAACCCGGCGGAGTTAAAGAGGACAAAAGTGTAAGGAAAAAATTGGAAGAAAATGGAATAGAACTCGTTTTTTCCGGAAGAAGAAGATACAAAATTTGAAAAATAACAGAAATTTGCATGTAGCAATAAAATTCTAAAATTATTTAAGACATCTAACAAGAAGGGATGAATATGCAATACAAGTGGAAGGCTTTGTCCGCAACGAGTCTTGGAGCATTTGTTTCGGTCATGAACAGCAGCGCTTTGCTTATAGCGCTTCCCAACATAGCAAAGGAATTGAATACTTCCATGATACTCGTCATATGGGTAATAATGAGTTATATGTTATCTGTGACTATCCTTGTGCCTGCAATAGGAAGAGTTGCAGACATATTTGGAAGAAAGCACCTTTACGTTGGAGGCTTTGCCCTCTTCACACTGGCATCATTTTTCGCAGGTCTTTCTCAAAATGGACCTGAACTTCTCATACTCAGAATTGTTCAGTCCGTCGGTGGTGCCCTTATGGTTGCAAATAGTGCGGCCATAGTCACAGACGCTTTTCCGAAAAAAGAACTCGGAAGGGCACTTGGAATAAACGCAATGGTTGTTGCCGTTGGCTTCACTCTTGGGCCTGTCATAGGTGGTCTTTTGACGGTCGCGCTTGGATGGAGATGGGTCTTCTTCTTCAACGTGCCGCTTGGAATAATAGGAACGATATGGGCGTGGCTTCAGATAAAAGAAACCGAGAAGATGCCATCGAATCAAAAATTCGACTGGTTCGGTGCACTTGCCTTAACGGGAGGCCTCTTTGGAATACTTATGGCCATGAGTTTTGGCGGCCTTTACGGCTGGGGATCTCCTACGACTGTCTTTGGCTTTATAGTCGGCGCTATTTTAATGTTAGTTTTTGTCTACATCGAATCGAGGGCAAAGGATCCGCTTTTGGATCTAACATTTTTCAAAAATAGGCTTATGGGCTTTGCCTACACATCGACCCTCTTTAACGGCATAGCAAATGGATCTCTTACCTTCCTTTTGATATTTTACCTTCAGGGTATAAAATCCATGAGTCCATTCGAGGCTGGACTGATGTTGACTCCCTTTGCCGTTGCGATGATGATAGCGGCACCGATAAGCGGGACACTGTCTGACAAGTACGGATCGCGAGAACTAAGTTCGATCGGCTTGATCGTAATGGCAGTCGGGCTTTTCGGATTCACGTTCATAAATGTCAACACTTCCTTGTTTGAAATAATATTCTGGCAGATGATAATGGGATTTGGATCTGGAATGTTCAACTCTCCAAACAACAACGCCATAATGAGTGCAGTTCCTCCGAATAAAAGGGGAACGGCATCAGGTACCCGCGTGATGATGAACAATGCCGGATCGGTCGTAAGCATAGCCATAGCATTTGCCGTAACATCTTCCGGAATGACCCCTCAGGCGATGCAGGCTCTATTCGCGGGAATTCAGGTTGGGTCCGAGGGAATATTCGTAAACACATTTATTCATGATTTAAGCGTCGCGTTTTACATATCTTTGTTCATAAGCCTTGCGGCCGCATTTCTTTCTTACATGCGCGGGAAAAAGCCAGAATGGAAAGAAGACACTGATCTGGCAAAAAAACTTTCTTGAAGATATTGTATTTTTGCCGATTTGTTAGTATAATAATGGAGACGTTATCGAAAGGAAGGGATAGAATTGAGTTTTCTCGTGCTTTTTGTTATGATAATCGATGTTGTGATATCCGTGGCGTTGATATGGGTTGTCATGATGAAGATGTCAAAACATGGAGGACTTGGAGGAGCCTTCGGATCCGGTTCTTTGTACACCGTCTTTGGTCGTGAAAAAGGACTCGATACACTTGCAAAGGTAACTATAGCGCTTGCCGTGGCATTCATGGTAATGAGCATAGTAACGGCTTACGTTCTAACATTAAGATAAAGGAGAATTAAGATTGTCGCCCGAAGATCAACTAAAGATCTTAAAGTCAAATACCGAAGATTTGATAGAAGAATCAGAACTTCTCGAAAGATTGAAAATGGGCCGGCCCTTAAGGGTTAAACTCGGGGTCGATCCGTCAAGACCTGATCTTCATTTGGGTCATGCGGTTGTTTTGAGAAAATTAAGGCAATTTCAAGATCTTGGTCATACCGTCGTGCTCATAATAGGCGATTTCACGGCAAGGATCGGCGACCCTTCTGGTCGTTCAAAGACAAGGCCAATGCTTTCTGCCGAAGAGACAAAGCAAAATGCGATAAGTTATCAGGAACAGGCCTTTAAAATTCTCGATAAAAGCAAGACAGAACTCAGGTTCAATTCGGAATGGCTCGATCCTCTTAAATTTGAAGACGTAATAAGGCTGGCATCTAAATATACCGTCGCGAGAATGCTCGAAAGAGACGATTTTGAGAAAAGATACAGAGCGGGAGAACCGATAAGCATAGTTGAATTTCTCTACCCGATAGCGCAGGCTTACGATTCGGTTGCCGTAAAGTGCGATGTCGAGATCGGTGGAACGGATCAAAAGTTCAACCTTCTTGTCGGAAGAAAGTATCAGGAAGAATTCGGCCAGCCTCCTCAAATAGTCCTTACGATGCCAATAATAGAAGGAACAGATGGCACATTGAAGATGTCGAAAAGTTACGGAAATTACATAGGCCTTACCGACTCGCCAGATGATATTTACGGAAAGATCATGTCGATACCGGATACGTTGATGTTCAAATACGCGAAATTATTGACAGATCTCGATGCAGAAAAGGCAAAATCAGATATAGAATCGGGAAAGTTGCACCCGATGGAATTCAAAAAAAGCCTCGCATTTGAAATAGTGAAATGGCTTTATTCAGAAAAGGATGCGAACTTTGCGCAAGAAAAATTCGTAACAACCTTTTCCAAAAAAGAAATTCCAGACGATGTGCCTGTCATAAATGGAATTAACGGGATAAGATTAACTCAATTTTTGAAAGACATTGGCGCCGTAAGTTCGGCAAGCGAGGCAAAGCGCCTGATATCCCAAAACGGTGTTAAAATAAATGAAGAAATCGTTGAAGATGAGATGAGTTTAACGAATTTTAAAGATGGAGACATCCTTAAGGTCGGAAAGAGAAAGATATACAAAATCGTTTTAAGATCTTGAATTCTTCATAATCGAGTGGTATAATTTTAAAAAATTGTATCTTTTTGAAGTAAGGGGGATCTTTGCTTTGCCCCGTGTTAAGATATAAAGGTTTTAAAAAGAAAAGGAGGATGGTCAAAAATGCGAAAGACCGTGATCGTAAGTATAGCAATCGTTGCTGTTATTTTGATGGGTTCATTGGTTACGGCCACAACTTTTACCGATGTTCCGGCCACGAGTGTTTACGCAACGCCGGTAAATGTTGTAACCAATGATAACATCATGAGCGGAATCAATGGCCTTTTCCAGGGTACGCAAACGGTAAACAGGTACACGCTTGCACAGGTTGCGTATAACCTTATCAACTACATCGAACAAAATCCATCTCTGGCAAAAACAAGCGACCTTCAGGCACTTCAAGATGTTGTCAACACACTCAAACAGAACCTCACATCTACAAATTCCATCGTTGTAACGCTTGAAAACCAGGTTGCTATTTTGACAACTGTCATAGAACAGTTAAAGAAGGCAACGGCACTGGCTTCTGATACCGCGAATAAGGCATTGATCCTTGCAAATGTCAATAACCAGATGATTGCCAACATGAACAAGGAAATAGCGGGTTTAACGCAAAGTGTGAACGGTCTGCAAAATTCTTTGGCAGAGTTTAAAACACAGGTTGCTTCCACGACGAATAGATTGACCCAGATGATAAATGACAACGCAATGTTCCTTTACAAGAAGATAGATCTTGTCAACCAGCAGGTTGTCAAAAATACGACAGATATCGCCTCTCTTACAGCGGCTCTCAACAATCTCAGCGCAAAAGAGGCAAATGACATTCAGGTTCTCACAACCCAACTCGAAACAACGAGAAATTATCTCGACAATCAGATAAGTTTCCTCAGAAACGATCTTAACAACACGAGAACGGAACTCACAAATCAGATAAGTAACACCAAAGCAACTCTCGAAAGCGAGATAAAGACAGTTAACGATAAGGCTACAACCGCGACATGGATAGGCGCTGCCGGAGTGGCCATCGGAACTGCGACACTTGGATTATTGCTCTATTTTGTGTGGTATTACTGGTATCCAAATCGTTAAGCATGAATTTGTAATAAAACTCCTTCCTGACGGGCGAGCATCAGGTAAAATGGGAGGTGGTAGGGAAAGTGCATAACGGTTTGATTGGAAATCTATTTTTATCAACTTTCAAAATTCTTTTAGAAGGGGGCTTTAAAGCATGAAAAAGGTATTGGTGTTGTCGGTAGTTGCGATCGCTATTCTCGCGGTTGCGTCGTTTGCAGCCTTAAGTTTCTCTGGAAGCGGTTCTATAAGTTGGAATATTTACCCATTCCAGACCAATTGTGTAACGGTTTCTCCCTCTTTGAGCGTTAGCGCGGCGGGAACGGATTACAACTTCAGTGCAAGTCTTTCTCCATGGGGACTTTCTGATTTCTACCTCACGATTCCTTTGATGACAAATCTTTCCTTAGTAACCGGCTACGCTGGTCCAACATTTGGTGAAACAGTTTTTGGTGGAAGCAATGTTAACGGAACAGGAGCATTAAGTTTTTCTTATTCCGGTTCTGCTTACAACCATGGATTAGAATACACATCTTCTGCGTTTAACCTTTATGTTCAATCAAGCGGATTGGCAACTTCTTCTGCTCTTGGTTTATTTGCCGATGCCCCTGTGGGCCCTGCCCATGTCTATGGTGGAATGAATTCAACATTGGGAAATCTTAGCGCTGCAACTTACTACGCAGGAGCAAATGTCGGAGTTGGCCCTGCCAATGTTTTTGGAATGGCTCAATTTGCTTCTGGTTCTCTTTCTTCATGGACAGTCGGTGCTGCTGCGAATATGAATGGTAACCAACTCGGAGTCGAATATGCCAACACTTCAACATTGACGGGCTGGTTTGATCTTGGCAGCAATACCGAAGTCAATGCAGTTGTTACGAACATGAATTTCAGCACACTTAAACTTGGATTGACAGCAAATAATCTCTTCACAGTTATGGGAGCAACTGGAAGCCTCAGCGCCTCTTACAGTTCTTCCGCATGGTCAGCCGGCGTGACACTTTCTGGCAATGTTCCTAACACAAAGGGAAATGTAACTTGGTCACTTAATCCTTCCTATAGTTCAAGCACAGGTCTTGCAGTTACATCTTCCTTCACAGTTAACGCATTCTAAAAAAATACAAAACAAATCCCCGGCGATCGGCCGGGGATTTTCTTTATTTCATGAATGTTGATCAAAGTACATACATTTGTGATATGATATATTCAAATAAAAATCTCTTCATTTTCCCTTGCGGGCGGGGGATATAAGGGAGGTGATCAAAAAAAATTAAGGGGTTAAATTTTTTGAATTTTAGTATCTAACAGAAGATAAACGTAAAGATCTTCTGTTTCAAGGTATCAAAGGTTCAAAAAATTTTTTAACGGGGGGTAAAGTATGAAGAAAGTCATCTTTGGTGTACTTGTGTTGATCGTGGTGTTGACTTTTGCGGTTTTCGCCGACACTTCTGAAACGACCAATCCACCTGCAGATGTTACAAAACTTCTCAATCAACTTCAAAAACAGGTAAATGCCATTCCAAAATTGAGCGTGTGGGCTCAGGTACAATATGATTTTGACCTTAACGCGGGTACTTTAAAGCCCGATATGGGAATATGGGCCGAGTACAATTTTGGCGGTTTTGATTTTGCCGCGTGGTACTATGGAAATACACCGGGACCTCTTGGTGGTGCGCCATCTTCTTCTTCATTCCAGTATTACGGATCGTATACGCTACCAAAAATGGGTGATTTAACACTTTCATCAAGATTAGGAGTTTTCAGAATTCGAAAAGCCCTCGATTACCTCAATTACAACGGGACTTCTATTTTTTACGCTGGAAGTGGCAGCAGAATGAATTACCTCGCGCTTGATGCAAAGATTCCGAATTTCAATTTGATAAGTGCCATTAACACGACAAGTGCAGGTTCTCCTCTTTCTGCTTATTTTGTCGGATCTGCAAATTTCTCTCCCGTTAACATGATCTTTGCGGCGCAGAATAACTTTTCAAAGTTCAACATTGGCGGTCAGGCAGCCTTTGATTTTGGTACGCTTTATGCCGGTGTTAATATGACCGCTTCATCTGGATTACAATCGTGGGTTGCTGGGGGTAAGGTAAAATTCGATCTATTCTCTAACAGTACAAGTCTTACAGGCCTCTATTACAACGGGAACTTCCCTAACGGCGGAAGCGGTATGCTCGGTGAACTCGCCGGATCTATGGGAGACAAATGGTCTTACTGGGCAGATCTGCTCTGGAGCACAAATTCCGGATACAGCGAATCGCAATTTGGTCTAAGTTACTCCGCTACAGATTACCTCACGATAAAATTCTTAGTAGACAACATGAATAACGATACGACAGGGTACATTTCATATCAGTTCTCCTTCTAAAACAAATCCCCGGCAATCCGCCGGGGATTTTCTTCGTAAAGTTATCCGTCATTTATCAATAGATGCAAGCATGCTTTTTACAGAGACGCCCATTATTCTTCCCAATTTCCCCGTCATCGCTCCTATTTCATCCGTTGTTCCGTCGACAATTACAGATATAATCGATATATTTCTGTCTTTGTAGGGAATTCCCATTCTTCCGACTATTATATTTGCATAATCGTGAAGAATCTCGTTGACTTGCGAATAAGACTCCTCTCGATTTTTAATTACTATCGCGACGACGCCAAGCCTTCTATTCGTCGTCTGGGTCGTCTCCATCTCCTATCACCTTCTTTAAATGTCTCCTTGATCTGATTATCAAAAAGACACCGAGATAGACAAGTCCGGCCATTATTATGGCGACGATCACGATCTTGAGCAAATTCTTTTCGAAAGATCCGAAAAGTATTATTTCGGAATAGGCAAGAAGGAAGAGGAACATCCATATCAAAACCTCTCCCCATATCGCGGAGACTTCAAATATCTGATTTGAAGACCCCTTCAAAATCTTTTTCTCTCTTTCCCAATCTTCTTTGCTCAAAGTATCATCTCTTTTCTTAATTTCTTCGTGTACATATCCGCAAGCCTTGTGGGCTCGGGCAATCTGTACCCTTTGCAGGTATTCAACGTGTAATCAACGCAATCTTTGAAATCGACAAAACTTCCCGGCGAAACAAATAAAGGCTTCACGTTGTCTTTCGTTCTTAAGACCACGCCTATAACCTGAGATCCGTTGTAGATGTATTCAAAATCTCCTTTCAATTTGCCCGGATCTTTGTATGTGCCAAAAAGATGCGATTTTGCCACGCCTATGGAAGGCTTGTTAAATTTCAAAGCCATGTACGAGGCTATTCCAACGCCTCTCGGATGCGCTATTCCCTGACCATCGAAAAAGAGCAAATCTGGCTTTTCTTCGATCATACCGTAAACCTTTTCTATCGCCGGCCCTTCTCTGAAAGAGAGAAAGGTCGGAATGTAAGGAAGATCTATTTTGGAGGCCGACCATTTCATTTCGATCAATTCGAGATCGGGATAACTTAAAATGACGCATACGGCCAAAGCGATGTCCTTTTTCGGATATGAAAGATCGAATCCACCTATTCTCTTCGGAACAAAATCGAGAGGTTTTACCACGATCTTTTCAGAGATCTGCTTTTGAATTTTTACCATCTCATCAATGGTATACGTAACTTACCACCCATCTTAAATGCTTGTAAGGCTGTCCCATGGCCGATGAAAGGGCCCTCATGACTATAACATGAACTTTTTCGACTCGATTGGCCGTGATCTCTATCGTGTAATCGTAGGCGGCAAATTGCGGTATCTTTTCCCTTTCCGCAAGCATCGACTGGATGGACGCGACGTTGTAATTTTGGAAATTCGAATTAAGCGAAGAAGCATTTGCCGTCTGGACTATGCCGTATTTTTTCATGATCTCGATTGTGGAGTTTGTGACAAAGGTGTAATTGGAAAAGATATTGGCAATTTCAGTCGAGCCTATGCTCTTTTGAGACAAAATCTTTATACTCTTGACATTCGTGCCGATGTAAGTTGCAAAGAACAATTCAGGTATGACGGAAGGCTCTATATTTTGATTGACAAGTCCGTATGTTTTGGCATTTATCATGGCATTCGTGTATATTGGATCTATGTTTTCTATGTTTGCACGTCCATTCGTAAGAAAGACGTTATTTATAGTATTTCCCGTGGTATCTCCGAGTGCAAAAATGAGCCACAAAATAACGGCTCCAGCAAGAAAACCAATCAATATCTTAAGTTCGATAGAGAATTTCAATTTTTATTCTCCTTTCCTATGCTAAGAATTGAAAGGAATGTCTCCTTCGGAATCTCAACACTTCCAAGCATCTTCATGCGCTTCTTTCCCTCTTTTTGCTTTTTGAGCAATTTCATCTTCCTTGTAACATCACCTCCGTAACATTTCGCGAGTACATCCTTTCTGAATGGATTTACCGTGGCTCTTGCTATTATTCTTCCATGGGCCGTCGCCTGAATTGGGATCTCAAATTGATGTCTCGGTATACTTTCGGCTATGCTCTCGACAAGAGCCTTCGCGACGTTGTAGGCCTTTGAGGCGTGAACGACGGTATCGAGAGCCTCAACACGCTCTTTGTTAACAAGAATTCCTATCACGACTAAATCTGACTTTCTGTACTCGTCTATTTCGTAATCCATGGAGGCATATCCATGGCTTATGGCCTTTATCTTGTCGAAAAAGTCAAAGATCATCTCTCCCATTGGCATTTTGAAGTGGAGGGTAACCCTGTTTTTACCGGCATTTTCAGTCGAGACGAATTCTCCCCTCTTTTCATTTTGAATGAAATTCACAAGATCGCCCATAGAATCGACAGGAGTTATCAAGGTCAAATTCACGTATGGCTCTCTTATTTCAATATATGTCCCTTCCGGCGGGATTTTGGAAGGATCTGTAAATCTTTTAACGCTCCCGTCTGCCATCACTATTTCGTATATGACATTTGGAGCCGTCGCTATAATGTCAAGATCGTATTCGTCCTCAAGCCTTTCGATGACTATCTCCATGTGAAGAAGACCAAGAAAACCGCATCTAAATCCAAAACCGAGAGCGGCCGAATTGTCTGGCTCGAAGACAAAGGCGGCATCATTCAATTTATATCTTTCGATGGCCTTCCTGAGGTTATCGTAATCTTGAGGATCAGATGGGTATATTCCGGCGTACACGACGGCCTTCATCTCTTTGTATCCGGGCAAAGGTTTCGTTGCGGGATTTGAATTGAGAGTTATCGTGTCCCCAAGCCGTGCCTGAGAAACCTCCTTCATATTTGCCGCGATGTAGCCAACCTCTCCCGAAGAAAGAGAGTCCGTTGGATACAAATCTGGCGCAAAGATTCCCACTTCAGATACCTCGTGAGACTGGCCCGAAGACATCATTCTTACAAGATCGCCCTTTGAAACCTTTCCATCGACTACCTTGATGTGCGCAACGGCTCCCTTGTAAGGATCGTAATTTGCGCCAAAGATAAGCGCACGCAAGGTATCTTTTTCACTTCCGGAGGGAGGCGGCACGCGTTTTATAACCTCTTCTATGAGTTCTCTTACTCCCTGTCCGGTCTTTGCACTCACAAGAAGCGTCTCTTCTGGCTTTATTCCAAGCGTATCGTAAAGTTCTCTTTGAGTTTCTTCTATATTCGCGTTTGGCATGTCTATCTTGTTTATCGCGGTAACTATCTCAAGGCCGTTGTCTATCGCTAAATAAGCATTGGCTATCGTCTGGGCCTCCACTCCTTGAGTCGCATCGACAAGGAGAATCACTCCCTCGCACGCCGCAAGGCTTCGCGATACTTCATAGGTGAAATCGACGTGGCCGGGCGTGTCTATCAAATTTATCTCGTACCTGTTTCCGTCAACCGAATCGTACATAACCTTTACAGGCTGGGCCTTTATAGTGATACCTCTTTCTCTTTCAATTTCCATGCTGTCGAGGTATTGATCCCTCATCTTTCTGAGATCGACTGAATGCGTCATTTCGAGTATTCTGTCGGCCAAAGTAGATTTGCCGTGATCTATGTGCGCTATTATAGATATATTCCTTATGAATTTTCTCTCGTACATCATTCCACCTTCGAA
The DNA here is from genome assembly GCF_009936215.1 of Athalassotoga saccharophila. Taxonomy (GTDB): domain Bacteria; phylum Thermotogota; class Thermotogae; order Mesoaciditogales; family Mesoaciditogaceae; genus Athalassotoga; species Athalassotoga saccharophila. Next base: position 646,734 of record NZ_AP019551.1, on the reverse strand, counting down.
TCAGAAAATTCTGAAAGTTCAACCGGTATTATCGTAGATACACCGTCCATCATCGTTATTCCGTAAAGGGTATCTGCCCTCTCCATTATGAATTTGTTGTGCGTTATGACTATAAATGTGGCAACTTTAGAATATTCCTCGAGCAAATTTATGAATCTTTGAGTGCTGAAATCGTCCAAGGCCGCGTCTACCTCATCGAGGACGTAGAAAGAACTCGGATTTATCATGAGCAAAGAGAAGATAAAGGCAATTCCAACGAGAGACTTTTCTCCTCCGGACATCGTGTAAAGTTTTTGTATCTTTTTGCCCGGCAATTTGACGTTTATCTCAACAGGGGCATCGAGAATGTCAAAGCCTTCGGTAAAGGACATCATGCCGGTACCCTCTGAAAAGAGAACAGATATCATACGGCTGAAATTCTCATTCAACAATTCCATCGTCGAGATGAGTCTCTTCCTTGCCTCCTCGTCCGTCTTTTTTATAACATCCTGAAGGGAATTGTAAGAATTTTCAAGATCCGCGCGTTGGGCAGAAAGTTCGTTGAATCTTTTCTCGACGGCTGTATATTCCTCTATCGAGGAGAGATCGACAGGCCCTAAGAACTTCATCTTCCTTTCGTATTCCTCTATATCGTTGCCGAGACTCTGGAAGGTCTGATCGTCCACTTCAATGATGTCATCCCCAGAGCCGTTGCACTTTTGGAATTCTGCCATCGCCTGATTGATCGAAGATTCGGCCGATACCCTCTCAACGTCGGCAGAGTGAAGAAGTTCTCTCAAAGAAGAGATCTCGTCTCTTTTTTGCGCGATGAGATTCTCTATCTCTTCCATCTTTTTCAAAACCTCTTCTCTGTCTCCCTTGACATTTTTTGCCTTCTCGAACAGATCCTTCTCGTCTCTTCTTACGGATTCGAGTTCTTTCTCTATGTTCTTTAACCTTTCTTCCTTTGATGCCATATCCTGAATTGTGCGCTGAATTTCAGACTCTATAGACGATATATTTGAAGAGAGTTCCTCAATTCTTGCTACAACTCTTGATTTTTCGTTGGAATACCCGCCAAAGCGTTCCCTTACGGAATTCAATTTCATCTTCAAATCTATTATCTCTTCCTGAACCTTTTCCATCTCCTGCCTTCTTCTTATATCCTCGGTCGAGTCATTCTTCTTGACGAGTTCAAGTTCAGAAAGTTCGGAATCTATCTTTCTTATCCTATCTTCCGCTTCGGACACTATCTTTTGATCCTTTTCCATCCTGTTGGAATAGTCCGATCTCATCTTTTCGAGATTGTTGACTTCTCTTTGAAGTTCGGCAAGTTTAGAAATTATCGCGTTCTTGTTTCCGCGCGAATTGTTAAGAGATATATTCTCTTTCAAAAGGGAGGATTCTATCTTTCTTCTATCATCGAGAAGATCCTCGATTCTTTGAGATGAAAGGTTTATCTCATCCTCTATCTTTTTTAATTCCTCAGAAAGTTCGATTATCTGAGACTGCATCTCCTTCAAAAGCCTTCTGTTGGATATAAGATCGACTCTTTCGGATTTTTCAAGGCTTCCGCCAGTTATCGTGCCCGATTGCGAGATTATCTCTCCTTCCAAACTCACTATTCTGTATTTGAAATTGAAATGATCCCTTAAGGCTATGGCATCATCTAAAGTTTTGACGATAAGGTCAGATCCAAAAAGAAAGTTCACGAGATTTTCGTACCCTTTTATCCCTTTGACGAGTTTGAAGGCGTAACCGACGACCCCTTTAAATGAGATCACAGATGGCTGGATTGGGGGCTCTCTCATATCTATCATATCGAGAGGGATAAAGGTTGTCCGTCCGGCATTGTTTTCTTTCAAAAATTGAACGCATTTTTTGGCCACGTCTGAATTTTTGACGACTATATTCTGAACCCTGTTGCCAAGAAGGACAGAGACGGCAACCTCGATGTCTGCCGGCACATTTATCATGTTCGCGACAACATCAACAACGCCGTCTATCTTCGCATTCATGACGCTTCTTGTCGCGTTTGAATACCCGGCATAACTTTCCACATTGTTTGAAAGCAGATCGTACCTCGATTTCAATTCGAAGATCTTCGAAGAGAGTGTATTCTTTCTTTGGCGGAGATTTTTAGAATTTTCTTCGAGTTTTTTCCTTTCTTCGTCTATTTCTTGGAGTTTTTTGTTTTTATACTCAACACTTGATAGAAATTCTGACTCTTCTTTTGAGAATTTATCAAGATCTGCCTGTAATCTTGACGCAGTGGCTTTTTTCTCTTCGATCTGGGCATTTAGAACACTTATCCTTTGATCGAGGTCCTTGTAATTTTCGAATGCCTTCGCCCTCTCAACCTCTTTTGAATTTCTCTCCTTCGTAAGTTCTGATATCTTGCTCTCTATCGCGGCCCTCTTTTTCTGGTCTTTGCTTATCTCCTCGGTGATGGAATTGTAACGTTGCTGGGCATCTGAGAGTTGGCGAGAAATCTCTTCCTCTTCCGATCTTAGGCTCGAAATCAACCTGTTTAACTCCTCAAGTCTTGTCTGGCTCCTTTCTACCTCGGCCTTCATACCGTCTTTCTTCGTTCCAATCTCGACGTAAGAAGATCTCAACGTCGAAAGGGCCGAAGATATCGAATCTTTAAGATCGGAAAGCGTCCTTTCTCTCTGTCTGTAACTTTCCATCTCGCTTTCGAATTTGTTTATGTCTTCCTGAGCGCTCGATGAATACTCTCTCAACTTCGATCCTTCAACCTCAAGACCGAATAATGCCTTTTGGTTCTCCTCGATCTTTTGGTTATATTCGGCGATTCTTAATTTGATTTCCTCGTGCTTTTTGTTATAAACGCTCAAAAGATGGCCAAAGTATTTTCTCTTTCTTTCATTTATTATCTCTTCATATTCTTTGTACTTTTGAGCCCTCTTTGCCTTGAGATTTAAAGATCTCATAGTGTGATCTACCTCGTCCATAACGACTTTGAGTTGATCGAGATTTTCATTCACCTCTTTCAACTTCATAAGGGCTTCATTCTTCCTCTCTTTGTATATCAAGACACCGGCCGCCTCTTCAACGAGAGATTTTATCTGGATGGGAGAAGAGTTAACGAGGTTGGATATCTCCCCCTGACCAACTATAGAATAAAAATCCTTTCCCGTCCCTGTTCCGAAGAAAAGTTCCTCTACATCCTTAAGTCGCGCAACCGCGCCGTTAAGCAAATAGGTATTCTTACCGTCTGACTGGTAGATCCTCTCGACGGATATTTCCTTTCCATCTTCTTCAAATACGGCCTTTACCCACGCCCTTTCGGCCCTTTTCATAGAATTCGATCCAAAATAGAGCACATCGGCCGTCTCGGACATTCTCAACTTGGAATTGGCCCTCTCTCCAAAAAGCCATCTTATCGCGTCGACGATGTTAGACTTTCCCGATCCATTCGGGCCCACTATTGAAACTATTCCATTTTTTATCTCAAAACTCACGTGCGTTCCAAAAGATTTAAATCCTTCTATCTCGAGTCTTACAAGTCTCACCCGATCAACTCCCCGAGCCTTGACACGTAAAGTTCGGCCCAATCATCGAAATAAACGCGCTTATTCCTGACAATGGCACAGACATATTCACTCTCTTCGAATGGTATCTTTATCCTGTTTCTTCCTATTATCTGCGATCTCATATTTTTCGGTCCGCATACACCCAACGCTCCGACCGAATCTATGAATTTTTTGTACATAGCCGAGAGCGCCATCTCTCCAAAGGCCGGATGATAAGGCCCTGCCACAACATTGACGATCGTTTCGCTATCTTGATACATCCCGATTCTTTCTATCTGTATTTTATCATTTTTGAATATGGTTATCATATCGGAGACCACATCCACGGCATCGTCGAGAGTTTGAGGGACATAATCACCGGAAAGAAAGAGCCTTTCAAGTTCGGTATTTTTCAAAACGAGAGTAGGATGGATTCTCACGCTATCTGGACGGAGTTTGGCAACCTCGAAGGCCGAATATATATCGTCCCTTTTCGAATCATTCGGAAGGCCTGTCATAAGATGGATTGAGACTTTTATTCCCGCCTCCTTCAATCTTCTTGCCGCAACTACAACATCTTCGGCCGTGTGATTTCTCTTCGATGCCACAAGCACCCTCTCGACCATCGATTGAGCGCCAATTTCAACATGCATGACACCATTATCGACGAGAAAGTCTACATCCTTTATCTCGTCCGGCCTTGTTGATATTCTTATACCTTTTACCCCGACTCTTAATGCCACATCGTGGACTGTCTTTAAAATCTCCCTCCAGTTTTCCATTGCCGTGAAGGTCCCGCCGTAAAGGCCTATTTCTGAATCTTCATCGGCATGGTAAATCCGGCAGGCATTTACCACCTCATCCTCGATGGAGACGGGAATGGTCTTCATCGTCGCCATCCATTCGTTGCAAAAGACGCATCTGTGCTTGCATCCGGCATTTGGAAAAAAGATGGGAATAACCTTCATTCTTTCAGCCTCTTGTACGCCATCTTCGCGGCCACCTGTTCGGCCTCTTTTTTAGATCTTCCGTATCCTCTGCCGTAAACCTCTCCATTTATCCTGACTTCGAATACGTAATTTCTTCTGTGAGGAGGGCCACTTTCTTCGATAAGCACGTATTCGGGAAGGTTCATGAACTTACTTTGAGTATATTCCTGCAGTGCGGTCTTGTAATCGAAAAACAATTTTTTCTCTATGACTTCCAATATCTTCTCATTCAAAAGGCGCGATATCATCTCTTCGGTCTCATCAAAGCCAAGATTTAAAAAGACCGCGGCCATCACAGATTCAAATGTGTCGGCGTAGATCGAATCGAGTTCTCCTGCCGAGGCCGAACTCAAACTCTTTCCAACGAGGACGAGTTTAGAAAGGCCTATCTCTTTGCTAACCTCGGCGAGTACCTTCTCACTGCCGACGACTGCCTTTATCTTTGCAAGTTCGCCCTCGTTTATGTCTTTGAAAAGTTCGAAGGCGTTGTGGGCTATGACAAGTCCGACAAGCGCGTCGCCGAGAAATTCAAGTCTTTCGTAAGACTCAACCCTGTTTTCATTCGCGTAAGAACTATGTGTTATCGCAACCATGAAAAGATCTGGAAAGGGCAATTCTTTGTTTATGTCCAATATCTTTAAAATCTCCTCGACTCTTTTGTCCAAAATCAGGCCTCCAATAAATTACCTTTATAAATATGCTTTAAAAAAGCATTATAAGTAAGAGGACACGCATTCTTAAAACATTCGGCAACGGCTATCGCGTACCTTTGGATCTCGTACTGAGCGTGCGAATCTGCCCTCTGATTCAAAAAATTCATAAGGCTTCTCGCGTTGACAGTCCAGTACCATTCGGTATAAAGGCTGAGAGGCAAAACCATCCTCGCAACCTCCTTTTTGACGCCCTTCGAGATCAATTCTTTGTAAACGCGGAACGAGCCTTCCATAGCCTCGCGCATCATGTCCGTGTTGTTGTCGCTTCTTTCTGGATCAGGCACGTAGAACTCTTCTTCAAATTCGGTAAACCTTCCGGATCTTTCATTGATGCTCGCGATTCTGTGGCGCATCCATTGTCTGGCAACAAAGATCGGTGCCTTGATGTAAAAGGTAAAGACTATATGTTCAAATGGAGATTCATGACCGAGTTTGGCAAGCAGTTCTATGAGTTTTTCGTCCCTTCGCGGATCCGATTTGGACATGTAAGAAATCCTCGCAGATCTGACGGCGGCCATATCTCCTCCGAGAAGGTCCACCATCTCGACATAACCCTTATCCAGAACTTTGATCTTCACTGTCTTCCCTCCATTGATTCAATTTGTTGTGCAGTGTGCTAAGCCCTATATTGAGCGCCTTTGCGGCCTGAGTTTTATTTCCGTTGAAATACTCCAAAGTCGCCTCGATTATCTTCCTCTCGGCCGATTCGAGACTTTCTCCTATCTGAATCTTCACGTAATTCTTCTCCACGTCCTGAATTTGATTCGAGAGATCCTCTATCTCTATCTCCTTTCCCCTCGCGAATATAAGGGCAGATTTAACTATGTTCTGCAATTCCCTTATATTTCCGGGAAATGGGTAGGACTTCAAAAAATTCAAAGCCTTTTGAGAAAATGGCCTGTATTCGACCTGCATCTGCTTTGAGTAAAGTTTCGCGAAATAATCGGCCAAAAGTGGAATATCCTCGATTCTATCCCTTAAAGGAGGAACCTCTATCCTGACAACATTTATCCTGTAATAAAGATCGTCCCTGAAATTCCCGGCTTTGACCTCCTCTTCGATATTTCTGTTCGTCGCGGATAAGACGCGCACATTTATGTGTATAGGCTCAACGCCTCCAAGCCTTTCGATTTGCGAATTTTCAAGCACACGAAGCAATTTGACCTGCACATTCTTTGGTAATTCTCCTATCTCGTCGAGAAAGATGACACCTCCATCTGCCATCTCGAACTTTCCGGGCTTTGAGGTGTTCGCGCCGGTAAAGGCTCCACGCTCGTATCCAAAAAGTTCGGATTCGAAAAGGTCTTCGGGAATAGCCCCGCAATTAACTGCGACGAATGGACTTTTCGATCTCGTGCTCAACTCCCAGATAGATCTCGCGACGAGTTCCTTTCCGGTACCGGATTCGCCCGTTATAAAGACCGGCACATCTCTCGACGCGACGATTTGAATCATATCCCTTAACTTCCTTATCGAGGGACTCTCGCCAACTATCTTGGTTGGAAGTTTTAGCGAGATATTTTCGAGTTTAAGGCTTCTCGTCTCAAGCGCGCGATTTACCTCTATCGTTAGATTTTCAAGTTCGAATGGCTTTGGAATGAAATTGAAAGCGCCCATCTGAACGGCTTTGACGGCCATGTTGACATCTGCATGGGCACTTATCACTATAACGGCAGAATCTCTCACTATCCTCTCGATTAGGTCCATTCCATTTCCATCTGGGAGCATAAGATCGAGAAGGACGAGATCGTAAGAGTTGTTCTCGATCTCTTTTAAAGCGTCCGACTTTGTCTTGACACTTTTGACGGAATGACCATCGAGATCGAGAGATCGACAGACGAGTTTGTTAAGGCTCAAATCATCTTCAATCACAAGAATTCTCGCCATAAAATCACCTCGAAAGCGGCAACCTTATAATAACACTCGTGCCAACTTCCTTTTGACTTTTAACCTCAACCCTTCCGCCATGAGAATTGACAACCCTTCTGACTATACTCATGCCAAGTCCCGTTCCATTGGTCTTAAGCGTGAAAAATGGCTCAAAAAGATAATCCATATAATCGGGTGGAATTCCACTTCCATGATCTGTGAATGTAATAAGCGCATAATTTTTCATCTTCTCGATTTTGACCTCTATCTTTTCATTGTCCCTCGATGCGTCCATCGCATTGACAAGCACATTTAAAAAGGCAGAATTAAGGGCGTTGTCATCTCCTTCAATCACGAGTTTGTCTGTCAACTTTGTAAATTCTATAGATATTCCCCTCTCCCTTGCCCTTATGCGCGCAAGTTTTATAGACTCTTCCAGCACATCTACAACGTTAAGTGGCTTTAGATCGTAGGTAGTCTTCGAAAAGGTTAGAAATTGCATCGATCTCTCCTCAAGTCTTCTTATCTCTTTGTCGAGAATATCGAGAGTCTCGCGTGCCTCGTCTGAAATGCCTTCTGTCTGTCTTTTGAGCAACTGGACCGAAAGTTTCATAGAAGCGAGAGGGGTCTTTATCTCGTGGGCTATAGAGGCCGTCATCTTACCGAGAAGGGCGAGTTGCTCGGCCCGCCCGAGGGCCTTTTCGAGATTCGAAAGAGCCGTTATATCTTCGAAGATGTAAAGCATCAAAGAGTGAGAGGTATTCATGGGTATCTCCTGAAAGATAAGCCTTTTATCGAGAGTTTTGACCCTAACGACATTTTTGGTCTCATCAAGGATAATACCGTAGAAGCGCAAAAACTCCTCGAACTGTCTTCCCTTCCACTGGCCTCGCGTTGTCGAAAAGATCCTCTCGAGTCCCTTGTTCATAGTCGCTATGTCTTTGTTTTCATCGACTGTAAGAATGCCTTCGTCGAGAGATTCGACTATATTTCTGTATTCGCTGTAGGTCTCAAGCAAACCTTCCCTTTCCCTTTTCAAAGTCTCGGCAAGCCTGTCAACGTCTCTTAAAATCTCGCCAAACTCGCCCCTTAACCCCTTCTGCGGGACTGGATTAAGAGTTATGGAAGTATGCTTTACCCTGTTTAAAAGTTGGATCAAAGGTTCGCTTAAAAATTGGAAAAGAAAGATAGAGGAGGCAAAATAAATAACAAGATCCATCGAGATCATTATAAGCCAGTACTGAAGAGGTGGGGGGTAAAAAAGCACGTAAATGAAAACCTCTATAAATCCTATCAAAGCCATGAGAAAGATCGAAATGACCGTGCCGTATGTGGTCGAACTTTCACTTCTCGAAAATGGCCATATCTTCAAAGTTCAAACCTCCAAGACTATCTCTGATCTTGACGGAAGATTCAAAATCTCTCCCGCCCGGGAATACCGGGACGTTATCTCGACGTATCCACCCAGTCCTTCGCAAACGATGAGTTCATTTTTTCGTCCGGCCCTTCTATCGAGAGATATACTTGATAATTTGCCGTTGATCTTGAGTTTATCCTCCTGAGAAAGACCCATCTTTTCGAGATAATCAAAAGGTATATTCGTAGAAATATCTCCGCGTTCGTTTATAAAAGCAACCTCTCCTTTTATTTTTCCATCGACTATTCCTGCCCTTTTGTGCTTGAGATCGTAAAAAGTCATGTATATACTTCCTATACTCTCAAAATTTCTTCCTTTCGAAAGATCGACGGCAACGGGAATAAGGATATCAAGGACAGATCTCGTAAAAGAAAGGGAAAATTTGACCTCAGGAACATCTATTTCCCTTATCTGTTTCAATCCAAATCTTTCTATTGGAAGTGTAAAGGTACCATTATCAAAGCCTATAAAGATCCTGTCATCTTTTGTGCGAAGCCCAACAGGTCTTCTTGCACTCTCATTTTGACCATCGACAACTATCATAAAAATGGTCGATTTTGGCAAATGGCACGCAAGACGTTCGGCTATGCACGAGGCGACATAAGAATCCCCAAAACTTATTGGGCGCGTAACCTCTATGATCTCCTCCTTCGGAAGCAAATAAGAGAAATTGCCCTTTAAAACACCCATGAATAGATCATCCGATCCGTGATCTGTTATAACGGCTATCATATATCCTCCATAAATTAAAATCAATTAATTATAACATGAAAATGGCAGGTGGCTCGTGGCGGGTAGTGGACGGAAAGGAATTAAGAAAAGAAGCCTATGTATTCTTTCATCGAAATTTCTGATTGTCTCAAAATTGCCACTATAATCCCTGGACCAAGAGTTTCTTTTAAGTGAACTGGTACGACAACAATTTTTCCATTGTTGTTTTAAGTACATGATGACTTCCGCGTATTCTTACAACGGAAAAGCCTTTTAGTTTGAGAAAAGCAACCATATCGGAGTCAGAAATCCTTGGTAATTGTGGACTCATAAGGCTATCTCTTGAACGCCTACGAATTCTATCTTTTCATTTGAAATATCTTCAACCTCAAGGTATCCTTCTATGGCCTCACGCATTCTGCCCATCAATTCATCAAGAGTTTTTGCTTGAGTAAAACAGCCTGGAAGTTCGACAACCTTTCCAACAAGCCAATCATCTTCATCCTTTTCAATCAAAACGGTAAATGCTCTCATCAAACCACCTCGATTCATTATACAACAAAATGGCGGGTGGCTTGTGGCTCGTGGCGGGTGGAAAAGAATTGACAATTGAGAATGGAAAATGGACAATTAAAGACAGCAGGTGACTTGTGGCACGTAGCGGGTGGAAAAATGGACAATTGAGAATTGAAAATGGACAATTAAAAACAGAAGGTAGCACGTAGGGGGTGGAAAAGATAGACACTCTCTCGTAATACCGCACGTAATGCGGGATCGAATTAAAGATCCTCATTTTTATAGTCTTAACTATTATAGTTTATGCTATAATTTTTTAAAAGCACGGGAGGAGTAATAGAAATGTTTTCCTTTGTCGGAAGAGAATCAGAACTAAAAAGGATGGAAGCAGATTTTTCATCAAACGAAAGCAATCTTTACATCATATACGGCAGAAGGCGGGTTGGCAAAACAACGCTGCTTCAAAAGTTTATTGAAAACAAAAAATCAATTTATTTCCTTGCCACCGAAGAAAGCGAAGAATCAAATCTTAAACAGTTTCAAGAGGTTGCTTATGAAAAAACCAAACTTGGGGTTTTAAGACCTGAAAACAGACTTTCATGGTACGACATTTTCGATCTAATTTCATTCGGAGATCAAAAGATGGTTATAGTTATAGACGAATACCAGTATCTTGTCACCGGAAACAAATCCATTTCTTCCATCATTCAAAAGATATGGGATGAAATTTTAAGTAAAAGAAAAGTCATGCTCATACTTTGTGGTTCTATAATAAACATGATGTATGCAGAAACTCTCAATTACACAAGCCCTCTTTACGGAAGAAGAACATCTCAGATCAACTTGAAACCCTTGAACTTTGAAAACTATAAAAGTTTTTTCGAGGACAAAAATATAGAAGAAATCATTGAATTTTACTCAGTTACAGGTGGTGTTCCAAAATACGTAGAAGTCTTTGACATAGAAAGAACGGTGGAAGAAAATGTATCAAAGCACATTTTCGACAAAAACGGTTTTTTGTATGAAGAGCCATATTTTCTTCTTAGAAAAGAATTTAAAGAGATAGGAGTGTACTTTTCAATACTTAAAACAATCGCAAATGGAAGCCATAAACTTTCTGAAATAGCATCAAAAATGGAAGTCGGACAGAACTCTCTTGGCTATTACCTGAGCATACTCGCCCAGATGGATCTGCTTTACAGAGATGTCCCGATAACTGAAATCAATCCTGAAAAAAGCAAAAAAGGTCTTTACTTCTTAAAAGACAATTTCATCTCTTTTTGGTTTAAATTCGTTTATCCGAATAGAAGTTTCCTTGAAATTGGAAATATAGGATACGTTGTTCAAAAGTTTAAGGATGAATTCATAAAGCACGTAAGTTTGGTCTACGAAGAGTTGGCAAGGCAAAATGCAACGGCTTTGGCATCTGAAAGATATTTTGACCATGAAATTTTGAAAATAGGGCGATGGTGGAACGGAGATGACGAAATAGACATAGTCGGGATTGATAAAAGCGGAAAGCCAGCTTTATTCGGAGAATGCAAATACACCAACAAGATTGTCGATATTAAGATTTTGTTCGATCTTTTAAAAAAAGTCGAAAAACACTTTGATTTAACTTCCAAACCAGAATTTTTGATTTATTCAAAATCATCATTTTCACAAGAGTTGATAAACTATGCTCGGGAGAATAAAAACGTGCACCTTTTTAAAATCTTCGATTCGATATATTAGGCTCAAAATGTCTCCTCTAAAAACGGCGGGTGGCTTGTGGCTCGTGGCGGGTGGAAAAAATTGACAATTGAGAATTGAAAATGGACAATTCTTTAACTATTTTTACAGTTCATCTCTCGATATGCCAGCCTCTTTCAGAATCTCAAGCAAAGTACCGATTGGAAGATCCACTTTATGAAATGGAACAACAACTCTCCTCTTTGTCTTTTCATTAAAGTAAATTCTATGAGAGCCTTTCACTCTATCAAGAACAAATCCATTTTTTTCAAGTATTTCTATTATTCTTTTCGAATTTACGGACAGAAACTTGCTCATAGAGTAAGTGTATACTCGAGAATATTTTCTTCGTTTGGAATCTGCTCTCCATGAGCCTTAAGAGATTCTAAGTAAAGTTTTATCGCTTCACGTGCCATTTTTATCGACTCATCTATCGTATTCCCAAAAGTTACACATCCCGGAAGAGATGGAACGATAACTGTATATCCTCCTTCAGGCTCTTTCCTTAAAAATATCCTGTAATTAAGGCTCTCCAATTTTATCACCCCGATTCATTATAACATGAAAATGGCGGGTAGCAGGTGGCTTGTGGCGGGTGGAAAAAATGACACACTAAATGATATAATGAAAATGAAAGTCAATTTAACCGCATCTCAAAAATGTTTCAAAGAGGTACCTTATGAATAATGTCAGATCCAAAAATGGTGTTCCTATAAGATTGACAGATGAAAGATGGTTTCATATCACTGAAGAACACTCGGAAATGGCCGGTTACTATTATGACGTTCTTGAAACTATAGAAGAACCAGATGTGATTTATGAAGGAAAACTTGGTGAACATATCGCTACGCGTGAGATAGAAGAAGGGAAATATTTGGTATGCGTATATAAAGAAACGAATCTAAAAGACGGTTTTGTGATTACCGCTTTTTTCACCAAAAGAAAACGTCAACTTGAAAAGAGGCGAAAAATATGGCAACGAAAGAAATGAAAAAAATATTAGATATCGTGCCTGATCTTTTGTCAATACCATATTCAAGAATTTGGACTTCTTATGATAAAGAAGCCGATGTTTTGTACATCAATTTCAAAAAACCAAGTCATGCTGATGATTCGGAACTCACGGATGATGATACCATAATAAGATACGAAAAAGGCGAAATTGTAGGAATAACCATTTTAAATGCAAGCAAGAAAGGCAAATCAAAGAAGTTAATAAAACCTAAAAATTTGGCGTAACGGTGAAATATATACCACCAAAACAGCAGGTAGCTCGTGGCGGGTGGAAAAAATTGACAATTGAAAATGGACAATGAAAAATGGCGGGTAGCAGGCAACACGTAGAGGGTAGAAAAAATTGACAATGGAAAATGGACAATGAAAAATGGCGGGTGGTGTATGGCTCGTGGCGGGTGGAAAAAATTGAGAATGGAAAATGTCTGATGGTTTAGAAGTTTTCGGCAGATAAGTAAAAGATTCTAATTATTCATTTCTCTGGATCTAATCTTTTTCGTATCAACAATCCATATTTTTTGAGAAGGATCTTCTTTTTCAATAACTTTCAAAAGTTTCTTTAGTACAAGTATTATACGATCTATGGTTTGCTTGTTCATCCTTAAAATTATTATTCCAGGATGAGTACCAGGCTGATATTGACGTATATCTGAAAAATCGAGATCAAGCGTTACTAAAATCCTTTTTTCTTTATTACAGATTTTAGAAATAACTTCATCACTACATCCTTGCAAATTTTCATCAAAAACAGATAAAGTATCTATTCCCGCATTTTTGAATAACTCAATTCCTTTTATGGGTATGTTCTCGTCAAATTTAAACTTTAATTCTAATGGTTTCACGAAAATGTTTTAATCCTTTCTTTGGCAAGTTCTGAAGCATACGCAATGGTTGCCCTTATATCCTCTACACTCAAAGATGGATAGTTTTTAATGATATCTTCATAACTTTTACCTTCTGCCAGATTATCAAGTATCACAGAAACCATAATTCTTGTACCTGCTATGCAGGCCTGACCGTGACATATATTTGGATCAACTGTTATCCTTTTAAGAAGATCCTTGAAATTCTTCCCGCTCATAAAAAATCACTCCTCGTTGATGACGTAATCATTCAAATCGATTATAACACAGGAAGAATTGACAATTGAAAATGGCGGGTAGCAGGTGGCACGTGGCGGGTGGAAAAATTGACAATTGAGAATGGAAAATGGACAATGAAAACCGTTGTTTTTTTTACAAGTTTTCTTTAAATTCATCAATAGAGATTTCAAGTGTTTCAATTATACTTTTTACTATCTTTGGATGCAGGGTCTTACCGGCATGATAGGGAATTGTTATTCTTTTGTTTAGTTTATTTTTGAAAATCATATGACTTCCACTTTGACGGGATAAAGTGAAACCATAATTTTTTATAACTCTAATTGCTTCATCAGGAGTTACAACAGGAAAAACACTCATATCTCAACAGTCGTCAAAGTTACAGAATCAACAAAGGGTATTTGTTCATTATTTTCAATTCTATCTTCGATATGAAGTTTAATGGCATCTTTTATATTTTCAAGGGCTTCTTCATAATTATCGCCCTGCGAATAGCATCCCTGCAATTGAGGACAATAGGCATAATAACCATCTTCGTCCTTTTCTATTACAACCGTAAATACTCTCATCAAATCACCCCGATTCATTATAACATGAAAATGGCGGGTGGCAGGTGGCACGTGGCGGGTGGAAAAAAATTGACAATTGAGAATTGAGAATGGACAATTGAAAATGGCGGGTAGCAGGTGGCAGGTAGGTTGTAGCAAAGTTTCATTTGATATACTGAATGCTTTTCGCTATATCAATCAAATACAATTTTTGATCTCTCATAAGATCCTAATTTCTTCTTCCAAAATTTTGTTCTTTATTGAAGGTTTTATGGCATTATACTCGACAAGATCTACGCTTTTGCCAAGAATTTCCTCTATTTCCAATTTCATTCTTATATAATCGAACAAACTCAGATTATCATCTAATTCTATCAGAATATCGACATCGCTTTGAATGTTATCTTCTCCTCTTGCAACAGATCCAAAAATTCCGGCTCTTTTCACGTTATATTTTTTAAATACAGGAAGTATCTGTGATCTTATAAAATCAACTTTATTCATCACATCACCTCGACTCATTATAACATGAAAATGGCGGGTGGTGTGTGGCTCGTAGCGGGTGGAATACGACAATGAAAAATTGACAATTGAAAATGGACAATTGAAAATGGGCGATGGGAAATGAAAAGTTGAAATTTTTAAATCAAAAAACGTCAATAAACATCTTCTCTGTTTCCTATTTTTAATATGTAAATTTTTTTCTTTTTCCAATCAACATCAAAAAGCACTCTGTAATTTCCTACTCTTAATCGGTAATCTGCAAGAGGATGAGAAGAGAGCTTTTTCAGGTTAGGTAAGTTGGGGAAATATTTTAACAATTCTATTTGTTCTTTTATTTTTGTAAGATCTTTCCTGTCAATCCTCAAAATATCTTTTTTGACACTTTTAGCGTAAAAAATCTCAAACTCCATCCCAAAAATCCTTATGAGATAGGATATGACCTGTCTTTATTTCTTCGCGTCTATCTTCTATTTCTTCCCTCAATTTTTTGTATTTTTCATTTTTTAAGAGTTCTTCAACAAAGAACGACAATTTCTCTTTATCTTCATCGTCAAGTTTATCTATAAAATAACGAATATCGACTCTTTGATTTTTGGCCAATTTCATCACCCCGATTCATTATAACATGAAAATGGCGGGTAGCAGGTGGCTTGTGGCACGTAGAGGGTGGAAAAAAATTGACAATTGAGAATTGAAAATGGACAATTAAAAATGGCGGGTGGTGTGTGGCTCGTGGCGGGTAGAAAAATGGACAATTGAGAATTGAAAATGGACAATTGAAAAATTTGATATGGATTTTACATAATCACCCTGATGATGGAAGGCAAGATCGATTCTAAATGGGGGTCAAATGTTGAATTTTTCCAAAAAATCTTTTGGAGAATACACTTTAAGATTCTTTATATTTTGAAAGTGCTTGATATTACCAGTTATTAAGGGAATATCTCTGTAAATGGCGACTTCTATGAAAGAAAGATCTGAAGGATCAAGAAGATCCGCTTTTATTGGTTCTGGAGTGATCAAAACAGACTCACTCTCAATAAATTGCAAAAGCGCTTCCGTGTAAATTTTTGGAAAATCAAATTTTGGGCTTCTCAAAACTCTATCGTACTCGATTAGTATTCTTGCATCAAGATTTAAAATTAATCTACCATTTAAAACGAAGTTCAATATATCTGCCGGAATACCTTTTGGATTTATTATTCCTGAAATTAGAACGTTGGTATCAAGTACGACGTTCATATCTCTTTTTTTATCTTCTCAATTTCATTTATTATTTCTTCATCTGACAAAAGATCAAGCCCTTTTTTAACAGAATAAAAGCGCAATTTTTCAAGAGCCGTTTGAGCTCTTAATCTTTTTATATTTCTAATTTGTTCTTCTATGTCATCTTCTGCTTTTAGAACTATCGCCTTGGGTTTACCGTTGACCATTATAACAGTTTCATCCTCCGACCAAAGCGCGGCCGGATTGTTTCTGATCTCTTTGCTTGTAATGAATTTCACCTCTTCCACCTCCTAAAATTTATTATACAATATATCATATTAAAGATCCTACCTAAAGAATTGACAATTGAGAATTGATAATGGACAATTAAAAATGGCAGGTGGCTGGTGGCACGTGGCGGGTAGAAAAAATTGAGAATTGAAAATGGAAAATTGAAAAATGGCGGGTAGGTTGTGGCAAAAAAGAAATAGACATTAGTGAATA
This sequence comes from Athalassotoga saccharophila, assembly GCF_009936215.1. Taxonomy (GTDB): domain Bacteria; phylum Thermotogota; class Thermotogae; order Mesoaciditogales; family Mesoaciditogaceae; genus Athalassotoga; species Athalassotoga saccharophila. Next base: position 630,397 of record NZ_AP019551.1, on the reverse strand, counting down.
GAGATTAGGGATTCAAAAAGTAGCCTATGGCAAAAATAAAACAATGATGCGTGATCAAGACCGTTATGAGTAACGCGTGATCGGTAATCGGCAAAGACAAAAAGCATTATAAAAAAACAACCCCGCGCGTGGCGGGGTTGTTCCATAGTTACTAATTAAAGCCTACTTATTGTATTGAACCGGAATATGGACTATTCGCAACTTGTGCATTATTTGTCGTTGGAGTAGCACCCACTATGTTAGAAACGTAAACTTTGTAGGAACCACTCGGTAGATTCTGAGATGTCACAAGCGCATTGGATCCAAGAATTGAGAACTGAGTAATTGTTGCAACTTTGGTTGTGCCCGTTGGAACAACTATTGCCGATGCTTGATATGTAATGCCATTGCTTGTATTGACAAAGTAGACATTTGATGGTGTGAAACTGCTATTGGCTTTAGCAACAGTGTTAAATGTTATGACAACTGGCGATCCGGATGTAGTTAATCGTTGAACATTCGTGATATTGAATGTGAAATTGAAGTTGATCACATTACCGGAATTTGTCGTTGACCTAAGGACACCGGAATTACTCTTGGCAGTAACAGTTACCGTAGCGCTTCCAGACTTACCGGCAAAACCATTGGCCAACAAATTAGGAAGAACGTTGATCGTCTTTGATGCAGTAGTTGAATTTTCATAAAGAGTTATCGGTGATGTTCCTGCAACTTTAGATGTTATGGTTAACGTTGCCTGATTGCCGACTATGCCACTTATATCATCATATGCTTTGTAAGTCACCGACGCATAAGTAGAAGTAGTGCTAAGTTCTGTTGTTGGTGCCGTTGCAGCAACTGTTGGACCTTGCGTATCTACCACAAGTGTGAATGTCGCAAGATATGTTGCGTTGTGGCCGAAATGATCCGTTGAAGAAGCCTTAATCGTGTATTGCAAATGACCATTAACAGTTCCTGTCGCTTTAAAGGTCGCAACTGATGCACCTGATGTTGTTGTGAACGTAAGTTTTGTCGAATGAGTAGTAGATTCTGTTGCAATCGCGGTAACAGGCATCTTGGAATTGTCAACGACAGTTATAGTTCCAGAAAGTCCTGATAGACTTGAAGTATACAGAGTAACGGACGAACCAGTGGTCAACGTGTATGGTGACAATGTAGATCCAGTGCCGCCAATTAACGTTACAGTTATTGTCGGCGCCTGATCATCAACGTAAACAGAAGTAGATTTCGATGCACTGTTTCCGTAAAGGTCTGTTGCAATGGCGGTTAGAGTCTCATATTGGTTACCTGTTAAGGTAACAGATGCTGTCCAAGATGCTGGGTTAGTTGTTGACTGGACTGCGACAAATTTTTGTGTTCCGTAATAGACAGCAACAGATTTTATAACATTGCTTCCATGTGGATCTCCAACCGTTGCCTTAACTGTTGCGGTAAATGACATACCAGATCCAACCGTTGCAGGCGCTGTCAATGTAAGAGATGGGGCAGCAGTGTTGACGTAGACAAGAGCCGTTACCGTCGTCTTGTTCTGGTTGACAGATTCGTCTTGTGCTGTGAAGGATGCCGTGTAAGTTCCGCTGACAGTTGGAGCAACGAATGTCATTGAACCGGTTGGTCCATAGACATATTTAGTCTGGCCATTGAAACTGCCAACTACTTCTTTAATTCCAGCGGCGCTTGTTGCGTTAACTGTGAATGTTACATTCCAACCTTTTCCAACAACCGTTGATGTCGGGCTTACGAAAAGTGTTGGTGGTGTTGTTGTGTTGATTGGCATTGCGAATGTGTTTCCAGCAAGATCAACTATTGGCACGTAAGTCGATATGCTCGATGAGAGTTGGACGTTGGAAAGGTCGGTGAAGACAGAATTGCCAACTTGTGAAGGTGTCCAGACGTTGTATCCGAATGTAACTGTGAATTGAGCGGCTATTCCATAGCCCTGATAATTGGCAAGCACTGTAACTGGCGATATGTTGGTAGAGGTTATTGTTCCGCCGTAAGTTGCAGAATTTGCCGTGAAGGCTTTGAAGCCGTTAACCCACATAGGCTCGGACAACGTTACAACTGCCTGATTTGGAGCAACTGCTTTTATGTTAAGTATCTTCGGGCTGTGATCGACGTTGGTCACAAAGAGCCTTGTAACAGGCTGCGCACCGAGACCGGCCACGTTGGTTGCGTAGAATGTAACCTCATATGGCAGGTTCTGATATTGCGGAGCAAAGACGGTTGGTAATGTTACATTGGCCTGTGCAGTTGCCGTGAAGGCCTTCAGACCAAAGTGATTCGTCATTGCGTAAGATGTTGCCGCATTGTCTATAAGTTCCACAACGGATATCTTAGCAGACTGTACTCCTGCGTAATCCGTCGCGACTGCGCTTATCGTGTTGCCGTTGGCTATGACAGGAACGAGTCCGGATGTAACGTTAGGAACTGCATTTCCATTGAGTTTTACACCGGAGATGACAGGCGCGTATGGATCGAATGCAACAGTTGCGCTAACTGTCGTGGTTCCAAGTCTTGGATCATTTCCTGTAAAGGATATATTGTAGACTCCAGGCATCGAGAATGTCTTTGTTGAGAGTTTGGATATCGTCCACTTGCTGCCCTGTTCAAATCCAAGGGATGAGAGCAATGACGTTGCCTTCAGAGTCGTTGTTGCGACAGTTGTTGTAGATGTTGAGTAAGAGGAGAAGTTAACGACTCCGCTTATTGTTGTGTTGTTACCTGTTGCAAATTTGGACGTAACTGCCAAATCATGCAGGTAATAGAGGACGCCATTTATTGAATAGGTGTAATTGAATGGTTTCGTCAAAACCGTTGCCTGTCCATTTATGCTTACACCATTGAGTGTCAATGTGGCAGATGGGGTTATGTTGTCGCCGAGTGTGTAGAATGTAGAGAAGTATCTGAAGTACTGGTATGTTGACGGAATGTTGAAGGACTGCACATTAACTCTCGCGGCACCCGGTACCTGATAATATGACGGAGCGTAAAGCACCCTAACGCTTGTCAATGCAGTGCCAGCAGGTGTCGGAACTGGTACGTTATATGTTCCATTGGCTGCCTGTACAGTTAAGGCTGGCGTATTGTTGACCATGAAGGTCAATGTCATGTTGGGCTGTGGATTCGGTGTGAGGCCAGAAATTGTTACAGGCAACGTGTAAGTACCGGTGGTGTTGATAACCGGTGTTGCGGCCATGCCATTTGCCGTGCTGGTCACGCCAACTCCAGAGATGGAGACTGTGAATGGTATTTGTGGAATGACTGTCCTTACAATCTGACCGAATATAGACTTCTCTGGCTGTATTGAATTGTAGACGGAGACCTGTATCGTCTGGGTTGCAACCTGATTCGTCATTCCAACGTTCTGGTAAAGTCCAGGAATTGCAAAGAGGAAGTATCCTGACTGTGTGGATGTCTGGGTTACCTGAAGCGGTATGACGTAGGCGGCCGTGTTGAATCCATTGATCGCGTTGCCAACCTGAACGTTTATGTAATTGAGCAACTGGTTGTAATTATTCTCTGCAAACTGTCCCCATGGGAAGTCTGGGTCGTTGTTGATATCAACTCTGAAGACCGTTGTAGAAACTGTCGTCGGAGTTGCAGAAAGAGGCTGATATTGTGTACCGGCAGAGAGTGTAACATTTGGATACACAAGATCAACCGTTATGATTCCCCAGTTAACCCATGTGATATGTTGACTGAGCAAAGACTGTGGTGCGCCTTGAGCGGCAAGTGCATCGTAGATGAGGTCTTTGACGCCTATCCAGACATTATACTGTGTCTGGTTGGTCAGGCCATACGTGCTTATTGTCGCAGAGTAATAGTTGGGCTGCTGTGGAAGCGTTGTTCCAAATGTCGCGGTCAATGTAACTGTCGTGGCATTTGAATTTTTTATAGGAACGAGTCTTACGAATGCCGTTGGAGAAAGCAAACTGTACCCACCAACGTTATCCTTAGCGGAAACTGCAAACGCGTATTTTTCGGTGTTAACGGTCTGCTGGTACTGTCCGCCAATTGCCGTTGCCTGAGGTGCAACATTGGAGTAGAGAACTGGATAATTTGGAGTTCTAACGGTGTTTCCAGTTCCAAGAACTGTCTGGTTAAGAGTGAATGTTGTCGGATCGAAGTGTTTATCTGAGGCTATTATGTAAGCGTTGTAAGTCCCGGGCTGTGTAAATGACACTTTTGCCGTTATCGTTGTTGCTCTCTGACCATAGTTGGCTATGTTACTGTTATTTGGATAGACAAGGAATGCTGTGGCAGGAGATGTCATCATTGCCCAGTATATGGCATGATCATCGTTGACCGTGGCTTCAATCGTCATCGGTCCGTAGTACACCGGTATTGAAATGCCAGATATCGAAACGGAGGATCCGGCGTATGTAACTTTAACTGTAGGAGCAGATGTGTCGGCCTGAACTGCGTAATTTGTCGTCGCATAAGTTGTCATGTTGGCAATTCCAGCAACTGTCGCGCCTATTGTGTATATTCCGGATGGACCGTAGAACGCAACTTTGTAATTCTGACTTCCGTAAACAAATCCGTAAGCATTCGCGCCATTGGCCTGAACTGCGCTTACAGGCTCAATGAGGTTATAGGTAAAACTCATCGAATTCGTTCCGTTTTGTGCATTACTGTATGCCGTTGTCGTTGAATATCCTGTGAATGGAGAATTAACCTTAACCGGCACTCCAAGTGTTATACCAGTTATCGGCTGTAAAGAGTTAACGTTGACTGTAACTTGAGCGGGAACTCCTTCGTATGTTCCGGTTGAACTAAGAGTTACAACAGGAGCAGCCGTCACAGGAGAAACATCGTATCTTAAGAAGGCAATTGATGTGTTGTTAACATTTATGCTAAATGTCACATAAGCATGATTTGGAGCGACCTGTGGATTAAAGAGATATGCAAGCAATTTGATAGGAACTATATTTTGTGGAGTTGGATAACTTCCAGACAAAACTGTTCCGGGTCCGGCTATAGATGTTGTTAACATCTTGCTTGTGAAGTACTGCTGTGTAAGATTGAAAGATGTGATAGGCTGGGATCCGGCCTGGATGTATCCGTAAAGATCAAGATTAGATCCGGCAGGTATTGATATCCAGTCATTGGTGTTGACAACGTGTCCCGCTTTGTCTATTAAGAAGACGTATGGAGTGTTGGCAGGATTAGATGTCTGAACTCCGAGCACTGTAGCAACCGCAGTCTGGATCGTGTATCCCCATGGATCTTTGAATGTCAATGTCAAAGTATTCCACTGGTTTGGAAGAAGTTTGACATTGGCTATTGGGCTTTGAGATGTGTATGTTGCGGCTGATCCACCATTTATAGAAAGGTATGCGCTAACTCCTGGAGTTGTTGTGAATGTGAAGGATGCAGGAGTCGTTGTTGCCATAACAAGTCTTGAAGGCGTGTTTACACTGTTGACAGCAGGAGAAATGTATGGCACCTTGATAACGACGGAGTTAGATCCGGAAACTGTCGATGCGCCTATTGTAACTGTAGCGTTGACATAAAGCGTGTATGTTCCGGTTGAAGATGGTGTCCATGTAAATGTGTATGGATTGGCGTTGTTGTTTGGCTGAATTGTCTGACCGTTAACACTTGCCCACACAGCAACCTGCCCAACTTTGTTCGGGTTGGTAACTGTCGCGCTGAAGGTTATAGGAGACTGTGCAACGTAGTATTTGCCCTGATAATTCGGGGCAACGTTGATAAGGCTAACAACCGGCGCTGCGTACTTTGTCGATGGCGGGGTTACGGGTTGGGCCGAAGCGATTGTGAACTTCTGGGAAGCGCTTCCCGGAGTCTTTGCTCCGCTCTGAGCAGTAACCGTTAAATAATAACTTCCAACTGGCAGATTGGTAAATGTGTAACTAAATGACCCAGTATTCTGCCCGAAGGCACCGCTCATGTTAAATGTACCATAATTCTGTCCATTTTGAACAAGCGAAACCTGAACGGACTGGATCGGGCTGTGAGCCAGGACTGTTGCTGTGACTGTTACATTGGTAGAACTTGTGGATGTTGGCACTGTTATGGTCTGGCTTGGCGCCGGTGAAACGATCGTTACAAGCGGCGTAAATGTGTCTATCTGCGGCAAGAGGAAACAGCCGGACAGCACAACCATAAGCAGGGCCACGGAGACAACGAGACCTAAAATCTTTTTACTCATTCATTCTCCTGCTTACCCTGTGGGTTGCAGGAAAACACCTCCCTTCGAGATGTAATTACATTTTGATTTTTTGAAAAAACATATTGCATACTGTCTAACCCCCTTTTCGGGAGATAAAAACTCTTTCAAGAAATTATATACTTAAAAACCTTATTTGTCAACGGTTTTTTTGAAAATCAAACACAAAAAGTTGGTGCCGAGGGCGGGACTTGAACCCGCATGGGCTATGCGCCCACAAGAACCTGAATCTTGCGTGTCTGCCAATTCCACCACCTCGGCTCAGATTTTTTATATCATTGATTTTATCGTCAAGCAGGTCGATTTTCCCGTTTTTTCCATAGTTGTTAATAGTATAGCATATCAAAGAATGTAAAGCAAGAGAAATGTGTACATCTGAGGTGGTTTGATTTGTCAATTATACCGATCTATCCGCCATTTTGGTGTATAATGGGTCGAGGTGGATTTTGTGATAATTTATGGAAGAAATGTGATCGAAGAGGCTTTAAAGATCGGTATTCATATATCTAAGGTATTCATCTCGGACGTGAATTCTTCCGAAATGAAGAGATTGAGAGACGAGATAGAAAAAAGAAATATCAGGATCGAAATTTTAGACGATAGAAAGATAGACGAGATTGCCCATTCCAGGGATCATCAGGGAATCGCCGCAAAGATAAAAGATTTTCTTTATTCCGACACCATCAAGACACTCGATGGTATAGACCATGATCCATTCATCGTGATTCTCGATCAGGTCCAGGATCCCCAAAATTTTGGCGCGATAATAAGAACGGCATACGGCGCCGGAGTTGATCTTATAATAATTCCAAAAGACGGAAGCGTTCATGTAACGCCTGCCGTTCTCAAATCTTCGGCAGGTTACGCATTCAGAATGCCTATCTGTATCGAGGTGAATATCGCAAGAACGATAGAAATCTTAAAGGAGAGAAATATCTGGGTCTACGCGGCGATGATGGAAGGAAAGCCTTATTTTTCGATGGACTTCAAAGGGCCGATCGCCTTCGTCTTTGGAAATGAAGGAAAGGGTATAAGAAGGCTTGTCGCCGAAAAGTGTGATGATAAAGTCTCGATTCCGATGGCGCGAGAGATGGATTCTTTGAATGTCTCGGTCAGCGCGGCGGTGATACTTTTTAAGGCCATGGAGATGAGAAATGATAGTAAGGTTACCAGATGAGGTTGTAAGGAGAATAGCGGCGGGAGAGGTTGTGGATCATCCTTCTTCAGTTGTAAAGGAACTCATCGAAAACGCGATAGATGCTCACGCTTCTAAGGTTAAGATCTCTATATCCAACGGTGGAAAGTCTTTGATAACCGTCGAGGACGATGGAGATGGAATGACCGAGGATGATCTCAAGATGGTCGTCCTTCCACACACGACATCGAAGATCAAAAATTTTGACGACATCTTCAACCTAACAACCTTTGGATTTCGCGGAGAGGCGATTTCTTCTATCGCGGCCGTCTCTAAAATGAAAATAGAAAGCGCGAATTCAGATAATGGCACAGGATACGCGATAGAGGTGATCGGCGGTATAGTCGGAGAGACATATCCCGTCTCGAAGTCAAAAGGAACAAGGGTAAGTGTGATCGATCTTTTCTTCAACGTGCCGGCAAGAAGGAAGTTTTTGAGTTCGACATCGGTCGAGGCGAGAATGGTAACCGAGATAGTCGAGAAATTCATTCTCTCTTCAAGAATCGCGATCGAACTTTCAAGAGACGGAGAGAGTATTTACAAGATCACAGACAACATGACGCTTGAGGATAGAATAAAGATGATCTTTGGAAATTACGATCTTATCCCCATCGACAAAAACGCTGGTGGCATGAGAATTCACGGGTTTATAAGCGCTCCTGACGTTGGGCGCCAGAATAGATTGAGCGAGGTCATCTTCGTGAACGGAAGATATGTAAAGAGTCCTTTTTTGATGAAGGCCATCGAAGCGGGATATGCCGAGCACCTTAAAAAGGGCGAATTTCCAATGGCTGTGATCTTTGTAGAGGTTCCGCCTCAAACAATAGATGTCAATGTCCATCCACAGAAGTTAGAGGTGAAGTTCAGCGATCAGTCAAGGATATTCGGAATCGTCGCCGGGGTAATAAAAGAATCTCTTGCCTCTCCCGATATCTTCAAAATTCCCACGATCGAAAGTCCAAAGTTCACAGATACCATTTCCTCTTACCAGCAAAGCGCGGAGGAAAGTCCAAAGACGAAGTTCGAGAAATTTGAAAGTGAGAGTTTTGACTTTGACATGACGAAATTCGAAATGTCCCAGACAAGAGAGAGTTTGTCCGAGACCCACGTGATGGGAATTGTCAAGGGAAGATACCTCGTAACATATAGCGAGACGGCCATTTACATAATAGACATTCACGCAGCGCACGAGAGGATAATTTTTGACAGGATAAAATCGACGAAGATCTCTTCTCAGAATTTGGTCGATCCAATTCGGATAGAATTGAATAAGATCCAGATGGAAACCTTCGAAGATCACAAAGAGGAGATAAGATCCTTTGGGTTCGAATTCAAAGACGGTTTCCTTGTGAGCGTGCCTTCATTTAAGATAGAAGACTGGAAGGAGACCTTTATATCGACGATAGAGAATTTCAGAATTTCGTTCGCGCGAGATCCGAAGGAGGAATTCTTTGCCGATCTCGCTTGCAAGATGGCCGTAAAGACCGGAGAAAGAATATCTGACATCGAGATAAAGCAGTTGCTTTCGGATATAGACAAATTAAAAGTATGGTCTTGCCCTCATGGAAGACCGCTGGTCTATTCGATAGAGTTAAAAAGACTTGACAGGTTCTTTGGCCGCTAAATTTGCATCCTCATTATCTCTTCGTAAGCGTTGACTATTTTGTTCGTGATATCCGTCGTCAGTTGCAACATTATGTCGGCCTTCTCTGCCTGAATTATGACCGCGTGTATGTCTGAAGTCTTTCCAGTTGCAAAATCCGCGGTCATTTGATCTGCCTTTTCGACGGTCGAGTTGACCGTGTTTATGGCGTCGGTAAGGACCTTTTTAAAGTCAGGCCCTGAAGACTGGGATGAGGTTGAAGATCCAGAGATCGGTCCTATCGGATTTATGGGGTTTACAGGATTAACCATTTACATCACTTCCCTATCTGAAGCGCTGCATTTGCCATCGTCTTTGCGTCATTTATGACGGTGGCATTTGCCTCGTAATTTCTCTGTGCATCTATCATATCGACCATTTCTCTCAAAACATTAACATTTGGCATTTCAACGTACCCGTCTTTGTTTGCCGCAGGATTAGATGGATCGTAGACCAATTTAAAGGGAGAATTGTCCTGGGCAATTTTTACGACTGCCACACCTGCAGGTTCTACGCCATTGGAGGTATTTTTGAACTGTTCGGCGAAGATCGGTATTTCTTTTCTGTAAGGTCCACCCTCGGGCGTTTGAGTTGTGTTGGCATTGGCTATGTTGTTGGAGATTATGTCAACTCTCAACTGCTGGGCCGTCATTCCAGAAGACGATATATCTATGGCGCTAAAGATAGACACTCATATCACCTCACACGGTCTTTAAAACGTCGGCGTATCTTTTGAAATTCATCGAGGCAAGCATCGTCAAGGTTTCATACCTTATCGTGTTTTGGGCAAGGATCGCCATTTGCTGGTTTACATCGACGTTGTTTCCATCATTGCTTATGGATGTCGAATAATCCGTGTAAATTCAGGCTCTATCTTTTTATCCGAAACTTTCATCATGACGTAACTCGCCTTGAAATTGGGTGTGTCGGCATTTGCGATGTTATTTGCTATAACCTGAGTTGTCAGAGTTGAAACGTCCATGGCACTCTTTAGAAGATCTATGTTTTGAAACATATTATCGCCTCCGAATGATCTTTCTTTGCCGATGGAATGAATTCCTAAATGAATTGACTGATTATCAAAAAGGCATTCAGCGCTATTACAGACGATGCTATCATCCAACTCAAAATATTTGTAAACCTTCCATTTGCAAGTTTGCCCATCAAAGTTTTATCCCTTGTAAATTGAATAAGGGGCACAAGCGCAAAGACTATGCCAAAACTGAGCACAACCTGGCTAAAGACAAGGACATTTGTAGGATTTATTCCCAAAAAGATCACGATAAAGGATGGAATCATCGTCACGATCCTTCTTATCCATATCGGTATTTTGAATTTGACAAAACTCTGCATGAGAACCTGTCCGGACATAGTCCCGACTGCCGATGAAGAAAGACCGGAGGCAAGCAGAGATATGGCAAAGACAAATCCGGCCGCCCCGCCAAGCAGAGGAATGAGAGTCATGTAGGCAGTCGATATGCTTGATACATCCTGATGACCTGTAAAATGAAAGGTTGAGGCCGCCATCATGAGCATCGCCATATTCACAAAGCCCGCTATGCCCATGGCAATCAAGACATCTAAAAGATTGAATTTGTGCAATCTTTTCAACTGGTCTTCATTTTGCGCCTTTATTCGATTCTCCGTCAGGGCAGAATGCAAATATATGACGTGGGGCATTACCGTGGCCCCGAGGATGCCGGCCGCCATGTACACGCTTTCTGGACCTGAAAATTTTGGAATCAGGGTTCCTCCCAAAACTCCAAAACCGTTGGGCTTGCTTATGAATATCTCCGTTACGTAAGAAAAGGCTATGACACTCAAAAGAAGCGTTATGATGATCTCAAATGGCCTGAATCCGTAATCCTGAAAGAAGAGAATGAAGATCGTCGCGATTCCGGACAGTATCGCCCCGACAAATAGAGGGACTCCGAGTAACAATTGAAAAGCGATAGACGCTCCTAAGAATTCGGCCAGATCCGTAAAGATCGCTATAATTTCGGTCTGAATCCAGTAAAACCAAACAAAACCTTTTGGATATCTTTCGCTTATCAAAGTCGCAAGATTTTTCCCCGTCGCTATACCGAGTTTTGATGAAAGCGCCTGAATGAACATTGCCATCAAATTGGCCCAGAGTATGACCCACAGAAGTTCATATCCGAAGGTCGCGCCACCTTGTATATTCGTCGCGAAATTCCCGGGGTCGACGTACGCGACTGAGGCTATGAATGCAGGACCCAAAAATGGCAAAAGCCTTGCAAAACCGCGCCGTTTTTCGGTGTGATTTAGCACCATTTGACCGCGAGCAATCGTTTTTTGATCCATTTTTTTCATGATGTTTTCCATATTCTCACTCCTAAAAAAATGAGGCGCGCGGGCGCCTCATCCTTACTTTTCATATTTCTTGAACGCTAAGAACCAATCTACCTTTTCGTAATCTTCTTTCATCCTCTTTTCGGCATCGTCTACCGTGAGAGGAGTTGGAACTATTACCTTCTCGCCAACCTTCCAGTTTGCCGGAGTAGCCACCCCGTGTTTGTCCGTGTACTGGAGCGCGTCTACAAGCCTTAAGATTTCGTCTATATTTCTTCCATTCGTGGCTGGATAGTACAATATCGCCCTGACGATACCCTTGTCATCTATGACAAAGACAGTTCTAACGGTCGAGGTCTTTCCGCTTCCGGGATGGATCATGCCGTAAAGATGGGCGACATTCATGTCAAGGTCTGCGATAACCGGGAACTCAACTTTGAATCCGAAGTATTTTTGAATCTCTCTTATCCATGCTATGTGAGAATAAACGCTGTCGATGGAAAGTCCTATAAGTTGGACGTTACGCTTTTTAAATTCTTCCTGTTTTTCGGCGAAGGCCGCAAATTCAGTTGTGCAGACTGGCGTGAAATCTGCCGGATGCGAAAATAGCACCACCCATTTCCCCAAAAAGTCAGACAGTTTTATCTTCCCCTTAGTCGTTACGGCCTCAAATTCCGGCGCCTTTTCTCCTATTAAAGGTATTCTTACTTCTTCCATTTTAAACCCTCCTTTTATTTAATGCTAATGATTTTCATTTTTATTATATCCATAAATAGTTACAAACAAATAAAGAAATTTTGAATATTTGTAATATACTCAATTCACTTTAATTTATTGCTTTTCCTACATGCCACCCGTTACGCGCCGTTTGTCGATCATTCGGAATTCGAACTTTGTTTGGTATAATAAATAAAGAACGTATTTGAAAGGATATGCCTATGAAATACGAGATAACGGGAAAGCCTTATTATCCGATTCTAAGAGTCTCTTTGGAGATTGGGGATCGTTTTTTTGTGCGTCCCAAATCAGTCTTTGCATTTGATATCAACGCCAAATGGAAGGCGGGCGATTTTTATCTTTTTTACGTTGAGACCTATCCTTCAGAGTTGCTTGTATTATCTCCATTTTACGGAGACATATCGTACATAGATGTTGCCGGCCAGACGATCTACGTTAATTCGTCTGCATTGTTGGCGTTCCATGGAGATCTTACAATAGACGATAAATGGGGAGGGGCAAGAGAATTTTTCTCCGAAGATGAAGATCTTCTTTTCAAGGTAACCGGAAAAGGTGGCATATTCCTTTGCGCGAATGGCATCATTTACAAAAAATGGATCTCCTCAACGACCTTTATCGACGAGGAAAATATTTTGGCCTTCGAGCCTTCTCTCAATTACAAGCCCTACCTTCTCGAAAATGACGAGAGATCATTTTACGCCTTCGACGGAGGAGGAAATATTTACTTTCAGTCAAGGATACATAAAAAGGATGACAAAAAGTAAAAAAGCAGAGAATGCGACACCAAAAACACTTAAAGAGATGTAGATTATAAGGGATATCTTTCCTTCTATCCTTTTATCTCTTTCGAAGTGCCGAAAGACATGGACATTCCAGATAAGGGATATAAGAGAGGTTATTCCAACTATGATTATGACAAATATAAGCATCTCGATTGAAAACGCGCCGTGACGGCGCGTTTTTCATTTCACTTCTTCCTTAAACGCTTTTCCAGGGCGGAATTTCGGAACTTTTCTTTCTGCTATCTTTATCTTCTTACCAGTCTGTGGATTTCTTCCCTCGCGAGCAGATCTCTTGACAACCTCAAATGTTCCGAATCCCACGAGTTGAACTTTTTCACCATCGGCAAGCGCCTTTGTTATGCTGGTAAGAACTCCCTCGACTACGTCTTTGATCTCTTTCTTGTGATATCCCGTCTCTTCCGCTACCTTATCGATCAGTTCCTTCTTGTTCATGTTGTTCCCCCTTTCATCGGATGTTGGAAATGTCCATAATTATCGCTAAAATCAAGCATATTTTACGTATTGCTTAAATATACAACAAAATTTGAAAGTTGTCAAATATCCTTTATTACTGTAAAAACGCTAAATATCATAGAAAAAAAGAGCAAACTCGCGATTTATACGCTTATTTGCTCTTAAATATCGTTAATTTCAGAATTTACCTTATTTTCTGTCTAATTTCAGATTTGCTTTTTTTACATCATTTAATCCGTTCGCTAAATTCACCAACTTTGATAAGTTACTGTGGAATTATCAGACCGTAATTTCCATCTTCCCTCTTGTAAAGCACATTTATCTGTCCATCTTCGACATTCCTAAAGACGAAAAACTGGTGACCAAGCATTTCCATCTCGACTATTGCCTCGTTGATATCTATTGGAGAGAGAACGAACTTTTTGATCTTAACAACCTTTTGTTCTTCTTCCTCCACTTCTTTGACCTGAGGCTGGACCTTTTCTCTCTTGAGCGTTGTGTATCTCTCTTTAAGTCTTTTGAAACGTTTTTCTATCGTGTCTATACAGCCATCTATCGAGGCGTAAAAATCCGTCGTCGTCTCTTTGGCCCTTATTATTATGGACCTGAGTTTTAGCGTTGCCTCCACGATGCTCCTTTCGCGTTCTTTTTCGAACTTCACTTCTATATCGGCCGAAGGATCGTCCACTATTCTTTCTATCTTTTCGACTTTTTTCTCGAAGTAATTCTTCATCGCATCGCTGATCTCGACATTTCTCGCTTTGTACTGAATTTTCAATTTGATCTCTCCCTTCTCAAATACATTCCAAATCTTGACCGTTAGCGATCTTATATGCTAAACTAAGAAAGTATCCGGGGTCGTGGCGCAGTTGGGAGCGCGCTTCCTTCGCAAGGAAGAGGTCGTGGGTTCAAATCCCATCGGCTCCACCATGTAAGGCAGGCAAGGCCTGCCTTATTTGTTTGCCGCCAGTTCGGCCTTCCTTTCCTGAATTATCTTGTCCTGAAGGTTTCTTGGCACCTCTTCGTATCTTGAAAATTTCATGGTGAAATATCCCTGACCGCTCGTCATCGAATTCAATTTAGAAGAGAAATCAAGGACTTCGGCAAGAGGAATTTCGGCCTTTATGACCTGATATCCATTCTCACCAGATTCCATCCCCTGAATTCTCCCGCGCATGGAGTTAACATCTCCCATTATGTCGCCGGCGTACTTGTCTGGAACGTAAATCTCAACGCTCATTATAGGCTCCAAAAGCGTCGGATTGCCATTTTGCATTCCTATTTTGAATGCCTGAATAGCCGCTATCTGGAAGGCTATATCCGAAGAGTCAACTTCATGGTATGATCCGTCGTACAAAATCACCCTCACATCGTCGACAGGGTACCCACCAAGTACTCCAGATTTTAGAGCCTCTCTTATACCCTTTTCAACTGAAGGAATGAAGTTTTTCGGTATGGCACCACCGAAGATTTTGTCCACGAATTCAAATCCCTTTCCCCTCTCGAGCGGTTCGAGTTCTATTTTAACGTGACCGTACTGGCCATGACCTCCCGTTTGTTTTTTGTGTTTGTATTCTGCATTCGATTTTTTCGTTATCGTCTCTCGATAGGCTATCTTAGGCTTTCCAAGTTCTACCTCAACTCCAAAGTTTTTCTTCAATTTCTCAAGGGTGGCCTCAAGATGGACATTTCCTATTCCCGATATGACTATTTCTGAAGTTTCTGGATTGAATTCCATGTGGAAGGTTGGATCTGACTCTGCAAGCCTTGTAAGTCCATTCGTTATCTTGTCTATTTCGGCCGCGTTTTTGGCCTTTACCGATTTCGATATCATCGGATCGGGGAACTGGTATATCTTTTTCGCGCTTACTTGATTTGCAATATCACTTAGAAAATCTCCAACTTTGCTGTCTTTTAGTTTCGGAACGGCTCCTATGTCACCGACTGAAAGTTCTGGAACTTCATTTTGTTTCTTGCCAAATGGCACGTAAAGATGGTTTATCCTTTCACTTGACTGTGTCGTGCCGTTGTATATCGTGTCCCCGGCCTTTATCTGACCTCTTAAGACTTTAACGTATGTTAATTTTCCTATGAAAGGATCTACTGTAACCTTGAAGATCAGAGCGGCAAAAGGTCCAGATGCGTCGGGTTTTATCTCTCCTTCCAATTTCAGAGGAACATCGAGAGGAGAGGCTCCAAATTTCTGGAGACCTTCCATGAATTCATTTACTCCAATTCTCTTTATTGCAGAACCACAAAAAACAGGTACGATTTGGTTTTCCCTGTATCCTTTTGAGAGCGCTTTGAGTAGATCGGCATTGTCTATAGGCTGATCTGACAGGTACTTTTCCATAAGGCCTTCATCCTGTTCGACGGCCGCCTCTATCAATTCGGTTCTGTATTTTTGAGTCTTTTCTTTTAACTCTGGCGGTACATCAGAGACGGAAACCTTATCTCCGGAATAAAGATATGCCTTCTGGGATATAACATCAACGATGCCTTTGACTTTCAGACCTTCTTCGAGAGGAAAATTGATAACGGCGACGTTTTTCTTCGCGAGTTTCTTGGACTGTTCAACGGCTTTATCAAAATTGGAAAACTCTTTATCTATGCCATTTACAAAGATCATCATTGGTTTTTTGTAATCCTGGGCTATTCTCCAAGTCTTCTCCGTCTGGACCTCAACGCCACTCGCCGAATCCAAAACAGAACACACGTTGTCTGCGACTAATGTCGTAAGGATTACCTCTCCTATGAAATCTGAAAATCCCGGCGTATCGATCAAAAAGTACCTGTATCCTTCCTTTTCAAAAGTGGCGATTGACGCGTTTATACTCGTTTTTCTTTCAATCTCGACGGGATCAAAATCCATGACGGTATTTCCCTGATCTACACTTCCCATTCTTTCTGTAACTTTATTGTTGAAAAGTATAGACTCACACAGGGTTGTCTTCCCGCTTCCGTTATGACCTATGAATGCAATGACTCTTTTCTTCTCGACAGCGATCACCTGTCAACACCTCCAGTTGTTTTATCGATTTCAATCCAGAATAGACCGACACCAAGATTGCCATTGACGATCTTCCCATCGACAATCATGAATACATTTTCACCAAGATAGAAAGCATCTGAAAAGCCCATATTCAAGAGTATGTCTGAAACCATTCCAAGATCCTGTTCTCCTTCAACGTAGATGAAATAAAGTTTTTCACCTTTAGCCGCTATGACATAAAAATCCTTGGAATTTATCGAATTCAATAATGGCATTTTAGACGAATTTTGAATCATCAAAGTTTTGCCCTGAATTGCAAAGATCGAATTTTGTATGTAAAATGGTAAAAAGAAATTGACGATTTGACCTATTTTTACGTCATTCCAAAAAATCGTAGAACTTTTATTTATCGAGAGGACATAACCATTTGCCCTTGGAATGTAATCCGTCGATATAACCCGCCCATCTTTTATCTGAACGTAAAGCCTGTTTGGAGAATTTGAAATTTCCTGTCCGGCTGTGTAAAGAATCACATTACCGGAATTTGAATTTATACCGTCTATTACAAATGGTATGTTTCCTATGTTAACCGTTATGACCTGATCTGTTTCAATTATATCAAATTTTTGTCCATTCCATGTCAAAAGAGGCGATCCGTTAGATGGCACACCGTAAAGACGATCATTTGCATATATTAAAGGAGTGGATGATTCAAACCCGACAATGGCTATATTGCTATTTCCAAGCAAAGATATCGTCGTCGTGCCAGAAGATTTAATAACCTTCAAATTCGCCGATGAAGGAATTTCGATCATCTTCAAACGAAGAACTTTTCCCGAAAGCAACGTAGAGACTGAGGTTTTGTAAAGAATGCCATTTCCAAAATCTATCATCTCGGCATTTTGAACTGGCAAGGTTGGTGTGCCGGTCGATGTTTTCACAGTCAATGTGGAGTAGAACGTTACAAGGTACTCGACGGAAAAATTCCCGTCTCTTTCGACAACAAGGGGAGAGTTTGGATGGACGTAATTCGGGGAAAATTTGACGGGAAAGACCTTTATGTCCGTTAATATCCCGCTTCGAGAGACTTTAACCGTTTCATCTGGCGGGATCGCATTGAAAAAGATCGTGAATTGATGTCCGTAAAGTATCGCGCCATTTATTTCAAGCGCTGGTGGCCTTTTTATCATGAAGATGCCATCTGTCTCTTGAGTATAATTTGCGCCGAGTAACATGGAAAGGCTCGCGACCGATATCAAAGGGTTGTTTGCATTGCTTGCGGCATTTGAAAGCGCGTAAATGGCATCGTAGAGCCCTTCTCCGCTTGATGTGTTGAAGGATATGAAATTGTTATTCCACTCCGCGACGCCCATTCCATCTTTTACAGACCATTTGATATTCCAAAAGTCCGCCACTTTTTTCAATTGAACAAATGGATTACCTTTCCAGTAAATTAGATCTGAAATTCTCGTGATATTTTGTCCGTCAACTACGTAAAGAGATGAGGCGAATACAAATACCGGAAAGACGATAAAAAGCAAGATGTACCCTTTAATCAACGACACCGTGCACTATCTCCACCTTTTTTGGTTTGGTCTTCGAAATTCTGTAAGATTCTTTTACGAGTTTTATGGCCTCCTGAAGTTTCTCTTCGGAATTGTAGTAGAGAGTACAAAGCACATCTTTTGGCTTTACTTCATCTCCCGTCTTTTTGTTGAGTCTTATTCCGACGGACAAATCTATGACGTCTTCTTTCTTTTCACGGCCCGCTCCCAACTTCATCGAGGCTATTCCTATCTTCTCGGCATCCATTCCTCCAACGTAGCCAGCACTTTCACACTTTAAATCGTATGTCTTTTTTGATATACCAAGCAAAGAGGTATCATCGACAACGCGAGGATCTCCACCCTGAGCGATTATCATCTCGCGCATTTTTTCAAGGGCCTTTCCAGAAGATATCGATTCCTTAAGCATCTTTCTTGCCTGAGAAAGGTTGTCGCTTATCTTTCCGAGTTTTAGCATCTGGGCTCCGAGTTCGATGCAGAGTTCTTCAAGATCGTCAGGTCCATTTCCCTTAAGTGTCTCTATTGCCTCTTCTACCTCTATCGCGTTTCCGACTGTGCGCCCGAGAGGTTTATCCATGTCAGTTATAAGTGCGACCATAGATTTTCCGTGTCTTTTCCCTATGTCTACCATGGCGCGCGCAAGATCCGTTGCCGATGCTATATCCTTCATGAAGGCTCCGGATCCCACCTTCACATCCAAAACGATGGCATCTGCACCGGCGGCAAGTTTTTTGCTCATTATGCTCGAGGATATCAACGATATCTCGTCAACTGTGGCCGTAACATCTCTAAGCGCGTATATCTTTTTGTCGGCAGGTGCCAAATTTGCGGTTTGTCCGACTACCGCTATGAGATGTTCTTTCACACATTTTTTGAATTCTTCCTCGCTTAAAGCCGTCCTAAAGCCCGGGATCGATTCGAGTTTATCAACCGTTCCTCCCGTGTGTCCCAATCCGCGGCCGGACATCTTCGCGACTGGAAGGCCACAGGACGCAACCATTGGTGCGAGGACAAGGGTCGTCTTGTCTCCAACGCCTCCGGTAGAATGTTTGTCAACCTTAATGCCCGGAATAAAGGAAAGATCTATGGTATCGCCAGATCTGGCCATTGTTTCTGTAAGGTTGTATCTTTCTTCGGCATTCATGTGCCTGAAATAGACTGCCATCAAAAAGGCGGCCATCTGGTAATCGGGTATTTCACCCTTTACAAAACCATTTACCATGAATTCTATCTCTTCTTTTGAAAGTTCATGGCCATCTCTTTTTTTCAAAATAACATCGTACGCTCTCATGGTATCACCTCAGCATGTTTTCTCGATTATTATCTTAACGATCGATATGAAACGTTTAGATACGCTGTTTGCAACTTCAAGGACTTCTTTTTCAGAAAGAGGTTGGGGAAGAACGCCGGCGGCCATGTTCGTAACACAGGAGATTCCGAGAGTTTCAATGCCGACATGATTGGCCTTTATTATCTCGGGAACGGTCGACATTCCGACCATGTCCGCCCCGATCTTTCTTAGCATCCTTATCTCTGCGGGAGTTTCATAACTCGGCCCTAACATCGATGCGTATGTACCGCTTTCGAGTCTTTCTTTCATGCTTTCGTAAATCGCGTCATTGGCCTTCTCGATCCATGCGGTAGAAAGTGGCGAGGACATATCGGGAAATCTTGGTCCCACCTTTTCATCGTTGGGGCCAATAAGAGGATTTCTGAAAGAAAGATTTATTATGTCCTTTATGAAAACGAGTTGGCCGGGCTTGAACGAAAGTTTTATTCCGCCAGCCGCGTTAGTGACGATGAGTTTTTTTATCCCGATCATCTTCATAACCTCTACTGGATAGACTATGTCGCGGGGTTTGTACCCCTCGTACATGTGAAAGCGTCCATTCATAAGAAGCACGTACTTTCCGCTTACTCTCCCATACACGAGTTCTCCAGCATGGCCCGGAGCCGTCGATCTCAAAAAGTTGGGTATTTGAGAGTAAGGAATTCTTACCGCCTCTTCCACTTCATAGGCAAGTTTTCCAAGGCCGGATCCGAGTATTACGGCAACATCAACCTTTCCAATCCTTGATTTTAGAAATTCAACGCTCTCTTCTATCATTTCAATTCCTCTCCAAGGTTCTCTATGACCGCTTCGAAAATCTTCGCGATCTGAATTCCGGTTCTATTTGCGACCTCCAAAACCTCTTGGGCGGTAAGAGGCTTCAATCCCTCCGGTATGGCCCTGTCCGTTATAGCCGAGATGGCAAGGACCTTTATTCCGCCGTGATTTGCGACTATTACCTCTGGCACTGTTGACATACCAACCGCGTCCGCTCCGAGAAATCTAAACATTCTCAATTCGGCCGGCGTTTCGAATGAAGGACCGGAAACGGCGACGTACACACCCTTGTAATAGGGGATGATCAATTCCTTTGCCGCCTCTTCGGCCATCGAGATGAGTTTTGAATTGTAAGCCTCGGACATGTCAGGAAATCTTACTCCCCACTCATCTATGTTTTTTCCTATGAGCGGGTTGTCTCCCATGAAATTTATATGATCTGTTATTATCATTGGATGGCCCGGCTCAAATGTGTGATTTAGACCGCCGGCCGCGTTGGTCAGGAAAAGGTATTTTATTCCCATCATTTGAAAGACCCTTATTGCCATCGTTACTTCCTTCATGGAATATCCCTCGTAAAAGTGGAACCTTCCATTCATAAGGACCGTATCGATACCCTTCCATTTTCCAAAGATCAACTCTCCAGCGTGACCGGGCGCCGTCGAGACCGGGAAATGTGGAATTTCTGAATATTTTATCTTGATCTGATCGGTGAGGCTTTCCTTTATGACAGAAAGGCCAGATCCAAGTACAATCGCCACTTTTGGATTTGATCTCACCCTATTCTTTAAAAAATCAACTGATTCTTTGACCATCTGAACGTAATCCATCTGAATTTCTCCTTTCGACAAATTTTTTTCTCCAGTTACCCCCATTAAGGTAATCGAATTTCACTCCCTGATATTCGGAGTTCTTAATCATCTCTTCCTCTATTGATTTTTTCGCCTCGGCGTAGGTCAATCCTATCGAGTAAAGCGCGTCTTGCGGAGGCGTGGATATTATCCTGTGTATAACGATGGCGGGATCGAGGTAGGAAAGAAATGCGCGGGCCCTTTTTATGTATTCATCGGCACCGAATGGTTTTAATTTTCCATCGATGTAATCCCTTCCCATCTTTGTGCCTTTGACTATGTAAAGAGAATGCATCTTTACGCCATTTACCTTTAAGGCAGAAAGGATCTTCGCACATCCTATCTCGTCTTCGATTGTGTCAGTTGGAAGATCTAAAATAACGTGGGCAATAACTTCAAAGTTGTACCTTTTGGCTCTAAGAACGGCGTCTATGAACTCGCCTACCGAATGGCCACGGTTTATGTATACAAGCGTATTCTCATTTATCGATTCAAGGCCAAATTCGATGAAGATATCAACGTGCCTTTCATCCGAGATCTGCTTGATCATTTGTGCTATCTCCTCGGAGAAGGCATCTGGTCTTGTAGAGATGTCGAGCGCCACGACATCTTCGATCAAAGATGCTTTGTAAACTTCTTCGAGTTCTTCAAGCGGACCGTAGGTATTTGTAAATGACTGAAAGTAAGCCATGAATTTTTCGGCTTTGTACTTTTGTCGCGCGATCTTCATGCCTTCTACGACCTGAGTGTGGACATCCAAGTTCCTGAATTTATTTCCAAATCCACTTCCCGTTTCCTCGCAAAAGGTACAGCCACCAAATCCAGCCGTACCGTCCCTGTTGGGACAGGTTCTGAAGTACGATATCGATATTCTCTGGACTCTCGCGCCGTATTTTTCTTTGAGATAAGGAGAAAGTTCCCTGTATATCAATTATTCGCGCCTCCAAACACATTCATGAAATTTTGAATCTGGTCTTTGATGGGATAAAGCGCAGAGGGATCTTCAGATTTGAGAATGAAGATCGTGTAATGAGTGTACCATGCTAAGTATTTTGAAGTTTTTAATTCTCCAGAAAACCACCATAAACTGCTGTTGAGCGCATTCCACGTGCCACTCTCTTTTTTTGCAAAAGCGTACCAGAGATCGTGCATCTCGAAGGTGCTTTGAAATTCTGCCGCATAGAGAGAGACTGTGGATGATGTTGAAGCGTACGTTGCAAAGACACTTCTTATTATTCCCTTTGATCTGTACCCCATGAATTGAGAAGGCTTTACAATTATCTCGTAAGTTTTAACTTTGTAATTCGATGGAATGAAGTTTCTCAGAGTACTTATGTTGTATTTGTCCAAAAAACAACCGCTTAAAATTGTCATCAAAAAAAGCGTTTCAAATACGAGAATTAAGATCGGTATAAACTTTTTCGAAATCTTCTATCACCTTCTTTTCATCGACGGTAATAAAACCTTCATCGTATATCCACCTACCACCTATCATAACCTTTTTTATGGCCGGTGTGTCAAATGAATAAACGATGTGAGAAAGTATCTTATCAGATGGGACTGTCGAGATATCGTGTGGATCTATGACGATCAAATCGGCAAGCATTCCAGCCTCGAGAGATCCTATATCGAAGGGCAATGCCTTTTTCGCATTCGATGTCGCCATCTTTATCGCCTCTTCAACCTTTATGATCGTTGGATCCTGATCTTTCGCCCTTTGAAGTAGAATTCCGAACCTCATCTCATTGAATATGTTAAGGGCGTTGTTTGAAGCCGCAGAGTCCGTTCCAAAGGTTACGTTAACTCCCAAATCGAGTGCCTGAATTATCGGCGCTATCCCATTTCCAAGTTTAGCATTCGAAGAGGGATTGTAAGACAGCGTCGATCCCCTTTTCGAAATCAATTCGAGTTCTTTTTTATTGAGATGCGTGCCGTGGGCTATTATTGTCTTTTCGTAAAACGCACCTATAGAATCCAAAAAATCAACGGCTTCCATACCGTTTTTCTTAAAGTCCTTTCTTTCTCCCGGAGACTCGAGAAGATGAAAGGTAAGAGGAAGAGGATACTTTTTTGCCGTGTCCACCACATCTTTGAAGTAAGGCATTGAACACGTGTAGATCGCGTGAGGTCCAAACCCTCCCTTCACGAGAGGATCATCGATATGCTTTTTTGCAAAATCCTCGGCAAGAAGAAGTTTTCTATCTCCCTTTCCATCTGTATCGGCAAGACCGCGTGCCACGATTCCCCTTATTCCAAGGTCTTTTGCGGCCTGGTATATCGCGTCTTCATGAAAATACATGTCAACGAATGTCGTTATACCGTGTCTAACCATTTCCATAAAGCCCGCAAGACTTCCCGTGTACACGTCATCCGGGGTAAGTTTATCTTCTCTCGGAAAGATGTAATTGAATAACCAATCGTTGAGATCGACGTCTTCGGCAATCCCTCTAAAAAGCGTCATGGCGGCATGGGTATGTGTGTTGATAAGGCCGGGCATTACGATCATCCCATCAAGGTCTACTTCATCTCCCATCGCAAAATCAACGATTCTGTCTCCCTCGACAAAGATGTCGGCCTTTTTCAGGGATATATCTTTTCCGATCACCGTGGCATTTTTGAGAACTAAACTCATTTGAGATCCCTCAATTTTTTGTAGGAGTTAACGTATTTGTCGTAAAGGGATCTTACGTCTGAGTCGGGTAAGGCATTTACCTTTGGGTATTGAGAGGCTATAACGTACATTTCAGAGGCCTTCTCACACATCTGGGCGGCAAGAAGCGCATCATCCATTGTAGGTCCTACGGCGACCTGACCGTGATTTGCGATTATGGCGGCCATTCTATCTCCAAGTGCTTTGACCACCTCATCGGCGAGTTCCTGAGTGCCCGGATATCTGTAAGATGTAACCCTTATCCTTCCACCTATTACCATGGCAACGTCTTCAACGAGAAGTTGAACTTCGTCGAAAATAGCCGAGGCTATCGAGGCGTAAAGGCTGTGGGTATGAACTATCGCGTTAACGTCTTTTCTCGAGGAGTAAATTGCCACGTGCATTTTCAATTCGCTCGAGGGTGGAAGGTTTCCCTCAACGACATTTCCGGATCTATCACATATAACAAGATCATCTTCCCTTATCGCGTCGTAAGGAATTCCGCTCGGGGTTATGAGTATATTGCCATTTTCAAGTCTTAAAGAAAGATTTCCCCATGTCCCCGATACAAGTCTAAGATCCATTATCTCCTGACAGGCATCAAGCAAAATTATGCTCTCTTTCATCTTTTTACCTTCTTTCGTCAAATATATTTGAACTTTTGCCTTGTGAATAACTTTGAAGCATTTCTATGGCCTTCGAAATGTTCGAGATCTTTTCGTCTATTTCTTTCATCTGTTTTTTGTATTCTTCATCAAATTTTTTTAAATCATCCAAAAGTTTTGAAGTTGTAGCCTGAGATATGCGTCCATCGGAATTCTTCAACATTTCGATTTGTTTTTCCCGCACTTTCATAAGTTCAAAGACCTTTTCGATCTTTCCATTTTTTACATTTTCCGTCATTTCACAGGTTATCTCGTCTATCGCCTGAGCCATCTCTTCGGCAGAATTCAAAATCATCACCCCACCAAAATTATACTTTATTTTGCGACAACGACCCTATTTTTCCCTTCATGTTTTGCACGGTAAAGGGCCGCGTCTGCCATCTCTATAACTTCGGTATAACTGTTAGCACCCGACGATAAAGCGATGCCGGCACTTATCGTAACCTTAACCGGTCCGAAATGGGTAGATTCTATCCGCGATCTTAGAGATTCTACGATCTCGACAAGATCCTTTCTTTTCGAAACTATCGCGATCTCTTCTCCTCCGTATCTGGCCGAAAAAAGGTCAGATGGTAAATGCTTTATCATATTCCCTATTCCCGAAAGTACGTTGTTCCCCGTTTCATGGCCATAGGTGTCATTCACCCTTTTAAAATTGTCTATGTCTATCATGCAAAAGAAAAATTCCTCCCGATTTTTCCAAAGTTCATCAAGGTAATCATTCAAAGCCCTTAAATTGTTTAGACCTGTAAGTTTGTCTGTGAATGAATATTGTCTGTAAACTTCGAAGGTTAGGCCTACATTCAAAAGGTTTTCTACCTCGATCATAACGTTAGAAAACATCTCTTTTTCGCTGTTTGAAAATTCGCGCTTTCTTGCCACAAAGATTGCGCCATTTTCCTTTCTGTCTTGGTGGAAGACCCAAATCATATCGTCGATGCTATCATAGATCTTTTTGTCTAAGTATGTGATTCTTCTTTCGAGATTGGAGGGAGTTTTTAGGTTTTCGAATATCCTTTTCATTTTATCTTCAAAATTTTCAAAATTCGTGTAGACATCCATAGAGTCTGACTTGAAGATAAGGATCATTCCATCGTCTATTTCAAACATCGATTTTACAAAATCGAAGATTTTCCTTACAACGTAATTCATATCATCGATGTGGATGAAGAACTTCCTTATCTCATTTTCAATCGTCGATTTGACAAGCAAACCATTAAGCGCCCTTTCGAAGGATGATTTGAAATCGTCTTTCGATCTTTTGCATTCGTGAATCGGCCTCAAAGATGCGACGTAATCTTTGAGCCTTTTTATCCCGTCCTCGGAATCTTTTTGAATGTATTCAGATGCGCCGGCATACTTTCCCCAAAACTTATCGATCGAATCGGAAGAGGCCGTCATGATGACGAATGGTATGTCTTTGAGTTCGGTATTCTTCACTATTCTGCAAAGCAAATATCCGTTGAGACCGGGCATGACAAGATCGGAGATGACAAGATCGGGACAAAATTCGTGAATTTTAAAATACCCTTCCAGACCATCTCCCGCGAATTCAACTTCGTGATCTTTGAAGATATCTCCAAGGATTTTCCGCCAAAATTCACTGTCGTCTACTATAAGAATCTTCATCGTTCTTGTGGCAAGGATACTCCAACTTATAGAAGTTGGAGAGGAATTGCCACATTCACCTTCCGTTCTATCAACAATGTTTTTGCACTTTCCAGTTTCTTTAACTGTTTCCAGTTCGCAGACACATGTATCTTGCTACCATCTAACGATTGTGCTAACCACTTCTTCCGTCAGTTAACATGAATTCACTTAACCGAATAGTCTTTTGATCCTTAATCTCTTTTGCGTGCCATGTGCCATGCGCTACGTATCAAATCAACAAGGGCTTTTACAAGCCCTCACCTCTAAAGGTGGTGGGGTGTTGACCTTTTTCCTCCGACTTGCGCGCCCGTTATCTTCAAACTTTTTGGACCTTTGAAATTTCCAGTCAATTGATATTCAGAAGAAAGGACAAAATCGCACTTTGTGATATTTCCCGAGATCGATCCACCTGTTACGGCCACTCTCTTTTTGCCATCGCCGTACCACCCAAGCCTTATCTCTCCTCCAAAATCTCCGGTTACGGGATCCATTTGAAAGTCTGAGAATGAAAGAACTTTAAGGTACTTTCCATCTTCAAATGACTTTTCAGATTCATTTCCACACTCGACGACGAAATTCGTAAGATGGCCTGTAGGCTCTATTCCTAAATAATACGCGTATCTGACATCGGCCCATATGTTCACAACCGTTGAATTTTCTATGATCTTTACCTTTCTACACAAAAATCCATCCTCATCGTAATTCAGAGAGTAGGCAGATCCCTCAACGTGGGGATCTATCCACATGGTGAAGTTGCCATTAATCCTATCTCCTTTTTTGAGATCGGAGAGATGTTCGTAAATGTAAAGACCAGAGGTTTTGTAGAGTGGATATTTGAAAAACTCTCCAACGGATTCTCCACTTAAGATGACAGGTAAGTCCTTTACATCCGGTGTGGGGATCGCCTCTGCCCTATCGCGCGTTGCCATCATGGCCTCTTCGATCTCCATTTTTACCAAAGGGTACGATCTTTCAAAACTCCAGTAAAGTTCGACCTCTTCTTTTGACTTTGCCGTTGTTATCATCTCAACGTAAAGTCTGTACATCTTATTCGAAACGTCTATCCCTTTCGAGTTTATGATCCTTTCCTCGATACGGTTAAGGAAAAATTCGGAGGAATTTATCCACACACCTTCTGATTTAAATGGGAAATCTTGTATCATCCGGTCTAAATCTGGCTCAGAAGGATCGATCTTTGAAACCGTATGTTTTTCATTCACGACAGGATAGTAAGGATTTTCTACGAATTTGGAGGAAAAGATATTCTCTTCTATCAAGGATTTTATTTCATCCTTTTTCATGCCGGGATAGATCGTAAAATCCGATGATCCCCTGTAGAGTTTTCCTTCCTTTTCAAAGTCACTGTAGATGGTCACAAAGAATTTGTGAGTGCGCTTTGCACGGTTCATATCGAGCGAGTCTTTGATGAAGAAAAGTTCTCTCCCATCTACCATTCTTTCGAGTATCTTCCAGTCATCTACTTTTGCAGAAAGCAATTCCGCTATAGAATCTATCATCATCCTAACCTCGCTCTCGCTTTTATGTAAGGCCCTCCGGAGGAGACCTTGACGAATTCTTTGTGACCCTTTCCGCAGGCTCCCGTTCCAGATAATTCGAGATCTTTTGATACCATAGAAATGGATTTTAAAAGATCTGGTACATAGCCTGTCATAAGGATTGGGGAAACTATCCTGTCTGTCAGGTGCCCGTCTTTTATCTCACGGCCGTAAAGTATCCAGCACTGTATTCCCCAGTTTTTCGGATCTTCCATTCCGCTCGATACTTTTTCGAGCAAATAGCCGTCTTTTATCGAAGAGATCATCTCTTCCAAACTGTCATTTCCCGGCTCAAAGAATGTGTTGGTCATCCTCGAATATGCCTTTCTCTCGAATGACTCTCTTCTTCCATTTCCCGTTGGTCTCGTTCCAAGTCTCAAAGATGAGATGAGATCTGATATTCCACTTTTTAATATGCCCTTCTCTATTACAACGGTATCCTTTCCGATTACTCCTTCATCGTCGAAAAAGTAAGAGGCCACCTGCTTTGCGGCCGAGGCTCCATCGTGCATTGTAACGAGTTTTGATGCCACTTCACGTCCAAGGTATTCAACGGCCTTGGCGCGGCCCTTGACAAACATGTCCATCTCAACTCCATGTCCAAAGGCTTCGTGGGCTATAACACCGGAGACATCTGGCGAACATATCACATCGTACTCTCCCGGCTCTATACTTGTAGAATCGATGAGAGATTCGGCTTCCCTGACAACCTTTTCAACGCCCTTTTCCATTTCGTAAAGAATTTCGGCCCCCTTCATTCCAGAGTACCCTTCGTATGAGTACTTCGTCTTTTCATCTCTTCTGGCTATGGCCTGAAGGTAGCCCTGAGTCCACACATAACTTTGGCTTAAATGCTTTTGGCCGGATAAAAAGATCTTGCTTACATTGACCTCTTCGTATATTGCCCAGAAATTGGCAAGAGAGTTCGAGATCGAATAGGCGCGATCTCTTAAAGAAGATAGTATCTTTATCTTTTTTCCGGCATCGATTTCTTCTGGCAGAATTTCAACCTCTCCTTCGAATGTCCCATTTTCCTTCTCTTCTTCGATCAAAGGAGATTCGAGTACCGATTTGAACTTTTCTAATTCTCCGACGACCCTTTCGTTGACAAAATCGACAACGGAATCATCTATCTCATCAAAAGAGTATTCAGAATAATTTAGGCCATTGTAAACCCTTACGACGAAACCCCTCTCATTCCAGTTGCTGTCAGTTATCTTTATGTCTTCAGTAACAAGGTAGCGTTTTCCACGCACGTCATTTCCAAGTATTGAAACGTATCTGTATTTTTGAGATAATTTTTCGACTATTTTTTCGAGATCTGGGATCTTTTCCTCGAGAAATTTTGAGAGTTTCACCTTCATTGCTTCTCCGCCACCGATTTCAAAAAGTCAACTATCTTAGATTCAAGTTCGGCCTTTATCTTTGGATCTCTGAAGAGATTTTGCGCGTGTAAGTTTCCATCGAAAACAACCTTTTCCGTATCGAAAGGCAGAGACTTCGCAACTTTTTCGGCAACTTCAAAAACGAAATCCCCTTTCGAGATCACGACAAGGGACTTTTTTGCTTTATCCTTCAATTTTGCGAAATCATTTGGCAATCCGGCCGGAGACAAAAGCACAAGTCCATCGATCGGTGCGCTTATTTCGAGAGCCCTTAGGGCGGCAGCACCTCCCATGCTTGCGCCAATGAGCGAAACATGCCTGTAACTTTTCACAAGTGTTTTTATTATCCCTGAGATGTCTAATTCGTATTTAGTGTCTTTTGATTCCGAATTTCCGTATCCGCGAAAGTTAAATGGTATTGCCGTAAATCCAGACTTTTGAAGGTATATCGCAAAGTCTTCCCAACTTTGCATGTTAAAGGCCTTGCCATGGGCAAGTATAACCGCGTGATCCGAATTTCCAAATTTTTCAGCCTCGATTTTCAATCCGTCTTCACTTAGAAATGTCAATTTTTCCATGATTACCTCCTTATCTTTATTCTAAAAATAATTGCCGTGATCGCGACAGCGACTATAAGACCCGTTCCTATCGCAGCGGCAGTAAGAAAGGTGTTAAGCATCAATGTCGTTCCTTCGGTATTTTTTCCAACGATAAAGGCGTTCATTGCCTTAAAGGCCATAAAACCCGGAACAAGTACAACTATTCCTCCAACTATCAATGGCTGGGATGGCATATGCCTTATTCTCGATACAATTCTTCCAATAATGCCAATGGTAAATGCACTTATGAGTGTAGCGGTAAGCATTCCGTATCCTATCAGAATGGAATACACGTACCATCCTATGGCGCCTATACCGCCGGCAATTATTGCATCTGAAAATCTCGCGTTGTAAAGGATGGTAAAACTTCCACTTGCAACGCCTGCGATTATGGAATTAAGAATTATATTCAAAAGTTCATGCCTCCCACGAAGACGGTTCCGGCAAATATACCAAAGACAAGCGCTATCAAAAGTGCCATTGCCTCACTTTCTTTTATTGTGCCCGAGATGACACTTGCCTGAGAGATCTCGGAAAAACCATTTGTTATGAGTAACCCCGGCACAAAAAGCATTATCGATCCCGAAACCACACCGCTTAAGGTAGAACCTTTGAAAAGATGGATCAAAAACCATGATCCTATCGATATCATGATGCCAGATGTGAACTGCTGAAAAAACCTGTTGTTAAGCAACCTTACGTAGTTTGTGGCAGCGTAAACTACGGCGCCGAGAACCATTGAAGCGATTGCGCTCATCGTACCTCCAACGAGTATGTATTCGAATCCACCACACGTTAGAGCGGCGGCAATGAGTCTTAAAAAGATTGAATATGTGCTTTGATCGTTTATTATCTTTTTCAACTCCAAATGGGCCTCGGCAAGTTGAATTTTTCCATCGACAAATTTCTTGACAAGTGTATCTACCCTCATGAATTTTTCAAAGTCAGAAGGCAAACTAAAGACCCTTTTCGTGATGCTTTTAAAATTGCCATCTTTGTCCCTTACGGTGATGTATATGACCGTGTAAATTATGGCAATATCAACCTCAAAGCCGAGTTTTTGTCCAATTCTTGTAACCCATATCTCCGTTCTTGTAGTAGGAGATCCGTAACTCATAAGAGACGCGGCGACCTCTGTCATGAAATCGAGGGCCCTTTCCATTTCTATTTCCATATTTCGCTCCCGTCTTTTTGGCAATTTAAAGGTTAATCTATTATATAATAGAAATTGAGCCTTCTAAAAAGGGGGAGAGAAGAATGGATGGAAGAGTGAATGTAACACTCGCGGTTATGGTGATAATCTTTACTTTAATCTCTATTGTCGTCCTTTTCACGGCAGTTGGAGAGATAATGTATTCCTACAACAATCAAAGCGCTTATATTACATATGCGAATTCGGGATATTACGTGACTATCATGATAATAAATTTCATAAACATGATCTTTCAATTCATAGTGTTGAAAGAGTGGATGGACGTGTTGAACAGAAATATCCTAAACACGCAATCGATGATCTCAACGATAAAGACAGAAGACTTATCGGTGAAATCAGAGATAGAGACGGCCTCGTTAGAGTTGAAAAACGCGATGGTAAAGGGATGGCCATTCTGGGCGTACATGATCTCCTACATAATCGGGATTTTATTCGTATTTGAAATGGGAGTCATGGCACTCTTCGAAATCTTGGCATTCATCTTTCTTTTGATATACCTTTACCATATATTTTCTTCTTATTCTGCGATCTACAAAACGAAGTCGAGACTTTATTCATACCTTAGAAATATGAAAGGTCTTCCAAATGTGCAGGACGTGCCGCAGATAACTCAGAGAAATATCTTCTTGGTTGTTATATTCACGATAATAACGGCCGGAGTATACTGGCTTTATCTTATCGTCAAATTGTCCTTAGAAATAAATGAATACGTAAAAAATGATGAGATAACGAGAACAAAACTCGCATAAAAAAAGAGGCAGTTTCCTGCCTCTTTTTTATGCTTGTTGTTCCTTTTTTATCTCTTCTTTGGATTTTGCTATGGCGTGTTCTTCTATCTGAAGATTGTTGTAAACCGAAAGACCTGTTCCGGATGGGATCAATTGACCTATTATCACGTTTTCTTTTAATCCCTTTAGCATGTCTCCTCTGCCTTCGACGGCCGCCTCGGCAAGAATTTGAGGAGTTTGCTGGAAAGAAGCCGCACTTAAAAATCCTTCACTTTCAAGTGAGGCCGTAGTTATCCTCAGCAATTTCTGTTTGTACTGGATCTCATTTTTGGGATTTATTATGTACCTTTCCTTTTTGTCTCCGATCTTGACCGTGACAGATTTTATTCCCTTATCGACCATTTTGGCTACCATCTCTTCTGTCAAAATATCCCCTGCTTTTGCTATTTCTTCGTTCTTTTCGTCCAAACTGCTGACAGAATAAACGAGTTCCTTACCAACGATCTTGGATCTGTTTTCTTCGACTCTTGAATTTTCTTTCCTTATCTCTTCATTTATCCTCTTGGCCTCTTCGAGAGAGAGCAATGTGCCCGGCAGTATGTTCGTATCACCGGCATCTGTTACCTCTACCTTGTTGAACATCTGCTTTATTATGACCTCGAAATGCTTATCGTGTATGTCGACACCCTGCTCGGCGTAAACTCTCTTGACCTCGCGCAAGAGGTACTGGAATGAACTTTCGGTACTTACCTTCTCGAGCAGATCTCTCGGTCTTATAGTGCCAGTTGTGAGAGGGGTACCGGCAAGGACTCTCTGACCTTCCCTCACACGTACCTGTGTCTTTTTTGGAACGGTGTAATCGTGAAGGTTTCCATCGTCATCTTCTATGTATATCTTGAGAGTCTTGTTCTCTTCTTGTTTAATCTGTTTGACGTATCCAGAAACGTGGCTGAAGATGCCGGAGACATCCTTTAGTTTCTTTCTCGCCTCGAAGAGTTCCTCGGCCCTTGGAAGTCCCTGAGTTATATCGCCCGTTGTCGCTATACCGCCCGTATGAAAGGTTCTCATCGTCAACTGTGTACCGGGCTCTCCTATGGACTGAGCCGCTATTATGCCTATCGCTTCTCCAATGTGAACTATTCTGTGGTTTGAAAGATCCATTCCGTAGCACTTCTCGCACACTCCATTTGAAAGTTCGCAAGTCATAGGAGATCTTATCTTTATGTAAGGTCTCAAACTCACCGTGTCTATGTGCTCTCTGACAAACTTTTTGGCAATTTCAGGAGTTACACGCTCTTCGTAGGTCGCTACTTCACGCTTTCCATCGGCTGCGACAACCGGCGAGACCGTTACTCCTCCAACGCACGGATAGATGTCAACGAGTACCTTTGAGACTCCTAATTTCTTTAAGGCATTCACCGTATTTTTGATAGGTTCACCCTTTTTGAATATCAACTTCGAAGGCACACCAGAAAACGTACCTTTTTCATCATCGTAAAGATCTTCTGCGATCTCGGCGTAATCTTTTACATCGTTTATTGAATCGACACCGATCTCTTCTTGCCTGTAAACTTCTACTTCTTCTATTGTACCGACGGCTTTGTGGGCATCTTCTTCTTCCATCATCGTATCGCGCTCGTAAATGACCTCTTTTGTCTTCGGATTGACTATGTCTTCGGCAAGTACACGCCCAAAGAGAGAATCTTCGAGTTTTTCTATTACAACATCGTCATCGCGCAAAGTTTTCAATTCTATTCCATTCGTGGTACCGCAGTCGGTCTCTTTGACGGTTACAGACTGGGCGACGTCGACAAGCCTTCTTGTAAGGTATCCAGAGTTAGAGGTTCTTAAAGCCGTGTCTGCCGAACCTTTCCTCGCGCCATGGGTAGATATGAAGTATTCCATGACATTTAGACCCTCTCTGAAGTTCGAAAGTATAGGTACCTCTATGGTCTTTCCCGATGGGTCGGCCATCAATCCTCTCATACCGGCAATTTGTTTTATCTGGTCGATACTTCCTCTTGCGCCCGACCTTACCATCATGAAGACAGGATTGAAAAGGTCTTTGGAAAGTTCAGCATAGGTTACATCCTGAATCTCTTTTGTCGCGTCCTCCCATATTCTTACTATCTGTTCGTACCTTTGCTGCTGATTTATAAGCCCATTCTCAAATGCATCTTCGACAATTTGTATCTTTTCCTGAGATTGTCTTATTATCTCATACTTTTTATTGGATATGAGAACATCTCTAACCGATATGGTAACTCCAGAAATCGTGGAGTATTTAAATCCAAAGTCCTTTATTCTGTCCAAGACTTCGGCCGTAACGTCTATGTCAAATCTCTTGAAGGATTTAGAGACTATATTCTTTATCTCTTTTTTGTCATACGTTTTTGTGTAATCTCTCAATTCCTCAAAGAGTCCTTCGTTGAATATAACGCGCCCAACGGTCGTATCTTTTACGAGTTTTTCTCCAGAGGAGAATTTCATCATGACGTCTATTGGCGTGTGGAGCGTTATGTATCCCATTTCGTAAGCAAGGATCGCTTCCTGGGCCGATGAAAAGACTGTTTTGTATTTTGGCAATTTATCGTCTTTCATCGTGAGGTAATACATTCCAAGGATTATATCCTTCCCCGGCATCGAAAGCGGCTGACCATTTGCAGGGCTTATCGTGTTGTATTTGGAAAGCATTAAGAACTTTGCCTCTGCCTGCGCGGCCGCCGAAAGCGGTATATGAACTGCCATTTGGTCTCCATCAAAGTCGGCGTTGAAGGGAGGACAGACGAGCGGATGTAACTGAATGGCATCTCCTTCTATTAACTTTGGTTCAAATGCCTGAATACTTACCCTGTGAAGCGTCGGAGCCCTGTTTAGCAAAACCGGATGACCCTTTATGACATCTTCGAGAACTTCCCAAGCCTCCGGAACCTCTCTTTCTATCATCAATCGGCCCCATTTTCTGGCAGATTTGTCCGGATCGCTTTTGACGAGTTTTTGAAGGACGAAGGGTTTGAAGAGTTCCATGGCCATCTTCTTTGGAATGCCACATTGATCTATTCTAAGTGTAGGACCCACAACTATAACGGCGCGGCCGGAATAATCGACGCGCTTCCCAAGAAGGTTTCTTCTAAACCTTCCCCTCTTTCCCTTGAGCAAATCGGTAAGTGATTTCAAAGGTCTGTTTGACTTATCCATAACGGATTTTCCGCGCTTTCCATTTGCTATAAGGGAATCCACCGCTTCCTGAAGCATACGTTTTTCATTTCTTATTATTATGTCCGGCGCGTTCAATTCAATGAGTTTTTTAAGCCTGTTATTTCTATTTATGACCCTTCTGTAAAGATCGTTCAAATCTGTCGTGGCGAATCTTCCGCCATCTATTTGAATCATAGGTCTAAGATCTGGCGGGATTACAGGAACAACATCGAGAACCATCCATTCGGGTCTTTGGTTGCTCTCAATGAGACTTCTTATGATGTGCAATCTCTTTAAAATCTTCATCTTTTTGTTCGAGGCTGAATCTGGAATACTTTTAAGTTCGGCCTCGAGTTTGCTTTCGGTCTCTCCAAGATCTATCTTTTGAAGCAATTTCTTTATTGCCGATGCGCCCACATCTGCGAGTATCTTGTCTCCATATATGTCTTTGTAAGCGTCGTATTCGTTGTCAAGGATGACGTCTCCAACCTTTTTCCCTATCTCGGCCGCAACATCATCGGCAATGTCCGTTATCATGACGACTGTCCTGTCATTCTCTATTTCGAATTCCTTTTCGAACTGACCGGGATAATGCTTTTCGAAGATGTCGAGTTCTGAGACGGTAAGATCCTCATCCTCGTAAACGAATCTGTCCGCTATGTAGTCGCCAGATTTTATCTCCTGACCATCTTCGACGTAAGGCGTTATACCTTCGAATAAAGGATATGATCTTTCAATTCTTTGAACCTGATCCTTCTCGACTATCTCGATCTTATCCGTCGAGTTCGCAACTAATTTCTCGTCTTCCTTTTGACTTACCGAAAGGTTTTTGCCGTAGACGATAACCCCGTCCATTCCGGCCCGAATCGCATCAAAGTGCGCGCTACTTGTTAGTACCTTCCCCTTTTTAACTTTCTGACCATTCTGGACCGTCGGCTTTACCCCGTAAGGAAGTGTATAGGCTACAGGCTGAAATTTAGATGTAGGTAGAGGTATCACCCTTATCGTTGAAGTTACTTCATCTATTTCGCAGGTACCATCGAAAGGAGCCTTAAAAGGTTCGACCTTCAATTCATTGGCTATAAGATCGCCCTTTTTGACGATCTCGCCATTTTTTACGTTCAATTCCATTCCACGATATATCGTGTAGGATTCACTCTTGGAATTTTCGGCCCTTGTAGATTGAGAGACTGTAACCCATGTTAAAAATCTATCCGTATTGGTTTTTTCTTTCTTTATAGAAACAATTCCGTCGATTTCGGATCTTATAGGTCCACGAGGACTTTTAATTCTGACAGAATTTTCCACGACAAAATCGAGTTTGTCCTTGTATATGTTGTACTCCGTGGCATAAAGTTTGTCTCCAACGTCAAAATTCGTATTTTTGGGATCCGTTACCATGTAAACGGTCTCGACCGTTCTTCTCGATCCAAAGTACACTATCTGCTCTATATCCTTTGGAGAGATATCGAGAAGGATCGAGATGTAGTTGGGTATGTTTTTGAGATACCATATATGAACCACCGGAACGGCCAAGGATATGTGACCCATTCTTCTTCTTCGGGCCGTTTTAGATTCAACGGTGACACCGCACCTTTCGCAAGTAGTACCTTCATATTTTTTGCCCTTGTACCTTCCGCATGCACATTCATAATCTTTTACAGGTCCGAAGATCTGTTCGCTAAAGAGACCATCCGGCTCCGGTTTGAAGGTTCTATAATTTATAGTTTCTGGTTTTTTTACCTCTCCCTTTGACCATTGTAAAATTGTCTCGGGCGAGGCCAGTCCTATTTCTACCCTTCCTATTTTGTTTGAAGGGCTTAAAAATATTTTGGGGCTTTCTTCTGCCATTTTACCCCTCCTTAACGATCTAATTTGATTTCATTTCCGAGATCATCGTAGACCTTAACGTCAAGCGCAAGGCCTTGAAGTTCTTTAACAAGAACTTTGAAACTCTCGGGCAAATTCGAAAGAGGTATGTTTTTCCCTCTCATTATGGCCTTGTAAGCCTCATTTCTTCCCTCAATATCGTCAGACTTTATCGTCAGCATCTCCTGAAGGGTATGGGCCGCTCCATGAGCTTCGAGAGCCCAGACTTCCATCTCTCCAAATCTCTGACCTCCAAATTGGGCCTTTCCTCCGAGAGGCTGCTGATGTATCAAAGAATAAGGTCCTATCGATCTCGCGTGAATCTTGTCTTGGGCAATATGAATGAGTTTCATCATGTACATGACTCCCACCACAACCGGGCTGTTGAAAGGTTCACCCGTTCTTCCATCTCTTAAAACAACCTTACCGGTTGGATATTCTGGATTATCTCCCTCTGTAAGGCCATATTTTTTACGCTCTTCGTAAAGCGGTGTAAAGATATCCTCTTCTCTCGCACCATCGAAAACGGGCGTCGCAAAATACATTCCCTTCAATTTTGCAAGCCATCCAAGGTGAGTTTCAAGCACCTGTCCTATGTTCATCCTCGAAGGAACGCCGAGAGGGCTTAATATCATCTCAACAGGTGTCCCGTCAGGCAAGAATGGCATGTCTTCTTTTGGCACTATGCGGGAAACGACTCCCTTGTTTCCATGGCGACCGGCAAGTTTGTCGCCAACGGCAAGGGGCTTTCTCGTCGCAACGTAAACTTTAACCATCTTATTGATGCTCGAGTCCAACTCGGATATATCTCCCTTTTCAAATATGTGAACACCTATGACCCTTCCATCCACACCGTGGGGAAGTTTAAGGGACGTATCCTTGACATCTCGTCCTCTCTCTCCAAATATGGATCTCATTATCTTTTCTTCGGCCGTCAATTCGCTGTCTCCCTTTGGAGTAACCTTACCGACGAGAATGTCTTTAGGGTGAACGAGAGAACCTACCCTTACAATCCCGTTCTCATCGAGGTTTTTGAGTAATTCCTTCGAGGCATTTGGTATATCGGCCGTTATTTCCTCGGGTCCGAGCCTTGTTTCTCGCGCGTACGTTTCGTATGCCTCTATGTGAACAGATGTAAAGGCATCCTCTTCTATGAGAGACTGGTTTATGACTATTGCGTCCTCGAAGTTGTAACCTTCCCATGGCATAAAGGCAACGAGCACATTTCTTCCAAGGGCAAGTTCGCCCATATCAGTCGCGGGACCATCCGCTATGCAATCACCTTTTTCAACGTGTTCGCCAACATCAACTATTGGTATTTGATTTATACACGTGTCTTGGTTTGTCCTTGAGTATTTTATGAGATGGTATACATCTTCACCACTACCGTCATCTCTTTCGACTATTATCTCCATCGAGGAAACCTTCTTGACCTTTCCCGAATTTTTCGCGATAACTATGAGTCCGGAGTCTCGAGCAACGTATTTTTCCATTCCCGTGCCTATCAAAGGAGCCTGAGGCTTCACAAGAGGAACTCCCTGCCTTTGCATGTTAGAACCCATCAAGGCTCTGTTGGCATCGTCATTTTCGAGAAATGGAATAAGCGCCGCAGAGACACTGACTATCTGCCTCGATGAAATGTCTATGTAGTCAACTTCCGATCTTGCGACGTATCTGTAAGTTTCCATGAACCTGACGGAGACTCTTTCATCTGCAAGTGTGCCGTCTGGATTTATCTTAACGTTGACCGGCGCTATGTTGTAGTTACTTTCTTCGTCGGCCATAAGGTAATCGATTTTATCTGTTATTCTGCCATTTTCGACCTTCCTGTAAGGCGTTCTCAAAAATCCGTATTTGTCTATTTCGGCAAAGATGGCCATAGAGGTTATAAGACCTATATTCGCGCCTTCGGGTGTCTCTATTGGGCACATACGACCGTAATGGGAATGGTGAACGTCTCTGACTTCAAATCTCGCCCTTTCCCTTCTCAATCCACCCGGACCAAGGGCAGATATCCTTCTTTTATGTGTCAGTTCGGCAAGAGGATTTACCTGATCCATGAATTGTGAAAGTTGGCTTGAGGCGAAAAATTGCTGGAGCGTTGCCATAACTGCCCTTACATTTATAAGACTTTGAATGTTTATTTTGTCGAGAGAATTGTACATGTTGAGTTTGTCTTCTATCATCTTTTGAACCCTTGAAAAGCCCCTTTCAAATTCAAGTTTTAACAATTCTCCCGCCGTTCTTACCCTCTTATTTCCGAGGTGATCCTTTGTATCGAGTCTCTCTTCATGATTTTCTATATCGATCAAATACCTTATCGCGGCTATTATGTCATCTTTCGTCAAAACACGTGAATCTGAATTAAGACCGAGTTTTGCATTTATCTTCGTTCTTCCAATTTCAGTCAGATCGTAATGCTCGGGATCAAAATAGAGACTGTTAAAATAACTTTTTGCCACATT
Source organism: Athalassotoga saccharophila (assembly GCF_009936215.1). Taxonomy (GTDB): domain Bacteria; phylum Thermotogota; class Thermotogae; order Mesoaciditogales; family Mesoaciditogaceae; genus Athalassotoga; species Athalassotoga saccharophila. Next base: position 591,567 of record NZ_AP019551.1, on the reverse strand, counting down.
TATCCTCGGAATCTCTCCTGGCCTTAATTTTCTGAAGAATTCTATGTACGCATCGTCAGAGGTCATGATCTTTTCGTTCTCATCCAAATTTTCAACTGTCTTTTGCATGTATGGATGGGCTATCGTTACATTTTGAACCTTTGACTCGAGGATAGCAGGAATCATATCCTCGCTTATTTTCTGACCGGCCTCTATCACGACTTTACCAGATTGATCCTTTATGTCTTCGAGAATAATGGAATCCTTCCTAAAGATCAATTCATCTTCATCGGCCGTTACCGTTATTGGGTAGATTCTGAGTATTTCCATAGGGGTAACAAATCCGAGAATTTTAAGTAAAATTGGCAATTTTATCTTTTTCTTTCTATCGATTCTTGCCTGTAATAACCCTTTTTTCGTGTTTAGAAGGATCTCAAGCCACGCGCCTTTTTCGGGAAGAAAATGGGCAAAAAAAGTTGGAATCCTTTCGGAACCTTCGAATTCACGAACGAAATACACACCAGGAGATCTGACAAGTTGGTGGACGACAACCCTTTCGGCACCATTTATTATGAAGGTGCCACGATCTGTCATTATCGGAAGGTAACCAAAAAGCGCTTCACTTTCCTTTATTTCGTTCGAATGCGTGTCTTTTATTCTAATGGTTATGTAAAGCGGCACGCTGTAGGTTGTGTCCTTTAGCCTGCACTCTTCCTCGGTGTACTTGGGATCACCTGTCCTTGATCTTACGAATTCCAATCTAAAACCTTTTTCACTTTTTTTAACATCGGCTTTGTGGGGCTTTGATTCTATCGGGGAAAATTTCTTCAGCACTTCCATTATACCGTTTTCAACAAAATCCTTGTAAGAATCCAACTGAACGGATATAAGGTTAGGGACTTCGATGGCGTCTTTCATTCGTCCATAAGAGTATCTTTCTCTCTTTTCCACCTTTTCACCAGACCTTTCTAAAAGGCAAATGCCCTTCAATATATTTAAGCAAAACTACCCCATCAGAATATTTACAATTCCGATGAGGTTAGGTTTCAATTTGAATATGATTTTTTGTACGAAAGAAACGGATCAAATTATTTTAACTCTACAACCGCTCCCGCTTCTTCTAATTTGGCCTTTATCTGATCCGCCTCTTCTTTTGTCGCGTTTTGCTTGATTATAGCATCCGGAGCGCCGGCCTTGTCAACGAGATCTTTCGCTTCTTTGAGTCCAAGGTTTGTTATCTCCCTTACAACCTTTATAACCTGAAGTTTTTTGTCTCCCGCTTCTTTAAGCAAAACGTTGAAAGAGGTCTTCTCTTCTGCTTTGGCCGCACCCTTGCTGTCTGCCGCCGGCGCTGCCGCAACTGCAGCGACCGCAACAGGGGCTGCCGCACTCACTCCAAATTTTTCCTCAAGGGCTTTTACGAGTTTTGCAAGATCGCCCACACTCATCTCTTCGATGGCCTTTATTATTTCTTCGTTAGTCATTCAAAACACCTCCATGATATTTTCAAGATTTCTTTTCTCTTATTCCATCCAAAACGTAAAGTAACTTTCTCAAAGTTCCAGACAAAACCGCGTGCAAAGAATAGATAGGAGCCTGAATCTGGCCAACAAGTTGTGCCAGTAAAACTTCTTTCGGTGGCAAATTGGAGAATTCCTTTGCCTGTTCTGCAGTTATGAATTTCTTCTCGAAAAATCCAGACTTGACAACCGGAATATTGCCATTCTCGTCCAAAAATTTGTAAAAGCCTTTAAGCGCAAGGACCGGATCTCCCGATGTGTAAAGTATAGCCGTTGTTCCTTGAAGATGATCGTCGATGGAATCAACGTAAATGCCCATATTCTTCAAAGAGATCTTCAAAAGCGTGTTCTTGACTACAGTGTATTCGGCATTAACTTTGGAAAGTTCTCTTCTCAATTTGCTTATAGTTTCAACGTTCATGCCCTTGTAATCGGTTAAGAGAATGAGATTTGACTTCGAAAGAGAAGACGTAAGTTTGTCTACTATTTCAAATTTCTGCTGTTTTAGCATGACATACCTCCTTTAAAAAAACGGCCCAAATAAGGCCGTTGATCTATAAAAATCAGATCACGCGCCTCGGCGGGAAAATTTTAGAAACCCGCTGTCTTCGGCTGTGAGTTAGATTTCAAACTGACTCAAATCGAGTTTCACACCGGGTCCCATCGTCGGACTTACAACGATCTTCTGCAAAAATCTACCCTTTATTCCCTGCGGTCTCAAAGCATTTATCTGCTGAACTGCGGACTTTATATTCTCCGTAAGTTTTTCAGCATCAAAATCCCTTTTGCCGACCGGTAGATGAAGGTTACCCGTTTTATCGTTCCTTACCTCTACTCTTCCAGATTTGAAAGATTTAACGGCTTCTGCAACGTTAGGCGTAACTGTTCCAGATTTTGGAGACGGCATTAATCCTCTCGGACCGAGAACTTTACCAAGTTTTCCAACGAATCCCATGGTGTCAGGAGAGGCTATCGCAACATCAAAATCTGTAAAGCCTTCTGACAATATCTTCTGGGCAAGTTCTTCTCCACCGACGTAATCTGCTCCCGCTTCCCTTGCGGCCTGAGCATTCGGCCCAACTGCAAAGACAAGTACTCTGACGCTCTTACCCGTGCCATGAGGAAGAGAAATAGTACTTCTAACCTGTTGTTCGTTCTTCTTTGGATCTATTCCGGTCTTGAGAGAGAGTTCTATGGTCTCGTTGAATTTCGCGTTGGCGATCTCTTTTATCAATTTAACGGCCTCTTCAAGGGAATAGAACTTTTCTCTTTCTACCTTTTTGACTATTTCGTTGTATCTTTTTGAATGCTTTGGCATATTCTCACCTTACCCGACTATTTCTACGCCCATACTTCTGGCCGTTCCAGCAACTATTTTCGCAGCAGCCTCAAGATCGTTGGCGTTGAGATCCGGCATCTTTATCTTCGCTATTTCGAGAAGTTGAGCCCTGGTTATCTTTCCAACCTTGTTCTTGTTTGGTTCTCCAGATCCACTCTCGATACCGGCGGCCTTCTTTATAAGAACGGCGGCAGGTGGAGTTTTAGTTACAAACGTAAAGGATCTGTCTTCGTAGATGCTTATCACAACCGGCAAAATCATCCCCGCTTGTTTTGCCGTTTCGGCATTGAATTGTTTGCAAAAGGCCATTATGTTCACACCGTGCTGACCAAGCGCGGGGCCCACCGGTGGGGCCGGAGTTGCCTTTCCGGCCGGAATTTGCAATTTGACCTGTCTTATCAACTTTTTAGTTGCCATACAAAACCTCCTTGTGGTTATTCGGGTTTACCCCTCCCACTTTATCATCAAGAAACTGATTTTTCAACCTCGGCCACATTTAAAACAACGGGTGTTTCCCTTCCAAAGATAGTGACGGCCACTGTAACCTCTTTTTTGTCAGGTTTGACCTCTTTGACAGTTCCGGAAAATCCCTCAAATGGTCCGCTTTTTATCTTAACTCTTTCGCCAACTTCGAGATTGATCTTTATCTTTATCTCTTCCGTGGTCTTCGAGGCTTTCTTTTCGCTCATCAAAGCAAGCAAAGCGTTAACATCTCGAGGTTTCAAAGGGATCGGCTGTCCGGCATTCGAAACGAAATTTATCACATGCTCGGTATTTTTGACTATCTCCCAACTGTCTTCATTCATGAACATCTCGACAAAAACGTAGCCGGGGAAAAGTCTCTTTGAAATGACCTTTGAGATTCTTACCTCTTTGTACGCGCCAAATGCGTCTATTTCAACAACACCGGAAGTCGGAGAAAGAAAAACTTTTTTGTCGGCTATTTTATCTCCGGCACGGATGTACTTGTTTACCTTTATTTCCTTATTGAAACATTCAATTGGAACAAAATAAAAGTCCTGTTCCTCATTTCCTTCCGGCTGAATCACGATCTTCTTTACCCTATCATTCTGAACAACTTTGCCGTCTATTTCGCAAAAGAAAGATTTATCTTTTGATATAGGCATTCCTTCCGTAAGTTTAGCCCCAAGCCTTATTCCATTTTCTATGCCAGTTGAGGCCGGTATGTAATAGGTCCTGCTGTTTTTCCTGTCTATCGATTCAACAACGAGTTTTCTCATATTTCTGACTTCTACAACTTTCCCATCGTGTCTCGAATGAACTTCTGGCAATTCCGCTATTATTTGATCTTTTACAACGTCGTCTCCAGAATTCACGTGAAATTTCGCCGTTGCAGGTATTCTTATCTTCTCAACGGGGCCACTCTTTATGTCCACTACCTTTTCTTCGGGTATAAAAACTCTTCCGATAAAATCAGATAAATTCAATTGATCTCTTTTTTGCTCTATAGCCTCTTTAACAGTTTCTTCAAGACCTGCGTAGGTCTGCACTATGTACCAAGATTTTTTCATTTTAACTCCGTATTATCTTATTCCGAGGGCAGACAAAAGCCAACTCGTCAGGTTTGAAAAACCAAGATCAAGAAGCCAGAAATAAACTCCGGTAACTACAAGAATGAGAAGCACTATGCCAGCCGAAGAAAGTAATTTGCCTCTCGTAGGCCAGTTAGTCTTCTGGGCTTCACTCTTGACTTCCCTAAAAAATTTTCCAACATCTGCCATTTTTTCACCTCACAAATATGGCAGGCCCGGTAGGGATCGAACCCACAACCCCCGGTTTTGGAGACCGGTGCTCTGCCAGTTGAGCTACGGGCCTACTTTTCACTTAACTTCCTTGTGAACAGTGTGCTTCTTGCACTTAGGACAATACTTTTTCAGTTCAAGTTTTTCCTTTTGCCCTCTGCTTTTTTTCACAACGTAATTTCTCGACTTGCACTCAGTACATTCAAGAGAAACGAAATTTTTTGCGTTCTTTGCCATGATCCACCTCTCTATGGTGGAGAGGGATGGATTTGAACCATCGAAGGCGATCCGCCAACGGATTTACAGTCCGTCCCCATTGGCCACTCGGGCACCTCTCCTAACAGCCAGCGAAGGGACTTGAACCCCCGACCAACTGATTACAAATCAGTTGCTCTACCGACTGAGCTACGCTGGCAATCCTTGTGTATTCTACAACATATTGAAAGAATTTGTCAATAGTTTGAAAAGATCACTTTTTGCCCGTGGGATAGACAAGTTCTCCACCGTAGTATCCTATTATCATCGCAAAAAGTGAAAGTAACAATGTCATGATGAAAAAGGCCCAACTGTTAAAAGAAAAGTTCCTTACATTTATAAGAATTTGAGGATCAACGCTTCTCCACCAGATCAAAATTATTGCATCGACATCGAGTACAAACGAAAAGATTATCTTTATGGTTACGGCCTTTATTGGCTTTGACATGTAATTGAGATACCACGTGAAAAAGCCCGATGCTATGGCAAAGACACTGAATACCAAACCTGCCACCATGAGATCGAAGACGGTGGTATCAAATGAATTCACGCCGAATATAGCGTAAAGCAGGGCAAAAAGGCTCGCACCTATCATGAAGGCAAGTGGAAAGTGAACAAGAATGGGATGTGGATGCCTTTTGAGCGATGGATGTTTTTCAATCAAGTTGGAAAGCCACTTCGGAACTCTCTGATCGGATACTGCCTTGTACGTGCCTACAACTTTGAACTTCGAAAAGACCTCCTCTCCGTGAGGTGCCGCTGACAGTTGATCTGTAAGGTCCTTTCCTGCAAAATGCCTGTTCATGTGTGTGCCGGTCTTCCACATCTTACTTTCTGTAACATCGTAAACCTTCCCCTTGTAGGCAATGTAAATTTGTTTTTCATCCTTGCCATTGTATCTCGCAAGAGATTTCTCGTCAAATTCTTCCATATACATTCCCCCGCTAATTCAATTTTGAATCTCATTTTCGATTATATCAAAAATTCAAATTTCAAATTCTCAATCGAAATTCTCAAAAGTTATCCTGTCTCTTTTTTTCAATCCGAGAATATCTGAGGCTCTTCCGGCTGAAGAAGAGATCTCTAAATATCCCGAACTATCTACATGAACAAGGATGAATTCTCTCTTTCCCTCGGCGTAATTGTCTGTAAAGATCGCCCTTTTCCCGTTTAAAAGCACGTATTTTCCAGAGATGCCGGCATCCAAAAAATCCTTCATAGATACAATTGTCTCTAAATTTCCAAAACTGTCAACGTAAGAGACGTATGCCTCGATCTTTCCAAATGATACACAAGGACGCTTGATCTCTATTTTCTGAAATGTGTCTACTGCGGGACCGAATTCTTCGATTTTCACCCCTTTTTCTATGTAAGCGGCGGCAGGGGCAAAGATATCTCTTCCATGAAATGTTTTAGATGGTGGATATTTGTACATGTATTTTGGATTTTCTATGGATCGAGCCTTTAGGCTAAGATCTAAAAGTCTCGTCAGAACACCGTTATCTGGAGCAACGAGGAACTTACCATCGATCTCCAGCGCGAGTGCCTTTCTTTCCGAACCAACGCCCGGATCAACAACACAAAGCAATGTTGATCCCTTCGGAAGGTCCCTGAAAACTCTTTCAATTATGTGAGCAGCCTCTTCTATATCGAAAGGATCTATACTGTGGGAGATATCTATGATCTTGCTTTCGGGCGATATCGAATTCATAACCCCTTTGGCAACGCCAACGTAGTAAGAATTGCCCCAGTCTGTCAGAAAAAATATCATCTTATCCTCCCTCATATACGATTCATGATCTTTGAAATTTGATACTTCCAAAGATTATCCTCCACAAATTGAAAACAAGTTCAGAAATGAAGGCAGTTAAGATTCCATAATTCACGTATATGTAACCGGCTATCATTCCGAGTACAAAAAAGACGGCCGCATCCACGATAGATTCTTTGATGCCATTTCTCAGATAGATGAAGAAATAAATCAAGGAAGCAACTATCGATATTAGAAAGACATTAACGGGGAAAAACCACGCGAGTATTTGAATTCTAAAGGTCATTTCAGATGTATATAAAAGGCCTATATGCCTGAAAATAAGCGTGTCTATTACCGGTATAAAGATAAGCCATGTGATGGGAGAAAATTTTGAATACGAGATTTCAAAATTGAGACCGTAGATACCATACGTTATGAATCCAGCGATGAAAGGGATCAAAACTGCCCAAAAATTCGAGAAGTTAAGAATGCCTATATTCGCATTGCCAGTTACAAAGGTTGCGATGATCGCAAGTGCAACTGAGACCATTGAGGCCCAAAAGAGATTTTCCTCATTCTTCTTATTCTTTCCTATTAATAGCGGCAAAGCAACGGCAATCATTATTATTACCGCTTCCAAAAAATTTAAATAGTCCACGACGCCACCTCCTTGATAATAGTGTATAATTTTTTAGAAAGGGGGAGGTTTCACTTGCATTACTCAAAAGTTAAAAGTGCCGTCCTGTCCGGTTTTGACGTTTTGGAGGTAGACGTTGAGGCCGATTTGAACACAAGATCCGTAAGGCAGGATTTAGAAATCGTCGGTCTTGGAGACACGGCAATAAAAGAGAGCAAGAAAAGAGTGATAAGCGCCATAAAGAACAGCGGATTTGAAATGCCTCACGGTTATATAACGGTCAATCTTGCACCGGGGGATGTAAAAAAGGAAGGCACATTGCTTGATCTTCCAATCGCCATCTCAATCCTTGTGGCGGCCGGAAAGATAGAGATAAAGGGAGAATGGCTTTTGATAGGAGAACTTGGCTTAGATGGCGCAATTCGAAAGGTTGACGGGGCATTGCCCATTATGATATCCAAAAAAGGAAAGGCCGTAATTCCTCAAGAAAACATACCCGAGGTTTCTCTCGTAAAGGGAGATGGAATATATGCCGCAGATAACCTAAAAACGGCTGTGAGTATAATATCGGGAGAAAAGGAATTCAAAGAGATCTCTTTCAAAGACGTCATGTCAGATCTTAAATACGATCTCGATTTTTCTGAGGTAAGAGGACAGGAGATCGCAAAGCGTGCCTTAGAGATCGCGGCAAGTGGCTTTCACAATGTGTTGATGAAGGGTCCTCCGGGATCTGGAAAGACAATGCTTGCAAGGAGGTTCCCGACGATCCTTCCTCCGATGACATTCGATGAAATCTTGGAATCTACAAAGATATACTCGATTGCCGGCCTTCTTGACGGAAAGCCGATAACTTCAAGACCTTTCCGCACGCCACATCATAGTGCCTCTCTCGCGTCGATCGTCGGAGGCGGAAATAACGCAAAACCCGGAGAAGTTACACTCGCGCACAACGGAGTGATCTTCATGGATGAATTACCCGAATTCAGGCGAGATGTGATCGAGGCCCTCAGACAGCCTCTCGAAGATGGCGTTATAACGATATCGAGGATCAAAGAAACGCACACATATCCCGCAAGGTTCATCTTGATTGCGTCCCAGAATCCATGCGCGTGCGGCTGGTTCGGGCTGGTTCGGGATCGAGGATGGAGTTCACCATTGTACGTGTACAATTCCACAAATCGAGAGGTACAACAAGAAGATCTCTGGGCCAATAGAGGACAGAATAGACATCTTTATCGACGTCCCCAAGGTAGATTACGATAAATACACATCGATGAGACCTTCAGAATCTTCGGCAAAGATAAGGGAAAGAGTTATGGAAGCGGTAGAGATTCAAATGAAGCGGGCTGGTAAGTTGAACGGAAAGATGAATGCCTTGGAGGTTACGAAATTTTGTAAACTCGGACCGAAGGAGGAAGATTTCTTCAAAAATGCCTCGAAAAAATTAGGATTGACCGCAAGGACAATGGAAAAAATACTCAAGGTCTCAAGAACGATAGCAGACCTTTCAAAATCAGAAAAGATAGAGATTTCTCACATAGCAGAGGCAATGCAGTACAGGAAAAGAACATTTTCTATTTGAGAGGAGAAGAGATGAAGATACATTTTGTAGGCGTAGGTGGAATGGGATTGAGCGCTCTTGCCCTATGGTCAAAATCTCACGGACATGAAGTTACAGGTTCAGACCTTTCGAACGGGCCGATGATAAAGACTTTGATCGAAAGTGGAATAAAGGTCAATATAGGAAGCAACGATATAATCGATAGTCCGGATTTAGTGGTCGTGTCTTCGGCCGTTCCATATAAAGATGTTCAAGAGTTCAAGCAAAAAGGTTTTCGTGTAATGGAGAGGATGGATTTTGTAATTTCGCACATAAATGCAACGGTAGGCGTAACGGGCACCGACGGGAAAAGTTCTACAACCTTCATGTCTCAATGGATCGCGATGAAAAATGGAATAGATGCTTCGATGATATGCGGGGCAATTCCCATAGGTTTTGATAGCACATTTAGATTCGGAAAAGATGGGGTTATCCTTGAGGTTGACGAATCCGATCCAAAAATGGAAGAGATAAGTGCCCAGATAGGTATCCTGACAAACCTTAGATACGATCATCTCGATAGGTACAAAAACAGCGCGCAATTACAGTTGGAAAAGATCATGAACTTCCTTAAAAAGTCAAAATACACCGTCGTGCCTTACGATTTTGACTTTTCGGCATCGATAAAGGTGGGACCGGGTGAAAAGATCTCCTACGAACCACTCGAATCAACCTTCGATACACAAAATTTCAAAGTTAAATACATGAATGAAGAGGCCTTCGTTTCGCTTCCTATCGCCGGAGTTCACCAGATGTCAAATGCCACCATGGCAATTGCCGGAGGGATCCTACTCGGAATACCTTTGAAAGATTGCGCCGAATCATTGAAAGATTACCCCGGACTTAGAAGAAGGTTGGAGATCGTACGCAAAGATCCTCTTGTGATAGACGATTACGCCCATACACCCGATGAAATAAGGGCTGCTCTTATTTCTGTAAGGAATTATTTCAAAAAAGTGATAGCGATCTTTGAACCCCATAGGTACACAAGGTTTTTGAAATTCAGATCGCAATTCGCCAAAGTTTTATCGATGGCAGACGAGATATATGTTACAGAGATATTTGGGGCATTCGAAGATCAAAATGGCCTTGATTCGAAAGTACTTGTAGAAGATCTTAAGGCAAGTGGAAAGAAGGCTTTCTTCTCTAAAATGGATGAAGTAATCGATCTTTTGAAAAAAACCGATGGCGATCTTTATCTTTTCATGGGAGCAGGAAATATAACGTACAAAGCCCACGAATTCGCGAAGGCGATAAAATGGTAGATACCCATGTGCATTTGACAATGGAAGATTTTCCCGACAGAGAGGAAATAGTCAAAAATTTCGAGATCGATGGAATAGAGTTCGTCATCGAGGTTGGATTCGATCCCGTCTCGAGCCAAAAAGGTGCCGATTTTTCATCAAAACATTCAAGAGTTTTCTCATCGGTTGGAATCCATCCGCACGACGTCAAAAACAAAGATGGATTGGAGGCAATAGAGAAACTTTTAGATTCAAAAAAAGTTGTTGCCATTGGGGAAATAGGTCTTGATTATTACAGGGATCTTTCCCCGAGAGATTTACAAAAAAAATACTTCGAAATCCAACTTGAGATTGCGAAGAATAAAAAGATGCCCGTGATCCTCCATGTCAGGGACGCTTACAATGACGCGTACGAAATCGTAAAAAGATTCGATGTAAAAGGAGTGCTTCACAGTTTTAACGGACAGATCGAAGATCTTAAGAATTTTTTAGATCTCGGATTTCACATAGGTGTCGGTGGAATGGCAACTTACAAAAAGAATGAGGAATTAAGAAAGATCCTTTCCTTTGCGCCTCTCGATAGGATCTTAACTGAGACAGACTGCCCTTACCTTTCGCCGCAACCTGTGCGAGGAAAGAGAAATGAGCCCAAATACGTACGGTTTGCAATAGAGACTCTTTGTACGGTATTCAAAGTCTCGTTCGAAGAGATCGAGAGGATAACCTCTCAAAACGCGAAAAATTTGTTCAATATCACTCTTTAAGGCCCGTTGTAACTATTCCTCTGACAAATAATTTCTGGACTGCAAAGAAAAGGATAAGAGTGGGCGCAAGTACCATAAGAGTGCCGGCCATTATAACTCCCCAGTTGCTTGTTGATTCAACATTTGTGAGCATTTTTAACCCGATCTGGGCCGTCGCCATCTCATTCGAATTCGTAACTACCAACGGCCATAGATAAAGGTTCCACGCGTAGACGAAGTTTATAACCGCAACTCCTCCTATCGTTGATTTTGAAAGAGGTATAAGGATTTCCAAAAGAAATCTCATGGGGCCGGCTCCATCTATTTTGGCCGCATCTTCGAGTTCTTTCGGAATTGTCATGAAATGTTGCCTCATTAGAAATGTTGTCGTTGCGCTTGCCAAAAAAGGAACTGTCAATGCCCAGTAAGTGTTGACCCAGTGAAGGCTCTGCATTATTTGAAAGAGCGGGACTATCATTATCAACTCGGCCGGCATGAAAAGAGTTACAAAGAGCGCGGCGAAAAGCAAAGATGATCCTTTGAATTTGAAATTGGAAAAGGCATAACCCGAAAGTATTCCAAAGATCGTCTTTCCGGCCATTATAACTATGCTCATTATCAAACTGTTTAGCATCAATCTGCCAAGATTTATCGAGTTAAAGGCACTAACGTAATTTTGAATGTAGAAAGAATTCGGAAAGATGGTCGGAGGATAAACGAAAACCTCAGACGGTTTTTTCAGACTCATCGTTACGGCAAGAAATAGAGGAAGCAATATTATGATCGTGACGAATATCAAAAGCGCTTCTATCAGAATTGTCCTAATCAATTTCTTATTATTTTTCACTGGTAGAACACCGCCTTTTGACCGAACTTGAAATAAAGGTAGGTAAAGACGGCCATTATGAGTATCAAGACCACCGATTCGGCAGAGGCAAAGCCGGTGTTGAAGTTAACAAATCCATCCTGATAAAGTTTGTATATCAGAGTAGATGTCGTGTTGGCCGGACCTCCCTGCGTCATGACGTCTATAGTCGCAAAGGCAGAAAAGGCTGTAAATGTTACGTTCATAACTATAAGATAAAACGTTATGGGAGAAAGCAAAGGAATCGTTATTCTTAAAAGCCTGTCGAAAGAATTTGCACCATCTATTGTGGCGGCCTCGTAATAACTCTGCGGGATAGATTGGAGGCCCGCAAGAAAGAAAATAACGTTAAAGCCAAGATTTTTCCATATCGTGGCTATCATTATGGCTATAAGTGCGAGCGGATAGGTTGTGAGCCACTGGGGTTGCGCTTTAAAAAGAATTAAAAACAGATAACTTACATATCCGGCTACCGGGCTTAGAAGGAAGGCCCATAAGGTTCCGGCAACTGCAGGAGAAATCGCGTATGGGGCAAAGATGAGAGTTCTGAATATGCCTATTCCCGGTACCTTTTCGTTAAGCAACAACGCAAGAAATAAAGATATTACAAGTCCCCCAATCACGGTGACGGTCACGAATATAAGCGTTGTTAGCGCCGATTGGATGTACTGGCCCGAGGTAAAAAGAGACCAAAAATTTTGGAATCCGACGAAGAAAAGTCTGTTACCGAAAGGAGAGATCTTGTAAAAACTTAGTTTAAAGGTCTGAAAGGCCGGGTAATATATGAAAATAACGATTATTATGAACGTGGGGACAAGTAAAAGATAAGGAAAGATCTTTTTGGCCATAATTCACCCCTGAAAAGAGGGCATCCAAGGATGCCCTCCCGATTTCAATACATTGAATTGTAATTCGCTATTGCCTGATTTGCCTGATCCTGTGCCCACTGGAGCGCCTGTTGAGGAGTCATAGCCTTTGTAAACATCTTTCCAAATGCCGTGTCAACGGCCGTCCTTATCTGAGGAAATGCTCCTGTCGCGCCGCCACGTGTTGCAGGAGTTACATTTGACATCAGAAGTTGTAATACTGTAACGAGGTAAGGAGGATTTTTTGCGTAATATCCTTCGTAAAGGAGTTTTATTATCGCATTTTTGTTGACTGGGAAATATCCCGTCCCAGTACTCCATTGAATCTGGGCATCGGTACTTTCGAGGAATTTAAGGAATTTCCACGTCGCTTCTTCTCTTTGGGTGTTGTTGGTGTTAACCATCCACAGACTTGCCCCACCGACTATCACACCACCGTAAGGCACATCTGAAGGATGCGGCAGGAACATCACACCAAGCGAGAAGTTACCTGATTGGGCCGCTTTAACCATCATGTTCACGTCTGAAGTTGAGGTTATAAGCATGGCCGCCCTTTGAGAGATGAAAATCTGTCTTGCGTTGTCCCATCCCGGTCCTGCGTTTATTGCCGAACCATTTTGAACCATCTCGTTGAAGAAGTTGAAGATCCTCAATCCAGCATCATTCGCAAAGACAGCCTTTGTCGCTCTTCCGTCCCGACCGTTGTTGTTATTCAAAAGCAGAGCATTTTGAACTGCCATGAATTGCTCGAAAAACCACGCAAGTGGCTCTCCACTGCCAAAGGTAAAGCCGTACTGGATTGTATTACCGTTGGCATCTTTAACGGTTAATTTTTTTGCATCAGCAATAAACTCTTCAAAGGTTGTTGGTGGATTGTTGGGATCGAGACCTGCTTTTTCAAAAAGGGTCTTGTTGTAGAATATAACGGGATTGGATGAGTTGAATGGCATACTGTACAATTTGCCACCTACGGTGTAATACCCTCTCGAGGCCGGCACAAGCGTGTTGATGTCGAAAGAAGGATCTTTGTCTATCATATTCTGGACGGGAATCACGACACCGCTGTCTATCATCATTTGAGTTCCTATGTCGTATATCATGACAAGATCCGGCGGATTACCCGCCCTGACGGCCGCTATCATTTTAGTCATTGTATCAGTGTAAGATCCGGTGTACTGGACGTCAACCTTTATGTCTGGATTTTGCTGCATGAATTCATTTGCGAGATTTTGCAAAAGTTGGATTCTGTCCGTGCCCCCCATTGCATGCCAGAATTGAATTGTGACAGGTGCGGCAAAAATTGCCGATGCCAAAACAGCCATTGCCGAAAAAAGTAATATCTTACGCCACATTTCAGAAACACCTCCCTTTGAATTTTGTGACTTATTTAAGTATGATTTAACATTTAATGATTTCCTGTTTTATATCCGAAGATTAATCGAATTTAAAATTTTGTCCCGTACAAGATCACACTCATAATCCTGTCCCACACGAATTATACACCCCTTCACCTCTTCAAAGGAGAACCTACGATTTTTTTTCAATATTGGAAAGATCAGAGGTGCAATTGGGACATCTAACGGCATCTATTGGTATATCGGTTTTGCAGTAAGGACATTTTTTCGTTGTTACGGGCGCCGGAGCGGCAGACTTTTGGTATTTCTTTTGGGCTTTGTAAATGACGGTTATCATCAAAAACACTGCGAATGCGATTATCAAAAAGTTGATGACGGTGTTCACAAAAACACCGTAATTTATAGTTGGAGCACCGGCAGCCTTTGCCGCCGCAAGGGTAGAATAATGTTTGTTTGAAAGGTTAATGAAAAGATCTGAAAAGTTAACTTTCCCTATAAGTAACCCTATCGGTGGCATTATGATATTGTTAACAAGCGACGATACCACGGAACCAAACGCTATACCTATTATTATTCCAACAGCCATGTCCAAAACATTCCCGCGAGACAAAAATTTACGGAAATCATTAAGCATAGTACCCCCCCTATTCAAAATTTTTATAATTATACATCAAATTTTTAGATTAGCACATCAGACTTAAAATGCTATATAATACAAACAAGTTAAAACGTAGTTTAGAATGGAGGTGGATTATTTGCGGATAAAGATATTCGTAGACAGCACGGCAGATATGGCCCCGGAATGGTTTGAGAAATTAGATGCCGACATGGTACCTTTAAAGGTTATATGGCCCGATGGTACAGAGGAAAATGACACAAGAGATCCATCGGATTTAATGAAATTTTACGAAAAGATATCAAACGCTTCAGAACTGCCCAAAACTTCTCAGCCTACGGTTTTTGAATTTTTACAGAAGTACAGGAATGCAGAGCAATCGGGATATGAGGGGATAGTGGTACTTACCTTATCTTCAAAGATGTCTGGAACGGCTAATGCCGCCGCAACTGCGGCAAAAGAGGCGAAGATCCCTGTCGAGATCTTCGATACAAAATTAGCCTCTGCCGTTATACCGCTTGTCGCAAGAAGGGCAAGAGAACTCGCAGAAAAGGGATTGGATCCCAAAAAAATTGTCGATCAACTCGAAAAAGATAGAAAAAACAACAAATTTCAGGCGATCTTTTACGTATCTGATTTTTCATTTTTAGTCAAAGGCGGCAGAGTTTCGAAGATACAGGGATTCCTCGGGACTGTGTTGAAGTTCAAGGTGGGAGTTTGGATAAATGAAGAGGGAGAGATGATCCCATTTGGAAGGGCAAGGGGAAGATCGCATGCCTACGATATGCTTATCGAACAGTCTGGGAAATACATCCCCTTTGGATCTAACGTCATTATCTGCATGATCCATGCAAATGCCGAAAATGAAGCAAAAGAGTTGCTTGAAAAATTAAAAGAAAAATACAAGGTACTTGATGCATCTTTTCACATGACTGGAAAGGTTATAACAACCCACGTTGGCCCGGGAATGTGTGGCTTTGGAATAGAGGCGATGTGAGATGGAAGAGATGGTGAAGGAAAAGGTAGTTACAGATTCCAATCTGGCATCCGCTCTAAGAAGCGGTAACGCGGACGTACTCTCGACCCCTACCGTTCTTGCATGGATGGAGGAGACGGCCACAGAACTTGCCCAGAAATTTTTAAATGACGATGAAATAACCGTCGGAGCCCATGTAAATCTCGATCATATTGCGCCGGCGTGGACCGGAGAAAAGGTGGAAGTAAGGGCAAGACTCGTCGATAAAACAGATAGAAAATTCGTTTTCAAAATCGAGGTGAAATCGGGAGATAAACTCATAGCAAAAGCCGATCATGTAAGGGTCTCAGTTAAAAAGGAGAAGTTCAAAAAATGAAAATCGAGAATATAATTCCGGTATCGTTGGGAAGTGTACCTGCCGATCTTCTCCTTAAAAATTGCAAAATAGTCAACGTCTTCACCGGAAAAATAGAAGAGGGAAATATAGCACTCTTTAGAAAAAGAATAGCGGGTATAGGGGACTACACGCAGGCAAAAGAGGTAATAGATCTTGGTGGAAATTACGTGGTGCCGGGCTTGATAGACGCCCACGTTCATATCGAAAGTTCGATGGTAGATCCGGTTGAATTTGCACGATCTATCCTGCCGAGAGGGACAACGACTATAATCGCAGACCCGCACGAGATAGCAAATGTGCTTGGTACAGAAGGCATAGAATACATGCTTCAGTACACAGAAGGAATTCCCCTTAACATCTACATGATGATACCTTCCTGCGTTCCGGCCACCAATATGGAAACGAATGGATCGACGATAGATGCAACAGATACAATAGGATTGATAACTAAATACCCAAGGGTTCTTGGACTTGGAGAGGTTATGAATTATCCGGGCGTTATAAATGCCGACAGGGATCTGATGACAAAGATAGAGATAACAAGGCATCTTTACAAAAAAATAGACGGTCACGCCCCAAATCTAACTGGCAAATCTTTGAACGCTTATATTTCTGCCTTCATAAGGTCAGATCACGAATGTTCGACAGAAAAAGAAGCCCTCGAAAAGATTTCGCGCGGCATGCAGGTTTTGATAAGAGAGGGTAGCGTTGCAAAGAATTTGGACGATCTCATAGGTGCGGTCACGCCCTACAATGAAAGATTCTTCTCTTTTTGCACCGACGATCGCCATCCCGATGATATAGAAAGAGATGGCCACATAGACAACATGGTAAGACGTTCCATAGAAAAAGGAGTAGATCCTATAATCGCGATAAGGATGGCAACGATAAATTCGGCCCAGTTTTATGGTCTAAGAAGTATGGGTGCGATTGCCCCTTCCTACAAGGCCGACATGGTTGTAACGGAATCACTCGAAAAGTTCTTCCCAAGGATGGTCATAAAAGATTCAAAGATCGTCGCGCAAGACGGTAAGTTACAAATCGAGATCACGGGAAATAAGATTCAGCGCAAAATGGAAGGAAATTTCAAAGTTCCATTCATAGAACCTGCAGATTTAAAAATCCTTTCAGATGGTAAAAAAACGAGGGCCATTCGAGTCTTTAACGACAGCATATACACCGAAGAAGAGATCTTGGATATACCTCCGTCAAAGGTGCCGGATCTCCGAAACGATCTGATCAAGATCTCCGTTGTTTCGAGATATTCGACTAAAAAGTCCATATTCTCGGCTGCGATAACGGGATTTGGTTTAAAAAAGGGATCGATAGCGACCTCGGTTGGCCATGATTCTCATAACATTTCGGTCATCGGAACAAATGATCTTGACATGGTGATGGCGGTAAATGAGATTTTGAGAATAAAGGGCGGAATCGTTATTGCGAATGATGGAAAAATAGTCGCTGAACTTCCACTCTCGATAGGTGGCCTTATGTCCGAACTTCCAATGGAAAAGGTCGTTGAAAAGATAAAGGAATTGAAGCACATAGCAAGAGATTTTGGGTGTATAATAAATGATCCATTCATGGTATTGTCTTTTGTCCAACTTGCGGTCATTCCAAGGGTAAGAATAACGAATATGGGACTTGTCGACGTTACAAGGGGCAAATTCGTTGATGTAGGAATCTGAGGGGGCGATCTCGTGAAGGTTGAAAATGCCACGATGAATGTCATAGGCAAAAAGATAAAAAGAGTGGACGCTATAGAAAAAGTCAAGGGCATTAACAAATTCGTCGCGGACTACGAATTCAAAAATATGCTCTATGGTGCGATCGTTTTTTCAAAACATGCGAGGGCACTTGTAAAAAAGATAGATACAAGTAAGGCGAAAGAGTTAAAAGGTGTAAAGGCCGTTTTGACGTATTCGGATATCCCCGGGGAAAACCAACTTGGAGAAGTCGTTGAAGATATGCCGTGTCTTGTGCCAGTAGGGAAAGAAGCAAAGTATTACGGAGATGTCGTGGCCGTTGCCGCGGCCGAGAGTCAAAAGATAGCCAATGCGGCTGCCGGCCTTGTAGAGGTAGAATACGAGGAATTGCCTGCCGTTCTTTCCATAGAAGAATCTCTTAAAAACGAGATAAAGGTTCATGAAAGTGGAAATATCCTTACGTCCAAAAAAATAAGAAAGGGAAAGACAGAAGAAGGATTTGCAAGTGCCGATCTTGTAATCGAAGACGATTTCTTCGCAGATTACCAAGAACACGCTTATCTCGAAACACAGGGAATATTCGCAGTCCCCGATTCGACCGGTATGACTATATATGGGTCAATGCAATGTCCCTATTACGTTCAAAATGCGGTCTCGAGAGTACTTGGAATTCCCCAAAATAACGTTAAAATCGTTCAGGCCGACACCGGAGGTGCCTTTGGGGGAAAGGAAGATGTGCCATCCTACGTTGCCGCTCAGTGCGCATTGCTTGCTTATCACACAAAAAGACCGGTCTTACTCTCTTATTCGAGAGAGGTGGATATCCAATTCACAAGTAAAAGGCATCCTATAAAATCCCATTACAAGGTTGGGTTCAAAAAAGATGGAAAGATCGTCGCAATAGAGGTCAACGCTCACATGGACATGGGTGCATACGCAACGCTTTCTCCGATAGTCATGTACAGAAGTCTTGTTCACGCGGCTGGCGCTTACGATGTACCGAATGTCAAAGTAGACATAGATGGAGTCTACACGAACAAAGTACCGTGTGGCGCTTTCAGAGGGTTCGGAAGTCCTCAGGTGCTTTTTGCGATCGAATCGATAATGGATGAGGCAGCCTTAAAACTCAAAATAGATCCCGTAGAAATAAGACTTAAAAATGCCCTTAGGGTGGGAAGCCATACATCGACAGATCACCTTTTGACGGAATCCGTCGGATCGGTTTCAACCATAATGAATGCCGTAAAGATCTCCGATTACGAAAATTTGAAGAGATCTGTCCATGATTTCAATTCAAAAAACAGATTCAAAAAAAGAGGCATAGGTGTCTCCCACATAATCTACGGTGTGGCACTGGGTGCGGCAGGTCAGGCTCTCGATGCGGCCGGGGCACTTGTTCAGGTTCACAGAGATGGAAGTGTCACAGTCCACGTTGGAAACACAGAGATGGGTCAAGGCATGAAGACAGTTCTTGCGATGATCGCATCTGAAACTCTTGGACAAAACATAGACATGATAAAAGTTGAAAATGCAGACACATCGTACGTTCAGGACAGTGGCCCAACGGTGGCATCTCGCGCAACACTCTTTAGCGGAAATGCGGTCAAAGAGGCGTGCGAAAAGATAAAGGAGAGAATGATCTCAACCTTCTCAAAGATTAAAAACGTGGAAAAAGAGGAGGTGGTTATAAGTTCTGGCGTGGTAAGAGGCGGCAAAGAGGAGATGAATTTCGGCGATCTGGCAAATATTTGTTATTCCTCCAACGTCGAACTGATAGCAAATGGATGGTTTAAATCTCCAAAGTTGAACTGGGATCCCAAGACCGGTCTTGGAGAGGCTTACCTTACATACTCCTATGCGACACAGATAGTGGTTGTAGAGGTTGATATGCTTACCGGGAAGTCTAACGTAATAGATGTCTTTACCTCCCACGATGTGGGAAGGGTGCTAAACCCGGTGGGACTTACCGGTCAGGTCGAAGGAGGCTTTGTTCAGGGAATGGGGTATGCGATTTACGAAGAAATAAAGATGAAAGATGGAAGGATTTTGACGGACAATTTCAACACTTATATAATCCCGACTATAAATGATATTCCACAAAATATAAAGATAGATTTCGTCGAAGATGAATTTTCCGAAGGACCTTTCGGTGCCAAGGGTATAGGAGAGCCATCGTTAATGCCCGCACCGGCAGCAATAGCGAATGGCATATCAAATGCCATAGGAAGAAGAGTGAAAAAAATACCGGCGACACAGGAGTACGTGCTTGATCTTATAGAAAAAGGAGAGGATAAATCGTGAATTCAAAAAAAATAATAGGTCCCACCTTTGAAGAGATGCTTCATCCCGATAAGATCGATCCAAAGATAAGAAAGATAGCGCTCACAAAGATGAAGGAGGATCCCTTAGATCCGATAAACTTTTTCAACATAACATGGCGCGGCCCAGACAACAAAATAAAGTACGTCGTTCTTCCAAAAAAATTAACGGGCGTAGACGCAAACATAATAGTGATGTATGGGCGTGATTTTCCAACGGGAAGCCATAAAGTTGGTGCAACCTATTCTATACTCGTCGAAAAGGTAATAAGAAATGAGGTAGACCCTTCATACCATACGCTTATATGGCCATCGACCGGAAATTACGGAATAGGCGGTGCGTGGGTTGGATGCAGAATGAAGTTCGATACTATAGTGATACTTCCCGAGGGTATGAGCAAGGAGAGGTTCGATATTATAAATTCTTACGGCGCGAGGGTCATTGCAACGCCCGGATCTGAATCCAACGTCAAAGAAATTTACGATAAGTCAAAGGAGATATGGTCTCAAAACCCTGAAAAGGTGAGAATATTAAACCAGTTCAGCGAATTTGGAAATTACAGATTTCATTACTACGTAACGGGTAACACGATGATTGAACTCGTTCAGAATGAGAAGATAGGAAATGGAAGAATTGCGGCCGTAGTTTCGGGCGTTGGATCGGCCGGAACGATAGCGTGCGGAGACAGGGTAAAGCAGGTCTTCAACGATGCAAAGATCGTAACGCTTGAGCCGATACAGTGTCCGACGATCTCTATGAACGGATACGGATCCCACGACATTCAGGGCATAGGAGACAAACACGTTACATGGATTCACAACGTGATGAATTCGGATGCGGTGGTCGCAGTAGATGATATGGAATCAAAGAAGGGTCTTCAACTTTTAACAGACGAGGTTGGAAAGAAATTCCTTAAAGACTTTATAGATCCAAAGGCCGTAGATGAAATTTCAACGATCTTTGGAATATCTGGCGTTGCAAATGTCCTGGGTGCGATAAAGGTCGCAAAGCAATACAAACTTGGCCCCAACGATAACATAGTAACGATAGCGACAGACACGATAAGCAGGTACCATTCAGTTATGGCAGACCTCGACAGACAGTTCGGAAAGATGGATCTATCCGAGGCAAAATCGAGGTTTAACTCCATCTTCATGGGTGTGAAGACTGACTGGTTCTTTGAAGGAACACTTGAGAACAGAAGAAGATGGCACAATTTGAAGTACTACACGTGGGTAGAACAACAGGGCAAAAGCGTTGAAGAACTCAACGAACAGATGAATCCCTCCTACTGGGAAAAGCAACAATCGATTGTTAAAGAAACAGACAAACTTATCTACGATTACAGAAAGAAGGAGGGGTATGATTGAAATATCTTTTAAGTAATATAGGCGCAATGGAGACCTTTTCAACCGGTCAGATCGAAAATGGATACATAGCCATAGACGGAAATATCATAACCTATGTTGGAAAGGTAAAACCTGACGGGAATTTCGACGAGACGATAGATTGCTCGAACAAAATCGTCCTGCCCGGCTTTGTTAACACCCATCATCACTTCTACCAAACACTTACCAGAAATGTTAAATCCGTCCAGAGTGCCAAACTGTTCGACTGGCTCGTTGCACTTTACGAGATATGGAAGAACATAGACGAAGAGGCATCATACGTGAGTGCCGCAATCGCGGCTTCGGAGATGGCATTAAGCGGGGTTACAACCTCAAGCGATATGCTCTACCTTTATCCCAAAAACAAAAATTCGATCTTCGATGAAGAGATAAATGGTGTATCACACGTTGGCCTCAGATTTCATCCTACGCGCGGTGCCATGTCTATGTCAAAAAAAGACGGGGGACTCCCTCCCGATTCTGTAGTCCAGATCGAAGATGAGATACTTTCAGAATACGAAAGAACTGTCTCGAAATACCACGACAGATCTCGATACGCAATGGTAAGGATTGCCCTTGCTCCGTGCTCGCCATTCTCGGTTACCGAATCTTTAATGGTAAAGACACTCGAATTCGCAAAAAAGCATGATGTATTGATTCACACGCATCTTGCCGAAACGGAAGACGAAGAAAGATTTTGCATCGATAAATTTGGCCTTAGACCCGTTGATTACATGGAAAAAATTGGATGGTTAAATCCGAGGGTATGGTTTGCCCATACAGTTCATGTCAATGAGACAGATATAGAGAAGATGCGCAAAAATGATGTTGGAATCTCTCACTGTCCAACTTCTAACATGAGACTCGGATCTGGAATAGCGCCAATCTCAAAGATGAAAGGCCTTAGAATCTCCCTCGGAATCGACGGAAGTGCTTCAAATGACACGTCTAACATGATACTTGAGGCAAGAAATGCGATGCTTTTACAAAGGGTGAAATACGGCGCAGACGCGATGAGCCCAAGGGAGGCACTTGAGATCGCATCTATGGGTGGTGCAAAGGTTTTGAGGATGGATGACTACATAGGATCGATAGAAGTCGGAAAGGCGGCCGATATAATAGCCTTTGACATGGGAAAAATAGAATTCTCTGGTGGCCTTGATGATCCAATCTCTGCCGTGATCATGTGTGATGCAAAGTCCGTCGATTTTAACATCGTCAACGGCAAATTCATCGTCAGAGATGGTCATCTTAACGTGCCGGACATCGATTACCTTGTCAGAAGACAAAATGAGATCTCTCGAAAATTGATCAAGGGGAGGATTTAAATGGAGATAAAGGAATTTTATGATTACTACGCAGAAATTGCGAAATATTCGAGTGCATACGCTTTAGTTGAATGGGACATGAGAACAAAAATGCCGCCAAAGGCGGCCATGGACAGGGCAGAAGTTGCCGGCAAACTCGCAAGGACTATCTTTGAGATGATGACCTCTCCAAAGATGGCCGCATTTGTGGAATATTTTAACAGGCCACGCGTAAATGAAAAATTGAATGAGGTTGACAGAAGAAATGTCTACCTTATGACCAAAGAGTACAGACGTGCATCTTCAATTCCACCCGAAAAGTTTGAAAAGTTCACGATAGCCTGTTCAAAGGGGGAAAGTGTTTGGCAGGAAGCAAAGGCCGAATCAAATTTCAACAAATTTCGTCCGTATCTTGAAGAGATAGTAGGATATTTAAAAGAATTCGTAGAATATTATGGATACGAAAAAAACAAATACGACGCGCTTCTTGAAGGGTACGAACCTTCGATGACATCTGAAGATATCAAAAAGATCATAGAAGGTCTTAAATCAGAACTCGTACCGTTCATAAAAGAAATATCTCACGGCAAAAAACCAGATGATTCCATTCTAAAGGGAAAATTCGATAAAGCATCTCAGGAAAAACTCTCCCACGAGGTGCTCGAGGCGATGGGATACGATTTTCAATCCGGCCGTATAGATGAGACGGTCCATCCTTTCACAACTGGAATCGGTAACGGAGATGTGAGAATCACGACGAATTACCATTTGGACGATATGACATCTGCTCTCTTTTCAACGATGCATGAAGGAGGACATGCGCTCTACGAACAGGGTATTTCCGAAGAGTACAAATGGATGCCGATACACACGGGCGCTTCGATGGGGATACACGAGTCCCAATCGAGAACATGGGAAAATCTTGTGGGTAGGTCGTATGAATTCTGGAAATTCTTCTTTCCCAAACTCTCTGAAATCTTTCCCCAGTTTAAAAAGATCACGGCCGAGGATTTTTACAAGGCCATCAACATCACAAAGCCCTCTCTCATAAGAATAGAGGCCGATGAGGTAACCTACAACCTCCACATAATGGTAAGGTTCGAAATAGAAGAATCGCTCATAAATGACAGAATAAAGGTCGCAGATTTGCCAGACGTATGGAATCAAAAGATGAGAGAGTATCTAAACGTAGATGTGCCGGATGATGCCCATGGAGTTTTACAGGATGTTCACTGGTCGGGTGGCCAGTTTGGATATTTTCCATCCTACATGTTGGGAAATCTTTACGCTTCGCAATTTTTCTTTTCCGCAAAGAAAGAAATTCCCGATCTCGAATCTCAAATATCAAATGGAAATTTGAAGGTTTTAAGGGAGTGGCAAAGGGAAAAGATACACAAATTCGGTGCGATGTACGATCCAAAGGATTTGATCGTTAAAGTAAGCGGTGAACCATTGAATCACAAATACTTTATGAATTACATAAAAGAGAAGTTTTCGAAGATCTATGGAATTCATTGATGAAAGTACAAAACATTTTTGCCTCTTTGATAAGGTCATAGATCTTTACAGACCTGTAAGCGTATTTGGAAGGAATCTTTTTGCCAGCCTCTCACCTTTGAGAGAAGACGAGATTTTGTCTCATTTTTCATTTCTTTCAAAGGTGAGAGAATGTGAAAAAAATAGAACAAGAATAGAAAACATTTTGCGCGATTTTCACGAGATCTCGACTACTATATCGAACATCGAACATGATACTGCAACGGAGATAGACATATTCGAAATAAAAAGGTTCATATATTATCACAGATTACTCAAAGGCGCATCCTGTCTTGGGGATTTTTTTGGATCTTTTGAAGAATTGTGGACTTCGATCGATCCAAAGAACACTGGATCCTTTTCTTTTTCTCCCCAAAATCAGACAATTGAGGAAATGGAGAAGAGGTACACGGATTTATCAAGAATGATTAACGATCTTTACAAAAGGCAGATAGGGCTCATAGCGCAAAAGTTCGGAATTCGAATCGATGACAAAAGATTTGTAATAGAAAAGGAAAAAGGGTCTCTACTTGTGAATTCTAATCTCGTAATGATAGAAAGAGAAGGATCAAAAACCTACACGCTTATTGTCAGGCCAACTGAGGAGATAATCACACTTCAGAATGAGATGTCGGATCTGGAAGAGAGATTAAAAGATGAAAGGGAAAAAGAGGTAAAAAGATTATCTTTCGAAATAAAGAAGTGGATCTATTTCATCAAAGGCGAGATATCAAAAATCTCCAAATTCGATCTCGCCTTTTCAAAGGTAAGGGCAATAAATGACGGCTACACATTTCCTGAATTTGGAGATCGTATTGAGATAATAAAGGGCTTTCATCCGGTAATCGCAGAAAATGTTACCAATTACACTCCATTGGATGGATCCTTTTCAGATGGTCTGACCATCATCTTCGGTCCAAATATGGGAGGTAAAACGACTGTTTTAAAAACGATAGCGCTCTCTTGTGCCCTCGGCGCTTACGGATTTTTAGTACCCGCAGAATACGCAAAATTACCAAAAATTGACTGGATAAGGTACATAGGGATGTCCTCCAATAATACGGACCTCTCCGCCTTTGCAAATCAAATAGAAAATGTCTCGGAAGTATTGAAGATGGAAGGAAAGGGAATTATCCTCATAGATGAATTCGGTGCAGGTACAAACCCCTATGAGGGAGAATCTCTCGCTCAGGCCCTTGCCGAATACCTTTCGCGCAAAGATAATATCTCCATCATGGTCACACATTTCAAAAGGGTAATAGAGAAAACAAATTGCCCCAAATACATGATAGGGAAGATAAATTTCGACGAGGAAATAAACGCCAGAAATATCAACTCAAAAATAGATCATCATCTTACAAAGGATTTCAGCGTCAGATATGGAGATGCCATCAAAATCGCCTCTATTTTTGGCTTCCCTCCCGAAATAACAAATGAGGCTCTCAAAAAACTCGAAGATTATCTGTGAGAGTCTTTTCTCGCGATCAATATGCCGGTTAAACCGATTCCTATTAAGATGATAAAGGCAAGTATTGCCACTATATTCATTTTAACGCCTCCTAAATTTAGACGAAATTTTAAAGGATAAGTTTTAATGCAGCAGATGACTCTTAGAGATATATTGAACAAATCGATCTTTTGGAGTATACTTTTAAGTTAATACATGAACTCACTTAACCGAATAGTTTGATAAGTACGAACTAATGAAAAAGAAGGGGAAGCACTTGTTACGCGATCTTTTGATGATTGCAACGGCCATGCTTTTGGGATGGTCCTTGGGATACAACAATATGGCAACGATCTTCGGTCCTCTCATCACCTCCGACATAATTAAGTACAGGGTGGCCACGATCACAGGGGCAATTTTCATATTTTTGGGAGCCTTTCTTGGTGGAGATTCGGGAATATCGACGATGAATTCTGTAACACACGTTACATTCGATATCTCTGTCAGTGCTGCCCTTAGCACGGCCATAGTTGTTCTTATAATGACTCATTATTCTTTGCCAACTTCCATAACACAAGGAATTATAGGATCACTTGTTGGAGTCGGACTTGTCGAGCGCGATGTTAACTGGTGGATCGTCGGTAAAGTCGCGATATCGTGGCTTATAACCCCTTTTGGCGCTCTGGTGATAGCCGTGTTTTCGTACATCGTGATATCGCTTTTCTACAACCGTTTGAAATCGCTAAGGTTAAGGGGAACTGTGGTCAGGCTTATGTCCTTCGGCTTCAGCATATATGCGTCTTATTCGTTGGGAGCAAATAACCTTGCGAATATAACCGGTCCTTTCGTTGGAAAAGGACTCTTTGGCCGGGAAGAGGCACTTTTGATCGGAGGCATAGCCATGGCGCTTGGATTTTTGACGGCGAGTAAAAAGGTCATAAGGACTATAGGAAAAGACATAACTATTATGGAGCCATTTGATTCTTCGATAGCAATCTTCGGAGAAGGTACTTCTCTTTTGATCTTTTCATTTTTGGGAATACCTATATCGAGCGCTCAGGCTTCTGTCGGTTCCACGGCCGGAGTTGGGATTGTAAATGGTATCAAAACCGTGAGTTTAAAGACAATTTTAAGGATCGTAAGTGGATGGCTTGTAACTCCTTTCATAACAGGTACCATTGCTGTTATAATATACATGGTAATGAAAATCTGGGGGTAAAAAATGTCCTTGCTCTTTGGTAAAAAAGAAAATGAGGTCATCAATCTATTCAGAGATCACCTCAACATGGTTGGACAGGTTATAGATGAAACCTTTAAAATAATAAAATTATCGTGCGATGAAGATTGCACCGATATAGTTAAAACTGTTAGACAAAAAGAAAGCGAGGCAGATTCGATACGCAGGAATGCCGAGACTTTGATGTATTCTGGAGCCTTTCTTGCCCAGTCGAGAGGCGATATGCTTGGCCTCATAGAAGCCGTTGACAAGGTTGCAAATAAGGCCGAAACTGTCGCGGACGTTATATACCTTCAAAACCTTAAAATACCAGATTCCCTCAGAGACAAATACATAAAAGAATATGAATGTTCCGTTGAATCCTTTAAAGCACTCGCGACTGCCGTGGAAAATCTCTTTGAAAACATAGATAAATCGAAGAACGCAGTCTTAGAGGTGGAAAGATGGGAAAATACCGGCGATGGGATAGAAAGATCTCTTATAAAAGAAGTCTTCACTTTGAACATTGAACTCGCGCGTAAAATCCAATTAAGGGAACTCGCACTTCAGATAGGAGACATAGCAGACAGGGCCGAAGATGCCTCTGACAGAATAGAGATAATAATTTTGAAGATGAGTGCATGATGGATGAGTGCATGATGGGAAACTCGAATTCAATCGAAGAACTTCTAAAAACAATGAGAGTCTTAAGATCGAAGAACGGGTGCGAATGGGACAAGGCACAGACGCATCTTTCTCTTAAACCTTACATAATCGAAGAGAGTTTTGAAGTTGTCGAGGCTATAGACTCTGGCGATCAAAAGAAACTCAAAGAAGAACTCGGAGATCTTCTGCTTCAGATAGTCTTTCAATCTATAATTTCTGAAGAAGAAAAGAGTTTTGATTTTTACGATGTGGTTGAAAATTTAAACGAGAAGTTGATAAGAAGACATCCACATGTTTTCAGTTCAGAAAAGGGATATTCTTACGAAAGATGGGAAGAAATAAAATCTAAGGAAAAGGGCAAGCCAAAAACCAAACTTGGAGAAATAAATCCCGTCATTCCTGCACTCTCGATGGCGAGAAGAATTCAAGAAAATGCTGCCGAGTACGGTTTTGACTGGAAAGAAGTAGATCCAGTCTACGATAAAGTCTACGAAGAGATAGAAGAGGTAAAGAATGCAAAGAGTCCTTCCCAAAAAGAAGAAGAGATAGGAGATCTTCTGTTTGCGGTTGTAAACCTTTCAAGGCACTTGGGAATAGATCCTGAAAGTGCTTTGAGAAGATCCACCACTAAGTTCGTTAATCGGTTTGAAAAGATGAATAAAATGGCAGAAAATGAAGGTATAGAACTAAAGTCACTTGAGGTAATGGAAGAATTTTGGAAAAAATCCAAAGAAGGAGAGTGAAAAGTTTTGAAAAAAGTAGCGTTGTTTTTTGTAATCGCAATTTTCGCATCATTTGCTGTATTTGCAGTTGATGCAACCACGACGACAACACCATCAACATCTTTGCTTTTGGGTTCTTCTTCAACGACAACGGTTGTAGCGATAGTTAACGGTGAGCCCATATACGCGAATATACTCGACATGGCTTCAAATGTTGCTCCGACACTTGCCCAGTTGAAGAACATAAATCCGCAAATGTACAATTTCATGACGACAACAAAAGACGGATTTAATTTCCTTGCCGCTTACAATAGAAGCGTCTTGAATAATCTTGTCGACTCCGTTTTAATGGAGCAAATTGCAAAACAAAAGTACAACATAGTCGTCACAGACGCTCAGGCTCTCGCACAGGTAAAAGCCCAGGTCGCCCAAATGCTTGCCGCGTACAACATAACCGAAGATCAATTCTCTCAGTATCTCCAGTCGCAGGGGTACGGAGACATAAATCAATTCGAACAGGATTCACTTTTCACGATGAAATTTTCAATGACGCTTGATCAGTTGAAGAAGGTCGTTACAAGTTCCGCGACGGTTACAACGGCCGAAGCCCAGCAATATTACAATTCGAACATAAGTTCATTCCAGAATCCTCCACAGATAGATGTCGAGCATATATCCTTAAGCAGCCAGTCAACGGCAGCAAGTGTGCTTGCGCTCATCAAATCTGGAAAGATAACCTTTGAATCGGCTGCGGCAAAATATTCCCTTGATACGAACACAAAGAACAACAACGGCGATCTCGGATGGATCCCACAATCTCCAAATATGCCAGATTTTGAAGTTCAACTCTTTGCGGCCAACATAGGAGACATCATAGGTCCTGTTCAGGTAAACAATTCTTGGGAACTTTTCAAGGTTATCGGCAAAAAAGGACCTTCCGTTCAGAGTTTTAGCGAGGTTCAGTCTCAGATAATCCAGCAGTTGCTTTCTCAAAAGCAATCACAGATATGGTCTAACTGGTTACAGAATGTCTTCCAGCCATTCAAAAACAGCAGTACCATAAAGATAATGATATAGAAGGTGTAAGATGGTAAAGAAAGAAGATGTTTTGGAGGCCTTAAGGGGAGTTATAGATCCCGAAATAGGGCTTGATGTCGTGAGTTTGGGACTTGTTTACGGGGTAGACGTCTCCGAAGAGGGCGATGTCAACGTCAAAATGACGATGACCTTTATGGGTTGTCCACTTACGGCGATGATAACGGAAGATGCCAAGTACGCAATTCAGGCCGTTAAAGGCGTAAAATCGGTTAACGTTGAAATAGTGTGGGATCCGCCATGGACACCGGACATGATAGATCCCGAACTGAGGGCCAAACTTGGAATTTGACATCAAAAGCATTTTAGATTTTTCAACGAAATACCTCAAAGACAAATCTCTATCTCCGCGCTTAGACGCGGAGATGCTTTTGTGTTTTGCAATTTCGAAGAGAAGGAACTGGATATACTCTCATCTTGATTTCAAAGTAGACGAAAAAACCTTTGAAAAGTACATATCTCTGATAGAAAAAAGATCTCAAGGCATTCCCATCGCATATCTTACTGGAAAAAAGGAGTTCATGGGACTTGAATTCGATATCAATGAGAAGGTACTCGTCCCGCGTCCCGAGACGGAAGAATTGGTCGAGAAGGTCATAAAAGACGCAAAAATTGAGGGATGGAAAAAATTTCTCGATTTTGGAACGGGAAGCGGGGTTATAGCGATCTCGATCGCAAAATCTCTTCCCGAATCCCATGTATGGATAAAGGATATAAACCAGGAGGCCATAAAATTAGCCCTTTCTAATGCGAGAAAATTCGGAATCTACGAGAGGATTCACATATCTGAAGAAAAGGAATTCGAAGTCGTTGTTTCAAATCCTCCGTACCTTACAATAGACGAATGGAAAAGTTCAGATCTGCACGAGCCGTACGAGGCACTTGTGGGCGGGGAAAGCGGAAATGAAATTTACATCGAAATTCTAAAGACTTATAAGGCTCACAGGTTTTACTTTGAAATAGCGCATCCATTTAGAAAATCTTTGAAAGAAATTTTCGAAAGGTTTGGAAGATACGAAATATTAAAGGACATATCAGGCAGGGACAGAATCGCTATCGTTTACGGTTTCGGAAAGGGGTAGAATTATCCTAAATTCACTCCCCTTTCCGACCTCA
This sequence comes from Athalassotoga saccharophila, assembly GCF_009936215.1. Taxonomy (GTDB): domain Bacteria; phylum Thermotogota; class Thermotogae; order Mesoaciditogales; family Mesoaciditogaceae; genus Athalassotoga; species Athalassotoga saccharophila. The sequence goes on along the minus strand of NZ_AP019551.1, from coordinate 561,141 downwards.
CTCGACACCTCTACCTTTCCTTTATGAGCCTCAACTATCATTTTAACTATCGAAAGGCCAAGGCCTGTGCCGCCCACCTTTCTTGATCTCGCCTTATCGACTCTGTAAAACCTTTCAAACAAACGGGACAGGGCATCGGCAGGTATGCCAATGCCTGTGTCCTTTACCTTTATCTGGCAACTCTTATCATCTATCTTTTCGCATATGACTTCAACGAGTTTTGTCCCGTTTTCTTTCTGAGAGGTGTATTTTATGGCGTTATCTGTAAGATTCAAGACGGCCTGAACAAGTCTGTCGAAATCTCCGTAAACTTTTATGTGATCCTTGCACGACGTTTTAAGATCAACGTTGAGAGATTCTGTCATCGGCTTTACTATTCTCGAAACGTAATCCACAACTCTCGAAAGGTCGAGTTCTTCGAATTTGAATTCGGCCTTTCCCTCTTCTAATTTCTGAAGATCAAGCAGATCGTTTATCAATCTGCTCATTCTTGCGGATTCATTCTCTATAATCCCAAGAAATTTTCTAACCATTTCAACGTCTTTGAAATCATCATCCATAAGAGTTTCGGCGTATCCATGAATAGATGTCAGAGGCGTTTTCAACTCATGAGAGACGTTAGAAATGAACTCCCTTCTGAAATTATCAAGTTCTCTCTCATTTGTGACATCCTTTATAACGATTATAAGTGCCTTCTCATTTTCTTTCAAAACGACTGGTATCGCATCACATTTAAGATAACGCTTTTGGGGATAGACAAGGGCGAATTCAGACGAATCTGTCGTGAAATTCTTCAAATTCTTATCGATGAAATTAAGGATGTCGTAATTTTCAAAGACTTCAACGATCTTTTTGCCTTCCAAAGCGCAATTTTCTATCCCTATGAACTTACACACGCTGGAATTGCTCAGCATAATCTTTCCTTCTCCATTGACGATCACTATACCGTCATTTACATTTTCCAAAATTATCCTCATGTTTTCTCTACTTTTTGTCGCTTCCGAATACCTTGATTCGAGATCTTCCTTCATCTCTTTCAAGGCATCTATAAGCCTTATGACCGGTACGCCATCTTTGGAGGAGACTATATGAGATATACTGTTCAATATCTCTAAATTCCTCTTATGGATGAAATAAAAGAAAATGAAAAGCCCAAAAAAAACAAGAGAAAGAATCCCAAAAAAGATCGTCAAAACTTCCAAAGTTAATCCTCGCTACCCGGATCCTTGAATTTGTACCCTTTTCCTCTTACGGTAACTATATATTTAGGATTCGAAGGATCCTCTTCTATCTTTGTTCTAAGCCTTCTTATGTGGACATCCACGGTTCTTGTATCACCGTAATAATCGTATCCCCAAAGTGTATCAAGCAAAACGTCCCTGCTGAAGACCTTACCAGCGTTCTCGGCAAGAAATCTTAAAAGATCGAATTCGAGAGGCGTCAGACCAACCGGCTTTCCCCTAACCTTAACTTCATACTTTTCAAGGTCTATGTCGAGATCCTTTGCGGAGATCTTTTTAGGCTTCTCTTCTACCTTCGTCAAAGCCTGATCTGTTCTTCTGAAGATAGCCTTTATCCTCGCAAGCAATTCTCTTACACTGAAAGGTTTGGTTATGTAATCGTCCGCACCAAGTTCAAGGCCAAGGACTCTATCGAATTCTTCACCTTTTGCAGTCAAGAATATAACAGGCTTATCCCTATTTTTATCGCCGCTTCTTAAAGTTCTAACGAGTTCAAAGCCATCCATGCCGGGCAACATAACGTCGATGATGAACAGGTCTATTTCCTCTTCCTTTATTATCTCGAGTGCTTTTTCTGCATCGTAAGCCTTAAGCACGTCATACCCTTCTTTTTTCAGGTTGTAACTGACGAGTTCTACTATTGAAGGTTCATCATCAACGACGAGTATTCGCTTTTTTAACATTAATTATCCCTCCTTTAAAATTTTCAACTCTCCAAATTCCGCATTTTTCCATGAAATATCGATATATTTCCACACCGGCTCGGCTTGCCATTCCCTTTCTATATCTTGAATGAATTTCAATCTTTCATTCCTTCGCGCAAGTTCATAAGAGATCTCTTCATTTGCCGTGGCAAGTACCCATTGAATTCTTGAAAGTCTTACGCTTTCGAACTTGCTTTTGACTCCGATCCTCCCAAGGTTTGACTGAAGATATCTTTCCCTTTCTTTTAAATCTTTAGAGGATCGCATTTGAAAATTCTCAAAATTCGTAAATGGTTTTGGTATCAAAGGGTTAAGACTCACATAAGGAATTATTCCTTCATCTTTGACCATTTTAACTACGTCGATTATACCATTTAAATCGCTTTGATCTTCATCTGGCAAACCGTATATGAAATACATCTTTACACGTCTAAGACCCGCCATCTTAACATTTTGAATGGCTCTTTTTATGTCCTCTTCATCGATCTCTTTGTTAAGCAAATCTCTCATTTTCTGAGTACCGGCCTCGGGGGCAAACGTTATCTCCCTGTCTCCCATCGATTCGAGGATCTTAACAAGTTCGACACTTATCGCATCAAGCCTCAAAGAAGAGACGCTTAAAAATTTCACCTTGTCCTTCAACCAGACAAGTAGATCCATCAAATAAGGGTAATCGGAAACACTCGACGCAACAAGGCCGACTTTGTCCGTGTAATCAATGGCCTCGGAGATTCTTTTTTTCACCTCTTCGAGAGGCATAAAACGCACAATATTGTATATCTTCGAAGCCACACAAAAACTGCAGCGATGAATGCATCCTCTTTCTATCTCTATAAGATAAGTCTTTCCAAAAACACCTTCTTCGGAAAGAAAGACAGAACTTCCCAAAGACATGGAAAGGTTTCTTAGTTTGGCAAGATTAACGGCCTTTTTTCCGATCACGGGAACAGAGACATCAGAAAATTTAACCATTTTCTCGAGAATCTCGGACCATTGTGCCTTTAAAGTGTCTCTTAAATTTTCAAGGACATTTCCCATTCCTTCTATTTCGCCGTGAAGAATAAGATCCGCAACGTGCCAGAAAGCGTTTGGATTAAAAAAAGTCATCGCTCCGCCGAAAATAACAAAAGGATTCCCCTTTCTTTTCTCGGCAAGAATCTCAACCTTTTCATGCGCAAAAATATCAAAAATGTTAAGAACATCCATCTCGAATGAGATCGAAAAGGCCCATACTTTAAAATCTCTCAGACGTTTACCGCTCAAAGACCTTACTTCTCCATTTGAGTAAAAAAAACGTTCACACGAAAAACCGTATTCCTCAAATGCTGCGAAAGCAGCGTTAAAACCCAAATTTGAAATTGCGGCGGCATATTCATTTGGAAAGATAAGAGCCACTGGTATGCCGCCACCATTTTTCTTCCTTAAAAATATCTCAGTTATTTTCTCTTGCAACCTCTTTTGTCTTTGAATATGAGTCGTTACCGTTATGATCCAAATTAAGTTGACCCTTTAGTAGTTTATCTAATTCTTCTCCTTCTATGGTTTCTTTTTCAAGCAATATTTTGGCTATTTCGTCGAGTTTTTCCCTGTATTTCTTTAAGATGTCCATTGCACGTTTGTAACTTTCTTCGATTATTCTCTTTACTTCGTAATCTATCTTTGCGGCCGTTTCTTCACTGTAATTTGGCATTCTTCCAAGTTGTTTTCCAAGGAAGACCTCACTGCCTTCCTCTCCCCATGAGACTGGCCCTATCGTGTCACTCATACCGTATTTGCAAACCATGTCCTTTGCCAATTTGGTTGCAACCTCGAGATCATTTGCCGCTCCGGTAGTTATTTGGTGAAATACGAGTTCTTCTGCCGCTCTTCCTCCAAGCATTCCTGCAAGTCTGTCAAGCATCTCGTCTTTCGACATCAAATACTTGTCCCTCGTTGGAAGTTGGAGCGTGAAACCAAGGGCATGCATTCCTCTGGGCACAATAGAAATTTTGTGAACTGGATCGGCATTTGGCAAAACGGCTCCAACTACAGCATGACCTATTTCGTGGTAGGCAACGACCCTTCTTTCTTCCTCGCTTACAACCCTTGATCTTCTTTCGGGGCCTGCTATTACCCTGTCTATCCCTTCTTCGAGTTCTTCCATAGTTATCTGTTTCTTTTTTCTCTGGGCCGCAAGCAATGCCGCTTCATTTATAAGGTTTTCAAGATCTGCTCCGACAAAGCCGGGAGTTCTTCTTGCAAGAACACTGACATCAACATTCGGATCGATGGGCTTTCCTCTCATGTGAACCTTCAAAATCTCCTCGCGTCCCTTTATGTCGGGCGGATCAAGAATAACCTTTTTATCAAATCTGCCAGGTCTGAGCAAAGCGCTATCGAGAATGTCTGGCCTATTTGTGGCAGCCATAACTATGACGGCCGTTTGATTGTCAAATCCATCCATCTCGACAAGCAACTGGTTTAAGGTTTGCTCTCTTTCGTCGTGACCACCACCAAGTCCTGCTCCTCTTTGACGGCCAACGGCATCTATTTCGTCTATGAATATTATGGAAGGTGCATTTTGTTTTGCCTGATTGAAGAGTTCCCTTACCCTTGCAGCACCCACACCGACAAACAACTCAACGAAATCAGATCCGCTCATGTGAAAGAATGGAACGTTGGCCTCCCCAGCGACGGCCCTTGCTATGAGAGTCTTTCCTGTTCCAGGAGGTCCGACAAGCAAAACTCCCTTTGGCATTCTTGCTCCAAGGACATTAAAAGATTGAGGATCTTTTAAAAAATCAACTATCGATTTTAATTCTTCCTTTGCTTCATCAACTCCAGCGACATCCTTAAAGGTTACCCTCTTGTCGGAAGGCTTGTAAACCTTTGCCGGACTCTTTGTAAAACTGAAGGCCTGGGAATTAGCGCTACCCATCCTTCTCATCATCCACCACCAGAAGATCATCAAGATGACTAAAGGCAAGACAAAGTAAAATATCGCATTTATCCATACGCTCGAATCACTTGCCTGTTTTGCAACAACGCTTATTCCCTTCGAAGACATCGTCTCTACAAGAGAGTTACTGGTAAGAAGCCATGGAGCGTACAGACTATATATAGTGCCATTTTTTGTCGTTACAGTCGTATTTCCACTTGAGTCAACCACAACCGAAGCGATCGGAGTGGGATCCTGATTTACCATCGATAGAAAATTCGTAAAACTTATCTGTGTAACAGGATTGGTTGGAGGCCACATAAGTCTTATCAGTAAAAAGAACATGACTATGACGAGAAAATATATCAGTATGGTTCTCCAATTTGGGCCTGTTTGCTTTGTGTAATTTGGTGTTGGCATCAAAAAGCGCCTCCTTCCCGTATTAACGTTAAAATCTTTCGAGTATCCCTTGTAACCTTTAAATCATCTGAAAAAGTTATTCCCACTATCCAGACGATTTTACCATCTTTTTGGGAAACCACAGGAAATATCCTTCTCATTTCTGCAGAAACTCCTCTTTTTTTCAAAATATCTTTCACCCTTACCTCTTCCTTCATTCCGAATGGAACTATCCTTTCATCCTTTGCAGGTCTGACTACCAATGGAAAGTTTACCTTTCCAGCATCGATGGTTACACGATTTTTAGAATCTCCAAGATTTATCTCTCCCTCTTCAAGGTCGGAATATATCTTAATAGATAATTCCTTTATTTGGACTGAACCCGGCACTAAAAGTTCTAACGGACTCCAAGAAATCTCTTCCTCCTTTTTGCCCACGCATAGATCTTTATCTTTTACCAAGTAAATACCGCGTCCAAGGTTCAACTCGTGATGGCCATTTTCCCTTACGATCTTAACACAAGATTCTATCTTTCTGTTCGATATATCGATCCCCATCTCATTCAAGATCATTTTAAAAAGTTCAGAAAGAACGAGATCATCCTCTTTTCGTAAATCTTCGAGTTTTAAACATATCCTGTCATTTACAATTTTAAGGTCGAATTTTTCAGATATCTCTTTGCCCAGATGATCTTGATACATTTTGAGGATGGTTGAAATGTTGAAAACCATCTTTTCTATCTGGGGGCAAAAATCTTTTTTTATTTCTGGAATTAAGACGTGTCTTATCCTATTTCGCAAGTATCTTGTATCGAAATTCGTTCTGTCTTCAAAAAAAGGTATTCTATAGATTTTAACATAATTTCTTATGCTTTGTTCATCAAAAATCAAAAAAGGCTTTATATATTTACCTCTTATCGGGCTCATTCCTATTAGCCCACCCACACCGCTTCCCCTGAAAAGTCTTAGGAAGAAATTTTCAGTCAGATCCGAAAGATGATGGGCAGTCGCTATTTTATTCGCACCGTATTTTGAGGCAACCGTTTCAAAGAAATCGTATCTTACAATTCTTGCGCCTTCTTCAATCGAAAGGCCTTTATGGTTTTTAAGATACTCAGGAACATTTCTCGATTCAACAACGCATTCAAATCCTAAACTTTTTGCAAACTCGCTAACGCCTTTTCCCTCGATTTCGGCTTCCTTTCTTATCATGTGATTTAGATGTGCAACGATAAAATCGGCATTAAGGCGATCTCTTATTTTGGAAAAGGCATGCATCATTGCCATCGAATCTGATCCGCCGGAAACTGCTAACAGGACAAAATCTCCATCTTTTATCAAAGACTCATCTTTTACGAATTTCAAAAGATCGTATTCAAATTCATCCAATCTCAATTTCAAACCTTTAAATTCAAAGACTTTTTAACAAAGTCGGAAATGAAATCTTCCCTTATCAATGCATATTGCCTTTTAAGGCTCTCAACTGAATTCAAGGCTTTTTGAATGGCTTCCCTTGACTTCATCTGGGCTTCTTCCTCGGCCTTCTGGATCATCTCCGCGGCAGATCTTTTTGCTTCCGATCTTTTATTCTCGATCAAAGATTCTCCCTCTTCATTTGCCTTTGACAATATCTTTTTTGCCTGATCTCTTGCATTATCAACAATGGAACGCGCATCTTTTTCTGAAAATATAAGTTCCTTAAGGGTCTCCTCTACTTCCAACTTTAAGACCTCCTCAATGTTAATTCATTATATTATAACATAGAAAAGATCGTGAGAGGATAGCGAGGTATATTAGACAGGTAACCTATGGCGGGTAGAAATTGAGAATTAAAAATTGAAAATTTGCAATCCTAAATTTGCAATCATCAATTAGTGCTTTCACTCGTCACCATTCGTGCCATCTTTCCTTCCGCTTACGGTAATGAACATTCGACTTTTAATTTGAGTTTGGTATATTTTTGCCATAGAAAAAATAAGAAAACAAAACTTAATCATTTTTTAATTGACATTGAACAAACATCGATGATAAGATATTTTCAAATCTTGAACCAAGGGGGAAATGTGAAAAGATTTTCAATAATTGAAAATAGAAAGCACGTCAAGCAACCGCCCGGTGAAGCGGCTTCTTGATCGTGCGTGAGAAGGTTTCACCGGGCCACATCAGAAAAGATGTGGCCTTTTTTATATTCAAAAATCTTAAGGAGGTGTTGTATGGGTAAATTTTTCACGTTGTTTTTACTTTCTCTTGTCATTCTTACAATGGTGGTGAGTGCAGACGCGCTTGACAAGATAATCTCTTCTGGTTATCTGACCGTGGGAATGGATGTCCATTACATGCCATTTGAGGGAGTAGATTCAAACGGTAACTACGTTGGCTTTGACGTTGATATGGCACAGTTGATGGCAAATGAACTTGGAGTCAAACTCAAAATAGTTCCTACGCAATGGTCAGGAATTTTACCATCTCTTGTTTCTGGAAAGTTCGACATGATAATATCGGCAATGACGATAACTCCCAAAAGAGCCCTGATGGTTGATTTTTCCATTCCATACTTTACCATAGGTCAAAAAGTTCTCTACAACAAATCAGTTTATACCAATCCAACCGTCAAAAGCCTCCAAGATCAGAAGAATCTAACCATAGCGGTTGAGATAGGAACAACGGGAGAAGATGCGGCAAAAAAGATCTTCCCAAACGCAAAAATACTCGAATTCAACACAATGGATGAGGCCGCATTGCAGGTTGCTATGAAAAAAGCCGATATCGCCGTTGCAGATTCAACCTACGTTGGATACATGGTAGAAAAATACGATCAACTCGCCACGATAGATGAGACACTTACGAACGAAAATTACGGCATAGCAATAAAGAAAAATGAGCAGGAACTTCTCAACTGGATAAACACCTTTATAACGTACATAAAGGCAAGCGGACAATGGCAAGAACTTTACAACAAATGGTTTGTCAATTACAAACCGAATTCGTAGGTGGTCTGAATGAGATGGGTTGGAAAACTCTCTACCGCGATCATATTGATCGCGGCATTTGGAGGAATGTATTATCTTATTTCTTTGCAGTATCCATTTCACTGGAATATAGTGCCATTTGATTACATAAAACTTTATTTGATGGGAATGCTCATAACTCTTGAAATTTCAATATTCAGCATTTTACTTTCCTTTGTCATAGGAGTCCTCGGAGGCATAGCAAGAGTTTCCAAAAATGAAACTCTTAGGGACCTTGCTGGCGTTTACGTTACCATTTTTCGAAATATTCCTTTGCTTGTGATAATACTTCTCGTCTATTACGGAATAGGTACTATCTTCGATTTTCCAAGATTTTGGGCCGCCGTCATAGCCCTTTCAACATTTGAGGGAGCGTACATAGTGGAAATAATAAGAGGTGGGATCCAGTCGATTCCAAAAGCGCAATTCGAAACTGCGGATGCACTCGGACTTAGCGAAGGTCAAAAATTCTTCGATATAATCCTTCCGCAGGCCTTCAGAAATGCCCTTCCTTCACTGACGGGCCAATTCATAAGCCTCATAAAGGACAGTTCTTTAGCATCTGTCATAGCAATAGAAGAGTTAACTCAAAGGGGAAATGAGGTCGCAACGATGGCCCTTGCATCATTCGAAAGTTATATAACAGTAGCGTTGATGTATTTTACTCTGACTTACGTTTTGAGTTTTGCAAGTAAAATAATCGAGAGGAGGTTTGCAATACCTTGAGCGAGATACTGAGAATAGAAAATTTAAAAAAATCTTTTGGAGAAAATGTAGTACTCAAAGACATCTCCATGAGTGTCAACGAGAGAGAGGTTGTTGTAATAATGGGCCCTTCGGGAACGGGAAAATCTACACTCCTAAGAAGTATAAATTTTTTGGAAAGATACGATTCTGGCAAAATCTTTTTCAAAGGCCAACTTCTTACCCCCGATCCTTTTACTGTAAGGTCAGCAAGAATGAAAATGGCTTTCGTTTCTCAAAGTTATAACCTCTTTCCACACATGAATGCACTCAAAAATGTCATGTATCCTCTCGTCAAGATAAAAAAGATAGAAAAGGAAAGATCAAAAGAAATTGCTACCTTATGGCTTAAACCCCACATTTCGCACATCTTTGATCAGAAATAATATTTTTCATATTCAACTCCCAAAAGTCTTATCACTTTGATCTGCAAATCTTTTAAATTCGCTATCTGTGTGGTTGTTTGCCCATCTGTAACCACATTTACAACGGTTATGTTCATGAAGTTCTGACATATCCACCTGAATGTCGGCCTGTTTGTCGGCTTTTTCAACTGATTCGGAAATGTTTGCCCTGTCTCTTTCAATGTGCGCCTTATTTCCCATTCCGAAAGCGAGTACACCAATAACGTCAATACCATTATCATCACAAGTGCCTGAATCCGTCCGGGCTTTTTCAGATACACATCGCTTACTCCGAAACTTTTGTCTTTCAAAAACCTGAATCCTCTTTCGACCGTTGTCTGGTTTTTGTAATATTCGAGCACTTTTTCATCTTCAAGTTCAATGTCGTTCGTTGAAAGTATGAATCTTCCGAGTTTTGCTTTGGCCTTTTCAACCGCTTCTTCATTCAGACCTATCTCAGCATCTATTTCATACATTTCTATCGTCGGATCCCCATCTTTAGGCCTTCCTCTTTTCCCGTCAGTTCTGACTCTTACGCTCTTTATCTCAAACTTGTCGTATTTGAAAAGAGGATGAGCTTCCATCCATTGTCTGGACTTGTTTATTCCGTCTTCAGAACAAAAATACCGTTCTTTCGTCACAGTCTTTTTCAATGACTTTTCCGCTTCTGTCTTGCTTTTTTTCAAATGCCTGTCAAATGTTTTCAGTTCCTGTTCTTTAAGATATTTCGAATTCACCATTATCCATTTTTGTTTTATCCCGCCGTAATTGCTTATTTCGGAATACACTTCATATCCTTCAATTTTGGTCGGACGAAATTCAACTTCTTTATTTAGCATTTCTTCAGCCTCTTTTATCGTAGACGGCACATGGCTTATCCAGTATGTTGTTCTGAGTTCGCTAATGTTTTCCGCAGTGTAGAAAGCACTGTCTGCCACATGATAGACTTTCTTGTCTTTGTCAATGTTCTTCCTGATTGCTTTGACCATTTCTTTGATCGACTCTTTATCCGATTCGTTCCCGTTGTATGTTTTGGCAAACATCGGCATTCCATGCTGATTTACAACCATCCCTATCACGAATTGTTTCAAATCCTGTCTGTGATCTTTCGAATGACCGAAGGTGATCTTAAAACCATTCGTCCCGTCTTCCATCTCGTAATTGCCGCTTACACTCACGCTTGTGGTATCGGTGTGAACGAGGTGAACATCCATTTCAAGTTTGTTCAAAGCGTGCGCCGCTATCTCTTGAAATAATTCCGTTGGACCGTAATCATAAATCTTGTCAAGCACTCTGCCGAGAGCGTCATCGTTAAGATCTTCCGGTTTAGTTCCTTCGCCTAAAAGTTTCTCAACATCCCAGTTCTCAAAATAACTCCCTGCAAAGTACAATCTCCTGTCAACAAAACCAAGCCCGAGTATGATCATCGCTTTTATTATCGCAGACGTTGAAAGATTGAAGTTCCGGACTTTCGGTATTCTCTTTTCAATGACCTCTCCCATTTCAAATTTATCAAATGTCCCAGCCACAAGTCCATGGTGATCAAGTTGCTTTGTAGTGATTTCCATTTTTCTACCTCCGCTGTCTTTTTCAAATAGATCATAGCAGCAGAAAGGCATAAATCAATGGACTCTATCCGAAACGGTAAATAGTGGTATAATCTTTGTGATGTGCGTCAAGGTTACAGCAAATGCTTCTTTGGCTATTACTGACTCTAATCATTTCCCACTTTCAATTTTAAAACATGAGTTTCAAATAAATCCAAAAAACTGTTTTTTATCTGCGGAAAGTGGGTTAAACGTGTCGGACTCGGAGAAAAATTAAACAGTTACCCTTCACAACTATCAGGTGGTCAACAACAAAGGGTTGCAATTGCACGTGCCATGGCGATGGAGCCAGATCTGATTTTATTCGATGAGCCTACATCGGCCCTTGATCCAGAAATGACAGTTGAGGTTTTAAATGTCATGAAAGAACTTGCCTCAAAAGGTGTTACGATGATAATAGTCACCCACGAAATGAGATTTGCAAGAGAGGTGTCCGATAGAATTCTATTCATGAGTAATGGATATATACTTGAAGACACAACTCCACATGAATTTTTCAAAACGCCAAAAACGCCTCAGGCAGTCAAATTTGTCTCCCAATTTGCGTGAGATCTTCCTTAAGGGCCCGAACGAACTCAAAGACTATCTGATGGCGTTTTTCGGCCATCTTTTTTGCCGTATTTGTGTGCATCAAATCCTTAAGATTTAAAATTTTATTCTCAAAATGCGCTATCGTCTCTTCGACATTTCTGCCGTTAAGTGCTGAATAGGCTATCGTCCTGTATATTCCCATTGCGCCAATGGCATCAAGCCTGTCCGCATCTTGCAAAATCTTTGCCTCAAGAGTTTCTGGAATAAGACCTTTTGAAAACCTGTGAACAGATATGGCATAGGAAATTTCTGCGGCACAGGGATATTCAATGCTTTTTAAAAACTCAAATGCCATCTGCGATCCTGCCTTTGCGTGATCTATAGATCCATTTTTTTCCTCAAGTGGCCTTGCGATATCGTGAAGATAGGCTGCCGGAATCAAGATATCCATCCTCGCATTTTCATTTTGACCTATGATTTCACAGAATCTTACCACTCTCAGGACATGATCAAAGGTGTGAGATCCTTCCATTTTTTCCTTTGCGAATTCAATTATTCTCTCGATCATTTTATTCCTCCAAATAAAAAAAGAAGCACGGGATATCCGTGCTTCTTACCTTCGAAGGGGGGACATGAGATTCGTTGAAAAGTCTATCGGAAAGCTCACCGGTCGCCCGTAAAGAGAGGATTGATAGATACCTAAAATTATCTCGAGAGCCTTCATCCCCTCTTCACCGGTGATGTAAGGAGGATGTCCGTCTTTTATCGAATCAATGAAATCTTTGTAAAGGGGTATATGGCCCGACCCGTAGACCGTCTCTGGATCGGGTAAATCCATAAAAGGATGGCGTTCTTCATTTTCAAATCTCCACGTAAGGATTTTGTTCGTTGCTATACCACCTATGACAACTGTGCCTCGTTCTCCAAAGATCGAAAAAACCTCTTCCAAATTTCGCGGGTAAACGTTGGATGTTCCCTCGACGATTCCTACAGAACCATTTTTGAATTTAACAATGCCCGTTCCGAGATCCTCTGCTTCTATGTACGGATGGTTAAGGTTTGTTATGTAGCCGTAAACCTCTTTCATCTCACCGCCAAGCATCCATTGAAGGAGATCTATACCGTGAGTTGATTGGTTTGAAAGCACACCACCATCCATAGCCCAAGTTCCTCTCCATGGTGCCTGATCGTAATAGGCTTTATTTCTGTTCCATCTTACCGCTATATTGGCATGAAATAGTCTTCCAAAAGCCCCACTTTCGATCTTCTTTCTCAATTCCTGGACCGCGGGATTGAATCTATTTTGAAAGCAGACTCCAAGGTTTAATTTGCGATCTTTCGCGACATCACACATCTCTCTCGCGTCTTTTATAGACAGAGCCATAGGTTTTTCGACAAGCACATGTTTTCCGGATTTCAAAGCCTCTACAGTTATATCTTTATGTTTTCCAGATTCCGTCGCTATGGAAACGAAATCGAGTTTTTCCTCGAGCATTTTTCTGTGATCGGTGTAAATTTTTGGCCTCTTTAGACCGGCGCGATCTAAAATGGCGGCGGCATTTTCAGCCCTTTCTACAACAGGATCGCAGACGGCTTCGAATTCAAAGATATCAGAATTTTTTATGGCCGCCTCTAAATGCTTTTGAGTCCCTATTCTTCCACAACCAATAAGACCGCCTTTTATTTTCATAATCTCACCTTATAAAACGTAAAGATTTGGATATTTCTGAACAATATCCTTTGTTACATTCTTCGTATCGAAGACAAGAGGCGCATTTTCGATCAAGAATTTGTAATCGACGCGCTTTTTGTGTGCCGTGGTTATTATCACGCCATCGATCGAATCCAAAAGTTCTTTTGTTATAGGCACACTTTCATACCTTTTGTTGTTATGTACAAAATTAGGTATGTAAGGATCATGGTATACCACCACCGATCCCTTCTTCTCGAGGTGTTCAATGACCTTAAGTGCTGGGGATTCCCTTATGTCGTCTATGTCTCCCTTGTACGCAACACCCATGACGAGTATTTTCGATCCATTCATGCATTTTTTTCTGTCATTCAAAAGATCTGAAAGCCTTTCCACAACGTATTCGGACATAGAGTCATTGATTTCTCCGGCCAATTCTATTAATCTCGTGTGATAATCGTATTCTCTCGCTTTGTAGGTCAGATAGAATGGATCTATCGGGATGCAGTGTCCTCCAACGCCAGGACCCGGGTAAAATGGCATAAAACCAAAAGGCTTTGTCGCTGCCGCATCGATGACCTCCCAATAATTTATACCCATTCTGTGTGATACAAGCGCCATCTCATTTGCAAGTGCGATATTGACTATTCTGAATGTATTTTCAAGTATTTTGGCCATTTCCGCCTCACGTGGCGAAGATACAACTTTAACCGGAGCGTCCAATATGGCCTCGTACATGGCTTTGGCGTGTTTGGTACATTCTGGAGTAACTCCTCCGACGATCTTTGGGGTATTCTTGGTTTTGTAAATGAGGTTTCCCGGATCTACACGTTCAGGACTGAAAGCAAGGAAAAAATCCTTCCCAACCTTAAGACCAGTTTCTTCGAGTATTGGAAGGACAACTTCATTCGTTGTACCCGGATAAGTGGTCGACTCGAGCGTTACAAGCATGCCTTTGTGAAGGCGTGTTTTTATTTGTTTTGTGCTCTCAACTATATACGTTAAATCCGGTTGCTTGAATTTATCGAGAGGCGTCGGCACGCATATCGTTATGACATCACAGTTGTTTATTTCATCGTAATCTGTTGTCGCCCTTAATTTTTTATCCTTTACGAGTTTTTCAAGATCTGAATCGACAACGTCTCCTATGTAATTGTGTCCGGCATTTACCATATCCACCTTGCTCTTTTGTATATCAAAGCCGATAACGTTGAAACCGGCCTTGGCCTTTTCTACGGCAAGTGGGAGGCCAACGTAACCAAGCCCTAAAACGCCTACAGTTGCTTTTCTCGAAGTGATCTTTTCCATTAATGTCATGATCTTTCCTCCATAAATTCCTTTATTTTTTTTGCAACATATTCCTGCTCTTCAAATGTTATTTCCGGAAACATGGGAATTGCAAGAGATTCTTTAGAAAGTTTTTCGGCAACGGGAAAATCTCCCGGTTTGTAATTCAGAAAGGAAAAACATTTCTGTAAATGCAAAGGAATAGGATAATATATCGCCGTACCGATGCCTTCATTTGTCAGATATTCTCTAAGTTCTTCTCTTCTTTCAGTTCTTACAACGTATTGATGAAAAACATGAGTTCTATCTTTTGGAACTGCAGGACAAAGGACAGTATCCCCCCCAAGAAGTTTTGAATAATTCGATGCCGCATTTATTCTCTTATCTATCCACATATCAAGGTGAGAAAACTTAACATTCAATATGGCGGCCTGTATTTCATCCATTCGAGAATTGTAGCCTATCTCTTCATGAACATACTTTTGGTGAGATCCGTGAACTCTTAAAATTCTCACCCTGTCTGCAATTTCGTCCGAATTGGTAAGGACCATTCCAGCATCGCCATATGCTCCGAGGTTTTTCGTGGGGAAGAAAGAAAGGATTCCAGCATCTCCAATTGAGGCAGTCTTTACACGTTTTCCACCGACAAAGGCCTCTGACCCTATAGATTGAGCGGCGTCTTCAAGAATTTTAACTCCATATTTATCACAAATCGATTTAAGGTATTCCATATCGACACTTTTTCCGAACAAATGAACGGGAATGACGGCCTTAATCGATTTATCCGATTTTATCTTTTTTTCGACAAGACCCACATCTATGTTGAAGTCTTCTCCAACATCGATAAAGATGGGTATTCCACCAAGTCTTGTTATTGCGCTTGCTGTTGAGAAAAACGTGTAAGGGGTAGTGATAACGCGATCGCCTTTTTCGATCCCCATGGATTGGAGCGCCAAGACCAAGGCATCACTTCCATTGCCTACAGCGATGGCATGTTTGACTCCGATGTAATTTGCGATCCTTTCTTCTATTTCTTCGACATTTTGACCCATTATAACAACGCCACTTGATATGGCTTCGTCTATCTTCTTGATCATTTCATTTCTCAATTCCTTGTATTGTCTTGTCAAATCAAAAAGGGGAATCTTCACAATGTCCGCCTCCATTAATTAACTTACTTAATTATAATACTTTGATTTTGAAATGTCAATAGGAGAACCTCATCTTACAAGAATAAAAACGATTATTCCAATAAAGAGTGTAAAAATGGACCACGATATCAAAAAATAAGGATTCATTATCACCAAAGCCACAAGAAAGATGAACAAAAAGAGAAGATAAAGAAAGGCGGCAAACTTTATCCTCATTGGAATTATTCTTATTCCGAGATATATGTAGGAGATAATTCCGATCAGGCTAAATATCAACTCTACCATGAGACACCTTCAAAATCTTTATTTTTTAATATATACTCTTTGATTTAAAAAGTCAAGTGCGAGTAAAATATTTGGTATATTGACTTTGATCAAAAATATGACTATAATCATAGTCAAGGTGATCGTATGCTCAACAAACTGAAATTTTACAATGTTGCCGATGCCAAGGCGGGCCTTTCAAAGTTGATTTCAGAGGCTAAAAATCAGGACGTAGTCATAACAAAAAATGGCGTTCCAGAAGTGAGCGTAATAAATTACGAAAGGTATGTCAAGATAATGGATTTTTTGGAACAGGTCAAGGACATATACACGCTCGATGTCGGTAGCGGCGCACCGGAAGATCCGGTTGATAAAATGCTTGAAGACGATCAGGATAATCAGGAGGTGTAAGGATGGCAGATGTAATTTTGGAACATGTGTGGAAAATTTACGAAAAAAAGGTAGAGGCTGTCAAAGATGCGAATTTAAATGTTGCCGACAAGGAATTCTGTGTTCTCGTCGGTCCTTCGGGATGTGGAAAGACCACGACTTTGAGGATGATAGCAGGTCTCGAGGAGATAACGAAGGGAACTATTAAAATCGGGGACAAGGTTGTAAATGACGTTGAACCAAAGGATAGGGACATAGCGATGGTCTTCCAGAATTACGCACTTTATCCTCACATGAACGTTTATCAAAACATGTCTTTTGGACTTAAATTGAGACACTTTCCAAAAGATGAGATAGACAGAAGGGTAAGAGAAGCGGCAAAGATTCTCGGAATAGAAGAATTCCTCGACAGAAAGCCAAAGCAACTCTCTGGAGGTCAAAGGCAGCGTGTTGCGGTCGGCCGCGCGATAGTTAGAAATCCGAAGGTATTCCTCTTCGACGAACCTCTTTCAAACCTCGACGCAAAGTTAAGAGTCCAGATGAGATCGGAACTCAAAAAATTGCACCTAAGGCTCAACGCAACAATGATATACGTCACGCACGATCAGGTCGAGGCTATGACGATGGCTGACAAGATCGTCGTAATGAGCACCGGCGTGATCCAACAAATAGGCACGCCATTCGATATTTATCACTATCCGGATAACGTCTTTGTCGCAGGATTCATAGGCTCTCCTTCAATGAACTTTTTGAAAGCCACCCTTCTTTGGAAAGACAGCGCAATGTGGGTTAAATTGCCAAATGGATCCCTCATTAAAGTGCCAAAAATCTACGAGGAAGAACTTGGAGATTACAAGGACAAAGAGATAATCTTCGGAATAAGGCCAGAAGACATTTACGATAAGATGTTTGCCGTAGCCGCGACGCCCGAAAATACCGTAAATGTCAAGGTAGATGTTATAGAACCTCTCGGAAACCAAACCATGCTACACGCAAGAATAGGAAACGATATAATAGTCGCCGCAGTCGATCCAAAGACCGAGGCACAGATCGATCAATCGATGGATTTAGTCTTTGACATGTCGATGATGAGGGCATTCGATCCACAAACTCAAAAAGCAATAATAACAAAGGAAAAATTGATGCACGGAATGAACGCAAGTAAAACAGCCAAAATAGAGAACGGAAAAAATCAGGTAACGCAAGGAAAATAATTGCTTTTTTTAATCAAAAGATGTTAAAATAACAAAAGACGGAGGTGTGCCCGAATCGGCTAAGGGGCCGGTCTTGAAAACCGGTGGCACTAAGTGCCTTCTGGGTTCGAGTCCCAGCACCTCCGCCATTTAGTAAAGCCAATCTTGTTAAAAAAATCACTAATGGAGGGGTACCATGGAAATGGAAAAGGTCGAGATTTTGAGGAGTAGAATAAAAGAAGTGAAAACGCAACAGGTTGAAAAAGGGGATATGATCTTAAGTTCACTTCATCTGGCTCAGGAATTATTTGAAAATTCGATCCCTCTCGAAGCGGCCGAGGCGATAGCGGAAGAATTAGACGTCAAGATAGAAAGAATCTATGAACTCGCAACCTTTTACAGCATGTACTCTACCAAACCAAGAGGAAAACATCTCATAAGACTGTGCGAAAGTCTTCCCTGTCATGTAGTTGAAGGTCCACAAATAGAAAAAAAATTAAAGGATATTTTGAAAATCGATTTTGGTCAGACGACAAGGGATGGTCTTTTTACACTCGAGCAAACATCGTGCCTTGGAATATGTGGTGTTGGCCCCGTTATGATGATAGATGGAGATACCTACGGAAACCTCACGGTCGAATCGATCGAGGGGATAATCGAAAAGTACAGGGGTGATAGAAAATGAAGGCAATGACCGTTTTATTTTCCACTGATTCCAACAGTTTACTTAACGGTTCAAGATCCTACGAAGAGACGATGAAGGAGTGGGTTAAAGAATACAACCTTTCCAAAATGGTAGACGTTATAGAAACTGGGACCTTTGGATTTTACGGAAAAGGTGTTCTGTTCCAGGTTCTTCCCGAAGACATTTATTATTTGGTCTCTTCGATCGACGATTTAGAAAAAATATTCAACGAACACATTCTAAAGGGTAGGATCGTTTCCAAATTCCTTGTGGAGAAAGAAAAGATAAGACCTGCAAAAGGGATGGAATTGAAAGAAACAAGAATAGTCCTTCGAAATGCCGGTCTTATAGATCCAGAAAATATAAAAGAATACATAGCAAGAGATGGATACAAAGCGCTTTATAACGCTTTGAAAATGAAGCCGATGGACGTCATAGAAATGATAAAAGCCTCGGGATTGAGAGGAAGAGGCGGCGCAGGATTTCCGACGGGGTTGAAATGGGAAATGACCTTTAAGGCAAAGGACAGTAAAAAGTATGTACTTTGCAACGCCGATGAAGGAGAGCCGGGCACCTTCAAAGACAGATTGATACTCGAGGGGGATCCACACTCCATTATAGAAGCCATGGCAATAGCGGGGTATTCAATAGGCGCGGACATCGGGTATATATACATAAGGGGTGAATACTACAATTCTATAAAGAAAATCCAAAAAGCAATAAATGACGCGAAAGAATACGGATTGCTTGGCAAGAACATCTTCGGAAGTGACTTCTCCTTTGACATAGCCATAAGGCCAGGTGCGGGATCTTACGTTGTCGGAGACGAGACCGCGCTTATGGAATCGCTCGAGGGAAAGGCTGGCAGACCAAGGATTAAGCCTCCTTATCCGACAGATCACGGACTTTACGGAAAGCCTACCCTTATAAACAACGTCGAAACTTTTGCGAATGTTCCATGGATAATTTTAAATGGGCCGGATGCCTTCAGAAGGTATGGTACCGAAAAATCAAAGGGAACAAAGGTCTTTTCACTCGTCGGAAATGTTGTGAACAGAGGTATCGTTGAACTCCCGATGGGATGCACCCTTAGAGAACTCATATATGGCTTTGGGGGCGGGGTTGCAAATGGAAGAAGTTTGAAGATGGTTCAGACCGGAGGAACGGCCGGTACCTTTGTGAAGCCGGACAAACTCGATATTCCCGTGGATTATGAATCAATAAAGGATGGTATATCCCTGGGATCGGGATCAATTCTCGTTATCGATGATCAAAATAAGGCGATCGACATAGCAAAAAAGGCCGTCAAATTTTATATGCATGAATCATGCGGAAAGTGTACGCCTTGCAGGGAAGGCACAAGAGATCTTTACATATTGTTGGATAGAATTTCAAAGGGAATGGGAAAGAAAGAGGATATCGAGAGGATAAAAACACTTTCTACGGAGATAAGTGATACTTCCTTCTGTGGCCTTGGTCAGTCTATAAATTTGCCACTTGTCAGTCTTTACGACAATTTCAAAGATGAATTCTTAGAACTTGTTACCAAAATCAAGCCCCAAAATATACTTAAAACTTAAAAGGTATACTGAAACAATTTTGCCGAATTGCAGCGATGTCAGATAATGGCATGTGGCGGGGGGCGCGTAGAAAAAAACAGCGATTTAAAGTTTTACTTGAAGAATGCTAAAAGTTCTATGAAGATGAGTATTATAACGACTATTTCGAGGAAATTGTCGAATGCGTGTGAAAGGTTGTACTGGATCATGTTGTACGTATCGTTGACCACTTCGAGTTTCCTTTCCACGCTTTCTTCCCACAAATTCAATCCAAAAATTTGTCTTGCGTTCATGTATACTCTCGCGTAGTAAACATCTTCGGTTACGTGAATTGCGTTTTTGGCGTGCTCAACGGCCGATTTAACTTCTACATTTAGGGCGATAAGTTTTTTGCTTGCGTTGTTATGTTTTCTTATTTTGAAGATCTCCATGAGCGAATTGTTTGGCTTATCATTCAAGTTTATCTCATGCATTCTTACCTCGAGCAATTCATCGTAGTATCTTATCGTTACGAGTTGCGTGTTCAAAAAGTCAAGGATGTCTATTATGTCATCGCTGCCTTCGGGATCGTAGACGAATGAACTGTCATTTGTTATAACCACGAGGTCATCTGCGTAATAAGAAAATGCATGTCTGAAAGTTCTGTTTTTCACCTGAACACTTAGTTTCTTATCGCTTTTGTGCAATAACTCTGGCAAATCTTTGTATTCATTCAAAAGTTCTCTTGCCTTTACAGGCCTATCGAAATTTTCCACATAATAGATTATATGCTCAAGGGTTGGAGAGAACTTTTCGTACCTTCCCTTGAAAACAGGACTTAGAATGTTTATTCCGTTTTTGAAATATTCTTCTACTTTAAAACTTTCATTCGGATTGGAAAGATACTCTTTTTGAACTTTTGTGAAAAAGGAAGTCGGAATATCCCCTTCCACATCCATCTGGACAATAACCGTCATCGTACCAAGTTCATTTATTTCGAGTTTAACGGTTACTTTTACATCATTTTCGTCAATTTTGAGATGATATTCATCTATATAAAGTTGAATAGGGGGATTTTGTATCTCTATGACATCCGATCCTACCCTCTCAAATCTCATCTTCTTTATGCCTTTAAAATTGGAAGAAAAGGAAATTACCTTTTCAAGGTCTGCAGAATCGGCGATGTTGTAAATTTTGTAATAATATATCCTCGCCTTTCTTATTCTTAATTCATCCATAGGTCCTTCACTCCTATCTGAAGAAACCATGCCTCTTATTGTTTACCCCAGAGTGAGAAAGTTCCGCATATTTTCTCAAAAGTTCCTCCTGATCTTTGGAAAGTCTCTTGGGTATAACCACATTTACCTTTACAACATGATCCCCGCGGGACCCTCCATTCGGCGATGGAAAGCCCTTTCCTTTTAATTTGAGAATGGTATTTGGCTGTGTGCCCGGAGGAATCGAAAGAACCTCCTTGCCTTCAAGGCCTTCTATCTCTACTTCCGATCCCAAAGCGGCCTGGGCAAAGTCTATGTCTACCTCGCTGTAAGCGTCCCGTCCCTCTCTTTTTATTCCCGGAATATCTTTGACTCTCAAAATGACGAAGAGATCTCCGTACGGTCCACCATTTTCTCCGGCGTGACCTCCATTTGGAATTCTCAATCTTCCTCCATCCTCAACGCCGGGAGGAACTCTTACCTTTATCTTCTTTTTGACAATTACCTTTCCCCGTCCACCACACACGGGACATTTTTCAGTTATTATCTTTCCACTTCCACCGCACATATCGCACGTTGTCTGCGTTGTCACAACACCGAAAAATGTCCTTTGCTGGACGCGTAAAACTCCCGTTCCATGACACTTCGGACAGGTCTTGAAGGCCGTTCCATCCTTTGCACCGGTACCGTGACATGCCTGACAGGTTTCGTATCTCGTGTATTCTATCTCTTTTTCAGAACCATAGAGCACATCTTTTACGTCTATTTGAATCGTCAGATAAATATCCTCTCCTCTGAGACTCCTCGAAACATTCTCCTCACGGCGCATTCCTTGGCCAAAGAACATGTTAAATATATCTTCAAAGCCACCGAATAAATCTTCCTGGTTAAAAGTTTGTCCTGTGCCACCAAAGTTTTCCTGTGGCTGGCCAACATATCCAAATCTATCGTACTGAGCCCTCTTTTGAGGATCTGAGAGGACTTCATAAGCCTCATGTATCTCTTTGAATTTAGCCTCGGCCTCCTCTTTGTTTTCAGGATGGAGATCGGGGTGCCATTTTTTGACGAGATCTTTGTACGCCTTTTTTATGTCATCGGTAGAGGCGTCTTTAGAAACGCCAAGAATTTCGTAATAATCTTTCTTTGCCAAAATTATCATCCCTCATTCGAATTTGAAGAATCGTGCATGGCTACCTTTACCTTTGCGGGTCTTATAACTTTGTTTCTGAACTTGTAGCCATTTTGCGTTACTTCCACTATGTCCCAATCTTCATGATTCGGACTTTCAACACGTTCAATGGCATCGTGTTCAAATGGATCGAATTTCCCATTTGCTTCTATCTTCTTCAATCCTTCGGCCTCGAGGGTATTTTTGAATTTTTTGTACATCATCTGAAGTGCCACGTAATCGAGCGAATCTTTATTACTGAAATTGTTCAAAAGTCTTTCCATTTCGTCGAGCACTTCCACGAGTTTTTCGACGAGTTTTTGATTCGCATAACTTATGGCGTAATTTACCTCTTCTTCTTTTTCTCTCCTTAGATTTTCAAGAGATGCCTTCATTCTTTTGGCATATTCTTCAAGTTCTTTATTTCTCTTTTCATACTCTTCTATGATTTGATTTTTATTTTCACTTTCCTTATTTTCATTTATTTTTGCGCTATTTTCATTTTTTTCTTCCACATTTATCACCTCTTCGTTTCATTTATTCTCGAAAGAAAGGTCAGCAATTCCGTCAGCCTATTTCCAATGTACCAAGTGAGTTTTATTATCCTTTGATAATCTATTGACTTCGTTCCTATAGATATGACATAACCTATCTCTTCGTTAAAAACTTTGTAAGGCACTATGAAAGATGCAAAAGATTCCATATTAGGTTGCGGATGCTCACTTCCTATGAAGATCTTTATGTCTTCGACCTTTCCATAATCCTGCAAAAATTTGTAAAACTTATTTGGTGTTTCAAGAGTTCTCAAAAGATTTCTTAAGACATTTTGATCTATACTTTCATCGTCTATAAGATTTTCTATGCCTCTTATTATATATTTGTCCTCTCCAGAATCTTCTATAAGGTTTTTGAGAATCTCTATCGTGCTCTCAACATTTGTACCATGCCATCTGTCTTCTTCAAATCGGGATCCGATTATATTCGCACGTATCTCATCTATCGTTCTTCCAACGATGGCCGTGTTTAACATTCTCTCTATTTCCCTGATATTTTCATCCGTTAACTTTTTGGGTATAGTCTGATTTTTGATCATTCCAAGTTCTGTAAAGAGAACGACTGTGATATAATCTTCAAAGGTTCTGTGAATTTTTATAGCCTTTATCTTCATCCTGTCTGAAACAGGTTTGGTTATTATGATCATAACCGGAACGGTCCTGACCAGAAGAGTAGAAACTCTATTTATGACCTGATCGAAGTTACCCTGAGGATAATTCGGAAAGATCTCCATGTCTTTTGAAGTTTTCATGTCCTGGGATATCTCGAAGATGGAATCAACGTAAAAACGATATCCCTTATCCGTAGGGACCCTTCCGGAAGATGTGTGAATATGTTTAACGTAATCGAGATACTCGAGTTTTCTTAAATCGTTTCTTACAGTTGCACTGCTGTGAGAAATATTCGTATTCTCGATTACCCTTTCCGAACTGACAGGTTTTTTGGTTTTTATGTATTCATTAACAACACAAAAAAGTACCTTTTTCTGCCTTTCATTCAGTTCCATTCGATCACCTTAGCACTCTATTAAATCGAGTGCTAAATATATAGTACTACATTTAAAAGCAAATGTCAAGGAAGGAGTGTTTGTTTTGAGAAAATTTTGGTGGTATTTTTCATGGTTTGTGATATTTTTGGGAATAGGCATCTTGCTGGGATTGATCGAAAAGTTTGGATTCGCAAATGGTCTCAATATTTTCGTCGAAAAAGCCGTCATAGGGATGAGGCATCACATTCTAAATCCATATTTTATAGCCGTTGCCAAGTACACAGACACCATCTACGATATCGTTATAGGGCTCATCGTAGTTGTGATACTCTCTTTGCTTAAAAAATGGAGAGAACCGCTCATGCTTTTTATATCTTTGACTTTGGCCGGAATTCTAATAGAAGGTCTTAAATACATTTACGCAATCCCGCGTCCAAATCTGTCCCAACTCGTTCCGGAGACATCTTATTCATTTCCAAGCGGCCATAGCGTCGGCGCATTTGCGCTTTATGGCATGATCGCTTATTTTGTTTTGAAATCGAAATTGCCGAAGGCCCTCTCTTGGACTATATCGATCGTAATTTCTCTCTTCATCTTGTCTATTCTTTACGATAGGCTTTACGTTGGCGTTCACTGGTTACTCGACGTTATCGGCGGGGCCTCAATAGGAATTGCCTGCATGATAATCGCTATTGGTATAGTTAAAAGCATAAAGGGACCGAAAAAGGCATGAATCAAAATTTCTTTTTTACCGAGATAATCGAAGAGAGGGACGAAGAAAGGCTTGATAAATTTTTAAGGAGAAAGTATCCCTCGATAAGGTTATCGGCCCTTCAAAGTTTTATAAGATCGGGAAAAGTCACCGTTGATGGGAAGAGGATAAAAAACGGTGCCGAAAGAATCAAAAAAGGGCAAAGAATACTCATAAAACTAAATGGCGATGAAGATGAAATAATGAAAAGATACGGTAGGCTTACGCCTACCCATCTTCCCATCAAAATGGACATAGAAGTGCTGTACGAAGATGATGATATTGTGGCTTTCAACAAACCCTCGGGTTTATCGGTCCAACCGGGCACCAAGGTCGAAAAGTCTCTTTACAACGTTCTAATCGGAAAAATGAAAGAATTTTTCTTTGTTCATAGACTTGATAAGTACACATCTGGTATAATAATCGTCGCAAAGAACTACGATACGGCAAAAAAACTTTCTTACATGATTTCCTCTCGTCAGGTAGACAAAAAATACATCACGCTTGTCAAGGGTCTTCTAAAAGAAGAAAAAGAGATAACGACTCCAATTGACGATAAATCCGCATTCACGCGTGTAAGACCTATAGATTTTTTCACGGGATACACACTTGTTGAGGCGGAAATTTTAACAGGGCGAAGGCATCAAATAAGAAGGCATCTTTCGTTGATAAACTTTCCAGTTGTCGGAGACGATCTCTACGGCGATAGAGAAGACAACAAAAAATTTAGAAGCACTTATAAACTCAAGGGATATTTTCTACACTGCTCAGAGATATCTTTGACTCATCCAAATAAAAATTCCAAAATCACGATCAAATCTCCTCTTGATAAAGAAAAAAATGAGATTCTTACAAAACTTAGACAGGAGGGGTCATGGAAAGAATAAATGAATCTCTTTTTGTAAAAAGAGGAAACACAAATGTTGGCGTGATAGAATACGAAGGGAAAAGATATCTTATAGACACGGGATCGAATGAGAAGTTCGCAAAGGAGATCTCCGAAGAAGTGGGAAGGATCGACTTTGTGTTCAACACGCACTCACATGCCGATCATATTCAGGGGAATCGTTTTTTCGCGCTAAAAGGTGCGAGTATTTACGCAGATGAAAGGGAAAGATTTCTCATAGAAAATCCATCCATGGAATCATTTTACCTTTACGGAGCAAACCCTCCGAAGGCATTGAAGAGATCTTTTTTCGAGGCAAAAGAGTCTCAAGTGAAAAGTTTTAGCGATTTTAAAATGTCAGGTTTTGAATTCGTTCCCCTTCCCGGTCATTCAGTTGGAATGACGGGTATAAGGTTTGGAAATGTACTCTTTTGCGGTGATGCGTATTTTGGAGAGGAAATAGTAAAGAAATATCTTTATCCTTACCTTATAAACGTTAAAGAATTCATAAACTCAATTGAAAAAATAGAAAACTCAAATATGGATCTGTACATTCCTTCTCACGGTCAGCCATCGTCAGATCCATCTCACGATATAAAGGCGACAAAAGACGCGCTGAATAACTTTATAAGTATGACCTTTGATCTTTTAAAGACTCCAAAAAGTGTTGAAGAAATTTGCTTTGAAATGAATGTGCCTCTAAATTTCGGTACATTTTACCTTTTCAGATCCTTTGAAAGCGCGATACTTTCATATTTAGAAGAAAAAGGTGAGATTTCAAATATTTCTTACGGAAAGTGGGCAAAAATTTAGAATCAATTTACTCAATATTCAGAATTCAAGCCTAAATATTTTCACACGCGATGTGTTAAGATTTTTTCACCGTCAGCAGGAGGTGTTGGAGATGATCGACAATGGTTCGTGCGATCGAGAAGAAGATCCTCCACTTTTCAATTTACGATGCAGTTGTAGTGGCGATACTCGTATTTTTAACGTGGGGAGTTATAGAACTCGCCACGAGATGGACCGGCACGATGGTCGCACAAGCGACGATCTCTATGTCGCCCATAGCCTTGATAGGCTATACACTTCTTTCAATGTCGAGGGGCTTTATAGCCTATGGATTCTCTTTGATCTTTACCCTTACCTACGGTTATGCGGCCGCGCGTAACAGATACGCAGAACGTCTTTTAATCCCTCTTCTTGATATCCTACAATCAGTGCCAGTTTTAGGATTCCTCCCCGGAGTTTTACTCGCCATGATAGCCATCTTCCCACATAGCAATATAGGACTTGAACTTGCCTCGATAATCATGATCTTCACAGGACAGGTATGGAATATGACCTTCAGTTTTTACCAGTCTTTAAAATCCATCCCGCGTGATTTGATAGAAGCATCCAAGATCTACGGATTCTCAAAGTGGAAGATCTTTTGGAACGTTGAGGTGCCATATTCGATGCCCGGCCTTGTGTGGAATAGCATGATGTCGATGGCCGGAGGATGGTTCTTTCTCGTCGTATCCGAATACTTTTCTCTTGGAGACAAAACCTTTATCCTCCCGGGCGTTGGATCTTACATGGGAGTTGCCATGGACAAAGGATACGTTCCAGGAGAAATTTACGCGATAATAGCGATGATGCTAATGATTCTCGCGATAGACTTCTTCTTCTGGAGACCCATAGTCGCATGGGCAGACAAATTCAAAATGGACGAGGTTGCTTCCGAAGATGAACCAAAATCTCTCATTTTGAAAGTACTTAAAAGTTCTCACGCGCTCATGTTTTTCAGAGAACTTACAACTTTGAGAAAAATAACTCCAAAGTTCAAACCAAGAGTGATATCTGGTGATTACCAAAGAGATGAAAGCAGATGGGGAAATATACTCTTTTATTCCATCATTGGACTGATTTCATTCTTTGGCATATGGAAACTTTTATCTTTCTTTTCGAGTATTAAAGGATCTGAATTGTTAACGATTCTCTTTGCCGATGGTATAACGGGTTTGCGTGTATACACGGCAGTTGCCATATCCATGTGGGCATTGCCCGTTGGTATAATCATAGGGAAGAACATGAGACT
This sequence comes from Athalassotoga saccharophila, assembly GCF_009936215.1. Classification (GTDB taxonomy): domain Bacteria; phylum Thermotogota; class Thermotogae; order Mesoaciditogales; family Mesoaciditogaceae; genus Athalassotoga; species Athalassotoga saccharophila. Next base: position 533,744 of record NZ_AP019551.1, on the reverse strand, counting down.
ATCGAAAAGATTGCAGCCGGTAATCCAGATGATAGCATCCTTCCCGGCTCCAATGATATATCCGTGGTTTGTTTTGATCTTCCCAAATTTGAATTGGAGTTCTATAATCTTGATGTTACTCGGAACCCAGTGGTACATCCTTTTCAATGTCATAGCGGGTGCATCTGCCATACCGAATCAATTGAAGGAAGCGGCAAAAATGCTTAAATTCACAAAAAAAGAACTTTGGTTTAACCTTTACATACCATCCGTCCTGCCCTATCTCATAACCGGTATGATAACGGCGGCTGGAGGAGCATGGAATGCGAGCATTGTCGCTGAATACATGGTCGTCGGAGGTCATACCTACACCGCTACGGGGATAGGATACCTTATAAATGTCTTCACGAACAATAACCAGATGAATTTGCTTGCCTTATCTGTTATAGTAATGTCCGTTGGAGTGGTAACGATAAACAAATTAATGTGGAGACCTCTTCAGAAATGGTCAACTGAAAAATTCAAATTTGATTGAAAGGAGGTCAAAAGATGGGCGTACCGATAATAGAATTAAAAGACGTTTCCGTGAAATTTAGAATGAGCGGTGGGGCTTATTTCGTGGGTCTCGAATCGATAAATTTAAAAATAGATCCCGGGAAAATAGTTGCCATTCTTGGGCCATCTGGTGCTGGCAAATCAACGCTTCTTAGGATTATAACGGGTCTCCTAAGGCCTACCTCTGGAAGCGTTTACTACAAGGGAAAATTACAATTAGGCGTTAACGATCGGATGGCAATGGTTTTTCAAAATTTTGCGCTTTTCCCGTGGAAGACCGTCAGCGAGAATATAGCCTTAGGGATAAAAGAAGAGATGGATCCAGAGGAAAAGAAAAAATTAATAGCAAATGTCATAGATATGATAGGCCTCGAAGGATTTGAAGACGTCTATCCTCGGGAACTTTCGGGAGGAATGAAACAGAGGGTAGGTTTCGCAAGGGCGCTTGTTTCAAAGCCAGAGGTTTTGTGCATGGACGAGCCATTCAGTGCCCTCGACGCTTTAACCGCGGAGAACTTAAGGGAGGAAATCTTAGACATATGGTCAAAGGGTATTTCGGGCCTTACGAATGTCATAATCGTCACCCACAATATAAATGAGGCCGTCTACATGGCAGACGATATAGTCATCCTGACTTCAAATCCGGGCAGCATAAAGGCCATATACCACAACTCTTTACCTTTTCCAAGAGATCAAAAGTCTTCAGCCTTTCTTAAAACCGTTGACACCATCTACAATGTCTTGACCGCAAATATAATGCCAGATGTTCCTGAAATGCCATCGGAAAAAGAAAAATTATCTCCGATACCTCATGCCGCCGTCAGCGAAATAATAGGGCTTCTCGAGGTGTTAGACGACAACAAAGGGAAACTCGATCTTTTTGATCTGTCAGACGAGATAAAAAGAGATTTTGGAACGACCATATCTATAGCGCTTGCCGCCGAAATGCTGGGTTTTGTTGAAACTCCAAGTCATGAGGTGATCTTCACAAAACTCGGTAAAAGATTTCTCGATGCCGATGTTAACGAAAGAAAGTTGATCTTCAAAGAACAAATATTGAAGATACCAATCATAAAAATCATCTTTGATATGATAGTAAAAAGTGAAAATGGAGTTATAACTCGCGAGGAACTTGAAGAGTTTCTTTCCGAAAAATTCCCAAATGAAAATCCAGAGGAACTTTTCGATACGATCATAAATTTCGCAATGTACGCAGAAGTTTTGGATTACGATTCAAGAGATGAAGAGATCTCTCTCATATCTCAAAAAGTTTAAGGAGGTAAAAAATGGAGATAGGCAGCGCGAAATTGGAATGGGTAGCAAGTAGAATGAAAGTCATAAACAAACTCGTTGACAAATACCAATCAGAAAGCCCACTAAGGGGAATAAGGATTGCAGTTTCAGTCCATCTCGAGGCAAAAACGGGATACCTTGCCCTATCCCTTGCAAAACTCGGTGGTGAGGTCTTTGTGACCGGATCGAATCCTTTAAGCACTCAAGATGAAATTGTCAGTGAGTTAAGGCACAGAGGATTAACCGTCAACGCCCAGAGAACACATGACGTGGATGTTTACAAAAAGAACCTTCAGTTAACTTTGGATTCGAAGCCCAACATAATAATAGACGATGGAGCCGATCTGACCATAACAGTTCATCAAGAAAGAAAAGAACTTCTAAAAGATCTTTGGGGAGTATGTGAAGAGACGACAACAGGCGTCAAAAGGCTTAGAGCCCTTCAAAATGAAAAACAGTTAATGGTTCCGGCAATCGCCGTCAACGATGCTCAAACCAAATACCTTTTCGACAACAGATACGGTACCGGTCAATCCGTATGGGATTCGATAACGAGAAATACCAATTTGAACATCGCCGAAAAGAGAGTCGTTGTCGCAGGATATGGTTGGTGCGGAAAAGGTGTCGCGATGAGGGCAAAGGGCCTTGGCGCAAGGGTTATTGTTACAGAGGTAGATCCCATAAAGGCACTTGAAGCCGTCATGGATGGATTTGACGTTATGGAAATGAATGAGGCTGCAAAGATTGGAGACATCTTTGTGACAACGACGGGAAATACCGATGTCATAAGGAAGGAACATTTTGAAGTGATGAAGGATGGAGCCATACTTTCAAATGCCGGTCACTTTGACGTCGAAGTATCAGTAAAAGATCTTGAAATTATCTCCAAATCAAAGCGTGAAGCACGTCCCAACATAACCGAATACGAAGTCAACGGAAGACACCTTTACCTTATTGCCGACGGGAGACTCGTAAATCTTGCCGCTGCCGATGGACATCCGGTAGAAATAATGGATCTTTCATTTTCCGTTCAACTCTTAAGTGCAATAAAAATAGCGAAGGATCACAAAAAAATGGAAAATAAGGTTTACTCCGTTCCACAGGAAATAGATTACGAAATAGCGCAGGCAAAACTCGATTTACTTGGAATAAAGATAGATTCACTGACAGAAAAGCAACGTAAGTACCTAAAAAGTATATAGGAGGATGCATTGAAACCATACGTATACAACGAAGTTGGAAAATTGAAAGTGGTCTTACTTCACAGACCGGGAAAGGAGATAGAAAATCTAACTCCCTCTTCTCTGCAAGATCTTTTATTCGATGACATACCATATCTCACAGTTGCGCAGAGCGAACATGACGTTATGGCATCGGTCTTAAAAAGCAGGGAAGTTGAGGTTCTATACGTCGAGGATCTCATCTCGACTGTACTTAAAGATCAGGAAATAAAGGAAAGATTTTTGGACGATTTCATAGTCTTCAACAACATAAACAGCCTCGAACTTGCGCAGAGTATAAGAAAATTCTTTCTAAATTTAGATCAAGAAAAATTCATCGAAAAGATAATCTGCGGTCTCAGATCGAATGAAATAGATATGCAGAATTCTTCTCTTTCGGCACAGGTAAGAAAAGAATATCCTTTTTTCATCAAACCAATGGTCAACCTTTACTTTCAGCGCGATCCGGTCGCGACGATAGGAAAAGGAGTTTCGATCAACAGAATGTCTACAGGCACGAGAAGGCGTGAGGCTCTTCTTATGGATTACGTGTACAAATACCATCCACTTTTTAAAGATGAGGAAATCCCAAGGTATTACAATTTAAGCGATCCATTCTTCATAGAAGGTGGAGACATACTCATTCTAAGTCCAAAAGTGCTTGCCATTGGCATTTCGGAAAGAACGGAGCCGGAGGCCGTTGAATTGATATCGAAAAGGATCTTCGCAAAAGAAAGATTTGAAACGATACTTGCATTTGTCATACCACAAACGCGGGCTTTTATGCATCTGGACACGATCTTCACGATGATGGACGTCGATAAATTCGTTATACATCCAAAATTGACAGATGAGATAGAGATCTTCTCAATAAAGAACATCAAAGGAGATCTAAAAATAGAATCTGAGAATGGAAAACTTTCCAATATACTCAAAAAACATCTCAAATTAAGTGGGATAGAAATGGTAAAGTGTGGAGGAGAAGATCCCATAGTCCAGGACAGGGAACAATGGAGTGATGGTTCAAATGTCTTTGCGATATGTCCGGGTACGGTCATAACCTATTCAAGAAATTACGTGACAAACAAGTTGTTAAGAAAAGCGGGCATAGAGGTAATAGAAATACCATCGAGCGAACTATCAAGAGGCCGCGGTGGGCCAAGATGCATGACGATGCCAATTGTAAGAGAGGATATATAAAAACGGGACCTATAAGGTCCCGTTACAAATAAGCCGGGCAATAACCTACTCTTGCAAAGGGTCGCCCCCTTACTACCATCGGCCCGGACTGGCTTAACGGCCGTATTCGGAATGGGAACGGGTGTTTCCCAGTCCGGTATCCTCACCCGGCATAACAGTCATTCAAAACTGAATAGAGTTTCAGGTTAAGGCCTTGGGTTATTAGTACCGGTCGGCTCTACATGTCACCATGCCTCCACCTCCGGCCTATCAAGGTCCTGTTCTCGAACCACCCTTACCTCTTTCGAGTGGGAGACCTTATCTTGGGGTTTGCTTCGCGCTTAGATGCTTTCAGCGCTTATCAATTTGCACTTGGCTACCCAGCTTATACCCCTGGCAGGATAGCTGGTACACCATTGGTACATTCACCCCGGTCCTCTCGTACTGGGGGCGACTCCCCTCAAGTCTCCTTCGCCTACGGTAGATAGGGACCGAACTGTCTCACGACGTTCTGAACCCAACTCACGTACCGCTTTAATGGGCGAACAGCCCAACCCTTGGGACCTGCTTCAGCCCCAGGATGCGATGAGTCGACATCGAGGTGCCAAACACCGTCGTCGATGTGAACTCTCGGACGGTATCAGCCTGTTATCCCCAGAGTAACTTTTGTCCGTTTAGCCATGGCCCTTCCATTCAGTGCCACAGGATCACTAAGACCCGCTTTCGCGTCTGCTCGAGCCGTCGCTCTCACAGTCAGGCCACCTTTTGCCTTTGCACTCAACGGCTGATTACCAACCAGCCTGAGGTGACCTTTGTACGCCTCCGTTACCTTTTGGGAGGCGACCGCCCCAGTCAAACTGCCCGCCTGACACTGTCCTCTGCCACCTTCAGTGGCTCAAGTTAGCACTCCAACACATCAAGGGTGGTATCCCACCGCCGGCTCCCCGTCCCCTGACGAGAACGGTTCTCAGCCTCCCACCTATCCTGTACATGATGCGCTAAAGCACAATATCAGGGTACAGTCAAGCTTCATGGGGTCTTTCCGTCTAGCCGTAGGTACCGGGCATCTTCACCCGGATTGTAGTTTCACCGAGCCTCCCGCTAAGACAGTGCCCAGATCGTTACGCCATTCATGCACGTCGGAACTTGCCCGACAAGGAATTTCGCTACCTTAGGACCGTTATAGTTACGGCCGCCGTTTACCGGGGCTTCAGTTCACCGCTCATCACGGCTCCCCTTAACCTTCCGGTGCTGGGCAGGCGTCAGACCCTATACCTCCTCTTTCGGAGTTCGCAGAGTCATGTGTTTTTGGTAAACAGTCGCCTGGGCCTTTCCACTGCGGCTTACAATTGCAGTTGCCCACAATCGTAAGCACCCCTTCTCCCGAAGTTACGGGGCTATTTTGCCTAGTTCCTTAGCGGAAGTTATCTCGTCCCCCTTAGCATTCTATGCCAGCCCACCTGTGTCGGTTTACAGAACGGTTTGAAAGCCTTCATCGTTTAGCGGTTTTTCTCGGCAGTGTGAATCTATACCGTCGCAACGCATCGCTGCGCCACTCCCCGTCACAGCTTACCTTCAGCGCGTGGTTTTGCCTGCGCGCCATGGCTCGCCGCTTAGATGGCCTTGCCACTTGACCACGGTACTTCTCCTCCTGCGTCACCACATCACTCCAGCTCCCAAGAACAGGAATATTAACCTGTTTCCCATCAGATACGGCTTTCGCCTTTTCCTTAGGGTCCCGCCTAACCCTGGGTGGACGAACCTTCCCCAGGTACCCTTGGGCTTCAGGGGGGGAGGATTCTCACCTCCCTCTCGCTACTCGGGCCTGCATCCACACTTGGACCTCGTCCAGCGCCCCTCACAGGTACGCCTTCTCCCTACTGTCCAACGCTCCCCTACCAACTTCTCAGTTCCGCAGTTTCGGCTCCTGACTTCAGCCCCCTTACATCTTCGGCGCAACGTGCCTCAACCAGTGAGCTGTTACGCACTCTTTTAAGGATGGCTGCTTCTAAGCCAAC